>NZ_CP145902.1:0-412007 GCF_049568665.1 Haladaptatus sp. SPP-AMP-3 | reverse complement strand
TGTGTTCCCCGGCCGCCGGAATGTCGTTTTAATAGGTGCCTCATTTACACCAGCCACCTATTGTGTGGTATTTGCTTATTTCGGCGGTTGAGATAGCCGTCTCGCCAAAGGGACATAAACTTGCCGCAAGTAGATAGTTAAGCTACAATAGGTAGCTTAGGAAAGAAAGAAATGGTAGCTGAGGTACCTATTGGAGCTACCATCGGTGTTCGGTTGTTGAATACGAACGGAGGAGGTAGCCACCGAAACTAGCGAAAATAGATCGTCAAGCGAAAATAGGTAGTATAGGTATAGTAGCAAAGGTACCTGAGGTACCTATTGTAGCAAAGAGGAGTGAGACATCAGTAAGTGAGGTATCATTCGAACTCGTTCAAACGGTCGGTCGAGCCTCGGAGCAGACCACTAAAAAGGAGGAGGTAGAAGAAGGAGGTAGCTAAGAATAGGCACAGAGAGATAGCTAGCTGAGTTACAATAGTTGCAATAGGTAGTGAAGCCACATAGCGGAGCCACACGAGAGAAGTCATATAGGCAGTGTGTAGTAGCATACACGCTCGCAACACGATGCCCAGAAGATATTCCGTGAAATCCTTACAGGAGTATCTGGCAACACGTCGAAGTAGTTCGGGTGAGTACCCGTCGAGCGTTTCGGCGAAATCAGTCGGAAGGTCTTGCGGTGAAGTCGGTAGCGAGAGGTCATGGATGGATGACGAGTGTTTAACCAACACGGATGGCAGACTCGTGGCGTTGTTGGTTAAACCGAGAGCGGCGAAAGCCGAGTTCGGCCGCAACCCCCTCCCCCCGTTATCGAAGTGTAAACGGACGAGTGATGGGGGTGGTGTCGGGACCGGGAGGTCAGATGGGAGAGGGAGAAAGACGGTGCTGCGGACGTATTGGCGACGGATGGGTTCTAAGATAGGTTCTAAGGTAGTTTTAAGGCCGAAAAATCAGCGTGTCTGATCCTAGTATATGGAAAGGGAAGATTTAACTCATTAGATGTAAAACAGCATCCGCAAACTAGAATCTATAGTAGTCGAAGTGAGTTCGGAGAGGATTCTACGAAGACGAGAGAAGCGTATTGTCAACACAACCCCTCCAAACGAGAGTTACACTTCGATAACGGGGTGGGGGTGACGTTACCCTCCGTTTCTTCCGAGGAGTCGCCTCGATTTTAGGCCGAGGTCCACTCATCGAAAGATAGTCCTCGGCTGCCAGCACCTCTAGTTCTCTCCATTGCCTCACCGAGATCCTCAACAGTAGACGGTATACGACCGTTCTCCGAGACGTGCCCTGAGAGAATCTGTGGGTAACACGTTACAACCGTCAACCGTGGTTTTCCGGCGTATCCCGCTCACGAATCGGCTGTTACACTTCGACAACGGGGTGGGTGTTCGAGCGCGTCTTCTCCATACCGACAATGACCGTTAAAAGCAAGAACACGATGTATCACAACTACTGGACGAGTGTTGAATTACACTTCGATAATGGGGTTGATGACGTCCAGTAAGTCGCCGCCTGCTATCGGTTTCTTCTCCAATTTACACTTCGACAACGGGGTTAGTGGTGTGACGGGACGAGAATTGCAGTGGCGTCTCGACATCGGGGTCTGTTACACTTCGATAACGGGGTCCCTTCGTTCATCGTTACACTTCGGCGACGGGGTGAATCGGGCCGAGAACCGGTACCTATCTGCTGATTTCGGGTTTGTTCACTCGTCCGGTAGTTGTGATATCTTCGAGATTCCCGTTGGCGTGGGAAACGATACACTTCGAACACGGGGTGGTAACGGACGCTCCCGAGATTGTCACCGACTGCTGCTGGCGGTTGCACTTCGACGCAGGGTAACCGCCTGCTATCCGTCGTTCACGAACTCTCGAATCCTCGATTCACGAACTCTTGAATCTCTGCATCTTCGTTTGCGCGATGGTCTTGAGATGGTCCGTTTCGTCGGCTATCGCCGAAAGTCGGGAATCTTCCGCGAGCAGATCCAGAATTGGCTGGGGATTATCCGAAAAAGAAAACTCCATGTGCATTCCTTGACCGCGGCCACGGCTTTTCCGCTCGGCGTCGACGATTCCGTACGTGTTGAGCTCTTTGACGTACTTGATGTACGTTTCACGCGTCATCTGGTCGGCGTCCAACAGCTCCGTGATCCACTTGTAGACTTGGTACCCGACGGGACTCGGGACGGATGTCGTGGCGTGGGCCGTATGTACCGCGACGGCCGCCGTTGCATAGAGTGAGATCTTCTTTTGCGTGGAGAGCCCTTCGATCTGGGTCAGCATGCGATCTTTATCGACTTCGTCCTGTGAGTCTCGGACGTGCGATTCCGTGACCACGTCGTCGTTTTGTCGGTCGGCGAGGTCACCGGCTTTCCGGAAGAGATCGATTCCTTTGCGGGCATCACCGTGACTTTGGGCGGCGAACGCCGCGACCAACGGAATGACGTCGTCACTGAGGGCCCCGGCTCGGAAGGCGTCGCGACGATGCTCGAGGATTTCTCGAAGCTGGTTCGCGTCGTAGTCGGAAAAGGGGATGTCTTCGGGGTTGAACGAACTTTCCGAGCGCCCGTCGACGTTCTCCATGAACTTGGGATCGTTCGTCAGGGCGGCGACGGACACCGTCCCGTGAATGGTGTCCGTCTTCCCCGCCCGCGACAGTTGATAGAGCAGTTTTGAATACGCGGGCTCGTCTTCCCGACCGACGAGGAGGTCGATTTCGTCGAGGATGAAGATGACCGAATCGTAGTACGTGTTGATAAGGTCGTAGAGTCGCTCGTACTTCTGTTCGGTGGAGACGCCGGTTGCCGGAACGCCGGTTTTGACGCCCACGTCTTTCGCGACCGTTTCGACGAGTTTGTAGACCGCACGGTCGAGGGTCGTTATCGGCTGGCAGTTGAGGTTGATAACACCGAAGTTGATATCCTGTGATTCGCAGAGCTCGACGATTTGTCCGCAGACGGCGTTGACGATGAGAGACTTCCCGGTACCGGAGGGGCCGTAGAGAAGCATATTGGGGGGTCGTTCATCACGGAGGGCGGGTTTGAGATAGGCGACGACCGCTTGGAGTTGGTCGTCACGGCCGACGATGCGTTCTTCGTCGATGATGGTATCCGGTTCGACGAGGTTCCGGTTCACGAAAACCGATTTACCGGAGTCCTCTTCGAGGAGTTCACGAATCGTTTTTTGACCGGAGCCACCGGCCGTCGGTGGGTCGGCCGCGGTTCCCTCGGAGCTATCCGAGAGAGCGTCGTCCGGCGTCCCCATGTCATCGTCTGGCATATCAAAAGGCAACAAGACTACGGATAAAAAACTACCTATGTCGAAGTCTAACTGCTCGAAGAGAGTGGTTTTACCATCTCAAATGACGGAATGGTAATACTCGGTAAGTACCGCAACCGAAGTCTAAAACCGAATCGAAGACACGACGAACTGTCCCCGCGAGAGCTAGTCCGTGATACGCAAATTGTCGCCGACTTCGTAGAGATACCCTCGAAGCAACAGCGTTTCGAGCAGGTCGTCGACGAGTACGCTCTCGATATCGTGCGCTCGAAGCACTCGACCTGCTTGCTCGTAGGTGAACGACTCACCCGAACCGAAGCGAGTACGCAGATGTGTGAGCGCTTCCGTTGCCATCGGTGATAATGGCGTGTAGTCGGAATCCCGGTGGGGCATCGTTGACGGTAATCCCTTCGACTCTCGGGGTGTTAAGAATTCGTCCCATCGAGATTCCTTCCGGATTACAACTTTCCACGTTCGAAACTGAATCGATACTCGAACGAAACACAGGTATCCGGAGCCAGCATCGTGTTCTCTCGATAGACCAGTGATCTGCTCTGCAATCATCGCCTCGTTATCTTCGAGCACGGAAGAATGGGAGAAGTAGAACGCATAGGGAAAGCGGTGGGAGTGAAAGCGGTGTGAGAGAGACGGTCTCCGAAGAACGGATGGAACAGTTAATCTCTCAAGAATTAGTGGTGTAGTTGGAATATGTGAAATAGCTGGAATAGGTAGGATAGGTAGAATAGGTGAAATGGGTAGAGTAGTTAGTACGGGTGATGTGTGGTTAGTACGGGTGGTGGTGGTGTGTCGGGTAGTTGAGTTAGAACAATAGGTGAAATAGGTATCTTATGTGGATTGTATGGAATAGGTGAGGCAGGTGGGTGGCGAGAATAGAACGTATCGGGAGAATCGGAAACTACCCACTTCCTTCTCGTCTCGAATTTATTACTTGGGAGATATCTAGGCCGCGCCGCGGTCAATTCAAGGCAAAGTGTACACATGTTCTGTTTCCTTCGTACACAAAAAAGTTAAACAGCTATTCCACGACTGGTTAGATGAGTGTCGTTAGCATGCAACGAACTATCTTCGACGACAGCGAGTACGAACGGCGTTTAGAACGGACGAAAGAGCGACTGCGTGATGCGGAACTCGACGCACTCGTCGTGGCCGACCCCGCGAACATGAACTACCTCACGGGGTACGACGGCTGGTCGTTCTACGTTCATCAAGCTGTCGTGGTCTCATTGGAACGCGACGACCCCGTGTGGGTCGGTCGCGGCATGGACGCCAACGGCGCACGGGCAACCACGTGGCTCGGCACGGAGAGCATTCGGGCGTACGACGACGACTACGTTCACTCGCCGTACGACCGTCATCCGATGGATTACCTGAGCGCGGTTCTCGAAGACCTCGACGTGGACGACGGCGACATCGGGTTGGAGATGGACGCCTACTACTTCACCGCGAAATCCTACACGCGACTCCAGAAGAACCTCCCGGACGCCGATTTCGAGGACGCGACGCTCCTCGTCAACTGGCTTCGAATCAAGAAGAGCGAGCAGGAACTCGACTACATGCGCGAGGCGGCGCGCATCTCCGAGGAGGCGATGCTGGCCGGACTCGACGCCATCGAGGAGGGCGTCCCCGAGTACGAGGCCGCGGCCGCCATCTACGACGGTCTCATCCGCGGCACCGACGACTTCGGCGGCGACTATCCCTCCATCGTTCCGTTGATGCCTTCGGGCGACCACACGGGGACACCCCACCTCACGTGGACCGACCGGGAGTTCGAGGACGGCGACCCCGTTATCATCGAACTCTCGGGATGTCGGCACCGCTATCACTCGCCGCTCGCCCGGACGACGTTCGTCGGCGATCCCCCGGACGAGATTCAGCGAACGGCGGACGTGGTGGTCGAAGGGCTCGAAGCCGCGCTCGATGCTGTCGAACCCGGCGCCACCTGCGAATCGGTCGAGAAGGTGTGGCGGGACACCATCGCACGGTACGACCTCGAAAAGGAGGACCGAATCGCCTACGCGATGGGACTGGGATACCCGCCGGACTGGGGAGAGCACACCGCCAGCATGCGTCCCGGCGACGAAACGAGACTGGAAGAGGATATGACCTTCCACATGATTCCGGGCCTCTGGTTCGACGATTTCGGGGTCGAGCTGAGCGAGACGTTCCGCGTCACCTCGAACGGTGCCGAAGTGCTAGCCGATTTCCCGCGACGTCTCTTCACGTCGTAATCGAGGACTCGGAAAGGGGGTGTTTCGAAGGATCGGAAAGAAGTGTGGTGAATCGGAAAGGAAGGACCGCCAGCGGGACGGAGGTATCAGTTCGGTTTCGGCGCGAGGACCTGATTTTCCAACGGTTCGCCCGCTTCGAGACGTTCGAGGTTCCCCGCAACGATGTCGGCGAGCCGGTCCCAGTGGAGCGGCGTGTGTCCGCCGGTGTGCGGCGTGACGAGGCAGTTTTCCAAGTCCCACAGCGGGTGGTCGGCCGGGAGGGGTTCGGGGTCGGTCACGTCGAGTGCCGCCCCGCGAATCTTGTTCGACTGCAGCGCGGCGACCAGCGCGTCGGTATCGACGATTGGGCCGCGAGCGGTGTTGATAAGAACGGCGTCGGTCGGCATCGTCGCGAGCTCCGACTCCCCGATGAGGCCGTGCGTCGCCTCCGTGAGCGGACAGGCGACGACGACGTACCGACTGCGCGAGAGGGCGTCGTGGATGGCGTCCTCGTCGAAACCGACCACTTCGTCCGTCGGGCCGCCCTTTTCCGGCGTGTACCGAACGCCGATGGTCTCTACCTCGAACCCCTGAAGACGTTGGGTGACCGCCTGTCCGATGGACCCGAGACCGATGACGGTGACGGTGCTACCGGTGAGTTCTCCGGATTGGAAATGCCGCCATTCGGAACGCCGCTTGCGTCGCCATCCCTCGTGCAGACGGCGGGAGAAGACGAGCATGTTGCCGACGGCCTGCTCGGCGATGCCGGGCGCGTGGATGCCCCCCGCGTTCGTCACCGCGACGCCGCGTTCCGCGAGTACGTCCGTGGGAACGTGGTCGGTGCCCGCGAACGTGCACGCGAACAGTTCGAGTCGGTCGGCGCGGGCGAGCAGCGCTTCGTCTACGGTGATGCCGGTGACGACCCGGGCATCCGCGACGAGTTCGCGCTCCATCTTCGGCGTCCGAGCGTGAACGACGGTTCGGTCGGGGAGACGTTCGCGCAACGCCTCTGCGTACGATTCCATCGAGAGTCCTTCGGTCCCCTCGCGGAGGACGACGATATCCGGGTTTTCACTCATGTGCACCACCGCGTCTGCTGACGCGAATCGACGGTCGAACGATTGTCAGGCCCAACCTTAGTCCTTTTGTGTAGCCGCTGTCAACGAATTGCGTTTACAATTAAGTGGCTGGGCGTGCCAGTACCACGCATGGCGGAGCCAATACGCGAACGACTCGCCGACGTGCGGCGGGCGTTTCATCGGTACCCGGAACCGGCGTGGCGCGAGTTCTACACGACGCATCGACTCGTCGAGGAGATTCGGAAGGTCGGCATCGACGAACTCGCCGTCGGCACGGAGGTGTACGACAGCGACGACAGGATGGCCGTTCCAGACGCCGAGGACATCGAGGAGTGGTCCGACCGGGCGCTCGAACGGGGTGCCGACCCGGACCTCCTCGACAGCATGGCGGGGGGAAACACCGGGGTCGTCGCCGTCTTCGACCGAGGGTCCGGGCCGACGGTCGGCTTGCGGGTGGATATCGATGGCTTGTTCATCGAGGAATCGACGGACGGCGACCACGTACCCGCCGTCGACGGCTTTCGGTCGGAGGGGGACGGGACGATGCACGCCTGCGGTCACGACTCCCACATGACGTGGGGGTTGGCGACGCTCGAAGCCATCGCGGAGAGCGACTTCGAGGGAACGCTCGTCGTCTTCTTCCAACCAGCCGAGGAGGTGTCGGGCGGCGGCCACCCGATGGCGGAGAGTCGGTTCGCCGCCGACCTCGATTACCTCTTTGCCGTCCACGTCGGATTGGACCATCCGACCGGCGAGGTCGTCGCCGGAATCGAGCGACCGCTCGCCATGTGCCACGTCGATGTGACGTTCGAGGGAACCTCCGCACACGCCGGAAAAGCGCCGCAGGACGGCGACAACGCGATGCAGGCGCTCGGCACCGCCATCCAGAACGCCTACGCGATTCCGCGGCACGAGGACGGGATGACCCGCGTCAACCTCGGATGGGCGGAGGCTGGAACGTCGAGCAACGTCATCGCCGATTTCGCACACGTCGAAGCGGAGGCGCGCGGCGAGACGACCGAACTCATGGAGTACATGCAATCCCGCCTGAACCGGACGCTCGAAACCGCCGCCGAGATGCACGGCTGTGACGTGGACATCGACGTGCGGAGCAAATCTCCGCGCGCGGACAGCGACCCCGAACTCGCCGACGTCGTGGCGGACGTCGCCCGCGACGTCGATGGCGTCGAATCGGTTCTCCCGGCCGCGGACTTCGGCGCGAGCGAGGACGCGACGTTCCTGATGCGACGGGTGCAGGAGAACGGCGGTCTCGCCACGTATCTCATCGTCGGCACCGACCATCCGACGAGTCATCACACGCCGACGTTCGACGTCGACGAACGGAGCCTCGAAATCGGCGTCGACGTGCTGGTCGAATCGATTCTGGCCGTTTCGGAGGACGAAACGTGAGTCCCGAGCGGACGGACGACGAGGGCGCGTATCCGCCCGCAGACGATATCGTGAACGTGGACGACGTGAACGCCGCTCGAACGCGTCTCGACGGCGTGATTCACCGGACGCCGCTCGACCGCTCGACGACGTTCGCGGGGCGAAGCGGGGCGGCATCCGTGGGCCTCAAACTGGAGAATATGCAACGAACGGGGTCGTTCAAGAGTCGCGGCGCGTACAACACGATGGCGCAGTTGTCGTCGTCGGAGCGCGAGCGCGGCGTCGTCGCGTCGAGCGCGGGCAATCACGCGCAGGGCGTCGCCTTTGCCGGGGGATTGCTCGACATCGACACGACCATCGTCGTTCCCGAAGTGACCCCCTCCGCGAAGATAGAAGCGACCAGGGGGTACGGCGCGGAAGTCCTCGTCGAAGGCGATATCTACGAACGGTCCTACGAGCACGCCCTCGAACTCTCGGACGAGGAGGGGTCGCAGTTCGTCCACCCGTTCAACGACGAGGAGATAATCGCGGGACAGGGAACCGTCGGCCTCGAACTGCTCGACCAGTATCCGGAACTGGATACCGTCCTCGTTTCCATCGGCGGCGGCGGCCTGATTTCGGGTATCGCAACCGTTCTCAAGGCGCACGACCCGGACATCCGTGTCGTCGGCGTGCAACCGGAGGGCGCGTTCCACGCCAAGCCGTCACTCGAACGCGACGAAATCCACGAACTGTCGGGCGT
Organism: Haladaptatus sp. SPP-AMP-3; assembly: GCF_049568665.1. Lineage (NCBI taxonomy): Archaea > Methanobacteriati > Methanobacteriota > Halobacteria > Halobacteriales > Haladaptataceae > Haladaptatus > Haladaptatus sp. SPP-AMP-3. The sequence goes on along the minus strand of NZ_CP145902.1, from coordinate 403,291 downwards.
GGACACCGTGGCCGAGGGCATCGCCGACACTCGACTGCTCGACAAGACCTTCGCCGTCATCCGCGAACGGGTGGACGACGTGGTGAGCGTCGGCGACCGCGAGATGAGCGTCGCCGTCGCGCTCCTCGCAGAGCGGGCGAAAACTGTGGCCGAACCCGCTGGCGCAGCACCGCTCGCGGCGCTGCTCTCCGGCGCGGTGGACGTCACGGACGAACACGTCGCGGTAATCGTCTCCGGGGGGAACGTGAACCTCTCCGACCACGCCGAGTGTACCCGCGCCGGTTTGATGCGACTCGGCCGGTACGCGGAGGCCCGCCTCTCGATTACCGACTGGCCGAGCGGACTCGACGCGCTCACGGAAACCCTCGAACGACACGGCGCGGAATTGGAGGAGTTGGAGCGTGCGCGCCGAACCGACGCGGACGACCCGAACCGAACGCCGGTGACAGTCGGCGTGGCGGGAGGCGGACGGGACCACCTTTCGACGGTGTTCGACGCGCTGCACGACCGGGACGGTATCGCGGTGGAGAACGGTTCGTTGGACGGGTGAAGTCGGTCGCAAATCGTCGTCGGGCGGCGATTCGACCGCCGGAACTCGGTTCGAATTTTTCAGGCCGGTTTCGCGGACGGCGTTCCCGCCGCCTCGATGGCTTCGTTCAGGATGCCGACGCCGAGTTCGATTTCGCGCTCCGTCGAGTCCAGCGGCGGAAGGAGCCGGATTGTCTTCGACCCACAGCCGAGGGTGAGCAGGCCGCGTTTCAGCGCCTCGCGGACAACCTCGTCTCGGCGGTCCGCGGAATCAAACTCCACGGCGAGCATGAGTCCCTTGCCGCGCACGTCATCGACGTGTGCCGGTGCGCCATCGCGGAGCAACTCCTTGGCTTGCCTGCCGCGTTCGGTCGCGTTGTCGAGCAGGTCGTACTCCTCGATGGCTTCGAGCGTGAACGCGCCCTGCATCGACGCGAGGAGGTCGCCGCCGCCGAACGTCGACCCCAGACGGTTCTTCTCGGACGGGAAGAGGTCCGACCGCGAGATGGTCGCGCCGGTTCGAAGCGCCTTCGCGCTGGCGATGACGTCGGGTTCGATGGGGTAGTGGTCGGACGCCCACATCTCCCCCGTGCGACCCACGCCGGACTGGATTTCGTCGACGACGAGCGGGATGTCGTACGTCTCACACACGTCGTCGATCTCGGCCATGAATTCTGTGTTCGGGAACCGGTAGCCCCCCACTCCCTGAATCGGTTCGATGGTGACGAACGCCACTTCGTCGGGGTTGACGTGGCCGCCTTCCGGTTGGAGCGCGTTCCGTAGCTGTGAGCCGTTCTCGGTGAAAAAGCCACAGCCACAGGCGTCGTCGCTGTCGTCGGTGTCGCCGGACGCCTCGCAGAACGGGACCATCCGAACGCCGCCGATTTCCGGGTAGTGGCGCGTGTACACCTCGTTGGAACGAGTCAACGAGAGGGTCCCGAGCGTTCGTCCGTGAAAACTCCCGTCGAACGTGTAGGCGTACTTGGCGGCGGGCTTGTGGTCGTGAGTTATCTTCATCGCGTTCTCCATGGCCTCGGCCCCGGAGTTCGAGAGGAAGACGGTGTCCATGCCGTACTGACTGGAGACGTCGACGAGTTTCTCGACGAGGTGACTCGACGCGGGGAACTCCGCCGTTTCCGGGTCCGGTCCAGCGCCGAAGTACATGTCCTGTCCGGCGACCTTCATCGGTTCGACGAGCGAGAACTCGCGCAGTCTGTCCAGAATCTTCTCGTTGTTGTAGCCGAGCGGTGCCGCGCCGATGTGGCAGGTAAAATCGAGCAGGACGTTGCCGTCGACGTCGGTGACAAACGGGCCGTCCGCCTCGCCCGTCACGTCCCAGACGAACTCGTGTGAGAACTCGCTCGGCGCGGAGTGCTCGTGATGAAAGTCGATCCACTGCTGTGCGTTCGGACCGGGGAGCGTGGCCACCTTGGGATTCGCCGTGTCCCTATCCATACACAATGTTCGTATATTGCGTTATTAAAACTTGTTGTCGTTGCAGGATTGGACGATGGTTGTCGGTCGGGTGGCCGGTCAGTCGTCGTCTTGACCGGCCACATTCGCCCCGTCCGTCGATTCCTCCCGTACCGTCGGCGCGCCGATGAGTTTCGTGCGGTCCTGGAGGAGGATGCCACCGGATTCCTCCTGGAACGTTTTCACGAGTCCGAGCATGGCGAGCAGACAGACGACGGCGAAGGGTGCACCTGTGATGATGGACGCGGATTGGAGCGCATCGACACCACCGACCACCATGAGAATGGACGCGACTGTCCCCTGAAGCACCGCCCAGAAGATGCGGTTGATAGAGGAGGGGTGTTCCTTTCCGCCGGTCGTTATCATCGACACCGCCAGCGTCGAGGAGTCGGCGGAGGTGACGAAGAACGTCGTCACGAGGATGAGGAACGCGGCGAGGAGGAGCGGCCCGATGACCGGAACCGCGTTGAACAGGACGAACCCGGCGACCGACTCATCGTACTGTGCGATGGGTCCGAGGATTTGTGCAACGCCCGTGTTCTGCATCGTGACGGCCGTCCCGCCGACGATGATGAACCACGGAACGGTGGCCATCGACGTCGCCCCGATTCCGGCGAACGCGACTTCGCGGACGCTCCGACCGCGCGAGATGCGGGCGATGAACAGCCCAGCGAACGGCGACCACGCGAGGGGCCACAACCAGTAGAAGACGGTCCACTTGTTCACCCACTTGTCGTAGGTGGGTGGTTGGGCCGCTTCGGTGAAGAGACTCATCCTGAAGAAATCGGTCACGAACCGACCGAACGCCTGTGACCCGAGTTCGAGGATGCGGAACGTCGGGCCGAAGACGAGGGTGGCGACCATCACGAGGAAGAACAACACCATGTTGAAGTTCGACAGCCACCTGATACCCTTGTTGACCCCGAGGACGAGCGAGGTGGTGAAGACCACGGTCATGCCCGTGATAACCAAGATGGTCCCCACGTCACCGAGTTCGATGCCCCATTGGAAGCTCAGCCCCGTGATGAATTGGCTTCCGACGAACCCCAACGACGTGGCGACGCCGCCCAGCGTTGCGAAGACGGCGAGGATGTCGACGGCCTTCCCTATCGGTCCGTCGACGTTGTCGGCACCGAGTATCGGCGTCAACACCGCCGACACCCTGAGCGGGGCGTCGTAGTTATAGACGAAGTAGCCGATGGCGAGTCCCATCACGGTGAAACACGACCACTGGGTGAGACTCCAGTGGAAGATGGCGTACTGCACCGCGACGGGCATCGCGGCCGCCGACTTGTCAGGTACGTCGTATAGCGGCGGCACGCTCCCGTAGTGCGTGAGCGCCTCCGCCGGACCCCAAAAGACGATGCCCGCCGCGAGTCCGGCCGAATACATCATGGCGAAGTACGAGAGATAGCTGTATTCTGGGTCTTCGTCGCCTAACCGGAGTTTTCCCCACGGGCCGAAGATGAGGAACGCGAGGAAGAGGACGAAGGCCAACATCACGATGAGGAAGTACCAGTTGAAGTACTCCAGAATCCAGAACTGTATTCCCTCGACGAACTCGTACGAGTCAGCCGGGTTCAACACGAACGCGGCGACGAAGACGAGCGTGACCGCCGCACCGGCCCCGAAGATGGTCGGTTCGATTTCCTCCCGGAACTCGGCGATTGCACCTTGGTCGTCGGAGTTGCTCATTCGAACCCACCCCCCAGCCGTCGGGCCGACGGCTGTGTTTTCGGCCCGGTATTCGTCGTCTTCGGTCGCCGAACGGTCATTCCGCCGTCCACGATGGTCAATCCGTCCTTCCCGTAACGGCCGTGTGATTTGTGTCTCATGGATGATAATTGATGGCAATAGCCATGGTGTATGGTGGCATACATAGCATGCATCGTGAATGACGGTGATAAATATTACGGATATTGATGCTAGCGCATACAGTATATGTTTATAAGATTGACGTAAGAACGTTATCTGTGTACGACTACAACAGTTATAAGATATGTGATGGTGTAACGTGCTTTATGGAAACTGGTTGGTGGCCGTTCTCCCAGAAGGAATTCGACAACGGGGCCATTCCCGTTCGAAACTCGCGGTGGTGAAGAGCTAATCGGGGTTACTCTCGTACTTACCGGGGATAAAGCCGGTTTTCTCGCCGTTCCGAATCGGGGCCCGAAAACCGCACCTTCGTAACCCTTAATCGCTGTCGTACACAATTTCCGTTTATGAGTGATGAACCATCCGAGCGCGAGGCGAGATACGACCTCGCCTACTCCGCAGATCGGGACCGAGGCATCCTCACGCCGAGCGACAGGGAGTTCCTTATCGGGCGAAAGTCCGACTACACGGAGCACTCCAAAAAGCAGAAGCGAAATCGGATTCGCCGTCGCCTCCGGAACGCCATTCTCGACTTTACTCTTCTCTTCGAACACCTCGAAGATCGTGACCGGGAAACTGTCTTCAACCCCGACGACGACGCGAGGGACGCCTACACGCAGGGAATCACCGACATGCTCGCGTTCCTCCATCTCGGGACGATGGGCTACTACACCCCGTTCAAGGACATGCTCGCCCAAGGCGTCAACGAGGCCGAACAGGAACTGGCGGGGTCGGACTACCGCATGGTCACGGTGGATTTCAACGTCGAACCGGTCGGCCAAATAGACGTGGACGAGGTCATCGACAAACTCGAATTCGGCGACTTCGAGGAGATAACCGACGAGGAACTCCGCGCGTTCATCCGCCTCCTCACCGAATCCGACGAGTTCTCCGCTACGTCCATGCGCTCGGAGATGAAAGAACAGATGCACTCGTTCATCGAGAAGGTCAACGCCGCGGCGGAACAGCGCGACCAGCGCGTCGAAGAACTGAACGACTGAGTTCACGTCCGTAACACGGACGACGTTCCATCCGCTATCGGTGTCCGTGACTCTCGAAACTCCTCGACCGATGCGTCTCGACGGTCAACTACCGAGGTTCGACGTAACCGAGCGTCGCCATGTCGTCGTGGATGCGTCGCCCGAGACGACCTACGCGGCGATGAAATCCCTCGACTTCGCCCGGATGGGTCCAGTCGTCGAAGCACTCGGCGAACTGCGTCGCCTGCCCGAACGTATCGCGGCGGCACTCGCCGGAACCGCCCAACCCGAGACGCCCGAGTCGGTGACGATGAACGACGTCGCCGAGAGCGACGAGTGGGTGCAACTGGCCGAAGAACCGGGTGAAGAGTTCGTGTTCGGTGCGGTCGGGAAGTTCTGGCGACCCAGCATCGAGTGGGTCGAGATAGAACCGGACGAGTTCGCCGAGTTCGACCGACCGGGGTACGCGAAACTCGCCATCGGGTTTTCCGTCCGACCGTACGGCACCGACCGCGCCCTCCTCACCTACGAGGCGCGGACCGCGACAACCGACGCGGCGGCGCGGCGACGGTTCCGGTTGTACTGGTCAGTCATCGGTCCGTCCGCCGGTTTCCTGATGGGCCGGGCACTCGCTCGAATTAAAGCCGGTGCAGAGTCGGCGACGGCGGGAACGTAGTGAGGACTCGACGCACTGTGGCGCGTCGAGGCGTGACGCTGCTGTTCGAGTCGGCGTGCGCGGGATGCTCAGCCGAGGTACGCGATAGCGTCCATTTCGACCCGCACGTCCCCCGGAAGCCGCGCGACTTCGACGCATACTCGCGCCGGTGGGGTGCCGGTAACCCGTGCGCCGTACGCGTCGTTGACCGCATCGTAGTCGTCGAGGTCGGTCAGATAGACGGTCACTTTCACGACATCGTCGAGGCCGTCGCCGCCCGCCTCATCGACGACGGCGGCGATGTTGTCCAGAACCCGGTCGGTTTGGGTTCGGATGTCGCCCTCGATATCGTCACCGGTTTCGGGGTCGACGGGACCGTACCCGGAGACGTACAGCGTGTCGCCCGCGTGAACGCCTTGCGAATACGGATTCTCGTTGCGCGGTGCCTCGTCCGTGGTGATTCGGTCGGTGTCGCTCATGGTGGTTCGAAGAGTCGTTCGAAGGTTCGTTCTACGCGGTCGCCTGCCGTTCCGCGGTCACTTCCCGGACGGCCTCGCCGATGACGTCCATCGCGATTTCGGCCAATTCCTCGGTAAGAACCAGCGGCGGGAGGAGGCGGAGGACGTTGCCGTGGCGTCCGGCCTTCCACACGAGAACGCCCTGTTCGTAGCAGTACTGTTGAATCGCGTCGACGGTTTCACCGTCCGGGTTTCCGTCCGCGTCCACGAACTCCGCGCCGACGAACAGCCCTTTTCCACGAACCTCGCCGATACTGCCGGTCTCGGTCGCGGTCTCGTTCAGTCGCCCGCGGACGTACTCGCCGAGGTCGCGGCCGTGCGCCAGCAGGTCGTGGTCTTGAATGTACTCGATGGCGCGCGTTCCGGCCCGCATCGCCACGACGTGTCCGCGGTAGGTACCCGCGTGGTCGCCCGACCCCCACGTGTCGAGGTCCTCGTGGTACATCGTCCCCGAGAGCGGGAACCCGACGCCGCCGAGCGCCTTGGCCGTCGTCATCACGTCCGGCGTGACGTCGTACCACTCGCTCGCCCACCACTGCCCGGTGCGGCCGAGGCCGCTCTGAATCTCGTCGAACACGAGCACCACGTCGTTGTCGTCGGCGATTTCTCGAAGGCCGGTGAGGAACCCTTTCGGCGGCGTAATGATGCCGCCCTCGCCCTGAATCGGTTCGACGAAGATACCCGCCGGGTTCGCCAGTCCGCCGTAGGGGTCTTCGAGGATGGCCCGAACCTCTTCGAGCGCGTGGTCGACCGCTTCCTCCGGCGTTTTGTCCTGTCCGAACGGATGGGGATAGGGCGCGTGAACGACGTCCGAGAGGAGGGGGGTGTAATCGCCCTTGAAACCCTTGTTCCCGGTGAGGCTCATCGCGCCGCTGGTCGCGCCGTGGTACGCCCCCCGAAACGCGATGAGGCCGTCGCCGCCCGTGTTGTACTTGGCGAGTTTTATCGCGGCTTCGATGGCGTCGCTTCCGGTCGGGCCGCCGAAGACGAACTTGTTGTTGCCCTGAAGCGCCCCGGGCGCGATTTCGTCGAGCTTCTCGATGAGGTCGAGGCGCGCCTCGCTCGGAAAGTCCACGGTGTGGACGAGTTTGTCCGCCTGTTCGTGCACCGCATCGAGAACGTACGGGTTGGCGTGTCCCACGTTCAGCACGCCGATTCCGGCGAACATGTCGATGTACGTGTTCCCGTCCGCGTCGCGAACCGTCGCACCCTTGCCCGATTCGAAGGCTATCGGAATGTCCTCCGGGTACGAAACCGCGCTGCTGTCGATGTCGCGCTGTTTGTCCAGCAGTTCCCGCGTGTTCGGGCCCGGAACGGTCCCGACGTCCGGTGCGTCCTCGAAATGGAGTTCGTCTATCGGTGGACTCGCCGTCATATGGGATACCATGTGGAAGAATTATAAATAAGTTGTCCACGATTTCTATATGCGGCATAAACGAAATTTGAATTCGGGTTCCGTACACGGTTTTCGTATTTCGTGGGGATAGTGGCGCGTCATCGACAGTTACCGCGGAGTCTCCCGCTCGTCGTGGCGGTAGCGTGAGCGAGCGGCGACACTGCTCGTCCGACTACCGTTCGGGAGCGGAACGACCGTTCGGGCGACGACCCGACGAAAAAGATGGGATTCGTTATTCGACCCAGATGGTCTTCCGGTTGACGAACTCCTGAATGCCGATTTCGGAGAGTTCGCGCCCGTAGCCGGATTCCTTGACGCCGCCGAACGGAACCCGCGGGTCGGATTTCACGAGTTGGTTGACGTACACGCAGCCCGCGTCGATCTCGTGGGTGAGTCGTTCGCCGCGCTCCCGGTCTTCCGTCCAGATGCTCGCGCCGAGGCCGAACTCCGTGTCGTTCGCCTTCGTTATCGCGTCCTCCTCGTCGGCGGCGCGGTAGACGGAGGCCACGGGGCCGAACAGTTCTTCCGCGTCCGCGGGACAGCCCTCCGGAACGTCGGTGAGAATCGTCGGCGGATAGAACGCACCTTCGCGGTCGAGCGGTTCGCCGCCGAGTTCGACGGTCGCGCCCGCGTCCACGCTCTGTTCGACCTGCTCGTGGAGTTCCTCCATCAGGTCCTCGCGGGCCTGCGGGCCGATGTCGGTGTCTTCGTCCATCGGATCGCCGACCGTCAGCGCGTCGAACTCGTCGATGAGTCGGTCGACAAACTCGTCGTATATCGCCTCGTGGACGATGAAGCGCTTCCCCGCGATACACGACTGGCCGCCGTTTTGATTGCGCGCCCACGCGCCGGTTTCCGCCGCGGCGTCCAAGTCCGCGTCGTCGAGCACGACGAACGGGTCGCTGCCGCCGAGTTCGAGAACGGTCTTTTTGAGGTGTTCCCCGGCCGTCGACGCGATGGCTCGACCCGCGGGGCCGCTCCCGGTGAGGGTCGCCGCCTTCACCCGGTTGTCGGCGAGCAAATCCTCGACGGACGACGAGGGGAGGAGCAGGGACTGGAAGACGCCCTCGGGATACCCCGCGTCGCGGAATATCTCTTCGATGGCCAGCGCACACCCCGGCACGTTCGAGGCGTGCTTCAGAATCCCGACGTTCCCCGCGGTGAGGTACGGGGCCGCGAAGCGGAACACCTGCCAGAACGGGAAGTTCCACGGCATCACCGCGAGAACGGTGCCCAACGACTCGTACGACGTTTTCACGGCGGAACCGGCCGGACTCGGGTGGTACTCGTCGGCGAGGTACGCGTCCGCGTGTTCCGCGTAGTGGTTACAGAGCCACTCGCACTTCTCGACCTCCGCTTTCGCCTGCGAGATGGGCTTTCCCATCTCCCGCGTCATCAACTCCGCGTACTTTTGCTTTCGTTCGCCGAGGATATCCGCGACGTCCGAGAGGAGTTCCTCGCGCTCCCGAAGCGGACGGGTTCGCCACGAATCGAACGCGTCCGTCGCGGTGTCGAGCGCCTCCTTGGCCTCGGTGATGTCCTCGTCTTCGTACGTTTCTATCTGGTTTCCGGTTGCGGGATTAATGACGTTCATAGTCCTTTTTTCGTTGATGGCGTCTACAAATACTGTGTTCGTGACTGGCATAAAGCTACCGCCGGGACGGGTCGGTACTCGGAGCCGTCCATCAGTGCCATCGCGGTCGATACGTGACGGACGAAGATAGTAAATCGCCACACCGACGGAATTCGTTCGAGGTATTCCGGACGAAAACGCGCGGCGTTCCGCGTTCGATCACCCGTCGTCGGGTCGCGGGGCGTTTTCGTACTTGACCATCTTGTCGGGTTTGTCGGTAATCGTCTCGTAGATGCGTTGGAGCGTCTCCTCGGCTTCGAGGAGGTTGTGTTGTTCGAGGAACGCACGGCCCTCGTCGGTCAGACCGTAGAACTTCCAGGGATAGCCTTGGCGGCGCTGTGCGTCCGGCAGCGAGACCTCCGTTACGATTCCCGCGTCGATCAACTTTTGAACGTGCTTGTACACCGTGGCCTCGCTGATGCTCGGGTTGAGCTGTTCGAGCTCGTACATCGACGGGAGTTGCCGTGGGTGCTGCAGGATATTCGTGACCAGTGCGAACCGGGTTCGTTGGGTCACGAAGTGGACCAACTCACGGGCCTCCGTGCTCTCACTCGTTCCCAAATCGGTGCTCATACCGCAAGCTACGCACCGGCACGACAAGTAGTTTACCCTGGAGTAAATCACTCCAGAGTAAATTCGAACATCTTACTCGGTAAATCTCTTCGCAAATATTATGCTGAACACGCGACGTGCGTGTACTATGTCCGATGAAGAGTCGCCGGTTCCGGAGGGTATTCTCACGAGCGCAACTGCTCGACTCGACCGGGACGAGATTTCGCTGGCCGACAACGAAGAAATCGTCCGGACGCTGGCCGAACTCACACCCGTTTACGAAAACGACCGCTCGTACTTCGTCCTCGGAAACTACGACCGAGAACCGATTCGACGGTTGAACCTCGTCACCGACCGTCTGAATCGTCGGGGGGACGCCTACGCGTTCCGGATGGTCGATATTCGCGGCGAATGGGACAACAGCATCCAGAAATTCTGCCTCATCGCCGACCTCGTTACGCACCTCGTCGGTGTCGCAGAGAAGGACCCGAGCGATTTCCTCGTCGAACAGGGCCTACTCGTCGGCACCACGGAGTTCTTCTCGAAGAGTCACGTTCTCAAACGGGAGTACGACGACGAAACGCGTCCATTCGGATGGATGCAAGATGGTGTCTTCGACCTCTTCGAAAAAGAGGGACGGTTGTATCGGTGGCGGACGGACGAGGAACTCCTCGAAGCGGCCGAGTCGCTTCCGTGAATACCACGAAACCGGGAATCGACCCGAAACAACGGCGGTGTTCGGTGCAGTGTGACTGTCTTTCGTCTCGTTGTTGCTCTCTCGACCTGTATCCGTCCCCACCACCCACCTCGGTGAATCGTTCGAAGTACGTTCCTCGCTGTTTTGCCGCATGGTACCGACCCTCACATTTAATATGGGCCTTTTCGATAGTTCGGACACACCATGTTTAACGATGGTAATCAAAACCCACAAAACCAAACCCAGAGTAAAGACGAAAAGCAATTGAGCAAAACAATTGATGGAACTAACTCGTCGACGCGGCGGACGGTGTTGAAGGCGACGGGCGTCGTTGGGGTCGCCGGTCTCGCCGGATGTTTGGGAAGCAGCGGTGGTGGTCCCTCGGGGACGGTGAAGATCGGAGTGCTCGCACCCGAACCGACGAAGAATCCCATCGGTGCGTCCATCGCAGGTGGGGCCAAACTGGCCGAAACGCAACTGAACGAGAACGGTGGTGTGAACGGCGAGGACGTAAAGGTCGTAATCAAGGACACGAAGGAGGACCCGTCGACCGGAAAATCGAAATATCAGGAGCTCACCGTCGGCGAAAGCGTCGATTTCACGACCGGCGTGTTCACCAGCGAGGTTCTCTTAAACATCATGGACTCCATTGCGGAGCAGGAGACCGTTCATATGGGGTCCGGCGCGGCCACGCCGGAGGCGACCACGATGGTTAAGGACGATTATGAGACGTACAAATACTTCTTCCGAACCGGCCCGGTGAATTCACACTATCTCGGCGTGAACATGGTCGATTTCGCGAAATCGAAGTTCGATTCGATGGGGTGGGAGTCCGTGACCGTGCTCGCGGAGGATTACGCGTGGACCAAACCCGTCACCAAAGTTCTCACGGAACAGCTCTCGGGAACCGGAGTCGACGTTCCGGTCAGCAAACGGTACGCCAGCGGAACCAAGGACTTCTCGCCCATCTACGACGACATCGAGAGTTCCGGTGCCGACGCCGCGTTCGTCGTCATGGCACACACCGGGACGGCCGCGGTCGTCCAGTGGGCAAAACAACAGCGTCCGTTCGAGTTCGGCGGTATCCACGTCCCGATGCAGTTTCCGTCCTACTACGGCTCGGTGAACGGTGCCTGTCAGTATGCACTCACGCAAAACTCGGCAACTCCGAAATCGAAGATTACGAAGAAGACGGTCCCGTTCTCCGAGAGCTACAAGGAAGCGAACGGGAAGTACCCCGTGTACACGGGATACATCACGTTCGACGCGATCAAGCAGTACGCGGCCGCGGTCGAATCCGCCGGTTCGCGGACGGCCAGCGACGTCATCCCCGAGATCGAATCGTCGACGTTCACGGGGACAACGGGCACGCTGAAATACTACGGAAAGGACGAGACGTATCCGCACGACGTGGTGTACGGAAAAGACACCGTGTGGCCGGTCTGGCTCCAGTGGCAAGAAAAGAGCGGAAACGGTGTCCAACAAGCGATCTGGCCGTCCGACACCGCTACGGGGTCGTACAAGAAACCGCCATGGATGTGATTCGTCGCCATGTCCGGACTACTCAACACCGTCGTCAACGCGACTCTCATCAGCGCGCTCTACGCCCTCGTCGCTATCGGCTTCACGCTTATCTTCGGAGTCGGCGGCGTTCTCAACCTCAGTCACGGTGCGATAATTACCATCGGTGCGTTCATGGCGTACTTCGTCACGGGAGTACTCGGTGCCAACATTTGGGTCGCTACGCTCGCCGCGCTGGTCGTCTCGGGGGCGTTCGCGGCCGTGCTCTACTTCGTGCTGATACGACGCGTGCAACACGACCCCATCACGGTGATGATTCTCACCCTCGTGACGGCCATCGTCGTCGAGGAGGCCGTCAAGGTTCTCGTCGGAACGCAACCGCGGGCTATCCCGTCGCTCCTTGGCGGTTATCTCGCGGTGATGGGGGGGATTCAACTGAATCGGGTGTTCGCCTTCGCGCTCTCGTGGGTCGTCATCGGTGCGCTCTTCGTGACCGTGAACTACTCCCGAACGGGCAAGGCGATAATCGCGACCAGCATGTCCACGCGCGGGGCGTCGCTCGTCGGTATCGAAACGAACCGGATGTACCTCTATACGTGGGTAATCGCCGGTGCGCTCGCCGGACTCGCGGGGGTATTCCTCGGGTCGATACAGACCGCCGGGTGGGCGATGGGCAGGGGGCCGCTCGTCCTCTCGTTCTCCATCGTCGTTCTGGGTGGTATCGGCTCCATTCGGGGCAGTCTCATCGGCGCGTACATCATCGGTTTCTTGGAGGTATTCACGGTTTCGTACGTGGATTCGAGTCTCAGCGGTCTGGCGTCGCTCGTCGTCCTCGTCGTCATCCTGCTCGTGAAACCCGAGGGCCTCTTCGGCCGGGAGTTGGTGGAGTGATACCATGAGCGAAGACGTTCGACGTTCGAACCGGTTCGATATGGTTTCGTTCGCCCCTCGATACAAACTCGGGGTCGGCGCACTAGTCGCGTTGGCACTCGCACCGTTCTGGCTCCGGGGTCTCCTCGGTGAGGGGCGGGGTCTCCTCGCGGTCGTCAGCGTGACGACGGCGCTCTTTTTCGCCATGTTTGCGATGAGTTGGGACGTCGTTTCGGGCTACACGGGGCAAATCAGCTTCGGCCACGCTCTCTTCTTCGGGATTGGCGGCTACGGTTCCGCCCTGTTGAACCTCGAACTGGGAGTGCCTCCGATTGCGGCGGTACTGTTGGGGACCGTCCTCGCGGCGCTCGCCGGGATACTCGTCGGCGTCCCCGCGCTCCGTCTCGAAGGGCCGTACCTCTCGCTCGTTACGCTCGTTGCACCCCTCATCCTTCTCCAGGTATTCATCGTGTTCAGCGGAACGTTCGGCGGCGAACTCGGACTTCCGAGTCCGGACCCACTGCTACCGGTATCGGGTTTTACCGGTCAAACCATCGCGGACTTTTACGTTGCGTTCGGCGTGTTCGTTCTCATCCTCGGCGTCTTGCTCGCTGTCACGCGTTCGGATGCCGGTTCGGTGTTCACCGCCGTTCGCGAAGACGAAGATGCCGTGGCGGCCGCCGGAATCAATCCGTCGAAGTTCAAAATATTCGCGTTCGTGCTCTCCGCGGCGGTTGGCGGCCTCGCGGGCGGCGTCTTCGTCCACACCGTGGGGAAGCCCCAACCGAGTCAACTGCTCGTGATGAGCGTCAGCGTCGAAGTCATCATCGCGAGCATCATCGGCGGGATGGGTACCATCACGGGTGCTGCCATCGGCGGCCTGTTCTTCAGTCTCTTTCGCGAGTGGCTCTCCGGCGTCACGGCGGTCGTTCCAGTGGCGAACGTTCAGGTCGCGTCCCTGGACCTTCTCCTGTTTTCCCTCGTCACACTCGCCCTCCTGTTCTTCCTCCCCGGCGGTTTCCTTCGATGGGGACTCGAACAGGGACGAAACATCGTGGGCGACGGGCCGAAACCCGTTGCCGACGGCGGAAGAACGCCGCTCGAACGAACGCTCGACGCCTATCGGGACGCGTTCGATGCCATCGGAGGTGGGGACGATGACCGCTGAGTACGCACCCTCGGACGGCATCCTCGTTCTCGAAAACCTTCGCAAGGAGTTCGGCGGCCTCACGGCCGTCGACGACCTTTCCGTCGCCGTCGAGGAAGGTGAGATACTGGGATTCATCGGACCGAACGGTGCCGGGAAGTCCACCACGTTCAACTGCGTCACCGGGACGTACTCGCCGACCAGCGGGACCGTCTGGTTTCGCGGCGAAGACGTGACCGGTGAACCGGCCTTCGAGATGGTAAAGCGAGGCATGGCGCGCACGTTCCAATCGTTCCGGCCGCTCGAGGACCGGACGGTTCGGGAGAACGTCGCCCTTGCGCTCGCTCCCGACCGAATCTTCTCGCTGTCGGGCCTCCGCGGCCAGACGCTCACCCGCGCGTCCGAGATCTGTGCTCGTGTCGGTCTTGACGACCGTACTGAACAGTTCCCCGACGAACTTCCGCACGCCGGTCTCCTCCGACTCGAACTCGCGCGAGCGCTCGCGACCGAACCGGATCTCCTCCTCGTGGACGAACCCTTCGCGGGTCTCTCGAGCGGGGAAGTCGCCGACCTGTCCACCCTTCTTCGGTCCCTCCGGGACGAGGGTACCACGCTCGTGGTCGTCGACCACAACATGCGCGGCCTGCTCTCGCTCATCGACCGAGCGGTGGTCATCCAGTTCGGTTCGAAGATCGCCGAGGGAACGCCCGACGAGATTCGCGAGAACGAAACCGTTCAGGAAGCCTATCTCGGGAGGGAAGAGGTGTGAGTTCCCTCATTTCCGTCGACGACGTTCACGTCTCCTACGGCGAAGTCGCCGCTCTTCGCGGTATCTCCGCGACCGTTGCCGAGGGAGAAATCGTCGGCGTCATCGGACCGAACGGTGCCGGGAAGACCACCCTCGTCGAGACGATTTCAGGGTTCCACGACTACACCGGGCACGTCGGGTATCGCGGACAGGAGGTCGCTGGGACGTCACCGTCCGACCTCGTCGCGACCGGTCTCGTCCACTGCACCGAGAGTCGTGACCTCTTCGGGTATCTCTCGGTCGAGGACAACCTCGAACTCGGCGCGTATCGTCGTCGGGACGACGTCGCAGGCCGTCTCGAATTCGTCTACGACCTCTTCCCGACGCTCGCCGACCGCGCCGACCAAAACGCACGGACGATGAGCGGCGGCGAGCAACAGATGCTCGCTATCGGTCGAGCGCTCATGGGCGACCCCGACGCGCTCATCCTCGACGAACCGACGCTCGGCCTCGCGCCGGTCATTCTCCAAGACATCAGCGCGGGACTCGAGGCCATTCGGAACTCGGGTGTGACCGTACTGCTCGCTGAACAGAACGTGACGTTCACGATGAACCACGCTGACCGCGTTTACTTGCTGGAGAACGGCACGATAGAGCGCGAGGGCGAGCCCGACGCTCTCCAGGGAGACGAGTATATTCGAACGGCGTACCTCGGGGAGTAAGCGACGGCGTGCGTCGTTCGGATGACTCGTAGTAATCGAATCGGCGCGCGTGAGATTCGTAGAACCCCCCCCCCTGATACCCTCCGAGAATCGTCGGTTACGCGCGTGAATCGGTGGACTCGACGAGGTGGCTCGCTTTACTCTGCATGTCGATAGAGGTTTCGAAGAAAGCGGTCTCCAAATACGAGGACGAGCACCGCGCCCACGAGATCGAACAGGAGGTCGAGGAGGATATCCGATCTGCCGTAGGAAACGAGAATGGGTTCGAGACCGAAGCGGTCGGCGACGGCGTGAATCGTATACTCCACGAGTTCCCACACGACCCCGAGACCGACGACGACTGCCAGGACGCGCGGACGGGGGTCGCGTCCGTTGTGGCGAGCGGTAACGAAGACGAGACCACCAAGGAGTGTCGCGGAATGCGTGTGAGTGAGATGGTCCCACCACCACACGTCGTCGTACGGACCGAGCATTCCGACGGTGTGGGTCAGCATCGCGGCGTCCGAATAGACGCGCTGCCACGGTCCGAAGGCGATGTCGTACTCGCGTTCGATGGCGTCGGGGAGATACGTCGCTGCGAACGCGACCAGCGCGTTGACGATTGCGCCGGGATTCCGTCGGCGGAGGCCGACGACGAACGCGGCAAGAATCGCGTACCGGACTCCTCGCTCCGTCTCCCGGGCCACCGGGTGGTGGTTGTTCCCGTCCACGAGTCTCGATCACGAGTGACGGCTTCGTCACACAAATACCATGCCCTCTGCTGTGCGATATGGTCGGTACGGACGACGCGACTCGACCGGTTCCGAGCGGTCCCGCACGACGCACAGGGTCGTCTCCCCGTTCTCGGTTCGCGCCCGCCCTTCGAACGGATTCGTGTCGCCGGTGAAGATTGCGACGAACGGACTCGCCGGGTCGGTCGAGTCCTCGGGAGGTGAGATTCCCTAGAATTATACGCGAGGTGATGAATGGCGGTACATGGACCTAGCGGTCGACGATGTGGCCTTTCTCGCTCGCCCAATCGCCTCGCCATCCTGCGGACCGTCGCCGACGAGCCTGCCGACCGGCGCCGCGACGGTCGGGGTCGACGTGCTGGCGACGCCGTACCGCGACCCGGTGACCGCGCCGGACACCTACTACACGTTCGAGGACGAGTCGCTCTCGGTCGACGACCCGGGGATTCTGGGGAACGACTACGACCCCGACGGCGGTACGCTCGACATCGGCGTCTACGTTCAGGCCACGAACGGCACCGCCTCGCTCTCCGACGGGAGTTTCGTCTACACGCCCGACCCGGGCTTCGTCGGCGTCGACTCATTCACTTACCGCGTCGCCGACGGCCGGGGTGCCACGACCGCACCGACGACGGTGACCGTGACCGTCGTCGACCCGTCAGGGCAGGCGGACGCGGCAACTTCGCCCGACCGCGTCGACTTCGGCGCGGTCGAGTCGGGGTCAACTGACGCGGCCGCCGTCTCCGTGACGAACGTCGGCGGGGCCGACCTCGCGATTTCGGACGTCCGCATCGACGGCCCCGACGCCGACGCGTTCGCCGTGGTCGCAGGCGGTACAGCGGCGTCGCTATCCACTGCCGAGTCGCACACGGTGATGGTCCGGGCCGCGCCGACCGGCGCTGGCGACCGCACCGCGAGGCTCGTTCTCTCCACGACCGACGCCGACCGACGAATCGTCTGGATACCGCTCACCGCGACCGGCGAAGCGGGCGAGGACGGAGGTGGAACCGGCTCGGGGGGCGAATCCGGTGGCTCCTCACCGACCGACAGCGGTACCGACGGGACCGATTCCAACCGCTCGTCCGTCACAGTCCGTCGAAACGGCGACTGGACGAACGTTAGCGTCGACGGGTCGAACCGGAACGGTCACGTGAACGTCACGTTCGCCGACGGCGACCGAACGTCCGACGACGCCGGAAACGACTCCGACGCCCGACTGCTTGGCGTGAACGTCATCACCGACGTCGACCGTTCGATGACCTTCAACGTGACCGCCGAGGACGAACCGTCGGAGAACACCACGGACTTCCACGCGTCGGTCGGCGGGGAGGCGTTCGGCTACCTTCGTATCGACCACTCGGTCCCGGACGAAGACATCTCCGGCGTCACCTTGGAGTTCTTCGTCTCGCGCGACCGGTTCACCGAACTCGGCGTGGCCCCGGACGACGTCGCCCTTTATCGCTACCACGACGGCGCATGGACCGAACTTCCGACCCGCCTCGTCCGAAACGAGGACGGCGGTTACGTTTTCCGGGCCGACTCGCCGGGCCTCTCGACGTTCGCTATCGCCTCACCGCCCGCTTCGGACGCGCCTCCCGCGCAGACCGACACCGACGGTCGTGTCACGCCGACGTCCGAACCGACAGGTGTGGCAACGACGACAGCCACGACGACCACAACCGCAATACCGACGACAGCCACGACTGACGGGACCGGACCCGGCTTCACCGCGGCGGGACTGGCGGCGGTGGTACTGGCGTTGCTGGTCTATCTGGACCTCCGGCGACGGGAGTAGTCAGTCCCTCGCAAGCGTCCGTCGATGTCGTGAGCCAAAGGGGACTACCGGTTTCGTTCCCGATTCTCGGGGTAGAAGCCGCGTCCGTGTCAAAATAGATGACAACCGGAGTCGATACGACGCCCGAACCGATGACCGATGCGTCTCACCGTCTGTGACCACGAGGCACGCACTGTGCGATAGAGACAGTGTGGAGAGTTATCTCGTCCGGCTTCACACTGTCTTCAGACGCATCACGGCGATTGACAAACGTTCTCGTCCCTTTCGGGACGGATTACGATGGGTTCGATATGGAACTAAACCTGCCGATTAAACAGACCTCCCTGTCTGTTTCCCCCCAGTCGGTACAACAGATAAGTCGATGCGGGTCGTCTATAACGGCGGAACCACTACGGCACTGAACTCATCGCCGTGTGGTCTCTTGGGGGATGAGGGATGAGTCAATCACTTCCGGAAGAATGGTTTATCAGAGATACGCGCGTGAACGCGACGATTGCGTGGGTTCTCGCGGTCGTCTTCGTTGCGATCGCCGTCGTGAGCTTCTTGAATATCCTGTTCGTCGAGGCGACGATGGCCGCGATTGCGGCGTTCGTCGCTATTTCACCCGCGGTCGTCTACCGGTCGTGGACCCGAACGGTTCCGTGGCCACTGCTCCTCGTCGCATCGCTCCCGCTCTTTGTTGCAACTGCTCGGCCGGTGTTCTTCGACGATATCGTGACCGGCATCAGCGTTGCGACCCTCGCGATGCTCGTCGTCGTCGCACTCGAACTGACGACGGCGGTCCGAATGACGCCGCAGTTCGCGGTCGTCTTCACCGTCATCGTGACGCTCGCGACTGCCGGGTTCTGGGCGGTCGGGTCGGCGGCCTCGGCGACGTATCTCGGGACGAGGTTCATCGAGACGAACACCGAACTCATGACGATATTCACCGCGACGTTCGTTGCGGGCGTCGCCGCTGGCGTGCTCTTCTGGTTGTACTTCCGGCGTCGGCTCGCCGCGAACGTCGAACGACCACGGGAGAGTGGCGCATGAGTTTCCACACACCCGTCAGCCTCTCGGAGCACCGGGAGAGTCAGTTGGTTCGACTCCTCCAAGCGGCGATAATCGGCATCTTAGCGGTCGGCCTCTGGCAAGGGAACGCCGGTATCGCCGTGAATGCGAGCGTCGGACTCCTCGTCACGTTTCTCCCGGCGTTTTTCGACCGGAACTATAGCATCACGATGAACGGCGGCATCGTCCTCTGGATTACGCTCGCGATGTTCCTGCACGCGCTCGGGACGCTATCGCTGCCCGCGTTGGGTTTCATCAGTCCCTACAAGTCGACGTGGTGGTGGGACCACATGACGCACGCGCTGTCGTCGTCGCTCGTCGCTGGCGTGGCATACGCGGTGACGCGAGCGCTCGAAGAGCACACGGAGTACATCTCGATGCCATCGACGTTCATGTTCGTCTATCTGTTGCTGTTCGTGATGGCGTTCGGCGTCATCTGGGAACTCATCGAGTTCTACGTCGCCGTCGTCTCGAACCTCGTCGGCATCGGAAAGGTGCTCACCCAGTACGGGTTGGACGATACGATTCTCGACCTGTTCTACAATACCATCGGCGGACTCCTCGTCGCGCTCTTCGGAACCGCCCATCTGACGGACCTCTCCGACCAACTTCGAGCGAAGTTCGAATCCCCGAATCGATAGCGGGTGCCGCTCTCGTCCCGATTCGAATCGTCGTGGTTCCACGACGGGTCGGTGATACTCGATGGGTATCGTCCTTCCTACGAACCGAGCGGGACTACAGGGACGAACGACACAGTAGCCGATTGCGCGACTCTCCGCCGAACGGCACACGTCCGTTCGAACCTTCCGCACTGATATCCGGTGTCGGCACGTTCGCCTCGAAATCGCCGAGGATGGTCGTCACCATTCGGCGTAGGTGATATACTCGGCGCGTTCGTACTCGACGAGCCACGTTCCAAAGGTATCTGCCACGTCTATCCCCTCGTGCCCCCTGATGCGGTCGACCACCGACCGGAAGGCGTCGTCGTCTTCGAAGTACCCTCCGTCGGTCGCTTCCTCGACGACCGCACGCTCGGCGTCGGAGAGGTCCGTAAGTTCGAACGAGTACCGCTCCCGAATTCGGTCGGCGAACGTATCGACGTCAGGTGCGACCTCCGTCACCTCGTACCGTTACTCCGCTTCGGTTACCGTTCGAGTGTCGACTGTAACCCGATATCGATTCTCACCGCGGATGATGATGTCGTACCGTTGCCTCGGAACGAAGACAGATTCGTTTCCCACTTCCTCTGCGGTCCCGTAGTGGATACCGATATCGCGTCGCTCTCGGTCGGACGTGTTTTCCTCGGACGGGATGGAATCGAGGCGGTTGCGGTCCACGGCTGGCAGGTCGTCGTATTCGACCGCACCGAGTTCCGGCGTCGAATCGTCCGGGTCGAAATCGATGCGGACATCGTAAACGGTCGCCTCGTCGCTTTCGAGCCGCGTCTCCGAAACCTCGTAGAAGGCGTCTCCAATCCGGACGGTGTTGGTGGAGCCGAACAGCTCGTACGGCCCGCTCCGTGTTGCCGATCCGTTCTCGCGAGCCGACGTGACGAGCGTATATTCTTCGGAATCGGGCTCGGGGGCCGTCGAAACTTCGTCGGCGATATCGTTCGCCGTCGCGTCGTCCATATCCAGAACGACGGGTGGATGGCCACATCCGGCGACGAAGACGGAGAGAACGGCGGCTCCGTTTGCGAGGAACTGGCGGCGCCTCATACATATATTGATAAGTAACGTCGTGAATATTTTCTGATCCGCATCACGATTCCCTCGAAACGTCGGGCCAGTTCGGTGGTCGAAACAAACTCTCAGATTCCCGCCGCTTAGCGGTCGCTTCGTGCGGGCCGTTGCAGGTGTTGCTCGACGCGTTCTACCTTTTCGTCTACGTCGAGCGTCTCCTCTCGGAAGTGGTCTATCTTCAACGTCGTCAGCGTCCGTGACGCATCGACGGCCTCCGTCGCCGCCCGGGCGGCGGCGAACACCTCCGACAGTTCGTCGGCCTGAATCGTCGTTTCCATCGGGTGCGTCTCGTACCGAACGTCGAAGTCGTCCAGCGCGTCGATGGCCTTCGCGATTTCCGCGTCGAAATCCACGGCCGCGTCGTCGAGCGGCGCGACGGTGAGCATTGCCGTAACGGTCATAGTTCGACGTTCGAACCCCCGAGTAATATAATCGAGTGATGGTCGAATCGGACTGGTCCACTGTGATAGCCGATTCGCCGCCGTTTTCACGGACCGAAACGCCCGGGTGAGAAGCGATAGGGATACACCGTCTGAACCACTGGTGTATGTAGAGATGCTTCGGGAGTTCCTTCGTGATCTCCGGCGCGGCACACTGTTCCCCCAGTTACGACGCTTCGTGATCGTCGGCAGCGTCGCTGCGGGCGTGCAGATGGTCCTCCTCTGGATGTTCGTCGATAGAGCCGGTCTCAATTACCTGTTTGGCGCGTTGATAGCCATCGAAATCACGATTCTATTTCAGTACACGCTCAACAACGCGTGGACGTTCCACGCGTCCCGAAACTCCACGACGAGCGACTATCTCACTGGATTGTTCAAAACGAACGTCGTCCGTGGGTCGGCCATTCCGATTCAACTCGGCATCCTCTACGTCCTCGTGAACATGGGGGATATCCTGTATCTCCTCGCCAATGCGGTTGCCATCGCTATCAGCGGCGTCTATCGGTACGTTCTCGATGCCCGCTGGACGTGGGGATGAACGAGGAGGAAGCGAGCGCTGCATTCGACGCCTCGGGACCGATTCTGCCCGAGAGCGGACCGGTGTGACCGGACAGCCAGTTCGTGTCGTGCGGGTGGACGAGAATGCGGGTGAAACGGACGACGGGACCGCGGTCGAATCACTATCTCACAAGACATTTGACGCGTGGTACCATCTTTCGCATGTGGATAACTACAATTAGTTTTTGTGCTACCGAAACGAGTTTTAACCTCCCGTCTGATGATTCAGATGTACTCTCACAACCGGTCACAGTGTTTCCCCGAAGTCAGCTATGCGACGCTGCCGCACTTGGCTGGTTGTGGGGGTCCTACGGTTCGGACTTCTCCCCAGTAGCAGGCCCACGTCCTCATCCGGATTCTCTCCTTCCGAAGAGCGGACTCTTCTGCACGACGATTACGTTCGGATCGACTTCCTTGACCTCTCACTCGCGAACTAATCGCGCTCCTGTGAGTTCGCCACCCGTTGAGCGCTGCTCCCACCGAAAACTCCTCATCCGGCGGGGACGATACGATGAAGCCCGCCGTCGCCATCGCCCCCGCTGCCGAGGACGTACAGTTCCCCGGCGTCGTCACGGCCGAACGAGAAGAGTTGCTCTATCTTCCGTCCGCCGTCGCCAGCCACCGTGACGACCCGCGTCGGCCACCGACCGTCCCCGTCGGGTCGCGTCGCGGCGAACAGTCGCCCGCCAGCCTGCAGATCGCCGAAGATGTACGCTCCTTCCATCGCCTGAAGCGCCGACCCGCGGTAGACGTAGCCGCCGATAACCGAGATTCCGCTGACGGAATCGCCCGAATGGGGATATTCGATGATGGGCGAGGTGAGCGGTTCGCCGCCTCGGACGCTTCCGGGCGTCCCGTCGGGGCAGTCATCCGCCTCGTAGCAGTGCGTTCCCTCCTCGACGTTCCACCCGTAGTTGCCACCCTTTTGAACCAGACTCACTTCCTCGTAACTGCTCTGTCCGACGTCGCTGACGAAGAACTCTCCGCGGTCGAAGGAAAACCGCCACGGGTTCCGGAACCCCCACGCGTAGTGTTCGTCGAGACCGTCGGTACCGACCAGCGGGTTATCGTCGGGGATACCGTAGCCCTTCCCGTTCGCCCGAGTATCGACGTCGATACGAAGGATGCTCCCGAGGAGGTTCTCGGTCACGTCCTGTCCGTTGCCGCCGTCGACTGCGCCGTACCAGTCGGAGACGTGCCCCGTTCCTTGGTCGCCTCCACCCCCACCGTCGCCCACCGCCACGTAGAGGTACCCGTCCGCTCCGAACGTGATGTCCCCGGCGTTGTGGTTGCTCTGTGGCTCCGGGATTTCCAAGACGACGCGTTCCGAGTCGCGCTTCGCCCGTCCGCCGTCTTCGGTTGCCACGAACTCCGAGAGGACAAACGTGTGGCTGTAGTTGGCTGGCGCTCCGGACCGTAGCGGAGCGCTGTATCGAACGAACAAGCGGCGGTTCTCGGCGAAGTTCGGGTGGAGCGCGATTCCCAGCAGTCCCTTCTCTCCCCCGGCTTCGACGGTATTCCGTAGGTCGAGAAACGGCTTCTCTCGGAGGCCGTTCGGTCCGTGGAGATGGATGCGACCGGTCTGCTCGGCGATGTAGCGACGGTCGGCGTCGGGTGCGAAGGCCACGTCCAGCGGCGCTTGCATGCCGCTGGCCAGCGTCTGAAGGCCGACCGTATTCGGGAGGGTTCCCCCCGTCGTCGCTGTCTCGGATGCGTCGGTCGTGTTCGGTTGACCGTCGCGTCCGGGCGGTCGTCCGCAGCCAGCCAGTCCAGTCGTCGAACCGGCGAGCACCGCTTTGAGAAACCGTCGCCGCTTCATGACGGCCAATTAGAGTTCCGATGCAAAAAGAAAACCGGGTAGTTCATCGTTTTCCGTCGTAGGCAAGGCTATCTTCCCCTCCCGGACGTGAATCGTTTCACCCCTTCGAAAACATTGCTATCGCTCCAATCACGGACCAGATTGCGATTTCCGCGATGGATACGATTCGCTGATCCCGAACGGAGACCGTATCGATATCGGAGAGTACTACTAGAATCCATAATATAATTAGAATATAAATTAATTATTATAATTTGAGCAATATTAATTAATATTCACCCATATGATGGACACGGATGCGAGAAACTAACAATAATAGTAGTGAAGGTCATTCTCGCCGGACGTTTATGAAAGCGACCGGTGCTGCAACTGCCGCGACTACGGTCGGTCTGACCGCACAGGGCGTGGCGGCAGATGAACACACGGTCGGCGCGATGCTGAACGATATGTCCGTCGCCGAGAAAGCCGGACAGATGATTCAGCCCGTGGTCAACAGTCTCGACCCGGAGGCGGATTCGACCTTCCAGGACGTCTCCGAAATCGGAGACCTCATCTCGGAGGTCGCCGCCGGGTCGTTGCTCTCCGGCGGGTCGCTCCCGCCGACGACGGACCCACAGGAACTCGTCGAAAAGGTCAACGCGCTTCAGGAGTACATGATCGACAACTCCCCGCACGGGATTCCGTTCTTCTACGGCGTCGATGCCGTCCACGGGGCCTGTTACCTCGACGGTGCGACCGTGTTCCCGAACCGGCTCAACATGGGTGCGACGCGTGACCCCGAAACCATCGAACGGGCCGAACGACACACGGCGGCGGTGCTCGAAGCCACCAGCTGTCACGAGACGTTCGCTCCGACTATCGAACTCCAGCGCGACCCGCGCTGGGGGCGATTTTTCGAGGGAATCAGCGAGGACCCGAAGGTGCTTTCGGATATCTCGGCGGCCCGGACTCGGGCCCTCGAAAGCAACGACCGCGTGACGTCTACGGTCAAACACTTCGCGGGATACGAAGTCCCCCACAACGGCAACGACCGGGCGGCGGCCAACGTCTCGATGCGCGACCTTCGGGAAACGCTGCTCCCGCCGTTCGAGGTCGCCATCGAGGAGGGTCCCGGAATGGTCATGGTCAACAGCGGGTCCGTGAACGGTATCCCGGCGCACGCCTCGCGATGGCTGTTGACCGACGTCCTCCGGGATGAGTACGACTTCGATGGCGTCGTCATCTCCGACTGGAACGACCTCTTCCGAATGATAGACCGCCATCAGTACTTCCCGAACACGGAGGACGGTCGACGGAGTGCGGTCGAGGCCGCTATCGAGGCGGGATTGGACATGGTAATGCTCGGCGGCGGCGGTCTCACCCCACCCGAGTTCATCGCTCACGTTCGGACCCTCGTCTCCGACGGCGACCTCTCCGAGAAGCGCATCGACCAGTCCGTCAGACGAATCCTTCGGCTCAAGCGGAGTCTCGGGCTGTTCGAGAATCCGTACGCCGATTCGTCGGATCTCACCTCCCTCGTCGGCAACGACGAGTCGATGGAGACGGCAACCGACCTCGCCCGCGAGTCGATGGTCCTGCTGAAAAACGACCCGGTGACGGAGGGTGGTTCCTCGGCGCTGCCGCTTTCTGGCACCGAAAACGTCCTGGTCACGGGACCGGGCGTCGACCCCGAGACGGGTATCGAGAACCGTATCCTGATGCAGTACGGCGGTTGGACCCTCGGTTGGCAGGGAATCGAAGGCGGCTCGCTCACGGACGGCGGTCCTCGTCCGACCGGTACGACGATGGTAGCGGAACTGGAGAACGCACTCGGCAGGGGCCAACTCACGCACGTCCCGACGAACTTCGACCGCTCGCAATGGTGGTCGATCCCCGAGGATTCGACCAACGAAAACGGTGAATACGGCTTCACCGACGAGCAGCGCAGTGCCGTCGAGAGTGCGGCTCCTGACGCCGACGTCGCCGTCGTCGTCCTCGGCGAAGGTCCACACAACGAAGGGTTCGGCGACCGCGACACCCTCCGACTCCCGGAGACGCAGCGGGAAATTCTCCAGACCGTCGTCGAGAACACCAGCGACGACACGACCATCGTCGGCGTGGAGTACGCGGGCAGTCCGCGCGGCAACGACGAGACCTTCCAGCATCTCGACGCACTGCTGTTCGCCGGTGAACCCGGAAGCGGCGGCGGCAAAGCCGTCGTCGAGACGCTCCTCGGAGAAAACAATCCATCCGGGAGGCTCGGATTCACGTGGCCGAAGCAGGTCGGCCACGTTCTGAACTACCACAACGCGTGGCCGTCGAGTCGGCACGAACCGCTGTACCCCTACGGTCACGGGCTGAGCTATACGAACTTCGAGTACTCCGACCTCTCGGTTTCGCCGTCGAACGTCGGCAATCCGTCCGCTCGCCGAACGGTGACCGCTACTGTCGATGTTACGAACACGGGTGGTACGGCGGGTGATCACGTCGTGGAGGTGTTCAACACCGAATTCTACGGTTCGGTCATCACCCGTGACCGCCGAGTCGTCGGCTACGAGCGCGTCCACCTCGATTCCGGCGAGAGAAAACCCGTCGAGGTCGAAGTCGATATGGACGCCTTGGCGGTCGTTCCGGGCGATGTCCCAGCACTGGGCCCGAAAGTCGTCGAGGCTGGCGAGTACGAGCTGACCGTCGGGACGGACGGCGACGTGACGGACACGCTTACCGTTCGGAATACCCGAAGTGTGGGTTGCGTGCGTCACCTCCCCGGTCGATTCGACGCCGACGGTGACGGCGAGCTCACCGTCTCGGACGTTCTCGAAATCTACAGACTTTCGAAGGGGGAGTAACGCTCCTCGTTCTCACGGGCGCCACCGCGGTCCGTTCGCCCGCGGGGGTCGGCAACGAGTGAACGCCGAGGCGTTCGTGGTAGCCGATCCGCGTCCGTATCCGTCGATTTCCTCGAACTCGATCAATCTGTGATGACCGTGGCAAGCCCGTCGAAGTCGAGAATGACTCGCTGCGTCACGTCGCCAAAAAGGGCCTTCCCAGTTGGTGACCGACGACGTCCCGGGAGGAAGATGTGATCACAGTCGTATCGATCGGCGACTTCCAAGATTTTCTCGGCTTTATCGCCGAGATAACCCTTCGCCTCGTACTCGATATCCAATTCCGATAGGACTTCCATACCGATATCCCGGGCGAACTTCGTCGCACCCTCCCGGGCTTCGTTGCGCGTGTACCGTTCCGAATCGCTCGTCAACGACTTCATGGATTCGAACTGGGAGCTATACTCCAACGCGTTAGTGACGCAGATGAGAAGCAAGTCCGCATCTAAACCCTCGGCTATTTCTCCTGCTTCACTCACTACTCGCTTCGCTGTCTCCGTCGTATCAACCACTGCAAGTAATCGGTCCATATCGCTAGGTACGAATCTCCCCCGATAAAGTTGTCGTTCATTCTCCAAAATCCGGAAAAATAGGTCACATGTGGTGAAAAATTCCCTATATCACTATAGTTGCGTATTTTCATGGGTGGGACGCTCCCAAATCGGCTCGGTGGTTCGAAACGATATCTCGGACTGGTGTCGCCGTGGTGGGAGAGTCACGCAGAAGTCCCGTACTGACGGAGCGAGCCGACTTCTACTCGCGAGAGGACGCGGACGCTCCCTCTCCGGTTCCGGCGACCGGGTCGGTGACGTTCTCACGAAGATCGGCTTCGATCTCCTCGAGCGACCTGCCTTTCGTCTCCGGAACGAGTCTGTGAGCGAACACGAACGCCATGAGGCTACAGATACCGAACAGCCAGAACGTGAACGATTCCCCGATATTTGCCGTCAGCATCGGGAACGCCAGCGACACGAGCAAATTTGCACCCCAATTGGCGACGGTAACCGTCCCCATCGCACTCCCACGAACGGAGAGCGGATAGATTTCGGAGATGAGCAGCCAAAAGACCGGTCCGAGCCCGATGGCGAAGAACGCCACGAACAGCATCAAACTGCCGGTCGCGACCCATCCGAGAATCCCGCCGAAGCCGGGGACGTAGAAGACGACGCCGAGGATGCTAAGCGTGACAATCATCCCACCAGTCCCGACCAACAACAGCTTCCGCCGACCCACGCGGTCGATAAGCGCGATGGCGACGATCGTCATGACGACGTTGATGACGCCGATTCCGGTGGTCGCGAGAATCGACGTCGCGCTTCCGAATCCGGTCGATTCGAGAATCGTCGGCGCATAGTACATGACGGCGTTGATTCCGGTAATCTGCTGGAAGACGGCGAGCCCGAGCCCGACGATCAATGCTGGGCGCAGCCAGGGCTCGAGCAGGTCGGCGAAACCACTGTCGGATTGCTTTTCGACCGTTTTCTCTATTTCGGCAAGTTCGGCATCGACGCCGGTTTTTCGAGTCCGTTTAAGAACCTTCCGGGCATCGTCCGTCCGACCGTTTTCGTAGAGCCAGCGGGGGCTTTCGGGCATCTTCACCATGCCGATAGCGAGGACGACGGCCGGAATCATTCCGGTACCGAGCATCATCCGCCAATCGCCGGTATCGGCGAAAGCGTAGTTAACGAAGTACGAGATGAGGATGCCGAGCGTTACCATGAGCTGATTCAGCGAGGTCAGTGCTCCTCGAATCTTTGGGGGGGCTATTTCGGAGATATACAGCGGGCCGACGATGGACGCGAATCCGATCCCGACACCATCGATGAGACGACCCGCGACCAACACGGGTACATTCGGCGCGATTGCCATCGTTAGCGACCCGATGAAGAACACGATGGCCCCGAGAAAGATGAGTCGGCGACGACCGATCTTATCGGCCAACTTCCCACCAGTAGCAGCACCGAGTGCGGCGCCAGCCATCGCCCCGGACATGACGATTCCTTCGACGAGTGGAGACATGGCGAAGGTGTCATTGATGTACAGGAACGCACCGGAAATTATCCCCGTGTCGAATCCGAACAACAATCCGTTGAGTGCGGCTAACGCAGCAGTGAGATAGATAAACCGATTGCTTCCATTCGATTGTATCTCTTCTTTGTCAACTGTAGCCATGGGAGGGTGTATACAGTGTTGTCCTGTTTTCAGTTAGAAAAGTTTCGAAATTTCTCCGTAAAAAGTCCGTTATACACATATGGGGTTTTAATCATTATGATACTGTTCATATGTTTATTTTCTCCCGGTGCCCGGAAGCTCGGCCGGTGTCCTCCGCCGACCGTCTCGTGATTGTGAATACTCTGACGTGATGTGGTGGGTATTCTAATCTTTTATCGAGGATATCGGAATCGAGCGCGAGGATGTCAATCGACCGTGCGAACCCGCATCGTTTCCGGATTGATACGGGGACTGACGCAACTGAAACGGAATCTGTTTTCGAAGTTCGCTTCGAGGCGGCACTTCTCGCCGCTTACGGACGCTTTCTCAGTTCGGAATCGATGTACGATGATAGTGAGACACGGGTCACAGCGATCGCGGTCTGACGGTTCGTCGTCGCATGGCAATACCTTGTACCGGTAATGGTGGCGAGAATGTGCTCGGCGACACGCGTCGAATCGACATCACGGAACACGCCGTCGTCGATACCCCGCTGGATTATCTCGTGAATCGCGGTTACGATTTTTTCGTCGAGTCGGGTGAACTGTTCACGAA
The DNA here is from genome assembly GCF_049568665.1 of Haladaptatus sp. SPP-AMP-3. NCBI lineage: Archaea > Methanobacteriati > Methanobacteriota > Halobacteria > Halobacteriales > Haladaptataceae > Haladaptatus > Haladaptatus sp. SPP-AMP-3. The sequence goes on along the minus strand of NZ_CP145902.1, from coordinate 374,208 downwards.
ACGCCTCATTGGTTACCGCTTGGGCGCGCAGTTCAACCAGCACCGTCTGAAGTTGCTGTTCCGTTTCGTCCGGTTGAAGGGGGAGGAGTTTCTCGATGACGCGATCGAGCGTTTCCTTCGGGTCGTCGCTCTCACGAGTATCGATGGTCTCCTCGAACTGATCGACGGAATAGTCGAGAAACGAGACTAAGAGTTCATCTTTCGAATCGTAATAGTAGTACGGTGCAGCTTTCGATTTGTCGAGCTCTTCAGCAATGCGGGACATCGAGAGGTTGGCGTAGCCGTGCGAAAGCAACGCTCGATACGTTGCCTGCATGATCTCCTCTTCGGCGGAGGTCCATTTTTTGCCGGATGAATCAGAAGACGTCATTGTATTGTGTCGATGGTATTAAAGCCAGAGTGTTGAGGGCGTCTACACCTCGGAACTAAGTTACGTATGGGGTAAGGTGACACTCGGACGCTCTGTCCGAGACACCGGTTCTGTCACATCGGTTACTATCCGTTCAGTAAGTATAATTCCTTTGTCCGACCCTGGTCGAACTCCACTGGTCGATCCCGTCTACGGCTGGAACGGCGCTCGCTTCTGTTAACGTTCGTTAGAACAGGCTGATTTCGGTGATATCGTACGTATGTGGCTATAAAAATGCAATATTCGAAAACAACCGGACTTAATTATAATTATTTATAATGTGTGTTTGTGTGAAAAACACGTGATTAAAGGCCGCTAACGGGCGGTGTGCGACTCGAACTGACTCTTGTGTGGGCCATTGGACGCTATTATTCGGGTATTCGCTTACGATCGGTAGACAAAAGACCTATGATTTACTAAACGGTCGTTAAATTATGGTCTCATCGAACCAAGGTGTCGCCTTTCGTACCCCCCCAGAAGCACTGGCCAGCGAACAAGCACAACTCAACCCGTTCGATTGGTATGCCGAGATGCGGCGGGAACACCCCGTGAGATACGACGACCAGCGTGGACGATGGGACGTGTTCAAATATGAAGACGTCAAGCAGATCGTGAGCGACCATGAAACGTACGCCTCCGATGTCGCCAGTACGGACATTCATCTGGTCGATCGAGACTTCGATACGGATAGAGCGCCATCCATGATTCGGGCCGACCCGCCAGCCCATGGGCGTCTCCGGAATTTCGCTAACAGTCGATTTCAGCCCGGGTCGATAGCGGAACACCGGGCGCGATTCGAGCAAATCGCCGATGACTTGTTGGACGATATCGAATCGGGGGCGAACGTCGACATCATCGACAAATTCTCACACCCGTATCCCGTGACGATTATTGCGGACCTGCTCGGTCTCCCGCGCGACGATTACGATCAGTTCCTCACGTGGTCGAAAGCGGCTACCGAGCTATCTTTGACGGGCGACGAGAAAGCCATCGAATCCAACAAGCGACGCCGTGCACGCGTGCAACGTGAAATGAGGGAGTACTTCTCGAATCAGATCTCCGAACGTGCCACTGGAACCGGTGACGATCTGATCACGCTCGCCGCGATGAACGATGAACTGACCCACGAGGAGAAGATCAGCTTTTGCTTGACACTGCTCATCGCTGGCAACGTTACGACGGTCAATCTCATTACGAACGCCCTTTGGTGCTTCGAAGAGAACGACTTGTTCGACGCGGTTCGGACGGGAGCAGTCAGTCGGAAGAAAGTGATAGAAGAGGTCCTTCGGTACCGGTCACCGGCCCAGACCGTCCGACGCGTGACGACGAAACCGGTCGAACTGGGCGGGCGACGAATCGATGCGGGTGAGTTGGTTTTAGCGAGGATCGGATCGGCGAACCGGGACCCCGCTCGGTTCGATTCGCCGGAGGAATTCCGACCCGAACGGTCTCCGAATCCACACATCGCGTTCGGCGGTGGCATTCACTTCTGTTTGGGTGCGCAACTAGCTCGATTGGAAGCGGACATCGCTCTCGAGAAACTTTTGGATCGGTTTGAAGTTATCAAACCCGACCTCTCCGATTTGTCCCCTCAGACGTTCCTTTACGGCGCCAAATCCTTCCCCTGCCGTCTTGAAACGGGGTACTGAGCGCCTCGATTCGTCGGGTCAACCGGCATTTGCCAGTTTGTCTCATAGCTTCGACACTCCAAACCGACACACATCACTTATCCCACCGGTGGTTCGGCGCACGGTGAGATAACGGCCGTCAACTACCCGCAGACGGCAGTTCCACCCGTCGTCCGCTATCGATTCACTCGTCCCAGTCACTCCCGTTCCGTGACTTGTCCACCGCATTCGGGGCAAACTCCTATCGCGGTGTCGAAGGGTTCACCACACATCTGGCATTCGAACCGTGCATCACTCTTCGTGGTAACGAACCGTTTGAGCTTGCTCACGAGTCCCATGGTAGTAATAGACACTATCCGTGGTGCCGGAAAAGTCTGCGGGACCGTTCGGTGCTCACCGCTCGAAAGCGTTCTACTCGACACGATGTTCCGTCTGACGCGGCGGGAGCATCCGGTTTATCTTGTATTGGCAATAGCCTAGTCGAGGATGGGATGTGGATACCTGCTTCGACGTTAGATGACGAACGGGACTGTACCGAGACTCCACAGGATAAGCCCTATCAAGTAGAACGTCAGCGCTGCCCGGCCGCTGCCCGGGATGGAATACGACGTGCTGACTATCGATTGAGAGGCATCTAATTCGGTGTAGTCGCTTTCTCCACCGCCTCCTTCCATCGTCATCGTCGGCCCGGTTCCGGCGCGAGCGTGGAGGAGCGACACGACGAACAGAGACGCGATCAAGAGAAGAACGATGGCACGACCATAGAGGTAGGCGAGTGGGATGACCGTCACTCCACCACCGATGACGGAGTACGTAACGAAAACCGGTGCTAGCTTCGTTCGGTTCATGTCTGAAGCAAATTTCCCTGCTCAGAGGCACACCATGGCACGCGTGCGAGCAGGGAGGAGGGTGTGGCGGGGCAGGGGGGCGGGTCGGGAGTGATGGCGCCAGACCCACGGTGGGCGACCCATTCAGGGTGTCAGAGGCAACCGCGCCACACTTGGTCCTTCGTGCCCCTCGGTAAATGCTTTGTGCAACTGTTCGAAAATAAGACAGTCAGATGGACGACCATTGTTGGGACTCCAAACGGATGGGTGACAAAGTGCACTAATACGTACTGCTCTCCGAGTCCGACGAACAACCGATAGTGAAGCGAACACGAGAACAGCCACATGAGGTACCTATTGTACCTATTTCTCTGACCCACTCCGAATCAGAAACCGGAACTCAATACGACCAGCGGCCGCCGAGTTTGAGTTCCTGCTCGTACCCGGGGTCGATCAGGTCGCGTGTGTCTTCGCGGGAGCGACTCGGCACGTCGCGGTCGGTCTCGCTCAGTGCGCAGACGGCGTTCGTGATGGTGACGGCGTGCTCTCGAAGGTCCCGAATATCGATTTTATCGAGCGTATCGGCGTGCGTGTGCCCCCACCCGCGACCGCTCTTGTCGGGGTTCGTCGAGGAGACCATCGCGCCCGGGACGCCCTCCTGTACGAACGCCCACTGGTCTCCGTGCGGAGAGACGGTGTTGCTGGAGACGAGCGGAATCGAGCGTTCGTCCGTCACTTCTTCGAAGGCGTCGAGAATCTCGTCGAACTCGTTCGCGTTTATCGAGAGGGTTCGGTCTCGGCCAGCACCGTCGATGTTGACGATGCATTTCACGTCGTCGAGGTCGTACGTCTCCATGGCGTGATACGCTCCTTTGAGGCCGATTTCTTCCGACCCGAATACGAGTACGCGAACGCGCGTTTCGAGTTCGTCCGCTATTTGCGCGAGCAGGCGACCGACTTCGGTTGCCAGCACGCTTCCTGCACCGTTGTCGTTCGCGCCCTCGGCGATGTCGTGCGTGTCCACGTGCGCCGTCAACAGAACCATCTCGTCGGTGTCGGGTCCGATATCGCCGCCGACGTTGACGGACGTCGAAGGTTCGTTTCGACAGTCGACATCGACCGTCACCGAGAGGTCGTCGTCCTCGGCGTGACGGACGAGACGCTCGCCGAGTTCCTTCGAAACGCCCACCGCCGGAATCGGACCGGGCCGGTTATCGTAGCCGACCTCACCCGTCGGAGGGAGACAGCCAGCGATGTGATTCCTGAAGACGAAGCCGACCGCACCGGCGTTCGCGGCGCTGACGTACTTTTCCATCCGGTGAATCCAGCGGCCGTAATCGTCCGGCGTATCGCTGGAGGCTATCAGAATTTTGCCCTCGCAGTCGACCGCCTCGAAGTCCTCCGGACGACCGTACCCCACGTCGACCAATTCGCCTTCGACGGTTCCGGCGGGCGTCCCCGGGAGCGCGATGACCTGATAGTCCTTCTCGTATCGCCGGTCCTGGCTGCCCGCGGTCTCGATAGAAGAGGACCCTCGCCACCAGCCGTCGATGTCGAATTCGTCGAGGTGGACGTCCCGCAATCCTATCTCTTCGAAATAGTCTTCGAGTATTTTCGCTCCCGCTTTCTCCTCTTTCTGTCCGGCCATCCGCGTTTCTAGGTCGACGAGATCTTCGAGAACCTGCCACGAGAAATCGCTCTGGTAGGCGTCTCCGACGATGGCGTCTGTGAGGCGAGTCATGACTCCAGTCGTGTGGTGATAGTCCAAAAACGTATGTATCTCGGAAAATAGCGTTGTGGCCGATCGACCCCAGCTGTACGCGACCGCACTCCGACCGACGGCGGACTCCCGACTAGGCGGGAGCGGGGGGAAGACGGGGGAGGACGAGAGAGGACGGGCGGAGAGCAGGACGATGGCCCGATGGAATCAGTTGATTTCGACGCGGTGCCACTGACCTGCCTCCTGACTCGTCTCGGCGGCCTTCGCGGCCTCACGAACGCGGCGCACGCGTTCGTCAGTCGGCGGGTGACTCGCGAACGCTCGTTCCAGCGGCGTCAGTTCCGTGCGACGGTCACGAACCGGGAAGAACCAGGAGAACAGTCCCCCTCCCGGCTCGTTCGCGCGCTGAATCTTTTCGAGCGCACGAGCGAACGACAGCGGCTCATCGAGGACCGACACGGCTCGCCGGTCCGCTGCGTATTCGCGGCGGCGGGAGTAGGCTTGGAGTACGACCGTCGGAGCGACGAGCAAACCCACCACTAACCCCGTTAGTCCACGTCGCACGCCACTTCCAACGCTGTCGGGGCCTCGCACCGGCCGACCCATGATTAGCGAAAGTCCCCAGCAAGCCAACGAGGTAACCATCACGAGCGGGAGAACCACCACGAGAGCGAGGCTCGCTACCATTCGCAGGAGACTCATGGCCAGCGTCTGCAGGAGGCTATCGTAGCCTTCGAGATGGGCGAGCTCGTGAGCGAGGACCCCTTCGAGTTCCGCGGGCGTCAGCAACCGGACGAGCGAGTAATCGATCACGAGCGTCCGACTCCCGAGCGCGAACGCGTTGGGCTGGCCGAGCCGCGCGATGTAGACCTCCGGTCGGTCGATACTCATCCTGCGAGTCAGCCGCTCGATGCTCGCGTGAATGTTCGGAGCATGGACGTCCGAAAGCGGAGTCGTATTCAGACCCACGAGGAGACGCTTGGTGCTCATCCGATAGCTCACGTAGCCGAAAACGAGCGCACTCCCTCCCGCAAAGAGCAGCACTGACGGGAGAGACGTACTGGAGAGGAGCACACCGACCATCCGAGAGCCGAAGAGGACGGTGACGCCAGCGAGAACGAGCAGCCACACTCCAACCAGAATCGCGAGTCCTCGCGGCCGACGAGATGAGACTGACATAGCTTCTATAGGTGTTGCACACGCAAAACGGTTGTCGGAAAATACGCACGTGTACCGTCTTGGACGGGCGACCAGCGGTGGCGTAAGCGGGTACCGAACGCTTCCGGAGTGATCGGTCAACACTGACTTAATATTGTGAAATTTGTACACTATTAAGGGCGGTGAAATTCTTCCGGTATAGAATTGTTTGTACTGGGTGAGTCCAATAGATGCCATACACTATCCTGTTATCTTCGAAATGCGTCCTCAAAACATCGACTCATCTGCGTAATATTGCGAAACCACTGTAATTAAGAATTTATTTGCGATAATTAACATAATATGATTGAAAAATAGTAATCTTACTGGTTTCATACCAAAATAGTTCTTGTATTTAAAATATAGATGGTTGATGTTGGATCACCTTGATGGGGCAGAATTGTGCATATAATCCAATATCGGTGGTTCGATAACGACATACGCAATTGTTGAATCGACGCTAGTGGGCGTCGAATTGGGAAGTCGCAACGGGGACGACCGGTAAAACGGACGGCACGCGGAATCACCGCACGAAGCGGCCAGAATATTACAAATATAGTGTTGTAATGGAATGTTTCGTGAAAACTCGCGTCCGACGACTGGACGGGTCGAGGAGGCGATTCGGTGGCTGTAGACCGAACAGTAGCTGGTTCGTCGACATCGATACGGAAACAGAAACGCACGCCGAGCGAGTCCCGGTGTCGACTCGTCCGACCTGCTACGGGAATTATCCCAAATTCGGCGTGTCAGAACTCCGATCCGCCATGTTGATGTTCACCTCGATGACGTTGGCGGTGCTCGTGACCATCTCCGGAATCGTCTCCTGGAACTGCGTTCCTTTCATCCGACTCGTCGGTGCGGAGACGCTCAACGCCCCGAGGACGCTCCCGTCGCGGTCCTTTATCGGCGCACCGACCGCCCGCAGTCCCTCGACTTCCTCCTCGTCGTTGTAGGAGTAGCCTCGCTCGCGCGTCTCGGCGAGTTCCTCACGGAGTTCGTCCCGGTCGGTGATGGTGTTCCCCGTCTTGCCCGGTAGCCCGTGAAAGTCGATTATCTCCGCGGTTCTCTCCGGCGGGAGTTGCGACAGTATCGCCTTTCCCGTTGCCGAGGAGTGTAGATAGTCAGGCTTCTGTAACTTCGACGTCTGGTACTTATCTCCGACTGCCTTCTCTCCCCGTACTTTGAACAAGCTGATTCGAAGACCGTGTTGCTCGGTCGAGAGGTGGGCGTACTCGTTGGTCTGTTTGGCCAACTTCTCGATTTCTTTCTTCCCCGCTTCGTAGAGAATGTGCTGGTTGCGGACGAACTCACCGAGGAGCAGGAACTGGAGACTGAGTTCGTACGCGTTGCCGTTCTTGACGACGAGACCCGTTTGTCGAAGTGTTGCAAGATGGTTGTACATCGTGGTCTTGGAGACGTCGAGGTGGTCCACGAGATCGTCGACGGTCGCGTTGCCTAACTCCTCCAGAGCCCGTATCACGTTCACCGCCGTCACGACGGTACTCAACGTCCGCGACGGCGACCCCTGATTCGGTAGCTTGCTCATACTCCTCCTGTGCAAACGACCGTTATAATTGTTTGTATATCTTGCAATTTGTCGACAAGGGCCGTACGTGGCGTGTTCACTAGCACTTGGTCGTTCGGTCATCCCATTATCGAGCGGCGATACCGAACTCTGGGGACGACCCGTGATGAAAGGAGCGCGACCTTCAGCGCCGCCGCGGGGCCGGTCGGCGTACCGGTCTCGAACGCGAACGATTGAATTAGGGAGCCACCTGGTGAAACGACCCGGTTCGTCCCGTCTCGACACCGATTGCAACCATTTACAGCCGTCCGATGTGGCACCCGTCGTCGGATACGACGTTCGTTTGCGCGAGTATTAGCTAGCCAACCGCGCGAGCGTCGTCGCAAGCACGTCGGTCGCTGCGGCGCAATCGTCCCAGTCGGTCCATTCGAGCGGGTTGTGCGACAGGCCGTTCCGAGAGGGGGCGAACAGGAGCACGGTGTCGGTCACGGACGAGACGTTTGCAGTATCGTGCATTGCAGCGGAGTGCATCTTCTGCGGGATGATATCACACGCCTCTGCTGCACCCACCGCCGCTTCGACACATCGGTCGGCCATCCGACTGGGTTGCTGGTCGCGGTACCGGTCGAATTCGGTTCGAACCGGCGCATCGCGTTCGAGGCGCGAGAGCGACTGACGGGCGCGGTCCGCGAGCACGTTCATCGACTCGTACTCGACGTCGCGGATGTCCATGTGGAGTTCGACGTGTCCGGGTACGATGTTGCGAGCGTTCGGCGTGACGTCGCACCGCCCCACCGTTCCGACAGCCGTCGGACTGATCGAGGTGACCACGTCTTCCGCGGCGCGACGAAAGTCGACCACGAACTCGCTCGCGGTCGTGAACGCGTCGGACCGTTGGTACATGGGCGTCGCACCTGCGTGGTCCGCCTCACCGACGACCTCGACCCTGCAGTTCGTGATGCCGGTGATGGCGTCCACGACGCCGACTTGCGTTTCCGCCGATTCTAACGTGGTTCCCTGTTCCACGTGTAGTTCCGCCCACGCTGACCAATCGCTCGCGCGAATTTCGTCGTCGCCCGCGAAACCGACGTTCTGCAGATGCGTCTCGAGCGTGCGTCCCTCCTTGTCAGTGAGCGACAGCGCCTCCCCGGGCGTCCGAACGCCGGTTGCGACGGACGACCCGAGCAACCCCAACGAGAACCGCGCACCCTCTTCCTCGGTGAACGAGACGACCTCGACCGGCCGCTTGAGGTCCGCGTCCGAAGCCTGCAGCGTCCTGACGGCTTCGAGCGCCGCGTAGACGCCGAGCGGCCCGTCGAAGATGCCGCCCTCGGGAACGGAATCGAGGTGGCTCCCGGCCGCGACGGGTGCGGCGTCGGGGTTTGCCCCCTCCGGCGTCCACCGGCCGACGATGTTTCCAACCGCGTCGACGGACACCGAGAGTCCGGCGTCCGTGAGCCGCGAAACGAAGTATTCCCGCGCGCGTCGGTCCGCGTCGCTTCCCGTGAGTACTGTCCTGCCGTGTCCTTCGTCGACGTCGATGGCGCCGAACTGGCCGTTACGTTCGATGTCGCGACGAAGGCGTTCCTGGTCAACCTGCATACCTCCGCTCAATCGAAATGGGGGGTAATAAACGCAGTGCATCGGTGGAAAAACAGCGCGAGCGGTCGGTTTCCATCGAGACTCGGTGACCCCCTCGCTAACGGTACAGCTGCTCTGAACCCGCAATCGACGGCAAATCGAGCATCTAAGTGCCGCGACTAGAGCGTGCGAACGGTTCGAGCGACGACATCGACCCCGATGTCGAGTGAGTCCTCGTCGATGTCGAACCGCGCCGTGTGGTGGCCGTACGGGTTGCTCGCGCCGATACCGATATAGGTCGCTTCACCGCCGTTCTCCTGCACGCGGCGGATGAGGTACGACGCGTCCTCGCTCCCGCCCATATCGGCGCGGTCGACGACGGTTGAGACGGCATCGAGGTCGGCCGCAGCGTCGGCAACGGCGTCGACCATCACATCGTCGGCCGTGAACGTCGTCGTCTTCCCGTAGAGACCGGTTTGCAGTTCTACGTCGTGCATTCCGGCCGCGTGCTCGACGACGCGGCGCGCTTTTTCGAGCATGTAGTCGTTCAACTCCGCGGACCCGCCGCGAACCTCGACGCGCATCTGGACCTCCTCGGCGACGATGTTCTGCGGATTCGGCGAGTGGACCTTCCCGACGTTGATTCGGGTCGCGCCGTCGGAGTGGCGAGGGATGGCGTAGAGGTTCTGAATCGCCGTCGTCGCGGCCTGTAACGCGTTTCGTCCCTCGTTCGGCGCGTTCCCCGCGTGACTCGGGGCTCCCTCGAACGTCACGTCGAGTTTCGCGTTCGACAGCGGGTGTTCGTACGCCGCGACGACCATTCCCGTCTCGTTACCGAGTCCGAGGTGAAGCGCGAGGAAGTACTCGACGTCGGCGAGGTGGTCCGTCTCGCTCATCGGTTTCCCGCCCCGGCCTCCTTCCTCCGCGGGTTGGAAGAACAGCTTCAACGTCCCGTCGAAACCGCCGTTCTCGTCGAATTCACGCGCGATACCGAGGCCGATGGCGGTGTGGCCGTCGTGGCCGCACGCGTGCATCTCGTTCGGGTGCGTGCTCCCGAACCCGTCCCGTGCGGGGCGGTGGTCGTCGTCGGTGGCCTCGCTGCGTTCGAGCGCGTCCATATCGACCCGGACGCCGACGGTCGGTCCCGTCCCGTCTCCGTACGTCTTTTCGGCGACAAGTCCGGTGATGTCGTCCATCCGTTCGAGGTACGACTCCGGCGCACCCTTCTCGCGGGCACGAGCGACCGCGTTTGCGATGTCGGCTTCGTCCGGGACGCCGAGTCGAGCGTCCTCGTCAACGGCGTCCGCGCCGAGGTGAAGGGTGTAGTCGCGGTCGTCGAGTTCGTGTGCGATGAGCGCTGTCGTGCGAAACTCCTTCCACCCCGATTCGGGATTCGCGTGTAAGTCTCTGCGTAGCTCTCGTAGGGTGAGCGGTCTGGCGTCTGCCATGGCCCTACAACAAAGGTGGACTATTAAACTACTATGGGAACAGGTAATCGTAACAGAAAGTACCGGAACACGAGTGTCGCCGTCAACAAAACAGTTATATAATATATCTCCATGTGCTAAGGTAGACCACACCAAAAGGTGTGTTTCGAAGCAGGTAAGAGTAGATATGGAAGAAGACGACATAATCGAATACAATCTGAACAGACGGCAGTTCGTCGGCGTCGCTGGCGTACTGGCTGGAACGGCGCTAGCGGGATGTTCCGGAAAGACGGACGACGACGGCGGTGACGGCGACGGTGGTGGCGGTGGTGGCGGTGGCGGCAACGGCAAGAAGACCCGGTTGAACGTCGCCATCTCCGCGGAAGTGTGGAACTTCGACCCCGCGCTCTGGACGGACACCGCCACGAGCACCGTCGGTGGCCTCATCTTCGACGAGGTCATCGAACTGACCCCCGACGAGAAGTTGAAGCCCGGCCTCGTGACGGAAGTCCCGGAACCGAAGAACGGCGGGAAAGCGTTCGAGTACACGCTCCGCGACGGTGTCACGTTCCACAACGGTGACGACGTGACCATCGAGGACTTCAAGTACTCCGTCGATTGGATTCTGAACCCCGATAACAACTCTCCGGTCAAGAGCCGGATGCCGTTCGTGGAGAGCAGCGAAATCGTCGGCGACCGGACGCTCAGGCTGAACACGTCGAAATCGTTCGGCACGCTCAACTGGTGGCTCACCCGGAGTCTCGAAGGAATCGTCCCGAAGGGGTCGCGCGGCGAGACCAAAGACGGAAAGGGTCCGAGCGGTCTCTCGACGAATCTCACGAACGACCCGGGCGGTGCGGGCACTGGACCGTACGAGTTCGTCGAGTGGAAGAGCGGGAGTCACGTCCTGTTGAAGAAAAACGAGAACTACTGGAAGGACGGCATCCCGTCGGTCGACGAGGTCAAGTTCAACTTCATCGGAGAGAACTCCACGCGCCTCGCCAACCTTCGCTCGGGCACGATAGACCTCACGGACAAGGTTCCGCCGAAGGACTTCTCGGGGCTGAAAGGCCAGCCCGACATCACGGCGGAGTCGGTTCCCGGCAACCTCACGCAGGTGCTCTACGTGAACCTCATGGAAGCGGAGGGCAACCCGATGAGCAACGTCCACAACCGACGCGCGGTGCTGTACGGCATCGACGGCGACGAGATTCTGGACGAAATCTTCCACGGACAGGGCGTCGTCCAGAAGGGGCCGTGGTACCCCGACAGCGAGTGGACGTCGCCGAAGCTCAAGAAGATGGAGCTCTACGACCCGAAGAAGGCCCGCACGGAACTCGAGAAGGCCGGAAACGCCGACGGATTCGAGTTGGACATCATCGCCACCAAGGGCTCGTGGTTCAAGGACGAAGCGATCGTCATCCAGGAGCAGTTGTCCAACATCGGCATCGACGTGAGCGTCACCGCCGTGGACAAGTCGACCCTGTTCGACCAAGTCTACGGCACGAACAAGTGGCACGCCGCCATGGAAGACTGGGGCCAGTCGATTCCGGTCGTGACGTCCTGGCTGGAGTCCGGCTACGCGGACAACAACCACAACCACAACAACTGGCACCACCCGTCGGACGACCTGATGGACATCTACGCTCCGAGCGGACCCGAACCGCCAGCGGACGCCAAAGGCGACTACTCGAACGGACACGAGTGGTACGTCGCACAGCTGCGCGAGGCGCAGGCCGCGACGGACAAAGAAACGCAGAAAGAGATCGTCTACCGGCTCCAGGAGTACCTCGTCGAGCACGCGATTCAGATCGACATCGCGTACGTGAACAAGCTCGAAGCGTGGCGCAACTCGGTCAGCAACTACGACATCGGCACGTTCGTCGACGAGTACCGGAACATCGAGGTCGGCGAGTAAACGCACACCAACCATGATATCCGATTCAGAGGAAGTGAATGAATGAATCCACATAGAACTGCCACGGAGGTGATCGGGCGATGAGCATGGGACGCTACGTCGCAAAACGCCTGCTGCTGACGATACCAGTCCTGCTCGGCGTCAGCGTCGTGGTGTTCGCGCTGGTTCACCTCGCGCCGGGCGGCCCCGTTCGCGTGATGCTCGGGCCGCTCCAAAACGAAAAGCTCGTCAACCAGATTCGACACGATATGGGACTGGATAAACCGGTGTACGTCCAGTACGGGTTGTGGATGGTCGATGCCGTACAGGGAGACTTCGGAACGTCCTGGACCGTCCAACAGGGAGCGCCGGTGACGGACCTCATCGTGGAACGACTGCCGCTGACGGTCGAACTGTCGATACTCAGCATGATAATGGCGATACTCATCGCCATTCCGACCGGCATCATCAGCGCCGTTCGCCAGGACCGAATCGAGGACCACGCGGCGCGCATCGCCGCGTTGACCGGCATCTCCATCCCCGATTTCTGGCTGGGGATCATCCTCATCATGGTGTTCGCGGTCCAGTTTTCCTTCCCGTGGGCGACGGGCGGGTGGACGCCGCCGTGGGTCGACCCGGTAGCGAACCTTCAGCAGTTGATACTGCCCGTTATCACGCTCGGGACGGCCTACTCCGCGCTCATCGCGCGGATGATGCGCTCCGAGATGCTCGATACGCTCAACCAAGACTACATCAAAACCGCGAAGGCAATGGGAATCAGCGGCCGCGAAGTGATACTGAAAGACGCCTCCAAGAACGCGCTCATCCCGGTCGTCACCGTCATCGGCGTCGGTCTCGGACAGCTGATGAACGGGGCGATTCTGACGGAGACCGTGTTCAATCTGCCGGGCGTCGGAAAGCTCCTGATACTCGCCATCGACCGGCGGGATTACCGCGTCATCCAGGCGCTCATCCTGTTCATCTCGATGGTGTTCGTCTTCGCGAACCTCGCGGTCGACGTACTGTACGCCTACCTCGACCCCCGAATCCGATACGACGGGAGGAACTGATATGGCAACGAAAGACCACGCAGAGACGGACACGCTCGACGCTGGGTCGGCCCCCGGAACGCACCACTCGCAGTTCCAGATGTTCTGGAAGGAGTTTCGGCGCAACAAGCTGTCGATGATCGGCGGTGCGATAATCGGCACGATGGTTCTCCTCGCGTTGTTCGCTCCCTACGTCGCCCCGCACGACCCGACCGTACAGTTCGAGGCCCCCGAGGGCGAGCACAACCCGATGCCGATGGGTACCACGATGATCGTCGAAAACGACAACGGCGACGCGGTCGGAACGATGACCGCGTACCTCGGGACGGACCATCACGGCCGCGACATCCTGTCGCGCATCCTCTACGGTTTGCGTACCCTGATGACGGTGTCGCTCGGCGTCGTCTTCTTCGCCATGCTCATCGGCGTGAGCGCGGGTGCGATAGCCGGGTACTACCGGAACTCGTGGATCGACGAGATAATCATGCGGTTCATGGATATCCTCTTCTCGTTCCCGAGCCTCATCCTCGCCATCGCGGTGCTGGGCGTGTTGGGCGTCGGGGAGACGGAGTACGGGTCGTTCGTGCTCCCGAATCTGCTGAAGATAATCATCGTCATCGGCGTCGTCTACATTCCGAGTTTCGCCCGCGTCATGCGCGGCTCCGTGCTCAAGGAGATGGAAGAGGATTACATCGACGCCGCCAAGGCGCTCGGGGCGAGCGACCGACACATCCTCGTGAAGGACATCGCGGTGAACACGCTGCCCACCGTCGTCGTCCAGGGCACGCTGTACATGGGAACGGCCGTGCTGGCGAGCGCCGCGCTGTCGTTCCTCGGCCTCGGTATCCAACCCCCGAAGGCGAGTCTCGGGTTGATGCTGTCGAACGCCCGCGGCTACCTCTACAGCGGCGAGTGGTGGTACTCGGTGTTCCCGGGTGCGGTCATCGTGCTCACCATCCTCGGCTTCAACCTGCTCGGTGACGGACTCCGCGACGCACTCGACCCGCGATACACGGAGGAGACGAGAGAATGAGCGACCCGATACTATCGGTTCGCAACCTCGTCACTCGGTTCTACACGGACGAGGGAACGGTGAAAGCCGTCGACGGCTCCTCGTTCGACCTCCACGAGGGCGAAACCCTCGGCATCGTCGGCGAGAGCGGGTCCGGAAAGAGCGTCACCGCGCTCTCCGTGATGCGACTCATCGACGACCCCGGCCGCATCGAGAACGGAAGCGTCCGCTACAACGGCGACGACCTGTTGGAGAAGAGCGAAGCGGAGATGCGCGCGATACGCGGCAACGAGATATCAATGATGTTCCAGGACCCGATGACGAGTTTGAACCCGGTGTTCACCATCGGCGAACAGATCCGTCGCGTCATTCTGCGGCATCAGGACGTCTCGAAGCAAGAAGCACACGAGCGGACCATCTCGCTCATGACGGACGTGGGCATCCCGGAACCGGAGGCTCGCGTCGACAGCTATCCGCACCAGTTCTCCGGCGGGATGCGCCAGCGCGCGCTGCTCGCGATGGCCATCTCCTGCGAACCGGACATACTCATCGCGGACGAACCGACGACGGCGCTCGACGTGACCATCGAGGCACAGATATTCGAGGTGCTCGACGACCTCCAGGAGAAGTACGGGATGAGCATCATCCTCATCACGCACGACCTCGGCGTCGTCGCCGGGACGTGCGACCGGGTTGCGGTCGCGTACGGCGGTCGAATCGTCGAGCGCGCGGACGTGGACGACCTCTTCGAGAACCCGCGTCACCCCTACACGCGCGGGCTGATGCGTTCGCTGCCGACGCTGCGGGGAGAGATGGACCGACTGGTCCCCGTCAAGGGCGACGTGCCGAACCTCGCCGCCCTGCCGTCCGGGTGTTCGTTCCATCCGCGATGTCCGCACGCGACGGACGCGTGTCGCGAGTACGACCCGGAACTGCGGTCGGTCGAACCGAACCGCGAGGCCGCCTGCATCCACGCCCGCGGATACGGCCCGATATCGAAAGAGACGGGAACCGCTCCACGTACCGAGGCCGCCACCGATGGAGGGGTGATCGATGACTGACGCCCCGCTGGTGGAAGTGAGCGGCCTGCGCAAGCACTTCGTCCAGAACGACGGACTTATCGACCGCCTGATGGGCGCAGAGGAGCGCATCAAGGCCGTCGATGGCGTCGATTTCGAAATCGAACGCGGCGAGACGCTCGGTCTCGTCGGCGAATCCGGAAGCGGAAAGTCCACGACGGCGCGGTCGCTCCTGCGCCTCGACGAGCCGACGGCGGGGACGGTTCGCTACGACGGAACCGACCTCACCGAGCTGTCCGCGGGCGAAATGAAGGCGATGCGAAAGCGAATTCAGATGGTGTTTCAGGACCCGGCGTCGAGTCTCAACCGTCGAAAGACCATCTCGCAGCTCCTCAAACAGCCGATGGAGATCCACGGACTGTACGAGGGCGAGCGCGACGAGCGCGTAGACGAACTGATGGAAACGGTCGGTCTCCCGCCACAGTTCTCCAATCGGTATCCGCACGAGTTCTCGGGCGGTCAGCGCCAGCGCGTCGGTATCGCCCGCGCGCTCGCGGTCGACCCGGAGTTCATCGTCGCCGACGAACCCGTTTCGGCGCTCGACGTCTCCATCCAGGCCCAGATACTCAACTTGCTGATGGACCTCCAAGACGAGTTGGACTTGACCATCCTGTTCATCGCCCACGACCTGAGCGTCATCCGCCACTTCTGTGACCGCGTGGCGGTCATGTACCTCGGCAAAATCGTGGAGGTGGCGGACGGAGCGGACCTCTTCGAGAGTCCGCAACACCCGTACACGAAATCGCTCCTTCGCGCGATTCCGGAACCGGATCCGGCCCTCGCCCGCACGCGAACCGCACTGGAGGGAGAGGTCCCCTCGCCGCTCGACCCCCCGAGTGGCTGTTCGTTCCACTCCCGCTGTCCGAACGCTACCGAGGAGTGCATGGCGACTGACCCGCCGCTGGAGGCGATCTCCGGGGCGAACGACGGCCACGAAGCGGCCTGCATCCACGTCGACGAGTTCGAGTACGGAACGGGATTCGTCGCCGAGGAAGCGGTCGTGGACGAGCGATTCAGTATCGAAGGTTTCGACCACGCCGACGAACCGGTCGCGGACGGCGGCCGGTCGGATAACGGATGAACGTCGCGCTGAAGCCGTTGATTCGGCTCGCCGTCACGTTCGCCATCGTGTGGTTCTACAGCGCCTTGCTCACGCCACTCGATGCCGGGCTTCGTTTCATCGCCATCGTCGTGCTCGCCATCCCGACGTGGCTCGTCGTGAGTCGGGCGCTCTTCGCGGACGACGACTGGTCACCGTTCCGGTTCCGCCGCGACGCGAAGTGACCGGAAACAGACCCGAACGGCCGTTCGGGTCAGGGGAAATCGTCGCGCTACTACTTACACGATGAAAATCCCGTCCGAGTGGCACTGCATAGTTCCCGTCGTCGAACGCTGGCTCGGAACTCGTTTCTCACGGAAGTTCGCGAGTTCGGTATTCTGCTCCGAGTGTGGTATTTGCTATGTTTGCAACACAAAATCCCTCGATCATATGACTTCAGTGAGGTGGGATCGAGCCTCATCAATCGCATCTACTCGGCCAAGGAGGGTTACCACATCACCACGTTCGAGGGTAGTATCCGGCATCGGAACGAGTCGCTCTCCGTTTTTCTTGAGCAGTCCGACAATACATCCCTCGGGTAGATCGAGCTCTGCGATGGTAGTTCCAATCGCCGCTTGATCGCTCACAGTCACATCGGAGACGTCCCTGTCGTCGGCGAACTCGGACAGCCACGGGAACATCCCGGGTCGTATCATCATGTTGTCCATCGTGTACGCCGTCGCTAGAATCGGCGAAACCGTCCGAACTCCGAGATCCTCGAAGGCGTCACGGTTTTCGGGATCGTTCACCTGTGCAACGAGATCGTCGACCCCAAACCGGGTTCGGGCGGTTTGGCACGTCAAGATGTTCTGGTCGTCGCTACCTGTTGTCGCAGCGACTTTCGTTGCGTTCTCGATGCCCGCCTCCTTGAGGATGGCGGCTTTCGTTCCGTTGCCGTGGACTACCGAGTAGCCATCTCGCCGAAGCTCCGCAACCGTTGCATCATCGCGTTCGACAATGACGGGGTTTTCGCCGCGCTGTTCGAGTCTGTCTGCTAACGTGCGGCCGGTACGGCCGCCACCGATGATGAGTATTTTCATTGGAATGATATCGAGACGTTCGGCAAGAAATCGAGCACTCCCCGCTTGGACGACGACAGTCACGAGGATGACGAGGAACACAACACTGACGACACTGCTCGCGTTTGGAACGCCCTCAGCTGCCAGCTCGAGCGAGAATAGCGTTGCTACGGATGCTGGGACGATTCCACGGGGCCCGACGAAAGAGATGAACAACCGTTCGTTGGGTGTGAACGATGCCCGCCGCGTGGCGAGCCAGACCCCGAGCGGGCGCACGATGTACGCTGTGACGAGAACCACGGCTAATCCTCCGATGCCAAGCGCGAATAGATCCTCAATCGTGAGCAGCGCAGCGAGCAACAGGTAGACCACCCCCAATACGACGACTGTGATGTCGTCTTTAAACTCGGAAACAGCCTCGTGGTACGGGATGTTTGCGTTTCCAAGGAGGATTCCAGCAACGGCGACCGACACGATGCCTGCTTCCGAGGCGAGGCTGTCAGCGATGGCGAATGATAGCAGAGCCGTCGCCAATGCCGTAATACGGGAGTGTTGTGGGGATTCACTCAAATAGCGCAGCACGTACGCTGACAACGCTGCTATGGCGGTGCCGACGATGACACCGAGTCCGATTCGCGAGAGGAACTCGGTGAGGACGGACTGCTGAACCGATCCTCCAACTAGCGGGAAACCGTGTCCAAGCGCCACAACCTCGAACAGTACGGCCGCGAGAACAGCCGCGACGACATCGTTGACGATACCTTCGATTTCGAGAATTGCGCGAACGTTCTCCCGCACGTCCACTTGGTCGAGAATCGGTGTAATTACCGTCGGACCAGTTGCTACAAGCAGGGCCGAAATAACGAGCGAAAGACTCCACTGCAGGCCGAGGAAGATGTGTATTGCAACGCCGAGCCCTACGAGCGTGATTGCGGAGCCGATAGTCACGAGTCGAAGCGTCGATGCGGGGGCTTGCCGTAACGTATCGACGTCGAGGTTGAACGCTCCTTCAAAGACGATTATCGCTACGGAGAGGGAAACGAGTGTCGAGAGCGAACCGCCGAACAGTTGGGGATCTATCAGTCCGAACCCTTCAGGGCCAAAGAGAATACCGGCACCGAGTAGAAATACCACGCTGGGGATGCTGTAGCGATCACCGATTAACTTCGAGGCGACACCGAGGCCGATCACGAGCGCCGCTACCAGCAATAGTTCCGAGGCCACGGTCAGTACCTCCCTCTCGGTGATGCTTGGATACACAATGCGAAACGCGAATCGATGATGGCATTTCCAGTCAAGAAGTGGACATCGTTGCTGTTCGAGAGTACCGCCTTGACGACAGGTGTTGTCTCCGATAAGAGCATCATAGTAATCCGGTTCTAATTGGGCATGGTACTGAATGGTCGTTCGGTAAGCATGAGCGATTTTAGAATGTAGATATCGATAGTGGCTTCGAGAAGGTGTGTAGTCGCACCGGAGAAGCTCTGGCCACTTTCGCTATCCACGTTAATTTACAGGATCGGCGGTGTTTAGTCGGCTGCTTGGCCCCCATCGACGGGGAGGGTGTATCCTGTGATGTACGAAGCATCGGACGAGCAGAGGAATGCCACTACGCTGGCCATCTCCTCTGGCTCTGCAACCCGTCCCATCGGAACGTCGGTCATCGCTGACGTGTCGAACGGCATCGATGTCGGGTCACTACCGCTTTCCACCGAGTTGGCCTGAATGTTCGTTTTCGTCGGACCCGGTGCAATCGCATTGACTCGAATGCCTCGAGTAGCATACTCAAGGGCGGCTGTTTTCGTTAACCCGACGACACCGTGTTTGCTAGCAGAATAGCTAGCGAGTCCGCCCATTCCAACCAGCCCTGCCTCGGAAGCGGTATTTACGATTACACCGCTTCCCTGTTCTTCCATGACCGGAAGTTCGGCTTTCATGCACGCCCAAATGCCTTTTAGATTGATGTCGAGGAGTTTATCCCAGTGTTTCTCTTCGATGTCGGTTATTCCCACGAAACCGGTGAGGATTCCCGCATTATTGTGGGCGATGTCGAGGCTGCCGTACGTATCGACCGCCACATCGACCATCTGCTCAACTGACTCGACGTCGGAGACATCCACTTCGACAAACGTCGCGTCACCGCCATCGTCTTCGATCAGATCGACTGTCTCACGTCCGGTCTCTTCGACCACGTCCGCGATAACGACGTTTGCTCCCTCCTCCGCGAGACGCCGTGCCGAGGCGCGCCCGATTCCGGACCCGGCCCCCGTTACGACGGCCGTTTTCCCGTCTAATCCGTTCATAGGTCACCTCCGTAGTTAGACGTGAACGAATCGTCCACGAGTGCGGCCCTATCCGAGGTGAACACCTCGTGGTCGCCGAGCACGCAATCGATGTCCTCGTCCCGAAAGAGGCCCCAACGCTGTCGCTCTTCGTTGAAATGGACGGGGGAGTTGTGTCGCATTTCAACGTACCGTTCGAACGGCTCCGGTCGCCCGCTTTGGCTCGGCATCGCTTTCGGAAGCTTGCCATTTTCCACGGTCGAATCTGATAACGACATAGTTGAATGAACGTTCGGTAAGCTATAGGCTTTTTGGTTCATTCGCGCCGGTAATGTCGATTCTCTGGAATGATCGCGGAGCGAGCGTATCTCTATCGGTGGAAAAAAGGCGAGTGTTACAGGGCGTAACCCTCAATGCAGTTTACCATCATCGCTTCATCAGATCCGTATTGAGGTATGAAGATAATGCAACGCGAACTGCTGCGGGTGCGTTTTCTCGATTGGTCGTTGCCCGATTATACATTACGCCGCTAATAGTAGCAAATATGTGTTCCGCAACACGCGTAGAATCGACGTTCCGAAACTCACCTTCGTCAATCCCTCGATTGATTATCCTTTCGAGGTGGTCTACAATTCGGTTATCGATTTCCGTAAACTGCTTACGGAACTTCTCGTCCATCACTGCTTGTGAACGAAGCTCAACCATTGCGGCTCGTAACTGGCTTTCATCGTCACCAAGTCGAAACGGAAGAAGGGTCTCTATGAATTGTTCAAGCTCTTGGCTAGGGCCTTCGTCATTATTCGTATAGATGTTCGATTCTAACTGATCGGTTACGTACTCCAGAAACGATAGCAAGAGATCCTCTTTCGAGTCGTAATGATAATACAGAGAGGCTTTCGACTGGTCCAATTCGGAGGCTATCCGCGAAATAGAGAGCTGTGCGTATCCATATCGAAGGAGTGCACGGTGCGTTGCTTCCATAATTCGTTCTTCGGATGTACTCCACTCTCTTTCAGATGAATCCGTTGTCATCATTTCGCCCACGCTTTCATCGGCATCACTTTTTCCTCTATCTACTGAATGGGCATTTGGTGGCAAAAATACTTCGCTGAAAGGGCGCGAGGGAGATTATTTATCGATGATCTGCAACTGCTGTTCATGAACTCGAGGAGAAATCCGTACCGTTCGATTCAACGATGTATCCGCGTTTGTCAGCACGCTGAAAGCGGATTTCGGGTGGCACTTTCACTGAACGCTCGGTAAATAACCTCTGAAAAATCGGAATTCCGAATCCAACATGCGAATTCCAAGCGGCCGTGGATCAGTTGAACGACAGTGTGTCGAGTGAACACTGGCGTAACAGGTCTCCAAACCCGCTGTTAGGTTCTATCTCTCGAGATAGCAGGGGAGGGATTTGAGACCGAACGGAGTAGCTTGGGGAGACAGATCCGAGAGATCCGGTTCGATGACTTCGAATCGATTAAGAAGCCTCTCGAGTGCAATATCTGCTTCTAGCCGAGCGAGGGGTGCCCCTAAGCAGATATGGATTCCCCCTCCGAATGCGATATGACGGTTCGGTTTTCGCTCGGGGCGGAACTCCTCAGGTGCATCGAACGTTGCTGGGTCATGATTTGCAGATCCGTTCCACGCGACGACCATTTCACCTTCCCCGATTTCCTTGCCGCCGATCTCCACGGGTCGCGTCGTTCTTCGCGTGAGTGACTGTGCGGGCGACCGGTAGCGAAGGACCTCCTCGATCGCTTGTTTTCGATCAATTGCCCCCGAACGGATATCATCGAATAGATCGAACTCTTCGAAACACCAGAGGGCGTTCGTGATGAGGTTGATCGTCGTGACGTTCCCCGCGACGAGAATGCCATGGCAAAATGTAACTTTCTCTTTGTGACTCAGGTCGTCATTTGTCGCGGCAATAGTAATTAGGTCGTTACCGTCCCCGTCGGTACGTTCCGTAATTAGTTCCGAGAAATATTGGTTCATCTCTCGGATCGCCGTCTCCTGCTCTTCAGGAGTTATCTCGTCCTCCCCCTCAGTTCGGGGAGGTACACGCAAGGAAGCATCGGACCATTCGATGAACTGTTCGTAGTCTTCTATAGGGAGTCCAAGCGACTCCGCGATAACAGTGACTGGATACGGGTGCGCGAACTCCGAGATAATATCGACATTTCCCGGCTCGATATCGTCGATAAGTTTGTCAGCGATTTCTTCGAAACGTGTTCGTTTTTCTCTCAGCGTGCGAGGGGAGAACCAACTACTCGCGAAATTGCGGAGACGACCGTGTTCGGGCGGGTTCTCTGTAAACATCGACTTCCCTTCAGTGTTACTGCCAAAAGTAGTAGTGTACGTATCATGGTCGCGAAGGATGGAGTTGACATCTTCGTAGCGGAATACATCCCATCGGTTACGCTCTTCATCGTATCGCACGGGTTGCTCTCGACGCATCTCGGCGTACCAACTAGGTCGATGGAGCTGTGCCTCATCAGTGGACAGTTCTTCGGGGAGTGGCTGATGTAGTGGATCTTGAATCACACCGTCTTGGTCTGAGGACGCCATATTATTTACTGAACGTTCGGTAGAATATTAATCTGTTGGCTAATCTAACAGTTAACTAACTAATCGGGCGACGATTTACCGGACACGTAGATCAGACGACCCGTTCATAACGAGTTCTACTCTCTGGTTGCGGGTTTTCGTGGTGGGACACGAGCATTCTCTTCAGAAACGGCGTCGTCGCAGTCCTACCTCGGTGAAACAGTTCTACTGTCACGGTGTCGTGGCCACACTGAGCGACGAATATAACACACAATTGAGCTTCTTTTCTCCTCGTGTTGTATTAGTTTCAGGATTTTGACTCACATCACCTAGGGGTGACCGGTAGGCCTTTCACTCGTTGCAAGATTCGCCGTCCGACCACCTGTCCTCGGCCTTGACCGGAGCAATAGCACGGGCCAGTTGCTCGTCAGTATAGTCGTGATCCTCCAACTTCATACTCCGGAGACGCCATCGGCGACTGAGTTCCGGTTCCACTTCAGGGCCGACCCGGGCCCCGTGCGTTCTGAAGAAGGCACCGCCGCGCCCCCGTTTCTTTCCTTCGTACGTATGCTGGTCGAACGCGACGTCGTACTTCCCATCTATTTCGAGATCGTCCGCTGGATGGTCAAATCGCGGTTCGCGTCCCTCTTCGTACGCGGTGGCTCGTTCGGCCGATAGCTCGCTAAAGTAATCGTCCACATGTGCGGACTCGCGCGAAGAGGTCGCCCTAGCCGCCGCTAGCGCAGCGTGCACCGCACACAGCCGCCCCCGCCAAGAATCTTCCGTCCAGCGCTCACGCGCCAATTCCTCGTACCGGTCTATCGTGAGTGCCACTTCGTGACCGGCCCGTAGGTCCTCGACCACGTACAAGTTGATACGATCCCAAAAATTCCATGCGTAGCCGGACCGCACAAGCTCCCAGGCAGCCCACGCCGCGGTCTCCTCGTCAGAACGTCTGACCGCCTTCTGAAGCAAGCTGGAAACGGTATATCGGTTCACCCCGGACTTGGTCTCGTTCTCGCCGCACTCGTCGCCGAAATCGTTCGTCGTCGCTCCCGTCCGGTCGTCAGTCTCGTTTGTCGCTTCGTCGTCGGTTCGCAACTCCCCATCCGAGCCGAACGTGGCCTGTTTCTTCTCGTCCATACGAAGGTCTCACGTCTAGCGGATAAAATAGGTGGGCGAATCGAGCTCCGACGACCGGATGAGATTCACTGAATGATACAGAACATCGCGCGAAATCTTGGTCTCACCTATCGCGTCCCAAATTTGATAGTACGAATGGGTCCAGACGAGACGTCGCCACTCATCTCACTTGTGCAAGATGCACTTGAAGCACCCGGGAGCGATCCCACCGGTGATGAATCCGCCTCCGAGCAAGCGTATGCCGTTCTAGCTGCGAAAGAAGCCCTCGAGCGGCCTGCTACCGAAGATATCATCGAACGGCTGTACAGTAAGGGCCACCTTTACTCAGTCGAGGGGAAACTCCGACTCACCGATTACGAGGAAGAGTGAACACGATATAGTCTTCGCTCTAGTTGCGGATGGGGTTTCGACTACCGTTGCGGTGTGGTCCGAGTGGTTCGTAAACGAGGACGGTATTGTTGCTGCGAACGGTAACGAGATAGTTTTCGATCGTGAATCGGACCTCGACACCACTTTCTTTTGTTTTACTTGCCTCGATAATCTCTTCGAGCGCATCCGGATTCACGTGCTGGTACAGACTGAGTGAGGTCTGGCCGTCGGGTGGCTTCAGCGTATCAACAATCGTTTCGATCAAACTCACTGTCAACGATTGCTCTGGATCAATCGACCGAGTCGCTATCAACGCGTATTGTGGTGGAGTAGTTGAGTCTACAGATGTGCTTTCGTTTTCGAACCAGTGTGTCGTTTCGACGGGCGCTGGGTTGCTCGACATACTTTCTATTCGTGCTCGACCTATTTGAGTAACACCTGCTTACCTTCAAAACCGCTTGAGACTGGTTCATCGCCCCGAATTGGATACCCAAGGGAGCATCGATCGAATACTAAAATCAATTTTTGTGCTTCCGGTACTTGCTTTATCCTCCCGACCGTTGGTCTAGATGCGTTCGCACGGCCTCCCACAGACACACATTGTCTGGCGCCATCACACAGACAACCTTCCATACCGACTGCCTGTGAACGCACGCCCCGCACTCCGCCCGATTTTTCTTCGCATCGCCTGTCTCCTAGCTACTTCGGTCAGTGGTTTCTATGGTGGAGGTGCTGATTTTTGGATAGTAGAATCGGAAGCAGACAAAGTATGAAGAATTCTATCGTCGCAATCGGTCTTCTCGGAGGGAAACTACCTTCTGTGGCAATGCATGGTGATGGGATTTTTTCGACAGCACGTGCTGCTCTCGGTGACCATCCTGCCATTATCCGGGTTGCTATCGTTGATGAACGCGTAAGTTTTCGGCACGACTTCGAGCATGCGCACCTACTTTCAGTCGACTTCCAGGATGGTCCCCATCGGAGTGGTCTCGTAGGTGACGTCGAACGCCTTGAGGGCGTCGATGGCCTTCGCGAGATGGTATACTTTCATACACGACCGCGTCACATACACATTCAAATAATTGTACCCTCTGTTTCTGGCTATGGACTGTGAGACACTCACACAGGCACTCGAATATGCGGATTTGACCTCTTACCAGGCGGATGCCTATCTCACACTACTCGAGATGGGTGTCTCACCGGCTATCGAAATCGGGCGTGAGAGTGGCGTTCCTGTCTCTCAGGTCTACGAAGTCCTCCGTGACCTCGAGTCGAAGGGGTACGTCGAAACGATCGAACGTGAGAAGCTCTATATCCGTCCCTGTGACCCCGACGTATCGATGACGGATTTGGAGGCCAGAGGCGAACTCCTTCACGATGCTGCCGAAGAGATACGTGAGCGATATCGTCAGCCCAAACGCGTCGATGCTCGAATCGGTGTCACGAAGCGCGTGGAGACTGCCGTCGAGAACGCCCAGATACTTATCGACGATGCCGACACCGTCATCGAAGTCGCGGGAACCTACGAACAACTACAGCAACTCCTTCCGACATTTCAAGCGGCTCGCGACCGTGGCGTTGTCGTCCGCGCTGTCGCCTACGTCCACGATGGACAGACGGCACCGAAGGACTTCGACCCGACCGGCGCGCTCTCTGAACTTCGGGTTTGTTCTATCCCCGGACCGTTTCTCGTCGTCATCGATCGCCACCGAACTTGTTTCGCACCAAATACGCGGTCAGACGAGGCGTATGGCGTCCTTGTCAACGATCGTATTCTCCCGTTCGTTTTTCACTGGTATTACCTCACCTGTCTCTGGAACCCCTATCACCGGATCTACATCGACGAATCGGAGCAGTTTACCTACGTCACCATTGAAGAGTTCATTCGCGACTGTTATCGGCTGTACGAGGATGGCTACGATCTGCAGGTGGTCGTTGACGGAGTCGATCTCGGGACAGAGGTAGAGACGACGCTCGAAGGAACCGTGACGGATATCTCGTTTCTCGGTGACGAGCGACAGCCGACGCGACTAACGCTCTCTGACCTCGGGTCGCACGCAACCGTCACGCTCGATATGGGCGAGGAAACCGTCGTCGTCGGTGGCTGGGGTGCCGTCTTCGAGGATGTCGAGTTACGAACGGCCTCACTGGTCGGTCTCCAGACGGGGGAGACGCCGCCCATCGAGTGACCGCTCGAAAAAAGAAGTGTATGGTGTACTCAGTTGCCGTTGACCGCGACAAGCGACGTCTCCAGCAACTCACACCGCAGCGAAATCGGGCCCGCCTCGAAGCGACTGGTCCCGTCCGGACGGACGACATCGAAGACGTCAGACGAGACCTCGAACTCTACGGTCGTCTCTTCGCCTTCGTCGAGCGCGACGCGCTGGAACCCGACGAGTTCCTCGACCGGCGTGACCACCGAGGAGTAATCTCGACCGCCGAATAGTTGGACGACCTCCTCTCCTGTACGACCTCCGGTGTTGGCGAGCGTCACTGAGACGCGCACCGAGGAGTCTTCGCGGACTGTTTCGCTGGCAACCGAGAGGTCACGGTACTCGAAGTGGGAATAACTAAGCCCGTGGCCGAACGCGAACAGCGGGTCGTACGACGGCAGGTGTTCGTCGGGGCCGATGGGGTACGGATGCGGGAGGTAGTTGTGACGGACTGGCAGTTGGCCCTCCGAACGCGGAACCGAAATAGGGAGCTTCCCACTGGGGTTGTGCTCGCCGAAGAGCGTCTCGGCGACGGCTTGTCCGCCCTCAGCACCGGGATAGTACGCCTGGAGGATGGCATCGACGTGTTCGGCCGCCCACGAAATCGCGAGCGGGCGGCCGGTGACGAGCACGAGCGCCGTCGGTGTCCCAGTTTCCAAGACGGCTTCGAGCAACTTGCGCTGGGCGTCCGGCAGGGAGAGTTGTGCTCGGTTGGGAAACCGCTCGGTCGGGCCGTTCACGCCCTGCGGGCCGAACTCGTGGAGATACCAGTTTTCGCCGAGGACAACTACGGCTTCGTCGGCGTCTCTCGCGGCGGCGACTGCCGCGTCGATGTCGTCCGGTTCGTCGATACCCGACCCACGCTCGTAGGTCACGGTCGTCCCGGCAGAGACGAGTCCTTCGATTCCCTCACGGACAGTCGTGCCGTCAAGTTCGTGCTCCTCCTTGAGGCTCCAGCCACCTACCTGATTGACGAGACTGTCGGCGTTCGGACCAGTGATGAGTATCTCATCGGTATCTGGGTCGAACGGAAGGCAGTCACCGTCGTTCTTCAGAAGCGTCATCGACTCCCGAGCCGCGTCGAGGGCAATTCCGTGTTGTCTATCGCTGTTGAGCGTCTCTGCGGACTCTTCGGCGTCGACGAAGGGGTCCTCGAACAGCCCAAGGTCGGACTTGAGTTGGAGGACGCGCCGGACGGACTCGTCAACGGCTGACT
Organism: Haladaptatus sp. SPP-AMP-3; assembly: GCF_049568665.1. NCBI lineage: Archaea > Methanobacteriati > Methanobacteriota > Halobacteria > Halobacteriales > Haladaptataceae > Haladaptatus > Haladaptatus sp. SPP-AMP-3. The sequence goes on along the minus strand of NZ_CP145902.1, from coordinate 346,966 downwards.
CGTCGACTGCACCTGATTCGACGAGCGAGACGAGGTGGTCGATATGGTCGACCTCGCCGAGTGAGTGGACGTCGACGCCGGCGGTGAACGACCGCTTGACGGAATCCTTCTGGTTTTCGGCGACGCCGTGGTTCTGATGGAGCATGTTGATGCCGTTCCAGTCGGAAGCGACGTAGCCCTCGAAACCGAGTTCGTCTCGGAGAACCTCCGAGAGCCAGTAGTGAGAGCCGTGTGAGGGCTCGCCGTTGATGGAGTTATAGCTCGGCATTACCCCTTCGACGCCTTCGGCAAGCACCGTCTCGAACGGGGGGAGGAAGTCGCGGTACAGCGATGAGACCGATTTATCGACCGGGGACGCGTCCTCGCCGCGTTCCGGTTCGCCGTAGGCCGGGAAGTGCTTCGCCATGGCGGCGACATCCACTGGTGCGTCGTGGATACCACGGGCTTTCGCCGACGCGAGTTCGCCGGTGAGGTACGGTGACTCACCGAAGGTCTCGAACGTCCGTCCCCAACGAGGGTCGCGGGCGACGTCGCAGGTGGGGCCGTAGGTAAGATTCGACCCGGTGGCGGCGACTTCGGTCGCGGTGACGGTTCCGACCTGTTCTGCGAGACCACGGTCACGGGCGGCCGCGATGGCCATATTATGCGGGAACACGGTGGTGTCCTCGACGTAGGCGTGGCCGTGGATGGCGTCGACAGGAATGAGAATCGGGATTCCCAGCCGGGTTTCCTCGCGGGCGACTCGTTGGAGTTCGTTTGCGATTTCCACGACTCGCGCTGAGTCTCGATGTGGTGATGCACCGTACCCAAACGGGGTAACGAATCCGATACCGTGCTCGCGGACCATCTCTTCGGCGTCGTCGACGGTCCGGGTTTCGTCCATCGTCCCGACGTAGGTGCCGGCGAGTTGGGCGGCCTTCTCGTGGAGCGTCATTTCCTCGAGGAGGGTCCCTATATCGTCGTCTATCTGCGTCATCTGCTTTTTCTGAATCGTCATAGTGTTGTAGTTTTGGTGGTCGCGTTGTTCGCGTCGTCGGTCACGGTCAGAGAGACTGACGACGGACTGCTCTTCGACCGAACGTTCGTCGATCCCGAGGCGGAACCGCCGGAGACGGAGATGGTCCGCGTGTCTAGCACTGTGCCAGAACTGTCGAACAGTTCGATGGTCACGGACTGGAGGTCAGCGTCAGCGTCGGAGACGGCCCAGTCGACGGTAGCGTTGTTCCACGCTCCGCTGGAGTAGGCCGTCGCCGACATCGAGTCGATGGTGGGTGCACTCGACCCGTCGGAACCACCTGACCCGGAATCGCTCCCGCCCGTGGTCGCCAGCGAGTTCGCCGGGACCGAGAGCGACGTTCCGTCCGAGAAGTTCACGGTCGTCTCGGCGTCGCCGGCATTGTAGGCGATGTAGGTCTTTGCGGTCCCGTCGTCGAAGACGGCGGCGAGCGGCGTGTCGGCCGAGACACTAGCGTCGACTGCACCGAGACCGTCCATCGCCGTCAGCCAGCGGTAGGTGTGGGCCTTCGACTCGCCGAACTCGACGGCGTAACTCGACGCTCTCCCCTCGAACAGGCTGAGTGCGTCGACTGGGTCGCTGAACGAGCGGTACATCCAGAGGACGTCGGGCCAATAGTCGAAGTAGTCGCCACCGTTGGCGGTGACGAGTTCGTCGTAGATCGACGCCGCTGCTGTGCGATTGCGCCCAAGCGAGAGTGAGTGGCCGCCGACCGGGAGGACGTTGATGCCGTGGATGGCCTCCACGTCGTCGGTCCACCAGGTGTCGTACTTGTAGCCAGCACCCCAGACCATTGCGGCGTAGCTGTAATCCCACGACGCGGGATGGTTTTCCTCGTCGACGTCGTACCAGTACTCATCTACGGCCGCCGTCTCGTGGGCGACGAGATATGCCCCGAGGTCACGGAGTTCGGTCTTGTCGGTGTATTCGCCATAGAGCAGAATAGCGGCATATGCGTTGACGGCTTCCGACGAGGATTCTTGGTTATTACCGAGGTCGAATCCCGCATTCCCAGAGGCCCACGAGTGACCCGCATAAGGACTGAAATTGCGTAAGAACGGGTACATCGAATCGGAGTGCGACGGGTTGGCGAAGTCTCGGATGACATGGTTGACCATCCCGCCCCAGTTGGTCCCGTCAGCCCACGTCGGGTCGGTCCGTGCGATTTCGGCGGCTCCCCTAACGTAGTAGCCGTAGTGGAAATGGTGGTCGTTGAGGTCCGCACCGGAACCAAAGGAGTCGTTGTAACCGATGAGCGTCCCCCACATATCGTCGTAGTAAAAGACGTCCTCGGAGTCGCTAGCGCCGGAGACAGTCGCGTCGAGCCACGTCTCCAAGTCGTCGCGAAGTGCCGTGAGGAACGAGTCGGCAGCGACTGCGTCCCCGACCTGTTCGGCTATCGGTCGCAACTGGGCGAGCCGCTCGTAGTTCTTCCCCGTCCAGTAGGTGCCGTCGCCCGGAGCGTCCGGCCCGGCGCGAACCAGTGGTGATTCGGCCTCCACGTCATCGACGTAACCGGCGAGTCGTGTCTGGTCGACACTGCCGACGTCGGGCATGTACGGCACTATCGGCGGTAGGTCGAGCACCGTCTTGAACGACGTGCCCGTCGTTGTCTGCATCGTTCCACGTGGGGAGACGAAGGTGTCGCTGTCCAGTGTGGCGGTGGTGTGTTTGTGCTGGTGGGGATAGAGCGCGGTGATGGTCCCAGTCACCGTCGACTCGGCGCGAGCGGTCGTCTCCAACGTGAAGGTCGTCCGCACTTCACCGGCTGTCTCGTCGTAGGTCCACGAGACGGTCGTCCCGGTGATGGTGTTGTAGGCGTACGACTCGTAACGTGAGAGCGCCGTTGTCGTCGCTTCCGGAAGGATAGCGACCGTCAGGTAATTGCTCCCGTTGAGAGCACTTGTGAACGTGGACGACCCAAGACCGCTCCATGTGCCCCCGCTCGGCGCGAAGAGACCGTAGTGGTGGCCGTTGACCGTGAGACCGAGAACGTTTCCATGGTTGGCCCACACTGTCGGTGTCGACGCGAACGAGAGTTCGGCGTCCGCACCTGCAATCTCGGCGAAGACGAAGGGCGACCCCTGTGTAAGCGTCACGTCGAGCGTGGGGGTGGAAGTGTCATCTGCACCCCAGCGAACGTCGGTGTGCCAGTCACCGTAGCCCGCACACCGCGTGTCGAGAAACGACCTCCTCGTCGTCGACAGTGTGAGGTCGGTCGTATCGTCCATCTCCGCGATGTTGTCGCGGTTTTTGTCACCCGCGACGTTCGAGAACGTCCACTCGGTGGGGTGTGAGAGGTCGAGCCCCTCGCTCGTCGGCGTTCCAACGAGTGGGTGTGCCCACAGGGGTGAGCCATACTGGTCAAAGAGAATGCTACTCCACCAGTCGTTCGTCGGATACGGCGAAGAGAGGTCGTTCGTGGCGTAGATTTGCTCGGGCGGCGTCTCTTCTCCGGTGGGGAGCGTGGTAGTGTAACTGCCAGCGCCGACGCTGACTACGTCCGAGGTGGCCTGTACGGCTTGGCTCTCGGCGTCATCCGATGGTCGACTGGCTTGCGCTCCTATCGTGCGGGTATCGCCGGTGCAGCCGCCGAGTCCGGCGGTACCGAGCATACCGACCCCGATGAGATAGCGGCGGCGGGAAAGGATACCGTTCGTCTCGTCCGTCGAGTGTTCGTCAGTCATTCTGCGTCCTCTCGTCAGTCGCAAGTGTTGCTCCGTCGAGCGGGTCACTGTCCCAGTAGGCGGTATCGTTAGTCGAACGGTAGCATGCGACGTGGTGTTGGCTGTCGACGACTGCTGCTCCCGGTGCGGCAGTGCGACACTGCTCGGTCGCGTTCGGACAGCGGGTGTGGAACCGGCAGCCGGACGGCGGATTCACGGGGTCCGGGATGTCGATCTCGCGGACTGGTGGTTCGGTTGCTTCCTCTTCGACGCCGAGCTCCGGCGTTGCCCATTTCAGCACCTTCGTGTAGGGGTGCTGTGGGTTCTGGAGGACCTCGTCAGCGGGACCGAGCTCGACCAGTTCGCCGAGATACATCACTCCGAGCCGGCCACCGGCGTGTTCGGCAATGTACCGGGCGTTCGAGAGGTCGTGGCTGATGAAGAGGAACGACGTGCCGAACTGCGACTGCAGTTCGAGCATCAGGTCCATCATCTCAACGCGGAGGCTCACGTCGAGTGCACTCACCGCTTCGTCGGCGAGGATGACGTCCGGGTTCATGAGGAGCGCCCGCACGAGGCCGACGCGCTGTTTCTCGCCACCGGAAAGCTGGTGCGGGTAGCGATGGGCGTAATCCTCCGGCGGCGACATCCCAACCCGTTCGATGAAGTGGAGGACACGAGCCTCACGGTCCTCCGGGCCGAGTTCGGGTTGCCAGCGTTTTAACGGTGCCGCGAGCGACGACAGGACCGTTCGGTTCGGGTTCAGCGACGCACCGGGGTCCTGATGGATGATCTGAAGTGAGCGTCGAATCTCGTCGAAGGGAATCGATGGATCCGACCGCCACTTTTTCGCCTGCCAGATATCCTGGCCGCGATACTCGATGGTGCCTCCAGTAGGCTGTTGCAGGCCGACCGCGGTCTTCCCGAGCGTCGTCTTCCCACTCCCTGATTCGCCGACGATGGCGACGACGTCGTTGCTGCCGATGTCGAGGCTGACGCCGTCGACGGCCCGAACCGTCGGACGGTCGGCGAAGGGATTCAGCCCTCCACCGTCTTTCTCGAAGTGGACATCGACGTCCGAGAGCGAGAGGACCGGGTCGGTACTCATCGTTCCACCCCCGTTGAGAGCGGAATCTCCTCGTCGGTCCGGAGCCAGTGATGACAGGCCACCTCGTGGGTAGCCGACACCGCTTCCATCGGTGGCTTCACATCCGTGCACTCCTCGGTCGCCATCGGACACCGTTCGTGGTAGGGACACCCCGCCGGGACAGCGACCGGGTCGGGTGCAGAACCCGCGATGGGGCGCATCTCGGAGAGCGGTGCGTCGAGGTTCGGTGTCGCATTGAGCAGAGCACGGGTGTACGGATGTCGTGGATTACGGACCATCTCCGCCGTGTCTCCGACCTCCGCGAACTCGAATGCGTAGAGTACGCTAATTCGGTCAGCGAGTTTCGTCACAAGCGGGAGGTCGTGCGTAATGAAGACCATCGTGAGGTCGTATTTATCGCGAAGGTCGGACAGCAGGCTGATGATGGAGCGCTGCATGAGCAGGTCCAGTGCTGCCGTCGGTTCGTCCATGACAAGTACCTCCGGTTCGAGCACGAGCGCGAGCGCGATGAGCGCCCGCTGTTTCATTCCACCCGAGAGTTCGTGGGGGTATGAATCCAACACGCGGTCTGGGTCGAGATAGAGGTCAACGAGGAGTTCTTCTGCCCGCTCGATGCCCGTTGCGACGTCGTAGTCGTGGGCATCGAGCGTCTCGACGAACTGCTCGCGGAAGTCCATCGTCGGATTGAACGAACTCATCGCTCCCTGGAACACCATCGAGACGTCCTCCCAGCGGAGGCTCCGTAGCGGACCCTTTTCCAGACCGAGTACGTCGACCGGATCACCCTCGTGTGGGTAGTACGTGATTCGGCCATCGGTTCGACCGGGGTCGACCACCGCGTTCAGGAGCGCCGAAGCGAACATCGATTTGCCGGAGCCACTCTCGCCGACGATTCCGATAATCTCGCCGCGACGGATGTCGATGTCGACGTCGTGAAGAACGCGGGAGGTCCCGCGGTCCATGTCGAACGCGACCGAGAGATTCCGGCATTCGAGGACGATATCCTCGTCACCGGACTCCGTCGCATCAGGCGCAACGGGAGTCGTCTGCGCTGACTCGTTCATGGGTCACCTCCGACCGGTGCAATCCGGTTTGCCGTCTCGGTAGCTTCCAAGTCATCGGCCCCCAATGTCGTCTCAGCATGTCGAGCCCTGACACGCGGGTTGAACACGCGGTCCATCCCCTGTGCGAAGAGGATGAGCGCCATCGACAGGAGAACGATAGCAACCATCGGAACGAGGAGCCAGTGAGCAGCGTCCAGCGTGAGCATTCCGCCGTTCGAGTAGGCTAGCTGGAGCATGACGCCCCAGTTGACGACCTCCGAGAACGGGAGCAGACCGAGGAAGTACAGGCCGACGGAGGCGAAGATGACCCCACGCATCGCGTTGACCATGTTGATCATTACGAACGGCATGATGTTGGGGACGACTTCTTTGGCCACGATGGCTGGTGTCGACAGTCCCATCGCTCGGGCCGCCTCAACGTACGAGGTCGACCGAATCGTCAGCACCTGTGATCGAATGGCACGGGCCATGCCGGCCCAGGCCTGCAGTGAAAGCACGAGACCGAGTACGATGGGATTCTTCGGCTCGAGCAGTGCGACGAGGATGAGCAAGAGGGGAAGTCCGGGGAGCGTCATCACGATGTCGACGACCGTCGAGAGCACCTGGTCGACGCGCCCACCGCTGTAGCCGGCGAGTGCGCCCACGCTCGTTCCGAGGACCGTAACGAATACGCCCGCGCTCGTAATCATCGTGAGCATTCGGGGAGTCGCGTGGACGACTTGCTCTAAGATACCACGACCGACGTTATCGGTGCCGAGCGGCCAGTGGAACACCACCCACGGAACCGAGACGCCGAACAGCGACGTGTTCACGAATCCGTACCAGCTACCACCGATGATGCCCCCCTGGAAGGGGCCGACGAGGAGCGGCGCTTGGCCGACTCGGGGCGCAGCCACGAACGCTGGCCCGACGACGCCCATGAGGACGAAGCCGACGACGAGCGTTGCACCGATACGAGCGCGCACGTCGTTCCAGACGACCCGCATGGGGGCTACGAGCCAGAGATCGAGTAACCGATGGGTTCGCTCGGTGCGGGTGAGCGATGAATTCGCAACGGTGTCGAATCCGCCGTAGTCATCAGGGAAACTGTTGACCCGGTTCTCACGGCTCATGAGGAATCACCTCCTGTGGAGACCCGTGGGTCGACGAGTCCGTAGGTCAGATCAGCGATAAATGCACCGAGGACCACCGCGAGCGTGATGAGGACGAATCCACCCATCATCAACGGATAATCACGCGACTCGACGGCGGCGACGATGTAGTATCCCAGTCCAGGGTAGGTGAATACCTGTTCGAGGATGGCCGAGCCCCCGATGACGCCGCCGAACGCGAGCAAGAGCCCCGTGTACATCGGAAGAATCGCGTTACGGGCCACGTATCGAAGTGCAATTCGGGAATCGGAGAGCCCACGGAGGCGAGCGACACGGAGGTAATCCTCACCCAGCACTTGGATACTGTTTCCGCGCATCGCAAGCGCAACCCCACCGAAACCGGTGATGACGACGGCGGCGATGAGCAGGCTAGCGTGGTAGACTGCATCAGCGACGAACTGGAAGGTTGCGACCGGCCGTAGGGGGTCGATGATGGGAATGATGTCCGACGAGATGTGGCCGCTCGTCGGGAACCACCCCAGCGTGAAGCCGAACACATAGAGGAACAACAGCGCAGTCACGTAGTTCGGCGTCGAGTTGAGCAGAATGCCGATACCCGTCGTTCCCACGTCGAAGCGGCTCCCCTCCCAGTAGGCCATGAGCGACCCGAGGGCGATACCGGCGACGAACATGAGCAGAATGGCGACCGAGAACGCAAAGACCGTCCACGGCAGTGCCTCGCCTAGAATCTTCGAGACTGGTGCGTTCTGACTGATGGATTGACCGAGGTCGCCATGCAGGATACCCGTGATGTACGAGAGATACTGCTCGTGAAGCGGTTTGGTGAGGTCGATGTTGATGTAGTTGGCGACCCGGCGGTTAATCTCCTGCTGGGAGAGATCCGGGTTGTTACGGATGAGCTGGCCACGAAGCTGGTCCGCAGGGTTTCCCGGCATCAGTCGGACCAGTGCAAACGAGAGGGTCACCACGACGAACGCCGTAAAGAGTGCCTGCCCCGCTCGCTTGACGAAGTACTCGTACATGGACGATTACTCCGACTTAGCTGTCAGCTTGCCCTCCCGGGGCAGGTAGTACTGCGGGTAGTCGACGATAGCGTCCTCGTCATCCTGCGTGACGGTGTTCCAGTCGTCGGTCGTGACCCACGATTGGTCGATCTTCTCCATCAGCGGCGCCATCGGGAGATGCTGGTTGACGACCCACGCGAGTTCCTGGGTCTTCTGTTTCGCCTCCTCACCGGTCAATCCGGCGAGTTCCTGCAATTCGGCTTCGAAGTCGACCGTTCGCGTCTCGCCGTTCGGCTTACCGATCGGAGGTACGTCGGCGGAGCGCGGGAAGTTCAGGATGTCCCGCGAGCGGGTGCCGTTGAGCAGCTTGTTGAGCGAGAAATACGGGTAGAGCTTCCCGTCGGCCCAGCCGAGCCCGGCGACGGTATACTTTTGATTGCCGTAGATGTCGTCCCAGTAGGACTGGCTCGGATTGAGCGACGCCTTGATACCGAAGTCGTTCAGGTCCTGCACGATGGACTGCCCACCCGCCGTCCAGTCGTTCCATCCGGCCGGGATCTTGTACGGGAACTTCAGTGTCTTGCCACTGCCGTCGACCCACGTTCCTCCCTGTTTCGAAAAGCCCGCTTCTTTGAGGAGTTTGGCGGCTTTGTTAGTGTTCGTTTCGTAGGCGTTGAACCCCGACAGCGAGTCACCGAGCCACTCCTTGTAACTGCCGTCGAAGTTGCCCGGGAGGCCACACGGTATCTCGACCGGGACGTGCATTTTCTCGCCCGCGGTTTGAGCAAGTTGCTCGCGGTCGATGACGTACTGGATGGCCTGCTTGACTTTCTGCTGGCCGTAGTGTTTGTGCTCGTGGTTGAACATGATGCCCATCCCCCAGTTGGCGGGCATCTGAATCTCGCGAATGTGGTCACCGTAGGACTGGGAGATGTTCTTCGGTGTGAAGATGTTGTCGAGGCCATCGACGCTGTCAGTACTCAGTGCCTGCCACTGCTTCTGATTCGATTGGAGGTAGTTCCACCGAAATTGCTGAAAGTTGATTTTATCCGCGTCGGGATGGTCCGCGAACCGTTCCGCGACGAGTTCCTGGTTCCGCGCGTGGACGAACTTGAACGGTCCCGTTCCGTTCGGTTCATCGAGCGTCTTCTCTGCGAGCCCAGGGGCTTCACCGTCAGACTCGTACGCGTCTAGAAACTCCTGGAACTCCGCACGCGGCGTGTCGAGGGCGATAGGTTTCAACGAATAGAGGAACACCTCGTCTGCGACTGGTCGTTGGAGTCCAAGTTCGACTGTCGAGTCGTCGACGACGTTGACGTCCTCGGGAGCGACGATGTTGCCGACCGCGGCCCCGTTCTGAATCTCGAGTTTGAGCTTGAACGCAACGTCCTCGGCGGTGACGGCGTCGCCGCTGTGCCAGTGAAATCCATCGCGCACGGAGAGCGTCACTGACTTGTCGCCGATGTCCCACGATTCGAGGACGCCCGGCATGAACTTGCTCGTCGCCTCGTTGACGTAGATGAAGTTCTCGAACAGGGCAAGCGCCGCCCGGTCGGGGTATTTCTGGCCGTACGGGTTGAACTGCATGTCCTTTGGCACGTTCGTCGTCGACGTCACGAACGTCCGGTTGGTCATCTCAATCTGTTTCGAATCACCGTCTTTGCCTGTGGCTCCGTCATCGGAGTCCGCGGAAGTCTGTCCGTTGTTTGCAGCATCCTTGTTCGACCCCGCGCAACCGGCGACGGCGACTGTTCCCGCCGCTCCTACCGATTGGAGGAAGCGTCGGCGCGTGTTTCGTCGGTCTCTCTGTCTGCGGCCCGTGTCTTGGTTGGGCATGGACTGTCAATGCCCCTCTCTATACATATGTATTTTTCATGATAATTTTGGTGTAGGGGGTCAATAAATAACTTGACTGACAAATAATATAACCAGTGAGAATGTTTTACTGCACCTGCGGGAACGAGTCACGAATCCGTGGAGTCAGGGTTCGAGCAGCGTCAATCCCCGGCGAGCCGCAATGATAAGGCCAACGAACGTGATGAAAATAACACCGAGTGACACCTGTAGAATCGCGTACTCGCTCGTTCCGGTTTGAACGAACTGAAAGGAGATGAGTAAGAGTACCAAGAGTGTGGAATCGAGTGCGAACAGGATGGAAAGAACGTTCTGACGCATACAGAGTCGCTGAGAGCCACACTAAAGAGTGTTCCGCCGACCAATGCTGGAAAGACTAACTCAATCTCCCCTTTTTCATTCCCAGACTAAACAGCTAATTGATATAATCTATATAAGGTGACAAATCCGGACAGGCGGACCGTTCCGGTGCTACTAACTGTGTAACTGTTTTGTTTCCTTCCACAAACCACTATATCGATATTAATTATATTTTATGTAACTAAATTAATTTTATACTTTCCGCTAGCTAGCATTTTAAGGATCGAACGCGATTCCGAGTGGTAGTAATTTTCGGTTACGCATGCACGTGAGCGATCTCTCCACTACGCGACCACGCTATGGCGGTGACGACTAGTAAGCCAGTGAGGGGGATGAATAGGAGTCGCATGGTCCAAGCGACACCGATGTTACCCATAACGAACCCCATCGCCGCGGGAACGCCGGCGATGCCGCACGAGGAGACGACGAGACCGATGGCGTTGACTGGGGCACTATGTTCAGGCGTGCTATCCGTCGCGTACGCCATTAACGTGGGATACAGCCCAGAGAGGGAGAGTCCGAGACAGAAGACGCCGCCCAGTACGGTGAGCCCTGACGCCACTACGAACGTATATACGGCAGAGAGCAAACAAAGGTTTCCTAGGCCAAAGGTCAGTGGAATGTAACCGAAGCGCTCCGCAAGCGACCCCGCGACGAACCGCCCAGGAATATAGGCAACTAGCAACACGCTCAGTGAGACGGTTACCAGCGACGCAGGGAGCCTCCCTTCGGCGTACGTCGTGAGCCACGTGAATAATCCCCCTTCGACACCGGTCGAGAACAGGATACCGGCTGCCATCACCAGCACCGCAGGATTGCGACTGATTCGACGCAATCCCGCCATCGTCAGTGGGTCATCGCCACCGTCGACGGATGGCTTCGGGAGGTTCCAGATGAGTATGACGACCGGGAGAAACGACGCACCGAGCGCATAGTACGCGAATCGCCAGTTGCCAACCCAGACCGCGGCAGTCACGGCAAGTGGTCCAAGCGTCGCTCCGATGGCCCACATCATATCGTAGTAACCGAACAGCTGACCGCGTCGGTGGGGGTACAAATGGCTCAATAGTGGTCTATCATTACCACGTCCGATACCTCTGAACGACCCACGAAGGACTAAGGCGACCAGAAAGAACCCAAACGACGGGATGAGCCCCATCACAAAGACGCCGACGCCAGTACCGGCGATTCCGAGCAATAGGAGCGTTCGTGTATCGTACCGGCCAGCAACCACACCGACGGTGGCGACGAAAACCAAAAATCCGATCGTCCCCGCCGGTGCGACGAGGCCCAGTTGCCATTGAGAGGTACCGAAGTCGTTCCGCAAGATGGGGATAATGGCCCCTCGCATCTGCAACGTGGCCCCTTCAAGCGCGATAAATGCGAAAATCGCTAGTGTCCACCAGCGACGGCTGTTGAATTCCAGTTTCCTCTCGTCGTCGCCGACCGTTTCCATATGCTGGGCAGAACGCATCGCCGGAAATATATTATGTCGCGTAGGGCGTGATTTTCGAGCATTTCATCCAAAAAATCGCCACATAAACAGGCGTCGGAACGGTGGTAAGGCTCCAAGCGGTTCGAATTCGAACCTTCTTGACTCAAATCGATCGTCTACGACGTTGCTTTGCTATTGGACCAACGAATCGGGACGCGAGCAGAAAATGCTCTACCGTGCTCCGTCCTCGTACACGTCTAAAAGCTCCGTATATCGTTTCCTGATAGTCACCGGGGCAACGTGGGCAACTGTCCCGACCGACTCCTGTGTTACCGATTCATTGCTGAGCGTTGCGGCCGCGTACACTGCTGCAGCCGCGAGTGCGACTGGACTCTTTCCGCAATGTATGTTGTGACACTTTGCGGCAGCAAGTAGGCCACGAGCCTGCCGCTCTGATTCGTCGCTCAAATCGAGTTCGGAGGCAAAACGTGGAACAAATTGCGTCGGATCGGTCGGTGCGATTCCGATCTTTAGCTCGCTGGTGAGGTAGCGATACGCTCGTTGAATGCGGCGCCGTTCGACTCGACTAACGTCCGCAAAATCATCGAGACTGAGTGGGACATCCCCCTGTCGGGCCGCGGCATAGAGGCTCGCGGTTGCCATCCCCTCGATCGATCGTCCGGGGAGCAAGTCGTCTTCGAGCGCGCGTCGATAAATCACGCTAGCAGTTTCGGTATCTGCTTTCGCGATATCGAGGGCTGCTGCCATGCGGGATATCTCCCCCAGTGCGTGCTTGAGATTCCGTTCTTGATTCGATTTTGAGCGGTACCGTTCGTCCCATGCACGAAGCCGCTTCATTTTCCGCCGCTTTCGACTCGCGAGAGTATTCCCGTACGCATCCACGTTCTGCCGGCTAATCGTTGCACTCAATCCCTTATCATGGAGTTGACGCGTCATGGGCGCACCAACGCGACTGCGTTGCTGGTTCTCCTCGGTAGAAAACGAACGCCACTCAGGACCGCGGTCGATGCGGCTATCGGAGACGACCAGTCCACAGTCATCACAGACTATCTCGACTGCATCGTCCGAGACCGATATCTGGGCTTCACATTCAGGGCATTCGTGAGTGCCGATATCGACGCTCTGTTTTCCACGAGTTACGTGATGTTCAGTTTGCTGGTCAGGGGATCGTGTTCCTTGTTCCATTGTACGAGTCCTTTCGCATCTTCGGTCTCTCTGTGAGAGTGATTGGCATACACAATAGTTGGGTCGATGATTTTCACAAAGTAGGAATGGGGTCGGTAGACCAGGAAAACCACTACTCATGAACGGCCTGGTATCGTCTCGAGAATTGCTGTCTCATGCGCCGGGCGATGTTGTTGTTGTTGTTGTTGTTGTTCATCGGCGTTTGGACGGATGGAATCATCTAAAGCGGGAACGTAGGCATTGCGCAGACGTTCGATTGGATAGTCTCCTCCATCGGCAAGAGTATATTCACCGCGAAAATCCTCGTCTTTACGCTCCTGTTGGGAGATGGAATCGCGCTCATCTGGTGGTTGGGTAGACACTGGCCATTATGTAGTTCGTTACCCGGCGAATCGACTCCTATCGGAAAGTTGGCGTCGCGGGGTAGTTGCTCGGCATCCTCTGGAACTTCGACGACTACGCCAATAACATCATTGTCGGCAGTTCGCTAAAGAACATCGCCGACGAGAAACGCATGTCCCGCGAAACGTTGACGTACATCCTCGACCCGACGGTTGTTAATCGGTTCCCTAAGTAGTGGTGTCCAAGCGACCGTTCTCGATGCACCTGTTCGAGGGGTGAAAACGGCAGCGGGCAATCGAGGGTGTTAGCTGTCCCGACTTGGTATCTCTCCAGCAGGCACGATTTCGCATTCCGGGAGATCGGCCAAGACATCTTCTGGACCGGGTGGTGAGTACACTGCCAGTAATTGGAGCGGTTGCCAGCCGGTGTTTATCGTTCCGTGCTCGGTTCCAGCAGGGACGAATATCATTTCGCCGGGTCCGACCTCGCGCGTTTCGTCCTCGATAGTCTGTTCTCCTTCCCCGCTGATGACGTACAGTATTTCATCGCTATCTGGATGTGTATGTAACTCGTGGCCCTTTCCGGGCGCTAGCTGGACGGCACCGGCGCTGAATCGCTCGGAGCCGTTGACGTCGGGTGTGGCCATCCATTTGAGCGTTCCCCAATCGAACAACTGGGTCGGTACGTCTTCGCTGCTGACGAAGTTCTCGTCTGTCATTGTCCCACGCATCCCTCGGCGTACACAATCATAGTTGTATCGCGGGTACCGGTCGGAAAGCGGGCCGACGGACCCACTGGTGCGACGAGTCGGAAAAACTCCGACTGGGAGTAACTCGTACCGAATCAGTATCACTCCGTTGTGAATATTGATTAACCTTCTCGCTGTAGATGCGCGCGGCGTATGAAATTCACACGTGAGGAGTCGCTCGCGCGACTCGAAGAAACGATAACCAGCGGCGAACCCATCATCGGAGCCGGTGCGGGAACCGGTATTTCGGCGAAGTTCGCGGAGCGAGGCGGCGTCGATATGCTCATCATCTACAACTCGGGGCGGTACCGGATGAACGGTCGAGGCTCCCTCGCTGGATTGCTCCCGTACGGCGACGCCAATGAAATCGTCGTCGAGATGGGACACGAAGTCCTGCCGGTCGTCGAAGACACGCCGGTCCTTGCAGGGGTCAACGGAACCGACCCGTTCCGCCAAATGGATGTCTTCATCGAAGATCTGAAACGTCGTGGGTTCTCGGGCGTCCAAAACTTCCCGACGGTTGGGCTTATCGACGAAGGTAGTCAATTCCGGCAGAACATCGAGGAAACGGGGATGGGCTACGACAAGGAGGTAGACATGATCCAAGAGGCTGCCGAACAGGACATGTTGACCTGCCCGTACGTGTTCACCGAAGAGCACGCCCGCGAGATGACCGAGGTCGGTGCCGACGTCATCGTGTCGCACATGGGACTCACCACCTCCGGCGATATCGGTGCGGAGACGGCGCTGGATTTGGACGATGCCGCGGAACGTGTGCAGGCCCATCACGACGCTGCAAAAGCGGTCAACGATGATGTCGTGGTCATCTGTCACGGCGGTCCGATAGCGTGGCCGGACGACGCCGAGTACGTGCTCAACAATACAGACGGCGTCGTCGGCTTCTTCGGTGCATCGAGTCTCGAGCGCTTGCCGACAGAAGAAGCGATTCAGAACCAAGCCCGAGACTTCAAAGAGATCGAGTTCTAGCATGGCAGTCGTACTCATCGGGACGCTGGACACGAAAGGGGAAGAACTGGAGTTCGCCCGAGAAATCATCGAAGCCCACGATATCGATGTTCACCTGATCGACGTTGGGGTGATGAACGACCCCGACGTCGAACCGGAGACGTCGGCACACGATGTTGTCGAGGCGGGTGGTACCGGCCTCGAACGACTTCGAGAGGAAGCCGACCGTGGGAACGCCATCGAGACGATGGGCGACGGCGCTGCCGTCATCGTGTCTCGACTTCACGACGAGGGCGTTCTCGAAGGTATCGTGGGACTCGGCGGGTCAGGCAACACTTCTATCGCGACTACAGCGATGCGCGCACTGCCCGTCGGGGTTCCGAAGCTGATGGTCTCGACGATGGCCTCCGGCGACACGGAACCGTACGTCGGCGCGAAAGACGTGATGATGCTGTACTCGGTCGCCGACATCGAAGGGCTCAATCAGCTCTCTCGCCGCGTCATCTCCAACGCGGCGCTCGCGATGGTCGGTATGGTCGCCAACGAACCCGATATCTCAATCACAGAACAGCCGACGGTCGCCATCACGATGTTCGGGGTGACGACTCCTTGCGTGCATGCGGCACGCGAGTATCTGGAATCGAAGGGGTACGAGACGATAGTCTTCCACGCGACCGGAACCGGTGGCCGCGCGATGGAGCAACTCGTCAGACAGGGCGTCGTCGACGGCGTGCTCGACGTTACGACGACCGAATGGGCCGACGAACTCGTCGGCGGTGTTCTGAGCGCCGGGGAAACACGGCTCGATGCGGCCGCGGAGATGGGAATTCCACAAGTCGTCTCGCCGGGTGCGCTCGACATGGTCAACTTCGGTCCGCGGGATTCCGTCCCGGAGACGTTCGAGGGGCGGACGTTCCACATTCACAATCCACAGGTGACGTTGATGCGAACGACACCCGAGGAAAACGCCGAGCTCGGCGAAATCATCGCGAAGAAACTGAACGCGTCCACGGGACCGACCGCGCTGTTTCTCCCGCTCGGCGGAGTCTCGCTCATCGACGTCGAGGGAGAAGATTTCCACGACCCGGAGGCGGATTCGAAGTTGTTCGGCGCCCTGCGGGAACACCTCGACGGGAACGTGGAGTTGGTCGAAGTCGATGCCCCCATCAACGACGAGGGGTTCGCGACGGCAATCGCCGAAAAGCTCGACGAGTATCTGCGCGCGGCCGATAGCAGTCAGTAACTAACTATGTTCTCTGGAAGTTCGTAGGAGACCCGTTGCAGTACCGGACGTCCCATTGTCGTCCGGAGTGGCGTATTTCTTCGAGTGGGTCGTGTCCATTCGTGGTTCGTGTGCCTTCGGGTCGTTGTCCACCGTGAGCACCGTCTTCGGTTCCATCGACCGGACGGAGTTGCTGGAAGCGTGTGGACGAGAAGAAGACCGACGATTGTGATATCACTCCCATCGAGGGGTGTCTCGTGCATCGAGCGCGAGGTAGTCTGCAGAATTGGGTTTCGCGGCTGGACGACGATTCGCCGAGCGATGTCTCTCCTGTCGAGTCGCCGGACGGTGGGCTTGGTATAGACAGGAGTCCTCGGTACGCGGCGACAATCAGGTTTCGTCTCTCGTGTTGCTTGTATTCGTCACTTGAGACGGCAGACGGATCGAGACGTGACTCGGCAATCGGAGTGAGAGGGCTGTGGCTATCGACCGCGGGCGTTCACTGCTGGAGCACTCGTTAGTCGAAACGGGCGGCGGCGAGCAACGCATCGTCGAGGTCGTCGATGACCTCGGTCTTTACCTCCGCTGGGAGGGATGATATTCTAGTAAGACCTCACCTCGATTGACCGACTGACGGCAAGAAGTGACCGTCGTTGAGTTCGGCGACAATCTTCGTCTCTGTACCGTTGAGTTGAATTTTCAGACTGGGAGCAAGCGTTCCCCCAAAGAGTTCTTTTTGCTCTTCTGGTGGTAGGTAACCAACCTCGTCGAGGCTGATCGAACCGCGGGACGTATTGTCGAGCCCACGGAAGTTCTCGAAGCTTTCGACCAAGATGTTGTCCCCGTGGGGCATCGCAAGCCACGAATACGCTTGGAACGGTGCTTCTTCGGGATTTGCAATAACTAGTCCACTATCGTTGAGCGGTTCGTAGTCATCATACAGTGAATCGCCCACGAACCCGTACAGAGCGTCAGGACCGCTCAGACCGGGCGCAAATGTGAACTTATGACTGATGGTGAACAGATACCACTTACCGTCGTTAAACACGAAGTGAGGACGCTCAAGCTGCTGGTTGGTTCCGATCGCTTCCATCACCGGCGGCAATAGTTCCCACTCGGTCAACTTGTCATTCATCGCTCGCATGACACCGATGTTACCGTTGAAACTTTTCGGGTCGCTTGGATCCTTACTTCCAGTTGGCGTGTTCGCCTCGAACACGACAAGGTCTTCGCCCGTTTTTGGATGCTTGAAATACCACGGGTCACGGAACGCATAGACGATACCTTGCTCCCGAGACTGTTCGAGAGTCTGGTACATCTCTCCGTCGGGCGTACCCATGATGGCGTGTTCTTGATCGCCAGTCAGTTCGATGCCCTTGGGATTCGTTTCGATCGAAGCACCGATGCCCACTGCGGGCCGCTGTCGGAACTCCGGTTCGGGACTGACAGCCGTGTAGAAGTGATAAATCTGCTCTTCGGTCCGATCATACATCGCAGAGCCAGCCCATTGGTGATGGCCAAGTGGAGCATCGAATACTTCCCCGCCCTCTTGCCAATTCTTACCGTTCCGTGAGTAGAAGTACCGGATGGTCGCCGCATTGTGACGGGCACCTGGGACGAGGTCGTTGGGTGCTGTGAGTGAGAAGACGATTTGCCACCCGTCAATCTTCACAATGGATCCATCACGAGTCCGAAGCGGCCACGTGTCCCAGATCCAATATTGATCGGAAATCGAGTTTGGATTGTCGCTGATTACCGGTGCAGTGGTAGCATCAGTTAGCTCGATTTGCTCTGCTTCTGTGCGTGTCCATTGGTCGGTACTGCCTGTTTCAACAGCAGTTGCAGAGCCACTCATTGATGAGAGACTCAAACTGGCGACACCAAGACCAGCGGCTGTTTTCATGAAATTTCGTCGGTTCGTTTTCGGCGAGTCGTTCTCGTTTACCATCGCAACCAAATCTTTAAACTAACACTTGAATAATTTTCTGGCGAGAATTTTGATTATAGAGATAACGATGCTTACGAATGCTATCTAACAAATTTACTAAAATCTTAACACTCCATATAATTCTTTATTTTTGTCATCATATTCCAGTTTAACGTGGGTAGTGGATGAAAAATATTGGTAAAGTGCGACACATCCGTAGCGCGCCGAGAACTTGAAGCAACTTGGAGAGTATTTAATCCCGTAAACAAGTCAACCGATCAATTAGGTCGAAGAATGACCGACGTCGCTTCGTAATCTTCTAAAATCGTATTTTGCCCTCCAACGCTGACCTCGCCCGCATCGGTCTCAATGTAGAGACTTGTCTCCAATGTGTGTTCGTTAGTCGGTGGTTCGACGAGTGCTTGGCGAATTTGGCTCACTGTCCCGGAGATTGTCTGTCCATCGGTCGTTTCGATGTCCGCCCAGAGATCCATCCCCGACTTTTGATGCAGCCGTGCGTGAAGAACTGCCTGCCAAAACCACTCGAACGTTTTCGGGAGCGAATCTGGTTCAGTGACGAAGACTTCCTCCCCTGCCAGCCAATAGGCGCTAAAGAACATTCCGCGAACAGAGCCTGCTAAGTGTTGTTCCGAGACTGCGACACCGTCGCCGCGATCGTGAGTTCCAGACAATAATTGAGCATCGCCTATCAAAACTGACTGTGTTGTCTGATGCCTTTTTGACTGGGTATCTGTTGCAAACAGAAACAAGACATTCTCGCTCCAACAACGAACAACATCCGCGGCACCTCTATATCGATTTCGCGCTTCTTCAAGATTATCCACGTCTTGGATGAGAAGGAAGACAAGGAGATCTCGCTCGATCGCATCTTTTAGCTCTGATTCTATTTCTGGGTATATCTGTTCCGGAATTGCAACGATGACTTCTCTTTGGGCTTTCGAGATGGCGTCTCGCAGTCGTTTGATTGCGGTTTTTTGAGACTTTACCATCTTCAGTTCGGGAGTCCGAGGTTCTGTGTCGTTAAACCGCTCTTTGAGAACCGGTGTGATCGAATCTATTCGACTTGCGAGGGTTGTCATCGATTCTTCCGGCGGTATGGCACGAATTGTCTTCGGCGACGCGTGATCGTTAACGCGAACTAAGCCACGGTCTTCCAACCGATCGGTGATGGTGTACACTGCTTGCTGTGTGACGTTAGCGTCGTCCGAAATGGTACCTGTGGTTGCTTCACCTAGCTCTAAGAGGGTGAGGTAGACATCAATCTCCTTGTCGGAGAATCCGAACTCGCCTAGCTCTTCTCTAAGCATTGCGTCGTTTGGCGCACCGTTCCGAGACATTATACTGGTAGTTGGGACTCAGAGATAATTTGGCTGTTCATTCGTGTGAAGTCGTCTGGGGCGTAAATGACCTTATCTTTATTGGTGCAAACTCTTGTGAAATCGCGTGCCGTTCTGGGAGTCGCAACAATTCCGACGATGCTGCTCTATGGAACTGCAATCGGTACCGTGAGTTTGCAATCTCAAACGACCCTACACCGTTTGCTCGATGTGGCGTTCCTTTTGCTTAGTTATGTGCAGTTATCACATGGCTTGACGCTGCTCGGACTTGTTGCTCCTACTGTGTACCGTCACCGCTGGGGTGTCGAGAATCGGATATTGAACGGGAGTTAGGGCAGTATACTGAGTCCAGTTTGCGTCGTTTAGCGGCTAGTTCGGAGGAAAATAATGTAATAGGTGGTTTGTACAAAACGGAACGGTGTGCTAGTACACTTTCGTGGCTACTGATGCCCCACTGCCATCGGAAACCGAAACGGTGTCACCGCCGTTGTTCCACACGGCAGTCGAGCGGCCCCAGAAGACATCGCTACTCGTGTCTGACCCGCTCCCCGAATGAAGCGTTACCGTCTGGCCTGGACTGAGCGTCAGACTTGAGAACGTGTACGTCTTCCCCGATTCGTCCGTAACGGTCCACCCGGAGAGATCGATCGATGTGGAACCAGTATTTTCGAAAACGACGTATTCGTCGTTCAGATTATCGTTGTCGTTCCCCGCTGCATCCTCGTGAATCTGGGAAATACTCACAGACGCACCACCGCTACCAACATTTCGACAGGTCCACGCATTCTGTTCGGTGTTCTGGGCCGACGATTCGGCACTGTAGTAGGAACTACTCTTGGAGAATGCCGCGTCGTATACCCGGGCTTGGCCACTCTCGATGAGTTTGTAGTTGTAATCCTCACCACCGTAGTACACGTAGGCGAGAAGACGACCATAGTAACCTCGGTGGTCCGATTCGGAATCGAATTTGAGCGTTATCCGTTTGCCTTCGAGGTTGTTTTTCATGAACGCCTTCGCGTCCTCCCCCTCCGAGTGGAGACAATCCTTTCCAGCCTGTGTATTTGGAACGCCTTCCCACTCATCGGGCGTATTTTTACCGTACGTTTCTGGGGTATCGACGCCCAACAATCGAACGGTATCGGTGGTTCCGTTTTCATATTGGACGTCGAGGGTATCGCCATCGACGACGTTCGTTACCGTCACTTGTTGGCTACCGCTTATCTCAGCGGTGGCCGGTGTGACGATGATTGCGACTGTTACGCCACAGACGAGTAATGTCGATAGCAATACTACAGCGAGCCCATCTTTAGTGCTATTTTCCACAATTATGAATTAATACCTCTTTTTAAATAAATTTGTATTTGTCTACTAGTGGAATAAATAGGAGAATATATCCGCACTGAACTCGGTCGGGATGGGAGTTCACCGGTGGATATTCTGTTCACTTCGACAGTAACTCAAGTGAGAGTTCCCCGTCTGGAACCCGATACTGTACTAACATATCTCTCTCAGCTTCAGCTGAATCTTCCTCTTTATCGACTTCATAGACAGTGTAAGTACACTCCTCTTCGGAAAATTCGACGACCGAATAACCGTGTTTGTGCCAATTCACATATTCGAGGTGGTCGTTTTCCTCTTTCGCTATCGCGGCCAACGCCTCTTCGTCCCAGTCGCTGGGAAAGTCCACGACATCGGCCGCGTTCACGCTCGTAACCGATGGTGTCATGAACTCGATACCGACGGTATCCATATTCCACGAAACATCCCCGTAGCCTGCATGCTGATAGCCGGCCATCGAGCAGTGGAGGTCCCCGGTGAGCGTGATGAAATTCTTGAGACCTGTATCGTCGACGGCACTCATCAGCTCTGCGCGCTCGGCTTGGAAGCCGTCCCACGAGTCGTGAAGAAATTCGACTTGATACCACGTTTCTCCGGCAGTCAACGGCATCGTGAGTACTTCATTCGCCCACGTCGTCCACCGTGCCGATGATTCGGAGAGGACCTCTGTGAACCACGATTTCTGTTCGGAACCCAGCATCGTCCGATCCGGATCATCTTCGTTGGTGCAGGTGACCGTTCGGTTTTCGCAGGGGGGACCATCACGAAAGAGGCGCTCGTCGGTAAGAACGAGGTCCACGAGGTCGCCGAACTCGAACCGTCGCCACAGTTTGAGCTGTTCGTGAAGGTCGTCCTTCGATGGGTCGTACTCGACACGCATCGGCATATGCTCGATCCACGCTTGGATCCCGTTCGCGGTGATCCGAACGGCAGCCGAAGGGTCCGAGCCGTTTTCCTTGTTGGGAACGACCGGAGCGTCGGTTGCGTAATCCCAGTATCGGTTGTTTCCGATTTCGTGATCGTCCCACCCCGCGATGAGGGTGTGTCGTTCGAGAGCTGATTGGAGGAGCGAATCGGATTTGTATGTCTTATAGAGGAAGCGAAAGTCGTCCAAGGATTCGGCGAGGCTGGCACCGCTCGGAAGGTCGAAATCGCGCCCCTCCTTGATACCCTCCGTGGGAGAGACGTACGCTCCATCGGAGGATTCGTAGATGAAATCGCCGAGGTGTACGATGTAGTCGACGGGTTCGTTGGCGATGTGTTCGAACGCACCGTAGTAGCCGTTTTGGTAATCTTGGCAGGTGACGACCGCAAACGAGAGGTCTTCGACGTGTTGCTCGGTGGTCGGCAACGTCCGTAGGCGGCCGGTTCGACTGGCTACCCCGCCGTAAATGAATCGGTAGTAATAGAAACTGTCTGCGTCGAGTTCGCCGTCCAAATCGACCTTGACTGTGTAATCCCGCTCTGTGGAAACCGCCGTCGGTTCGACCGTTCCCTCGAAAACCGGATCGTCGAAGGTCGAACGACGGGCTACCTGAATGCCGACGGATTGCTGTTCCCGATATGCCGTTTTGGCGATTCGAGTCCAGATGATCGCTCCCGAGTCGGTCGGCCCGCCACTCATGATCGACTGTGGGAACGTCGTATCCGGGTCCGCGGTCGGGTCGTACGAAAAGACCTCTTCGGATCGATTTACGTTCGCAGTCGTCGGCTGAGCAATCGTTCGCTTTGCAAGGAGGCTAGATAGCCCTCCGGCGGCGGTTGTTCCAGCGACGCTACGGAAGAATCCACGACGGTTGATTTCCTCACTCCCAGAATCATTATCGGATTCCATAATTTGATTCAATTACACCGTAGATATATATTTAATGGAAATATTATATATAGTGATTTAGAGCCATATTTTCCGGTATTTCGTCGAAATATAAACGGTCACATATGCAGGCCCGAACCGTTCGACACGGAAAGACGTCGAACACGCTGAAAGTCGAGGGTGGGTTGTTCCTCGAAAGACCCCGATTTCGAATGGTACGAAAGAGAGACACACTATCCAATCTGCTGCTGGCCGTGTTGATTCTCACGGCAAGTGGCTACTTTGTAATCGGAGGACAGTCGGTTCCGACACCGAACGCCGGAATTCAGGATTACGGCGACTGGGGAACCGTCACCGACCACCGCGTCGAGGTCATTACGACCTTCTGGACGGACAACCCCTACCCAATCGACCTCACAACGGGCGAATTTCTTCACACCCGCTATTCCCTCACTCTCAACGGGGTTTCTATCGCGGAAGGCTCTCGAGATCGTATCGACCTCCCACGCGGAAACACGTCACAAACACAAACGACGTACATTCATACCGACCGACTCGCTGCGTGGTGGGTACGCTTTCTCAGCGGTAACGAAACTCTCGACGCGACGGTAAACGGTCAGGTTCGCATCACTACGCCGATTGTGAACTGGACGTACGGGACGACGAAATCGGACACGCAATTCGAAGATCGAACGCCGATCCTCGATTCGATTACACGCGTCGTCGAACGAACGGAGGGACGGTACGTCACTAGTCGCCGGAGTCCTATTTCCCATCGACAGGTCGTCGTCGGTGCAAAGGTCAAAGATGCGCGAGCGACATGGGGACGAATCGATGCGAAACGAACGACGCTACTGATACACTATCGGATTCATAATCCGAGCGATACGGTTCCGCTCGCCGTCGACTCAACGGGACTTAGAATGTCTCTCGCGATGAACGACATCGAGCTGTTCCACACCGGGAACGGGGCCCTGTCACCGGAGACAGTGAATGCGACATCGCTCATCCGTCCCGGCGAAACCCGTACCGTTACCTTCGCAATCACGATGAACAACGATCGAGTCGACGATTGGTTTCGGTCACACGTACGACGCGGCGAACGGTCCGACATCGATGTACGAGCACACCTCGTGCTGGACCCACACGGAACCGGAGAGACGGTTCGCACTCCGAACGACAACGTGACGTATCACTGCCGTATGCAAACCTCGGTTCTCGAGGACGATCAACCCACGGCAACCACGTGTGGTGATTCCGGGAAACGACCGTGATTCATCGTCCGGGAGGAGTCGTCGAGTGGTCGCGGGATTTCAGGGCCGAGGAGTAGCCTTCTGCAGTGCCGCTTAAGTAATGTTCCCCCCCGTAGTCCGCCGACCGCGACAGCGAATCGACATCGAGTCGAAGTTGCTGGGAACGGCGTGAATCGAGATTGCGAAGGAGACCATTGATAGCGCGGATGTGTTCGTCCATCGTCGAAACCGATTGGCGGGCACGGTTTGCCATCCTCTTTTCAATACTTATGTATTCTCCCGATGCACAATGGATTTCTAGTACTCATTATTTCCAATCACTCGTTATCGTTACTTTTTTGTGCTTATTTTAATCAGGAATCTTTCTAAGCTGGTACCTCGCGGCATCAGGATTAATTCCATTTGCTTTATCTTTTGCACTCTCAGATGCACCTCTAGGTAGGGATCCAACAATAGTAAGTGCAATCAATTCGTTGCTGCTCTCTCCCGGGTCGTATACTATTATAATTGGAACGGTAGCATTCGTAAGCGGAATGAGTATCCGGCACGTGCGAGGACGACCCATAAAATCGGATGAGACAGTTTGAACGACCGTCTTAATAGCCAAGAATCTGGCTGAAAGTACCCTTTTGCCGTGAGCACGATAATCGTTATTGCAATCTTATTGGGGGCTAAAAGGTATGGAATTATAATCTCGTTGAACAATTTTATAGATAGTATGAAAATGGAATAAGGACTGGGCGCTTGGCGACTACTTCCACTCTAATAAGTATGAAGTTGATGCTCTGCTCCATTAAACCGAAAACGAAAATACATAAATTCGATACGCTTGCCAGACTCTCTTAGTTCTGCTTAGTGCAACATGGAGCAGTGAGACGAACTCATTGAAGTCACCACCGATACCCACGAGAACCCCGAAGCCCACCAGTACACTGTCTCCATCGACGATGTGACCAACGAACTGATAGCCTGCACCTGTCCGCACCACGTCCATCGGAACGCCTTTTGCAAACACATGGCCGCCGTCGAGAACGTGACTGACGACGGGACGCTCAATGCCTTCCCCTCGGGGGGCGACGACGACGCCGAACCGGAAGACTGCGATTGTGACGGTCTCGGTGGCTTCCCGTGCTGGCCATGCGTGCGAACGGGACGAAAAGAACTGCCGAACTAACCACCGCTTCAGCTCTTTTTATCCATGGCACGCCAATTGACATTCACAGATATTACCGACCAGCGAACGCTCACCGAAAGCGCGGATGCACGACTAACAAATACGACGTAATTCAGACGACGAAGACCGTCTTACTTGATGTCGTCAAGTACAGACAGTGCGTGACTGGGGTCATCCACTGTGTGTTGCAAGTCTTGGGAGACCACCGCCAACAACAAGCAGTACGAAAAACGAGATCATAAAGGCCGTATTTTGAGCGATGCCGTTTGATTTCAGTAAGAATTCGACTGCGTACGCTACGGGGAGGGCTACGACGACAAAGGCGATTGTTTTCCAATTTTCATGGCTTACCATCGATATTTTTGGATAAACGTCTCATTCAGAAATAATTTGTGTGTAGTAACGATCACGCCGCAGAGCTGTTTCTTGCCGATTCTACTCAAAGCAATTTCGGAGTAATAAGGTTGCAACAAAACTTCTTGGTAGTACTACGAATTCGGCGACGCAGATCACGGCACAACGTTAACCCGATGGACGGATACGTTCGACACCTCACAGTACTGTAAAGGGTTCACTTCGCCGAACTGGTGGGTGATTTGTGAGGAGAGCAATGGACAATCTCCGCGATAGAGAATTAGACACGAGGAAGATTATTGGGAAGTATTGCTTCTTGTCCGAGTCATTTCTATCGTGTTTGCATCGGAATTCAGATGGAGTTTGGTTAGTAGCCAATACTAACTTCAGACACCCATAGTGAAACTTCTCACCTACTATAGCCAACCAAAACTCGTTGAAAAGCCTCGGGAGAGATTTGAACTCTCGACCGACTCCTTACAAAGGAGTTGCTCTGCCAGCCTGAGCTACCAAGGCACTCCGATATCAAAACGCACCCAACAAAGGCTTTCTCCTTTCCTTATCTCTCGCTACCGTAATTGATTCTATGTCCTCCTTCCAACTGGTATATCACGTAACTAGTTGACACACAAGAACTTTGATCAAATAGAAAAGACTTTCAAATAATGCTCCAACGTCCGGTACAGCGCACTCTCTTTGATCTCGCGTGTGGGATTTATACTAGCATTCTTGCAACAGTGGTCGTTGCGCTCCTCACGAGCACTCACTACTTTTCACCCATTTCACTCATTACAGCATGCCTCGGCTTCTTGTTTGGTATTGCTCTTGCAGTTGTTCGAGACGATCTCGCTGAATCGCTTGTTCGCACTCGTCTCTATCTCATACTCTCGATCGGACCATTCTTTGTGTATCTGATCAGCGAAGGTGTTACCGCATTTAGCATGGGTCCAGATTCGACCGTACTACAGAATTGGATCGCCGAAGCTCTACTTCTCACAATTGCTGGATTCTTCCTCTATGTCACAACGATGAACTACTATGCTGTGGTCCTCCGCCGTCATGAAGAAGTTCTCATTGAGTGGTTTGGGCGACCAGATACCTCGTATCTCCGTTTCGTTCGACTATTATCGATCGTGGGCGGTCTCATCTTCCTTGTGAGCGGATTCATACTCCACATCCCGATAGAACCAATTCAAGGTTTGTTCCCCTCGATCGGAGGCGTTCTCTTGGGCAATGCAATTGTCATAGGAAAAGCCAAGCACTACACCTTGGTTAAGAGCGGCCTTCTGGTAAAGCGGAGTGGCACACTCAACAACCGGTTTATTCCACGCGATCAGCTACGTTCGGTCGAATGCGATGGGGATGTTCTCACGCTTCATCGGGGATTACCGTGGCCACTGCCATTTCGATGCCGACTCGCATCGATTCCAAATTCTGACTCGGTTGTCCAGTCACTTCAGAAGTATGTAAACGAAAATTAGAACAAAGATTTCTACCGAGAGAGGACACGGCGAATCGGGGTCTAAACGAGATACAATGCGATTGTCGCACCAAGGAATGGCGTGAGAGCATCACTGACTGTGTGAATATTGCCGATGAGGAGATTGACGAGTACAGCAATGATTCCAACGAGAACAGAAAACGCCAGACGCTGCTTATCGAATAAGAGTTCTCGAGAGGAGGGAGATGAGCGAGCGGAGTTTGCTGTCATACAAATCTATTGGATAGTGTTCTGAATAAACATTACGAGTGGATCGAAATTAGCGTATCTCTATCTTTTTGAAGAACATTCAACACCCACTAAGTTATCGTACCGATGAATTGCTCTCTTTGTTCCCGAGGGTGAATTTGCCCATGTTCGCGGACGAGGAGAATCTGTCGCGCTCGCAGTTGGTGCCGGTGCCGCCATCGTTGGTGGCTATCTCGGGAGTATCGACCTCTCATATCCGTGGTTCGTGGCAGCTGCGGTGACTGGACTCGGGACTATCGTGCTTCTCACGATGGATGAACCAGAGACGTACAAAGAAACTGATACTGACGAGTTGAGCATCCGCCGAACTGTTGGAATCGTCAAGGATGCGCTCTCCCGCCGAAATCTCCGGGCGTTTATCCTCTACTACTACGTCCTTTATGCCGCCGTCACGTATCTCATATTCGTGTTCCTCCACCCAATATTCCAGACGGTCGTCGTGGACCTCGGTGTATCCCAATCCCAAGTCGAATCGCTGCTAGGATGGTTCTATGCGGGCTACAGCCTCTTTGGACCAGTGCTCAGCTATTACACGGGTGCAATCAAGGAGTACGTTGGTGTCCGGACGTGGTTCCTCGTTCTGCCATTCGTTGTTGAAGTGGCGCTGGTTGGGATGTACTTTGTTCCCGTTCTTGCTCTTCCGACGTTCTTAGTTGCACGGGGTCTATCTGATATGACACGGTCGTTCGCCGGCCAATACGTCAACGACCGTATTGGGACCCTTGGTCGGGCGACCGTTCTGAGTGCGATGGCGATGGTGAGCGGCTTGGCAGTCGTGCCATTTCAACTTGGTAGTGGCGTTATCTCCGACTCTGTATCACCGTTGTTTGCATTGGCTATTGGTGGAGTAGTCCTTATCACTGGCTCGGGAGCGATTCTTCTATGGGAAGTTCCAGTAGCTGATAGCTCTTCGAGCTCGACAGGCCAGAGTACACAAAGCCATATTTTTAGCTAACGATGATAGATTCAAGATTCCCATCCAGAGCCTTAATTGGAATACAAATACATTTTGCTACTTTTCAGCTCTCGCAGTTAGTACGGTAGGTTTATCCCAATATCGTACAACGGTATCAGTAGATGCAACGACGGAACTTCGTCTGAGTAACTGGCACGCTCGGTGCGTTACTCCTTGGAAGTGAATCGGTAAGTGCGAGGCACGCGGATCATCCCGCGCAGCAAAACTCGTGTGCGCGCCCCGCACCGAAAACCAAAACAGTCCTCCATCTCTCGAGCGGCAACTCGATGGCCCACAAAGGTGCCCTGATGAACGCAAAGAACCTTCTGGACGATGAGAGTGTTCCTGTTAAGGATCTCGTCGTATTAGCGAACGGCAAAGGGGTACAACTCTACACACCACCGACCGATGACAACGAGTTCGCAGACCAGATCGCGTTGCTCCAAGACCGTGGCGTCACGTTCCGTGCTTGCGAGAATGCAATGGAGATGCTAGGCCTCACAACGGACGATCTCCTTCCGGGAGTCGAACGGGTCCTGTCTGGTGTCGGTGAACTCGCCCGCTTGCAAGCACTCGATTTCGGATACATCAAGGCCCCCTAGCACAAAAGCACGATGCCGAATCAATATTCTAACACGTGGAGACAATACCTATGACAAACCTCGATCGCCGTGCCTTCCTTGGCACACTAACGACAGCAGGACTTGGAGCAATTGCTGGCTGCACGAGTAGTAACCAGACTAACCAGAACTACGAGACGGGTGGGAACGAGAAGCAACTCCGTCAAGCAGCGACGACGTATTTGACGAAAGCTACCCTCTACAAAGCACCCAACTGTATGTGTTGTGACGGACACAAGGAGTACCTCGAATCAACAACAGATGTGGATATAACGGTGAAAGAGGTGGATAACCTAATGAACGTAAAGTCGAGATTCAACGTTCCGGGAAATCTCGTGAGTTGTCACACATTGGACATCGGGAAATACATTGTGGGAGGTCACATCCCTCGAGAAGTAATCGGAAAGCTTGCACTTGAAAAGCCGGACGTCCTTGGCATTGCACTCCCAAAAATGCCGGCGGGGTCACCCGGAATGGGAGGCGAAAAAACCGAGGAGTTCGTCATTTCCGCGATGAAAAAGGATGGCTCCTATCGCAAGTTTATGACTATCTGATACCACAAACCGATGAATGGGAGTATTCACAGCGCGTAAATGCACCAGCATACACCGCTCATTTGAGAGGGTAACAGTTATTTCGAACTAGTGGAGAGTACGAGCGCATCGTTTCGATTAGCGTGATAAATTGAAAAAATATCGTACCGATAGCTCGTGTGAAGATTCATCATCCATCCGTTTTCCACGATTATATCCACAGGTAACAGATCCGTTTCTCCGCACGCTCGTCAGTGGAGCGGAACCGCTATTGGAACGGATCGCATTGATTGAGCGTGTTCCGAAGAGTCCCTACCCCGTTACGTATTTGACGACACGGGCCATTCCCGCCTCCAAGTGATAGAGGTTGTGACAGTGGAACAGCCAGTTTCCGGGGTTGTCCGCGAGGAAGTCGAATGTCACTGATCCCATGTGACCCGGCACGAGAACCGTATCCTTCATCGCGTCCTCGACACGGAAGAAGTGCCCATGGAGGTGCATCGGATGAAGCACCGGACTCCGATTCGTCATCTTCACGCGCACGTGTTCGCCTTCCCGTATCTGTAACGGGTCGGCGTCGGGGTATGCCTGCCCATCGATGAGCCAACTATATGAATCGCCCATCTCGGGCGACAGGGTCAAATCGAACGTTCGGTCGGGGCTTCCGCGGAGTTGCTTCGGAATCTGCTTTGCTCGCAGATCACTATACTGGAGTGTCTTTCCCCACGAGTTGAGACGGGTGGGTGACCCCGACGTATTACCATACCGGAGGACTGCACGAGCCGGCTGTTCGTCACCATCGACTGCCTCCCCTCGTATTTCCCATGCACCGGGATTCGTTGCTTCGACGACGGCATCGTAGCGTTCGCCAGCACCGAAAACGAACGAATCGACCGGGACGGTGTCAACAGGTTGTCCGTCGGCGTGCGATATCTGTAGTTTATGTCCGGCAATCCCGACACGGAACGCTGTCGCACTGCTTGCGTTGACGAACCGTAAGCGAACTCGTTCTCCCTCCGTCACGTCGAAGGAAGCAGGGTCTGCTGGAAGGCGTCCGTTTACGAGCAAGCCGGCGTACGGTGGGCGTTGGTCACCCATCATTCCACCGCCACCCATACCACCCATGCCACCCATTCCGCCACCACCACTCGACGATTCTCCGAGCGGTTCGGGTGCACGGGTGAGATAGTCGTCGAAGAGGAGGATGTATTCGCGGTCGTACTTGACGTGTGGCGATTTTTCTTCGATTACGAGCGGTGCGTACAGTCCACGATCAAGTTGGAGGCCAGCATGGCTGTGGAAGAAGTACGTTCCCGCCGGTTCGGCCCGGAATTTGTACGTGAATGTTTCATTGGGTTGGATAGGCTGTTGGGTCACGTTCGGTACGCCGTCCATTTGGTTGGGAACAGGAAGCCCGTGCCAGTGGACCGTCGTTTCCGCAGGAAGCTGGTTCTGCAAGTCGACGCGAACGACGTCGCCTTCGGTGACGCGGAGTTCGCTGCCAGGGAACGCCCCGTTGTACAGCCAATTCTGTGCAGACGAAGAGGCGGGCGACACTGTACCAGGGAAGGCAGTCAGTGTGGTTTGTACGTCCGGGTTGCCCGACACCGCCGTCCGTGGGGCGACTGTCTTTTGCTCGTCGAACGGTGTGACAGAACTGGAGGTACAGCCAGCGAGGGCACCAATTCCTGTGACACCGAGTCCACGGAGAAGGGCGCGTCGAGAGAGACGTGAGTCGTTCGTCATCGGTTGGCGTACGAACTGAAGGATAATAAGGTGCAGTATTGGGAATATTACGAAAAATATTGGAAGAAGATCTAAATATGAACGAGGTGATGTCGAGACCGTCACCGTAGATAACGAGGCCGACCTGGTCAGGGTCAAGGGGAGTGCCAATGTCAACACCATCGCACAAGCTATCGAGGACGCAGGCTACATCGTCTTGGTTCTCTACTATCTGTCGTGTCCTCACGCTCGTTTCAGTAACTCCGATAGGTGAACCGCCTCGGGTCAAGTGGTTCGAGACACCGAAGGCGTCTCGTCATCACGAGAGAGCGACGCTCTCTCGAACGACCCCGAGGCATTCGGCCTGTTCCGCCTGTAGATGCTCTATCGGAGTACCTCTGTCGAGTCTTTATAATCCAGTCACTCACAGGCAGGAATAACTCATCAGTACTCGGCGGCGACATCGTCTAACACGCGGTCGAATCGTTCGCGAACGTCTTCGGCGATACCGTCGAGGGCTGGATTCTCGACGACACCCAGCAGGATATCGGGGTCAACAGCGCTGACGACCACGTCGCCGTCGTCCTTGTAGACGACGACGTTACAGGGCAGCAGCGCGCCGAGGTCGCGTTCGGCGTCCAGTCCCTGTTCGGCTAGCGGTGGGTTACACGCGCCGAGGATGCGGTACTCCGGATATCCCTCGATGTCGAGTTTTTCTTCGAGTTTCGCTTGTAGGTTGATGTCGCTCAGCACGCCGAACTTCTCGGCTTCTAGCGCGTTGACAGTCGAGTCGACAACATCTTGAAATGGGCCATCAACGCGGCGGGTCATCGTGTAGCTCATAACCATCTCACGGTTCGTCCGCCATCAGTATAGTGTTTAAGGTACACTCATGGTGGCTACGAACATGCCTTCGAAACACGAGGATGAAATTCCTACAGTGCGACTAAGTTTCGTTCTCAGGGGACGAGAATCAACGACTCGATATAATTCATCAGTCATTGTAGTACTAGATGTAAGGGTGAACTAAACATGACTCTCGCACGCCGACTCGAAACGAGAACTGCGACGCTGGCCACTCTCGCGACGACGCTCCTCGCAACGACGACGGGAACGGTCGTCGCTCACACCAACGGGGCTATCGGCGGCGCCCACTTGTGGGGCGGTCACATGTGGGGTGACGGCTGGATGGCTGGTCCTGGGTGGATGGGTCTCTGGGGACTCTTTTGGATGGGGCTCCTTATCGCGATACCTCTTGCACTCGTGTACCTCGCTAGGCGCCGCGAAACCGAGCGCGGGACCGACCCTGCAACGGCGGTACTTCGAGAGCGATACGCCCGCGGCGAGATCGACGACGATGAGTTCGAACGGCTACGAGCGAAACTCTCGTAGCTCAGCCCTCTATTTCAACCGTGGGGCTTGTCCCAGCGGCCAGTGATGCGTTACCTCTCGTGACCAGTTGGTCGTGGTCGATTCCAAAAGGAGCAGTACCCGAAAATGAAGACGCCCCACACGCCTGTGCTTCCATTAGGTGGATATATTCCAATGTTCGGGGAAATCACCCTTCAGGGCAGTGGGGATGTCGTCCAACAGTGATCTAGCGGTAAATACCAGGTTAACCCTCGATAACAATCACACAATCGATGGTTGTGGTTCGACGAGAGAAAGTGGACCGAACTACCTAACCGCGTGGTTCCCATCACGATTACTATGGCAAATGAAACTGGAGAGATCCGTGTGTGGCTTGTCGAACGTGGATACAACAACCGCGACCTCATCATCCTCAAATACGCGACCCCCGATGGTGAGCGGCTCTTCCGGCGAGAACTCGCTGCACATGCAGTCGATATGGATTCGGTGACCGCTGCAAAGAATGTCTCTCCCGACGATCTCGAAACCGTTGATGATTCGAGCCTACAAGAACGGTACGAAGCCGAAGTCAATCGAATGTCCGACAAACACGACCCCGACGATTCGATTTAACTGAGTAGAATTTTCCATCGCACGCATTGTGAACTACCTGGATAAAATCGACTCGATTTCGACAAGCGGATCTGATTCAGGTACAATTCTAACCGATGTAGTAATTTCGGCCCGTTCAGTGACAAAGATTCTCTACCGTTTTCCAACATGTTGAAGATGAGTTAGTAGTAGAGGCTTAGTCCGCTGGTTGGGTGTGTTCGCCGTGGTCCTCCGTGGATTCGGATTGATGGAGCCAGTAGAGGAACAAGAAGAACCCAGTCGCCAGTACGTTCAGCACCATCTTGTAGTTCATCTCGATTTTGACCTCGGCGATTTTGGCAGTCGAGGGATCCGGGATAAGACCGGCACCGAGGAACAGGAAGTGAATGACAAACCCAGTGAAGACTGCTGCGACGAAAATCATCCCCGAGAGGATGGCCGCGAATTTCGTTCCGTAGTACTCCCGATAAGCGTCCATGATCGGCGGGACAATGAGGTCCGCGTAGATGTAACTCAGGACGCTACCGAACGGGAGACCGTTCGTCCAGAGGACGGTACCGAACGGAACGTTCCCGACCGAACAGACGAAGGTGGCGACGCCGATAATCGCGCCGACAACCGCGGTCCAGAAGATGTACACCGGCACACCGAACACCGGTCCCGAAAAGACCGACGTCCAGACTTGCTTGGGAATGAATCCGGCGATGAGACCGGCAAAGATGAACCCGATAGCGATTTCATCCCAGAGCATTCCCCATTCTTTCCACTGTTTGTCGGCAAGCGACCTCCACCCGGAGAGTGATGTTGCCTGCTCACGAATGGTTGTGTTAGCCTCTTCAGGGTCGAAGCTCTCCTTACAGGATTGTGAACAGAAATAGTAGGTCTGTCCGTCGTGTTCGGTCGAGTAGTCGGCCTCCTCGGGATTAACTTCCATTCCACAGACTGGGTCTTGTACGGTTGGACTCCCTTCGTCGAGGACGTTCTGTCGGGCTTGATCGAGAACCTCGTCGGGCACGAGATAAACGAATCCGAATGCCATCACCCCGATAAGTATGAACCCGCCGATGATGTCCGCGGCGAGGAACTGCCACCCGAGGAGGATCCAAATGACCGCGCCGATCTCGATGACGAGGTTCGTCGACGCGAACATGAACGCGCCGATGGTGGCGGCTGCAGAGCCACCCTTCTTGAAGAGGTTTTTCGCCGTGGCGATGGCACTGTAGGAACACGACGAAGAGATGAATCCGAACAGTGAGCCATAACCGATTTCACGCAGGCCATGTCCCTCGAGTAGGTCTGCAACTTCTTCATTCGACGTCCACGCTTCCACGCCACCAGCGATGGCGAACCCGATTACGAGCGCCCACCACGTAATCCATGCCATGGCGATAGTAGTCGTCGCCGCGTGCTTCGTACTCTCGATAAAGAACGTACTCAGCGGTTTTGAAGTCGTAAATACGCCGATACCGATGGTAGCGAGGGCGATGACGACGAGGATCGCGTATTCTCTTTTCTCCATGTCACGTAATACGGGAGTCCCACCTAATCGTGTTATGACTAACACATCGGTAGTATACTCGGTCAGGAGTGCCTGCTCACTAACTATGCTGGCGGTCTACTTAGATTTCCAAAGTGGAGATGGAACCGAGCCGCGGTATTTCGCGATTCAGGAGAGAGAATTGGCCAGACAATTCACTTAGAAGCCCGATTGGGACGATTTTAAATGATTCCGGACCGAGCAAAAACAATAAGCAGAGAAAATCCACACTGCTTTATTGGAGCCACAACCATCCACATCCGTGTGTGAGGACAGTCCCCCTCGTAAACTCCTCTCCCTCTTGGGTGACGAACACGTCCAAACCATACTATCTGTTACGAGTGAGCAACCCATGTCCGCGAACGAACTGAGCGATACCTGTGGTATTTCACTACCGACTGTGTACAGACGGCTGGAGGAACTGGTCGAACACGACTTGCTTTCCGAACAGAACGAGATAGCACCCGACGGGAATCACTACAAGAAGTACGAAGCGACAATCGAACGTATCGGAGTTCGACTTCATCAAGGAGAGTTTGAGGTAGACATCGAAGACAGGTCGGTGACCGATGCTCCGGAGCGATTCAATCGGTTGTGGGATGACATTCGGGGGGATGATTCCTAATGCACGCGGGTCTCATCGCCGCGAAAATCATCGTCGTTATACTTGGTGTCCTTATCGCACTCCAAAGTTATCGTGCGTACGAGCGATACGACAATCAACCGATGCTCTATCTCGCGATCGGGTTTGTAACTATCAGCATCGGCGCCGTCATTGAAGGTGTGCTGTTCGACATCGCCGACGTGTCGATTTTCTATTCCGGTATGATCCAGTCGATAATCGTCATCGTTGGAATGAGCTTTATCCTCTATTCCCTCTACTACCAACCGACGTAGAAGCGCAGTAGAACCGATTAAATCTCGCATCTGAACGGTGCAAATCCAGTTTTGAGCGATATCGACACGTGGACAACGGGACATTCTCCAATGATACTCCGGATGTACGATCACCGATCGTTGCTGTCCCGTCGAAGGCGGCTACGTCGAGCCTCAAACTCCTCTTCGGAGAGGTCTCCACGTGCGTATGCTAATCGGAGTTCTTCGAGCGCCCGGTCGGTCCCCACGTCATTTCTGGTAAATGCACGATAGAGGAGGTAGCCGCCTCCGAGTAAGATGAGCAGTGGAACAAGCATCAGTATCCACCCCCAGATCGGAGTAACTCCACCTCCATACCCCGGTCCCATCATCCATCCACCCATCAGAGGGAATGCAATCAGCATCATTACTACCGGGATGAGCAGAATGATTGCGAGAACGATGAGGACGATTCGGATGAACGAACCGCTTTGATCTGCTGTCGTCATAGGTGTGGATATAGGGGCTGGAACCACATACAAGTTAACCCGATACAAACGAAGTAGACCGAATTTCTGCAAAGTGCGTCACCGAAGCAGGAAGTCCCACCGTCAAGCGCAAGCAGTCAGGCGAGCGGTAGGGTAGGTAGTTCACCCACAACGACTACCGATTTTCACGGAGGGGCTGTTCGGTCAGCGATGGTCGTGACCGTGATCCTCATGGGTCGGTTCCGATGGAAGCCCTTCCCATGACCGGGAACGGTACGTCTCCGGTTCTCGCTCGAAGGCTCGCTTGCAGGTCTCCGAGCAGAAGTAGAACGTCTCGTCATCGTGGGTTACCGAGATACCGTTCGGTTCGACCCGCATGCCACACACTGGATCTCGGATTTGGCTCGGTGCGCCGAGACCCTTTCGGTAGACGTAATAAAGGAATCCCGAGAGAGCGAACGCGATTATGTTGAGGACGAAAGTGTAATTGAGTTCAAAGTACGTCTGTTCGGTTGCAGTTTTGCCACCGGCGAGATTTGGCACGATGCCAAATAGGTCGAACAACTCCTCCATGAGAAAACCCGTGAACGCCATCGTCACGAAGAAGACGCCGAAGATGTACAGCATGACGCGCCAGCCGTAGTACTTCCTGTAGACGTTCAGTACTGGAATAGTGATGAGGTCGGCATACACGAACGCGATGACGCCAGCAAAGCTCACACCGCCAGACCAGAGTGCAACAGCGAACGGGACGTTTCCGATGCTTCCGACGAAGCTGATTACCGCAATAGCGACACCCATCACCGCGTTTTCAGCACTCACGAACGTGCTACTTCCTTTAAGGAATAGCGTGTTCCACACAGATTGAGGGACGAACACGATGACGAATCCGGAGATGAGAAAGCCAGCGATGACGTCCTTGTAGAGCATCGACCATTCCTTGCGGTACTGATTGCCGAGTTTGTACCATCCACCCCACGATGTGAGTTCGGTACGCCAGCCACCTTGTCCCGCCAATTTCTGTTCGTATGTCTCCATACACCCTTGCGAGCAGAATTCGAGCGTGTCTCCCCCGTCAGTGACGAGAGTGAATTCCTCGCTCCCCTCCATTCCACAGGTCGGATCCATCTCGATTCCTCCCTCGGAATCCCGTGCATTCAATTCGTCACGAGCTCGCTCAAACATCTCCTCGGGAAGGGTAAAGTGGATGATGATGCCCATCACGAGGATGAGAATAAGCCCACCAAGAAGTTCGGCAACGAGGAACTCCCATCCAAGAAGGATAAGAATCATCAACCCAAGTTCGACGATGAGGTTCGTGCTCGCGAACATGAACGCGAGGGTGTTCATCGGATGGGCCCCCTTTCGAAAGAGGCCTTTTGCGATCGCTGCAGCGCCGAAACTACAGCCGCTGCTCGCTGCACCGAATCCAGTCGCTTTGGCAAGACTCGAGATGGATTCACTTCCCAGAAGTTGGGCCATCCGTTCCTTGGAGACGTAGACCTGCACCCAACTCGTTATGATCAACCCCATGATGATGGCCCACGCTGCCGTCCAGAGAAACCCCGTACCAATGCGTAGCGCTTCCAAGACATTTGCCACGAGTGACGCTATCATACCCCATACAAGAAACGTGCTCATCAACCATCTTTCTTGTGTGAGTTTGGGCTCGAACCCCAGAGACTCAGCAGTTCCGTCTATAGAGATTCGATAGTGAAATTGTTAACCGACGACGCAACCGATCTTTGTGAACGTACCTCGCGGTCAAGCCACGGCGCACTCGCGCTGTATTTTCTGTAGATCGACGATTTCGTAGTGTGATAGGATATAGGCGGATCTGAGTCAGTTAACTCCAAAAGATCTCGGTCAGCACAGCCCTAATCGAATTTGGAGTAAAGGGGTACCATATCCTGTGCAGTTTGGAATAGCAGCCACAATATTATTATCTTCATCACCACAAAGGTGTTCTACCACGGAACGACGAGGAGGTACGGGATTGATTCGGTTACCACAAACGACAGTACGAAAACCATGCAAGTACACCAACTCCTAAAACAGACCGAACACGCGCTCGCTCCAGTTCGACACGTGATGAAACCGGTCCTCTCGAATCCTATTGTGATGGGAATCTGGGCTCTTCTCGTCGTCGTTTCGGTTGGGATTCTCCTCCGGGACATACGCCGCCGCAACCAAGCGCTGCCGTCGCTAATGAAGGGGGTCTGGACACTGGTCGTGCTCTACTCCGGTCCGTTCGGACTCGCTGTCTACTGGTACTCCGGGCGGACTCAGATCAGTCACGATTCGCTGTGGCGGCGCGGCTTCCGTTCGACGGCCCACTGCTATTCGGGATGCGGAGCGGGCGAAGTCGTTGGGTTCGCGCTGCTCGCAGGGCTTCTTGCGCTCCAGAGTACGCTCATAACGACGTTAGGGACGTTTACACTCGCGTACCTCTTCGGCTACGCACTCACCGTTGGCCCGCTTATGCAGGAGGGCGTTGGTTTCCGTGAGGCGATGTTCGACGCGCTCTACAGCGAAACACCGAGCATCACGATTATGGAGATCGCAGCAATTGGAACGGACCTGTTGATCGCTAGCCAAGCGAAGATCAGCGACTTACTGTTCTGGGGTGCGCTTGCCTTTTCGCTGTCCATCGGGTTCCTCTTCGCATTCCCGGTTAACGCTCTCCTCGTCCACTTCGGTGTAAAAGAGGGCATGATGAATCCAGCAGAGATAGGACGAGATCAGGGACAGGCACAGACGGCTGACTAGCAACCGAGTCTCTCGTGCCCTCTACTAATGTGGAAGCTATCGACCAGCTGCGTGAGGAGAGTTCGGGATGTAAATTGATCCCCCTGACAATCAGTCCACAACTGCCGCGAAATATATCACATCGCTGCCAGGACTGGTCTCACCGATATTGAAAAACCAGCAGCTCGAAGCGTACATGGGAAAATCAATACGTCGATGAACCTCGCTGAGATGAGAACAAACGGGGTCTACCTCATGACTCCATCAATTCGATTCGCCACGTCGTACTCTTCGAGCGACCCCACTGCTTGAGCGAGATGTCTGAGAGTTCGTCCCGAAGCTGGCTGAGATACTGCGCGACAGCCTTCGGAGACCCATCGAGCTCACTGGCAATATCGCGAGCCCGAAGGTACGTCGGCTCGGTGTCGGCTCTCTCGACGAGATACGCTCGAACCGTTTGACGGGTAACGTTCGACATATTGAATCAGAATATCGATGATCAGCGCAGCCACCCGAGGAGCTTGTAGTCGTGATCTGGCGTGTACTGACGGAACAACAAGCTGTTGGTGAGCACCGACACACTGGAGAAGGCCATTGCACCTGCAGCAAGCACAGGCTGGAGCAGACCGAGCGACGCCAGCGGGATCATTGCGGTATTGTAACCCAGTGCCCACACGAGGTTCTGCTTGATCTTTGCGATGGTCCCATCGCTAATACGGATGGCCTTCACGACGTCGAGTGGATCATCACGCATCAGCGTCACATCGGCGGCTTCGATAGCGACATCGGTACCACTGCCGATAGCCGTCCCGACATACGCGACGGCAAGTGCTGGCGCATCGTTCACACCGTCTCCAACCATCATCGCTTTGCGGCCCTCGTCCTGGATAGCTTCGACCGCGTCAGACTTCTCGTCGGGCAGAACTTCCGCACGGACGTTGCAAAAAGTGTAGCGACCAATCGACAGACGCCATGAGGTATTATTCGAGTACTCGGGTATCCAGAGCCGTGGTAGTGTTACAATGTCGACGACCACTACATTAAGAACCGATAAAGTACGCAACTCATGCTGGAACGTACTGGGAAACAGTTTACCGTCAGCACTCCAAAAAGATAGATATGGGAAACGAATGCACATACTGTGGTAGCAATATCGAGCGACACGACCCTGTATTCGTTAATGCGGGCACGAACACCAGTACGAACCAAGCGGGACAGTTCTGCAATTATGCCTGCCTCGCAACACACATCGAAGAAGAGGGATTGACTGATGGTGCCGCTTGTGAGTGGCCCTGCTAAGTTCAGACCAACTCTCATCCAATTATTGGTCAGGCATTATGCACCAATGTCATATTGGTTGAATGTGTCCGAAAGAGAGACGATCCATAATTAGCGAACAAGTCGAGTCTTAACTGTCGCCAGCAATCCAGTCCGTTTGGTCGACTCGATTTCTGAGCTGTTTGAGTCTGTCTGTTCTTCCGCATTCTCGTCGTCGTCCAGTTTCGCTTCTTCGTACTCGGCAATCATATGAGCCACGTGACGATTACACATATACATGAATACGATTCCGACCTACATAACTGTTTGATTGATGGCAGGAGTAGTCAGGTGGTCGATAATATCATATCGAATGGCCGGTAGGGAGGTGGTTCGCGTCTCGTGCTTTTAGATTCTCCACAATCTCTTTATGCTACTTGGGGCAAAATTGTACTGTATGCCCTATACCCTAAATGAGGAAATCGACGGTGATTTCGACGCTGTCGTAGAGGTGACGATCAACTCACTCGAAAAGGAAGGATTTGGAGTCCTCTGTGACATCGATGTCCAGAAGACATTCAAAGAAAAGCTCGATGAGGATTTCCGGAATTATCGGATTCTGGGGGCCTGCAATCCTCAGTTAGCACACCAGGCGCTAGAGGAAGAGAT
Organism: Haladaptatus sp. SPP-AMP-3; assembly: GCF_049568665.1. Classification (NCBI taxonomy): domain Archaea; kingdom Methanobacteriati; phylum Methanobacteriota; class Halobacteria; order Halobacteriales; family Haladaptataceae; genus Haladaptatus; species Haladaptatus sp. SPP-AMP-3. The sequence continues at coordinate 306,548 of NZ_CP145902.1, read as the reverse complement.
CGAGCTTGGTGCCCTCCTCCTTGTAACGTGATCGTCTACGAAACTGACGATGGTAGTGTTACCGTGAGTGCCGTCGACCCGAAACAGTTGGTGGGGGTTGCAGACAATTCCAAACTTGATTCGGTCGCCAACGAGGTCCACGGACGATTTGAACGCGTTCTGTCCGATATCGAAACGAACGGTGGGGAGTGACGATGTCGATCACCGCCTCATCGGTCATGTACATCGTTAGTCTGCTACGTGAGCGACCATCATTGAGTTGTCTGTTGGTTCGATATCACGGTTAAAAGTGCTGTCCGCTAATATCTACAGGAGCTAACGAAACGAGCCAACGACGTCCAATCATTGTCTTACACCACTCATTTGGGGAATGTCTCGATCCGAGGTCATTCAAATACTACTAGCTTAATCTTCTGAAGTGACGTTTGCGGGCTGAAACCCGCCAGAAACACAAATTCCGAGAAAGTAACAACGCATAATATTATAGTCGATAGAGGAGCTACGAGTTCAGTGTCACGATCGGGAAGGAATACAGGACCAATTACAGAAATAGGTTTGTAATGTAATCCGGTTCGTACTTAAAAGAGATACGAAGAAGGTGTTACCCACTTTATGCGATTTTGGTTAACAAATTAAGACACTAGATAGATTCCGTGAGCGATTCGCTCACAGAAAATACATGATCTAGCGATTCTAACACCTCTTCGTAAAAAAATCGGATAGTATCAGATATACGCTCCTGTGCAGTCGTACTGTAACAGACGAAGGGGTCGATTGATACGTCGCTTAAGGCCGACACTGATTTACTTACTCTCTTAGAATGTGTATGCAGTGTCTGGTGAGTTGTCCCGAGAACCAGAACAGCATCGGAGCGTGATTTATAAAGATGATTCACTATCGTCTACGGTGAAAAATTGGATACTTCTTGATGGAAACCGTTTAGTCGTCACTGGATTAATCGGATTGTCGGTTTTCGTTGTACTGTACGGTCTGTGGGAAGCAGGTATCATTTCCTTCCAGAATTCATCCGCAATCACACGACTCTCAAGTGGGCTAATCGCAGGTGAATTCTCCCTCTTGACAATCGTTCTAGCCATCAATCAGTTAATCCTCTCCCAAGAGATGGGTCCAGCAGGGAAGATACTGGAACGATTGGATGGGATGATGGAATTTAGACATCGATTCGAGCGGGTCGCTGATGTGGATGTAACACCCCCAGAACCGGTAGAGATGTTGAACGCCCTCGCTCACAGTACGATGAGTGAAGTCGACCGACTCGAATCCACCACTACCGGGATCGAAAATTCTAATCTCAAAAATCTCATTTCGTCATACTGCACACTAACTAAAGAAAGTATTGCAAATATCCAAAAAATACTAGACGAATCGAAACCAGGGGCATTCAGTGCATTATCGGGTGCTATCTCCGAAAACTATGGATGGCAAGCCCATTTAGCTCGAGAGATACAGGCTAAATATGGCGATCATCTTTCGGAAGAATCACTCGATTCACTCGAATCGATAATCGAGCTAATGAAAGTATTCAGTATTGCACGGACACACTTCAAGACCATATATATACGACGGGAGTTAGGAAGTGCATCTCGTTACTTTCTCCTGATTGGAATCCCTGGAGTTCTAAGCGCGTACGTTCTTAGCGCCATTTACGGTGGAAGCACGGGGGTACTGATTTCTAAATCGTTGGTCTCACCGGTAGCAATAGTATTGATCACGATTAGCACCCTTCCGATCGCACTCTTAGCTAGTTATATTCTCCGGACTGCGACAGTCGCTCGACGTACAGCAAACATCGGGCCGATGGTTCTTCAGAAGGAACCAAAGTTAGAGTCGATCGACGAGTGACACTAGATATTCGTTCTGCACCTCGTATGGAGAGGACATTTGCAGTTTCACTCCGGAGAGCTCGCTGCTTTGAGTTGTTTTCGTCCACTAGAATTGGGCCACACATTATTTCTAGATTGAAATGAGCAGAAATATTGTGGGATTATACCTAATAGAACGTAGCCCAATCGGTGGTCTCGATTATTGGTCGCAGAGGCCAATTATTATCAAATAAATATGATTTTTCATAGTACAGAGTATCCTGACGTATAATCGGACGGGACATGCAGTGTTAGAGGCTTTTCGTTGCCTGAGCCGGGCGTATACCGTGCATTCGTCGATGTAGTCATCGAGAGCCATTCGACGACGCTTGGATTCGACCTCTTTGCACCGGGAACAGTAACCGTAGAAGAGCGGCCAGGTACGTCACGGCAAGCCACTTGTAAGGGGTACGTGATCGACTTACTCACAGACAACGTTACTATTAGTAATTCTAATTATTGATATTTTATATATCAAGATGATGGTTCCGTAGCAGACTTAGAACCATATCTTGGGGCACTCGGCCATTTGGTCGTCCTGCGCGAGGGAGATCTCGCATATCTCCACGTGCATCACTAATCTGCTGATTGTGATTCCTGCGATGAGGGAAGACCAGGTAAATTCGGAAGGTCCAGATCTACTCTTCGGAGGAATTGTGCGTTGACAGCGACAACGACGGTAGAGAGAGACATCAAAAGGGCACCGACGGCAGGGGACAAAAGGATACCAATTGGAGCAAGGATTCCCGCTGCCAATGGAATGGCAAAAACGTTGTAACCGGCTGCCCAGACGAGATTTTCCTGCATCTTTCGGTAGCTCGCTCGACTGAGTTTAACGAGTCGCACGACATCAAGGGGATTATTCTGAACGAGGATGAGATCTGCAGACTGGACTGCAACATCTGTACCACTCCCGATTGCAATACCAATATCGGCGCGAGTGAGTGCTGGGGCGTCGTTAACTCCATCGCCGACCATTGCGACGAGTTTCCCCTGTCCTTGTAGGGTAGATATTTTCGAATCCTTGTCTTCAGGAAGCACCTCAGCAAAGTACGTGTCGATGCCAAGGTCATCCGCCACGGCTCGTGCAACGCCTTCGCTGTCGCCGGTCAACATCGCAACCTCGATATCTAATTCGTGAAGTGCTTCGATAGTCTGTCGGCTTTCGTCTCGAATTACATCTGCAAGCGCAAATGCGGCAATGGCTTCGTCGTCCCGCAGCAGATAGACGACAGTCTGTGCGTTTTTTCCAGCAACATTCGCGAATTCCGTTAGTTCAGGAGCTAGTTCAATAGCCTCCTGTTCGATGAGATTTGGACCGCCAACAAATACTCGATCCTCATCGATGGTTGCGCGGACACCACGGCCTTTGATGGCTTCAAAATCGCTTGCTTGTGGGACGGACAGTCCCTGATCGGCTGCTGCGTCACGGAGTGCTTGGGCAATCATATGCTCCGAATCGCGCTCGACAGCAGCAGCCATTGCAACAGCTTCATCATCGTTGATTCCACTGACGGTCATAACGTCAACGACGCCCTGCTCACCTTTCGTAAGAGTACCAGTTTTATCGAAAACGATAATATCGACTTCACGTGCCTGCTCCATAGCAATCCGATCACGAACGAGCATCCCATTCCGGGCCGCAAGTGACGTGTTGATAGCGACGACAAGCGGCACTGCCAGACCAAGTGCATGGGGACACGCGATAACGAGGACTGTAACAACTCGTTCAATCACCATCGCGTTAAAAGAGATGGCAATGGTCCACCCGATAGCCGTGACGACCGCTGCGGCGACTGCTGCATAAAATAGCCATCCGGCAGCTCGATCAGCAAGGACCTGTGTTCGAGACTTACTCTGTTGGGCCTCCTCGACGAGTCGCATAATACCAGCAAGTGCTGTCTCATCGCCAGTAGCCGTGATTTGAACGCGAAGACTGCCATCACCATTGATCGTCCCACCGATAACCTCATCACCAGACTCCTTGGGAACAGGACGAGATTCGCCCGTGATCATCGATTCGTTGACCTCAGAATGTCCTTCCGCAACAACACCGTCTGCAGGAACATTGGCACCGGGACGGACAAGAACACGGTCGTTGGTCTGAAGGTCACTAACAGGGACTTCTTCCGTAGTACCATCGTTTCGAATACGTTCTGCAGTGTCGGGAAGCAGTTTTGCTAATTCATTGAGTGCACCAGATGCACGCCGGACACTCCGCATTTCAATCCAATGACCCAGCAGCATGATATCGATCAGCGTCACTAGTTCCCAGAAGAATGCTGATGTTGTCGGAAGAATGACGCTCGCAAGACTGTAGACGAAGGCAACGGTGATCGCCATCGAGATGAGCGTCATCATGCCCGGTGAACGATCTCGTAGTTCCGGGAGTGCCATTTTCAGGAATGGGACACCACCATAGCCGAAAACAATTATCGCGAACACGGGATTGATCCATTCACTCCCAGGAAACGCGGGAACCGAGAACCCAAGCCACTGCTGGAGAGCCTCACTATAGAGGAGAACTGGAATCGAAAGGAGCGTCGACACAAAAAAGCGCCGTCGGAACATCTGCTCGTGGCCAGCGTGCATTCCGCCATGGCCATTGTGGTCTTGATCTCCGTCTTTGTGTCGATTGTGAGTTTCGTGTTCTGGTTCTTCCGTGTCTCGTGCTTCTTCCTCTAAGAGCGAACGCTCTACGTGAGACACCTTCCGTTCCTGCTTAGATTGTTCTTCGTCGTTTGGGTGCCTGTGGTGATTGATTTTATCCTCAGTTTTTTCTACATCCCCTGTCGAGTCGTCGTGTTCGTCCATTACTAAACCTCGAAGAGTCAGCTACGTCATCGAGCGTAAAGGAAGTATGGTTGGTTTTCACCTTTGGATTGTTCTACCTACGTACGAACGCACGTTCCAAAAAATCGTATAGGGATTCGGGAGAACGTCCGAATTCCGATTTACGCAGACGCCATGTCACGGCAGCTCTCTGCACACTCTTCGAGGACATCGGCACAGACCTGGCAGTGTTCGTGGTCGTGTCGCGAACATTCTTCGGCACATTCTTCGGCTGCACCAGCGGTGGCCTCGGCAAGTTGTGGGCTATAGTTGGAGTTGCGCGCCATGAATCGGGCATGGTCGGCGGCGAGATCGGCCACATCTCGACACAGGCGAATACACCGCGACATGTCCATCTCTTCGTCCAGACACTCGTCAGCGCACCATTCGCAGGCCTGTACCGCCTCGAAGCAGTCGTTCATACACTCTTCTCCGGTATCGCTCAGTTCGAGTTCTGATAGTGCCATCGCATTCATTACTTCAACGTCTCTGTTTTCCCCATTTGTTGCTAACAGGGTCTAGGGACGAACCACTGAATGAAGAGGGAGGGAAAGTTGGGTTTAAAAGGTACCTAGCGTTTCTGCTGATGATTGCCGACATACTTTACATCCTCGCTAGTAGATACCCAGGAAGAGGGTTAGAGATCATGGTAGAACTCGACCAAACAGATACCGATATTTTGCAACTGTTAATGGACGATGCACGTCGTTCGTACACCGACATCGGCGAGCAAGTTGGGCTGTCGGCCCCGAGCGTTTCGAATCGTATCACGCAGCTTAAAGAACTCGGGGTGATCAACGGCTTTACTGTGAATATCGACCGTTCGATGCTGGCCACGGGTGATGATATCTTGATCGAAATCGAAGCACAGCCGGGCAGTGAAGAGGCGATTGTGGAGTCATTGTCGAATGTGGACGCAGTCGAATGCATTCTGCAAGCAGTCGATATGCGAATCAGTGCTCACGCGTATATGAACGATCGAGAGATCCAGCACCTCTTCTCCGAGATATTGGACGATCAACACATCCAGAGTTACGAGATACGAAAGATAGTGAATTCCGTCTGGAAGCCACAAATCAACCGATCCGATCTTGCGATCGAATGTATCGAATGTGGAAAGCCAATCCACGGAGATGGCATAACACTCGAAACTGAAGAGCAACAATACTATCTCTGTTGTCCGTCGTGTGAATCGCTCTTCCGAGACCGATATGACGAATTGAAAAGCGGGGTTTGAAAAGGAGATGGTAGGTCCTCCGAGTACGCGTCAAACCTGTACGGCAAACCGAGCGGTTTCGACGTTGGATAGAGGTTGCAGGTTCGTCCCTCGTTCCCGTGTGAGACTCGGGTTCTATAACTGTAACAAGGAGGAGGACATCTTTAGTATTATATCTATATCTACTAATACCTGGTCCCACACCCACCCCTAAATAGTTTGCTTTATTGTTAAGAGGGTCGTTACTCCCCCGGGGGAAAATCCATGGCAGACAGATCGCGAGTTACGAATCAGACACGCAGACAGTTCCTCGGTATCGTAGGCGGAACCGCAATCGGAATGACGTCTACCGTGGCCGCACAGGAAACATCATCGGATGATACTCACCAAGAAATGTGTTGTTTCGCGCTTGGTGGTCGTGTCTCGGGTTGGCAAGGGCGGGGGCCACAATCCATCGCAGGGCAAAAGAATCCAACACTCCAACTCGAACCGGGCCGAACATATAGAGTCATGTGGCGGAACCTGGATGGACAGCCGCATACATTCGCGTTGCGGGATTCGAATGGGAAAAACCTCCCTGTGATATTTCCGAATGTGAGAACGATGCAGAATGGAGGGTCGATGATGGGAGGCCAAAATGGAACATCGATGGGAGGACAAGACGGTTACATGATGGGTGGAGAAAATGGCTCGATGATGGGTGATCACCAAAACGGGGGAACACCTCCGAAGGATGCGATCAAAGTCACACCACAACTCGCAAAGAAAGGGGCCGTTCAAGTGCTGGCATTCGTTGCGACCCGTGACATCAACCAATATCTTTGTACCACTCACCCAACGACGATGGTCGGGAAGGTAAGAATGACCCAACAAAGCGGTGATAGTGGGAATCATGGTGATGAAAGCAATCAAGGAAACACCGAAAATCACGGCCACGAAGACAAAAATGGCAACAACGGAGGGTCATAATTGCTGATTTAGAGCCTGTGGTCGACACCGCTAGTGACATCGGATGCTCACAGCGGTTCAAATCTCTACCGGGGAGGCGAGTGGTTCAAGGAAAATTTGCTATTATTTTGCTTTGCTCAGTGCCGAGCGCGTTGGCGGTGACGCAGAACTAGGAAGCCAAGAGTAATGATGAGAAGTACTTGCACCACTTTATCAATTAGACCGAAACTTCCAACGTGGGGCATTCCATCATTAATCCACAGCAGGATTTGAACAACTGTATAGAGAATACCCACACCATAGAGATACAATCGATTGACACCGATGAAGAACAGACCGATGCCACCGAGGAATCCGAGTCCGGCAAGGGCCATGATCTGTTCGCCATGCTCGAAATAGAGATAGAAGTGCACGGCAGCAGTAAAGAGTGCAAGTAATGCGACGCCAAAGTGAATCGGAGAGACGGTGAAATTCTGCCGGCGTGTACTGGTGTACCGATACGCTGGTGCTGTTGCAACTGTCCCTAACAGGAACAGTCCACCGACCATCATCAGCCAACCATTCAGGAATCCTTCTTCATCACCACTGTGTCCCTCCCCTTCGTGGCTGTGGCCTGATTCGGACTGCCCTTCCCCCGCGTGATCGTCCCCTGCGTTAGTCTCGCCACCATGTCCGGGTTCTGATGCAGTGGTTGTTTCGGTTCCATGACCGCCACCCGATTCGGTTGTCGTCTCTGTTCCATGGCTGTGTCCTGATTCGCTTGTCGTCTCTGTACCATGTTGTTCCCCGTCGTGATGGCCATCGTCTTGACTCGATGTCGTCGACGTTGTTGTATGATCTTCACTACTTGCCATCGCAAAACCTGGTGAAGCAACCAGAAAGACGATGCTCAGTACGAGGAGTACGCGTCCAATTCGTTGCCAGTTGGGCTTCATCAATGGCGGTTGACCACGATGAGATATAGTTCGCCACGAGCGTTTTCATCCAGTGAAAACACCCTCAGAAGTAATCTTGGCGACTTCATGAAATATCTATTGAGAGAAAGAACGGGTACCCGACATTCTATAATCATTTAGGCTTGGAATTATGGGCTGTTCACCGATTAGGATTATATGCGGCAGTGGGCTGGGCGATACCAATTATAGTGTAATCGGCCGAAATAACAACCCTACCGCCAGAATACGGCGTAATCGGGTTCTATAAATCACATGACCGATATGGGATTTGATGCTGTGGAAGTTCACACTTTCGGAGAATCGATCGATGTACTCGTCGCTCTCTTTCCGCTGCGTGTCCGCAGTCGTGTGAGGACGAGCAAGGTAGCCGCGTGCGAGCGGGCTCCATGGGATAACACCGATTCCTTCCTTCTCGAAGAGGGGGAGCATCTCACGCTCCTCCTCACGGTAGACCAGGTTGTAATGATTTTGCATCGTTCGGAACCGTTCGCGGTTCGCTGAGTCGCTGGCAGCGAGCGCTCGGGCGAACTGGAAGGGTTCCTCTGCGTGTGGGCGGTCTATCACGGTCACGAATAATCGGTTCGGATACGTCTGAATCGACCGAATCCAGTCGAACTGTAATTCCGAGGTTGTGGAAGTTGAGAGTATAGGAGGTTTAGAGAGTCCAGAATGTTCGAAATCGAATAAATGGTGGCGTACTCAATCTTCAGACGTTGTGGGGTTGGGTGTCTCTGGAGCAGGTGCCGGTGGTTCGTGAGTACCGAAGTCAGGATGCGTTTCTTCCATCCACAGATGCACAAGGCCGCCAGAGACGAACATTAACAAACCGGTCATATAGAAGGCGGCTTTGATGTTCACAAATTGCATCGTGAGCCCAATCAAAATCGCCCCGATCGCGTAGCCGGAGTCACGCCACATTCGGTAGACACCCATGCCAGAGGCACGCCACGTCGGATGCGCCGCATCTCCCGGAACCGTCATCAGATTCGGATAAAGTAACGCCATACCAACGCCCGAAATTCCCGCCATTACGGCCCACAGAAGATATCCCTCGACGACTGTCATCCCTAAGACACCGACACCGGCCACGAACATTCCTATAATCACTGGCGGCCGCCGCCCGATTCTGTCGGCAAGGCCACCAGTACCGATTTGGAGGAAATACATGGCACTATGGACGCCAACCACAACACCAACAGCCGCGATACCTAGCCCCTGGCTTGTGAGGTAAAGCGGAACCCCAATCCAGAACAGCGTATCGACGAAATTCTCGATATGACCTGCCTGCGCAGCTGCAAACAGTGTTCGATCACCGTAGGTCGCCCGCTTCAGTACTTCATTGAACGGAAGGTTCGCGTCGTGGTGGTCTTCGTCATCCTCCGCATGCGCGTACTGAACCGTCTCCTTGACGAGAGAGATTGCGATAAGGAATGCGAGCACCACCACGACAGCGAGGAAGTAGAACGGCTGTGGTCGGAGGCTCGTTTGAGCGGCGATTGCGCCGGTAATCCACGCACCGACCGCAAGGCCGGTGTACCCGAATGCCTCATCAATGCCGACGGCGAGACCACGCTGGTCCGGCCCTGCAAGGTCGATTTTCGCATTCACTGCCATGCTCCAGGTGAGCCCTTGGTTGATACCGAGCAAGATGTTGCCAACGGTGATCCACCACCAATTTGGAGCGAAAATCAAAATGACTGGTAGCGGAAGTGCGGTCGCCCATCCGAGGATGAGCACGGGTTTACGACCGAACTCTTCGCCCCATTTGCCAGCATAGAGGTTGATCACCGATTTCACAATCCCGAAGGAAACGACGAACGAGCCGATGACGAATAACGACTTGACACCGAGGACGTCACGGCCCAGGACGGGCACGACGGCACGCTCGGACCCGATGGTCAGTCCCGTAGCGAATACTAAGACGACGTGCAGTGAGAACTGCCCAAGGTGTTCGCGAATTCCTTGTTTGAGTTCAGTTCCTGTACTCATAGACTTACTCAGCCGCGCAGTTGTTGGGACCCAGTTCCAATTCGCGCACCTCGTCGGCAGGGACTGATTCTTGACTGACAATCTCCTTCTCGTCGGAGAGGTCTGCGAGAACGTTCTCCGCCGCGTCGAGGTTGTCAGTTAGTTCGTCATACACATCGAGGTTGGTACTGTCCGGGATGTGCCAGCCATCGAAATCCTCCTCGTGGCGGATATCAAGCACGAGCAGGTCATCTTCGTTGGCCTGTAATCGTTGACCGAGCTTCTCGGGAGTAATCTCCGACATCAGTGTTCATCTATATGGTGAGTATTAGAGTATAGGTACTGCCGGACATGACCGGCACCGTTAATTGAAACCGGGTCAAATAATACCTGTATGAGCCTATACGAGGCCTCGTTCCGGGTCAAACACGAGTGTCCGTATCGAGAAATCTCGGAACACTACCCAGACCTCACGATCCGTGAGTGGTATTTGAGCGACTGCCAAGTAATCGAACTCACAGCTCCAGGATCGCCAACAGACGAACTACTCGATGATATCGATCGCTTAGGGACGGTTCTCCACAAGTCAGTCAGCGAATCCGGGCTCCACGTCGTCACCCAATCCTGTCTCTGTTCGCTGGAAGACTCCATCATCGAACGGTTCGAAACGTACAACTGCCTGTACCAGCCGCCGACGATTCATCGCCAGGGCTGGGAGCACTACACCGTTATTGCATTCGACGAGAGCGATGTTCGAGCACTCCTTCGGGAACTAGAGGCCGATCGTGATATCGAGGTACTCTCAAAAACGACGATTACAGAACAACAGATTCCTCACAGTATGCTGGCTCCGGTCGATCGGTTGTTCGAGGATGTAACCGAACGGCAGATGGCGGCGCTTCGACTGGCACTAGAAAGCGGCTATTACGAACAGCCTCGCAAGACATCGTTACGAGACTTGGCCGACCAGACTGCTGTCGCTCGCTCGACTTACGAAGAACATCTCCGGAAGGCGGAAAACAAACTCCTCACAAACGCGGGGCAGTTCTTACGACTGGTCACCGCGACGTCGGCGGCGGATCCGTTGCAGGTCGAAAAGACACGACAGACTGGACGGACCGCCGACTAATCTGCCGGAATTTCACTGAAACGAACGTTTGATTGTCCGAATAACAGCACTTCTAAGTTGAAATTAGTACAACAGAAAACTATACCAACCATTGCGATTGTCTCGAAGTCGTCTACGTGAGTTCTACTGCTCCCCCGGTTTTCAGTGAAAGGCGCAGAACAAGCATCGAGAGCGTGTGGATATGGACGGTTGGTGGTCAAAAAGCGACGAGAGACACCCCTCATTTTCAGTGAAAACAGTCGAGTGAGTACCTACTCGATTCGAGCAGAACACGAGAGCTTAAAAGCTGGGAAGTGTCTTCATTGTCAGACACCACAGTTGCAAGTGAAGCTAGAAAGAGAGAGGCTAGTAAGAGATCAACAGTGCACAATTACAACCAAAGTGTTGATATAGTGTCTGATATACCATCATTTCAAGTCGAGTGTCTATCTCACAAAGAGGAAATACCAACCCGGACCAGTGCTTCCAACCACGGGTTTCTTTATAGCCCCCTCCCACCCCACCGTTTCCAACTTCAGTGATAGACGAAACACAATACTCGAGGAAACAACGGAAGCGATAACGTACTAACCACTTCGGAGGGTTACTAGCCACTCTTTTATAGCCAATACGGATACAGTTTTACTCACTAATAAATAAATCTTTCCTCAGTATACTATTCGATGTATAGCTGCTCCACTTGTTGTGGTGGTGAAGTTGGAAACGATGGGGGAGACTGACTTAAAGATTGGAATAGATGGTTGGGTTGGAAACGAAGGTCTGACGTGCGTTCGACATATGATGGAAGTAGTGGGGGCGTGTCCGTTTATATAGTCGGAAGAGACAGTATAGGGTAGTGTAACTGCTACGAAAGTCGGCACTATCTTTGAGTATCATACCATCCCCCTCTATTCTTCGGACCCTCCCCTTTCTATGGAACTGGTTTCATTTGTACTTCGATGAGGGGGTGTTTTCTCGAAATCGGCCACCATTGTCAATTCGATTGACCGGCTGGATCCGTCTTCCGTTAGTATAGTATACTAACCAAGAGCAGACGATTTTACACCTGCTCTCGACGAATCGTCGCTATGTCAGCTGCCACTCGTTCCGATCCTTTGGCTGCAATCACGAGCAGATTTGACGCTGGTGTACAGGGCGCTCGATCACCGGCGTTGAATCTGCATCTGCAGCACCCGGCAGTTGTACCTATTGCCCGCAGTTTGCAGTGAGGCGTTTGCAACTCGGTGGATCGAGACAGTGTCGAGCGCGGCTGACGTTGCGAGTTCGACGATATTCTCGTCGGTGATTCGGTCGGGGTCGATGACGGGCAGGAGACCGTCGAATGCAAATACGCGGATGTCCGCGAGACGGGTCGGCTCGTCGTCAGCTTCTTCGACGAGTCCAGCGACTCGGGCAGGCTTTGTGACCTGGAGAGCGAGGCCATCGTCGGACCGCTTGATTGTGTTGGACTTGGCGGATAGTATAATATACTAACCCAAGAAAATTCGCCTTGGTGGATGCGCTCTCGGCTCGGCGTTGTTGATGAGAAGCGTTGGGGTCGAAAATCCTCTCACATGTCTTCATTTTCACTTCCGCGCCGGTTGGCTGACAGCTTTATCCATCGGGTACCAAGCGTCAAGTGCAGTCAACGTAACCCAGTAGGCGACGTGGACTCCCGTGCCCAGACCAACCCATTCTTCCACGTCGTTTGCTCGTTCCCCTTGTCACAATGAGTTAGGTAGTGTCACGAGTAGACTCTGTCCGAGGGTTTACCTGTCGTGTCCTCGAATCTGGCCGTACGAATGGGTCCAAATGAGACATCGCCACTCACACCACTTGCGCAAGAAGCACTTGAGGCGCTCGCGAGCATAATCTCACCTGGTGGTGAACTCACCTACGAGCAAGCCTATGCCGTTCTGGCTGAGAAAGAAGAGTTCGAGCGGCCTGCTGCCGAAGATATCATCGAACGACTGTACAATAAGGGACATGTGTACGAAGTCGAGGGAAAACTCCGACTCACTGATTACGGCTCTGAATAGCGAAGATGACCTCGGTGGTGAGGGTTTCAGCAGAACCTATGAACTAATTCATAGACGTAGTTATCGAACGGCAGCCGCAATGATGTACAATCCTGATCCTCGTGTCTCTCGAACACGACACACTCCAGCTAAAAGCTGATTGAGTACGTTTCCCTGGGTTAACAGGATTGGATAATACTTGAAAAATAAGGTAGCCGGATTATTTTGCTGCATCATGAATTTATTTCTTCTCATTCGTCACATTCTAATTATATCCACCAATCTCTCGATTGGCACGCTTTTGATTCGCCTAGCCGTTGGCAGCATCATGATCGTCCACGGTACTGGAAAATTGTTTTCGGTCGGCCCAGCAGCAATGTCGATACATCAGTTTACGGGTTTTCTCGCCAGTCTTGGTGTTCCAGCACCATCTATCGCTGCATGGGTCGTTGCACTTATTGAACTCGTTGGTGGTCTCTGTATTCTGGTGGGATTCCTCACGCGGTTTGCCGCATTCGTAGTTGGGATTGATATGCTCGCTGCGACGTTACTAGTTCATCTTCCAGAAGGTTTCTCTGACTCGGAACTTACTATCGTGCTGTGCCTGGTTTCCTTGGCCCTCATATCATTCGGGGCAGGAAAGCTATCGATCGATGAATTCGTCGTCGATGACCGGCCGAATTCGATGTTATCAGTCGGTGAGTGATAGAGTCGTATGGTTGAATGAAGCATACACCCCATCAAATTCTTAATTTTGAAAAATAAACGCTGGACTATTTCCACTCTTCCGTTTTATAGCTATAATTCGCGATTGTCCACAGCACATTTAGTCATCTGCACGGGATTCATTCGGGTGAACGTGAATCGAGAGTGTCATCAAGTTCGTCGCCAGACAGTGTAAACCGTTGTGAGCATATTCGGACAATTGAATAATGTAGGGATTACTAATTGGTCGATTTTAGCCATTTCATAATGTTCTGTAGTTTCCCTGGGAGCGTGCCGATTTCCACTTTTATCCCCTAACAAATAGACAAAAATGCCACATGAGTACTAAACCAACTTTTTCGTCAAGTACTTAAATCCAAAAGAAACACTGCGTCCAAAACGAATATTGGCTGTTTTGACGTTACCCAAATCAATTAGTAACTTTCACTACTTGTGCAAGGTGATGACTGAGTCGAAGATCTACGAATTGGAATCCGAAGCTGAGTGGCTGGATGCATTCCAAGTGATGGAACAACTCCGAACTCACCTTAACGAGGAGTCCTACCTTGAGTATCTGCGTGAGATGACTGACAACGGATACCGACTGTTTGCCGTCTCTGTAAACGATAAAATCGTCTCACTAGCTGGAGTCGAAATCCGTGTCACCATGTACTACGGTCGCCACGTTTGGGTTCACGAACTCGTAACGGATATAGATCATCGGTCTGAAGGTCATGGGTTAGAACTTCTCTCGTTTGTTGAAGAGTGGGCTGAACAACACGACTGCGAACTCGTTGCCCTCTCATCGGGGCTCCAACGCGAGGAGGCACATCGATTCTATGAGGATCGTGCCGAAATGGACCAAGCCAGTTACGTCTACAAGCAACCAATTTAATTGTCTGCTGTAGCCCCCGACTTGTTCAAGGGATTGGCGAGAAGACACACGTGTGGTCTCTCGAAGTTCAGCCAGCCAGCTTCCCGCTGAAAAAGGTATCTCCAATTGCTTTTTCGGAGCTCATCTGATAACGAAAGGCTGGCAGGGCACTGTCTAGTTTAGCTCCTCCTCGACAGGTGCTCTTTACTACTAACACAAATGGTTTTCATCTCTTAGCAGTGTGCTCCTCAAATTGATAGACGTACAATACTCTTGTAAAATTGTAGTCACTCACCCTCAAGAGCCGCGTAGATGTCGGCGTGACGACGTCCATCGAGTTTCCCCATTTCAAGGGCAATTTTCTGCCGCTCCTCATCGCTCTCTGCCGACTGATATTGTTCGTATAGTCGGCGGACTTCTGCATCGACCGTCTCTGAGGAATCGGTACTAGACGCCATTTCTGTTGTGAACATACTCTCTGTGCCCCTTTATTAGTTGCGACGAGCACACGCCCGAAAGTAGATAACTGCAGTCTCAATATCGACCGCGGCTTCGTCAGTCGCAAACCGATGCAATAGCGCACGAATTTGACCGCTCTCGCGTGCTAACCATCCTATTCGACGTGGTACCCTCATCGTCCGGAATCCACCAGATAACAACCCGTGGACTCAATTTTCTTCCGTTTCAATTCTCCTTGTTCATGCGACTCCTCGAGCCGGTGATGCACTGGTCGCGGTTCCATTTCAACTGTATCTGCGACCCACCGAGCAGTCACTGCTGGAAGCTCCGACTCACGAATCACTCGAAAGATACGTCTCCACTCGTTTGCCCTACAAATCGGCCTTATTCATCGCACTCACTCTATCCTGTCTCACCGTATCGGTCTCCTCACGAAGGTGGTTTCGCTTGATACCCCGCAGTGTAGGTTTCAAAAATCATATCCCAGATGTCAGTTTGGCAGTGATCTGGATGTTTTCCCCCACCGTATCGAGAAAAACAAAATCCACGTCCGTTCGCATCCGTAGTGATAATATAGAAACCATATAATCCCGAGTGGTGGTAAAAGTGATGGATCCATATGCTGCCCTCTGCATTTCTACATCCTCCTGAAGGAATTCTCTGATTTTCACATCATATTTCAATAATACTTCTTAGAATTCGGAAAGAATATGGGACTGTTGTGAGTAGGAGAATACCGACAATGGTTGTGAGTAGGCAGCTACAAACAAAACTGAGAGGCCGCAGAAAACGTGGTGAAAATGTCACTATCTGACAAACTCGGCGACAAGATCGTCACACACAGTCGTCTTTTTATCGTCACTCTACTCGTCTTTTCGTTGATTCTCGGATCGGGTGCGTCGATGGTAGGACAATCCTCTTCCCTCGATTCGTTTCAAAGTGATAGCAGTTCTGCCGCGAAGGCACAGAGTTACATTAGCGAGAACTTTTCGACGGGATCGAACAACACGACGAGCGCTCAAATAATCGTCCGTGATAACAATACTCTCTCTAAGGAATCACTCAAAAATCAAATCAAGTTACAGCAAGCACTGCGAAATAATAGCACCGTAAACGAAACTCTCACCGAAGACTCTCCAACGGTTGGGATAGCGAATATCCTCGCCACAACGGTTAATCAATTAGACAAAGCGGAAGAGCTCAAATCTCGTGGCGAAAACCTCCAGGAACGAAAGGGAAATCTCACCGAATGGGGTAAACAGCTTCAGAACCGCTCGAAACAACTCAACGAGAGTAAAGAAGAACTCCAGCAACGGGGAGAGCAGTTGAAAGAGCGGGGCGAAGAGCTGCAAGCGCGAGGAGAGGAACTCCAACAGCGCTCGGACGAACTCAATCGGAGTAAACAGGAACTCCAACAGCGCGGTGAAGAGCTCAAAGAGGAGGGCCAGGAACTCAAACGACGTGGACAAAAACTCCAACAACGCTCTGACGAGCTTAACGAGAGCAAGGTACAGCTTCAAGTGAAGGGCCAGGAGCTACAAGCGCAAGCCCAACAGTTGAACGAGAGCAAAGCACAGCTCCAGAATCAGAGCGAGGAACTCAAACAACGTGCTCAGGAGCTCAACGAGAGCCGAGCCGAGCTCGAACAACGCCAGTCGAATTTGGAAGCACGGGGTCAAGAACTCAATCAGACCCAACGGGAGCTTGCAGCGCGGAATGAGAGTTTGCAAGAGCGACGGGCAACCATCGAGGAGGCCCACCAGAATGGTACGATCAACGATACCGAGTACGAGCAGCGTCTCGATTCTCTTCGAGAAGAGCAGGCCGAATTGAAAGCCGACCAAGCTCAACTCGCGAACGAATTGGCTGCACTCCAGCAGAACCGCCAAGAGCTCGAAGAGGATGCCCAACAACTCGAACAGCGAGCAGCCGAACTCGAGTCGGATAAGGCAGAACTCGAACAGCAATCCGAACAGCTCCAAGAAAGTGCAGAACAGTTGCAGGCCGAACGTGCTGAACTGGAAGAGCGGTCGGCTGAACTACAGCAAGAAGGCAAGAAGCTTCAGCAAGCATTTAGCGCACTCCAGCAGGACAAAGAGGAACTGCAGGAAAAACAGGCCGCGCTCGAAGCGGATTCACAGCAGCTCAAGGAGCGCGGTGCGCAACTCAAGGAAGATTCACAACGACTTCAAGAGAACTCTCAAGAGCTGAAAGAAGCACAAGCGGAGTTGGAGAACGATTCCGAGCAGCTCAAAGAAGAGGGTCAACAGCTCCAAGAGCAGTTCAACAATTTCAAAGACGCTCAGGAATCGCTCAAAGAGGACGGACAGGAACTCAAGAACGAGCAGCAAGCACTCCAAAACGGGACTAATTTCACTCTTTCCGAGCAGCTGTCGATCCTCGAATCACACAACCAGTCGGAAATCGATAACGCGACCACGACCATTCTGGCCGAGAACTCCAGTTTTGGTGGTGCAAGTGCCGGTGGTGACGGCGCGTTCGCGTTCATGCCGACCAGCTACAAAGTCGGGAGCACGGACGCGAACGCGACGATGATCGTTGCCACCCAACAGACGGAGGGTGAAACCACCAGTAGTCAGACGTCGAGCGATCGGATCATGAATTCACAGCTCGCCATGCAGACGATCGCTCACGAGCAGTTCAAGACAGACCAGTCAAGCGTCCTCGTCTTCGGAAGCGGCATTATTTCGGACGAGACTCAGCGTTCGATGAGCGACAGTATTCTTATCGTCGGACCCCTAGCGGTCATCTTCGTTCTCGGCGTCTTGATATTTGCCTATCGGGATCTTCTCGACATCGTTCTGGGACTCTTCGGCATCGCCCTCGTTCTCGTGTGGACGTTCGGTTTCATGGGCTGGACCGGTATCAACTTCAACCAGATATTCATCGCGGTCCCAGTGTTACTGATCGGTCTCTCAATCGATTACGCCATCCACGTCTTCATGCGCCATCGCGAGGAACGAGGTCGTACTGAAGGCGTCGAACGGTCGATGAAGGTTACGTTATCGAGTCTCGGAATCGCGTTGATTCTCGTGACTGTAACCGCTGTGATCGGATTCCTCTCGAATCTCGTCAGCGACGTGCCCCCGATTCGTCAGTTCGGTATCGTGAGTTCCGTCGGGATTACGGCGGCATTGATCATCTTCGGCATGCTCATTCCCGCTCTGAAAACCGAACTCGATTCGTTCTTGGAAGCCCGCGGTTGGGACCGGGAAAAAAGAGCGTTCGGGACCGGAGGTGGACGACTTGGCGCGGTGCTCGCTGGCGGTGCGACGGTAGCTCGGAAAGCGCCACGCATCGTACTTGCCATCGCCGTGATTCTCACCGTCCTCGGCGGTGCTGGTGCAGCACAAGTCGATACGAGCTTCTCGCAGGAGGATTTCCTGGCGAGCAATCCGTCGGGCGTACTGACCGAATTGCCGGAACCCTTCGCCCCCGGAGAGTATACGGTAAAATCCTCGCTGGAATACGTGAACAACAATTTCCTTCGCCAGGATTCCAACGCGGAGATACTGATACGAGGAGATATAACCCAGCCATCCACGCTCGAAACGGTTGAAAAAGCAGAGAACGAAGCGGCCGAGAAGGATTCAACGGTCGTTCTCTCCAGTGGAGACCCCGACATCGATAGTCCGTTGTCCGTTATGCGGTCCGTCGCGAACGAGAACGATTCGTTCAAAACGACGTTCGAAAATGCGGACACGAATGGTGATGGTGTCCCGGATCGGAACCTGAAGTCGGTCTACGACAAACTGTATACTGTCGCCCCCGACCAAGCAAAAGGTGTGCTCTATCGTACCGATGACGGTCAGTATAAAGCGATTCACATGACGGTCTCGGTCAAGGGCAGCGCAAGCGGTGGTGCGGTTAGCGAGCAGATGAAAGCAGTTGCCGAGACGGTTGAACAGGAAAGCACTCTCAGTGCTGTCGCGACGGGGCAGCCGATCATCTTCAAGATCGTTCAAGACCAACTGCTCAACTCGGTCATCGAAAGTCTCCTCATCACGCTCGGAGCGACGTTTATCTTCCTGATGATCACGTACTACTTCCTGCACGGAAGTGCAACGCTTGGTTTCATCACGATGCTTCCTGTGGCGTTCAGCGTCTCCTGGATTCTTGGGACGATGTACCTCCTCGGAATCTCGTTCAACGTGATAACCGGACTGATCACCAGCCTGACCGTCGGACTGGGAATCGCCTACAGTATTCATCTCAGCGAGCGCTATATCCACGAGCTCAACGAGCAACCGTCGGTGTGGGTTGCAATGCGAAAGAGCGTCACCGGTACTGGTGGGGCACTTCTCGGCAGTGCCGCGACTACCGTGGGCGGGTTTGGTGTCCTCGTGTTCGCCATCTTGCCTCCCCTCCAGCAGTTTGGAATCATTACGGGTCTCACGATCATCTACTCGTTCCTTGCGAGTGTCTTCGTGCTACCCAGCCTACTCGCCCTGTGGACCCGGTACTTGGGACCAGGTGGTTCGATGACGGCCGAACCGGCAGACAAATCTACCGTGGATAATGTGGGAGCAACGAATGACTGATTCGACGGAAGCCGACGCGATAGCTGCGCTACAGCGACTGGGACTCTCCAAGTACGAGGCACAGGTATTCTGTGCCCTGCAGCCGATCGATAAGGCGACCGCGAGCGAGATCAGCGAAACCAGCGACGTGCCGCGTTCACAGGTCTACGGGGCCGCCGATGGGTTAGAAGAACTGGGTTTGGTGGATGTTCAACAATCCAACCCCCAACAGTTCCGTGCCGTGGGACTGGACGAAGCGCGTGCCCATCTACAGGCCAAGATCGAGCGTGAGCAGGATCGCGCCTTCGAGGCACTCGATTCTCTGCAACAACAGCCGATCGACGAAACGGAAACCCAAGAAGATATTTGGACGCTCAAGGGCCAAGAGACGATCAACGATCGTGTCACCCAACTCACCAGCAACGCGAACAACCGGATTATCTTCGGCGCACGCGATCCGATAATACTGGACGACAATGTGGTCACGGCGCTTTCGAAGGCACAAGCGGATGGTATCGATGTCTTCATCACGAGTGGGAATCCCGAGGTTTGTGAGCTTTTCGAAGAGCGCGGTCTCGAGGCGTGCCAGTTCCCGATGAAGCCGGACGACAATGATCGGAGTGGCCGTGTTCTGGCAATCGATTCCGATGTTATTCTCATGAGTGTCCTCGTTCCAACCCACGATAGGACTCAAAACGAGGTCGCCTTCTGGAGCGATGGAACTGGGTTTGCCAGTATTCTGATCGGTCTCTTGGAGACCTGGTTTTCAAAAATCATTGAGCCGTAGGCCTGTTGGAAAATCGGGGCAGTGAATGCGCTATGAATGTTTGATTCCTGCTCGGGCAGAGAATGGCACGCGTTCGAGCAGGAAAGAGAGGGTGGCAGGCGCAAGGGGGAGTATGGATCGAGAGTGATGGCGCCAGACCCACAGTGTGGACCCATTCAGGGTGCCAGCAATGACCGCGCCACAATCAGTGGCTTCGTGGGGTTCGGTAAATGCTTTGTGCAACTGTTAAAAAATAAGACAGTCATACATTTTTTGAGAATGAACTAGTGTGGTCAGCTATCACCGTATCGAGTGCTGCAATGACTGCATCGATATCTTCGATATCGTCTCGATCACACCGGAGGTTCTGACGCCACCACCGCTTTCGGTGTAACACCAGCGCCTCGTCGCTGAGTGAATAGCCTGTGAACGCTGTCCACGGTCGGAATCGATGCAGCATCGGTCGCTCAACGACGAGGCCAGCATCTGTAACCCGAAACGTCCGTGGGTTCGCTGCTCCTGCAAGCGGTGCCCAGACAAAAAGCAGCAAGTAGAGGTTTCCCGCCCAGTCAACTCCAAACACAACTTCGGCGACCATTCCAACAGCGCCACCGACCATTGCAATAATCATCGCGCCATACGAGATCTGTCGCCACCGTCGTGGCCACCGTGCCTCCCATTCTGTAATTTCAGTCGTCCCTGCAACAGCAGCAGTAGTGTATCTATTTCGGCTCATCGTGACGAGAGGCAGACTCGTAAACATCCCACCGATCATCGTCACCATTGCAAGTACAACTGCAATACCGGGTGGTGAAATTCCGATTCCTGCTGCTGCAAAAACACCGACGAATGGAACAAACGGAACCGTAACGAGCAGCCAGACCATGTCGTGGCGACCAAGCCGAACTGCGAGTCCAGCTGTGTGAGAAATAAGCCACCCAGCAATGATTCCCAAGAGAGTGATAGAAACAAGGAAGCTGACGTATAGGGTGGCACCGTCCGTGCTAACCGTTGAAATCCCCAGAATGGCTATCGGGGTAAGGAGGATGGCAACGTAGAGACCAGCGACGAACGCATAGAGCGTGTCGGGGCGTTCATCGTTCGATAGACCCCCCCGAGATTCAGTACGTGTCGCCATACTCACTAGTTCCTCGCAGTTGTTGAAAATACTACCGGACGAATGAGTGCACGCTGGTATCTTTGACTGTATCACGGGACAGAAGACGCACACAAATCAGCCAGCTAAAGCCATCCTCAATCCCCAAACCAACGTCACTCCGGAAAGTGAATATCCGCAGGCACGCGAGTCAGCCCAAGCGTCGTGAAATCCCGATCAAAGGCAAAAATATGCTCAATGTCATACTCACGAGAAATCAACCGCCCACACTGCTGTGGCCAGAAACCCAACCCAGAGCAGGCTAGCGACGATTAGCGATAGGATACCGCTTGCAAGGAGCCAAATCCATCGTCTATTCCCCCGACCCGCTACTGCCCACCCGATTTCAACGACCCCATCAACGATGAAGGACGCAATCGCAAGAATCGTTAGCGACGTGAGACCGACAACTGGATTCGCTAAGAACATGATTCCCACGATGCCGTAAAGAATCCCGAGGAGAACTTGCCAGACAACTCCCCAGAAACTACCAACCGAGAATGCATGCCCAACGTGAACGGTTCCACCGACAACCAAGAGCGCACCAAAAAGTACCGATACCGATATTTCCGCGAAAAATGGGAATAGGATTGCAAGAAAACCGAGTACTACGATGATGGCTCCTGCTACCACCCCGCCGTGGAATTGCTCTAAACTCGTGTCGACGCTTGTAGCTTGACTCATTGTTTTCCCGAACGCAGTTCATGAAGAAGGGTAAAAAAGCGTAAAATCGTTCAAACACAGTTCTGGTAGCACATCATCACCCTCCAGAATGCGAGCACGTGTAACTGTCGTTGAACTCCGAATACATACGATGTATCCGGTTAGGGTTGTGTTTTCGCTTTAAACAAGATCGTGAGAGGAGTACTTCCGTATCGCGATTCTCCGTACTATCAAGAGCAATCACGTGACCTCTGCAGAAGAAGTCTCATACGATTACGCTGGACATCATTTACTCGATCGAAGAACACTCATCGCAAAACGGCAAAAAATCCACCACCCAAAATAGTGGTCTGTGACGGTTACTTTGCCTATATTCGGTGTTCGACGGCCCAATAACGTGCTTACTACTCGGCAGTAACTCCGAGAAACGAGAATGGTTCGCTTGTAACCATTTGATCGGACACTTCACCGGAGAAGGTGTTAGACTGATTCGGTCCCAGATTGAGGACTTGTGCATCGGCTTCAGATGAGACGTCGATATTGTCTAATTCTACCCAAAAGACGTTGGGCGTAAGCGCAGATTCAAAGTAGTAAATTAAATCTTTATGATCCACAACCGTTCGCCAGCGTGTTGACGAAATATGCGGTGCATCCGGAGTGCTGATACCGTGAGGCACCGATACATTTCGAATTACACTAAATACACTGGCAGTCGCGGTACGGCGATCTTCGACCTGGGGAATCGCGTTGGTGTAGAAACGGGCTCTCGTGAACCGGTCGGCTGGCCGGTTTGTTCCCGGTAGCATGACCGTGCCACCGATCTGGTCCCAGTACTCGGCTAATGCAAGCTGTTTGTCGAAAGTCGGCGAGTTGGTCATGACTTGATACTCACGGTTATGGTGAATGACCAACTCGCCATCGATATATTCCATAATCGCACTGTCTCCCGTGGCATCTGATAGAGATAGATGCAGTGCCGCCAACCGATCTTGGCCCGGAACTTGATCGGTTACAACTATAAAATCCTCGCGACGAACATACTCTACAGCCTTGGCGACTGTCTCGAAATTATCCAGCATGTACTGTGCCCACAACGAGATTGACATGGCTGGTGAGTCGCCATTCCAATCTGGATATTCCGACTCGGGCAACCAAAGCAAGTTGGCTACTAAACCAGCTTCGTTCATGCCATCAGTCGTGATCACTTCATAGGCGGTAGCGACCACACTTCCATATTGAGCTGTCCAGCTCATCGAGGCTGGACCAACCTTGCCATCGCGCTCGATGCCACGGGGAAGCGTCCAGATGTTCGTTCCGATATCTTCTTTCCAATCCATTGATCGGGCAGTGAGAGTCCGATCGTCAGGTCCTAGATAGGAGAGACGAGTACACATTTAGGACTGACCTCCTATGGGCTGGGGCAGTAACACATTAATGAGACCCATGAGTCAGTAGATCGACATCTGATCCCATAAACATTCGTTTCGGAGTCACGGTACACCGCCGTCAGTATTACATACTCATTGTCAAATGAATGTCTATAATTTAGAATGGTTGATAATTTGTCTGTCGGAATTATAGTTCATCGTTAGGGGCATTCTGACCCAAGCTTGTAACGCTCATGAGACGGCACAAAACCGCGCACAAGCCCAACAGTTTTCTTTCAACCGATCTCTAGGCTCGTCGAAGCTACCAACGAGAGCCACGACAAGCCCGCAGACCACCAGTGCACAGTCTCCATCGACGATGTGACTGAGGAACTGATGGCCTGCACCTGCCCGCACCACGTCCACCGGAACGCCTTTTGCAAATACATGGCTGCCGTTGAGAATGCAACCGACGACGGGACGCTTGAGGCCTTCCCATCCGAGGACGACGATACCAACCCTGAAGACTGTGACTGTGGCGGCCTCAATGGGTTCCCGTGTTGGCCATGCGTGAGAACGGGCCGAAAGGAACTGCGGAACTAACCACCACTTCAGCTGTTTTTACCCTGGTATGGTAGGTAGCGCTCTCGATGTTACTCTACCTACGCCCTATATGAATCAACATGAATTTCTCCGTGCTAACTCAGTCGAATATAGGCGACGGATCTGTTTGCCGGTCAGAGTCACAGATGAGAATGTGTCCATCCTGTCGAACAAACACGTTCCAGCGACCAAGAGAGTAACTAAGAAGTGCTGATTGGGCTCCGTCAGAGTGGTCCAACAGTTGATCAACAGCATCAAGGTCAATCTGCTCAAGCAGCGGATCGAGTTCTAATGGATTGGCGTCTTCGACTTCAGCGAGTCCTTCAATAATTGCTGCAGATGGGGGTATTTCTCCTTCTGGCTTTGCCCACGTTTTGTATGCCGGGGTACAGGAACACTGAAGAGACAGTTGTTGGGTCGCCATCAAATCAAAACTAGCAAACTGGATGGCTTGTATCCACCGCTTCAGTCTTTTTTATTCATGGCACGCCAATTGACCGTCTCGTACATTACCGACCAGCGAACGCTTTCGGCCTTCTCTTGTTCATCTCTCACTCGTTTTTGTATGATATAGGTATTCACATGGATTAGTAGATCATACTAACGCTATATGTATTCACGTGTGGTATGGCTGGCGATGAACCCACCAAACAATTTGATTTAGATCGGCAACAACGAGCGTGGGAATTGATGGCAGTAATCGCCACCAAGCCAGAAGTGCCATCTGGTAGTCTACTCAATGCGATTGACAATACCTTCACTGACGAGGACAAACAAGAAGACTGGACCTGATTTTCTGCCTGTTAATTCCATAAGCGGAAGTAACACCACCCCGGGACCCCCGACTCAATCTATGTATGATTCGTAATGCGATGCTAGCTGCTTTCCTGGTTTCGATATACACAATTCTCCGTTCTAACATCTCGGTGAGCGATTCCTTGGATATACGCACCAAGACCAACGGATTGCTCGCTTAACAAACTGGTCTAATAAGACGACGCCCAATATCTTCGAACTTATCAGACACATCACGTAGAGATTAAGGCCTTCATCTGGTTTATCAAACTATGTGCCGTGATCGTACTTCTATCCACGAAGTAGATCGTGATGTCCTAACACCCTACAGAGCAATGCTGTTCGGCCAAAGAGATGAGTATATTTTTTAATTTGCTCGATAATGCTCTAATATGATTGCAGTTAACACTACTAATCTCACGAAATCATATAATAACAAAACAGTCGTCGACAATCTTTCACTCACCATCAAAAGCGGAGAAGTGTATGGTTTTTTGGGGCCGAACGGAGCCGGAAAATCGACCACCATCGATATGTTAATGGACTACACACGACCCACCAGTGGTAGTGCAACAGTCTTTGACCTCGATGTGCAGACAGAGTCCGAAACCATCCACTCACGGACCGGAATTCTTCCAGACCGATTTGGCGTGTATCAGCGGCTTACAGGGCGTGAACACGTCAAATATATTCTCGACGCAAATGATGATTGCGACGATATTGACCTCATTTTTGACCGGGTTGGACTCCACAGTGCAGCTGATGAGTATGCTAGCAACTACTCAAAGGGTATGCAACAGCGCCTCGGGCTCGCAATGGCTATCGCAGGGAAGCCAGATCTACTCATTCTCGATGAACCATTCTCTGGTCTTGACCCGCATGGTGTTCGTCTAGTCCGAGAGATCGTCGCTGACGAGCGCGAGCGCGGCGCAACTGTCTTGTTTTCATCCCACGTTCTCGATCAAGTCGAACGTGTCTGCGATCGAGTTGGCTTACTGGACGATGGAACACTTCTTTTCGAAGGAACTCCCACGGAGCTCCGGAAAACTGTTAGAACTGAACGACGGCTGTCAATCGACACGCCGCTACCAGAGAAACTCCATCGGCTTCTCGAAGATATGGAATCCGTCACTGGAATCAACGAGAAAGAGAAAGGGGTGACAATCATCTGTCGACCCGAAGACCAGTTCAGAATCCTCGAATTAATCTTCGAATTTGATCTTTCTGTTTCTGACTTCCACGTCGAAAACGAGACCATCGAAGATGCTTTCATCATGTTAGCTGACAATACACCCAAGAACTAATCTAAATCGCTACGAGAGAAGACAAGAACAGAGAAGATCTGCGAGACTCCAAGCACGAGCATCAAGCCAACCACGGCTATAATTGGATGAAGGTACCAAACCGGTATATTTGTCCCAAATACAGACCCCACTGTTGTGATATTCGAGACGGTGGATTGTTGTAACATGTCTGATGTAACAAAAAGGGCAGTTCCACTCGAATTTGGAACACCAAGGAGCCAGTTCGTGAGAACGCGATACAAATTCTGTGGCAACAACCATTTAAGTAGGAAGTATGTCGGATCCTGTGGTGGGTGGACGAGATCGACCGTGTTCCCGGTTGCAATACTATAAAACGAATTTATTAGTGGTTCCCAATAAAACGGCAGAGCAACGAATAAAAATGCTAACCCACCAACGACAACTCGATGTCGGCTAAGCGTAGAGATCGCAACTCCAACAGCAGCCATTGCGAACAAAAATCCCACGCTCGCCGCGAGAAACTCGAGTAACTGCACTGGAGGAACAGCACTGTACTGCGGAATTGCAACGACACAGGTGAGTACAATTGCTATCAGTACAGGAATTACGAAAGCAATTGTACGTCCAATAAGGACACCAATAATGACGTCAGCACGCGACGCTTTTGTTCCCGCTGTCAAGCGAATACTTCCCGAACGACGCTCTTCGGACAGTGCACGGAATGTGAAAAATACGGCACCACTACCTGCGAACAATGTAATTCCAGGAGTTTGCAAAACAGCTAATGGGACGAGTGGACCAAGATAGTTCTTGACGATATCTTGAACAGCGAGACTGGAGATGCTGGTTACGAAAATGAGAACACCGAGGAGCCAGATTCCAGGTGATCGTGAGAGGATACGGAACTCACGTTGTGCGATCGACTGCCATCGTCCGGGGAGCCAAGAGAAGAGATCTCTTCTGCTAAGGATGTTCCCAAAAGAAACCCAATTAGATAGACGATTCCATGGGATTTGCAGTCGGCGAACCCAGTTAAATTTCTCATCGGGCCGGACAGTAAGTGATCTATTTTCAAACGTTAGAAGTGAGAATAACACTAACACAAATGGCCAACCAACAAGAGGTATAAGAGAGAACCACGGTGTGAGATAGAGAGGTCGTGACTCTCCTTTTACACCTTCATTCAATGGCCCAGTAAGTTGAGTAACGGCACTATCCGTTCCGATTGGTACATCGAGAATCCAATTAGTGAGGACATAGTAGGCATCATTCGGTGACAATCGGGAAGCTAGCTCGAAGATGTTCGGATACCGCAAACTATTCCCAGGAACTGTGCCTGTAAACGTATCCCAAAGGAAAATCACCATCAAATCGCTCCATAATAGCAATCCAGCAAGCACGGTGATACCGATGAGGACTGCTGATTGAACCGATGAGGAGGCAAGCGTCGAGATAGAGACGATGATAGCGACGACGGCAAAAGTGTATATTAGTGCCACTATTACGAACTCAAGAGCGATTCCAACGGAAAACCTATTCAATGAGAATATATCGACGACGACGACAAGAGTGGTTCCAAAGATAACTGGTGTGAATGTTGCAACTGTTTGTCCGACGATTTTTCCGAGGATGATATCCGTGCGGGAAAGACGGGTTCCCGCGAGAATGCGAATTGTTCCGGACTCCCGTTCGCCAACGACCGCACGGTAACCAAATGTAGCTGCAACGAATGGTACTAACAAAGCAATTGTCCCCTGAACGTCTGCAATGGGTGTCGCCCCACCGAGTGTCTGGACAGTCGTTGGTCGTAATGAAGTTGTTGCCAACCCTACAGCGAAAGCAGTAATGGAGACGATTAGAAACAGTCGTCGGCTAAGAATAGTTTGGTACTCTCTTCGTGAAACCGAGAGTAGTTTAGTAAAATGCACACGCATTCTTCACGGTTAGAACTTCGCCCTGATTGCTTAAACCTGTCCTTCTAAGCGTATTGAACGAGTATAAATCCAGGTCCATCAAAACAACAGTTATCGTACTTATCTGGAATATTTTCTTATCACACTATACTAAATATATAAATTCTATATTTTATATTATTTATATTCATTAAATACAAAAATATTATATTGAGGTGGAAGTAATAGAATTTTGTAGCCTATGGCGAAAGATAAACGCAATCAGCTGAACAGACGGAACGTAGTCAAAGGTCTTGGAGTTACGGCTAGCGTCGGTCTACTTGGCGGCCTAAGTAGTGCAACGCCCAGTCAAGATGACGCAGTTTCGGCCGATATGGTCGTTGAGAACAAGCCCAATCAGGTCGATGAGTTCGTGACACGGTCGCTTGAACAAGGAGAAACCGACAGTGTCGTCAAAGCTTACAGTGAATTGGACGAAAAGCAACTCGAATTGGTGAGAGATGCGTACGAGCGAGTCACGACAACGGAAATCAGCCCAGAGAATGCTATCACTCCTAAATCCATTCCCATATCTCCTAGCGTGTCGTATACACATAAGGTAAAGGAGACAAACACGACAATCTGGAAAGCATCTATGACTCTGGACTGTGACTATTACCCCAGTAACAATAACGTTACTTATAGATCACTTTCTTCAAACGGGAATGCTCCGAACTCGCTGTGGCATTACAAAGGAATAGATTATTCAAATGTGGATACTGCTGGGGCTGTTGATGCAAAACGAAAGTTACGGTTCAGTCACTCGGTCGCAGGACAGCATATTTCCACGAATCAGGCAATATTAGATATTATTGCATACGACAACGGCAATATCAATAAAAGTGCGAATAGGAAAGTTCTCTAGTACAAGATTGGGTGGATAATCTATACTCCAAGAACCATAATATAGATAAAATTATTTTCATCGAAGAATAGCGAGCCAGGAACCGTCTAGTTGAGCTCTTTCTCGACTGGTATCCGGTTGTCGGGCGATTAGAGTCGTCTCCAGTGATTATAGGAATAACGAAAAATCTGATTGTCTAGTTAAGAAATACCGTTGTAGAATGGCGTTTCAATGTCTCTCCCGTGTATAGCTACCGAACTATTTGTCAACACGATGATTATATTTCTGGTAAAGTAGCCGGGTCCCGTCTTCTCACAGTGGAGCCACTCTTGTTCAAGAATCGGTCGCTTTTGAATTGTACATAAAACCTCGTCGATCGTACCGTTTTCGCTTGACATTTCTTATTTAGAGGCACTGTCTAGATAAGGACGAGCAGGTTTGAGAGTAGCATGAACAACTAGCTCTTCGACCTGCTCGTCCTTATCTAGACAGTGCCCATTAGACCGTTAGCTACGCGTCCTGTACTCTTCCTGAAGTTAGTTGTGTCTCTCTCGATTGTTCCACTTCATCGAAATTAGGTCTGTCCACGTCTCCTGAGGCTACCAAGAGCAGTAGGCCGATCACCACAGCCACAGTCAAACCATCCTTCGCTTTACCTTTGGCTCCCTCGAGAATTTCATTATGAGGACCTCGATGATTCTTGGGTCCAATGAAGGCAGCCAAAGCCGATGAAAAAGAGCACGATTGACCCAAGAAATCCCCACCGCATAACCAAGAGAGCATGCGGGATCGACAGACGGAGCAGAAGAGATAGCGACGCGATAAGAAACGCTATCGCCGCAAGGTCCCACCATGTCCGCCATTCTGTGACGTACTGCAGTAACTGATTCCTCATTGCTGTATATTAATAATCTATCGGAAGCTCTTTCAATGTTGATGTCCAAATTCTACAACAAGATATTACTGCGGAATTCCGGTAACTGTTTTCCGTAGGAGTTTCTGCTATCCAACCTCGTTAGCAGAAGCGGGCAAAGAAGCTGCCTCAGATTGTCCTATTCACACAGAGCAGAACCTCACCATTGTTGTAGAGTACACTCTGATTTGGCCGGCAAATTCGCTCTTTGAGAATAGACCGGCGAACGGGAACACTCGCATTTGCACTCCGGTTCACGAGTACAAATTTCGGGGACGCTGACGATTGGGCCGTGCGATACACCGTCATGGGGTGGTTTGTCGCCCCACCAGTCACCGAGAGATTGATCACATCCGCAGGATACGCACCAGTACGATTGAATACGGTATTGTAGGGTTGGTCCATCCGAAGGACTGGTGAATCTGGCGCGGACTCCGATGATCCAGCTAGTGTTCCAATCGTGTGAACAGCGACGATTTCGGATTCTGTGTATGTTAGTTGTCCTTGCTCATCCGGAAACAGCGGACTGTCAATAGTTCCATGGCTAGATATCACCATCACACTCGGATAGAGCATCGCAACGACGAGCAAGGTCGCAACCAGGATTTGGCGATTCAGGTTGTTCACCAGATACTTCACTCCGAAGGCAGCAAGAATGGCCATCGGCACGTAGAGAAACGCAAACCAGCGTTGAGGAATGAAGTTCCGAATACCGAACATTGGCAATCCCAGTGTAAAAACCGTCATCACAACAGTCGCAAATAGGAGTGTGAACTGTGAATGGGTCATCCGTTTCCGGCGCAAGATATACAGACAGCCAACGACAGTTAACCCGAAGAGAATCAGGAAACCCATCGTATCGATATACGTCACAACCTGCTGTGTAAACGTTGGTGGAGGGAGCGAAATCGCATTCGAATTGTTCTCTGCGAGCTGTAAAAACCCAGCACTCGAGACCAACGTCTCTTCGAGATACAAGAGGACCGTTTCCATGAATGAATTGCCGTTGTATGGCGTGAATGACCACATGAACGTCATGAGCCCTAAATCAAACGTGAGCAATCCTGCCAGATTGACTTGCTCTCGCTTACGGTATTTCCCCGGCCGTTGTGCTGTGGCTTGAAGCAGATTGGACCGGAGAAGTAGCTGGGCAAGCAGCCCTGAAAGCAGGACGACGAGCATGATAAATGTCGACACTTGATGAGTAAGGATAATTGCGACCGACAGGAAAACGAGCAAACCGAAATCGCGTGCATCGTAGTCTAATTGCATGATTCGCAATAGCCCGAAAATAATTGCAATAAAGAACAAAAGACCGTGACTCGTTGGGATGAGATGAATTCCCCACTCGAAGAAATAATCACTAAACGAGTAGAGCATCGCGGCAAACACTGCCCACCGAATCGGAGTCATCAGCTTCGCTGCGCCGTACACGAGCAGAATGCTCATCGGCATTACCACTCCCACAGAGAGGTACAGGGCATTGCGGAGCGAGACATCGTACAGCATCGAGGCCGAGACAACTAACAGATGGTACAATGGAGCAGCAATGTGCTTGTTCCCATTCATCGCGGCGAGCGAATGCTGATTATATACTCCTTGTGCCAACTGTGTCATATGGGTCCAGATGTCGATCCCAATGTACGTCTGTGTCGTATACAGCGCCATAAACCGGATGACGAATGCAAGTGAGAGGATCTGAATCAACAGGAGTGACGGGCGGAAGTCCTCGTCGTCGACGAATAAGATCTGTAAGAGGATGAGTGTACCAGTCCCTCCCGAAAGGATGTGAAATAGTGGTGACCGCTCCCCTGCGTGGAGTGCCTCGATTACCATCACGGTCATAATTACAAAGCCAATTATTGACAGGAGCTGTGCTACCGAGCGAGACACCGATGGATAGGCATATGGAGAGGCTCGGTTATTCCGAACAGCGAGCAAGTACAGCGCACAGCCGAGACCGAGAAAAATGGGGATTGTCTTGATATAGATCTGGGAAGCAAAAAATCGCAATGGAAACAATCCTAGTGCGAGGAGCAAGCCAAGAATTGCAGCATCCACGTCGAACCGGCGGTGCTGTAACCAACTACTTATCTTTCCCAACATACGTCTCACCTCGTTCAATTCTCAGATAACGGATCTCTGACGTGGAAACAGGTGGCTCAATCGTTGCTGAACGATGTTGCAAATTTCTGGCCGTTATCGACCATTCCTCTGTGAGAGTGTGATTTGAATATTGATTATTAGAGGGAGAGTGAACAAACGGTTGGAGGGCCTTGTCCATTTATAATTGACTATCTATCGTATTATCTTAAATATGGCTATTTCAGTTCTATTTACAAGTACTCTTAGACAACGGACTTCGTGCGGCGGCATATCGTGAAGTTGGCGCACGATTCGGTAGCTCGTAAACTGTGCTGCGAGGTCGTCGTGGACATCTCGTTTCATAGCTGGTATGCCACGTGACGTGTGACAGTCGGCCGCTGACAGCTGAGTGCTGTCGCTACGGCCTAGAGAAGACATTCAAACTATCTTGATGGACCATATTAAATATTTAGCTCTCATCTAGCTGATTAGGAATGGACGTGAGCGATCCGCGAGAACAGTACTCACAACTAATCGAGGACACCGTTACTGAGCACGTCGATGCTGCCTCATTTGATGCCCTTGCCCATAATGAAGCATTCACCGCTGGGTGGGTCGTCACAACGGTGGTTCTCGACGACGATGATCGGATCCTCCTCGCGTATCATGATGACGACGAGTCGTGGTTGCTTCCGGGTGGCTCTGTTATCCCGGGTGAAAACCTGGCGGATACAGCCATTCGAGAAGTAGCGGAGGAAACGGGCGTCGAAATTGTTCCTCATCGTCCGCATGCAGTGGTCCACAATTGTGTCGAATGCGATGGTCAGTCGCGGTCATTCAATGTTGTTCTTTTCTCGGCACACCCCACGTCACCTGAGATCGGGGATAATCTTGGCGAACCAGGGGAGCCGATTACTGATGCAAAGTGGTTTGAAACACTTCCACCGAATGTTTTCGAACGGGAATTAGCACAACGGGTTCTCAAACGAGTTCGGTCTCACCGCTAGCCGGTTTTTTGCTACATAATACGTGGAAATGGAGACACACCGACACCTCCAAATCAATCTGTGCGCGACTCGTGGCGCCTGTTTAATCTTCGAGAGGTTTGCGCATTTCCACGACAGTCCCCTCGATGCTGTCATCAAACTCGTGTACGTGGTCAATGACCTGGGTGTATCCATGCGCTTCGTAGAATGGTACCGCATTGAGAGATGCCCACAGTCCCAACGAATCGATGTTTTTCTCCCGAGCGTAGGATTCTAATCCGGTGTAAATCTGGGATCCAATCCTTTGGTGGGCAACCGATGGATGGACATAGACAGCGGTGATTTCTCCGTAGACATCGCTCTGGAAGTAACCATCGGCGTTCGGTTTCATCCATCCAAATCCCAGAAGTCGATGCTCATTCTCGGCCAGAAGAAAGTATGTATCCGAAGCGGTGATAGGATACTCTTCGGGGTTCCGCTCATGGCCCCACGCTGAGACCTGGACTTCGGTATAACTCTGTCCAGCTAACCCCTCGATCGACGCGAGGTGGACAGCACAGATGCTCTGTGCGTCGGCTGGATCAGCCTCACGGAGGTTCACATCCATACGAACATTCCAACAAAATCACTAATAAGTCCACGCTCTCGGAGAATCATCTTTTGTCGAATTGAACCTCGCATTCGTCCCAACTCGTGTAATTTTCCAATCCATCTCAATACGTGATTCTTCACCGAATCTTCATAGTAGCTACCCAGCAACTACGGATATGATTCCTGAGCGAATCGAAACCGACCACCTCATCTTCGAGCGACTGACTCACGATGCCATCGATCTCTTCGACCTCTATAACATTTGTTCCAGCGATCCTGGTATCGAAGACGTGACAGAGTACCTTCCCTGGGATCCTCATCAGACACCAAAAGAGACTCACGATCTACTCACTAATGCTGAATCAAACTGGGAGCAAGGAGAGGACTTTCGTTACTTGCTTCGCCTTCGCGAATCCTCCGAACCTGTGGGGATGACTGGGATCGATGTGCATTGGGGTCGTCGAACGGGAACAATTCGGCTCTGGTTACGAAAGCAGTTCTGGGGACGTGGTCTGTCTGGCGAACGAGCCGCAGTACTCACAGAAATTGTCTTCAAAACGCTTGATCTCGAACTGCTTGCAGTCTTTACTCTCGAAGGGAACGAGCAGTCACGACGTGCAATTGAGAAATACATTGAGCAGTACGGTGGGCAGTACGATGGGCTCTTCAGGAATTTTCGGCCGAATAATGGTGATCTCGCCAATGCCCATCGGTACACGGTCACTCAAGAACAGTATCAGAACGCGACTCAGTGAAAATATTCTCGGTTCTTGGTCCGCTATCTTACCGAGTCATTCATCAGCGGCCCCTTGCCGATAGTCCAAACACACTAAGCCCGCACGAGCCTGAATCGCGACGAGCTTCCAAATCGGAATCGTCTCGTAGTTGAGGTGCTCCCGTATCTCGCTGATTCGGTCGTGCAAGATGTCCTCGAGCACTGCCTTTGCGTCCATGAGTTGCTCGTGTGTTTCCTCGTCAGCACTCATTGCAGTGTGATCGATCGACCGCAACAACATCCCAGCATATCTCAACACATAACACTGTCTGAGAAACCCCTCGTCGACGTACTGGGCAACCGTTGCTGGGTTGTCCGTCTCGGAGGCTGATTCAGCCCATTCGACTTTTGACTCACCTTCATCCTCGAAATGAGCGACGACCCCCATCGACTCGCGTGCCATCGGCGTGTCCGGCAGGTACTCACCGACGGACTTGACGACATTCCCCATTTCTTCGAGGAGTCTTCGCCGACTCTCGACACCCTCTTGGATGACATCCTCACGGGTGCGATTCAGTTCAGTCTGGTCCTGTATCTGTGGGTCGTAGAAATACGGGAGTTCAACGATGAACTCAACGACATCGTCATCGAACCGGTTAGCGTAGTCATAGGCATTGCCACCGAGCAGTACCTCTTCGGGTTCGGTATCATCATCCTCGTGTACCATCTCGTATTGATCTTCGAAGGTTCGAAGACGATAGATGGTATCATCAAACGCGTCGTTCTCGAACCACTCTGGCTCACCGTGATGGGGTGGGACTCCATACTCTTCTGGGAGTGATAACAGAACGTCGTGAAGCGGTTCGAGGGGCTCAGTGAGGTAGTAGTAACAGCCCCCAAATTCGAGATTGTGAAAACTATAGATGAAGTCTGGCTGGTGTGCTTTGATTAGATTTGCTAATACACGAGTCGCCGGTATCGGTTCGTCGAACGAGTAGTTCTCATATACGACTGGGAATGTTGCTTCGACCTGCTCATCTGGCGGTGGACGGTAGAAATTCTGGATATAGTTCGAGAGCGT
Organism: Haladaptatus sp. SPP-AMP-3; assembly: GCF_049568665.1. Classification (NCBI taxonomy): domain Archaea; kingdom Methanobacteriati; phylum Methanobacteriota; class Halobacteria; order Halobacteriales; family Haladaptataceae; genus Haladaptatus; species Haladaptatus sp. SPP-AMP-3. The sequence continues at coordinate 271,258 of NZ_CP145902.1, read as the reverse complement.
GAACGGCCCGTCGAACCATCCTTCATTGAGTCGCACACCGTCTATATCGGCAATCGGCATACAGACGAATTCGTAGTCCAAAGACGCCCGTAGCTCGTCGTTTGTCGCGAGTTCGTGGATAAGAAAGTCGATTGTCATCGAGCCGATCGGCTCGTTTGGGTGAGGCGCCCCAAACAAGAGTGCACTTCGGCCACCCGTGCCGATAGTGACCGTCCAGATCGTCTCTCCGCCCTTGCTCTCGCCGTGTTCCTCGTACGTGACATGATCGTGGTTGCACGCGAGCGCCTGGTTGCGTTCTCGGTGTTCATCGACTGTGAGAAACGATTCGTACCGGGGGACCGCCTCGTTGACCGATTTGAACGTGCGAGCCGGGTTTGATTCGGAGTCACTCATATGTTATATCATTTCATGAGCTGCACAATAATGATAACTATCTAATCAATATGAGTGGTGGTTTAACCTTGCGAAAAGAATTACATCCGGCAACTGGTGGCTCACGAATAAGCAATACAGTTCCGTTATTGAGCCTGAAGACAAGGTCCCACTTTCTGACGACATAAACGGAGATACATCACTCAAGACACTTACCAGACTCGTCTAGTTCTGCTTAGTGCAACATGAAGAAGTGAGGCGAATGGGCCTCAACCAATCCACTCTTCATAGGGAGTGGATCAAGTTCACAGTTCGAACTCTACGTAGATAAAGGGAAAGCAGTTTGCGCCTCATTGCATTACGGTGAGCTATGGCGGCTCCATGGACGCAGTGGGATCACGTCACGAAGGTCGACCCGGACAAAGCACTGCACAAGGGGATTCCTACGCCGATATTGCTAAAACAGGCACAAATGCACTCGAAGCGCTCTATCAGCATGGTCGCCAGAAGTGAGCTTTGAGTATATTGGGTATCACATTACGATTCATTCTGACCGGACCGTTTCCGTTGCTGCCGTCGATCCGTAGAGTGCTACGAGTTGGATTCGTTCACATCCGATTCATAGTCCCGGTCACTGAGGCTTTGTCCCACCTGCAATAGTGCTTCGAGACGTGGGTGCTCCGTGTACGAAACGAGCTGTAGTGAGGAATTGTACTCGATTACGCCATAATCAGCAAGTTTGGGCAGATGGAGATGATGAAGATGAGTTTGCAACTGCTCACGATTAGTGTTAGCGCGGGTCTGGAGATGCTCGACGAGTGTTTCGAGCGGCACAGGTTGATCTGCGGTCTCGATGAGATGGATAAGGATGTGGCGTCTGTGGGTATCAGCCAGGAGTTTGAATACCTCGTCAAGTGAACATCGCTCGTCGGTATCGTTTGGAGAAGCGTCCATTTTTATCGATAGTACTGGGGGAAGTTCTATAAGGGCATGGCCTGTTAAGACAGAGTACTTTAAGAGGAACTAACGAACTAATAGCAGACCGGACGGTCATGGCTCGGACGCACCGAACAATGTATGCTCGACGATAGCCTCGATACCGTGTCGAATCCGATCCGACAATGACTGCTGAGTGATATCGAGTTCTGTCGCTAACTCCGAGAGCGTCACTTGCCGTGGCGTCTCGAAATAGCCACGTTGGAATGCGAGCACGAGTGCTTCCCGTTGCTTGTCCGTAAGGACGTTTTCAAGTTGTGCAGTACCAGCCTCGGATAACGACTGCATTTTGCCGAGCGTATACTCGATATCGTTCTCCCGACTGATGTTATGGAACCGCGTCAAATGTTCGTGGGAGGGGAACAACAATTTGAATTCCCAATTGTCAGTACCATATCCATGTGCATTCCGAATAATCCCCTCAGTGGTGGTGAGTCCCTCGAGGAAGGCATCGGCGGGGATATCCCAATTGAGGAGATACAATCGACGGTCGCCCACTTCATCGATTGCAACGAATTGCTGAACGTTGATATCCTTGCGAACGCGCTGTTCGAAGGCATCTAAGTCGCCATCCCACGCCCAAAAAATCGGGACGACGTCGGCACCGACAGGGACGATACGCTCGAACTCGATATGAAGGTCCGAGTCGGCCGTCAGCATCGTCCCTAACGGGAAGTTTTCCGGGGGGAGAGACAGTTCAACAATGACCGCCATGTGTTCAAGGACAATCGATCCATACTATCTTAGTAACTTGGGCGATAAACTCGCAACTCCCGAGATGGGAGATCGCATTCTTCATGTACGAACCACCGCAGATCTGTAGTGGTACTAGTGCGCTGTAATCCGGACTATTCAAGGTGTGCAAAAACAATCGTTCGGCGAAGAAATAGCAAAAGAAGATCAGCGCTCATCTGCGTTGATTGGATCGAGGTCCACCGTTCTATCGCTGTTGACCGTTACCTGATAACCACAGTACTGAAAGGTCACAGTTCCATGGCGTCTAGTGCCTGCTTGTGTGGGTGCAAACAATCTATCGAGTGCATCCGGGTCAATAACGTCGTACAACGGCGGGCAGCCGCTCCATTCAGACTGTTTTCGTGCCGCAATCGCTTTCTGAATGCGGACAGTGATGGATAGCCTCGTTGCTCTACTTTGGTTGCTCCTTGGTGTATTGGCATTGCTCTTTCCCATTCTGTCTCACGCTCGTTCTGAAGCCCCACATTCGAACCCCCTCGTGAGAACTTCATCTGTGCTACGGACGGTAGTTATAAACATTCTCTGGCGGTTGATGAAAATGTACGAATAATCATTATATAGCTGTACGAGGGGAGCGTATTAATACCATAACGGAAGCCAGTGAATTTCACTCGAGTAGCCCCTCTGCTGGTTTCAGTCCACATTCTCGTCCGGTTCTCGATCATCCTTGTGACCACTGCTAGTCGTTGGGTTCGGTGTGAAATCTCCCAGCTGATCGTTTCGACCGGCAGATACGGGAAGTGCTCGGCGGCGACGTTCGTTGCGTGCTGTCGTGCTCGGTCGAGCAGGACTGTCGGTGTCTCCGGTGTATCGTCGGTCACAGCTTTCGCGCTTTCTGTGAGCGTTCGCTGGTCGGTGATATCCGAGACCGTCAATTGGCGTGTCATGGCTAAAAACAGCTGAAGCGGTGGTTAGTTCGGCAGTTCTTTTCGCCCCGTTTGCCCGCATGGCCAGCACGGGAAGTTACCGAGGTCGTCACAATCGCAGTCGTCTGGTTCGGCCTCGTCGTCGCCATCGGACGGGAAGGCGTCGAGCGTCCCATCGTCGGTTGCGTTCTCGACGGCAGCCATGTGCTTGCAGACGGCGTTTCGGTGGACGTGATGCGGGCACGTGCAGGCCATCGGGTCTTCGGTCACGTCGTCGATGGAGAACACGTATTGGTGATCTATGGGGTTCTTTTGGCTCTCGTTGGTGACTTCGATGAGTCCGGGAGCATCGACGTCGACGACGAACTATTCAGCCGATGCACGTCTCAAAAATCAAGAAATTTCGTTGAATCACTCATTTATATTACTAAGTTATATTGGAGAGGAACACCCATATTTAGGCATGAGCTTCACAAATGACCTCGACCCAATGGCCGAACCCATTTGGGACGCCATCCTGGAGCACCCGATGGTCGAAGAACTCGGGAAAGGAACTCTCGATGAGGAGTCATTCAGGTACTGGGTCAAGCAGGACTACGTCTACTTGATCGACTACGCACGGGTCTTTGCTCACGGTGCGACGAAGGCCCCCAATCTCCAGCGCATGAGAACATTCGCGGAGCTGCTCGAGTCGACAATAAACACCGAAATGGATCTCCATCGCGAGTATGCAACCGAGTTCGGCGTATCGGAGACCGAACTGGAAACTACCGAACCATCGCCAACTACGAGGGCATATACCGATTTCCTCGTGCGTACCGCAACGACGGGGACGTTCGGTGATCTCGTTGCTGCACTCTTGCCGTGTATGTGGGGTTTCAATGAGACAGGAAAGCGACTTGCGGCGCGTGGACTTCCTGCCGATGACCGGTACGCTACATGGGTCGAGATGTACGCTGGCGATGAGTTCACGGAACTTACGACGTGGTGTAAGGAGCTGATGGACGATGTGGCCAGGGATAAAAATGAGGTCGAGCGTGAGCGTTTTCAGAACCTGTTTCGAACGTCCGCCCGCTACGAATATCGCTTCTGGGATGCCGCTTGGCGACAGGAGGAATGGTCGGTATGACTGGCCGTGATACCAACGTTGCCAGCGTTCCCGAGACCTTCGAGGAGTACGCCGAGGCATATGAGACGGCCGGATTCACCGATTGGCTTCGCGAACGTGCGCAACCGGAATGGTCGGAAGCGACGTCCCATCAGTTCACACGCGAACTCGGAACCGACGACCTCGACGATGAGGTCTTCCAGCGGTATCTAGTACAGGACTACGCCTTCGTCAGGACGCTTGTCGGGGCCTTCGGATACGCCGTTGGAGATGCACCGACTATGGAATCGAAGTCACAACTCGTCAATTTTCTTGGGACCCTGACCGCCGACGAGAACGACTACTTCGAGCGCTCCTTCGAGGCACTCGACGTTCCAGAAGCTGAGTACGCTGATCCCAAATTAACCCCCGAAACGCAGGCGTTCGAGGATCTCTTAGAGCGAGCCGCGAGGGAAGGCGGGTATGCCGAGACGCTTGCCGTTCTCCTTCCCGCGGAGTGGATCTACTTGGAATGGGCCAATACCGTTGAAGACGAGTCGCCCTCGAGATTTTACCTTGCGGAGTGGATCGACCTCCACGCCAACGAGAGGTTTGAGGCCTTCGTGTCGTGGCTCCGCGACGAACTCGATCAAGAAGGCGAGGCTGCCTCACCCCGTCGTCGGCGACGGATCGAACGGCTCTTCCAGCGAACAGTCTCGCTAGAGATCGCCGTTTTTGAGATGGCATACGACACCGACGGTGCGATGGATGCCGAAGAAGGGGAGAAGTGATGGTGAGCTCTGCCGTGGCGCTCGGACTGACGATCGCGACGCTTGCGGTCTTTACCGGGATCGGGATTTGGTTCTCACATGGGAGGGTCGAGTCTGTCGAGGATCTCATCACTGCGCGCAATTCAACTGGGGAAGGGCGAACGTCGGCCACGCTCATCGCCTCGGCCATGGGTGTCTGGATTCTCCTTTCGGCCCCAGAAGCTGGCGCCCTCTACGGAATCGCGGCCGTGGTGGGTTACGGGGTCGGTGAGGCCATTCCGATGCTCGCGTACTCAAAGCTCGGCCCGCGGATCCGCGAGGTGATTCCAGAAGGCCATTCGCTCACCGAGTACGCCTATGTGCGGTACGGCGGTGCGATGTACGCGTTCGTGATCGCTGTCAGCGTCCTTTATATGTTCGTGTTCCTCGCTGCGGAGCTGACCGGAATTTCGCTGGCGCTCCACCACGTAGCGGGAGTTCCTCAATGGCAGACGTCGGTTCTCGTCGGTGGATTTGTCCTTCTGTACACCGGTTATGGTGGCCTTCGGGCGAGCATCGTCACCGACACGATACAGATGTCGTTGATCCTCCCACTACTCGTCGCGAGCATCGTCACGGTTGTACTCGTGCTCGGCGGAACCAGCGGCGTTTACGAGGGGATTGTGTCTGCCGACTCCACGCTTCTTGATCCCGGGTTCGTTCCAGGGATCAGGTTCGGCGTTGCGCTGGTTTTCGCGATCCTCGGCGCGGAACTCATCAATCAAACGTGGTGGCAGCGTATTTACGCCGCTAGCGGATCCGACACGGTTGAACGAGGGTTCCGCACCGCGACCATCGCCAATGGCCTAGTTCTCCTCTTGGCCACGCTCCTCGGTGTCGTCGCAGTCGGTAATGCCGATGTCGTCACCCAATTCGGCAGTGAGAATTATAACGCTGGAATTGCCTTTTTCGTTCTGCTCGAGGGCAACGTCGCAGAGTGGGTCGTCCTCAGCGTCTTCTTGCTAGCGCTCGTGTTAGTGATGAGCACTGCCGACACCCTGTTCAATGCGTTTTCGAGCCTCGTGACGGCCGATCTCCCGAGGTTGCTCGAAAACCAGGATGACCGAACTCTGCGATTCAGTGCGCGGGCGTTTACCGTGGTCATTGCGGTCGCTGCAATCGTGGTAAGCCTTCGCGCTCAGAGTGTCCTTCGCCTCTTTTTCGTTGCCGACCTCCTCGGTGCCGCCGTCGGCTTCCCGCTCGTCTACGGCCTGTTTAGTGGCCGTCTCTCAGGCACCGGAGCCCTCCTGAGCAGTCTCGGCGGACTCGCGGCCGGCAGTGCTTACTTTCCCTTCCCGTTCGGCCTCCACGAGGTATTGAATTCGTTGCTCGGAGGTACCCTCCCGGCTGCCGACACGACGTATCTAATTCCCTTCGCCGGCGCGTTTCTCATCTCGACTGTACTAACGTTGATTATTGCACGATTTTCGAGCGAAGAGTTCGACTTAGCTCGACTCTCCCGCGAGATTCGCAGATTTGACGAACCGGAAACCGATGGCGGTTTGCCGGTGGACACGGACACTGACGCGGAGGTGAGTAAGTAATGGCTGTTATTGGTCTGATGGTTTTCGCGATCGTTCTCTGGGGAAGTCTTCTCGGCGTTCTCCTCGTATTCTGCTATGAGATAGCCGTGATTACTAGAGATATCCGTCAGTTAGACTGAGGGTGAACCGCTTGGGATCTCAACCCGAGATAATCGACCTGCTCGGTCCATAGAGTCGGTATGTATTTCATTCCCCGGTAATACTACCAAGCTATGAACGAGACACCGACTACTGTGACCACCGCGGAGGGCAGAGCAGTCCGCGACTACCTCCGTGAGATGGGCCCATCGTGGATTGCCGGGGCGATCGCCGCAGGGCCGGCGACGATGGCGAGTCTACTCACTGCGGGTGCACGCTTCAACTACGCCCTGCTTTGGGTCGTGATTCTCTCTGCGGTCGCAGGTGCACTAGCGCAGTATCTCGCAATGCGATTGGGACTCCTCACCGAGCGGGGAATTGTGGGCATCGTCGAGGAGTATCTCGGGAAGTGGTGGGCCTGGATTCTCGTCATCGATGTGGTGATTGCAGCTGGCGTCGCACAGCTCGTGATCATGAACACCGTCGCTTCCGTCTCGTCGACGATAACGGGAATCGACGCCAGAATATGGGGGGTATCTGGGCGCTGGTTCTCGCCGTCGGTCTCGCCGGGCGGGGGTATCGTTTCATTGAATTTTTTGCGAAGATCCTCGTTACCGCGGTCGTCCTCGCGTTCGTCGCATCCCTTTCCGTCGTTCCGATCGACCCAGGGAGTGCCGTTCGGGGACTTTCTCCGTCATTTCCCTCCGGCAGTGCGGTTGTGGCTGCGGGCATCCTCGGCGGTGCGGTTCATATCACGCTGATTACGATGCAGTCCTATACAATGCACGTTCGCGGGTGGACTGATCGTGAGTACGGCCTCGCGACCTTCGATATCGTCGCCTCGATGCTCGTCGCGTTTGGCATTTACAGCGTTGCGATCTTCCTCGTTACTGCAAGTGTGCTCACCGACCCCAACCTGACGACGATGAGCGCGGCACAGGCTCTCGGCCCGCTTGTCGGATCGAGCGCAAAGTGGCTTTTCCTCCTTGGGCTTGGTGGTGCGGCAGTCTCAACGCTCGGTGGGAACACGATCGTCCCACCGTTCCTCGTCGCTGATAAACTCGGCTGGAACACGACGGTCGAAGACTCACGGTACCGGACACTCCTCGCCGCATTCGCGCTGCTGTCTGCTCCCGGTGCCTTCATCGGTGGGGAAGTTATCGGCCAGCTCGTGCTCGTCCTTGCGCTTGGCACAGTTGGAACGCCGTTTGCTCTCGCCATCGTCCTTTACCTCCTGAACTCCAAGGCAGTGCCAGAGTCGAACTCGACGCTCGCCAACAGTGGGGGCATCGCCTTACTTCTCGTTTCGGGGGCGCTTGCAGTGAACTTCGTTCGCGAACAGATTGCAGGCGGCATCGATTCGGCGTCGGGAATCGTCCTAGCGTTTGCCGTTATCCTCGGGATCGCGACTCTCGTCCTCCTTGGGAAATATACCCGTGAAGAGACAGCTATCATATGACCGATCTGCCGTTCCCACTCCTCAGTTCAACCCTGATTGTCGGCCCTTCTCAGACTGGGAAGACCCGTCTCACCGCCCAAGCGCTCGATGCTTGGATCGAACGGAAGGGTACTGAGGGCGTAGTCGTCTTAGAGTTCGCACCCGAGGTCGAACGCGACGGATGGGTGCTCGGCGGCAGGCTCGACCGCTTTACGACGATTCCTGATCGAGTATGGTACGGTGTCCTCGATGCGAATGCCCCGCGATCGGAAGGCAAGACTGAAGAGGAGGTGGTCGCACTCGCCGGCGATAACGCCGAGCGAGCGGAACGAATTCTCGATGAGGCTCCCCAACCCCGAGCAGTATTTATCAATGATTCCACCATACCGTTTCAGAACGCAAGATCTGATCTTCAAAAGTTCACGACCTATTGTACAGATGCAGAATGCATAGTGATGAACGCTTTTGAGAGCAATGAACTCGGGACAGACGATCCAGTCTCGCGTTGCGAACATGAGGCTCTCAAGATTCTCCGAGAATGGGCCGATCGAGCGATATCACTAAAGTAGATAGACAAGACCCCTCTCACAAGTTGGTCTGATCGTCCAATATGGAAGTTCCGGTCAGATCGAAGGTTCAACAATAAGCGGAAGAGTTCTCATTGTGCGCGTTGCTGTGCCGGCTCGTCAGTTTCACGGGTTACGGATGGTTGTGTCTTCGTTCATTGGGAAGCATAATAATACCTATTCTCCCATTCATTTTCGTCTACTTTGACTATTGTGACTTGTTGATAACTTCTTTGATGATTGTTTCTTCCGCACGGTGGAGCACGCCGCTCGCAGCAGATGGGTTTACGTCAAACTCCCTCGCCAATTCTGTGAGAGTGCACTCACGTGGACTATCGTAGTACCCATGCTCAACCGCTGCGGTGATGAATTCTTGTTGACGACCCGTGAGCAACTCTCTCGGATCATAAGCTTGTGCTATGGACTGGATCTCATACGGAATGCCAACGGCGTCCATTTCTTTGGGAAATTGTGATACTTGCTCGTGTGCGGCAGTGTGTTCGGCTGTTAACCATCCATCTCGCAAGTAGGCGGGAAATCGCGGCAGAATACCTGATGCACGAAGTGCCTGATTCGATTCCGTTTCCGGAATCAAATACTGAATTACCACCGTCTGTTCATCGCTATATAGTACCTCAAATGACATCCCTGAGGCATCGTCGAAATGTCGTATGACAGTTTCCGGCTCCGGTGTGTCGAGTTCTACGAGTCCAAGTATTCCATTGTCCGTGGGATGGCTCGAGAGTATTCTGAATTCTTCGTCCGGCAATTCAGTCGATATTGCGGCCAGTGGGTCTGGGCGTGCTGCAGCGTTGAATGTGACCTGTATGCGGGGCATCGTATCTGAGAGTTATATACCAGGCAATATAAATCCGTAAAACGACTATATTCGAAACCTTGACTGCGCTCACTGTCTAGTAGTGAGAAAAGAATAATTATCGGATCCGTAGCGCAGGATGGCTGTTGAAGGTGAATATATTCACGCGAATATCCACAGTGGTATCTCCCGTTTTCCGAGTTATGGTGTCATCAAACCACCATCGAACAACCACTACTCACGGACAGACCGAGAACCACCAACACCGGAGGCTACTACAGAGAGGAGCTGAACGCCCATGACTACTTCCTCGCTGAACATCCTCGTTGTTCAAGGGACAATCCGAGAAGGACGAAATTCGATCCATCCCGCTCGCTATGTCACTGCTCAGTTCCGTGAGAAAGGCCACGATGTCGAGTTATTCGATATGAAGAACTACGACATTCCCCTGTTCAGGAACCAGCGGAACGCAGTCGATTATCCACATCCCGGTGTAGACGAGTTTGGTCAGAAAGTGGAAGCGGCACAGGCACTCGTCATTGTCGCGCCAGAATACAACCATTCGATTCCAGGTACACTAAAGAACCTACTCGATCACCTTTACCCCGAATACGAGGACACAGCGTTTTCGTACGTCACCGTCTCAGCGGGAGGATTTGGTGGTGTTCGAGCACTCAGTCATCTCCACGATATCACTCTGGAGTTCAACGCGCATCCTGGCCCCGATCTGCCCGTCTCGAACGTACATGATGCCTTCGACGAGGACGGCACCCTCATTGACAAGACATACGAGGATCGGTTCGAGGAGTTTGTAGAACAGGTTGTTGAGCATGCTGAACAGTTCGTCCCGTCTACTGTCAGCACTACCCCGGAGACTAGCGTATGAATTCGATCGAGTCTTCTGTTGGTGACTGGCCTGGCGTAGAGGTCGATTCACACGACCGTGGAGGTGGTCGCGAGTTCACCCTTGAGGGACGAGAGATCGGCCACATCCACCGTGGTAAACTCGTTGACATCCCGTTTACAAAGCGCATTCGTACTGTCCTTATCGAGGAGAATCGGGCCGAAAAGCACCACGTCATGCCCGATTCGGGATGGGTTTCCTATCGCATTCAGTCGAACGAAGACATCGAGGGAGCACTCTGGCTCTTCCGCGTCGCCTATCTCTACCACGTGGTCACGATGCGAAAACGTGAGGAGTATTCTCTGGAAGATGGAGTTGATATCGACGCAGCCCTCATTGAGTTGGATATGAGCGACACGTTGGAAGACGTGTTCAACGAGATGAGAACCGCATGAGTGGTGAGACGGAAATCCCGCGCCCGCGGCTCACCCAGGGAACGTTGTTGCTCGCCAGCATGTTGACCATCATGGCGGGAGCAACGATCGCTCCAGCACTGCCCGCGATTCAGCGAGAGTTTGTGAATGTGCCGAACGCGGGAGTCCTCGTTGGGCTCGTGCTCACGATGCACGGGTTGTTTATTGCAGTCGGGTCACCCATCATCGGGATGCTCGCTGATCGATACGGTCGCCGATGGTTGCTCTTAGTTTCAACGGTTGTCTACGCACTCGCTGGTGGTTCTGGATTCGTGTTGGATTCGTTGATAGCGATCCTTGTCGGGCGAGCAGTGCTGGGCCTGGCGGTTGCGGGCGTGATGGTGACGGTAACCGCACTGATTACCGACTACTACGAGGAAAACCGCCGAGATACGATCCTCGGGCGACAGGGTGCGTTCATGTCCATCGGCGGCGTCGTCCTGTTGCCCCTCGCGGGCGTGCTCGCTGACATCAACTGGCGGGTTCCGTTCCTCGTCTATACGGTAGCGTTAGTGCTCCTCCCGGCAATGGTGCTCGGGTTGCCAGAGCCGAGCCGCCATGAGCCCACGAGGGACCATCCAACGAGTCTCGATGACATCCGCCAGACGCTCGCTCGACTCCCAGTCGGAACGCTCGGACTTATCGCCGCGCTCGGGTTAATCGGTCAGATCATCTTCTATATGACTCCCTTGCAGATCCCATTCTATCTCGAAATGCAGACTAGAGCAAGTGGCACGATGATCGGCGCTGCGTTGGCAGCATCGACGGGAGCCGGTGGAGTCGCCTCACTGCTGTATGGTCGTATCCGCCGGTCCCTGAGTGTGATCGCTATCGTTGCGCTCACATTTGGCTTCATGAGTGTTGGATATACCGTGATCGGCGTGAGTAGGTCGGTTTTCGGTGTTGTCGTTGGGGTGACGATTGCGGGTGCTGGGAGTGGATTCCTCCTGACGAATCTTAACGCGTGGATCGCGGCGGTCACTCCAGAGTCCGTTCGTGGGCGGGCGCTCAGTCTCCTGACCAGTGCGTTCTTCCTCGGTCAGTTCCTCTCGCCAATTGTAGTACGCCCAGTGAGTGAAATCGTGGGTCTTGGGACAGCGTTTCTTGGCGTTGGAGCATTATTAGCAGGCGGAGCAATTATAATTGCTCTCACGAATGGGTATATCACGTCGTTAACCGACTCAGAATCAGAGGTATACTTACACCATTGAAAATGCCGTCCACTGTGCGATCATGGTCACTAATATGGGCAGGTTACGCGGCCTGTACATGGATGGTTGTGTTCGCCGCAATGAGTTTCTACTGGGCACTCGGTGGCACGGCCGGAATCAACACCGTTTCGCTCGGTCAAGAACTCGCGGGAAAACCTTGGTTCATCACCGTCCTCTGGCTGACTGGCATGCTGAAACTCGGTGGTGGTGTCCTCGCACTCGCACTCGTTCAGTCATGGGGGAAGTTGTTACCCCGCCGAGGGGTGCTTATTGCTGCATGGGGAGTGAGTGCTCTTCTGGTCTTCCATGGGAGTGACTTCATCATTCAGGGTGCACTCACCGAGAATGGACTCATTGATCTTCCCGCTCCTGCAGTGTGGACAGCGACGCATTGGCAGACGTTTATGTGGGGACCATGGTGGCTCCTCGGTGGGATTGCGTTCTGTGTGGCGACGTGGAACTACCAGCAACGCTCACGTTGAGATGGCGTAGACAAAAGCTCGAAGAGGGTGGTTAGTCCGGCAGTTCTTTTCGTCCGGTTCTTACGCACGGCCAGCACGGGAAGCCACCAAGGCCGTCACAGTCGCAGTTGTCGGGTTCAGCATCGTCGTCGGCCTCGGATGGGAACGGCTCGAGCGTCCCGTCGCCAGTTGCGGTTTCGACGGCGGCCATGTGTTTGCAGAAGGCGTTCCGATGGACGTGATGCGGGCATGTGCAGGCCATCAGTTCGTTAGTCACGTCGTCGATAGAGACGGTGTACCGGTGGTCTTCGGGTTCTCGTGGCTCTCATTGGTGACGTCGATGAGTCGGAAGACATTGTACATACTCACCTCTTCGGCTAGGTAATTTACCCTGTCCACATCTAGGAGACTGGAAATCCCTTGGTCTCTTCTCCTCACCCGTAGGTCCGGCGCAAAAGTATGCTCAACAATCTCGATGCGATCAAACTTTCGCGAGGAGGAGATCGACGTCAGCGTCCCCGTCGATGTGTTCGAGATGAGAAGCAGACGAAACGCCTGTCTTCGTTACGACAGGCGCGTTCGGCTGAGATAACACTATCGTTGATGTGTTCAACTGTCTCATCGCGAGGCGTAGATCCCACAACTCCACGGCTACCGAGAGCACAGAAAACAGAGTTGAACGGAAAGAAACGGTTCGACTGAAAAGGAGGTTGCTCCTCAGGCGAGCGGGATTATTCGTGAGGCGATCAGCGTAGTAATGAGACCGACAACGCCGATCAAGGTGGTGACTACCGTCCACGTCTTGAGGGTCTCTTTTTGTGTGAGACCGCCGATCTCTTTGACAATCCAAAAGCCGCTGTCGTTATACCATGAAAAGATTGAGGCTCCGGCACCAATCGCCATTACGAGGTACGCAGGGTTGACCGAGAGTTGACTGGCGAACGGGGCCATGATTCCGGACGTAGTCACGATAGCAACGGTCGCCGATCCTTGAACAACGCGCACTCCGGCGGCAATGATCCACGCCGTCACGAGTAGCCCGAATCCAACGCCCTTGAGTCCTCCAGCAATGTAATCGCCGGCACCCGCTGCCTGTAACATAACTCCGAAAGCGCCCCCAGCGGCGGTGATTGCGGCGATGTTACCGCCGCTTTTGAGAGCGTCGGTCAACTCGTCGGAGAACTCCGACCGGCCTATATCGCTGATACGGAAGTATGTGACTGCCGCCGCCATCGCAGCAGCGGTCAGGGCAAAATTCGGATCACCGACGTATCCCGTTACAGCGGAAGCAAACGCGTTATCGGAGAATAACGTATCAACGGTCGTGGCCGCGCCCACGAGTCCGACGGCGAGAATAATCGGTAGCAGTGATTCGAATAACCCAGGAAGCTGATCTATCGGCGTCGTGGCCACCTCCTCGATTTCCGTGACCGTCGTCCCCATCGCGTCCCGGAGCGGGATATTCAACCGGCGGTTGATCCAGTGACCGTAGGCCAGTCCAGACACGAGTGCGGTTGGAAGACCGACGACCCCGCCGACCAGCATTGTGGTTCCAAGATTGGCCCCGATATTATCGACTGCGAGCAATGGTCCTGGTGTCGGTGGAATGAACCCGTGTGTCACTACTCCACCGGCGGCGAGGACCACGATGTAAAGCGTGTAATTCCCGCCTGTCCGTGATCGAGCGGACCGCGCAAGGGGCGCGAGCAAGTAAAACACGTTGTCGAAGAACACGGGGATCGCCATCACGAAACTGCTACCGAACAGAGAAATTTCGGTTTTTCCATTGCTCAGCGTGCCGAATGCGCGCACGATGCGGTCAGCCGCACCGCTCTCGGTCATCGCCTTCCCAATGATTGCTGCCATCAGGATCGGGATTCCGATCCCGGCCATCCCGTCGCCGAATCCGGTGGCCGTTTTACTCACGACATCGCCCAACGCGACTTGCGGAGAGACTGTTCCGACGACGAACGTCGCGATGACGAGTCCGACGAATGCTGGAAGGTCGAGCACGACGAGGAGAAGTACGACGGCGATGACACCGGCGAGCAGTGAGATAAGCGGCCCCTGTCCACCTAACACCAGAGGGATGTTCACGTGAACCATGCTCACTCAGTTCAAGGCCATCTTCATAAAATCCATGTATATTAGCATGAATTTATAAACTGGGAAAATTAACGTGAATATTGTCGTTATCGTGGTAACGGAAACAGAAGAGAGCCCCTGTGAAAGCGGAGAAGGCGACGCAGAGGGGCGCGTTGACGCGCTCTCAAACCTCAAGTCCGGAGACACCCGTCCGGCTCGCCGCGACGTTGGTTGCTTGCGCTTGGTCGAACAGGTTGAACTTTGTCATTAGCATGTCATCGTCTTTGGTCGGTGTGTTCGCTATCGGCGCTATTCGGGGGCGTCGCTTGATGTACCATGGATAAAGAAGGCTGAAACGGGAGTTAATTCGGAACCATCTTCGTCGGCCTCCGATGGGAATGCATCAAGCGTCCTGTCGTCAGTCGCGTTCTCGACGGCGGCCATGTGTTTGCAGAGGGCGTTCTAATCGTTCTGTATTGAGGAGAATTTATTCCTTAGTCATTGAACTCTGCGACAGTGATTGTTTCGAAGAAGGTCAGAGAACAGCAAAATCCGGAGAATCACACTTTCCCAATTGAGGAAGGAGGCTAGCACTACACGCCTAGAATTGGAATAAGAATTGCTGTGAGAAGAAAGTTGGCGAATGAAAGAACGAGGAGGCCCTTCCAACCGATTTCGATGAGCTGATCGATGCGGACGCGCGGTATTGCCGTTCGTGCCCATTGCGTGAACAAGAATACGCTCCATATTTTGAGGAGGAACCAAACGAACCCCGGCAGCCACGGCCCATTCGGTCCCCCAAGAAATAACGTCGTAATGATTGCACCGCCGAGGAAAATATGGAGAAACTCACTCCCATAGAGAAAGACGAAGTAGACGCTCGAGTATTCGGTCTGATAGCCAGCGATAACCTCCTGCGGTGCTTCTGGGGTATCAAACGGATTTCGTCCGATCTCCGCTAAGCTCGCCACCATGAACAGTGCAAAAGCGAATGGATTGACGAAGGCGAACCACGATGGGATTTGGACGCCCAACACGTCCACCAATGGTCGGGTTTGGAACGCAACGACTTCGCTCACTCGAAGTGTTCCTATATACAGGACGACTGATGCGGCCGTGACCACGAGTGGAATCTCGTACGCGATATTCTGTGCTACTGCACGCATCCCGCCAAGGAATGAATATTTGTTATTTGACGAGTAACCAGCTATAACTAACGCGAGGCTCGCTAACGACGAGATGGCGAAGAGAAACACGATGCCGGTTTCGGGGTCGGCAAGTTGGATCGTAATGCCAGCGATAGTCCCCATCGGAACAACGGCGAAGCCAACACATGCGGAGAAGAAGAGGAGGACGGGGGCGAGATCCCAGGCAGGACGGTCCACGTCATCTGGGATAATGAGTTCCTTCGAAATCAGTCGGACGATGTCCGAGACGATGACCAACAGTCCAAATGGACCAACTCGATTCACGGCGATTCGATCCACGAAAGCTGCGTTCACTTTTCGTTTCGCCCACGGACCAGCAATTGCCATGTGAATCAGGCAGAATATCCCAATCAGGGTGGCACCGAGTAATGACGCGATGAGTTGTTCTATGACGGTTACATTCGGGCCGAATCCCAGCATCTCCGCAATTGCCTCGACGAGTCTCATTTGTTACCTCTTCTCATTTGAGGGCGGTGAGCGCTCTGCCGGTGATTCCCGGAATCTTATAGGTGCTTTCTTTATTGTTTCGTTCACCAGAATACTCGGACTGAATATCAGTGGAGTTCACAATGAGATACTTGATAGGGCTGTCCTCTATGTCGCATATTCAAGGATGTCGAAGCGACAACGGGGACTAACGATAGCAGGATAACAGCCTCGATCCATGGTTCAGTGGCCGGTGCATTCAGATCCTCACTTCGTCGAAGTGCGTCCGTAACATCAGTGGCTCCCCAAAGCCACGATTATCCTGACCTGTGCTCGGTCGCAATGAGTGAGTAGTTGACCAGTACCGGATACCTCTGAGACAATCAGTCACTTCACCGATCGGTTGCCCCCATGTGGAGCGAGGAGAACACGGTCGCCTCGACCTTCCGGAGATGCTCGCCAACTGTCGTTTCGGAGAGTCCAGCCACCGCCGCGATTTCGTCGTGGGTCGCCTTGCGAGGTTCTTGATAATAGCCGAGCGTTATCGCCGCACGGAGCACCTCCCGCTGACGTTCGGTCAGCCGAGAGACGATGTGGCGGGGGCCGGGAGTGTATGTGCCAGTTCGTTCGACCTCTATTCTGACACCCTCTGGCTGTTCGGAGAGCACGTCGGTGAAGGCTGCTTCCGTCCCGATGTAAGTCACCCGGAGACCGCCGTCGATGGTGTGTTCGATTGGCATATCGATTAGGTATGACGACTCGCGCCGGTCCTCCATGAGCATCCGAGTCAGGTCATCCGCCGCATAGCGTGTGTAGGAGAAGAATCCGTCCTCGTCGCCGGAGACTGAGAACTCGAAGACTTCCGGCGACTCCGACAGGATCTGACGGAGCCCCTCGATATCGCCACGACCCTCGGCGAACATCGCGACGGTATCGTTAGCGAGGAGTTCCATGCGATGGATGGCCCGGTAGTCCAGGCCAAGCTCGATAACCCGTCGGTCGAGGCGGTTGATTCCTTCTTCGTCGGGGTAAGCCACGACGGTGACGTAGCGCATGTCCTAACGATTGGGTGCTATCTTATAGCTCTTCAGCATAAGCGTCCATGAATCGCCGGCAGCGGGCTCATGGCCCTCGGCTGGAAAGGGTTAACCACCATGTCCGATCACCCGCCGACGAGCGTCCTCTTGCCGACTACGAGATGGACCGACGCATGCGCGCAGTTGGCCGCCCAGCTCGGAGACAACGACGAGCTGTTGATCATCCACGATAACGGGGACGACCCTGTCACCGATCTGGAAGACTACCCCAAAGGTGTCCGATTTATCGCCGCTGGCGAGCCGGAAGGTTGTTCGGGAAAAGCTAACGCCATCGCTGCCGGGATGGAAGCCGCCCGCCACAACCGCATCGTTTGGACGGACGACGACTTCTATCACCCCTCGGATTGGCTGGTCACGCTCAGCGCGGATTATGAGGACCATGGGCCAGTGTCGGAGGTGCCGTACTTCGTCGGACAAGATCCCCTATCGGTGCTGCTCGAGCCGTTGTACGCTTCGGCTGGCTCTCTAGGCCTCTATCTTGGCAACCAAATATGGGGCGGCGCGGTCATGTTCGAGCGAGGCGACATCGACGAGACCACATTTCTCGATGAACTTCGACGAACGGTAAGCGACGACGGACTCCTCATGGAGTACCTCCAAGTGACGACAGTCGATCGGACACACATCGTTCCCATTGGAGGGACTATCCACGAGGCGGTCGAGCGGCCGGTTCGATGGACGCAGATTCTCCGGTGGCACTTCCCTGGGGCTATTGTCGGGACAGTTCTCGTTTCACTGCTCGTCCTCGCAGGTGCGACCCTCGCTCCGTTTCCAGCAGTGGTCATCCTAACCGTGCTACATTTCGCCGTCAACGAGATTCTGGGTGTCCGTCGGTGGACAGCCGTACTGGCCTATCCAGCACTGTTCGTGTTTGTGCCCCTCATTCTGTATGGACTCGCCCGCCGAACGTTCGTCTGGGGTGGTCGACGATACTGCTGGTGTGGGAAGTACGACGTGAGGGTTGGTGAGTAGTAACTCAACGACTGACTTCGAAAAGGCAAGAAAATCACTTCGTGTTGATTGGAGGGCGGCATCAGTTTCAATAGTATCCATATGAATGAGACCGTATGACACTCCCAGTACAGGGCGTTTCTGAACTCGTCCTCGAAGTTGCAGACATGGATCGAACCGTTAGATTTTGGTCAGAAACGCTCGGATTTCCCATTATCGACCAGTGGGGGTACGCTGATGGGCAATTTACAGGATCAACCTCTGGAGACGAGGTCTGGGCAACGTGGATCTATGTCGGAGGGAATACTCGCCTGGGTTTGTGGTTACCTCGCGAGTTTTCCGATGAAGACGAGAAACGGAAAGCACAACCTGTGAACCAATGGCCCAATTCTGCATTATACGACGAAGGTGGCGATCACGTCCATTTTGCCCTCTTTATTGATGAGAGCGATTTTGACGCTGCATATGAGTTCCTTCGGCAAGTAGATGTTCCGGTGACCAAACGCGAGTACGACGCGGAAGCCCCATATCGGTCATTATATTTCAAAGATCCGGACGAACACATCGTCGAGTTGTATACCCGTCCGATGGAGAAAAATTACCAATTGAACACAACTGGGTAGATTGGTCTCGGAAAGGAGTACAGTCGCTCTCATCTCCGATTCTGGTGGTCTTCTCTTTCACATCAGCCGCAACTCTGTACTCAGGGGAGCGGGTCAACCCGTCCGTGAGTGCCATCGTTGCGCTTATGCAAGATGATCGGGTTACCATCCGGATCAGCAATGATTGGCATGTGACACACACCACTATCGATGGGGTCCATCAGAATCGTCACACCATCATCTTCGAGTTCTTCGGTAGCTGTTTCGACATCATCAACGGCCATAGCGACACCACTGCCACTTTCTCCCGGTGTGAACGGCATCTGCGGGCTGGCTTCTCCGAGTGCGAGCGTGGTCGGGGGGAATGCAAATTCCGCCCATCCACTGTCTTCATCGATTGTCTCGGGCTCTAATCCGAGCGTATCACGATAGAACGGAACAGAGGTACTAAAGTCCGTAACGGTCTGAAAAACGAAGTCTGCGGCTTTGACGTTCATGTTCATGAGTTCCGTTTGTCTTCGGTATGATCAACTGACCCCCCCAATAAAATAACTAATCCGTGCGGGGTGGAAGTGATCTCGGTAGCGGTGACGGAACGCGGCAATATGGGACTCGTGTTGGGGATGTATCACAAACGGAGATTTATAACCGATACCCGGAATATTCTGTCACAGAATGGTCTGGCCTGACCGTGGGATCCAGTGCACACTCGGAAATATGGAGTGGCGTGGAACCACAGTTGTGTTCTGGATGTTTCTCACAGGTGGACGAGAATGACACTCCTCGATGTCAAAGACCTCGTGGTGCGGTACGATACGGGTGACGGACCAATCCACAGCGTCAACGGTGTCTCATTCACGATCGAGGACGGTGTCAACTACGCGCTCTCAGGGGAGTCAGCATCGGGCAAATCGACGACTGCAAAGGCGATTCTTGGCCTGTTACCGAACCATGCGGTGATAGAGTCGGGGAGAATAGAATTCGAGGGGCGAGATTTACGAACGATGACGCCAGGGGAGCGACAAGACCTTCTCTGGGAGGAAATCGCCTTCATCCCACAGACTGCCATCGACGCGCTCGACCCGATGATGACCGTCGGTGGACAGATACGGCAGGCCGTTCAGATCCACAGGACGGTTTCCGAAGAGCGCGCCAGCCGACGCACTCGCGAGTTGTTCGAAACCGTCGGACTCAACCCCGGACGGACCGAGGACTACCCCCATCAGTTCTCGGACGGGATGCGCCAACGGGTTGTCATCGCGATGGCGCTCGCACTCGACCCGAAACTCATCATCGCGGACGAGCCGACAACGGGGCTAGACGTCGTCGTCCAGGACGAGATAATCGACAACATCCTCCAGATTCAGGAAGAAACGGACAGTTCGCTACTGTTGATCACCCATGACCTCAGTGTCATCGCGGAGACTTGCGACGAGATGTCGATGCTGTATGGTGGGACGGTCATGGAGCAGGGCCGCATCGACAACCTCCTTCTCAACCCGTCGAATCCGTACACGATGGGGCTCAGAAACGCGTATCCGGCCCTTGACGCCGAACACGATGGGGACCTCGTCTCGGTCCCGGGAGAGCCACCGAATCTGGATTCGAAACCGACCGGGTGTGTCTTCGAGCCGCGGTGTCCGTTCGCCACCGACACGTGTTCCGAGACGGTTCCGGACCTCGAGAAACTCCCGTACCGGAACCACTGGATCGCGTGTCATCACGTGGAACAATCGAATCGGATGCGGTCCGAGGCCGAGGATTCCTCGACGTGGGGTGGTGCTGTGGAGGGGTCACGCACGCCGGACGGCGAAGTGTTACTCGAAGTCGAGGGGCTTCGCAAGTGGTACGAGCGCGAGGACTCGTTGCTGGGACGCCTGCCGTTCGAGAGTATCGAACCCTCCATCACGGGACTCACGGGCAGTATCCGCGAGTGGTACGACCGACGTGGCGAGGTGATCAAAGAGATGTTTGGGCAGGAGGAGTCCCACGTCCGCGCGGTTGACGGCGTCTCGTTGAGCGTCGCGCGCGGCGAAATACTCGGCGTCGTCGGCGAGTCGGGGTGTGGCAAGTCGACGCTCGGAGAGACGCTTGCACTCTTGGAGGAGCCCACGGTGGACCAGTTCATGTTCGACGGTCGCTCACACGACTACTACCAGGGGAACCTCCAGTCGTTCCGGCGGAAGTTACAGATAATTTTTCAGAATCCGTACGAATCACTGAATCCTCGGTTGACAGTCGAACAGCTCGTCAAAGAACCGCTGACTATCCACGAGTACCGACTCGACGAACGTGAGACGGTCGTCGAGGAGACACTCGAAAAGGTGGGACTGGCGCCGGCCGAACGGTATCTGGACATGTACCCGAACGAACTCTCGGGGGGCGAGCGCCAGCGCGTGGCAATTGCGCAGGCGCTGGTGCTCGAGCCCAAACTGCTCATCTGTGACGAACCCGCCTCGATGCTCGACGTCTCGCTGCAGGCAGAGGTGCTCAATCTCCTTCGTGGGCTAGCCAACACCGAGGGCATCGGTGTGCTGTACATCTCCCACGACCTCACCAGTCTCTCGAAGATCGCCGATCGCATGGCGATCATGTACCTCGGCAAGTTCGTCGAACGCGGACGAACAGAACGAATCGTGAGCGACCCACAACACCCCTACACAGAGGCCCTGCTCGAAGCGGTCCCGGAGACGGACCCGAAAGGGAACCGCGAGCGCATAACCCTCGACGGGAAGCCGGCGCTCCCCTCACGGGCGACCACTGGCTGTCGGTTCGCCCCGCGCTGTCCGAAGTCGACCGACCGCTGCTGGGATCAAGAGCTCGGTTTGACCGAGTGGACAGGTGACCATCACTCGGCAGCGTGTTTCCACCCGGCTAACGACGAGTCAGACGAACCGAACCGGGTCGACCAGGAAATCGGGAGCGATTGAGCTTCCCTCGGGTTTTTCTAGCAGGCTACATGCCTGCCCGTATGGTCCAGCGTTCAGTTCAGTACTGGCCGGGCGACGACCGCGAAATGCTAGAAAAGACCATCGAGACACCCGCCGAGACGGTCGATAGCGACATCGAGGATGTCGAGGAGGTCAGAGCCCAGACCGGGACGGTCGTGGATTTCGGCTTCGACGGAAAGTTTGCCATCCATCCCGACCAAATCCCCGTAAGCAACGAGGCCTATACCTTGGACTCGGACGAAATTGATTGGGCCGAGCGAGTGCTCGAAGGTAAGCGAAAGGCAGACGAGGAGGGAAGCGGGGTGTTCACCGTCGACGGCCAGATGATTGACTCGCCGCTGGTCGAGCGTGCAAACACGATTCTCGACCGCGCAGCGGCCGCGGTGATTCGGTGACACCCCACCCCGAGAATCACGGTGTGCTCGTGGAGTGGTACTTATAGGGTGAAGATAATCGATCCCCATCGGGGGCAGGTTCACGCGGGTGCTGGAGGAACCGACTCAGTGCCATGACGACAATCGGAACCGAGAGCACAGAGTCACGAACGACGCCGGAACTGGGATCGCTGTTTGACCCCGACTCCGTCGCGGTCGTCGGCGCGAGCCCGGAATCGTTCTACTCGGGCAATCTCGTCGACAATCTCCTCAACTACGGCTTCGATGGGACCCTCTACCCCGTCAATCCGAACCGCGAAGAAGCCTGGGACCGCCCGTGTTTCGACACCATCGAAGACGTGCCGGAGACCGTCGACCTCGTCGTCGTGAGTGTCCCGCGCGAGTACGTCGTCGATGTCGTCCGTACCGCAGGCGAGCGAGGTGTCCCCATCGCGCTCGTCCTCACGGCG
Source organism: Haladaptatus sp. SPP-AMP-3 (assembly GCF_049568665.1). Lineage (NCBI taxonomy): Archaea > Methanobacteriati > Methanobacteriota > Halobacteria > Halobacteriales > Haladaptataceae > Haladaptatus > Haladaptatus sp. SPP-AMP-3. The sequence continues at coordinate 248,776 of NZ_CP145902.1, read as the reverse complement.
GGATTCGCCGAGGCGGACGAAACGGGGGCCGAACTGGAACGGAACCTCGCCGCGACGGCTTCCGAGGTCGGAATCCGGGTGGTCGGGCCGAATTGTATCGGCGTGATGGCCGCCCGGGGTGCGACGCTCACCTCGACGTGTTCACGCAAACCTGGGCCGGGTGGAATCGGTCTCGTCAGCCAGTCAGGGGCGCTGGCGTTCACGACGTTCTTCGAGCGGGCGACTGACCAGGACCTGCACTTCAGTCACATCGTCTCCACTGGGAACGAGACCGACCTGACGCTCACGGATTACGTCGCGTATCTCGCCGAACAGGAGAGGGTTGACGTCGTCTGCACGTACGTCGAGGGAATCGACGACCCGGAACGGTTCATGCAGGTCGCCGAAGCTGCTATCCGCAACGGCACGCCCGTCCTGACGGTGAAGATCGGCCAGTCCGACCTTGCGGAGGAAGCCACACTCTCGCACACGGGATCGCTCACCGGCGACGACGACGCCTGGGCGACGGCCTTCGCCCAGGCGGGGGTCCAGCGTGTCCCTGACATCCCCGACCTCCTCGCCCTTGCGAACGCGCATACTGCCTACGACGCCCCGGACGGTGACCGCGTTTGTATTGCCTCGACCAGCGGTGGTCTCGCGAGCCTGCTCGCCGACATGGCTGCTGAGCGTGGCCTCTCTCTCCCTGACATCGATGGGGAGACCGAACGTGTGCTACTGGAGATGGACGAACTCCTGACCTATGGCGAACTACACAATCCCGCTGACATTCGGGGGTACGGTGCCGATTCGATTCCCGAAATCGCCGATGCACTCTTCGCTGACGACGATTTCGACGCGTACGTCTTCGCCATCGGTCTCTCGGGGGTCGATGACCGCGCAGCCGACATCGCCGCCGATCTGGAAGATATCACCGACCGGGCCGAGGACCCGGTGTACGTGCTCTGGACTGGACGCAAGGAACCCGATGACCCGACTGAGACGCCACCCTACGCTCGGCTGCGCCAGTCGGTGCCGGTCTACGAGGACCCGAGCCGGTGTCTCGACGCCGTTGCGTCGACGTGTGACTTCGCTGCCGACCGCGACCGCCTCGCCGACCGGCCGCCACGGCACTCGCTATCCACCACTCACGGTGAAAGCGGTTCAGGGAACCCCGGTACCGACGTACTCGATGGCGACCTGCCGCGAGGACGGGTCCTCACGTGGACGGAGGCCGAGTCGCTGCTCTCCGCGTTCGACGTCCCGACGGTCGAGACCCGGTTGGCCACCGACGCTGACGAGGCGGCCGCCGCCGTCGAGTCGATACCCGGACCTGCCGCCCTCAAGATCGACTCGCCGGAACTCCCGCACAGGACCGACGCCGGCGCCGTCCTGCTCGGTGTCGACTCTCCCATGGAAGCACGCGAGGCCTATGACGACGTGGTTTCGGCAGCACGGTCCCACGTCGACGATAGCGACATCGAAGGCGTGCTGGTTCAGCCCATGGTCGACGACGGCGTCGAAACGATGGTGGGGGTTGCCCCCGGGGACGTGTTCGATTCGCTCGTCACCGTCGGTGCCGGTGGTGTCCTCGTGGAAGCGCTGGACGATAGCGCGACACTGGTCCCGCCGTTCTCGCGGTCGGACGCGCGGCGAGCGGTCAAAGAGACGGTCCTTGAGGACCTGCTCATCGACCGACGAGATGGTGGCTCGCTGCCAGTCGATCGGGTCGTCGACCTGCTCGTGAACGTCGGGGGCCTAGCTCACTCCGTGGGCGGCGTCGTCGAACTCGACTTGAACCCTGTCGTCGTCACTGAAGACGGCCCCATCGCCGTCGACGCACTCGTCCGCACTGGTGAGTGAGCCGACACAGCCAGAGGCGAATCTTAACTAAGTGACCAACGTTTTATATAGTACACTCGAAGGGAGTGTACATCTGACCAGGGTGATTCAATATTCTACGCATCGAGTTCCAGACCACCCCGTCCGGTGTCATCGACGACTTCAGGACGCAGGTCCCTGACGTTCGTCGAATCGAATTTGAGAACGCCTTCTACGCCGACGAAGGCGACTGGATCGAATCCCTTCTGGTCACAACTGATAGTGAGCGTGACCTGGAAGCGGCAATTGAATCTCTCTCCCGGGCAGAACTGTTCCACCACGAAAAGGTGTCGACGGACACCTCCGAACAGCCGACCTACCGGTTGACCATCGTCGCTCACGAGCCATACCCGTTCATCCTTGGTGTGATTCTACGGGAGAAGGGTGTGCCGAACCGGCTGAAACTACACGGAGACCACTTCGACGGGGTCGTCACGGTAAAGGTATGGGAAGACTTCCGGCGGCTGGCGGACCGAATTCAGGAGCAGTTCAGCCGGTTCGAACTCCTGAGCGTGAATCAGGTAGAGACGACAGGCGAACCGCTCGGAAGCGGACAGCTCGGCCGCGTCCTCCGGAATGAACTTTCGCAGCAACAGTTGACCGTCCTCAGGGCCGCCCACTCTATGGGCTATTTTGACGTGCCACGACAGGCGTCGGCAGACGACATTGCAGAGGAACTGGACATCGCCCAGTCGACGCTCAGCGAACGTCTCCGGTTCGCCGAGAAGCAACTCTTCGACCTCGTCTTCTCCACCGATGAAGAGTCGTCAAACGCTGAGTCAGGCGACAAATAATCGGCGTGACCCAGCCTGGAACGCACCCCCTCCCCGAATACGTATATAATTTTACTAATCACTGAATATGTATGTAATGGTATCGTTAGTGCTGTGGCCGCGGGTCGGGTGAATCCGGTGAGTACGGGTGTGTATATAAAATATGATGATGATTGACCGGCATCGGGAGTAGATTCACGCCAGTAAGTGGGAAAGGATGGCATGCAATGACGCAGGGAAAACAATTCGAAATTGAGACAGGTTCTGCTTCTCGGCGCAGATTCATCCGGATCGCAGGCACAGCTGGGATCGCTGGATTGGCCGGGTGCCAGAGCAACAACAACAGCGACGGTAGCGGTGGCGATGGCCGCACCATCAAGACCAAGTTCTGGGAGGAGTGGCCAGTCGAGACGAAGGGGAAATCGGTCAACGACAAAGCCGTCAAGTTCGAGTACAACGCGGTCGAGGGGCGGCCGGTGTCCGCCGTGGATATACACTTCGCGCAGTCGGAGACGCCGTGGATGCGCGAGCACGCGTTGATGATTAAGGACTCGTTCAACTCTCTGGGTGTCCCGACGAACCTCGTCAACGTCCAGCCGAGCACCCGATACGGCGAGTACTGGCGTGCCGACATCGGACACCCGACGCCCGTCGTTATGAACCTCCACGGACCGGACCCACAGCGGGGACTCGACCCGAATCCGTTCCTGATGCGCGCACATCCTGAGACGGGAGGGAACTACTACAACTACAAGAACGACGAAATCACGGAACTGCTGGACGAACAGGCCGCGACGATTGGCAATGTGGAAAAACGCGCCGAGCTCTGTAAGAAGATCCAGAAGAAACTCAGCAAGGACGCGTACGTTATCGCCTCGAACTTCCCCGACGTGATCACAGTGGCCAACACCGCCGACTGGAAGGGATACGTTCCGACGCCGGGGAACGGGACGACACGCGACTCGTTCATCTGGACGCAGGTGAATCTTCAGCCCCAGGGCAACTCGACTACGTGGGTCAAAGGCGTCCTCACCGGAATGCAAGGAACGAATCTGCCCTGGTCGACCGGGGGAATGGAGGAGAAGCGTCTGTTGAACGTCTACGACGGCCTCTACGACGCGTCCCCACAACTGGAAATCGTCCCAGGTCTCGCGACCAAGCACGAGGTCGTAGACGAGACCACCGTCGAGATGGACCTCCGCGAAGGCGTCACCTGGCACGATGGCAAATCGTTCAGTCCCGAGGACGTGAAGTTCAGCGTCGAGAAATACAAGCAGCACACGGCACCCCAGCAGGGACCGTTCTACCGGACCATCGACAGCGTGGAAGTCGTGTCGAACAGCGGCGGCGGCCGCGTCCAGTTCAACCTCACCGAACCCGACGCATCCTTCCTCACTCAACGGGCCGTCCGAAGCGCCATCATCCCGAAACACCGCTGGAAGGATATCGACAGCCCTGGCCAGCACAACCCGAAGAATCCCATCGGGACCGGCCCATTCAAGTTCGTCAACTGGGAGCAGGGAACCGAGTTCAGGCTCGAGAAGCACGAGGACCACTGGCTCTGGGACGACGACATCCGCAAGGAGATGCTCGGCAAGCACTTCGTCCCCGGTGACGGTATCGACAAACTGGTTGAGACCAATGTCGGGAACATCTCGACGCTCATCGGCGCGATGCAATCCGGCGATATCGACGCTATCGGGACGACCGTCTCGAACCAGCAAGCCGACCGCGCGGCCAAGGCCAACGGGGTCGAGAAGCAAACTGCCAAGAACTACGTTCCGACGGACGTTCACCTCAACCACATCGTCCCGCTGTTCCGGGACAAAACGTTCCGCGTGGCGCTCAGCCACGCGGTCGACAAGGAGGGATTCGTCGAGAACGTGCTCGGCGGGCGGGGTACCGCCATCGAGGGGCAGCGTCTGATTACGAGCCTGTTGACGCCCTTCGCCGCCGAGACGGACCCGTACAAGTACAACGTCGGCAAGGCCAAGACGATGCTCCAGAAGGCGGGATACACGTTCGAAGGCGAGGACACCCTCGTCTGGCCGGAGGGTGACGCCTGGGACGCCTTCGCCAAGCGCGTCGAGAACGGTCACGCCACCCACACAGGGCTCGACCAGCCCGACTTCTCCTGATCACCCATGAGTTTTCGAAGATTCCTCATCAAACGGACCGCGATCGCGGCGATACTAACCCTGGTGTCGGTCAGTATCATCTTCGCGACGCTTCGGCTCCTTCCGAGCGACCCGTTCAGCGGTCTGGTCGCGTCCGGCTCGCTGACGGCGGATCAGGTCACGAAGCTGCGCGCGATGTACGGCCTCGACGAACCGATATACGTGCAGTACCTGAAGTACGTCAGGAACCTGTTCACGTTCCAGTTCGGGGTCTCTCTCACGCAGCAACGGCCGGTCGGAACCATCGTCGTCCCCGCACTGGTCAACACGCTCGTCCTGCTGTTGCCGGCGCTCGTCGTCACGGCGATCGTCAGTTCCATCGCTGGCATGTACGCCGGCTGGAACCGCGGGTCGTGGTTCGAACAGTGGTCTATCGTGACGACCACGTTCTTCCGCGCGACCCCGATTTTCGTCACCGGCATCTTCCTGCTCATCATTTTCTCGTACGGACTGAACTGGCTGCCCGCCTTCGGGATGCGCAGCCCGATGGCGAACCCACAGGGGTACGCAGAAAAGTTCCTCTCCGTCGACTTCCTGAAACACTACATCCTCCCCTTCACGGCGTCGGTGCTGTTTTTCAGCGGCGACTTCTTGATGCTGGCCCGCAACTCCATCGTCGAGAGAAAGGGTTCCGAGTTTCTCAAGCTCCATCGTGCTAAGGGGCTCTCGGAGCGAGAGCAGCTCGCCCGTGCCGGTCGCAACTCTCTGCTTCCGCTGGTGACCTACTTCGCTCTCCGGACGGGGATGATTTTCCAGGGTGTCATCACCCTGGAAGTGGTCTTCGCGTGGCCGGGTATCGGTCGCGCACTCGTCCAGGCGATACTCAACCAGGACTATCCGACCGTCCAGGCCGCCGTGTTCATCATGGCGCTGGCGGTTATCGTGATGAATCTCACTGCCGACTTGGCGTACGCGAAACTCGACCCGACCATCGAAGCAGGTGATGTCTGATGTCTGGATACTCGCTCGACGCCGATACCGTGAGGGACCGTCTCCGTACCGAGCTCGACCGTTCCTACCATCTCATGAGTGTTATCTGGCAGGACACCGCCGCGAAGGTCGGCCTCATCATCCTCACGGTCTTCGTGTTCATGGGACTGTTCGGCCCGCACATCGCCCCGCACCATCCGATCGAGGACACGCTCCGCCAGGATTACTCGATTATGAAACTGCAGAGTCCGAACTCGAAGGCACTCTTCGGGACGACGGCCTTCGGCAAGGACGTCCTGAGTCAGTTTCTGGCTGGTGCCCGGCCAACGCTCATCATGGGATTCTTCGGTGGCGTCGGGACCGGCGTGTTGGGCTTCCTCGTCGGACTCACGAGCGGCTACTTCGGTGGCCGGGTCGACGAGGGCCTGATGCGGCTGACCGACCTCACCTTCGCGCTCCCGCTCCTGCCGATGGCGCTGGTGATACTGTCGTTCGTGACGCCGAATGTCTGGCTCATCACCGCTATCCTCGTGATCTTCCTCTGGAAAATGCCTGCGCGAGTCATCCGTTCAGAGGTGATGACAGTCAAAGAGCGAACGTTCGTGAAGTCGGCCCGGGCGAGAGGGGCGGGCCACCTCCGAACGATGTTCCTACACGTCGCACCGAACGTACTGGGCATCGGGTTCCTGTACACGGCGTACGCAGTCGGGTGGTCCATCGTGGTCGGGGCGTCGCTCGCGTTCCTCGGCTTCGGCGACCCGACGACGACCTCGTGGGGGCGAATGCTCCAGCAGGTGTTCCGCTCGGGTGCGATCCGGGTCGCCTGGTGGTGGGTCCTCCCGCCAGCGTTCGGTATCGCTGCAGTGACTACCGCGGTCTTCCTCGTCGGCCGTGCGCTCGAGGAGATCGTCAACCCCGAACTCAAGACTGAACAAGAATGAGTCTACTCGAAGTCAACGATCTCAAGATCACGTACCAGACCCCAGACAGCGAAGTCCACGCCGTTAACAACGCCTCCTTCTCCATCGAGGAGGGTGATAACTATGGCCTCGTTGGCGAGTCCGGCTCCGGGAAGTCGACTCTCGCGAAGGCCGTTCTTGGACTGCTCGACGACAACGGTGCGGTCCGATCTGGGAGTGTCACGTTCAAAGGCCGCGACCTCGTCGGCCTGTCCGAAGCGGAGTGGCGGGACGTCCGCTGGGAGGAAATCGCCTACATTCCCCAGAGTGCGATGGACTCGCTCGACCCGGTGATGGATGTCGGTGCACAGATACGCCAGGCGATTCGCAAGCACAAGAACATATCGAAGGCCAAAGCCAACGAGCGAGTGGCGGAAGTCTTCGAGATCGTCGGCCTCGACCCGGCTCGGACGGGCGAGTATCCTCACGAGTTCTCCGGTGGCATGCGCCAGCGCGTCACCATCGCGATGGCGCTCGCACTCGACCCAGACCTCATCATCGCGGACGAGCCAACGACCGGGCTGGACGTCATCGTCCAGGACAAGATCGTCCACAAGCTCATGGAGATTCAAGAGGAGATCGACAGTTCACTACTATTGATCACCCACGAGGTCGGCGTCGTCGCGGAAACCTGTGACGAGGTGTCGGTGCTGTACGGCGGGAAGGTAATGGAGCAGGGAGACACGTTCGACGTCTTCCACGACCCCCGGAATCCGTACACGATGGGGCTAAAGAACGCCTTCCCGGAGGTCGACGAGTTCGATGAACAGGCGATATCCATCCCTGGTTCGCTTCCGGACCTCGCCGAGGCACCGACGGGATGTGTCTTCCGTAACCGGTGTCCGTTCGCGACCGAACAGTGTGAGAGCGAGCACCCGCCCCTCGTCGAAAGCGGCGAACAGGTCACCGCTTGTTACTACGCCGACGAGGCGGACGAGATGCAAGAGCAGGCGAGTGATCCCGAAACGTGGGGCATCGACGTGCCCGAAGAATCCGAGTCGCGTGATCTGGGCGAGGTTATCGTCGAGACCGACGGTCTGGAGAAGTGGTTCGAGCAGTCACAGCCCATCATCGAGGACCTTCTCGGCGAGGAACCGGATTACGTCAAAGCCGTCAACGGCGTCGACCTCGATGTCCGTGAGAGCGAGATTGTGGGAGTCGCCGGCGAGTCCGGCTGCGGGAAATCGACACTTGCCGAAGTAATCTCGGCGCTCCAGTCGCATTCTGGTGGGGATATCCTCATCGACGGGGACCCGGTTGACGACCTGCTGGAGGAGGACGCCCAGGAGTTCCGCTCGCAGGTCCAGTTCATCTTTCAGGACCCGTTCGACTCGTTGAACCCCAGACAGCGGGTGCGGGCCGCGGTCAGCGAACCACTGAAAATTCAAGGACACACCCCCGACGAGATCGACCGGAGAGTCCGCCAGACGCTCGCAGACGTGGGGCTCAATCCCCCCGAAAAGTACCTCGACAAACACCCCGGCCAGCTCTCGGGGGGCGAGCGCCAACGCGTGGCAATTGCGCAGGCGCTGGTGCTCGAGCCCAAACTGCTCATCTGTGACGAACCCGCCTCGATGCTCGACGTCTCGTTGAAGGCGAACATCCTCAACATCCTGCGCGAGATGGCCGACGAGCGAGACATCGGCATCGTCTACATCTCCCACGACTTGGCGAGCCTCTCGCAGATCACCGACCGGTTGGCGGTGATGTACCTCGGCGAAATCGTCGAGATGGGTACCACTGACGAGGTCGTCGAGAACCCCAGGCATCCGTATGCGGCGTCTCTCCTTTCAGCGTCACCGAAGGCCGACCCGCAGATTAACCGTCAACGGGTGTTGCTCCCGGGTGAACCGCCGAATCCGATCGAGCTTCCGGGTGGCTGTAACTTCGCCCCCCGCTGTCCGAAAGCCACCGAGGAGTGTCGACGACAAGACCCCGCCCGCTCGACGTTCGAGGACGACGATCACGAGGCGGCGTGTCACTTCCCTGTCGAAGACATCGAAAGCGAACTGCTGGCCCACTACGCACGCGAACGCGAGCGAAGCGAGCGTGAGTCCGCCAAGGAGGCGTAGACGATACCCGCGTCACCCGCGTTCGAATCACGGAACAGCGCGAGCAACCATCCGGTAGTCCATCGGTGGCGGTGCGAAGTTGAATCCGCCGGTGGTCTCACAGCGAACCATTCACGGAGACTACACATGTCGATACTCACAGCTGTCGGAGAGGAACTGCACTCGAACAAACCGCTCACGGTCGGGTACGATCTCGCGACGACCTACGACGAGCAGTTAGTCGTCCTGCACGTGATCCCGAAAGAGAACTTCAACAAACACAAAGAAGCGGTCAAAGGCACGCCCGCGTACGATAACTTTGCCATCAGTAAGGAGGAGCAAAGTGGGGCTGAAGTCGCCCGTCAGGCCATCCACGAATTACTCGACGACTACGACATGGATCGAATCGAAACTCGAGGTCGTGTCGGCGACCCTGCCGACAAGATACTGGCCGAAGTCGAGTACAGCGAGCCCAGATATCTGGTGATTGGTGGACGGCAACGGTCACCAGTCGGGAAAGCAGTCTTCGGGAGCACGGCCCAGAGACTGTTGTTGAATGCGCCTTGTCCTGTTGTGTCTGCGATCGACGGCGGCGAATAGAGGCGCAAAGAGCTGGCTGTTAAGGTAGTGGTCTCACACCTCTTGCCCCTATCGAACTACAACGAATGTGCCTGAATCGGATCCCACAAACACAAAGACGAAGTAGCGTCAACACGAATGTCAACGCACGATGGGCACGGCAAACGAGCAGATTCGCGTTAGCGATACTGTGAAGCGGGAATTAGAACGTCGGAAGCGGGAAGGTGAGAGCTACAACGACGTTCTTGAGCGTATGCTCGGCGACAATAGCGGCGATTTCGCTGATGGATTTGGTCGCTGGTCGGACGAAGAGGCTGAACGTGTCCGTGAGGGTCGCAAAGAGGCCAAAGAGAAGCGAAAGGCACGAATGCAACAACTCGGTAGAGGCGACGCGTGAAGGTTCTCGACACATCGTTTCTAATCGACTACCTCGCAGGTGTTGAGTCCACTAAGACGTTCTACAAGGAAGCAGGTGGTGCCGAAGAGCAGTGGATCATCCCTCTCGTTGCGTATGCCGAGGTGCTTGTCGGAGCGGGCAACCTTCCAAATGGTGACGTCGACGGAGTGCGTGCTGCTCTCTCCTGGGGAGGAGTATATACCACCGACAAGCGAACAGCGATTGCCGCCGGGAAAATTGTAGACGAGATCGCTCCCGGTGGTCCGTATCTCGACGGACCTGATGCTCTTATTGCTGCGGTTGGTCGTGAACTCGATGCACCAATAGTTTCAGGAGATGGTGACCTGACTCATGAAGAGACACGGAAAGTGATTGACGTCGAAAAGTACCGATAAGTCTCTTGGGAAGTCGTTAGTCGCCACATTTACACCCTCCGTGAGCGTTCGCTGGACCCATCCAGCGGATTCTAACACCTCTCAACCATCTGCACGAACTGCTCGTCAAATCGCTCCCAGCCATGCGAGTCGTAGACGTCCCACGTCACCGATTTTCCATCGGCTCAATCAGCACCCCACTCTTCGATATGTCGGGGACGGTACAGGCGCTGCGGTCAAAACAACATGGTCTGCGCTGACCATCCGCCAGTTTCGAACAGGCCGTCTCGATCCGCCGCTCTCGCGTCTCAGACTTTTTCGCTGAGCGGATCCAGCGGATATATTCCCAGCGAGCTTTCGTCGTGATATCCTTCCAGAGAGTCTGTGCCTCTGGATGGTCTGCAAGAGCATTCTCCACGTCCGCTGGCACCGTGGGTTCCGGCCATTCGCTTACCGGCTCAATCTCCAGTGTCACGGTGTCGCCAGCGTCTACTCCAGCGTTTTCACGTATGGATTTGTCGACCTCGAACCAGTGGCTTCCTTCACCGTCTGGTTCAAGCGGGGTCCGAAAGTGGAATCCGTTGATGGTTCCGCGGGCCATTACCATGCCGCGTGATGGGAGCTTCTCACTCGCGCGCTCAGGTAGCCTGAGGACTGTCCGCGAGCCGATTGTAACCAGTTGAGCGGTAAAGTGGGTTTCTGATTTTGACATTGTTCTTTGGTTAAAGCAGGTTAGTCTCCGTCATATGCTGCTTGCAATTCTGTGATGTCGAGCTTTTTCATCTCCAGCAGTGCCTCCATCAGGCGCGCATTGGCCTCGGGGTCGTCGTCCGGCAGTTCATTCAGCATCGTCGGCGTAATCTGCCACGAGACTCCGTATTTGTCCTTCAGCCAGCCACACTGCTCGGCTTCGGGTGCCGCGCTGAGTGCGCCCCAGAGTTCGTCGATTTCGTCCTGACTTTCACAGTTGACGATGAGTGAGATGGCTTCGTTGAACGCGAAGTCCTGTTCGACGCCGGTATCCATAACGGCCAGCCAGACGTCCTCGACTTTGAAATCTCCGAAGGCAAGCGCCCCCTTTTTCGCTGGACCGGTGTCTTCCGGATATCGTTCCAGGTGTCCCAGTTCGGAGTCAGCGAAGACACTGGTGTAAAAATCGATGGCTTCCTCGGCTTTGTTGACGTTATCCTGCGTAAACATGAGGGACGGCACCAGATCCGGCCGCCAGTCGCCGTCGTTGCTGGGGAGGATGAGCTGCCAGGTGACGCCATATCGATCCTGCACCCACCCGTAATAGTCGCTGAACGGGTGTTTATCAAGCTGGATGAGCACTTCCCCACCATCGACAAGCCGTGCCCATAACTCATCCATTTCCTTTTTTGTTTCTCGACTTGCGAAAAACGATATCGACGGGTTGAAACTGAACTCTGACCCGCCGTTGAGCGCGACAAACGTGAACCCCTCAACCTGGAAGGTAACCGTCATCACGCTGCCGGCTTCCCTGCCGGTTATCTCCTGCCCGGCATCCGGGTAATGGGTCGTGCCCTTGATCTCCGCGTTTTCAAACACGGAGGTGTAAAACTCTGCGGCTTCCACTACCTGGTCATCGAACCAGAGATTCGGAGTGATTTTTTGCCTGGACTCGACCCCATTTTCCGTTTCAGGATATGATGTCATCCCTACACCTCTCCAGTAGAGATAGGCTAGCAAGCGTCATATAAACGCACCAAGTGCAGTGAAAGTGAACCAGCATTACTCGCCTCTCCATTCTCCCTAAAATTAGATATATTAAAAGAGCTGTAGCGGCGGTTAGTTCGGCAGTTCTTTTCGTCCTATTCGCACACACGGCCAGCACGGGAACCCACTGAGACCAGCGCAGTCGCAGTTGTCTGGTTCGGCATCGTCGTTCTCAGACGGGAAGGCATCGAACGTCCCGTCGTCGGTTGCGTTTTCGACGGCGGCCATGTGTTTGCAGAATACGTTTCGGTGGATGTGGTGCGGGCAGGTGCACGCTATCACGTCATGCATCGTGACGACGTATTGGTGGTCTTCAGGCGTCTCGTTAGTGATGTTGATGAGTCCGGGGACATCGTTCTTCCCCTCGAGTTCTTTTGCGACCCGTATTCAGTAGTCGCTATCGGGTGATTCTGTCCTCGGCTCTCCTTCAAAGAGACGTTGTGCATATCGATAGATTGGCGCACCAAACCAGTCCCGATCACGTGCAATAGTATCGAGTGCAGATCGAGCTTCAGAATCAGTAAGGACACCACGTTTGACGAGTGCGCGGAGAAGAATTGGTGAAAGAGCAACATCGGTCGAGACAAGAGTAGTGAGTTCAGGAAGTGCCCGAAAGTCATCTGTGATGAGAAACGCTGCATCGGTCTCTTCAACGGCCGCGACACAGCTCGCCTCGCCAGCATCGATTCGACTTGAGGAAAATTCTGGTGCAGAGGTATCCAGAATCTCGAAGCAGTCGGAACGTTCGAGGACGGCTAGTGCCCCGTGGCCATGGACATCATCATATTCTGCAGTCGATTCAAGTTCCTCGATGACGAGTGTCGTAGTTACGACGTCGTATTCGACTAGCACGTTATCGAGGGCATCACCAATAGCAAGGGAAATGAACGCGCTTGTATCGATAACCAGCATTTACAAATCTGCAAGTTTGTCGGCGAGGTCGTCTCCCCGATCGAGAAGTTGCTTTGAGGTACGAACTGCTTCTGCGTCCTGACGACCGATTATGTCGATGAGGGTTTCGAAATCAAGTTCGTCTGCGAGGTAGAGCTCAACGACTGCTTCCTGAAAGCTCTCTTCTGATTCGATTTCCTTGAGGTATTCTCGGAGTGCTTCGATGAGGAGTTCGGTTCGGTTTTTGTGCGTGACTTCAGCAGCGATATCGGCATGAGTCACGAGCTCTTCTGGAAGACGAAAGTTGACTTTCCGAGTACTCATGGTGTGGGTACGTTGTACCTACAGGGGCAAAAAGGTTCTCTGACAGTTAGTGAGCTAATGGGCCAGTGGATGAAGAGAAAATAATCAGCGTCAGAATCCGTTGTTAGTTCGGCAGTTCTTTTCGTCCTATTCGCACACACGGCCAGCACGGGAAGTCACCGAGGCCAGCGCAGTTGCAGTTGTCGGGTTCGGCATCGTTGTCTCGGACGGGAAGGCGTTGAGCGTCCCGTCGTCGGTTGCGTTCTCGACGGCGGCCATGTGTTTGCAGACGGCGTTCCGGTGGCCGAGTTTCCGGCGGTGACCGCTTGGTGGGTCGCAGATACGGTTGCGATGGAACGGAGGCCAGTGCATCAGCGACTCAAGGAGTTGCATGAACAGGGTGAGCTGGAACGTGGGAAGTTGAGTCCGCGGGTTGTGATCTGGTGGGCTCCGGAGGAATAGATGATCGGCCAAGAATCGGCGTCTCATTCATAAAATTCGAGCCGATTTTTTACTCAGCCACGCTATTCCGCGAGCACGTTCGTTGAGATTTCTGACTTAGCGCATGACAACGCTTTGATCGAAATTGAAGCAGATGCAGTGGTTCCGACTGACGGATGGAAAACGGAAGTCACAGTGGATAATTGAAAAATGATTGCAAGCACATCGAAGGATTAGTTCTCGATACAATCTCGTTTCCCAGATGCCTCTCACACCCGACGAGGGAATTTAGGACGAATTCTATTCGTCTAGCTCACCGACGCGTTCGTAGAGGTTACGGTTGATAAGCAGTTCGACACCGTCGTCTTCGACGAAAAACTCTACAGTGGTTCGTTTCCCGCTTCGCTTTGCAACCCGGAAGGTGTAGTCGTGTGGATCAAATGAAGTCGGCATCAGTCGCATCGATTCTGCTCCCAACGGACTGCTGTACTCTATTTCGAGGAACTCATCAGTTCGGGAGACGGTTGCTTCCTGGATCTCGCCGTAGGCTGTGTACTCGCCTGTGACACGACGCTCTTTTCGTTCGATTTCCCGTTTCGGCAATACCTTCTCCGGTTTTGTTCCCGTTATCTCCGCCAGGAGCTCGATTGCCAGTCTCTCTGGCGATGTGTTCGGCTGTGCGTTACAGCCCAGTGCGATGCCTATCCCTCGGTCTTTGAGGAACCCCAAGTATCCCGCGGAAACACCAGTTCCTCCGCTGTGACCGATCAGCATGTCGTCTCCAAATGGGCGAGTCATCCATCCATAGCCGTAGCCAATCTCCGTTCCATCAAGAAGCGTCCTGAATACCGTGACTGGTTCGACCATCTCTGTAGCGAGATCGTCGTCGACTGGAATGTCCCGTTCGTTCCACGCTGCGATGAACTTCGCCAAGTCCGTCACTGGAGCCTGCAACCCGCCGGGACCCTCGAACAGGGGATCGTCCGGGAGATTGACGCCGTGCATCTTGTCGTCTTTTTCGTAGTATGGCGTCATAGAGTCGTGCGTGTCGCTATTGAGGACATCCACATCGAATGTCGACCGATTCATTCCAAGGGGCTCCAGAATGTTCGTTTCGACGTACTCGGCAAACAGGGTACCGCTGACTACCTCGATGAGTCGTGACAACACGATATATCCGCTGTTGTAGTACAGACACCGATTCCCGTCGAGTCGGCGGCGTTCGACCGAGCCGTCGACATACTCCCGGAACTCCTCCCAGCCGTTCAGCGAATCGTCGAACTCGTTACCGAGGATTGTGCCCATCAGTATGATTGTGGCAGTATCGTCGGACGGCATCCCGGACGTGTGCGAGAGGAGTTCGCGCACTCGAATCGGCTCCCCGGGAGCGTCCTCGAAATACGGGACATACGAGGACACGGTGTCGTCTAGTGAGATTTTGCCGTCGTTGACCAGCATCATCACTGCCATCGCCGTGAATGGTTTCGTTGACGAGCCGATTCCGTACAGCGTATCCTGGGTTGCTGGTGCTTCCAGGTCGAGCTGTCGTTTGCCGAACCCGTCCGCAAACACGGTTTCTGTCCCGTCGACGACTGCGACGCTGATTCCCGGGCAGCTCTGCTCTGTGTGGAGTTTTCGTGCTCTCTCTTCGAGCTGTTCGACCTCGATTGTTGTCGGCTTCGTTGTGGCCATACATGATGAAAATCACATGATAAGATAAGTGTCTGCAGCAATAGATTACTATATACAAATTTACATCTGTGTGGTAGCCAATTATCGAGACAGCATGTCGGCGAATCAGCCACTCAGTAAAGGGATTGATCTTATAAGCCACGAGGTTCGTGCAGAAATTTTGCTGGCTCTCGCCGAGCGGATGCAGGAACGACCCCGCAATGAGACGCTCCGATTCGCGGAGTTACGTGATCGAGTTGGGCACGACGACCCGGGAAACTTCAACTAC
The DNA here is from genome assembly GCF_049568665.1 of Haladaptatus sp. SPP-AMP-3. Classification (NCBI taxonomy): domain Archaea; kingdom Methanobacteriati; phylum Methanobacteriota; class Halobacteria; order Halobacteriales; family Haladaptataceae; genus Haladaptatus; species Haladaptatus sp. SPP-AMP-3. The sequence continues at coordinate 233,347 of NZ_CP145902.1, read as the reverse complement.
CATCTCAAACGGCTGTTGGGTACGTTCGTGGAGAAAACTGGCGAGGAGTACCGGCTTTCGGACGTGGGTCATCACTTCCTCGCGGTGCTTCGCTCCGGTCGTTTCGACCCCAATAGGCGACAAGAGTTTCCCGAAATCGAGACCTCATGTCTGGTGTGTGGAACATCCGCGACAGTCACCTACGAGAACGGGTCGCTCCGGACGGTTTGTAAAAACGACCACACTTCGATATTGAACGTCGGGCCTGAACTCCTCGATTCACACTCGATGACAAACGCACTCAACATAGCGACTCGCCGGACGCTGTTGGAAGCCAAATCGACGATGGACGGAGTCTGTCCGTACTGTGAAGGACAGACCGCCGGGACAGTATCCCGTTTTCCCGGTGAGTCTGTCCCCGTCTCCTATGAATGGTCGTGCAACAAATGCGGTATCTTCCTTCAGAACAGCGCTGGGGGCTGTGTCCTTTTTCATCCCGCGGTCATTGGGTTTTGTTACCAGCATGGCGTTGACGTGTTCCAGCATAGCTGGGAGATACTCGTCGAGAACGTCGGAATTGCAGCAGTATGCACCGAGGAACCACTCCGCGTTCAGGTCGGTGTCTCCCTAGAAGGAGAGCAGTTGAAGCTCACGTTGGACGACTCGGCGACGGTTATCGATGTTGCGAAGGATGGTGCGTAACTTCTGACAACTAGGTGACAGAGACGGCTCGGACTGCTCGAAGGATATCGAGGAAATACCTTAGAAACAGCCGCTCGTATACTGGCATATAGGACCATGTATGAAAACATCCTGTTACCGGTCGATGGAAATGACGACGCAGCGGAAATCCTTCACCATGTTGGTGAAATTGCCACATGGACAAGCGCGACCGTTCGACTCCTGTTCGTGGCGGATACAACACGGGACAGTGTCGCTGTCGTCGAAAATACGGTCGTCGACACGTTGGTACAAGAGGGAGAAAAAGTCGTTGAGGAGGCAGGGAAGACCCTGAATTCGCTTGGTGTCGAGTACACTACTGACGTAGTCCAAGGAAATCCTGCGCCGACCATTGTAGACTATGCTGAACGATATAATCATGATTTAGTTGTAGTTCCTTCTCATGGTCGCGGAGGTGTGTCACGGTATCTTCACGGAAGTGTCAGCGCAAAAGTCGTCCGTCTCTCTCCGGTTCCCGTGCTAACCGCTCGGATGAAACCAGACGAACAATTGGAATTTCCGTATAAAAATCTCCTCATTCCCACAGATGGAAGCGCGGAAGCAACGACCGCTGCCGACCATGGACTCGAACTCGCGAAATCCCTCAACGCTACCGTCCATGTTCTATCAGTGGTCGATGACGCTTCGCTAGGCCCTGATATCCGATCGGAACTTTTGACGGAGGAACTCGAACAAGTTGCAACAAAAGCGGTTGACCAGATCGTGACCGAGGCTAAAACGCGTGGTCTTACAGACGTAATCGGTCATATCGGGTCAGGATCCCCTGCTACGGAGATACAGAGCACCATCGAATCAAATGATATTCACGCTGTCATCATGGGGACGACTGGACGACAAGGAATCGATCGAATACTGCTCGGCAGTGTTGCCGAAACCACCGTGCGTTCTGCTCCAGTTCCGGTGATTACAGTTGCTGGTAACTCATAATTTGATTAGCTTTCTTTCGGTGTATATAATACTATCAAGACACGACCCGTAGAGTCAGTAGACACAAAGTGAGACGCGGGGGCCTCCCAGTCCGAATGATATCAAAGAGAGGTAGATTTGCGGCAACTCTACGATCATGCGATTAAGTCATAATATTCATGTATATGTATCATTCATCATCCATTTCTTGAGTTGATTGAACTTGTTGGATTTCAAGACGGGTGATACGAGCGTCATCAATAGCAGCCACTTTGAAAATGTATCCTCCCTGTTCAATCCGGTCATCGACCTTGGGTGCTTGCCCTAAATTGCTGAAAACGAACCCTCCGATCGTCTCCACGGTTTCAGCCTCGAATTCAGTATCCAGCCAGCTGTTTACTTCTTGGATAAGGGCACTCCCATCGACGATGTATGTTCCATCATCTTGCGTTTCGATGAATGGTTCTTGAGGTGCTGTGTCGAATTCGTCTCGGATATCACCTACAATCTCTTCGAGAATGTCCTCAATGGTCACAATTCCCTCAAAAACCCCCCATTCGTCGATCACAACTGCCATTTGCCCGCCCCCGTGCGTCTGAAACTCCGCAAGGATCTCGTCGATCCGCCTTGTTTCCGGGACTACGAGCACGTCTCGTGCGAGGTCACGAGCCGTGAGAGAGTCATCTTGATTCGTTTCCGTTTCGATTGCTCGGAGGATGTCCTTTGCGTGGGTGAATCCGACTGGATGTTCGCCCTCTTCATCGAGTACAAGATATCGCGTATAGGTCCCATTGGCGGCAACTGATCGAAGTTCTGAAAGGGGCATCGAAGCGACCACAGTTTCTACATCAGGGCGTGGGATCATGACCTCGCGAGCGATGGTGTCCCCAAGTTCGAAGACGCTTTCAATCATCTCGACTTCGTCAAGATCGATGTGCCCCGTTTCCTCTGATCGAGTGAGAATCATCCGGATTTCCTCTTCGGAATGGGTTTCCTCACTTTCAGAGGCTGGGGAGATACCCAGGAGTCGGGTAAAATAGTTCGCAGTGCCGTTGAAGACGATGATCCCGGGCTTAAACACGTAGTAGAAGAACTTCATAAGGGGAGCAACAAGCAGCGAGATACGTGCAGCCTCTTGAATAGCGAATGTCTTCGGTGCGAGTTCACCGAAGACGACATGAAGGAAAGTGATAAAGCCGAATCCGAGTGCGAATGCGACAAAATGAATCACGTCGGCAGGAAGGATTTGTCCAAGAATGGGTTCAATGAGTGCTGCTACGGTAGGTTCTCCAACCCATCCGAGACCTAATGAGGAGAGAGTAATCCCAAGCTGACTGACAGCGAGATAATCGTCTAAATTCTGGATGGCGCCTTGCACGAGGGTTGCACCGGGTTTACCCCGTTCAACAAGTGTCTTCACCTGGGTTGGTCGAATTTTGACAAAAGCGAATTCTGCGGCTACAAATATCCCGTTCATGATAACGAGGAAGAGTGCAAGAAGCAATCCTCCGACAGTAATCAGATCTACCATGTTCACTCATTGCCCTTTGAGGACCTTGTAGGAAACGGAAATCGATACGGGCAACCAAACAGGCTTCTATCATCTTCGTCAATATTAAAAAGGTACTGGTGGATCAATTCTATTTGGATGTGACATATTCAGTCGATTCGAATCATCTGAGGTCATCAATTCAAAAGGAGTCGGCCACTGCAGCTGTTCGTCGATACCGGTGGATTGTACGCTGCTTTTGATGAAGACGATATAAATCACGAAGCAGCGAATGGAATATTCGGTGGAATGGTAGCAGGAGAGTATGGACCGGTGTTCACCAGTCGGTATGTGCTTTCTGAGTTTGCGACACTGATGCGGTACCAGATTGGACACACAGCGGATGTCGATGCACTTCGACGGTTCGGTAGTCTCAGACGTCCGAGATCCTACCGGTGGACAAGCAGACGTTCGACGTGGCACGTGAGGAGTTCGAACGTTTCGACGACTAGCGGATTTCATTTGTTGGTCAAACGAGTGCAGTGCTTGCACGGGAGCACGAGATAGAGCATCTGTTCGCCTTCGACAGTGGTTTTCGAACGATGGGGTTCGAGCGAGTGCCGGTTGACAGAGAGGCGTAGTTTGTAGCGTTCCTTTCGTGGAGTACAACCTCTGATCGGATGAGCAGTACACATTCGTGGACTCTCCTATCAACTATCGAAAACCCCGCATATAGTCGCAATACTGACTGTCTTATTTTTTAACAGTTGCACAAAGCATTTACCGAACCCCACGAAGCCATTGATTGTGGCGCGGTCGCCGCTGACACCCTGAACGGGTTCCCATATGGGTCTGGCGCCATCACTCCCGATCCATACTTCCCCCCTGTGCCCGCCACCTCCTCCTTCCTGCTCGAACGCGTGCCATACCCTGTCCGAGCAGGGATTAAACATTCATAACGCATTCACTGCCTCAATTTTCCAACAGGCCTACGTCTCAATGAATTTTGAAAATCAGGTCTCCAAGAGACCGATCAGGAACTGGCAAACCACAGTTCCATCGCTCCAGAAGGCGACCTCGTTTTGAGTCCTATCGTGGGTTGGAACGAGGACACTCATGAGAATAACGTCAGAACCAATCGCCAGAATACGACCACTCCGATCATTATCCTCAAGCTTCATCGGGAACTGGCACGCTTCGAGACCACGCTCTTCGAAAAGCTCACAAACCGCGGGGTTCCCACTCGTGATGAAGACATCGATACCATCCGCTTGTGCCTTCGAAAGCGCCGTGACCACATTGTCGTCCAGTATTATCGGATCGCGTGCGCCGAAGATAATCCGGTTGTTCGCGTTGCTGATGCGTTGGGTGACACGATCGTTGCTCGTTTTTTGGCCCTTGAGCGTCCAAATATCTTCTTGGGTTTCCATTTCGTCGATCGGCTGTTGTTGCAGAGAGTCGAGTGCCTCGAAGTGACGAGGATTGCTATGAGAAGTGCAAGAAACACCTGCTGGTTTCGCATACAGCATTCACGCTAAACAGCAGCAAATAGGTTGTTCCATCGTAGGTAACGAAATTCTCGAGGATATACGTGAGTCTGTTTCGGCAGTGACCGCTCGGTGAGGGTTGAGACCCCGGTAGCAAGCAGTAACTAAACCCTGTATCGACGTATACAATCCCATTAAGGTATTATTTCGAATATTTGGGATGTATCATAGCTCGTGAATAATTATCACGGGGACTCTCGAAAAACTTGAGAAGGACTATAATGAGCGCTGAACCATCATTCGCCGACGTGGGCTCTGTGCCCAGACCAACCCATGCTCCCATGCCGTCTGCTTACTCCCCTTGTCATAATGAGCTAGGTAGTGTCACGAGTAGACTCTGTCCGAGGGTTTACCTGTCGTGTCCTCGAATTAGAGAGTACGAATGGGTCCAAACGGGAAATCGCCACTCACACCACTTGCGCAAGAAGCGCTCGATGCGCTCGCGAGTGCGCTCCCAGATGAAGGAGAGCTCACGTACGAGCAAGCGTATGCGATTTTGAAGAAAGAGGAAGATCTTGGGCAGCCCGCTGCCGATGATATCGTCGAACGGCTGCACAATAAGGGCCATCTTTACGAAGTCGAGGGAAAGCTCCGGCTCACTGATTACGAGGCTGAATAGCGAATCCTTCCCTCGTCGGTTACGATGATCGCGAAACTCTTCGAACTCCTCGACCGGAATGATCGTCTTTTCACGTGAACTGACCGCGATTTCTTTGAACATGCCGTCCGGACAACTGTCGAGCAAACACGAGACTGAATTCTCTCCACTCTACCGAGCCTGATCAACTAACCGGGCATGGGTTTTCACTAATATCGCAGTGTGCTCCGGGCGGTTCGTAGATGGGGATGGTATTGTCGCTACGAACGGAGACAAGATAGCCCTCAACTGTGAATCGTACCTCAACATCACTCTTTTTGGACGCACATACTTCGATGATGTCTTCGAGAGCATCTGGGTTCACGTATTCGTACAGTGCAAAGGTACTCTGACTACCTGTCGGCTTTATCACATCCGCGAGTGTCTCAACGAGAATAACAGAAAGCTCCGAAGTCGATGCCTCAAGATCGATCGTCTCGGACGCAACTAACGTATTGCGCTGGTGGACTCGGTTCAGAGCACTCTGTGGTGAAGCCGAATCAGCCGGTCGTTTTGATTCTCATATAGTAGTCAAAGACAGAAGCAGTATCGGAAGCGGCACCGACCAATCGGTTGAACGCCGCTTTTGGGCATGCAAGTGCAGTATTTTCAGTCGATGCTCTACGACCGCGTGAATTATCTGACGTATATCCATTAACATTCCAAGATACTGGTCCGACACAACTCCATCACACAACACCCCAACTGTGCACTGACACCCGTCGCCAGCGCCAATAAAATCACTCTGAAAGAGGGGTAGATTCACGCGTGATTCGCACTACTCTTCGGGGAGATCGCGTCGACTTGACCGTACACAGGGCCAACACGGAAAGCCACCAAGCCCATCTCAGTCACGGTCCGCTAGCTGGTCGGTATCGCTGTCTTGTGTCTGGGGTTCCGGTTCTTGCTAAATTTCCGTTCCACCGTCTGCGACAACGGAAGCGTTCGGTATCGCTAAGTGTGCTTCGGTCTGTTCGAACATTGGCATCCACTCTAAATCCACCTCGTAGTGGAAGGCATGGTGGTCTTGGGTCGGGTCGACGACCGTCAGTGAGAGCCAGTCGTTGTCCAGCAGTTCGGTCAACTCCTCGTGGTCGGCCAAGACGCCAGTGACGCGCTCGACCGGCGCATGGACGACCGTCGAGAGGCGGAGCGGCTGGTGGTACGGTTTGTCATCGGCGGCCATCAGCGACTGGAGGGGGAGACCGGTCATCAAGTCGCCGCCGGTGCCCTGGTAGACGCCGACGTTGCCGACAGGGTTCTGAGTCACCTTCGAACCGCTGCCGTAGACGGCGTTGTCGACTGTCGAGAAGTAATACTGGGTGTTGATCCACTGGGTAACGACCATGGGGCCCGTGAGGATCGCTTCGAGCGCGTCGCCGTCGGGGTCGGTCGACCAGTCGTAAGAGTGAAGGAAGGACCGGCCGTCGAGGTCGAGGTCGCTCGTCAGTTCGCGAGGGGCGACGACGAAGCCAGCGTTGCCGGCCAGTCCCCACTCGGGACGCGTTTCGGCCCAGTCGGTGGCACGGCGTTCCGTCTCACTGACGCCCATCGAGCTGTCGGCACCCATCGACTCGGCACGCTCGGCTGTCGCGTTCTCGCGAGCGGTGGCGAGGTCTGCACGCAACTGGTCGAGATCCCCCGCGTGACTTTCGGGGATGTCGTCATCGTACAGTTCCACCTCGTCAGTCGTCGTGTTGTGTTCGCCGGCGAGGAAGACAGTGTCGTCGGGGATGTCGAAGCCGCGTTCGCGTAGCGCCGTCTTGACACCCTCGTCGTTACAGATCGCTGCAAGTACGCGGGCATTCGGTCCGCCGGGGTTGCCGGCACAGGCGCCACAGTCTAGGCTCGCCTCGTACGGGTTGTTGGCCGTCTCGCTGGCGTGGCCGGCGAAGACGACGAGACGGCCGAACTCCTCCCAGCCCATCAGGTCGAAGGCAGTCGCGGCGTACTCGACTTTTTCATCGTGGGTCAGTCCCACCGGGAGATCACCGACATAGGTGTGCTGGTGGTGGATCAGCGGCTCACAGAACTCGTGTTCGTCGGGCACCGACGCTTCAACAGCGTCTAACAAGTCGTGGACGCGCCCGGGAACGAGCGTGCGGGCCGCGAGTGCGAGGCCGTAGCCGCTGCCAGCGTTTTCGACGAAGCCGTAGGCTGTGGCGGCGTTGGCCTCTAGCGTCTTGATAATCTCATCGGCGGCCTCGCGGATGCCCCACCAGCGGTCGTGGCTCGCCTGCGTGTCGTTGTCGGTCGGAAAGTCGTGGATGTAGTGCTGTGGTTCGAGGATCGGTGGGCAGGCCTCGACCGCTACATCGGTGTCGTATCCCTGATACTCGATCGGGATGCCGAAAAAGCCAGCATACCCGTGAGTCTCATAATCACCCCCCGCCTCGATGTGACGGCGAATGACTTCCGAACGAGTGTCGATACAAAAGACAAGCTGGGCGTCTGGACGGCCCGACGGATCGCTATCGGCCATCGACTCACTCTCCTCGGCGATCGCCTCGACGAGATCGTCACGGTATGTCGCTTCCCACGCACGCAGGAACGCCTGAGCGAGTTCGTCGGCTGGCTCCGTGTCGGTGCCCTCGTTCGAGGGCTCGAGGTCAACACCGGTCGCATCTGACAGTGCCAGACGCACCGCGAGGTACTCCTCCAGCGAAATCGGGTATTTAGACTGCCACTCTCTCCCGTCATCGACACGCTGCTTGATCAACCCCGTCCAGCCCGGGAGGGCAGCTAGTTGCTCCTCGAATATAGACACCCACTGGCTCTGCGGGTACGGCTCCAGCACCGTTTCGATCGTCTCGATCGGCGTCTCGGGAAGGTCAGTGATGAGCCCTTCGTCTGGAATTTCGCCGTCGTATTCGACCACCCCACGAAAAGCGGCGTAGAACCCTTCTTCGCGGTTCGGCATCGACCAGTGGGCACTCCCCTCGTCGAGGAAGTTCGATAGCCACTTCGTCAGCACTTGGTCAACATGGTTTGGGGAGGTATCGGTGACACCCTCCCCGACGTCGGTCGCGTCGGAAATGCGGTCCAACAGCGTATGGGGTTTCTCTTCGTAGCCAGCCTCGGCAAGTTCCGATTCGAGTATCTCCGGGTCTATTTGGCCACGTTTCAGTGCCGTCTCGAACGTCTTGGGTTTGGGGTACCCGCGACCACCTAGCAGGTCGGTTGCCCGTTGGACCGCCTCGCCGAACGGCTGGTCCTCGAACCCCGAGAGCGGGTTGGCCGTCACGAACGAGTGGATGGGCCAGAGGAACCCGATGCTAGTCGCTGCTTCATCGATGCTGTCGTGGATGATGGATTCAGTATTCATTATAATCCTCTGTGGAGGTCAGGAGGGTATCCGACGCGGGTTGGCTGGCGTTAATCAGTGCGACGTAGAGACGCTGGCTGCGCTCGTGGATACCGGTCTCGATCCCAACGTAGATGCCGACGAAGACGACGGCAATGACGCCGTGGAGCAGAGTCAGTTCAGTCGGGGCTGTGACCATCGGAAGTCCGAATAGGAGTCCGGATATCGTCTCGTAGACGGCGGCGTAGACGACGATGGCTGGGAAGAAGACCAGGGGGACGGCTCCGTAGCGGGCCGACCGCGAAAGTGAGGTGGTCTGGACCGCATTGCGGGCCGCGTGGAGCATGGTGAACACGACGAAGAAGGTCAGCAGGAGTCCGGCGTCCATGTTCGTCCCTTTTCCGGTCAGCGCCGCGAACAGTATACCGCCGGCTAGTCCGGTCAGCAGCGTCACTGCGAAGGTGACGACGCTCGTCGGGTACCCCACCGTGTGCGGGGGCTCCTCGCTCGGACTGGTATGTTCAATCTGCCCACCGGAGGAGAGGAATTGGTATGCCTTGTAGAAGCCGTGCAGAATGAGGTGGGTGATGGCGGCTCCGAAGAACCCGAGACCAGCCTGCATGATCATGAATCCCATCTGGCCGACCGTTGAACAACCGAGTTTGCGCTTGACGTCTGTCTGGACCGACTTCAGAAGTTTCCCACCAATCGCGCTGGCCGCGCCGACGGCGACCACTGCCAGCATGAAGGTAGTATCGACGGTGACGACCGGGGCAAAGCGGACCAGCAAGATGCCACCCGCATTGACGAACCCGGCGTGCATCAGTGCCGATGCCGGTGTCGGAGCGGTCATCGAGGAGAGGAGCCAGCCGTGGAAGGGAACGAGCGCCGACTGGATCATCGCCGCGAGGACGAGACTCCCGGCAGCCACGAGCCACACCGCCCCGTCGAGCGAGTCAGACGCCGCGGCGATCCCGGAGATCGTCGTCGCGCCGGTCGTCCACCACAATACGGTCAGCGCGACCCCGAGTAGCGCGCTGCTGGCGAGGAAGTACCGGCGGGCGACCGTCGCGGCCGCCCGTGCCTGGCGCCAACCGTCGACAAGACCGACGAGTTTCGCCATCACGAGCCCCATCGCCAGCCATAGGAGCCAGAACAAGGCGATAAGGTCGGCGGCCACGAGCCCCATCACAGCAGCCGTGAAACCGAACACGGCGAGGAAGAAGTCGGTCTCATGGGCGCTACCAGCCATGTAGCGGCGAGAGTAACTGTGAACAATACCGCTAAAGAAGGTGACGACCACCCACATCAGAACGGTCAGGCCATCGATGGCGACCACGCCGGGGATCTCCCACGACCCGCCGAACCGGACTCGGGCGATGAGGACGGCGATACTCGCGGCGAACAACGACCACACGAGCCACGTTAGTACAACGGGCACGGACGGCGATTCCACCGTCGTGTCCGGGAGCGCTCCGATCGTCGGTTTCGAGCTACGTCCTGACATCGTTCATCCTATTGTCCGACCATCTCGTCTACCGAGACGAACTCGGAATCCGCTTCTGGTCGTATTCAACACGATAGAGAACAAAATGACTATTAAATCTATCTATGTTCACAGAACGTTCGTAAATTGGCCATTATAGAACAGTATGGTTTTGTTGGTTCTGTATTTAAACACCCGGTATAGGAGGGTCAGGTCAGGAGATTTGTGACCTGTACCGACGAGTCATCGGGGAGACGAGCCCGGATTGTGGTTGGTTCTGTCTCGCCGTCGAGGGCGACCAGATACTGCTTGTCAGGAAACGTATTGTACGCCCCATCTTGGTCGTGTACGTAGCCAGCGACCGTGACCGACGACGGGAGTGCCTGCTTGAGAAACACAACCTGGCGACAGACGTTGTACTCGACAAGTCGATTCTGTCTCGTCTGAGGTGGCATCGAGTCAGCCAGGAGCCCCTCCTCAAGCGCATCTCCGACGAGCGAACGGAGCGGCTTCAACCGCGCTTCGATACCTGCAGGTGACTCTGAATCGGGTGCGATCCACCGGTCGTACGCGTCTTCGAGAACCTGACACCTCGTGTGTCCGACGATGAGTACTGCTGTAATGTCGTGCTGCGTTTTGAGGAGTTCAATATCGCTGTCCAGTACCACCTGACCTTCGTACTGATCCCATGTCTGATTCCCGAGCGTCTGAACTCCGATGACGTTCCAGGTAGCATCGACCGGCCACAGCGGTTCCCAACTGCAGTCGCTCATCGAGCACGAGACGACGAGGGCCGTCTGGGTGGCCGAGCCATCTTCCCGGTTTCTCCGAGAACCGGTCCATTCTTGAACTGACTCGATAGCAGATTCGAGATCGTCCCCGCTCATCGTAAACCACGCCACCTCCGTTCAGACGCATTAGTGTCGGCCATTGGCTCTCTGTAACGGATTTGAATCTGAAATGAGATAATGTTACCGAAACGTTCGATATATTCGTCACGAAGAACAGTTCGTTATTGGTGCGGGGTGGTATGGAAGAACGCTCAGGGACGCCCTCGTTGGGCAGTCGTTCGAACCGATCGGTGGACGTATCGTCGTTGAGGACGACGGGATCGAGAACATCGAGGGGGACAGAAACGACATCGATTAACGTCATACTGCTGGCGTTCGACAACGCTCACACGCATCTGGAGATTCCCTTGCAGAAGAAGCGGTTCGACGTCACCGTCCGGGGAGTGTTACGGATAGCTACCACGGCTTGAGCCGAAATCGACGAACTCAACTGCGGTGTCAGCTCCCGACAGAGGGGCAGCACTTGCTGTCCTTGCGGGATTCTCGGATAATCTAGCTGACCCGATCGGTCCGGTACGGGCAGCCGTCCGTCGCGCGACCGAGCCAGACGTCAAACACGTCGTCGTTTAGGAATCGTCCTCCGTGTGAGTCTCGGAATCGAACTTACCGAAAGGTGTCGTCTCGTGGGTTCGAACGAGAACTTCATCGGCAACGGTGAGCCCCATATCGAGGAGTGCCTGTGCGACGGGTGTGATGTCGCTGTCCGACTCGCCGACAGCAGTCACGAGGAGATTCTGTTCTCCGGTGACCAGCTCCTGAACTGAGACGACGCCATCGATTTCTAGAATATCGGGGATAAGGTCACCACGTTCGACTATCGAAGCGGTGCAGTAGAGCAACATTTGGAGCGGATAGCCCGATTTCTGATAATCGACGCTGGCACTGTATCCTTTAATTACCCCATCGGATTCGAGACGCTGGATGCGCTTGCGGACGGTACTGTCCGAGGTACCGGTTCGTTCTGTGATGTCTCCAGAAGACATGTTTCGAGCGTCTTCTTGGAGTGCATACAGAATTGCTCTGTCAACGTCGTCGATCTCTTCTTCAACCATACCCGTTTGTCCGCGACAAAGCCACTTTACCTTTGTATGTTGCTCGAGACCCTCACCGATATCTATATTTTCATCTCCTCTCTTTGGACTATTTTCGAGGACAGAAAGACAACTACAACGACGACCATAAATGGGGACTTCACTAGTCAACGGAAGAGTTCATTAATAAAACGACTACGATAAATATCGAAGATACACCAGGTTGGTTCTACTTCTTTGCAAGCTTCTCGTACGTTTCGGCATGCTCTTTCCGCTCGAGTGCCGCCATTGTACGCATCACTTCGCGGCGTTCTTGTGCCGTCTCCGCCGCTTGCAGCTGTTTCCGGAGATTGGCACGTTCAGCCACGGAGTTAGCTGGCTTGTCCGAGTTCATTCGATATCAACTGGCACCCGCTCGAACCCCATGGTCCGAAGGTCACTGTCGAAGGCGAACAGATGCTCTATCTCGTGCTCCCGAGCAAGTACTGCACTCGTTTGATCAACAAATGAAATCCGCTGGTCGTCGAAACGCTCGAACTCCTCACGTGCCGCGTCGAACGTCTCTTTGCCCACCGGTAGGATGTCGAACGTCCGTGATTGGCGAACCGTCGAAAGCGCCTCGACAGCAGCGGTGTGCCCAATCTGGTACCGCATCAGTGTCGCAAACTCAGAAAGCACATACCGACTGGTGAACACCGGTCCATACTCACCGGCTTCCATGCCATCGAACACACCATTCGCTGCTTCGTGATTCACATCGTCCTCGTCAAAGGCAGCGTACAACCCACCAGTATCGGCGAACAGCGGCAGTCTGGCGACTCTTCACTTGGCCCTGGTCCTCAAGCTGTCCAAGCTTCCGTCGAGCAGTCTCTCGTGGACACTCGAGCGCATCGGCGACATCACCGGAGGTCACACGGGCCCCTCTACTTCCTCGAAAATGGCGAGCACGTCGGTGGGTGTTACCGTCTCGACGTACCGCCCTGCATCACCGCGATCTTTGGACATACGCCACGGTACACACTACCGGAGTATAGTCCTGTGGTGAATACCAACCTTTGTGGCCATGTGGCATATACAACATAGTGGGAAGAACGGTGCCCTCGGGCGTGTGTAGAAACGCGCCGGGTGCTGGAACACCCGGCACCGGTCTTCCGAAATCCAAGGCGGACGTTTTCCTTTGTGTGCGCGGGACAATCAGGGCCAACGTGTTTGCGTGTTGCAAAGTACGGTCGTCATGTTGTTAGGCTGCCTCTGGTGTTGCATTGTGTCCTTTAGGACAATATATAAAGAATGAAGTGTTCAAGATGGGTCGGCTTAGTTGGACACAAAACAATAATATCTATACCCTTCTAACTGAGTTCTATGGACGATAAGGATCTTCGAATTCTTAAAGCGATCGGGATACTCGAATCGGGAAGCCCTGACAAAATAGCCGACGAGACTAGGATTCCGAAATCAACCGTTCACTATCGTCTCGAGAAGTTACAAGAAGAGGGGATCATAAAGAACGAAATCTTCGATATCGACTTCGAACAGGCAGGATTAAATCTCACCCTCATCACGGAAGTCTGGGCCGAATACGACTCTGGGTACCACAAACAAGTCGGTGACAAACTCGGTAACGTAAATGGCGTTAACCAGGTGTATTTTACCCTCGGTGACACTGACTTCATTCTGGTTTCGCACCTTGCATCTCGTGGAATGGTCGAAGATCTCATCTCGGAATTCGAAGAAGTAGACGAAATCTCGAGGACGAGTTCGAAGTTCGTTATCACGACGATCAAGGACGAATCAAATCCACTCAACGACTACGACATTGAGAGCCTAAAAGACGCGCTTCTTCCGGACCTCTCGTAACGAGCACGTACCTCAAAGACCACTGGAGAAAGCTGAATTCGACGGGACGCTACTCGTCCAAGTCGGGAACACTCATGTGGGCATCTGCTTCCCTTTGCGTGGGAAGTCCCCCAGCGATCGCGAGTAGAACAGCGCCGAGCAGACACCATATGGCTACAATAGCCCATTCGTAGGGCCACGTGAGTGCCGAGGGTGACCCAGGAAGGTAGAGACCGATAAAGAAGATGGTCAACACCAACCCTAGTCCACCGACGATGTATCCAGCTGGGAGCTTAAAGGGTCTGTTGAGTTCGGCGTTGCGATATCGAAGGATCAAGAAAGAGACAACGACGAGGAACCACGCCGTGACCATTCCGAGTCCGCCCGCATTCACGATCCACACCAGCATCTGCTTGCCGAACAGCGGCGCGAGTGCAGCGAGCGCTCCGACGAGTACGATTGCAGTCGATGGGGTGCTGTATTCGGAGTGAATCGTCCCAAGCGAGTCAGGTAGCATGTTCGACTCGGCGAGCGCATAAATCGCTCTGCTAGCGCCGAGCACGAAGCCGTTCCAACTCGTGAGGATACCAGCGAGACCGGCGAGTGCCATGATCCGTCCGATGATTTTGCTGTTGAACGCGATTTCCATCGCGGTTGCAGCAGGGAGTGAGCTCTCGACGAGCGTCGTCCCTGAAGCAACCTGTCCTGCTGCCCAAATCACTGCAATGTAGAACGTGGCAGCACAGGCTACAGAGAGGACGATAAGTCCTCCGAGCGTTTTCGGGGAAACGTCGGCTTCGCCCGCTGCTTGAGGAATCACGTCGAATCCAACGAACATGAATGGCGTCATTATTGCTACGGTAAACACGCCCTCAATTCCGGCATTCGCGAAGGGCGGTGACGATGGTGAGCCCCCGTTGAACAGCGCTCCGAGTAAGAGCGTTACACCGGAAAGCGTGATTATGAGCGCGAGAATCGCTTGGAACTGCGCCGCCGGGCGGACGCCCCGATAGTTGAGGTAAGTAACGACTATCGAGCCAACGAACCCCGTGAGGACCCACGTTGCGTAGACGGGTTGACCGGCGACCGTCCACAGTTGGAAAACGTTGAACCCGGGGACGATGTACGCAAGTGCGCTCGGGAGTGCAACTGCTTCGAATGCGACGACGCTAACGTAGCCGAAAATAATCGCCCACGTGCAGGCAAACGAACCTGCTGGTCCTAAGGCACGCATGCTGTAGGCGTGTTCCCCGCCGACAACGGGCATCGCCGATGCGAGTTCGCCATAGATGAGCGAAACGACACCCACCATGAACCCGCCGAGAACGAATGCCGATATCGCTCCATTAACACCGCTTTCATCGATGAAATAGCCTGTCTGAACGATCCAACCCCATCCAATCATTGCGCCAAGTGCGAGTACGAACACATCGCGTTTCGAGAGGATGCGTGAGAGTTCATCTGTCATGGTTATGTGCGACACTCACATAGTCAAACTTTCCCACCATATATCTTTCTGTGTTCAATTTCTATTCAAATTCATAAACACAGTCCAATAATATGGTCATTTAGGGAACCTTAATCAACTGGAACCTCTCGATGTCCGTGGGTTCTTTCTCGATGCGGTGGGGTAAAGCAGGCGGATGGAAGGACGGAGTTCACTACCTAGACGCTGTCCGACACCTCGTCGATCCAGATCGTTTTCTTCGTGACGAACTCTTGGATTCCGTGGTGGGAGAGCTCTGTTCCGTGGCCCGAGGCCTTCGTACCACTGAACGGAACTCGTGGGTCCGATGCGACGACTTGGTTGACAAAGACATTGCCAGCGGTGATCTTCCGGGTGAGTGCTTCGCCGCGTTCGGTATCTCCCGTCCAGATACTTGCACCGAGTCCGTATGGGGTATCGTTCGCCACGCGAATTGCCTCCTGTTCGGTTTCGACTTTGAGGACGGTGGCAACCGGGCCGAACAGTTCCTCAGTCGCTGCCGGTGCATCATTCGGGACGTCGGTGAGGATCGTCGGTGGATAATAGTAACCGGCCTGATCGAGCGGTTTACCTCCGAGGTGAAGTGTCGCACCAGACTCGACGGACTGCGTAACTTGTTCATGGAGCGACTCTAACAGATCCGCTCGTGCTTGAGGCCCGATATCGGTTTGCGCTTTCGATGGATCTCCGACCGTGAGTGCGTTCATCTCCTCGGTAAACCGTTCGAGGAACTCATCGTAGACTGTTTCGTGTACCAGAAACCGTTTGGCAGCAATACAGGACTGTCCGTTGTTCTGTGTTCGAGCTTTGGTCCCTTGTTTGGCAGCACGTTCAATCGCCGCGTCATCGAGTACGATGAATGGGTCGCTCCCACCGAGTTCGAGTACGGTCGGTTTGAGTTCGTGGCCGGACGTCTCCGCAACCGCTCGCCCCGCCCGCGTACTGCCTGTCAGACTCACCCCCTTGATTCGATCATCTTCGATGAGAGTCGACACTCGTTCGGTAGGAATTTGAAGGGAAGTGAAAACACCGCTGGGGTATCCAGCACGTTCGAAGACCGATTCGATGGCTCGCGCACAGCCGAAGACGTTCGGTGCATGTTTGAGCACTGTAACGTTCCCTGCAGTGATGTGGGGAGCAGCGAACCTGAAAACCTGCCAAAATGGATAGTTCCAGGGCATTACTGCGAGGATTGGCCCGATCGGCTCATACGAGACGTACGTTTTTGATCCAGGGACGGTACCGATCCGATCGTTCTGCAGAGTTTCTGCAGCGTGCTCAGCGTAGTACTCACAGACCCACGCACACTTTTCGACCTCGGCAACCGCCTGTTCGATGGGTTTTCCCATTTCGGTGGTCATCCGAGTCGCGTACTCGTCGGCGTTATCGCGCAGCACGTCAGCCACATCCGCCAGCAGCGCTTCGCGACGTTCGATCGGCTCGGTCCGCCACGATTCGAATTCTCTCCATGCCTCGTCCAATCGGGCGCTGACCGTTGGCTCGTCGTGTTCGTCGTACGTTTCGATGACGTCTTCGGTTGCTGGGTTGATCGATCTCATTTTCGTCTGTTTAAGATGGACGGGCTGTGACTCCCGTATATCTCAACGGTCTCGCCACCTACTGATAAGTGTTCCACTTTTCGTAGGATAATGGGATTGAATCCCACCCTAATTCTAATTTTAGAACCTAGTTTGATTCAGAATCGCGGTGTGAATTGTCGAGGATGCCAATTGATTCGTTCTGTTTTGTTCCAGTTTCGAAGATTCGCCGCACTATTTTCCTATTGTTTATGGACCAGCGATGTCTTCTATTTCTGGACTGTATATCACTAGGAATGATTTATTAGGACTCAGTCTTAATAATCGCGTGATGCAGAAACAGGAGACAAATCGGTCGATCGAGTCCTCTTACGACGACCACGTCATGCCTATCTGGAAATCACTGAACGTCCCGGTCAAGCGAGCATCCGGTTGTACCCTCGAAGATTTCGATGGGAACGAGTATCTCGACGTGTTTTCGGGAATCTCGGTGACGAACGTCGGCCATGGAAACGAAGCTGTCGTCGAGGCTGCGAAAGCCCAGCTCGAAGAGTTTATCCACGGCTGCTCGTACGTACACCCGAATGAGCCAGTAGCTGACCTCGCCGAAACGATCGCTGACATCACACCGAGGGATTTGGAGAAGAGCTTCTTCTGTAACTCCGGGACGGAAGCAGTCGAAGGAGCGATCAAGCTCGCGCGAAAGTACACCGGGTCCAAGGAGGTCATCGCACTCGAGATGGGGTTCCATGGGCGCACGCTTGGAAGCCTTGCACTCACGGGAAACAAGGCGTACAAACAGGATATGGCCCCAACGATCAACGATGTCTCCCATACTGCGCCACCGTATGCGTACCGATGTCCCCGTTGTAACGGCGATCAGTGTAATGCTAGCTGTGCCGACCAACTCGAACGGGTCATTGGCTCGCATACGAGCGGTGACCTTGCGGCAGTTGTCGTCGAACCTGTTATGGGTGAAGCTGGTATTATCGTTCCCTCGGATGCATGGCTCAAACGCGTCCAAGAGATAACTCACGACCACGGTGCACTACTCATTGCAGATGAGGTCCAGACCGGCTACGGTCGTACCGGAAAATTATTTGCGAGCAATCATTTCGATATCGAGCCAGATATCCTGACACAAGCGAAAGGAATCGCGAACGGACTCCCGCTTGGTGCGTTCACCGCATCGAAAGAGGTTGCAGACGCATTCGAGGCTGGTGACCATCTTTCGACGTTCGGCGGTAACCCCGTCGCATGCGCAGCTGCGCTGGCTACTATCGATGAATTACGAGACGAGATCATTACGAAAGCACGCCAAAACGGTGAGTGGCTCGCATCGAAGCTTGAAACGCTCGAAGCAGACTACGACGTGGTTGGTGAGGCGCGTGGCCTTGGATTGATGCAGGGCATCGAACTCGTTGAACCTGGGACGATGGGGCCGCAGAATATCGCTCCTCGACCGGATAGTAAACTTGCTTCTGCTACTAGTGAATTCCTCCGAGAAGAATCGAATGTCGTCATGGGTGTCGGTGGATACTACAAAAACGTCATGCGTTTCCAGCCACCGCTGACAATTTCGCGCGATCAACTTGGAGACGCAGTCGAAGCGCTTCGAAAGGCGCTTGAAAACGTTGTCTGAAATCAACGGTGATACATTCAACAACCCAATAGCTGTTGGCCTCTTATCGAGTGAGGACAGCGGCAGATGGGCAATAGCGTCTGGATGACTCCGATCGAAGGCGAAGAACAGACCTCACTGTCTGCACTTGTCTCGGAGATTTTTCGAGGAGGCGAAGATTCGGTTTGAACACGAAACCCACTACGACTGGATTGCGTTCCCTTACGTGATTCGGACGCTGGTACGTTAACGAAGTACTTCGGGAAAGTGGCTGGTGAAGACGAGTACAAATATCGGGGCATTGAGTGCCGTCAACGGAGTACGCCGTCGTATATCGATGAGGCGCAGAAAGCGTTGATTCGAGCGATGGATGCGTATCGAGACCCGGTGGCAGTCTGTGAGGAATTACGGTCGTGGGTCGATCGGCTCGAGCGTGGGGCGGTCGATCCGAGTGAGTTAGTGATTACGAATCGGGGTTCGAAAAAGAAGGAGGACTACACGCAGTCGACGCGAAGTGTGGTGGCAGTATCGCCACTTGGGTGGCGTGAATCGGATATTGAGGAAGAATTGGGCAGTATACCGAATCCAGTTTGGCGTCGTTCGGGTAAGATGTACGTACCCGACCGAAAGACCCTCAGAAGAACCGGCTGAGTTTGAGTCGCGAAGGCCACATTACATTCACTGTCGCTGTCGCACCGATACTCATTCCTGTGTTGGCAACAACGACATCGATTTTGTCATCATGAGGACACACAGGCGGACGGGAATAGAACGCCGTCTCATCAGAAGTGTCACCGAGCGAGTTGTCGGAGAAGCCGCCGTTCCAGTCTTGACTGTCGGTACCGATTCGGAAAAATGAATTACGTCCTGCTCGATGGACTTTCCAACTGAAACGATTGCTCCAAGCGGCCGAAGTGGAATTTGTCGAAGCGAAGTGGATAATGACGGTTACGTAACCGATACCGACGCAGCCGTCTTCTCACGGCGCTCGATGACTTCCCGAACGACCTCTGTGTCGTTTTTGGGGGTTCCAAAGATGATAGCATCCGCGTATGGTTCGACCCGCCGTGTCACGTCGGCGAGCCGGCTCACCTCGGCTTCAGATCCCGACAACTGGATTGTGAGCGGGACGTTCATACTCTCGAGTTCAGTCGCGAACCCACGAGCTAATGATTCAACCCAGTAGGTCGTTTCGTAACTGATACTGCAAAGTGGCACGAGGAACCCATCGACATATGGGGCGAGACTCTGTGGATCAAGTCCGGTACGTTCCCGAAGGTGTCCGGGATACGGATCCGGATACAATGTTACTACCAGAGCTCCCTTTACTTGCTTCGATGCATCACTAACGAAATCAGTGATTGTCTCGGCTCGCCACGCAATGCGGTCGTCGTGACGACTCTCTGCAAATCGGCGTTCACATCTGTTACAATGACAGAATCGTTTTCCAGGAAATCCGGGCGTCGTCAGCCGAACGTCGCTTTCCGCACCGACTGCTGCGATCCTTTCTAAGAGCTTTGTGCGGTAGTCGCGGTCGTTTGGACAAACCGTCCCCCAGTGGTGTCCTTCTGCATTGGGGGTTGCACGGATTCCTGTCGCGGTAATCGCAGCTCGATCCGGTTCGTCGCGAATGGTCTCTGTATCTCCCCAACACGCGATGGAGTTGACCGCATCGTCGAGTGGTTCCCGACGGGCCCCACTCACCTCGTCCGTAATGTAGTAGAGGTCGCCAACTCCTTCTCGATCAAAGTCAGGGTCGCTAGTGAGGACGCCATACATAGTTGTCGTTCCTCTGCCAACCAAGTTAAATACTGGTTCGAGCGAGAGATGAGACCGCGGTCAGCAGCGAGAGCAACTCGATGAATTAGTTAGCGATTCACGAACCACTATCGGCCTGTTTCGCAGATTGCAATAGAGAATCAACTCGACTGACCGCATCGGCAGGCGGGTCTGGAAAGTACCCTGTGTGGAGAATCGAGGCCAGAAATTCGAGCGTGTCGACAAGTCTCGGTCCTGGCCGATTGAGGTAGTGGTTTCCGTCGATAGCATACGCTTGCTTCTGCTTGACTGTTTGAGCGATCCCCAGCCATCGAGACTGGTAGAGGCCGTCGATATTTGCGCTCGTCCGTTCGAGAGCGAATCCACACGGTGCTGTGACGATGATATCAGGGTCTGCCGATTGCAATGACGACCATTCGATCGGTTTAGACCGTTCGCCTGGGTTGGAAAGACGGGACTTCCCACCTGCAATTTGGACCAACTCAGGAACCCAGTGACCGCTTATCATTAGCGGATCGAACCAATCAAGGACGGTCATACTTGGGCGATCTTCCGCATCACCTATTCGTTCGCGAACCGCTTTGATTCGCCGTTCGAGGGACGTACGTAATTCAACTGTTTTCTGTTCCCGGTCTACTGCCTGACCAATTCGTTCGATATCGTCGAGAACGTCTTCGAGCATATGGGGATGGGTCGCTACCAACTCCGCATCGAGTCCAGGGTCGGCGATCGTCTCCTGGACGATCGAGATGTCCTCAAAGACGGGGAGTTCCTCCGCATTCAAATAGATGGTCCACATATCGTTCGGTCGTGGCAGTTTCGTTCGACCTCTTCGGGACGCTCGTCGAAGTCACACCGCCAGATGACCCTGCACAAGCCGTTGCGACTGCACTCTCCGAGCGAGATGTTCCCATCCCGTCTGACTGGCGGCATGTCTATACGACCCCTCATCTCGATGTTTCCCCGGGTGCCGAGCTCTCGCTCGTCGACCACGTGAAAGTGGGATTGGAGAGTCGTGGGAGAGACGTCTCACGCTCGATCGTTCGAACATCACTTCTCGATGCATTCGAAACCCCAATTCGCACGCGAACAGGGGCTAAAAACGCCGTTGCCTCTGCCAACGGATGTGGGTCGATTGGAATCCTCTCGAACTGTAGTGTTCCGCGACTCGTCCAACATACCCTTTCTCAGTCCGACCTTGATCCAGACGTTTTCGATGCGGTCGTCAGTAGCGTCGAATGTGGATGGCGGAAACCGGACGAACGTGCGTTTCGCGAAATATCTGCTCGTCTCGACGTCCCACTTTCAGAACTCACGCACATCGGTGACGATCCAGAAACGGATGGAGGGGCAACCGACGCGGGAGCCACCGCGATTCTACTTGATGACGTCACACTGAGCGAAATTTCGAGGGAAATGGAGTGCCCTGAATGACTCTTTATGGCGTCCTCGGAGTCACGATCGCGCTCTTGCTAGAGTGGTTCTTCATGGAACCACCCACGCGGGTGCATCCCGTTGTCTGGTTCGGGAAAGTGATTGCTGCGACTGACCGCGAGTGGTCTGCCCCTCGACGGACCGGCCTCCTAATCGCATTGGGGTTGCCCGCAATAGCTGCCATCGGTGTTGGTGTCCTCGTTCAGATAGCCCTCGCAGTGCATCCATTCGTCGCTACCGTTCTCGCTGGCATCGTGCTGTTCACGACAACGAGCATGCGGATGCTTCTCGAAACCGCGACCGACGTGACGGAACTGACCGGGACGAATATCGAGTCTGCCCGGACGGAGGTACGAGCGCTTGCAGGGCGCGACGCGTCGTCACTCTCACCGGGAGAAGTTCGAAGCGCAGTTGCCGAAAGTCTATCCGAGAATTTGGCCGATGGTCTCGTGGCGTCCCTGTTCGCCTTCGCCATCTGTGCTCCCATTTCGCTTCCGCTGGCCGCTGCTGCGGCGACGTGGGTGAAGGCGGTCAACACGCTCGACTCCATGTTGGGTTATCGTTCGAAACCTGTCGGGTGGGCGAGCGCGCGACTCGACGATGCGGTGATGTGGATTCCGGCACGACTCAGCGCCGCACTCATCGCGGTCGCCAGTCTTGGAACTGATTTCCTTTCGGATGCTCGTTCGTGGGCCCACGAACCCCCGTCGCCGAACTCCGGGTGGCCGATGGCGACCCTCGCCGCCGCACTCGACACCCGTTTCGAAAAGCCGGGCGTTTATACGCTCAATCCCCGCGCACAGCTCCCGACCGTTGCCGATGTGAGACAGGGAGTGAGTGTCGTTCGGCGGGCGAGCCTTCTCGCGTACGTCATCGCGGGGGTGGTCGCGTGGTTCTAACGGCGGTTCGTGGCGCGCTCGGGTTCTTGAGTCGGCTTCCGGTAGGACACGATGAGGCTGCGTGGGACGCGTTTCGGCGCAGTTCGGTCGCGTTTCCTTTGGCAGGATACGTCATCGGTGTGTTTCTCGCCGTTCCGCTCCTGCTCCCGCTTTCCACGCCCGTCGATGCCGCGTTGTTCCTCGCGACTGTGTATGGGGTTACTGGTATCAATCACGTCGATGGATTGGCTGACCTCGGTGATGCGGCCGCGGTACACGGGGCGGAGAAACGCCGTGCCGTGATGAAAGATACGGATGTCGGCGTCGGTGCCCTTCTCGCCGTTGCCCTCCTCGTTGCCGGACTTGCGCTCGCCGCGGTCGGGGTGGTCGCGCTTCCGCTCGAAGCCATCGTCGCCATCGTGGTAACTGCTGAGGTGAGTGCAAAACTCGGGATGGCGGGATTGGCGGCGTTCGGTTCGCCCGCACACGAGGGATTAGGGTCTCAGCTCATGGACCAGACTCCCCGGGGATTCGTCGTTGCGGCTATCGTCTCGGTCCCGACACTAGCTCTTTCCTGGTCTCCGCTGGTCGGTATCGTGATGATAAGTGCCAGTTTGCTCACCACTGCCGTCGTCGGTCGGTGGGTGCGGTCGTGGCTCGGCGGCATCAGCGGCGACGTGTTCGGTGCTACTAACGAACTTTCCCGATTGGTTGCGCTTCACGTGGGGGTGGTCGTGTGGACGCTCTTTTGATGAGCGGTGGCAAAGGAACGCGGCTCGACGCATCCGTCGAGAAGCCGATGTTCGAAATCGACGGTGTACCGATGGTGAACCGCGTCTACACCGCCGTCGCAGAGAGTCGAATCGATTCCGTTCACGCAGTCGTCTCCCCACACACTCCGGAAACGCGGCGCCATCTCGACTCGCGCGCGCTATCCATCATCGATGCACCCGGAGACGGGTACGTCGAAGACCTCTCGTACGCACTCGAACGCGTCGAACTACCGATTCTCACCGTCGTGTCGGACCTCCCGCTTCTCGCCGGAAAGTGTCTCGACCGTGTCATCTCCGTACACGACCGCGGTTCGCTCACGGTCTGTGCACCCGCCGCCCTCAAGCAGCAGTTGGGAGTGGGGACCGACACGACGTTCGAGCATGAAGGACGGGAACTCGCTCCGACTGGACTCAACGTCGTAGGAAACGGCGATGATGAAACCACGTCTGTTACTTACGATGCACGTCTCGCTGTCAACGTGAACCGACAGACCGACGCGGTCGTGGCGGAGGCGTTCATATGAGATTCGTCCTCGCTGCGGGAACGACACGTACTGCCGAAATCGACGGGATCAGTGCCGCCGGTGCAGCCCCGGACCTGATGGCACATACACCAAGTGCGGATATCGAAATCGTCGAATACGGACAACCGATTCGGGCACCGATCGTGCCAGTCAGTCCAAGTGGCTGTCCGACACCCGCCGTCGTAACGCGAGCAGTTCGGGAACGGCTCGATTTCGATCTAACCGTCATCGATGCCGGGTTGATACGTCCGACGAGTACGCCGACGGTTTCGGTCGGTGCACGAGGAGGCAGAGACGTTCGAGAGGCGGAACCGGTTCCATGTGCACAGAAGGTCTATGAGGAAGCACGACGATTTGGTGCGGCACTTCCTGACGATTCAGCCATGATCGCCGAGACGATTCCTGGCGGGACAACGACTGCCTTGGGAGTTCTCACGGCATTGGACGAAGATATCACCGTTTCGTCATCGCTTCCGGACAACCCACTTCGCCTCAAACGAAACGTCGTCTCGGAGGCGTTAGCCGAAAGCGACCTGGGTCGGGGAGACGCAGCCGGTGATCCCGTCTTCGCGGTGAATCGCATGGGTGACCCCGTTCTCGCCACTGTGGCGGGATTCACCGTCGGTGCCCTCGAATCCGGAATCGATGTGACCCTCGCTGGTGGAACGCAAATGCTCGCGGCGGCGTCGCTCGTTCGCCACGCCGGAATCGACGATGCGCTCGGACTGGCCACGACATCCTTCGTCGCCGACGACGAGACGGTCGCGCTCGACCGAGCGTGCGATAGGCTCGATCTCGAACTCGAAGTCACCGACCCGAAATTCGACGAGGACGACCACGTCTCGATGCGGCGGTACGTCGAAGGGGAAGGAAAAGAGGGCGTCGGAATGGGTGGTGCGCTCGCGCTCGCCCACCGAGCAAATGTCGAGATGGATTCGATCCGAGACAGCGTTATCGAAGTGTACGACCGAATCGACGGTGACGCGGATGGATCCTGACGCCATCGACGCCGTCGAACGCGTTCCCCACGGGAGTTCCGATAACCCGGATTTGATCGACTTCAGTGCCAATATCAACCCGCGGATACCGACCGGTGTAAAAGCCGTGTACCGTGACGCGCTGCAATCATCGGGAACGTATCCACCAGACGACTACCCGGAGTATCGGACGGCGGCAGCCGATTACGTCGGCTGTACACCCGAGGAAGTAATTCCGACGCCGGGTGGTCTCGCCGCCATTCGACTGACCATCGAAACGACGGTTTCGGCGGGCGATTCGGTACTCGTTCCGTTCCCCAGTTTCGGCGAGTATCATCGCGAAGTACGCCTCCAGGGTGCAACCCCCGAGTTCGTTCCCCACGGCCGCATTCTCGAAACGGATCCGACCGACCACGCACTCGTCATCGTCTGCAATCCGAATAACCCAACCGGTGATCTCTACGATGCTGACGAACTCCGTCACTACGCGGAACAGTGTCGGGATGCCGGAACAACACTGCTCGTCGACGAGGCGTTTCTTGGATTTACCGACCAGGAGTCGATGGCAGGTCAGGCGAGCGTTGTCGTCGCTCGTTCCCTGACAAAGTTGTTCGGCTTGCCGGGGTTGCGTGCCGGATTCGCAGTTGCGACGGGTTCAGGAAGGAATCGTCTCGAAATCGCCCGTCGAGCGTGGACGCTCGGAACTCCTGCCGCGGCCGTCGGAACGTACAGTATGGGGTGTTCCGAGTTCATCACCGAAACCCGCGGCCGCGTCCTCTACGAGCGCAACAGAATGTGCGAGACGCTTACCGCTTCGTTCGATGTCCATCCCTCAGACGCCCCATTCCTGTTATTAGACGCCGGTGAGCGCGATCCCGACGAAATCGTTCGGACCGCCCGTGATCGAGGCGTCGCCGTCCGCGACGCGACGACGTTTCGCGGTCTCGATTCACATATTCGAGTGGCAGTACGCTTGCCGGACGAAAACGACCGATTGTTGGACGTACTCGACGATGTTTGAGACGACAGTTCGGAATGACGTGCTCCGACTCGCTCGCCCTGAAACTAGATGGCTCAGTAGCGGTTGGAACGGCGGGTTTTCGGACGCGAACGCCGCCTACAACGTCTCGGTTCCAGAGGGGTTCCAGCGGACGGACCTAGACGCGTACATCGACGAACGTCGAACGGAGGCGGGGTTCGACCGTTCCGGTCCGACGCTCCTCACTGGTGTTGATCTTCGCCACGCTCGCGGGGCACGGTACGGCTCCGTCGAAGTGGTCGTCACCGCCGGTATCTCGAATCCCGCGGCGCTCCCGATGACCCCGAGCGAGGAAACGAAGTCGCGTGGCAACACATGGGATGTCGAATCGGACGTTGGAACTGTGAATGTCATTCTGGGAACAACCCACGCACTCGACGATGGGAGCCTCACGACGTTGCTGTCGGTCGCCGTCGAAGCGAAAACTGCGACGCTACTCGCCGAAACGGGGTTCCCTGGCACGACGACGGACGCGGTTATCGCTGCGTGTGACCCGAACGGAGAAACCGAAACTTTTGCCGGAAGCGGGACGCAAATTGGGGCAGCAGCGAGGGCGTGTGTCCGTGACGCCGTCCGAGCGAGTCTCCGTTCGCGGTATGCGAACCGGGAGCTCCCGTCGTCAGTTGAGGACGCGGAATACGGCGTCACGACCGAGGTCCAAAGCGAGACGTTTCAGCTCTGAGAGCCAACTATCGCTTCTGTCTTCGATTCATCGCCACCGACGGACCAAGAGAAGTGCACCGACCATCGCAACGAGGACATTGGTCACGCCGAATCCCGGTTGCCCGTTCGATTCCGTTGTCGTCGTTGCTTCATCTTCATCGACGGTCTCCATCGTTTTCGTGGTAGTTCCAGTCGTGGATTCTGCCGTGTTTGTGGTCGCGTTCGCCGCTGCATATGCATCCGGATGGAACTGTTTCGTGAGGTTCGTGATAGCATAGACTACTCGCGGCGCGGGTTGGTTCATGTACTCGATGGGAACCACGACCGTCCGGTTTTTCCGCACGGCGGTAAGGTTCCGGTATCCTGCTTCGTCCGGGACGGCCGGGTCTTGTTCATTGAGGACGATCCAATCGGGGTCCTGCTTTACCACGACTTCTTTGTTGATCTGTTTGTACCCCGAGATGCCGACCTTGGTGGCGACGTTGTTGCTTCCGGCGGTTCGGATGATCTGGTTGATGAACGTCCCTTTACCGGAGGTGTACCCGTAGAAAAGGTAGAGGACGTCCGGACGTTGTTCCCCGTCAATTGCCTGCCGGACGGTACGGATACGATCTTTCATCCACGAGATGGTTTTCTTCGAACCATCACATTCTCCGACGAGGGAACCTGTGACGGCGGTGTCGCGGTAGACGTCCTCGATGGTGGTCGCACTTCGATACGCGTACACTGTCATCCCGGCGTCACGGAGCTTTTTGACCGTCTCCTTCGAGACGCTGTTCGGTGCGAGGACCAAGTCCGGTTCGAGCGAGACCACCTTTTCGACGTTTACAAACGCCTGCCCGGTCCCGGACACGTTCGCTTTTTCGTCCGCACCATCGAGGTAGCTTGCGTACCGGGTCACACCGACGACCTTATCTTTTGCACCGATTTCCCACATGATCTGTGCAGCGCTCGGCGAGAGCGTGACGACACGTTGTGGTTTTTCATCGAGCGTTACTCTCGTTCCGGTCGCATCTACCTTGGAAACTGGAAACGAACAGTTCGACTGTTGGGTCCCTGTTGCGGTTGCCGTCGGCGAGACGGCGAACATTGCTACGAGGAGAAGACTGACGAGGAGTATCCTCTGTCGCATGTGACTGCCCTTTGGACGTATACAATAAATATTTACCTAACACAATCTAACTTTCATACGTTGGACTTGCTGTCAGTCCCTGTGAGGACGCTCAACCGATGCGAACGACGAGTGAAAATCAGTCGTTCGCATCCACAACGGCAGCTACCCCACATCACTCCCAAAAAATGAATGGATTCGTAATCGCTGGGACGGCATCAGGCGTCGGCAAAACCGTCGCAACACTCGCGGTTATTCGCGCTCTCGAAGCAACTGGTCAGACAGTTCAACCCGCAAAAGCGGGCCCGGATTTTATAGACCCTAGTCATCACGCCGCTATTGCGGGACGGCCCTCTCGCACGCTCGACACGTGGCTCGAAGGGAAAAACGGGATGCGACGAAATTACGACCGTGGAAATGGCGACGTTTGCGTCGTTGAAGGAGTGATGGGACTCTACGATGGGGACCAATCGAGCACCGCGCGGGTTGCGGATGTCCTCGACCTTCCGGTCGTGCTCATTGTCGATGCCAGTGCCGGAATGGAGAGTATCGCCGCGACTGCACTCGGATTTCGAGAGTACGCCGAACGAGCGGGTCGGGATATCGACGTCGTCGGTATCATCGCCCAACGCGCCCACGGCGGGCGTCACGAGCGAGGAATCCGCGATGCGCTCCCGGACGAATTGGAGTATTTCGGTCGAATTCCACCGATGTCCGACCTCGAAATTCCCGACCGCCACCTCGGACTGCAGATGGGTGACGAACGCCCGGTGGAGACGGAGGCGCTCGACGAGGCCGCTGTACACGTTCGTGCGAACCGGCTGTTGGATATCGCTCGTGAGCCACCTCACCTACCGGTTCAGGAACCGAATCCCGCTCGAAATCGCCGGGTTGCAGTCGCTCAGGATGCGGCATTTCGCTTCGTCTATCCCGCAGTCATGGAACGACTTCGAGCCCGGACCGAGGTGGTGACGTTCGCGCCGACGGCGGGTGACGACCTGCCCGACTGCGATGGCGTCTATCTCCCCGGCGGCTATCCGGAACTCCATGCAAAACGACTCGCCGACAGCCCGTCGCTTTCGACGCTTTCGGACCGAGCGAGCGATGGACTGCCGATTCTCGGCGAGTGTGGCGGTCTAATGATATTGGCTGAATCACTCACCACGACGAACGAGCGAACGTATTCGATGGCGGGAGTACTCCCTGCCGACGTTCGAATGCACGAGCGGTATCAGGCACTCGACCACGTCGAACTTCGTGCTCGCTCGAAGTCGTTCGGTATCGATAGCGGGACGACGATTCGAGGACACGAGTTTCATTATTCGAGCGCGGATGTCGCGTCCGATGCCACCTTCGCCTTCGACGTGAGACGCGGAACCGGCATCAACGGGGAACATGACGGGTTGACGGAGTTCGAAACGGTCGGCACGTACTGTCACGCTCACGCCGCGAGCGGCGCGTTCGACGCCTTTATCGATTCACTATAAGATGTCAGAAAACGATCCCAAATCCACCGAGACGAACCGTACCGAACAGCTGAAACAAACGCCCGGCAAGGGGCGGACACCGACATCCCGGCCAATCGAACCCGATGCCCCCGACGAGTTTGGTCTCGTTCAACTCTGGTGGGGCGATGGAAAGGGAAAGACCACCGCTTCGCTGGGGATGGGCTTTCGCGCCGCGGGGCACGGGTATCGCGTCCACATGCTCCAATTCATGAAGGGTGGCGCATCGAGCGTCGAAGATGTTCGTGGGGAGTACAATGCCATCGAGCACTTTCCCGGATTCACGTACGAAAACACGGGAAACTACGGTTGGCATGGATTCCTCGACGGGTCGGACGACGACGAACACGTCGCCAAGGCGAAAGGTGGGTTTTCCCGGGCTGAAGAACTCGTCCACGCCGCAGGCGAGGCGTCGCTCGATGAACCGCTTCCGTTCGACGGGTCACCCGAAGACGGAGTTCACATGCTGATTCTGGACGAAATCCTCTACGCGGTGAACCGCGAGCTGATCGACTCGGAGTCGCTCGTCGAACTCGTCGAATCCAAGCCCGACACTCTGGAGTTGGTTCTTACGGGCGGACACCAAAAACCGGAGTATCTCTACGACCATGCGAACCTGGTCACTAACGTTCGGAAGGAAAAACACCCTATCGACGATGGGCAGCGCGCCCGCAAAGGAACCGAGTACTGATGACGGAGACGGTGCTCGTCGCGGGAACCGAAAGCCACGTCGGAAAGAGCACCGTCGCTGCGGGACTGTGCCGACTTCTTGCCCGACGTGGCGTGTCGGTCGCGCCGTTCAAAGCGCAAAACATGAGCAACAACGCTCGGGTAGCCGTTGCTCCCGACGGTGAGTGGGGCGAAATCGGCGTTTCGCAGTACGTACAGGCACGAGCTGCTCGAATCCCGGCGACGACGGATATGAATCCCGTTCTGCTCAAACCACGGGGGGACGGTGAAAGCCAACTCATTCTCCAGGGGGAAGCCGTCGAAAATATTGCGGCCGGAGGGTACTACGAGTCACAGTGGGAGCGGGCCAGACGCGCTGCTATCGAATCCTACGAACGATTGGCAACGGACCACGACGTCATCGTTGCCGAAGGTGCCGGTAGCGTCGCTGAAATCAATCTTCACCATCGGGATCTCGCGAACGTGGAGACTGCGCGGTTTGCGGACGCGTCGGTCCTCCTGCTCGTCAACATCGAACGTGGTGGGGCGTTCGCCAGTCTGTACGGAACACTGGAACTCATGCCCGACGATGTTCGTGACCGTGTCCAGGGAGCGATTATCACGAAGTTTCGTGGAGACGAGTCGCTATTGGACCCCGGTATCGAAGCGATCGAAGATCGAACGGGTATCCCGATTCTCGGCGTGTTGCCGTACGATGATCCTGGTCTCCCGGAGGAGGACAGCGTCTCACTGCCACAGCAAGGGAAGACGGCGATTTTCGGTGACGATGACGGCGTTCCGGACTCGAATGCCATCACGATCGGTGTTCCACGCTTGCCACGCATCTCGAACTTCACCGATCTCGAACCGTTAGCGAACGAATCCGGTGTCCGTGTTGCGTACCTACCACTCCAGTCCACTCTTGGCCACGCCGATGCTGTCGTGCTTCCCGGGTCGAAGAACACCGTCGATGATTTGCTCGCTCTGCGGAACGCAGGGTTCGATGAGCAGTTAGCGGACTTTTCCGGCCCTATTGTCGGGCTCTGTGGTGGCTATCAGATGCTGGGTGAACGAATTACAAACGCATCACTCGAAAGCACCGACGACCACGATACTGTGCGCGGTCTCGATTTGCTCCCCGTCGAAACGCGCTTTACGACTGAAAAACACGTTGAGCGAGTAACTCGAACGCTAGATCCAGTTGGGTTACTGTCTGAAGCAGCGGGGACGGTTTATGGGTACGAGATTCACACGGGCCAAACTACTGCAACGCGACCGGTCGCGCAACCGATTGGTGAGGGGAGTGCCGCGGTGAATTCGGTTCTCGGAACGTACCTCCACGGCTTCTTTGAAAACGAGAACGCCCGAACAGCGTTCGTGAAGGCAGTGTTTCAGTCTGCAGGGACACGGTATCTTGAAGAAAGGGATTCGTTTCAGTCCCCCTACGACGCTGCTGCTGATCTTCTCAAGGTGAGTGTTCCTCGGCTGTTTCAGAAATTTGTCGATCTGGATCGGTAACCGAGTCACCCGCGTTAGATTGCTCTGACCAGGTACGTATGACTAAGGAAGAATGGACCGTGTCTGATCCGTTTACCCCCTTACTCAGTTCGACTGGCAATGTGTCCCTACAGTGGGCAATGAGAAGTGCTCGCGAGAAAATTGATGGGATGTGATAGACGTCGAGTGTGATGTCGGATTTTATCGGAACTATTGAACCGTGTCCTATTCTCATTCTAACGCTAATTTCGATAATCGCACCAGAATTATTAATGTATAAGTGTGGCTCTCTCCAGACGCATAGAATCGCAATCAAGGTAGACGATTACACACCAAATGGTTACAAGAGATAACGACGACGCTACTAGCACTGGACGACGACGATTCCTCGCCGGAGGTATCGGACTCGCAGCCAGCACCGTGGTCATCGGAAGGACCACACCTGTTGCGGAGGCACACTTCCCACCGGAACTCGATATCGACGTCGAGCCTGGTACCGACACAAACCCCGTTAGTCCAGGAACGGATGGGTATGTCCTTGTGGCTGTTCACAGCACAGAAGCTTTCGATCCCACCGAGAAGGCTGTTCGATATCGGTTCGGAACTCCCGAGAGGATCGATGCCGGAAATGGAGCACGTCCGGCGTTTGGCGGTACTGAAACGGCTATCGGTGGTGACGGGGCGACTGACCTCTTACTGCACTTCCCAGTAGCTAAAACTGGCTTTGGCGCTTGTACAAATCCGGGACAGACGGCAAAACTCGTCTGGGAACGTGATGAGCATGGCGAACACGGATATTCGGGAACTGATGACGTTACTGTCGGGAAATTTAACCCTGTTCAGCATCAACAATCGAAGGATAAATCCCGGAAAGCGGACTCCGAGAAAGAAGACTCAGATGACGTAAGTGGGTCGAACGGACGGTCCGAGCAGGCTGAAGACGACTGCTGAGCGGCTTCCTCCCATCTCGACTCTTCCTGTCGATGGTGATTTCCAGGTGCTTCTTATCTGTTCTGTAGCGTCCGACGGATTCCTTCGCCGTCCCTCGCCTTCACATACTAAAAATATTTGATGTGTGTATTCAAATGACAGATGATAATAACCGTCAACCGGTAGTGAAGGTGTGAATTTACAAAGTGGCACTGCCTGACAAAGTTCTTCGGAAAGGTCGTCGGCGAAGATGAGTACGAGTACCGGGGTAACGAGTGCCGTCAGTGAAGTACGTCGTCGTATCTCCATGAGGCACAAAAGAGGGTTGATTCGAGCGGTGCCGTGATATCGGTCGTCACGTCGGCGACTTCTCGTGTCCCGTCAGCCTCGCCATGAGCGCATCAAGATGATCCGCGACCGCGAGCGCGTCGACTGGCGCGTCGAGTGACAAGGGGGGAACGGTGTGGATCGGTCGATCAGTCATCCCGCGCAGGGCCGTTGGATTTGTCCTCTCGGCCATTGTTTCTCCAGCGTACTCGTTGAGTACCACGCCGAGTACTTCGATGTCGCGCCGTTCCAGCGCTTCGATGGACAGCGCAGTGTGGTTGAGCGTCCCTAACCCAGACCGTGCGACGAGTACCACAGGGAGATCGAGAGCTGCGACAAGGTCGATGACTTCCTTCCCTTCGGCGAGCGGGACGCGAAGGCCGCCGATGCCTTCTAGGACGCCCACCTCGGCGTCGGCCAGCGAGCGTTCACAGTCGGCTTCTATGTCATCGTAGGAGAGGTCGACATCCTCACGATCAGCGGCGACAGCCGGTGCGAGTGGCGGTTCGAGTCGTTCGAGGCAGGCCGCCGCCCGACTCTCGTCACAGGTTGCACGGACGTATGCTGCGTCGTCGTCAGGGGGATAGCCGGTCTGGACCGGTTTTATCGCGCGAGCGTCGGCGCCGTGCTCACGGAGCCCGCCGACGAGTCCGGCAGTGATGACGGTCTTTCCGACACCTGTGCCGGTGCCGACAACCGCAAACACATCGGTGGCGTCGGTCACGACCGCACCCCCTGTTCTGAGGAGCCCGTCGCCGTCCGTTGTGAATCCGGTTCCAGATTCAGGTCCGCTTGGGCGGCCTCGAACGCCGCTAGACAGCGGTCGATTTCCTCGTCGGTGTGGGTTGCCTGTGGAGCGACGCGCACCCGGCTGGTTCCTTCGGGGACCGTGGGTGGACGGATGGCCGGTGCGATGACTCCCCGTCCCTCCAAGTAGTCGCCCAGCGCCAGCGCGTCCGTACTATCGCCGACGAGTACGGGAAGAATCTGTGTCTCCCCGAGAACGCGGTAGCCCTGAGTTTCCAGCCCATCACGGAGTCGGCCAACATGACTCCACAGCTGTTCGCGCCGGTCGCTGGCCCGTGCTAGTGAGAGTGCCTCGCGGGCTGCACCGACCGCTGGCGGCGCAAGCCCCGTTGAGAAAACGAACGACCGAGCAGTATTGAGCAGGTGTTCGACGAGTCTCTCACTTCCGGCGATGAATCCACCCTGTGCAGCGAGCGTCTTCGACAAAGTGCCCAATTGGACGTGGACTCGGTCGGCCAACCCTTCGCGCTGGACGATTCCGCCGGCGCGTTCGTAGAGCCCTGTCGCATGGGCTTCGTCGACCATTACCCACGCGCCGTGGCGCTCCGCGGCGTCGCAAATTCGCTGGAGGGGAGCGATATCCCCGTCCATCGAGAACACGGAGTCGGTAACGACCAACCACCGTTCGTCGGGCGCGGCCCCCCGGGTCCGACGGTCCATCGCCGCGCCGAGCGCGTCGGCGTCGCAGTGGTCGTAGACGACCGTCTCGGCGTCTGCGAGCCGACAGCCGTCGACGATACTCGCGTGGTTTAGTTCGTCCGAGAAGATCACATCGGGGGCGAGCGCGGCGACCGTCCCAACGTTCGCCGCGTATCCCGAGGAGAAGACGAGCGCGCGCTCGGTTCCCTTGCCCTCGGCGATGTTGCGTTCGAGCCGGTGGTGGAGACCGGTGTCTCCCGTGATGAGGCGGCTCGCGCCTGCACCGGTTCCCACCTCGTTGGCGGCACGAGCGGCTGCCCTCTGCACCCGGTCGTCGCTCGCTAACCCGAGGTAGTCGTTCGCGGCGAACACGAGATGCTCTTGGCCGTCGAACGTCGGGATGTCGCCGCCTGGGTCCCGGGCGACCTTCGTCCGGGCAGCAACCCGCTCGATGGGTTGCAGGTCGCGGCGCAATCCCCGTCGCTTGCGGTCGGCCAGCCGCGTTGCCAGGTCGAAGCCGTGACTGTCGACCATTAGAATCCTGGCATGATTTCGGCCGGGCCGTAGACGCCGTAATCGCCGGTCTGGTTACGCCGGACTGCTGCCCTGAGATAACCAAGGGCGGGCCCGTTGACGTTCGCTGCCATGCTCGTATCGTCGCCGAGTTCAAACGTGTTCGTTCCCCGCTCGCCGTCGAAGGTACGTCCAGTGACGCTGACGGTCGTCGTTGTCGGCTTCTCGTCGCTTCGTGCGTCAAGTTTGCCGCCGACGGTAACGTCCTCGGCATCACAGATCCCTGCACGTTCGAGTAGAACGTCGTCGGCGTGCTCCATGTCGTGGAATTCGAGGAGGCCGTCGTGTTCTTCGATGACCGTCTCGATCTCCTCGTCGGTGAGATCGCGAGCTGTCTCGATGTCGTAACCGTCGAGGTGGGCGATGTCCTCGCGGACCGTCCCTCGATTATCCTGATATCCCGACTTTAGACCGACGCCCCACCAGATGTCGACGGATTCGACCTCGACGAACGATTGGGCAGCGAGCACTGCCGCCCCGGTCAAGAAGCCGGGTGTTGCCCCTGCACCGCAGACGAAGGTGATTCCTGCCTCCTGAAACGTTTCCTCGCGGTCATCCAGCATGCCGATAACCCGTGAGCGTTTGAGTACGTCCACGAGGACACCCTCGTAGCCCGACTCTGCGAAGCGTTCGGCGACGCGCGGGATGAAATCGTGTTCGAGGTTTGGCAGCGCGATTAAGACGGCATCGAGTGAATCGCCCTCCGCGATGATGTCGTCGATAGGCGTCTCCGTTGGTCGAGCCTGTGCGGAGGCGGCGACGCCCCGCTGTTCGCCGTGTTGCTTGACTCCCGCCCCGCCGTCGCTAGCGACGTTTCCTGCCGTCGCCGCGAGCAGTTCATCGACATCAAGTCCGTCGTGGTCGACGGCGATGCCGTGGCGGTCGCAGGCCGCCACGGGGGTGAGCCCCTCTTTCTCGGTCGATATGTCGAGCGTTCGTCGGCCAATTCCTCCAGTCCCTAATACTGCGAATCTAATATCGTTCATCTGTTTCCAGTATGTTATGTTCGTGTCCAAATTTTCGTCTCGGTTGTCAGTCGTTGCGGGCGTTGCTCGTTGCACTTCCTACTGCTGTTGTGTCGGTGCTCGAAGAGCCACCAGTGCCGACCGCCTCTGGGTCGAAGTCGTTGACCGTTGTGTTCGGTCGGAGGCCAGCCCGTTCCATGATCTCGATGTCGTCGGACGGGGACTGCCCCTCGGTAGTGAGGTAGTCCCCCGTGAGGATGCCGTCGGCGCCCGCCTCGAAAGGAAGATGCTGTTCGTCGGCCGAGAGGTTCACCTCGCGGCCACCGGTCAGCCGCACTCGCGCATGGGGGTGGAGCAGCCGGTAGACAGCAATAGTCTTGATGATATCTCCGGTGGTGATATCCGCCGACTCCTGGTCGCCAAGGGCAGTCCCTGCAACAGGATTGAGTATGTTGACCGGCAACGAGGCGACCCCGATATCTTGGAGCGCGATAGCGGCCTCAACCCGATCAGTCGGTGTCTCACCCATCCCGAGAATAACTCCAGCACAGAGATCCATCCCAGCATCCTTGGCAATCTCCAAGGTTGCCACCCGGTCCTCGAAGGAGTGGGTGCCGACAATTTCCGGGAAATACCGGGGGGATGTCTCGATATTGTGGTTGTAGTGATCAATACCCTCTTCAGCGAGGATTCGTGCTTCCTCTTCGGTAAGGATACCGAGGCTCGCATCCACCTCTACACTGGTCTCGTCACGCACTAGTCGGATCGCCCGGAGTACCTCTGCCCACTCGTCGGGGCGGCGCTCCTTCGAGACGCCTTTCTCGGCGACAACGATACCGAACCGCTGGGCACCGTCGCGTTCTGCGCGCTTTGCCGCCGCGAGGATTTCCTCGGGGTCGAGAAAGCTGTACGTGTCGATACCGGTGTCGAAGTGGACCGATTGGGCACAGAATCCACAATCCTCGGCACAGCTCCCAGCTTTGGCGTTGACGATACTACAGGCGTCGACCGTCCCGTCACCGAGAGTCGCGCGGACTAAATCGGCGCCGGCCGCGAGCGCTTCGATCGGTTGGGCCAATAGCGCCAGTCCGTCGGTTCGGTCGAGGCGTTCACCGTCGAGTACTCGCTCGACTGCGTCGTCTACCGTCCGATTGCCAGTTTCGTGAACCACGATTCTAGACCGGGTTGACGAGATAATAAAACCATGTCTTTACTGTTATTGAAATTGATTTATTTCATGCGGAACATACTGCCCCGATATTGTACCGATAAATGTGATTGTTTTATTTATCATTATTTTGTAATAAAATTCCTCTAATTCAGAATCAGGGCCTGGTAGTGCTGTCGTCCCTCTCGGATTCGTAGAAGGTGTCGATTCCGTGGTCACCCTCCCAAGAGAACGCGAACGTCCACTGTCCCGGGAGTCGCTGGAGCGTGCGTCCATCGTCACTCTCCCCGCTCGTCCCGTTCCAACGGGCCCCATCTGCATCGAACATCCCCTGTTCGTCGGCCGATTCGAACGAGAGACAGGGGTTTTCGTACACGCTGAGTCCGTCGGTCGTCGCGAACACTACGATGGAAGTTTCACCGACCGTCGTCTCGACCACTCCGTCCGCTGCCTCGACGCGTGGTTCTGCGAAGCCGACCGCGTCGTCGTCGACAACGATCCCGAGTACACGTGTCTTCGCCTCGAGGTCATCCAATTCGTCAACGTCCCAGTCACGCCTCCCACCGTGGACCGGTGGGAAGCCGAACACGCCACTCTCCCCGTAAATGTCCATCGGGTCCCCGTCGTACACAACCTCGCGAGCCGTGTCGTGGAATGTCCAGTCTGAGAGTTCGATGAGACCTTGCATAATCCTGAAGAACGGCCGGACGTTGACGTCGACAAGCCGCTGCTCGGAGTCACGGGCAAGGTTTGCCGCAGCTACAAGATGGGAGACGGCCTCGGCGACTTCTCGTCCGGCCGGATGCGCGAGCAACGCGGTCATCGTCTTCTCGAACCGGTAGAACAGGTACGGGTCCGCTGATTCGGGACGTGCGAGGACGACTCCATCCGGGTACTGCTCATTGAAGCTGCGATAGCTAATCATCAGCGCCGACAGCGGTTCAAGTTCCGTGCCCTCGAGTTCGCCGCGCAAGCAGAGCCCGGTAGACTGTTTCCACTCGGATCCCGTCTCGCGGTCTCGCATAACGAAGTTATTGTCTGCGAGTTTCCCTGCGAATTCAAATGTGAGTGTTCGATCGCCTACTCGTCGTGAGTAGGCGACGCCGCTTCCACAGAGTGGACACCAGGTTGCGATGACCGGTTCGCCGTCTATTTCGTCGTTGGTCATGTGGTGGAGGTCAAGAATTGCGATCGGATATGCTCGCGCTCCGTTGTTCTCTTCGATGACCAACACATCATCGTTCGGGCCACCGAAGTAGTCAGCCTCGAACGTCGGTTCGGTAATGCTAGGAATGAAGTCGGTGTCGAATCCATCTATGAGTTCCATCGTAATACCTGATCATCCCTTGGGTGCAGACGAACATAAAATGTAATCTAAGTGCAAGGATAGCAACTGAGTCGAAAGTAAGTGGCCTCGATGAACTCCACACGTGAGCCGTGGTCTATGGTTGCCGATCCGGTGAGTAGGAATCTTTCATCAGAGCCCGAAATCCGACGTTGAGAGCAATGCCCCAGAGCCGGTCACCGAGAGTGAGGAACATCAGCGCGGCTCCGAGTAGCTGAACGTTCTTCACGATGCTGTGTATCCCGTTTCCCTGCACCCGGTTACGTGCTATCTTTCTCGATCTGATCAAGATAGATGTCGGTCCAATCCGAGACGGCGTCGATCACAGTTTCGAGGGCAGTTCCAGCCTCCGTCAGCGAGTATTCTACCCTGACCGGTCGATCGTCGGTGACGGTGCGATCGACGAGACGATACTCCTCTAAGTCTTCGAGCGTATCTGAGAGGACTTTGTCCGAAATTCCCTCAATCGCGTCACTGAGTTCGGCGTAGCGGAGGTTGTCGTGGACCAGCAAATGCTCGATGATCACGCGCGTCCATTTCCGGCTGGTCAACTTAATCACGTTCGCGACGGGAGCGTTCTCGCCCGTATCAGACGGATCGAAGATAAATTCGCGTTTGTCGCGGCTCATGGTTCCGTCGGTACTCCGAAGGCTCCGCGTTTATATGTTCTGCCTGTTCCTTGAACCGGTCACCTGACCGGACAGACTTCGTACTTGCCTACGTGCAACCAGTAACTTTGTTCTGGGCTGGAAAATATTGCCGGGAACATACTGATTAGTGTACGACTGTAGACGTCAATTCATTAGATTTTCACCGATCGTCTGACTGGGTGTCCTCGCTTTCCCTGAAGTTAGTAACTACCGGCACTGTCTAGATAAGGACGAGCAGGTCGAAGAGTTAGTGATTAATGCTCCTCTCAAACCTGCTCAGAGAGAGTTTAGACACGGCTACGCTTGAATGTTGGGAGCGTGAGCGGACGGCAACGCCCGTCAGGGCGTTCGCCGTCCGGCTCCACGCGACCGGTTGTTCACTCAGAGAAACAAAAGCAATTCTTGCACTCCTCGGCGTAAAGCGGTCGCACCAGGCGATTTTTCAATGGGTTCGTCGAGTATCTGACAGCGTTTCTGACCCGCCGTCGGCGACGCCGACGCGGGTCGCGGTGGACGAAACCGCTGTCAAAATTAATGGCGAATGGTCTTGGGTATACGCTGCAATAGACACAGACACAAAATTACTGCTCGATATTAAAGTGTTTGGTCGGCATGGGACCGATCAAGCGGCTGCATTTCTGTCTGGATTGGCCGAGAAACACGATCTCTCTGACACTGTGTTTCTCGTTGATGGCTACGGCTATCGGACTGCCCTCTTTCGAATTGGGTTGAGCGGTCGGCTCGACTACACCGAACGAAACCTGATCGAAAAGTGGTTTCACACGCTCAAACAGCGGATCGACCGCTTCCATACGTCGTGGGTGGGCAGTCGGCCGAGCGTCCAGCGGTGGCTTGAACAGTTTGTGCATTACTATAACCATCAGAGACCGCATCAATCGCTTGAAAACCGAACCCCTGTCGAGGAGGAGCTTAACTAGACAGTGCCTAACTACCCTATATTTTAATATAAATATTAATATAATATTATTTATATTGGTAGATATATGTTATTCCAGAGAGCGAAATATTCTGATGACCAGTAACATAATCCAGCAGACGAAGAAGAGATCCCCCAATTTCGTGATAGATAATGGAATCAAGCGGCGGATGGACCAAATGGGTGCATTAGAATATCTGTTAGCAGAGAAAGAAGGTGCCGTCACCCCGCCAGAAAGGGACGAACATCCGAGGAATCGATTCGATTATCGAACCTTGGTCAGTGAATTCTTCTTTCTTGAAACTGAGTTAGTAGTCGAGATATTCCGGCTGATTATCTTCTCAGTCGTATTGTCGAAATTATTTTCTATCTCCTGTTCTCTACAGTACCTGAGCGCTCGGCCATTCGGCTTTGACCAGTTCAATGGTTGATATCATATCGTAGGACACCGAGTTGCCTTGCGCTCTCGAAAAAGGAAGCTGGTGGACTGATAACTCTCCATGCTTCTCTTTTTGACTCATCTTGCTATCCAACTCAGCACTATCGACTGATCACGTACCATCCCTCGTCGGAATACACTCCAGAGACGAGTAATATCACAATCACTCGTGTTCTCGTCGTTCGAGTTTCTCTCACACTCGTCTGGGTGGAGAGACGACAACACCGTGTTTCTTCGGTGATCCGTGTCCATTCGTGGTTCGTGTGTCTTCGAGTCGCTGTCCACCGTGAGCACCGTCTTCGGTTCCATCGACCGGACGGAGTTGTTGGAAGCGTGTGGTCGAGAAGGACAGCGACGATTGTGATATCACTCCTGTCGAGTCGCCGGACGGTGGGCTTGGTATAGACAGGAGTCCTCGGTACGCGGCAACAATCAGGTTTCGTCTCTCGGTTTGACTGCAAATCGCTGTTTCTTCGGGTTAGACGGCACGAAATCCGTGTGATCGGACGACTGCAGAAGTGCTTCGAGAACAGGTCGGGAGAGCTACTCGTAGTAGGCTTTGTGTTCGACGACCTCGGCGAAGGCGACGTTTGGTTTGACGTTGTTGATCTCGACGGTGACGCGGTCGCGTTGTTCCGTATCGGGCACGATAAGCACGTAGCCATTGTCGATGCGGGCGATACCATCCCCTTTCTCGCCGACGCCCTCGATTTTGACTGTCCGGCGGTCACCTTCTTCGACCGGGGCTGGTGAGTGATTCGGATGTTCGTCTTGGGTCTGCTCGTTGGGCGTCGTTGAGGTCGTCTCTTGGGTTGTGCTCTCTGTTAGCGATGGCTGTTTCAGTATCACCACACGATATGCAGTGTCCGGTTGAATGTCGCCATCGACGATCTCTTGGCTCGGCACTGTAAGCGTGTATGACCCATCTTCTGTTTCAATTTCGCCGGTAAAGAGACAGCGTAGTTCCTCGGGAAGTTCCATCTGTCCATGTTCTTATTCTGTGAATACAAGAATCTGTGCTTGTATTCGTCACTTGAGACGGCAGACGGATCGAGACGTGA
Source organism: Haladaptatus sp. SPP-AMP-3 (assembly GCF_049568665.1). Classification (NCBI taxonomy): domain Archaea; kingdom Methanobacteriati; phylum Methanobacteriota; class Halobacteria; order Halobacteriales; family Haladaptataceae; genus Haladaptatus; species Haladaptatus sp. SPP-AMP-3. Next base: position 192,205 of record NZ_CP145902.1, on the reverse strand, counting down.
CTCGGCAATCGGAGTGAGAGGGCTGTGGCTATCGACCGCGGGCGTTCACTGCTGGAGCACTCGTTAGTCGAAACGGGCGGCGGCGAGCAACGCATCGTCGAGGTCGTCGATGACCTCGGTCTTTACCACCGCTGGGAGAGTGCCGAACGCGTCCGCGCAGTACGGAGGGCTCGTGGAGGGCGTCGAACGCCCCCGGTGGTTGACGCCCAACGTGCGGTCGAAACCGCCCTTGGTGACATCTTCGAGGAGCCCCAGCGCATCGTCGGGATTGATGTCGGCGTTGTTAACGAGAATGTCCAGACCGCCGAATTCGGTGACCGTCTCGTCCACGAGATCCTGGATGTCGCCCACATCGGTCACGTCAGTCGTCAAACAGCGCCTCACCGCTCCGGTCCTCGATAGCCTCGACTGCCGCCTTTACGCCCGTCTCGGTTCGGGAAGTCGGGACGACCGCCGCGCCAGCGTCGGCCAGTCCAATGGCCATTGCCAGCCCAATGCCGCGCGTACCGCCAGTGACGACCACGACTCGGTCAGTCAGGTCAAACGCATCGAGCGTCACCGTCGAATCACGCCCGGTTTCGCTGCGCCGTCGATGCCGATGTTGGTTCGATGCATGCAGACGGGTTTCGCAACCGTCGGTCACCAGTGTTCGTGACTCATTGTAGCTCACGCGACCCCACCCTCGGCCTTTTCCATGACGCGATAGCTATCGCTCTCGAAGCACTGTCATAATGGACCATCAAGTCGAATGTCGTTCGAATCATCCGCAGAGGAAGCAAGTTCCGCGAGGACACGTTTACCGTCGCCGATTGAATAGGTACCTGCCTGTTCAGCGCTAGTACCGCAGCGGATGTCTCAGACCACTCATCCGGTAGAGCGCGGGTGTGCTCGATCAGGTCACGTATCGGAGGTTATGGGTTCTAGAGCTGTTGTTCGTCTATCTCTGACGTCTAATCATCGTCTGTCGCTGCATCCGTCGCTGGGTCGACACCGTCTTCGAATTCGTCCTGATTCGTCTCGGGCGTGCCGCGAACGTCCCCTTCACGCCACGTGCCTCTGCGGAACCAGAGCCACGCGATGAGTGCGCCTGCAACGTTCGAGACGAAGAACGCCAGCCAGATACCACGCACGTCGGGCTGCCCGAAGAACCACAGATTCGTGGGGAGAATCCCCTGTGAAGCGATGTACGCGATGGGAAGGCGAATTCCAGCCAGCGTGAGGATGGAAATGGCAGCCGCGACCAGCGTCTTTCCGGCACCACGGAAGCCCCCTGTGAACGCCCGCATGATCCCGATGAATCCGAACGATAGCGCGACGTAGCGAAGGAATTCCGCGCCCACGTCCAGCACGGCCGCGTCGTCGGTGAACACGCTGACGATGGGCGTCGGCACGAGGAAGATGAGAACCCCAATCACCCCGAGGACGAGGAACAACCCCTTGGCCGCGACGTAGTTCGCCTGCTCTGCGCGGTCGTACTTCCCGGCGCCGATGTTCTGGCCGGACATCGTCTCGACACCACGGGCAACCGCAATCGCAGGCATGAAGATGACCGAAAAGACGCGTGTACCGATACCGAAGGCCGCAACGACAGACGTCGAGAATAGACCGACGATGAGTAACAGCGCATTGATCGACAGGGCACGACCAGTTCCCTCGATGCTCGCGGGCACACCGATCTGGAGGATTTTCCGTAGATACTGGAGATCCGGTTTCATGTCCGCGAGGTGAATCTGGATGCCTCTCGTTCCGGACTCCATGATGACGAGTCCAACGAACATCGCCACTCCACGGGACAAGACCGTCGCGATGGCGGCGCCCTGGATGCCGAGTTCGGGAAACGCGACCGGGCCGATAGCCCAGCCGTTGATGAGGAACGGATCGAGAATCACGTTGAGCACGACCGTCCCGAACATGACGACCATCGGTGTGATGGTGTCGCCCGCGCCGCGCATCAGCGAGATGAACACGAAGAACCCGAACATGAACGGCAGACCGAGAGCGACCACCTGCATATACGCGGTCGCGCCGGGGAGGACCTCTGGCGACGCTCCCAAGAACGCGAGGAACGGTCGCACGACCGGATAACCGATTGCGCCGAGGAGAGCCGACGCGATCAACGCGAACGTCACGGTCTGCGAGGCCGCGTACTCGGCCTGTTTCGTTTCTTCGGCACCGGTATGTTGGGCGACGAGAACACTTCCCGCGACCGAGAGGCCCATCCCGAGCGAGATGAGCAGGAACACCATCGGGAAGCCAAAGGAGATTGCCGCCAGAGCCTCCGTCGAGTACTGACCCAGCCAGAACGTGTCCGCCAGATTGTAGGCGGTCTGCATCAGGTTCGTGATGACGATCGGGAGCGAGAGGAACAAGAGCGGCTTAACGATGCCGCCGTTAGTGAGGTCTAGTTCCTCCTGTCCCTTGAAGAACCTCACGCGACCACCTCCGTGGCACGATTTATCGTCTTCGCATTCACTTTTCTCATGCGTCAACCTCCGAGTTCGGGGCCCATCCGAGTCGCAATTCGAGAACCCGTTCGACGAGTTGGCGAGTTTCAGCAGGGTTCTCACCGAGCGCGACCGTCCGCGTGTGACCACCGTTGGCGAGCGTGGTGACGAGTTGTGCGATCTCCTCTGGATTAGCCTCCCCGAAGTGCTCGGCATCGACTCCATCTCGAACGATCGACGCGACGACGGACTGCATCATATCGTCGAGTTCGAGGAATCGCTCCCGGACGCGATTGTGGTACGGAGCCTGTGCTTTTAGTTCCATGAGGCCGACGGGGAAGTCATCGTCACCCGTTTCCGACGGTGTGTACACGGCCTCGAAAAACGAATCGAGGCGCTCGCGCGGATTGCGAGCTTCACACGCCAACTGCGCCTCGAATCGTTTGATTAGGTCGTCGAGGAACGCGTTCAAGAGATCTTCTTTGGTATCGAAGTGATAGTGGATAGCAGCGGTCGTTATCGATGACTCTTCGGCGATCCGTTGCATCGTGAGGTTTGCATAGCCGTACTTCTGGAGTGCACGGCCTGTCGCCGTTATGATCTCATCAGTAGTCTCTGTATCCATCCGATACTAGAACTTACTAAGTAGTCAGTCAAAAAACTTGTGACTAACTATTCAATCAGGCAATCAACTTGCGTGATGATCAAGATGGAATTGGCGTACAAAGGGTACTCCGAGACGAGAGTAGAGATCGTGGTGACGACTGCGCAATTGTACCGTCGCGCAAGGTCCGGGTACAATTCTCGGGCAGGACCGCGATCCAAGCATGTGGCCACCCAACGTCCGGTATGGTACTCTCGGATGGCGTTTATGGACTCGTACTCGATGTGGAACTCGGCGACCGTCAGATGACGCTCCATCCCGTCGCGGTCGAGAAGAGGGGGATCGCGAGAGCGAACCCCTAGCTTTAGCCAAAACAGACGCACTCCACCGTACCCAACCTACTACACCACCATGTGTCACCGGCAGCGCGGTGTGAATCTCGGGTGGCAAACTCATTCATCACTCCTTGCCGGGTCACACCCGGTTCTTCAATGCTCGGTGAACAGCTCTTGCGTTACACTGTCGTAACGAATCCCGAGCATCCAGTGTACCGCACAATGTGCCCTTCTTTCGCCTCACGATTGCGAGGCGAAAGAACGGATCGTTACACCCCATAGTAACGAGTGCAAATCACACATCAGAACGGACGCAATTTGCGTCCCTTCCTCGTCTCCGCTGGTGCTGTGGGGTCGGTGGCATTACGTCCGTCCGTGGGAGAGCGTTACGACAGCGTAACGCCCTCCGTGTCTGTGGCGTCCTCCGACATTCCGACCGCGTTGTCCGTTGTGCTCGGGCTTCAGCACGCCCGAACGAACCCTTTTCGAGAACGAATTCTCATACAACCGTGCGTAGCCATCTGTCAACAGGCGTCGATTGAAGTTCGCACCATCCACGAAGCATAAACCAGGAGTCGGCCGAAGCTCTCTCGACGACAACACCGTCATTTCTGCCAGTGACTCGATCCGTGTCGCACTGGCTCCAAAACGGAAGGCGACGTCGATCAGAGCCTCGGCTACGACAAATCCTCTAGAACCATGGGACTATCGCTGATCCTGTCCGTGATCGATTCGTCGTCACGAACAGCCACGATTAGATTGACGTGGGTGTCAGCGCTCCGAATACCACTCTTGCTTTCGTTCCTCCTTCTCGCGACGTTCGTTTTTCTCGGCGCTCTCTTCCAACTCTTCGACGCGCTGTTGAAGTTCGTCGATCTCCTTGCCAAGCGTGTTAGTCATCTCGCTGAGAGCTCCGATTATTTTCCGTGTGTCGGCATCGAAACCGCGTTCCGCTTGCATTTCATTCAACTGCAATAACAGTTCATCGTGTGAGTCTGTCACAGGCAAGGTATGGAATGGGGGTACCACAAATTCTTTGGCGGACTGGTTGACACCGACATTTATCTGAGAAACCAATGCATTGAGGGGTTGCCGCTCTCCAACTGAGCGTATTAATTATACTCACCTGAGCGACTCTCGCGTGCTAACCATTAGGGGAATCAAATACAGGAGACGGGTAGCGTCACAAGTGGTCCGATCGAAGTTTCGGTCAGCGTCGAAGTAGGACATCGCCTCGAAGAACCGTGAGACGCGGCCTTCTCGTTGTATTTTCCCTCTCTTCCATTGCGAAACTGGCTCGACGACACGAGAGAGCGGTTATAGTCAGTGACCGAACAGCAGTGCAGTCCTCACGTCTCAGAGAGCGCAAACGTAAGAACCAGCAACACCACTAGCACAGCCGAGACCGCGGTGCCAGCCACGAGCGGTTTGTTCTCCATCGCATTCTGTCGGATTGGCATCGCGGCGTACTCCTCGCGGAAAGTGTCCGTGTTCTCCTCGTCGTAGAAGTACTTCGTCTTGAGCGCGAACCGGTCGGTCACCGCACAACCCGTACAGATCGGTCCCTTCGACTCGTTTAGTTTTCGTGTGACTACTACGATTGATGCTGCCACAGTTTGCACAGTGGGTAAACGTCGACGCTTCTCGTCGCCACATTGCGCACAGCGATGAATGCCGTCTTCGATCGTGACCAGCGTCGTTGATTGTGTCCGTGGCACCCGCACCTCGTCGCCGACGCCCGCGAGTACCTTATGGCGGACCCAAACCACTGGTCATTTTTGTACTCATTGTGTCGCTGTTCATATTTCCATCATCTTTCTAGAAGACCGAGTAACGGGATTTTACATCGGACTTTAAACGAGCGGGGGAGACCGGCACTGAAAATTGAGTTCGATGAACGTTGTTCGGCTCCTTGGCCGAATTATATAATAAAATCAAGCTATGTCTGACGAACTTATTTCCTCTATCGAATCATTAGTGGAGATACGCTCTCACAGAGGCCAGCACGACGCCATTGTCTGGCGCCATCAACCGACGATGTCGTCGTGCCTGGTTGTGAGAGTTCCCTCTTTCCCTCTCCATCCTTCACGAGGGCCTGAATACGGTTTGTTGTTCAGTCTCTTGATCCACCACGGTCGAGGAATCGCTTCATCATGCGTTGCGCATCAATGCTATTTGACTCTCCGCGAATTTTTAAGAGGCACTATTTAAATGATGTCGGTGTTTTTTTAGTCTTAAAAACTTAATGACTAAAAACCGTTTATACCGTTCATAACGTTCTAAACGGAGAAAACACGAGAGAAACAGAACTAAGCACCAGATAATTAATATGGGGTGGTGAGATTGCACTTTTGATGGTGTCAGACAGGCAAAATCGAAGTATCGCAAGTCGTAGAACCTATCTTAAACTAACCGGATCCATCGTAGCATCGTCTGCAATCATGGGGACCGCCTCTTCATCCATATCAGATTACGATGACCAGTACGACAAAGTCATTGACGTGACCGAGGCCGGAGCGGACAACGGTGGGAACGAATCCATCACACCGGTACTCGAAGACAATGCGGACGACAATACGCTCCTTTACTTTCCTGAAGGGGAGTATTATATGGATTCGCAGTTCCGCTTTACCGGCTTTACGAACTTCGGGATGGTTGGCAACGACGCGACACTTGTCCCGGCGAACTACTACGACTTCGACGATGACGGTGATAATAACTACCGACTCTTCCGAATGGGCGTCGACTACGACCCCGGAACGGACCTGCGAATCGAGGGGTTCACCGTGGACCAAACGGCGGACAACACCGGCATCCGCGTCATCGAAGCCGAGGTAACCGACGGGTTGACCATCCGCGATATCGAGATCGAGGGCAAACACGACAGTGGAACGTGGGGGCCGCTCCGAGCCGTTGTGCACAACTCGGACGGTAGCGGTCTCGTCGAACGATTCAAGGCACCCGACGGCGGCGCGTGGGAAGGGAACACGCCGAGCGATTCCCTGTGGCGTGGGCCGACCGGTATCCTCTGCAACGAAGCGAACAAAGGGAAGCTGACATTTCGAGACTGTGTACTCGGAAGCTTCCCGGACAACGGGTTGTACGCCGCCAACGGGTCCGGTGCTATCCAGGTCGAAGGTGGTCACTTCCAGAACAGTCTGAGTTCGAACGTCCGTATCGGTGGCAAAGACAGCTACATCGAGGACGCCACCATCATCATCGACGAACAAAGCAACACCGATATCGCCCAGCGGGGTCTCCGCGTGGAGAGAGGAGCCAACATCGTCGCACGGAACGTCGACATACGGACGAACATCGATAATAGCCCCGCAATTTGGGTCACGAGCGATGCGGACGACGTAACGATTGTCGACTCCACTATCACGGCTCGAACCGATGGCACAACGAATGCAATTTTCATTCAGGAATCCTCAGGTCGGACGAGTATCAAGCGAACGACCGTCGATCACGAGACGGGCGGTTCGGAGGCTATCAAAATCAAGGGGGGAGAACAGCCAGTTTCCCTCGAAAACGTCACCGTCACCGGGAACGCAGCGACCAAGGGTACCCGGAGTGCCATCCAGAACAACCGCGACGATAGCGAGTTCCGCAATCTGAAAGTCCATCACGGCGGTGAAGCGGGTCGACGGGCGCTGACGAACACGGGGAACAACGTCGTGATCTACGAAGGCGATTACGTCTCCGAAGAAAACGCGCTTGTGGAGGCCGGTAGCGGAACGATGATAGAAAGCGTCTCGGCACTCGCACGCAGCGGGAACGAGGCACTTCGCATCACGAGCGACGCCGAAGGAGTCACGGTCACGGACTCCCACATCGAGAACGGCATCGACGACAGCAGCCCGGACGGATACGAGGGCAGCAACAACAACTGGGAGTACGACGGAGGCGACGAAGACGACGGCAACTCCGGCGGCGATTCCGGTGGCGATTCTGGAGGCGATTCCGGCGGCGATTCCGGTGGAGACTCCGGCGGCGATTCCGGTGGAGACTCCGGCGGCGATTCCGGCGGCGATTCCGGCGGCGATTCCGGTGGAAACTCCGGCGGCGATTCCGGTGGAGACACCGGAGGCGACCAGGACGACGGCTGTCGGTCCTCGTAATCCCTGTCTGACGCTTCAAACCCTCTGCTGTTCCAGCCGCTAATTCTGTGACCAGTGAACAGGATATTATCCACATCCGAACGTTCGCTTAACTGTTCGATTAGTTCTTACGGGCGCTAAGGCTTTATCCTCAAGAAGCAACGCAGTGAAGCGAGTAGGGCGGGGTAGTTCACCTCTCTTATTCTGTCGAGTACCCGGTCCGTGTTGAGAAGTTGTCCCCTGTATTCTCGGCATGGTCGACCAAATCAGTCGGTGTCTCTCTGTTTTCTGGAGACATTGATGCTTCATAATACGCGACACGTTTGGTTTCGTCCTGTTGCATAACTGGAGACGGTTTAGTCACATCTGATGAGACATTCTGGCTAAGTTCCTGCAGCCGGTCTGACGAAAGAGCGTGTGTTCGTTTTTCGCCGAGTACAACGCCACTGGTGACGATCGATCGGATTCCTTCTTCAACGGTCATCTCGACATCGAAGACGCGATCTTTTCGGACATGTATAACGAACCCACCCATGACGGGATTTGGAGCCATCGGTAAAAACAACGTTTCCATCTCGGTGTGATCCATCGACTGTTTGACGGTGGTAGCCGTGTCCGCGGTTTTGAATGCGACGGCGTACGATCCATCCGTAGGATATTCGACGAGCTTGACTTCTTTGAAGCTCTCTGAATCTGAATCAAGAAGCAGTTCGCTCATCTCATTGAAGCTCGTGTATACCGAGCCGATGCCCGGAACCGACGACATGAAATGGTCGAATTGCACACCAACGCGACCATATCCCGAGCGGTATTCGGCGACGAATCCCAACATAAAGAGAGACCCACCGAGCAGTCCGATCGTGATGAGCTTCACGAGCAACTCATTTGTCCCCGGCGAGACTCCGGGGACGCTTTTCACGATAAACACGACCGGGTTCAGAGTGTTCGAGATGAAGTTGAGCACAAATCCAAGGACGACAACTGTAACGATGAGAGGAATCGCAATAGCGGCGCCACTGATGAGTGATCGGCGGATGATCTCCTTGGCGTTGTGGTGTGTTACGTTCTTATTCATGGAAAGCACCCCTCGGCTCTGAAACGAATATCATACCCTTATAGCAATAGCGACCCTTGAAAGCGTTTAGGCCGAAAGAGGTGTAATGAACAGGCTACAATCCGTTTGGCTTCTCCTACGTATTAGGGAGAGAACGGAATTTAGGAACGAATTCCGAATCCATCGATTCCGATACAATTCAGGATGGAGACGAACTCGCTGTCGGAGAAGACCCGACTGTCTTCGATGTCTCTCCGCCGACGATTTAGGTGCATAGTACGAACGTCTGCAAACCACGCTTCAGTTTCGCGACGAAGTATCTAATTTCTATCGGGTAACGGATCCGAGTGGTGTAACATCCACACAGGTATTGAAAGATGATGGTGAGGACTGTTGCACACCGAAAACAACGAACTGGCCATCTACGTGCAGCATGAGAAACCGGACGACCCCGAGAAGGTGCGAAACTGGCTGTCAGCCCCCGAAGGGGGCATGCGCTTTGCGGCTCGATTCTATGGACCCTACTGGTCGCTGGTCGACGGGTCATATGACGTGCCCGAAGTCGTCACCGCGGGGGAGTGACGACTTTTCACTTCATCTCCAACCAGACAGTCGGTCTGCTGCATATTTCCTCTGTATTCGGTAGTCCAGTCTTAGCTGAGTTCTTGTAGTTCGATCAGCTACTACTGAATAGAACGCGCGAATGAAGCAGGTCTCCGATCTCAAAATACGCGACACCGACGCTCGCACACGACTATTCTTCTCTTCCGCGTCGGTGAGGTCGTCGACGTCCGCTTCTAAGAACTCGGTCGTGTCTTCGAGACCACCGAGTTTCTATCGGTTCTAAGCACGTGCTTTCGCCGCCCCTGTGCGATAGGCTTCGAGTTCATCAACGTGGTCGAAAATCGTTTGAATCGAGCGTTGTGACAATTGTATCCAACCCACACGCTTACGTGGTGCTCCATAGTAGTGCATGTGGAAAATAGTAAATCAATAAATACTATGAAACATGTCCATCAAAAAACGCCTCTCGCATAAAATATCGATTCCTGACCACGAACAAGCATCGTCACTACGGCAACAGACAACTACCTATTTGAAGGATAAATTCGGCACCAGGACAGAAGCAGCCGCCGAGCTCACTACGCTGATCGATCAATTCACTAACGAACGCACGGGGCATGCGATCGAGAACACTGTTACTCGATTTTTAGAACGGTACGAGTCGAGTGACGAGTTCGAATTATCGAATGACCGTGCGCTCGAGGACTTCTTGCGTCGATATGATTTAGAGAAAACCCGCCTTGACGACCATCTACTCGAGGTGGTCCAAACCCGATTAACCGCGAGAACCACCGAGGAAACGACACAATCGCTCGCACGGATCGCTGACGAACTCTCGGGGGATTCGAAGGCAGGTGTCGATCGGCCAATCGATAGTCCCCTGACGGAGGTGCTGTCCCAGTTCTTGATTGACGATACTCAGGGTCGGGTCCATTCTCTCGACGACTTCCTCGAGCGGGATGCCGTGGACACGGCTCAGCAAGTAGAACAGCTACTTGTTGAGGACCTACCGCGATTGGTAGAAGAAACACGGACGACCGACGTAAACACGGAGCAGCGGCATGCTCCGCGGACGACCGCAGCAGTTGCTGCGATGGCTATGCTATATGACAACAAACGAATCAATCCCGGTTTCGAAAGCATCCTGGTCAAACTGGCCTCTCATCTGCTTTCCACGCATAGAGAGGTGGACGGACCTCCCGACACGGGACTCGCCGATGCTTTCCCGGAAATCGTACGATCCATCCGCGAAGAGGATGTAGACTTCGAGATACCCAACTCGAAGCGGACTAGTTCGATAGTGCTCGTCGCACTGTTCATCGCCAATCTTGTCGGAATGGGTCTGGGAGCGTGGAAGTCCTATCGGCATGCGCCGCCAATTCCCGATGAGATTCAGGACCCAAACGGAAACATCGTCACCACCGGCGAACAGGTCCGGCTGGGAAAGAAGCTGTTCCAGGCCAATGGACTGATGAATCAGGGGTCAATCCTCGGCAACGGATCGTATTTCGGAGTCGACCTCACAGCTGATGCTCTGTACCTCAAGGCCGAGTTCATGCAGGAGTACTATGCACAAGAACAGGGAGGAGACTCCATCGAGGCACTCGATGAGGACGAACAGGTCGCCATCGAGGAACGCGTCAAACGAGAACTCGATGCCGATGCTCCAGATGGATCGACCATCCAGTATTCGGCCGCTGAAGTGTATGCGCACCGTCGAATTCGTGAACAGTACATCGAGCGGTACCACGAAGGCGACCCTGACCGGGGGATTCCGACAGGATTCATTGAGACGCCCGAACAGGCCGAGCGCATCGCCGACTTCGCCGTTTGGACGGCATGGTTTGCCCACACTAACCGACCAGACTCGACCCACTCATACACGAACGACTGGCCGTATGAACCCGCGGTCGGGAACCGGCCGACCGGGCAGGTGTTGGTCTGGAGCACGATCAGCGTCCTCTTGCTTATTTTTGGTGGTGGTTTGGGGGTATGGGCGTATCATTCGCTTGACTTCGCCGAACCGACGACCGACGTTATCGACGTTCCATCGCCTGACTCGGTGTCGATCACTCCTACGCAGTATGCTGCGGCGTGGTACGTCCCTGTTGCCGGGGCGCTGTTCGCCGTGCAGGTACTTACCGGAGCGCTGCTCGCTCACTATTATGTTGAACGGACGGGCTTTTTCCGGGTCGAAGAGATGCTCGGGATCGATCTCGTTTCGCTACTGCCATTCACGACGGTTCGAACGTGGCATCTCAACCTCGCAATCCTGTGGATAACGACCCTGTGGCTTGCAGGGGGACTCTTCCTCCCGGGGCTGTTCAGCGATCACGACCCGCCCTGGCAAGCGGCGGGCGCATCGGTGCTCCTTGGATTACTCGTAATCGCGACCGCTGGTGCGTTCGCGGGGGTCTGGTTCGGAATACAGGGCACATTCGGTTCGCCTGAAGAGAGCAGGCTCTGGTGGTGGCTCGGCTCTGAAGGCCTCGAGTATCTCGAGGTGGGCCGACTCTGGAAGCTACTCTTGCTTGGTGGACTCGCTGGATGGACGGGACTAGTACTTCGGAGTGTTCGACAGATGGACGAACCGCTCGCTGGACTCGGACACTTTTTGGTATACGCGGGTGGTTCGATCGGATTGCTGTTCGGTGCGAGCATGCTCTATACACCGGAGACGAACATGGCGGTGACAGAATTCTGGCGCTGGTGGGTCGTCCATATGTGGGTCGAAGGCGTCTTCGAGTTCTTCGTGGTCGCCATCATCTCCGTCGCCCTCGTATCGATGGAGCTCTTAGAGAAAGAGGAGGCAGAGAAAGCAATCCTCTTTGAGGTATTTGCGATCATGGCGGCGGGTATCGTCGGCGTCTCGCACCACTACTGGTGGGTTGGCCTGCCTGATTTCTGGGTGCCGCTTGGGACGACGTTCTCCACGCTCGAGTTCGTCCCGCTCGTGTTCGTTCTGTATCGTAGCATCGGCGAATATCGGTCGCTAAAATCTCAGGACGAGGAATTTCCGTATACCATTCCGTTGCTGTTCATCCTCGGCAGTAGTATCTGGAACTTCGTCGGTGGCGGCGTGCTCGGGTTCTTCGTCAACTTACCGGTGATCAATTACTATGAACATGGCACCTATCTCTCTGTCGCCCACGCCCACGGGGCAACGTTCGGCGCGTTCGGTCTGCTTGCGCTTGGACTCGGGACCTACATCCTGCGTGTTGTGACGCCCGAGGCGGTGTGGGATCCCACGTGGTTCCGGGTCTCGTTCTGGTTCATGAACGTCGGGCTCACTATCATGGTCGTCGCATCGTTGCTCCCGGTCGGATTCGCTCAACTCCGGGCAGTCTACACGGATGGCTATGCCGCCGCACGGAGTCTCGAGTTCTACGAGCAGCCACACATCCAGACGCTGTTGTGGGCACGGTCGTTCGGGGATACGCCGATGATTCTCGGAGCCCTCACGTTCACCGCTGGCGCTGTCCGTCACCTGTACGCCGCACGAAAGGCACCATTAGAATGGAACGAAGGAACGACGGGTCCACCGGCTTGATTGGAGTCGATACATGGGGATGTACTTAAAAAATAAGGGCTTACTCGAAATCCCCTGAATCATCGCAACTTCTTGTAATCGATGCCAGATGGTTCAACGATATTCGAATCCGCAACAGACGTGATGTCACATCGGTCACAGAATATCGAAGTCAACCGTGGCTGTCCGAAATGGATAGTGCTCGACGAGGACGCGCTGAATAACGGCTCGGACAGCATCAGTTCCATATCGATCGACGACGTTAGCCATTATCTCGTCGAAATGTTCGTCCTGCTGGTCTTCACGCGGGTTTCGTGCTCGATCAAGCGCGAGTTCGACCACATGTTGTGCCAGTCTGGTATGTCTACGATGATGAGGTCATAGAAATTCTAACGAATGGACGGAGGCTGGAAAATGTACGGCAGAATCCTCGCGTTGCGATTTCGATTCAATACGATACGGAAGGAAACTCTGAGTGGACTGCAACGTTTCTGGGAACTGCAACCGTGGTTGAGGATGTCGATCAAATCAATGCTGCTGCTCGTCGTATCTATCCTCAGTATCTCGGCTCGGACCAAGAGAAATGGGACTCCTTCTACCGGGACCATTTAGGTGACAATCCGCCTAACGACCTTCTCCGGATAGAGATTGGTACAGTTTCGTATGAGATCTTCTGATGCAATCGCATAGCCAGCGAATGTCACGGAGCATATATATTATATGCATTGGAACAACGCAATCTCAACTATCACAACCTCGGAGGATGGAATCGATGCGTGGCTTATTTTCATAGGTAGTACAAATGAGGTGTTCCCGGTTAGGCTATTCAACCCTGAAGAATGGCGCAAAGCGATATTACAGCGCGACTGGATTCGGTCGATTCGGACGCCTCCGAGCCGATTAGTCGTGGCCGTGATAGACTTCCCACGCGCGGAGAAATTCGAATAGTGGCTCGAGGTGGGTCGTTTTCTCGGTCGCAGTGTACTCGATTCGCGGGGAATCTCGTCGTAGGACCGTCGTCGCAGGAAGTCGGCGTCTGTCACCTCCTGAAGTTGGTCGGTGAGCGTCGTCGGGACATCGAGTCGATCTTGGAGTTCGTTGAATCGGCACGGTTCGGCACTGAACGCGAACTCGTGAAGGAGGGGGTGCGTGTGTGCACTCCCTAATAAGGTAAACGACCGAGTCTTCGCTTCTACGTCGATAGCGGGATCCGGCGTACTTTCGAGTGCGGTCAAGAAAGAATCGTCGGGAAAAGAATTGGAATGGCTCATTGCATCGAGTGAATGGACACACTGTGGCGGGGGCGGTGGGCGCCTTCAGACGATTAAGATGAGGGTTTTCTCTGGGACCGTTCGCTGACCTTCGGCGAGTGGTGGCCAAGGGCATACACGTTCTCCTGTGTGCCGGGATTCGACAACTTGATTGAGTCCTAAGAATCGGCCGACGGGGTCGACGCTACTCGTCCGTCGGATGGAGAAAAATTACCGAAACTGTTCGGCGGCATGCGTAACCTCGTTCGTCTCCTGAGTTGCTGTGAGTCGTATGGAAAAACGAACCACATCAACGGTACTGGAGACCGGATTCACATCTACTGCGGCCCTTGACGCGACCCTCGACTACGGAGCCGACGAGGGAGCGGAGCAGACCCTTGACCGGCTGACCGAGTACCTGACGAACGGGGGGTGGTTGTAAGATGGTTGCTGTATTCGTCGAAATGTCGATGTCGCTCGATGGGTACATCGCCGGACCGGACGACAGTCAGGAATCCCCCTTGGGCGATGGCGGCGAGCGACTCCACGAGTGGGTGTTCGACCTCGCGGCCTGGCGCGAGATGCAGGGACTCGACGGTGGGAAGACTAACCGGGACAACGAGATCGTGTCCGAGTCCATCGAGCGGATCGGCGCCCACGTGATGGGCCGGCGGATGTTCGACAACGGCGATGGTCCCTGGGGAGACGACCCGTTTGAGGGGTACTGGGGCGAGAATCCACCCTTCCACGGTCCGGTATTCGTGCTCACGCATCACCCTCGCGAACCACTCGAGATGGACGGCGGGACGACGTTCCACTTCGTCACCGATGGGATCGAAACGGCCCTGGAGCGGGCCGAGGCGGCGGCTGGCGACCGTGATGTCCGGATCTCGGGCGGTGCGGACGTCGTCCGTCAATACGTCGAGGCGGGACTCGTCGACGAGATACAGCTTCAACTCGTGCCCGTGCTGTTCGGGGACGGCATCCGACTGTTCGAGCACCTCATCGGCGAGCCTATCGAACTGGAACGAACGAGGGTGGTAGAGTCATCCGACGTGACGCACCTTCGGTTTCGAGTCATACACTGACTCGACGAGTGAAAAAGGAAGAAGACCAACGACAACCAGCGACCGTAATAGCGGCTTTGAGCACGTCGGGTCGGTCAACTACTGGGATGAGAAAATGGGTCAGGACATCACGGACCAGTTGGCCGGGGTCGACGCTGTTCATCCGTCAGGACATAAGTCACCGAAACTGTTCGGCGACGTTCGTAACCCCGTTCGTCTCCTGAATCGGTGTGAGTCGTATGGAAAATCGAACCACTTCAACGGTACTGGTGACCGCCACGGGCGAGCGTACCGGGCGTGAGACGGTCCGAGAACTGAACGATACGTCGCTTCGCACCCGGGTGCTTACCCGGTCGGCGGCGAAGCACGCGTCGCTGGGCAAGATACGTCTTGGTACACAACTCAGATGTTCAGCCTCCCGGTTCACCAGAGACGCCGCAAGACCCCTGGAGAGCAATCATGCCAGGTGAAACCTCGGAGAACGATGAATCTCCCTCCAAGCTGATCGACACGAGAATCGAGGAGTTGTCCGACTGGCGAGGGGAGACGCTTTCCCGGATTCGTGGCCTCATCAAGGAGACCGACCCCGATGTGGTCGAGGAGGTGAAATGGAGAAAGCCATCGAATCCACATGGGGTTCCGGTGTGGGTTCACGACGGGAATATCTGTACTGGCGAGACATACAAGAGCAAGGTAAAACTGACCTTCGCAAAGGGTGCTTCCCTCGAGGATCCGGCCGGTCTCTTCAATGCCAGCCTCGACGCCACAGTCAGTCGCGCCATCAATATTCACGAGGGTGACGAGATCGACGAAGAGGCCTTCAAGTCCCTCGTCCGCTCAGCGGTGGCCCTGAACAGATCTTAAAAAGCGGATTTCACGCCTTGGTCCTCAGTGCGCTTCGGGGTATGGGGGACTGGTCCGTCATCTCCCGAACGTTTCGAGTGCCGGGCCGTTGTCTACGGAACGTGTGTCCTGTCGGGCGGCATCGGCATTGGGAGGCCTTCAAGGCATGCGTCTGCCGCGGTACAATCGCTTCTTCAGTCCCACTGCCAGAGGTTCGTTCCTGGCGATTGTCGTAAGGATTCCAGTGGGGGCCATCATAGCCTCGCACGTCTCAGTCCCGCCCGGACAATGGTGGATCCCAGAATTAGGGCTATCATGCCGATGACGGTCCACTGCGCTGAACCTCCAGTAATTGGCTCACAGTCGGCTACACACAAGACGGGACCGATCTCGACGATTCCGAGGCCTTGAATCAGCCATAACACTCCGAGAACCCCTACGATTGCGCCAAAAGTCGCTAATGCAATCGCCTTCACGTTCATGTTTCAGTACACCTCTAGAGAACGATCATCACCTGAGGAGTTCGCTAGGGACGAAGAGGCAGATTCTTTGTTTTCGACCCGGTGATCAGTTTCGGTATAGCCTACAGGTGTGGCAGTTCCGCGCACAAATGGCCGAACAGGGCTTACGCTGAAACTTAGCGTTTCGATTTCGTCCAGTGTGAACGGACCTGCTGCAATCCAGTCGTCTGTGCGACGGTCGAGGTGGCAGCCGTTGTCAATCCGCTTCCAGAGCGGTGTTATCAAATCCTGGATGTAACCGCGCAGACCGTCAGACCGGACGTGTTCGAGAAAGCGAAATTCCCCATCCGTCTTCACGACTCGGTGAACTTCCTCAAGGGCTCGAGAAGGGTTCTGTAGCGTACAGAAGACCGCGCAGGCGAGAACCACATCGAATGTGTCGTCTGCATAGGGAAGGGATTCGGCCCGTCCTAATTGTAGATTCATGTCCAAATCATGCTTGCTGGCTGTCCGCTTCGCCTGCCTCAGCCCGTTGGAATCAGGTTCGATTCCGTGCAATTCGTGGGGTGGCCCATCCTGAACCGCCGTACGCAGGTCCGGGATCATTGCACCGTTCCCAGTGCCGAGGTCTAGTATCGCCCCCTGAAGATCGCGTGTGAGATACCGGCAATGCTTGGCAAAGTCAAAGCGCTCAGTGAGACCGGCAGCGACTGGATGACAAGGATTTGGTGGTTTCGTCCCCGTCCGGTTTGTGGTGCCGCTTTCGGCTTGTATGTCTGGCATGAGGTGATGATATGAACGCCTTACATCATCATGCGAATAGCGCCGTACAGCTATGGTGGGTTTAAATATGTATGGCGCGTACACCTCCCCCAATGTACCACTATCTGCAACAGACGCAGCACAATCAACTCGTTACTCGACTGATTGTCTTACTATAGAGACTCTAATCGAAATGGACACAAAAATTGGTCTGGGTGTATGAAATATATAACCGTCGTCATTTCCAAGATCGATGATGAGAACTGCTCTAGCGGAGAAGACGCTACTGATTCGGTGGTAGAAGGTGAAGCAATTCACTACATTACCCTCTTGGATGATGGAACTGGCGTAGCACTCTACCAACTCCGTGGCGACCTCGAAGAGAGTGCAAAAGCACTGGAGGAGGACCCGGAGGTGCTATCAATAGAGCGGTCCGAGGCAGCGGACGGGCTTGTCTATCTCCATTTTCAGGCGGATGCGCTTATGACCGAACTCCTCAGTCTTTTCCGACGGCACGAGGTCGTTGTGGACTGGCCGATGGAATACACTACTCGGGGTGCGCTTCGAATTACCTGGATTGGAGACGATGAGAAGATACGAGAGGTTATCAGAGAAATCCCCGAAGGGGTTCAGGTTACCCTCGAAGGGATCGGCGAGTATCATTCAGATATGCGCCAACTCGCGTCGCTGCTGACGGAGCGCCAGCGAGAACTGTTGAAACTAGCGATCGACCTGGGGTACTACGATGTGCCGCGGCAGGTAGGTCTCAGAGAAATCGCCGACGAAATAGACCTCAGTGTTGCGACAGTGGGCGAACACCTTCAGAAGATCGAGGCTCGGATTCTCTCTCAAGCGGTGCTGTGAACTCCTCTCGACATACTCCAACTGTCTTCGCCATTGGCATCGGATGTCACCCGTGCGTTGAGTGAACCTCTGCTACCAGAATTGTTCGGCACCGCACTCATGCACTACTACAGCCTTTGAGCAACTCGAGAATATGAAGATGAAACAACTCGGGAAGA
The DNA here is from genome assembly GCF_049568665.1 of Haladaptatus sp. SPP-AMP-3. NCBI lineage: Archaea > Methanobacteriati > Methanobacteriota > Halobacteria > Halobacteriales > Haladaptataceae > Haladaptatus > Haladaptatus sp. SPP-AMP-3. The sequence continues at coordinate 174,170 of NZ_CP145902.1, read as the reverse complement.
CGGGTGAATCGATAAGTGAACTTTGTCTAGGGGCGATGTATTTTGGGAGTCGTCTCAACCGAGAAACATCATTTGAACTGCTAGATCGATACTACGACGCTGGGGGGCGAGTCATCGATACTGCTAACGTGTACGCTACCTGGGTCGAGGGACACGAAGAACCCGAGAGTGAACCATTACTCGGAGAGTGGATCACAGAGCGAGGGATTCGTGATGAGGTGATAATCGCGACAAAGGTCGGGTTTGAATACGGGAACGTTCCCCGAAGTCTCGAGCCCGAAGTAATCCACGAGGAAGTCGACCGAAGTCGCGAACGACTCGGAATCGAGACGATCGACCTGTTGTACGTCCACGTCGACGATCCAGAGACGCCACAGGTCGACGTGATGCGTACGTTAGCCGAGCAGGTCGATGTTGGGAACGTCCGTTATATTGGCGCGAGTAACATGCCAGCCTGGCGAATCGCGCGTGCGAATTGCATCGCCGAAGAGCGTAACTGGCCCCGGTTTGAGTTCGTCCAGCCTCGGTTTTCCTACTTGATTCCCGAGCGCAATCCGAGCTTCGATGCCGCCGTCCAATTGCCGATGACGGATGAATTGGCAGACTACTGTGTCACAGCCGACCTAACTGTACTGCCGTATTCGCCGACACTGGGCGGTTGCTATGGTCGAGACGATCGTTCGATTCCCGACACCTATGTTCGATCGGAAAATCGACTTAAGATGGCTCTTGTCGAGGAACTTGCTGATCGGCATGATGTAAACGGCAACACAATCGTCCTCGCCTGGATGCTTGAACGTGACCACCCAACGGTTCCCATTCTCGGTTGTAGTACCCTCAAGCAGCTAGAAATGAATCTTGCCGCCTCTGATGTAATGTTCACTGACGAGGAGTGTCGTCGATTGAATGGGATCGAAAACTACGGGTTCGACAAGTGGGCACAACGAAGCGCTTGATTCAATCTCCGATAAAAACCATATATGCAATGCTGCTAAAAGCTCACATCTTCGACCGTCGAATTGACCATAGCCGAGCCGGTATTGTAAAAACGGTAAGCTCGGCATCGTGCTCGATACGAATGTCGCCAAGCATTCGATTCAGTGTCTCCTGACCGGTTCGGATGAGGAAGTGCCAGGACTCCCTTTTGCCCTCCATACGGGCATCGTCATCGAGAACGAATCCCCACGAGCGGAACGTTGGTTCGATACAACAGGGAACGTCATACTCGAAAAACATGTCTTGCGGGTAGTTCCAATCGCGTGGATACCGGACGAAGCCCGGCGAGTCGCGACCGTCTCCTTACGAACGGAGTCGATTCGATCCGACGCTTGCGGTTTCGACAGCGATGGCGACTTGTTTCGTGTCGTCACCGTGTACTGTACAGTGTTCATACGCGGTTTGGCCGACTGTGACGCCACCGTGACCAAGCACTACTGCGCCTGTCTCCACCGCGAGTTCTGACGTCCAACATTTGGGATGCCGGAGCTCCACCGAGAGCTGCAAAAGTTCTTCTTTCATCGATTCACCTGTTGATATCCAGCTTGCTGAACGACCTACTGACGAGGTGAGAATCATTTCGTCGCAGATCGCGTCATGTTGGCGAATTGGTTTGAATTCACTGTATTCGGGAGTTCGGAGGAGGTCCGCTTCTAGTTTCACGCACTGCTACCAGAACTGTTCGGCAGTGCTGGCAAGTTTCTCTCCGGTGTTAGAGTACCAATGAGAATTAGCACTAATCATCATTCGATAATCAATTTTGAATCCAGGGGAGACCTCGTTGCAGACCTCGATTGGAGGCTCGCGAATGACTACTGGGGGAAGTTCACGCCCCCCGACCAAAATGGGCCGCACAGTATCAACAGCGATCAATCAGTAAACAATACTGACGAAAGTCCCAAGACAGACGAGCATTCGCAAAATGCGTTAGTTCACCTCACAGGAGCTACAATCGACCACCGGCTCGTCTGCGAAGCAGGAAGGTACGTCGCGGAGACGGGTGGCACACTTGTACTGGTGAGCATTATGACCCCGGACGAATTTTCTGGTCGACAGCGAGCGTACGCTTCAACCGGATATCTACCAACCTACCATATACTTCAGGCCGAGGAATCTGGCCGACAGCACGCTCTCCAGGTTGGGCGACGGCCACTCAACGCGCTCGGTATCGACTATACCGCTGTTGGAATGGTAGGGCGGAAGACCGACTGCCTGATCATTGCCGCTCAGCGGTATCATTGCGGACACCTCTTCGTCGTTGAGCGACGGCAATCCCCCATTCGTCGTCTCATTGCACGCAGCCGTAACCAATCGATTACTCACAGGTTCGATGGATCCGTGACTGTATTACAGCCGGAGGGGGATGAAGAGCTCCCCAACAGTCGGGAGAGTACCGTAGGGGGATGATTCACTATGGCGAGTGGTGATTTCAAACCTCATATTCACAGTGAGATTAGTTCTCCCTCGCTGTTGAGGTCCCTCGGCGAATAGAAGTTGTCAACCACAGGCACGAGAATCCGATAACCCGCCTCCATAGTCGCGACAGAAGACAATACCGACAGAGTTCATATCTCTCTGCCACATCTATAATGCCGAGAATTGACACTGTGGCGATTTTCGTTTTCTGCGTGCCTGTTCTGCTATAGGCGCCCGAATAACAAACGTGGAGAGGGGAATCATAAAATTTCAGACCTGGAGTAGTACCTCACAGGGAATAGTGACCAAGGTAACCGGGTAATAATAGCGCCGATAATTCGGGTCCTGTTTATGTTATCCAACGCGCTTGGAACCGTTTGACCCACGGGTCGATAAGGAGGTACCCACCTGTGAGGATAAGGCCAAGGAGGGGGAGGAGGGGGAGGTAGACTACGGGAGACACCTCACCGCCTGCGGCAGAGAACGAAAAATAGCCAGCAGGGGGGATGGAGAGTAAGAACAGGACCGCGATGACGCGGTGGGCGCGGCGCAGGAAGAAGTGGACTGCCATGCGACGGTTACCCCTCCACCTGATCGGTGGATTCTTCGAGGGCAACCACCCACCTAGCAGTGACCCGACTAGCACCGTCAGATTCGGGGATTCCCTCGAATCGCGCGGTACGGTCAAAGCAGTCGACTAGCGCGGCAACGATTGACTGGCCAGAAATCTGTGAGTTCGTCTCCGTCCGGTTCGCCGGGGCTCTCTCAGTATCTCTGCTTGACATCCGTTGGTGACATGGACGCGCTACTTCTGCATGCGAATAGCGCCGAAAATGTAAGGCAAGTTAATATGGGTGCGCGATATGTCCGCGGTCGCACGGATACGAGATGGTCGCTCGATCGAGAACTCGAATCGTCCTATGGTGTCGTCCAATACGATGTCGCAGGCGACGGCGAGCCGCTGGTGATGGTCCACGGTACGCCAAGGTCGGCGTACGTCTGGCGTGACATCGTTCCGGAGCTGGCGAGATGAATCGGGTCTACTGGTACGGCATGCCCGGCTTCGGGAGATCAGAGTATTTCGACGAGCAGGATGTCTCTCTCGGGATTCAGCACGGCGTGCTCGTCGATCTGGTCGACCACTGGGGGTCGACTCGCCGAACGTCGTCTGCCACGATATCGGCGGCGCGGCGGAGTTGTGAATGTACCTCCCCAATAATGTTCGTTTCCGACGAATCGGCACCCCCGACGCGGTCGCGTTCCGGCCGTGGGGGTCACCGTTCTACGAGCAGGTGCGGGAGTACGAGGGGGCGTTCGCTACGGCACCCGGCTACGTCCACCGGGCGATCCTGCGCGAGTACGTGGGCTGATATCGTGGAAGAAGATCCCAGTCAAGTCGAGAATTGAGTAAGGATTAGCGTATCCTCCGAAACTGCGGATCTTCTGTATCAGCGAATTCGATGTGACGACATGTGATTTATCGTACTCCAAATTGCTGATATTGTTCGATAACAGGGTTCTATCGGGTGACTCCATGGAAAGTGGTGGAAGTCCAACCACTTCCCAAGACTACAAGCGGGGGTGAGACAGATGGATCTCAGGCTCTGTTGAAACCCGTAATCGGTGATGTTCTACTCAGCCGTGATGGATACACAGCGCATATCCATCGAGGAAAGGCAAATAGATTCGTGGGCATACATATTTGGCGTCCTGCGTCAAAGCTTCAGCACATGAACCAACCCTCCTCGCTCGCCAAACTTCGCACCCGGTTCGATGCGTTCCGTATGAAGAACGCTTCGGAGGCCGAGATACGAGAGCGCCAACAGCGGCGGCTCCAAGAACTGCTCGATTTCGTGCTCCGCAGATCTCGGTTTTACAAGCGACTATACGACGATATTGATCGGCCGATCACGACTCTGGACTCACTCCCACCTGTTACCAAGTCCCAGTTGATTGAACACTTCGATTCAGTCGTTACAGACACAGCAGTGGAACTCGATAACGTTGCGGATTTCACTGCATCCCCGGCGACTCTCGGCGAGCGCTTTCTGGGGCGTTACCCAGTTTGGATGACCTCTGGAACAACCGGTGAACCGGGCATCTTTCTTCAGGATGACTGGTCAAAGACTGCTACAGATGCTGTCAGGGTTAGATGGGCTCTATCGGTCCTGTTCGATTTGCAGACGATCAAGCGACTGATTCGTCACAACGGGAAGATTGCCGAGATCGCCGTCGGAGGCGGACACTTTGCTGGGGCCTCAGGCGTCGAAATGTTTCGGAAGGAACACCGGCTTCTCCGCGACGGGATGCGCTTGGTCTCTCCAGACCGGCCCCTCTCGGAGGTTATTGCAGAACTCAACGAATACCAGCCAGCGATCCTGATTGGGTACCCCACTGTCCTCTTGGAGCTCGAACGAAAGCAACGGTCGGGCCAACTGAAGTTGAGCCCCGCCTACATCGCTCCGACTGGTGAACCAATTACTTCCGAAGAAAAAGACCGACTTCGAACGACCTTCGGAGCCAGTGTCAGAGAGATCTATGGTGCCACAGAGTTCTACGGAATCGGAGTCGAGTGCGAGCGCGGAAACGTCCACGTAAATTCGGATTGGGTCATCTTGGAGCCTGTCGACGCTGATTATCAACCCGTCGACCCTGGTGAGCCGTCCGAGACTGTTCTCTTGACGAATCTGGCAAATCGCATCCAGCCGCTCGTCAGATACGATCTCGGGGATAGCGTCACGATGTACGAGGAACGCTGTCCCTGCGGAAGTGCATTCCCAGTGATCGAAGTCGAAGGACGACAAGGCGAAGTCCTGCACTTCGAAACGGACGAGGGGAAGGAGATTCCGATCTTTCCACTCGCACTCACAAGCGTTGTGGAGGAAACCCCCGGCGTCCATCGGTCCCAGATCGTGAAGACTGGCAGTAAGAGACTACGTATCCGACTTGACTTCGAGGAGAAGTTCGATAAAGAAGCAGTATGGAGGACAGTCGAGAATGATTTGTCCGACTTTTTCGCCACTCAGGGGCTCAGTGATATCTCCATAGAACAGGCCACAGAAGCTCCCACACGCGATTCACGGAGTAGCAAGTTCCGACACGTCTGGTCAGAAAAAGGGTAACCGAGAGGTTGAGCATGACACGTCATACTGCCATATCGAGTCGATCGAACGCCTTACACAACGTCGATGGAGAAGGGGGTCCCTCGAGTTCAATTGCTTTCCGAATCCGAGGCATCTCGATAAGTTCGTCGAGAAGCGTCCGGTACGTCGTATTCTTCCGAACCTTGAGACAATGCAGGATGATGCGCTGGTGGAGTGTGTACCGTCGTTTCGAGTACTTCGAAGAGTAGCGAACGACAGCTCGTCGGACCAAGTGAAGTGCCTGCTCAACGAACTGGAGTATCCGCGATTTTAGGAGGACTTGCATCCGGTCAGACTACCGGTCGATCTGTAACTCTCTGAGGATTTCAACAGAGCCGCATCGCTCCAGATGGTTTATTAATATCCTAAATGCCGTTATTGGCCGGTAAAGAGATTCTATCGAGGATTTACTCTGGGGGTAGTGGTGTCCCGGTTACCACCGCTTATACTGCCCAACGGCAGTAAATCCGCTAAACCGGTCAAATTCAAGAAATCGACCTCGCTGCCGTCGTACGTTCTACTTCGGTTATAGATCTCAAAACGCGCCGAAATCCCAGGAGACAGACTATTTCCCCCGATTATTCAGAGCTACCGAATTTGATCACTGGAATCACCGCCACTTGGCAGGCGAAATATGTACCACGAAATGCACAGTGATCGACTCGAGAGTATCTGAAGGGACTCTACTATTGCTTGCGGTTTTGGGCGTCAGCGGATACGCTCCATACCGCGTAAAAAGATCGTAATTGCGTTTATTTTTAACGAGAGCTGCTCTCTCCGCCTGAATCGGCGGAGGCATTTTGTTTAACCTATAGATTTAATATCGAGTGCGCTGTACGTTCAACTGGATGGTTGAACAACAGCCGAACGACTTGGATCTCAATGCGATTTTTAAAGCATTGGCCCATCCGATTCGTCGGGAGATCCTCGAACAACTCGCCGACGGCCCCGAAAGCGTCGGCGATCTCGCCGAACCTCATGACGTCTCGTTGGCGGCGGTCTCCAAGCACTTGCATGTGTTGGAAGATGCGGGCTTACTCGATATCGAGAAGGACGGCCGGGTTCGACGATGTTACCTTGATGCCGCGCCGCTGAGTGAAGCCTTCGGATGGCTAACCCGGTACCGCGTACTCTGGGAGGATCGCTTCGGCGCGTTGGCCGACCATCTGGAGCAAGAAGACCGATGACAAACAACACCGATAACGGGAGAGAATCGAGCACAGAGGTCACCACAGATGACGATCGAAGTATTACCGTCAACCGCGTGATCGAAGCCACACCGGAGAGAGTCTATGAAGCCTTCGTCGATCCCGACGAACTCGCCGCGTGGCTCCCGCCAGAGGGCTTCTCCTGCGAAGTTCACGAGTTCAACGCCACGGAGGGCGGCACCTTCCGCATGTCGTTCACTGCCGACGTCGAGGAGTTGGAGCCATACGCCCACACGTTCCAAGGGACGTACGAGGAACTGTCCCCCGGCAAGCGGATCGTCTACACCGAGGAATTCGAGTCCGACGACCCGGGAATGGCTGGCGAGATGACGACCACGGTCACCTTCGAAGAGGTCTCCGACGGGACCGAAGTCACTGCTCACCAGGTGGGAATCCCCGAAAACATCCCGCCCCAGGACGCCAACGAAGGATGGAATGACTCCCTCGGAAACCTCGCGGATGTCGTTGAGGAGGCGTGATTATGAGAAAATTCGTGTAGACAGTAAGGTCACATTCGATGTCGTCTTCGATAACCAAAACGGATGGCGATGGCAAATTTGGGAGGTCCCTGATGAACTGGTGCGCTACTCGGAAGACCGTATCACTTGGTTCGACGCGCTGCTTCTGGGACGTGTGGGTTATCAAGGATTGTCCAGTGTCTGGCCGTCCATGACGGATGACATCGGGTATGATAGCTGGATAACTAGTATTCCCGAGCAGGCACTGTCTAGTTTAGCTCCTCCCGAGAGTCGTTCAGTTGTTGAGCGATTGATGCGGTCTCTGGCGGTCATAGTAATGTAAAAAACATTCAATACACAGCTGGACGTTCGGCCGACTGGCCACCTGGAACGTATGGAAGCGGTCGGTCCGCTGTTTGGGCGTGTGGAACCACTTTTCGATCAGGTTTCGCTCTGTGTAGTCGAGCAGACCGCTCACCCTAATTAGAAAGAGGGAGGTCCGCTACCCGTAACCATCGGCGAAAAACACGGCGTTGACGAGACGCTCCACGTCTCGTCCGCCAACCAGAAATCAATGATTTCTGGTGACGTCCGAGATATCGTGTTTCTCGGCCAATTCCTCCAGAAACGAAGCCGTCGGATCAGTGCCATTACGATCGAACACTTCGATATCGAGTAGCTGCTTTGTTTCTGCGTACCTTGTGGTGTATACACAAGACAGTTCGCCGTCCGCTCACGCTCCCACCATTCAAGCGTATCCGTGTCCAAACTCTCTTTGAATAGGTCTGAGAGTAACGTCGATTACTAATTCTTCGATTTGCTTGCTCCTTATTTAGACAGCGCTATTTTCCCATTATGTTATAAATGTGCTCTTTATTTCACCTTATATACAATGGAACGGGCAGAGGAGACGATACCGGACCGACACCGAGGTTCGTATCGTAACAGTAACGGCACGGGAACCGGTTATCGACCCGCATCGTGTCATCCGAGGGATTCCAGTGACGGTCGCTTGGCGGTCCTAACACCGATCGGACCGGACGCATCGATTCAGACGGTGGCGGTGCCGTTGACGAGTCGGCCGATGCAGTCGATGTCGATGCGGACCTCGTCGTCCTCCGAGAGGGTGAACGACTCGGGCGGGACGAGCGCGGTTCCGGTGAGCAGTACCAGCGTTTCGGGGAGGCTGTTGTGGCGGTCGAGATAGGAAACCAATTCCTCGCAGGTGGTCGCCATCTCGCTCGTCGAGGTGGAATCCTCGTACACGATCTCCCCATCGCGACGGATCGAGAGGCTCATCGAGAGGTCGTGGGGGTTCTCGACGGTCTCGGGCGACGCGACGCACGGTCCGAGCGAGCAACACCGATTGTACATCTTCGCCTGCGGGAGGTAGAGGGGATTGTCGCCTTCGATGTCGCGGCTGGAGACGTCGTTGCCGATGGTGTAGCCGACGATCTCCCCGCGGTGCAGCACCACTCCGAGTTCGGGTTCGGGGACATCCCAGTTAGAGTCCCCGCGAACGCCGATGTCTTCCCACGGGCCGACCGTTCGACTCGGCGTGGCTTTGAAGAACAGTTCGGGGCGCTCGCTGTCGTACACGTCCATGTACACCTCGGGTTTGCCGCTCTCGGCTTTGCGGGCTTCCTCGCTGATGCGGTATGTGACGCCCGCCGCCCACACTTCGTCGGCGATCACGGGTTGGAGGACGTCCCGGTCGTTCGTGTCGAAGTCGATGCGGGCGGCGTCGGTGAGGCGCTTGCGGGCGACGGCGTCGATGGAGTCGTCGGTTGCGTTCGCCGCGCGGGCGAGGTCCCTAAACGACCCGAGGTCGGACGAGACCGAACTGAGGTCGTAGGCGCTTCCGTCGTCGTCCGTTGCGACGAGGGTATCCGTGGCTGTACGCGCTCCGCGGGAGAGTCGGTAATAGCGCATACAAGTGGATGAGCAGATAGTATTAAAACTATTTCGCCGGAAATATGGGCGGATATCACCGGTCGAAATCCGATAACGTCGGACGCGTTTCGTTCCGCGTCCGCGCATTTGAATTACGATAGTAGTTATGTAATGGATGCCGTCTTTTTCGTCCCCCGTGTACGTCTGTCCCTGTCAACCGAGGGTGCACTGTTCCGATAATATCGAACACACTGTCCGCGTGTCTCAGCCGAGTTTGCGCCCCGGTTTGCGAGAACGGAGTGAAGATGCCCGCCGCATCGCCGCCGTCAGGAGCGGCGGAGCAACGTATCGTTCCGATATCAGATTACGATTCGTTCCATGTGCCGCGAAGGCAGTCTCCTCACCTGTCCGGATTCGCCGGAATTTCTCCGCGTCGCACCGCCACTATCGCCGTCCGTAGTCGGACGGTACGCGTATCGTTACACCTGCTCCCTCTGAATGTCATATATTCTATTATTAACCGGTTCATTTATGATGTGACCAAATAATATCATCGAAATGCATGACAAATGCTCACGTTACGGTTCACAGTGCGGCGGTTATCGACCGGATCGCTCCCGAGGTCCACGGTCATTTCTCGGAACATCTCGGTCGGTGTATCTACGACGGTATCTGGCACGGCGAGGCGGACGAGGAAGTCGGATTCCGCGAGGACGTAGTGGATCTGCTCTCCGAACTGGACATCCCGGTCCTCCGCTGGCCGGGCGGCTGTTTCGCCGACGACTACCACTGGGAAGACGGGATCGGTCCGCGGGAAGAGCGTCCCCGGCGACGAAACCTCTTCTGGGCGCAAGATGCCCGAAACCTCCCGGAGGAATCCAACGCGTTCGGGACCGACGAGTTCCTCGAACTCTGTGAACACATCGGAACGGAACCGTATCTCGCGGTGAACGTAGGCTCGGGCGACCCGCGGGAGGCCGCGGATTGGGTCGAGTACTGTAACTACGACGGCGACACCGAACTCGCGGACCGCCGCCGCGAGAATGGGCACGAAGAACCGTACAGCGTGCGATACTGGGGAATCGGCAACGAGAATTGGGGTTGCGGCGGGCAGATGACCCCCGAGCAGTACGCCCGGGAGTATCGTCGATATGCGACCTACGTCGGGAGTATGGACAAACTGATGCTCGACCACGACCTCGAACTCATCGCCTGTGGGTTCGAGAATCACGAATGGAACCGTCGGTTCATGGACGAAATCGGGAGCAGTAGCTGGGGCGTCGAGTTCCCCCTCGACCACCTCACGCTGCATCACTACTACGGGCGGTCGTTCTCCGTCGCGGAGGCCGACGAGGACCGATACGACCGGTTCCTCGCGGAAGCGCTCGAAATCGAGGACCATATCGACCGCATCGCCGCGGCCATCGACGCGGTAGCGACGACCCGCGACATCGGTGTCATCATCGACGAGTGGGGGGCGTGGCACCCCGAATCGGTCGCCGAAAGCGGTCTCGAACAACCGGGAACCGTCCTCGACGCGCTCTCGGCCGCCGCGGTTCTCGACGTGTTCAACGACCACAGCGACGTGATGACGATGGCGAACATCGCCCAGACGGTGAACGTCCTCCACTGTCTCGTCGAGACCGACGGCGACGACGCGTGGCCGCGCCCGACCTACCGCGTCTTCGACCTCTACGCCCCCCACAAGGGGAACGACGCCGTTCGGACCTCCGTGGACTCGCCGACCCGCGCGCTCGACGACGGCACCGAACTCCCGCTGGTCGGGGCGTCCGCATCGACGGGTAACGACGGAACCTACGTCACCGTCACGAACCTCGACTGCCGCGAGGCTCACGTCGTCGAAATCGCCCTCGAAGGAAAGACGCCGAGCCGGGCCGATGCGGAGGTTCTGTTCGCCGACCACGAGGTGAATACGGCCGCGACCGTCGATAACGCGGACGAATTCGCCGCCGAGGAACTCGACGTATCTGTCGAGGACGGCGTCCTCACCGCGGAGTTAGCAGCATCGACGGTGGCCGGGATCGCCGTCAGATAAGCTTCCGGTTTTCGTACGTTTCCGCTTCAACCACGGCCGCGCCGTCGGCCGTCCGTCCATATTTTGCACGAGCGAGACCCCAAATACTACCGAAGATGATAGCTTCGGAAAACTATATACATAATCGACGACGATGTTGATAGCCATGAGCGGGATCCGTCTCGAAGGCGTACGGAAACGGTACGGGGACAGCATCGTCGCGGTGGACGACTTCGACCTCACCATCGAGAATGGGGAGTTCGTTACGGTCGTCGGGCCGTCGGGGTCAGGTAAATCGACCGTCCTCCGGATGATCGCCGGGCTGGAAACCATCACGGACGGCACCATCTCCATCGGCGACCGACGGATCAACGACGTGCAGCCGCAGGATCGCGACATCGCCATGGTGTTCCAGAACTACGCGCTGTACCCGCACATGAGCGTCGAGGACAACATGTCCTACGGATTGAAGTTGAACTCGGGCAGGTCCGACGAGGAGATCGAAGAGCGGGTGCGGGAAGCCGCCGAAATGATGGGTATCGAGGACCAGTTGGATAAGAAACCGAGCGAGCTCTCGGGAGGGCAACAACAGCGCGTTGCCACCGGGCGCGCCATCGTTCGCGACCCGGCGGCGTTCCTCATGGACGAGCCGCTGTCGAACCTCGACGCGAAACTCCGGGCGCACATGCGCACTGAACTGCAACGGATTCAGGAGGAGTTGGAGACGACGACGGTGTACGTCACCCACGATCAGGAGGAAGCGATGACCATGAGCGACAGGGTGGTCATCCTGAATCACGGGGAAGTACAGCAAGTCGGCACGCCGAGGGAGGTGTTCACCGAGCCGCGAAACACGTTCGTCGCCGAGTTCATCGGCAGTCCGTCGATGAACTTCTTCGACGTTCGGTTGCGGGATTCGACCCTCGTCGGTCACGACATCGCGTACTCCCTGTCGCGGGAGTTCGCCGATCGAATCGCGGACCGGAGCGCGAACGAGGACCTGATTCTCGGTATTCGACCCGAACACATGACGTTCGCCGGAACCGACGACCGCAACGACATCGACGCCGTCCTCGAAGTGCGGGAACCGGTCGGGGACGACAACTACCTCTACCTGCGAAGCCGGGAGACCGAGTTCACGATGCGCGTTCTGGGACAGGTCGATTACGAGGAGGGCGACGAGTTGCAGGTTTCCTTCGACGAATCGGACGTCCACGTCTTCGACCGAGCGACGGGGGAGAACGTTTTGGTCACCCGGAACGCCGTCAGCGCCGCCCGCGCCGAAACCACGAGACAGGACGCGTAGAACGTCGTCGTTCTCGATAGGGGTTGGTCGGATGCCGTTCTGGACCCCGTGTTTCTCTCCCGAATTCCGTTAACAAATCTATATAATATACATCTAAACAAAATGCTTAAATCAGTTAGCCACGCTAATTCATACCATGGCATTCACGGAGGGAGTGAACAGCCCGATGACGCGGCGGCGACTCCTCGGAACCATCGGCGCGGCAGGGAGTCTCGGATTGTCCGGTTGCAGTTCGCGGAACGTCATTCTGGGAAACGCCGCCGACGCGTCTGGGACGACGATCCAGTTCTGGACGCTGTTCAGCGGCGGCGACGGGGCCACGATGAAATCCATCGTGTCCCGGTTCAACGAGGAACGACCGCTGGGGGACGTGCGGATAGACCGCCAGCGAATTCCGTGGGACGACTACTACACGAAGCTCTACACCGCACTGGTCGCGGACAAGGGGCCGGATATCGCCATCATGCATCAGGCGTTGATGGGGCGATTTCGACGGATGCTCGTCCCGTACAACCCGTACCTGAGCGACTCAGCGGCCGACAAGTACGTCGCGACGCTGTGGGATCGGATGCGCTTCGACGGCGACCAGTTGTCGCTCCCGCTCGACGCCCATCCCATCGGGATGTACTACAACCGGTCGCTGTTCGAGGAGGCCGGTCTCGACCCGGACTCGCCGCCGTCGAACTTCCGCGAGTTCAAGCGCGCCTGCGATGCGGTCACGGAGAAAACCGACGCGCACGCGTTCGCTCCCACCCCGTATCTGGACCCCATCGGGATGCTCCGAACGTTCATCGCCTTCGACGAGCAACGCGGCGGCGAGCTGTTCACGGACGACATGACGAGGGTGACATTCGACGATCAAGCCGGGATGGGGACCGCGCAGCTGTTCGGCGAGATCACCGGGAAGTACGGGTGGGACATCCCGAATACCTCGGAGAACAGGGCCGACATCGCGTTTCAGGACGACAATCTGGCGATGACCATGAACGGAACGTGGTACGCGGCGGTCTTGGAGTCACTTGACGGGTTCGATTGGAGTATGTTCAAGCCGTTCGTCGCCCCCGGGAAGAAACGAGACATCACCCAATCGGGGAGTCACACGGTCATACTGCCCCGAAATCCCTACCGGGACCGGGAGAAAACGCAGACAGCGGTGCGCGCCGCCGAGTGGATAACGCAGAAAAACCCCGTCTGGGGAACTCGGGCCGGACACCTCCCGGCCGCGAAGGACGCGCTGAACTCGAAAGCGTTGCGTGATTCGTCGCTGTGGCCGAAATCGCTCTCGAAGTTCTTCGAGATGGCGAGCGACGACCAGCTGGCCTATCTGCCGCGGACGCCGTTTAACGTCAACAACTCCTCGACGTGGGGCTTCTTCCCGGACATCTACGCGCACAACGTCTCCCCGAGGGCGGGGATGCAACGCGGAGCGACCTCGATTCAACGACTGATCAACGATGTCGATTAAGGACAGATTCGGACGCCGGAGATCGAACAGCGTGAGAGAGAGACTCGGACGGCGGGATACAGTGGACGGAATCCTGTTCTCGCTGCCCTACCTCGTCTTCTTTTGCGTGTTCCTCCTGTACCCCCTCCTCGAAGGGCTGTACATGAGCCTGTTCGAGTGGGATCCGCTCTTTCCCGCCCAGTCCCGGTTCGTCGGTCTCGGGAACTACGTCTCGATGGGTAACGACCCGGCGTTCTGGAACGCGCTGTGGAACACGGTGTACTTCGTCGTCCTCACCGTCCCGACCATGGTCGTCCTGAGTCTGGCGTTGGCGCTCGGGGTGAACAGGAAGGTGTTCGGACGGCGCTACCTTCGGACGATCTACTTCAGCCCGTACATCCTCACTGTCTCCATCGTCGGCATCGTTTGGTCGCTGTTTCTGGCGACCGGGTTCGGCCCGGTCAACTATTACCTCGGGTTCGTCATGGACAGCCCGCCCGATTGGCTCGGCTCCTCGGAGCTGGCGATGCCGATCCTCGCGTTGGTCACCGACTGGTGGCTCCTCGGATTCAACTTCGTCATCCTACTCGCCGCGCGGCAGAACGTCCCGAAACGGCTGTACGAGGCCGCCAAGCTCGACGGCGCGGGGACGTGGCGGGCCTTCCGGGATATCACCCTCCCGCAGATGCGCAACGCCATCGCGTTCGTCGTCATCATCCAGTTCATCCAGCAGTTTCAGGTGTTCGGGCAACCGTACGTGATGACCAACGGCGGTCCAAACGAAACGACGACGACACTGGTGTTCTACCTCTATAACGCCGCGTTCAGCCAGCAGCGGTTCGGATACGCCGCGGCGGTCGGCTACCTCCTGTTCGCCATCCTCGTCGGCGTCTCGTACGTCAACTATCGGTACATCGGAAGTGATTCCGCATGAGCGATACCACCATCAGTCACACGAGTCGCATCGGGTCCAACGTCACGTTGCGGACGGTCGCGGTTCACGCCGGGTTGTACGGCGTCGCGTTCCTGTTCCTGCTCCCGTACCTCTACATGATCTCGCTGTCGCTCCAACCGGAGAGCATCGCCATCAGTTCGACTCCACACCTCATTCCGCCGGAGATCACGTTCGCCAACTACACGGAACTGCTCAACGGGTCGCTGATAATACCGTGGGTCGTCAACACGTTCATCGTCGCGACGGTCGCCACGGTGCTCGTTCTCATCGTAGACTCGATGATCGCCTTCTCGCTCACGCGGCTGGACTGGCCGGGACAGTCGCTGCTGTTGAGCGTCATCGTCGCCAGCTTCCTCGTCCCGTTCTACGTGAATCTGGTTCCGCTGTTTACCATCGTGGCTGATCTCGGCCTCGTCAGCAGTCTGTGGGGTGTGATCCTCCCGGCGGTGGCGAATCCGCTCGGGGTCTTCCTGCTCTACCAGTTCTTCCGCGACATCCCCGACGAGTACGATGAAGCCGCCAGGCTGGACGGCTTCTCCAACTTCCAAATCTACCTCCATATCATCCTCCCGATCTCGAAGCCGATACTGTCCGCGCTGGCCATCTTCGTCTTCGTATTCAACTGGAACCAGTTCGTCTGGCCGGTGGTGGTGCTCCAGAGCCAGAGTTCGTTCACGCTTCCCCTCGGACTGGTCGTGCTCCGGGACACGTTCACGTTCCAACCCGGCCTCACCATGGCCTCCGGCGTCATCGCCGCGCTCCCGCTGTTCATTCTGTTCCTGCTGTTGCAGGACCGGATCATCGAGGCGGTGCAGTTTCAGGGGGCGACCGGATGAGAGCTCCCACCGGAAGTTCGGCGCGATATCGGCGCTCGCTCCGGTGGACGGCGGCGTTCGTCTACCGACACAGCGCGTGGCTCGTGGTCGTGAGCGTCTGTTGGGTCGTCGCGTCGCTGCCGGTGGTCACCTCGGGAGTCGCCACGCTCGGCGCGTTCTCGGCGATCCGATCGCTGCGCGACGGCGACCGTCCGCGGTGGCGGGTGATCGCGGCATCGCTGCGCCGTCACGGTCTCAACGCGACGTTGCTGAGTTTCGTCCCCTTGCTGCTCCTCACGAGTACGGCGCTGTATGCCGGGCGATACGCCGTGACTGGGTCGATCCGGTACCTCCTCCTCTCGATCGCCGGGGTGTATCTGGTTTCGTTCCTCCTGCTCGTATCGCTGACGACCGTCGCTCGCCTCTCCGACGGGGACGGGTTCGTCGAGGCCGTCGGCGCGGGCTACAGGTGGCTGATACGCAACCCGCTACTCTCCGCGATGAGCATGCTGACGATGGCGGGTATCGTCCTCGCCGGTATCGTCTCGGTCGTCGGACTGGTCATCATCGTCCCCGGAGTGATTTTCAGTCTGCACTTGGAAATCACCGACGACGATGCGACGCCGCCGGTCCGTGACGACGGTCGTGTGGACGACGGCGCGTTGCTCACCGTCCGGAACAACGATTAATACAACGGTCTTCGAAATGAAACCCATGAACGACTCACCGCCGCGCCCGGAGTACCCGCGGCCGCAGCTGCGACGGGAACGGTGGCGCAATCTGAACGGCGAATGGGAGTTCGAGATCGACGACGGGGCGAGCGGTCGCGCCCGCGGACTCCCGAACGCCGACTCGCTGGCGCGGACGATCATGGTCCCGTTCGCCCCCGAGAGCGAACTGTCCGGGGTCGAGCACACCGACTTCATGGACGCCGTGTGGTACCGACGCGAGATCGAGGTCCCCGAGCGATTTCTCGACGGGCGACTGCTCCTGCGGTTCGGCGCGGTCGATTACGAGGCGGAGGTGTGGGTCAACGGGACGTCCGTCGGGACCCATCGCGGCGGCTACACGCCCTTCGGGTTCGACGTGACCGACGCCGTTGAACCGGGGGCAAACGTCGTAACCGTCTGTGCGGAGGACGACGTTCGTTCGACGCTCCAGCCCGCCGGGAAGCAGAGTCAGGAGTACGCCTCACAGGGCGTGAAGTACACGCGGGTGACTGGTATCTGGCAGACGGTATGGATGGAACCGGTTTCGGAGACGTTCGTGGAGACCCTGCTGTTCGAACCCGACCCCGCGAACGACGCGCTCCACGCCGAAGTCGAACTCGCCGGAGCGGTTCGGGAGGGAACGCTCACCGCCACCGCCGAGTTCGAGGGGCGCGTCGTCGGCGAGGCGACCGTGAGGACCGACGGCACTTACGCCGCGTTCTCGCTGTCGCTCGACGAGACGCACGTCTGGACGCCCGATGATCCGAACCTCTACGACTTGCGGGTCGAACTCGCCACGGACGGCGACCTCCTCGACGCCGTCGAGAGCTACTTCGGTCTCAGGTCGGTGACGCTCGGGGACGACCACGTGTACCTCAACGGCGAGCCGGTGTTCCAGCGACTGGTGCTGGACCAAGGCTACTATCCCGACGGGATCTACACCGCGCCTTCCGACGAAGCGCTCCGAGCGGATGTCGAACGCGCGCTCGAACTCGGGTTCGACGGCGCACGCCTCCACGAGAAGGTGTTCGAACCGCGGTTCCTCTATCACGCCGACCGACTAGGATACCTCGTCTGGGACGAGCACGCGAACTGGGGGATGGACCACGGGCGACCCGAGACGCTGGGACCGTTCCTGCAGGAGTGGCTGGACGTCGTTCGACGCGACTACAACCACCCCGCGCTCGTCGGGTGGACCCCGTTCAACGAGACCCAACCCCAGCAGGACGACGACCTCCTGCGGACCGTGTACCGAACCACGAAGCGGTTGGATCCGACGCGGCCGGTCATCGACGCGAGCGGTTGGCACCACGTCGAGACCGACCTCGTGGACGCCCACGATTACGAGCAGGACCCCGAGGTTTTCCGCGAAACCTACGGCGAAATCGACGGGGCGGTCGAACCCACCGGTCACGACCACGCCGCGTGGGGGGACGACCTGAGCTACGTCAGCGAGTACGGCGGCATCTGGTGGAACCCCGACGCGGAAGACGGGTGGGGATACGGCGACCGCCCCGCGGACGAGGCGGAGTTTTTCGACCGCTACCGAGGTATGACCGAGGCGCTGCTGGAAAACGAGGACATGTGGGCGTTCTGTTACACGCAGCTCTACGACGTGGAACAGGAGACCAACGGGCTGTACACCTACGACCGCGAACCCAAGTTCGATCCCGAACGGCTCCGCGCCATCAACGAGCAGGTCGCGGCCTTCGAACGAACGTCGTAACTGTACCTGCGGCCTCACATGTGCCGCATGTTCACCTCGATGATGTTCGCCGTGCCGAGGATCTTCCGCGGAATCGTCTCCTTGAACAGCTCCCCTTGCATCCTGTTTTTCGGTGCCGAGATGCTGACCGCCCCCGCGACCGTTCCCGAATCGGTCGTCACCGGCGCGGCGACGCATCGGATCCCGTTGAGCCGTTCCTCGTCGTCCGTCGCGTACCCCCGTTCGCGGATCTCGGCGAGTTCGGTTTCCAGCGCCTCCCGATTCCCGATGGAGTTCTCGGTCACCCGCGGCAGCCCGTGCTGCGAAAGGATCTCTTCGAGCCGCGCTTCTTCCATGAACGCCAGTATCGCCTTTCCCATCGCGGTCGTGTGGAGGTACACGCGCATTCCCTCGTACGTGTCTATCTTGATGGCCTCGTTCCCCTTCTGTTTCATCAGGAAGACGCCCATCCCGTTCTCCTCGATCATCAGATTGGCGTGTTCTCCCGTCTCGACGGCCAGATTCTGCAACTCGGATTCGGAGACCTGAAAGATACGGGAGTTGATCCGCGCGTAGCCGCCCAGTTCGAGGAATCTGGTTCCGATCCTATAGATGCCGTCGTCGTTCAGGACGTATCCGAGTCCAGTCAGCGTCTGGAGGTGATCGTGTACCGTGCTCGTCGGCATGTCGAAGCGTTCGACCACCTCGCTCAGCGTCGCCCCTCCGGACTCCTTGAGGTATTCGACGATGCCGAACGCCGTCGCCGTCGATTTGATCTTCGCGTTCGATTCGATGCCCATATCCTACACTGTTTTTCGAACGTTAATAATTTTTCCGCTAATGTCGGACGGATAGAACGGGCCGGGAGGAATCGGAAGGGACGGCGCACCGGCATTTTAGAGGATGACTAGAGGATAAGTATTATTACGGTCTTGGTAAAACGAACAAGTATGTCGGACTTGCGCATTACCGACGTGGAAACGTATGTCGTTGCCAATCCGTGGAAACCGTGGGTGTTCGTCAAGCTGGACACGAACAAAGGAATTCAAGGGCTTTCCGAGGCGACGACGCATAGCAAACCCGAGACGGTCGCGGCCGCCATCGAGGAGATGAGCGACTTCTTCATCGGCGAGGATCCCTTCGACACCGAGCGGCTCTGGCTGGAGATGTACCGCGACGAGTGGTTCTCGAAGAACGTCGTCAACACGACCGTCTGCTCGGCCATCGACATGGCGTGCTGGGACATCAAGGGCAAACAGCTGGGCCGTCCGGTGTACGAACTCATCGGCGGCAACGTCCACGGCGACACCATCAGGGCGTACGCGAACGGCTGGTACACCGAGACGACCGACGACACCGACACGTGGCGGGAAGCGGCGAAGCAGGTCGTCGAGGACGGCTACGACGCCATGAAGTTCGACCCGTTCGGCAAATCGTGGCAGCGGATGGACCGCGAGACGTTCAACCACTCCGTCGATGTCGTCCGCGCGGTTCGGGAGGCAGTCGGACCGGACGTGGACCTCCTGATCGAAGGCCACGGTCGGTTCACGGCCGGGCAGGCCCTCGAAATCGCCGACGCCCTCTCGGAGTTTCAACCCACGTGGTTCGAAGAGCCGTGCCCGCCGGACTCGATCAACAGTCTCGGGAAGGTGGCTGATAAATCGCCGATCCCCATCGCGACCGGCGAGCGGCTGATGACGAAGTACGAGTTCCGCGACCTCCTCGCGAACACGGACGTGGATATCATCCAACCGGATATCATGAACACCGGCGGCATCACCGAAGCGAAGAAGATCGCCGCGCAAGCCGAGGCGGAACACGTCAGCTTCGCGCCGCATAACCCGCAGGGCCCGGTCGCGACGGCGATTTCGGCCCACGTGGACGCTGCGGTGCCGAACTTCATGATTCAGGAGGTCTTCCAGACCTATGACGTCGAGTGGGTGGACGACCTGCTCGTCGATTCCGTCGTCATCGAAGACGGGCGCATCGAAATCCCGCAACGCCCCGGGCTGGGCGTCGAACTCGACATGAGCGTCGTCGAGGAACACGCCTACTCGGGAGCGAAAGACGAGGTGCACACCATCAATCTCTTCGAAAAAGACTGGGAAACTCGTTCCCTCGTCGATTAACCGATTTCCGCCCGTTTTTTCGAACCCTCACCGAACCGGTCGAGACGATACCGTCCTCAACTCGCTCGTTCACCGTTCGACGCGTATCGCAAAGCAGTCGCTCTCTCCAGCGACGCGGCCGTCAGTCGATCTGCGGAGCGTCGATATCGTCCACCAGATCGCCGAGCCGTTCGGTAAAGAGCGCGACATCGACGCCGAGGGTGAGATATTGGACGCCGGCTTCGAGCCACTTGGTCGCTATCTCGGCGTCGTCCGCGAACGCACCGACGACCGTTCCGGTTTCGGCGGCGCGCTCGCAGACGCGCAGCATGAGATCTTCGACGCGATCGTGTGTCACCTGTCCCGGAATCCCCAGCGATTGCGAGAGGTCGTACGGCCCGAGAAACACGACGTCGATGCCATCGACGGCAACTATCTCGTCGATGTTTTCGACGCCGCGTTCCCCCTCAACTTGGACGACAAGGAGCGTCTCGTCGTTCTGATCGTCCGTGTACGTCTCGCTCCCGACGTACCCCCCCGCGCGGACGTACTGCGAGAGGCCGCGGCTTCCGATCGGGTCGAAACGGGCCGCTTCGACCGCGGCCTCGGCGTCGGCACGCGTCTCGACCTGCGGCACTTGGACGCCGACGGCCCCGATGTCAAGCGCGCGCTGTATCTCGGCTTCGTCGTTCTCTCGGACGCGGACGATGGGGGCGACGTCCTCGTTCTGTGCGGCGGTCGAGAGCTCGAGCGTCGTCTCGGCCGTTAACGGCCCGTGTTCCTGATCGTAGATCACGAAGTCCATCCCCGCGACGCCGATCATCTCTGAAACCATCGTCGAATCGAGCAACTGGAACGTACCGACGGCCGACTCCCCGGCGAGCAGTCGCTGCCGTAACGAAAGCGCTGGCATATTGCTAGAGACTTCCCGAACTGCAATAAATATTGCGTAGAGTCCGGTCCAATCGCCATCTTTTCGGAAGGTGGAGGGTTGGCGCCGTTGTTTCGATATCGTCGGACGGCTCTCGAATCCGTCTGGCTTCCTTTCGCTTGCATTCTATCGACCCCTTCCGTTGGACCGGCCTCGAAGCGGTCAACGAGGCAGATCAGGTCGCAGAGGGGTGGTTCGATAGCGTCTGATCGAGGAGGAGTTGTCGTTACACCCAAAATCCGTAACAAATATTAGTGCGTGCTAATATAACTTATGTCATGGTCGGCGGAAAGCCAGCGTCTACAGCGAACAGCAGACGAACGTATTTGAAAACGGCCGGTGCCGTCGGTGTCGCCGGACTGGCCGGGTGTCTCGGTCTCGGCGGCGGGGACGGTGGCGGTAGCGATACCGACGAGTACAAGGGGGCGAAGATAACGTTCGCCACCAGCTCGCTCTACACGGAGGCGTGGCAGGATCTCGCCAAGAAGTTCGAGCGGGACCACGACGTGACGATCGAAGTCACGTCGTACGCCCAGAGCGAGATGCTGTCGAAGCTCCAGAATCAGCTTCGTTCCCGACAGGCGTCGTTCGACGCGTTCATTTCCGACGTTATCTGGACGGGGTCCCTGATGGACCCCGAATTCGTCGAACCCCTCGGCGACTACCTGAACAACTCGAACCTCGGAACATCGAACTACGCGTACGACGACCACCTCGACATCTTCGCTCAGTCGTACGGCCAGTGGAACGGAACGAAGTACGGACTCCCGTGGTACGGCGACATCATGGACCTGACCGTCCGCAAGGACGTTCTCGAAAAGCACGCGAAGGAGTACAAGCGGAAACACGACGAGGAAATCCTTCCGCCGTTCCCGAAGGGGTACGAGAACTACGCCCACTTCAATCGCGTCGCCAAGTTCATGCACGACAAGGGGTGGCCGATGGGACTGGAAGGCAAACGCGGGTGGAACCTCGTCTACTACTATCCCAACCGATTCGCGGCCGAAACGGGCCAGCAGCGCATGCTCACCGAGGACGGAAAGTCCCGGCTGGACGAGGACGGTGCCGTCAAGGGACTCGAACAGATGTTGAAGCAGAAGGAGTGGGCGTTGAATCCCCTCTCGACCGGCTACACCCAGAGCCGTGACCAGTTCCTCTCCGGGAAGACGTGGGCCGTCGAACAGTGGGGGACGGCCACCAAGAAGTTCGTCGATAAGTACGGCTGGGAGGACGGCGTCCGGGTCACCCTCACCCCCGGCGGCTACCCCAACCTCGGCGGGTGGGGCATCCTCATTAACTCCTTCTCGGACCAGAAGCGAAAGAACGCGGCGTTCGTGTTCGCCCAGTGGGCCACCTCGAAAGAGATGGACAAGTACGCATACAAGCAACACGGTGTGACGCCCACCCGAGCGTCCTCGTACACCAAGCAGATAAAGAAGAAGTTCCCGCAGGCCCGGTACTACGACCCCGAGGAGAATCAGGGAATCCGGACCCCGTCGCTCCGGCCGCGCAACCCAAAGTACCAGCGGCTGGGCGACGCGATGCAGGTCCAGATCAGCCAGTCGCTCTCGGGCGGCCCGGGGGCCGAACAGACGATGAAGAATCTCCACAAGAAGTGGCAGAATATCATGAGCGAGTGATCACGTCGCCATGAGCACATCGAATGCACTCTCGAACTGGTGGGGAGATCTCCGCCGCAACCGCGACGACGAGCGGCTCATCGCGTGGCTGTTCGTCGCGCCAGCGATCGTCCTGTTGGCGATGGTCGCCATCTACCCGTTCGTGCAGATGATCTACGACAGCCTGTTCGAGTTCACGCAGGCCGGGGAGCGCGCGGCGTTCGTCGGCCTCACCAACTACGGCACGGTTCTTTCGGACCCTCGATTCCTCAACGCGACCGGGTTTACTGTCATCTTCGTCGTCGTCTCCGTCGTCATCGAATTCCTCCTCGGCCTCGGCGTGTCGCTCCTGCTTTACAGCGCGTACATCGAACGACGCCAACTGCTCGTGACGCTCAGCATCCCGCCGATGATAATGAGCCCCATCATCACGGGGCTGACGTGGCGGATGCTGTTCAGCCCGAGTTACGGCATGGTGAACCACCTGCTAGGGATCAACATCGATTGGATCGCCTCCCGGCCGTGGTCACGGGTGGCGCTGATTGTCGCCGACGTGTGGATGTGGACGCCGCTGTTCGTGCTGGTGTTCACCGCCGCTCTCCAGTCCATCCCCGACGTCTACTACGAGGCCGCGGAGGTGGACGGGATGAGCACGTGGCAGCAGTTCAAATGGATCACGCTCCCCCAGATGCGGACCGCCATCGTGGTCGTCCTGCTCCTGCGGATCGTACGCGCGTTCAAGGTGTTTCCCAAGGTGCAGGTGCTCACGCAGGGCGGTCCCGGAGCCTACACCGAGACCATCGCCATGATGACGTACAACTACGGCTTCCGCTTCTTCGAACTCGGCGTCGCCAGCGCCTCGGGCGTACTCTACTGGCTGTTGATGTTCCTCACGGCGTTCGTGCTGTTCAAATCGGTCGCGGAAGGGTTGATCAGTCCGGAGGAGAACTGAGATGGAACTCGCAACGCTTCACGACTACTCGGACCGATTCGTCCGCGTCAGTACGTACACGCTCGTGGCGCTCTGGCTGCTCTGGGTGTGGGGTCCCATCGTGTGGGACCTCTTTACCGGCCTCGCGGTCACTCCCCGGACCGACCCGCCGCGCCTGATACCGGCACAGATCACGCTCGAACACTACCGTCGGATCTTCACCAGCGGCGACATGCTCACGTACATCCGGAACAGCGTCATCGTGACCGGCGTCAGCACGTCGGTCTCGGTCGTGGTCGGTGCGCTGGCCGCCTACTCGCTCACCCGGTACGACCCGGGCGACGGGCAGGTCAGCTTCTTCGCGCTCAGCATGCGCTTTCTACCGCCCATCGCCGTGGCGATCCCCATGTACACCCTGTTTCTCGGCTTCGACTGGATCGACACGTGGCAGTCGCTCATCGTGGCGTACCTCACGGTCGGCATCCCGATTTCGACGTGGATCCTGCTCATCTTCTTCCAGAACATCCCCGAGGAACTGGAGGAGGCGAGTCGCGTGGACGGCTGGTCGCGCATCCAGACGTGGCGGCGAGTCGTCCTGCCGCTGGCCGCACCGGGCATCTCCAGCGCCGCCATCCTCACGGCCATCCTGATGTGGAACGAGTACGTGCTGGCGCTGGTGCTCACCACCACGAGCAAGGCACAGACGGTGCCCATCTATCTGGCGGGATTCGTCACCACTCGCGGTATCCTCTGGGGACGGATGGGTGCCGCTACCGTGGTGGCGATGACGCCGCTGCTCGTGCTGACGTTCATCGCGCAGGACCGCCTCGTGGCCGGATTCAGCCTCGAATAGTACGATCGACCGATCAAACAACGACACGACACAACATGACCCAAACCGAATTAGACGATCTCAGAAAGGAGTACGAAGACGTAGTCGCCGTCAACGATTTCTCGCTTACGCTCGCCGACGGGGAGTTCCTCGTGCTGTTAGGCCCGTCCGGGTGCGGCAAGAGCACGACCCTCCGGATGACCGCCGGACTCGAAGACAGCACTAGCGGGGACATCGTCGTGGACGGCGAGCGGGTGAACGACCGAGCACCGGCCGAGCGCGACTTCGCCATGGTGTTTCAGGAAGTCGCCCTCTACCCGCACATGACCGTCAGAAAGAACATTTCGTCGCCGCTTCGCGCCGCCGGAGTCGATTCCGGAACCATCGAGGACCGCGTCGAACGCACGGCGCGCATGCTCGACATCGAGGGTCTTCTCGACCGAAAGCCGGGCGAACTCTCCGGCGGTCAGCAACAGCGGGTCGCCATCGGCCGCGCGCTAGTTCGGGAACCGCGAGCCTTCCTGCTCGACGAGCCGTTCTCGAAGCTCGACCAGAAACTCCGTACCGGGCTTCAGAAGGAACTCAAACGCCTACAGGACCAGACGGGCGTGACGACGATGTTCGTCACGCACGATCAGGAGGAGGCGATGGTGTTAGCCGACCGTATCGCCATCATGAACGAGGGGCGACTCCAACAGGTCGACACGCCCGAGACGGTGTACCGCAAGCCAGCCAACCGCTTCGTGGCGGATTTCATCGGCAACCCGGTGATGAACTTCTTCGACGTGACGGCTGACGACGGGACCCTCTGTCTCGAGGGCGTGCCGCATCCCGACGCGCCGAGTGCCGTGCCGAACGGGGCCGCTTCGATGGCAGCCCGTCCGGAGGACGCCGACCTCGTGCCCGCCGTCGACGCGTCGGCCGACCGCCACCTCACAGTCGAGGTGGACCTCGTCGAGATGCGCGGATCGACCACCTACCTCATCTGCGACTTCGACGGCCGCGAGGTGACGTTCACGCAATCGAGCGATATCGGCGCGGAAGGCGACAGGCTGGCGCTCGACTTCGATTTCGACGCCGTAAATTTCTTCGACGAACGCGGCGACCTCATCGAGCGCACGTCGGAACAGAACGTCCAGTCCACGCGCTGACCGTCACGCGAAGCGACGCGAAACGTTGTCCGTCCTCGCGCGCGATTTCGAAATCACACCACTTTCGGAGAATAGACGACGGCACCGACCGTCTGCGGTTGCTTTCGTCTCGTCAGATGTCATCGCCGCACGGCCGCTGACGGCGACGCACCCGCTCGACCGTTTGGACGAAACACGCGCAGCGACTCCTTTCGATCGGTGAATCGAACGTAGTCGTCACGGATTCGATCACGGACGGTGTTGACCGAAGGATGAGGCGCGGGTGACCCTTTTTTCGACATTATCGGATGAATTCACGGTCCGACGGTCGATGGCATTCTCACGCCTGAAACACCCGAACGAAGGTTTTCTCAATTCGACGGTCGCGTTACGGTCATATGCCTGTAACGGGACGCGGGATATCGGGTTGGAAACGGCGTCTCCGGAAACGGCGAACGTCTTTTCTCTCGGCGGTATTCCGACATTACCAAAATATATTGGGGAGTACGGCGTCGGTACCCCTCCCCGACTCGTTTTGGTACGTCATGGTAATTCGATACCGTCCGCGTAACTATCCCACTATTGAGGCTATTTTCACATACTGGAAAAATGTGTCGCATCGTCGCCAGTCGGCGGTTCGGCCGCTCGTCATCGCACGTATTCGTTCGGGATCAGCATGAACTGTTATGGGGTTGGCGTGAAAGTAATCGATATGGACCTGCAGAAATACTTCGACGCCCCCGTATCGAGGGACTGGCAGACGATGAACGACGGAACCGTCCGATTCGCGCTGGTAGGTCTCGGTTGGTGGACGACCGACTTCGTCATCCCGGCGGTGGCCGACTCAGACCTCTGTACCGTCACCGTCGCCGTTAGCGGAAGCGCCGACAAGGCAGAGCACGTTGCGTCCGATGTCGATACGCTCAAAGCGGCAATGACCTACGACGAGTTCGTGGACGGCGCGGCGACGGAGTCCTACGACGCCGTCTACATCGCCACTCCCAATTCTCGCCACCGGGAGTACGCCGAGGCCGCGGCTCGGCACGGCAAGGCCGTGCTCTGCGAGAAACCGATGGAGGCGACCGTCGAGGACGCGGAAGCCATGATCGACGCCTGTGACGACGCGGGCGTGACTCTCATGGTCGCCTACCGAATGCACACCGAACCCATGGTGAGGTTAGCACGCCGCGTCGTTGCGGACGGCCACATCGGCGATCCGCGACTGGTACAGGGGATGAACGCCCAACCCCTGCTGGAGATGAACGGCGATTTGGATCAGTGGCGTCTGGATCCGGACCTGACCGGGTACGGTACCTCCGTAATGGATCTCGGCATCTATCCTCTCAACACCGCCCGGTTCGTCCTCGACGCCGATCCCGTTGCGGTCCAATCGATGATGATCTCCAAACACGAGGCGTTCGCGGACGTACCCGACGAGCGGGCGACGTTCGCCGTCCGGTACGATGACGGTACTTACGCCGCGTGCGGCACGAGCCAGAACGCCTTCGACACCACCAGCCTCGACATCGTGGGCACCAACGGAAACCTCACCCTAAAACCGGCGTTCCATATGGAGACCACGCTCACCGTCACTACCGACGACGGGACGTATGAATCGACGGCGGAATCGGCCGACCAAATGGAAGAGGAGTTCGACTACTTCGCTAACCAGCTCCTCGCTGGTGAGAAGGTCTACGCCGACGGCCGCCACGGACTCCTCGATATGCGCGCCATCGCCGCGATTCACGACGCCGCCGACCGCGGCGAGACAATCCGGCTGTAACCGCGCGACCTCGAAGTTCCGGGTAGTTCGCTGGCCGGAATCACTCTTCGCTGGAGTCGCCGTCCTTTTCGAGAACAGCCCCGTTCCATGATAGCGATCCCGAAAAAGTACCAAACCTCTTCTCGATAGACTCTTAGATAGCACTGCCATCCGCGTCGCTTTGGTTGCCCGACAACTGCACACGGATTGAGAGGTGGGTACCGGGGGTATTCCACTTCCGCTTAGAGAGATATGCGGAAGTGGGATAGACGTCACCGCCCTATGTCTAAATCCCCTATACAACTGTTCTATCAGCTATTGACGGCTCCATGTAGCCCTATGAATTGCATATGGCTATATCAAATATCCCTTCCCAGACGATGAGACTATACTGGCAATAGCGCACCCCAGATACACAATTTCGGCCGAACTATCGATTCACAATCGTTCCAATCAAAATTCTGACTCCCACTGTACGGACTAATCAAGGCCTCAGTACGTTCGTAAACTACATTTGTTTCCTGTCGTCGATGTCCGTCTTTCCGGGAACATACCACCCGTGAGCGACCGTGTCAATATGAAATCTCCAATTTGCCCAAATAACTTCCCGCCTCCGTTTTCCACTGTATAGTATAGTTATGGGTAACTGATGCATCCTCTAGCATACTCGTTGGTGGACGGAATCGCTCTTTGGGCGACTACCATCAATCGAATACGTTCCAGGGTGTAGACACCAACTCTCAGTGGCTCCTTATCCCGTTCCGTATGTGACGACACGGGACATTCCCGCCCCCAAGTGGTAGAGATTGTGACAGTGGAACAGCCAGTCGCCGGGGTTGTCCGCGAGGAAGTCGAACGTCACCGTTCCCATGTGACTCGGCACGATGACCGGGTAAGTCTCCACGTCATCTCGTTGACGTTCGTTCCCGTCGCTCCCGTGACGATACGGCCGTCGAAACAATCCAGAAATCCGCCAGCGTCGTTTTCTTGGAGTGCTCCCTGTGCTTCGGTCTTCGATGGGATCGTTTCGGAAGTCGCGATACCACCCGAAGCGGTGGAGATGCCATCGGTTCCGTCAGTATCGACGCTGGCGACGGTAATATTCGGTTCCGTGAGTTCGAGGGCTTCACCGAGTACGAATTCTTGATTTGGACCTCCGATACCATCTCCACGGAGGGTAACCGTGGTCTCACCACCGGAGAGCAACACCGCGGGTGGTTCCACTGGAACCCCCGTGTCGGCACACTCTTCCGCGATGCCAGTCAGTGTTTTCGCGACCTCCGAGATTCTCCCCGGATCAGTGAGCTCAGTATCAGCGGTTCGTATCCGGAATTACGAGCCACCGCGGCGGCTGTCCGGAGCGCGGTATTGCCGTCCGCGAGCACGTCTGGCTTACGGAATCGAAGGATGAATCACCGGGTGATGGGGTCTCATCGTAACGTCCGCCGCATTTCCACCGCCGACGAGAAGTACGTTGCCGTACCTCGACAGGTCGCATCGATCGTCGTCGGCGCTCAGCACCGTACCGTCCAACGTGGTGGCTTGGTCGATAACGGCCGATGGTCCCGATGCGCGGATACCGGCGGCGATACAATCGAGCGCCGCTGTCAGGTCGGAATCGTCGACGGAATCGATGTCGGAGAACAGCGTCTCCGTCTTCTTCATTGCTGGATTGGGTGTGTCGGATTCGTTTTGCGTTCGGTCCGAACTGGCGACGTCATTTCGACACCGAAACCCATTCGCCGGTCTCTCCCGATTCGTAGGCCGCGTCGAGGACACGGAGCAATTGTACTGCGTCGTCTATCGTGGCGGGAACGTCCCCGGTCTCGTAGCCCTCGAAGAAAGCCTCGAAGTAGTCCTGAACATAGTCACCCCATGCCGGGAATCGGTCGTACGTGAACTCGTACTCGATGGTTCGCTTCGGAGCACCGGACCAGTCGGGACGTTCGGCGGTGAGTTCGAGCGGGACGGTCGGTTCGTGCTGGAGCGAATCGTGATGGACGGGCGTCCGAGCCTGCGCATCGGTTCCGTAGATGCCGAGGTGCGTGTCCTTCCCTCGATCACTCAGATAGTAGCCGGTGTGATACGTCCCCAGCGTCCCCCTCCGCGTCTCAAACTGGAGGACGCTTCCCGCTTCCACGTCCACCTCCGCAGCGTCGTGAAACCGCGCGTTCACTCTCGTTATCGGATCGTCGAGGACCCACGGCATCATATCGACCCAGTGTGGACCGATCCACTGGAGCGCACCGCCGCGACTCGTCTCCCGGTCGTAGATGTAGTGATCGGTGTTCCGGTACGAGAGTTGGCTCGCGTTGAACCGTCCCTCGACGGTCCACACGTCGCCGAAAAACCCGTCGCGGATCCGCTCACGGAGGTCCAGCATGACGGGGTTTCTTCGATAGAACGTCGTCGGCGAGACGGTTACGCCCCTCTCGTTCGCCTTCGAGACGATCGGCTCCAAATCCGCCGCCGTCCGACCGATCGGTTTCTCGCTGATCACGTGAACGCCGTGATCCACCGCGATTTCGACGATAGACGGAACCCTGTCGTTTCGGTAGGTGATCCAAACGACGTCGATGTCGGCCTCGGCGATGAGCCGTTCGGGGTCGGCGTAGACCGTCGCCCCTTCCACGAGGTCCGCGACTTCCTGTCCTTCAGTCGTGATTTCGTCGGGGCGTTCGTCCATCGCCGCGAGGTTGGCGAGATCGATCTCTCGGCCCGGTTCGCAGACGGCTGTGATGTCGAGATCGAGTCCGCTCGCGATGGCGAAGTACGGGTCCCGATGGTGGTGATCCACTCCGACGTAGCCAATACGTTCGGTCATACGCTGAAATCAACTGAGGAATCGCTTATGAAAGTACCGGTCACGACGACGGTATTCTCGTCCGTCCGGGTCAGTTCAGGGCAGCAAACGTCGCAACCTACGACCGTAAGTAAAAGATTATTTACCAGATGTTCCAATCGATAAACTATTATAGTTCAACTATCGAGATTTGGACGACGTGAGACAGCTATGGAAGAAATTGGTATCGTGATGAACGGCGTGACGGGTAGAATGGGAACCAATCAACACCTCATCAGGTCGATTCTGGCACTCCGCGATGAAGGCGGTGTCGAGTTGTCGAACGGTGAGCGAGTGGTTCCCGACCCCCTACTCGTCGGACGAAACGAACGCAAGTTGCGGGAGTTGAGCGAGGAACACGATGTCGACCGATGGGTCGCCGATCCGGACCTCGAAACGTGTCTGGACGGGGACGATGCGATCTACTTCGATTCGCAGGTTACGCCGCGGCGACCTGAGTCCATCCTCAAGGCCATCGACGCCGGAAAGGACGTGTATTGTGAGAAACCGCTCGCGATGGACTTGGACAGCGCACTCGAAGTCACTCGCGCCGCGGAGCAAAGCGACAGCAAACACGGGATCGTACAGGACAAACTCTGGCTCCCCGGGTTGATGAAACTGAAACGGCTGATCGACCAAGGATTTTTCGGCGAGATACTCTCCGTGCGCGTCGAATTCGGCTACTGGGTGTTTACCGGACACATCCAGGAGGCACAGCGTCCATCCTGGAACTATCGTGCGGAAGACGGTGGCGGAATCATCGACGATATGTTCTCCCACTGGAGCTACGTACTCGAAAACCTCTTTGGCCGAGTCGAATCGGTCATGTGTCTCGGGAAGACTCACGTTCCTCGCCGTGTGGACGGTTCGGGCGACGAGTACGAAGCGACGGCCGAGGACGCGGCGTACGCCATCATGGAACTGGAGGACGACATCGTCGCACAGCTCAACTCCTCGTGGACGGTACGGGTCAATCGGGACGATTTACTCGAAATACAGGTCGACGGAACGGACGGAAGCGCCGTGGCGGGGCTTCGGGACTGTAAGACACAGCACCACGCCAACACGCCCAAACCGGAGTGGAATCCCGATACACCGACCGAACACGACTTCTACGACGACTGGACGTCCGTTCCCAACAACCAAACGTTCGAGAACGCGTTCAAACGGCAGTGGGAGATGTTCATTCGACACGTCGTCGAGGACGAACCGTTTCCGTGGGACTTCCGCGCGGGTGCGAAGGGCGTCCAGCTGACCGAAGCGAGCCATCAGTCCTGGACGGAGGGTCGGCGGATCTCCGTCGATGAGCTGACTATCTGACGAACGCAGCGCGGCCGATCGGTCACCGAACGTCGTTCCGACGTCGCGAACGTCATCCGCGGTCACCGATGCGGTCTCCCGCTATTTTTCGTCCCGATTCGACGTGCCGTGGGCAGATGTTTCGTGTGGCGACGGTCCGGCGAACTCACCCGACTCGAACCGGATCGGGGCGGGTTCTTCGACGACGCGGAGGTCGTCCCGGTCCCTCGCTTCCTCGACCAGGGCCGTCGAAGCGTAGAGACGATGGAGGCGCATCGTATCGGTTGCACGAAGAACGCGAACGCTCGTCGGGTCAACGACGCCGATGGTCGATAGTGCGGCGACGAGTCCGGCCCGGTCGGTTTCGACGGACGGCGGAAGGCGGACGCCGCGGGTGGTGCTCGCGGTTAACGCGTTGATGAGCGTCGTCGGCATCTCGATGTCCGCGAGGAGATTCTCGTGTACGAAGTCGGCCGAACCTACACCCATGGCATTACCGTGGGTCGTTTCCGTCAGTGAACGCGTGTATATCCGCTTGATATCGGGGGTTTCCGGCTCCGGTTCCTGGATCGCGAAGGGACGACGACCGATGACGTTCGTGTCCATCCCCTGTCCGCTGATGTCCTTTCCCTGCTGATCCAAGATTAGAACGTCGAGTTCCGGGAACGGAACCTTGGGCATGATATCGTAGGCCGTTTCGAGGAGTTCGGCTTCGCGGTCGAGGAACCCTTCCGGCGGAATCCCTTCGATTTCGGTCGTATCGTCGTGCTGGTCTTCGAGTATTGCGACTCCCCCGACGACGGGGAGTTCCGCGAGCAACTGGGCGGTGATTTCGGGAATCATGTCTCGCAACGACCAGTTGACGGCCCAATCGTGAGCGATTTTCGCACCGCGTTGTTTCCCCATTCCGATGACGAGCATCTTCGACAGGCCGCTTTCGACGTCCCCGCTGAAGTCCGTGTGCGGTTTGATCCGATTGATGGGGACGATGGCATCGGCGTTCGCCGCGTTGGCGTCGGCGACGACCGGGACGTCTCGTTCGTCGGTGCGACCCACCTCGATGACCTCCATGCTCGACCGAATCTCACAGCCGATTACGGGCTCCGTCACGCCGAGTTCGGCCAGCATCTCGCGTTGACCCGCCCCGGTCGCGCCGCCGTGGCTCCCCATCGCCGGGAAAACGAACGGCTCGTACCCGCGATCCTTCGCTTCGGCGACGACGCCGGTGACGATATCGGGAAGGTTCGCGATACCGCGACTTCCGACGCCGAGTGCGATCTCACTTCCGTCCGGTAGGTCACCGATCGGAAGCGAAGCGAAGGCGCGTGATGCGCGTACTGGGATGTCCTCCTCCGGGATGGGATCTGTTTCCCACGCTTGCTCTATAACTCCCATCTCCGGGAGCGGTGTCTCGCCGCACGCTTCGAGGATCGACTGTTCCGGGACGGCGAGTGAACTTCGCGTTCGATTCGAATCCATACCGTAACGCTAGGCCGGTCTTTTGATAAGTATAACCCACGCCACCGACCGACTCGAATCGGGACAAACCGGACCGAACGGTCGTATTCAACTCAACATTTAAGTGGGAGAAAGGAAGATAGCCGGTCGATGCAATTCGTTCGCTACAACGGTGGTTCAGGTCCCACCATGGGTATCAAGGAAGGGTCGAAGATTTACTCCGTCGCCGATCTTCCGGCGGGAGAGCCTTCGTTCGAAGACCTCACCAATCGGCGGTATCTCGACCGTTTGCGCGAAGAAGTTCGAAACGGGGCGCTCTCCCACAGGAACGAGGACGACGTGAATCTACTCGCACCGGTGCCGCGTCCCGGGAAGATCGTCTGTGGCGGACTCAACTACCGAGACCACGCCGAGGAACAGAACGAGGAGATTCCCGAACGTCCGATCCTCTTCTCGAAAGCCCCGACGACCGTGACGAACCCGAACAGTCCGATCGTCCATCCCGACGGCGAGAAAGTCGATTACGAGGTCGAACTCGCCGCCGTTATCGGCCGCTTCGCCAAGAACATCGACGAAGACGAGGTGAGCGAGTACATCGCTGGATACACGGTTCTCAACGACGTGAGCGGACGCGACGCGCAGTTCTCGGACGGGCAGTTCTTCCGCGGGAAGAGCTACGATACCTTTTCGCCGATGGGGCCGACGCTCGTCGCCGGAAGCGACTACGACCCGAACGCCGTCGACGTCGAATTGCGGGTCGACGGGGAAACGAAGCAGTCGTCGAACACGCGCCAGTTCATCTTCGACGTCCCGGAACTGGTGTCGTTCATCAGCGAGAACATGACGCTGCGGCCCGGCGACGTGATATCGACCGGGACGCCCGGCGGCGTCGGTATCTTCCGCGACCCCGTCGATCTGCTCGAACCGGGGCAGGTCTGCGAGGCCGAAATCGAGGGGATCGGGACGCTCACGAATCCCGTCGTCGAACCGTGACACCATAGAATCCGATCACGGATTCCCACGACAGCGTCTTTTTCAATTCCACGGACCCAAAAGGGGAGTACGGGGTTGCACTCGAAGTCCCGGCGTCGTCGTTCGACGTGATCCGTCGCCATTCTACGACCGGAACTACTCCGACCCCACGGTGTCGATGACCCCGCGAAGGTAGCCGACGGTGAATCCCCGGGACCGATGACGCCAATCGTCGTCCCCGGCCATCTTCGGAACGTGGTCGGGGATGACGACCCCGTCGTACCCGATGTCGTGGAGGGTTCGAACGACATCGACCGTATCGAAATTCCCCGCGTCCACGAACGTTTCGTGGAACGTCGGAACGGTCCCTACCACGTCCCGAAAGTGGACGAAGACGATCTGGTCGCGGTCGCCGAACCGACGGAGGACTTCCGAGACGTCCTCGCCCATCTGCGAAAAACAGCCGAGACAGAGCTTTAGGCCGTGATTATCGCTCGGGGGTTCCGACATCGCCCGCTCGAAGTTCTCGACGTTCCTGAACAACCGGGGGATTCCCCCGAGCGACTCCAACACGGGCGGGTCGACCGGATGCAGTGCGAGCGTGACCCCTGCCTCCTCCGCGACGGGGAGAACGGTCCGCAGAAACTCGCGGTAATTATCCCAGAATTCGGACTCCGTGTATTCGCGCTCTAGTCCGGGAGCGAGCGCATCCGGATCGTCGAGTTCGGAGAGGTCGAACGCGGTGGCGCTGGCCTGACCGCGCGTTCTCACCGGCGACGTTCGCATCGGCACGACGCCGCGGGGGTTCCACTGGTATCCCAGAATGGGGATATCGGCTTCGCCGAGGTTACGGACGAGCGTCGTGATCTGTTCGAGCGCTGTATCGCTCCCGTCCCGGTCGAACATGATGTCCCCATACAGCGAGTACGGAAGCGATTGTATCCCCGCGAGCGACAGTCCCGCGGATTCCACCCGTTCGCGGGCCGCTTCGAGTTCCGCGACCGACGGGATCGAATCGCGGCCGACGGCGACGGTCTCCGACCCGTCGCGGTCGTTGAAATCGTCCGGTTCCTCCTCCGTATCCGCGTGATCGAGGAACACGTCGGTCGCGCCCAACTGGCGAACGTATCGAAGACGCTCCTCCGAGAGGGTACGCGTTCGAACGCCGACTCGAACGTCGGCGGCCCGATCCACTCCGGCGTTCGTTCGAGTATCGTTCATATCGGTTCACCGGGTCGAATCGTGAAAAATCAACCGACATTCGAACGGTTACGGTTCGATTCGTACACATCGACCTTCCGTTCGACGGCCATTCACGACGGTTCCCCCGACTCACCAACCCGGAGCTACAACGTGGGCCGATGCGCTTTTGCCACCATCTACGGCGAATCCGTCTCGGCAAGAGCGGTTTCGAGCCTCGCCGCCAAGTTTTCGCCCATCCGGATCATGGCATCGTCCCCCGGATGAACGAGGTCGGTGGTGAGGCCGCCGAGGGAGTCGAGAACGTCGGGGCCCTCCACGAGGAAGACGTTATCGCGTGCCGTCTCCCGAACGACGTCGCGAAGCGCGTCGCGGAATCGCTCACACCGTCCCTCCGTGTCCGTTCCCTCACAGACGTCGCGGGCGTTCGGGTAGATGGTGATGGGAACCACCGGTTTCTCCGGATGGGCGTCGGCGACGGTCTCCACGAGATTCCGTGCGCGTTCGTGGAACTCCGATACCGAAAATCGATCGACCATGTTGACCGAGACGGCGAGCGTCGCGACGTCCCAGTCGTCCCGTTCGGCGATGTGGTCGGCGATGGCCTCGTCGCAGAACGCCGTGCCGCAGGAACCGAGGTTGATCAGGTCCGCGCCCAGTCCCGTGGCCGTCCGTGACGCGTAGGTCAGGTGCTCCCCGAGGGGTGCCTCGCCTTCCGTGATGGACGTCCCGTAGGCGAGATAGCGCAGGGAGGGCAGTTCGTCCGCCCGTGGCGGTCGAACGCTCCCCTCGACGCCGTGGTAGAAGACGTGTCCGCCGCGGTGTTCGCCCGGTAGCCGTAAGCGGCACACCTGAGGGTGGAAATCGAGTTCCTCGACCCGGTCGGGTTCGATTCGACCCAGTTTCTCGGGAAACGTCACCTCGATGGTCCGTGGTTCGGCCCCGACGACGAACTCCTCGGTTCCTTGGAACGGTCCCCAGAACGGCCGAACGACGCTTTCGCGCACGCGCGTCGAGAGGGTCACGCGCACCGGTCCGTCCGGAACGAACCGTATCTCCGCCCCCGCCGGATGACACATCCGATTTTGCGCTCCCTCGTTCAAACCGAGGCGGACGTCTTCGGGGACGCGTTGGAGGAGTACCCCGTCGTGGTCGTCGATCGATCGAGTCGCTGCGACGTTGTGGAAGTGAAGCGAGTCGCGTTGCACGGGGACTTCTTCGCGAGCACCCATCAAATACGTTCCTCACGTTTTCACCATACGGGCCGGAAAGAGCGTCGCTATCGGATGGAGATCGATGGGAAGCCGTTCCCTAGAACCGAACGATTTCGGACACGGACGTGGGGAAGCGACCGACTCGCTAGTTCGGCACGATGGGTCGGCCGACTTCGGCGGACTCGTACGCCGCCCGAACGATGGCAACCGCCTTACGTGCCTCGTAGCCGTCGAGTT
Organism: Haladaptatus sp. SPP-AMP-3; assembly: GCF_049568665.1. Classification (NCBI taxonomy): domain Archaea; kingdom Methanobacteriati; phylum Methanobacteriota; class Halobacteria; order Halobacteriales; family Haladaptataceae; genus Haladaptatus; species Haladaptatus sp. SPP-AMP-3. The sequence goes on along the minus strand of NZ_CP145902.1, from coordinate 137,551 downwards.
CGTACGGTTCGTCGGACTCCACGGCGTCGAGGAACGTCTCGACGTTCCGACCGTACTCCGAACGGTCGTCGGCGGGCGGAGAAGAGGCTGGTATCTCGGTCGCGTTCCCTCGGTCATGGCGGAACTGCCACTCGCCGCGCTCGTCGGCGACGATTTCCGCCGACCCGTCCCGACCACCGATCTGAATTCGCTTTTCGAGGCCGGGATACATCGACGTCGTAGCGAGGACCTGCCCGAGCGTGCCATCTTGGTATCGCAGAGAGAGAACGGCCGTATCCTCGACCTCGATTTCGGGGCCGTCGTGTGCCAGCGTATCGGTGTACGCGAACACTTCGGCGACCGGATTCTCCTCGGGACCGACATCAAGCGCCGCTCCGGCGAGCCACTGTGCCATATCGACGCCGTGGATGGATTGGTTGATCAGCGCACCGCCGCCGTCGAGGGCTCGCGTTCCCTGCCAGGCGTCCTCGTAATACTCATCCGGTCGCCACCACGGTACCGATACGCTTACCGCTGCGAGGTCGCCGAAACGACCCGAGACGGCGGCCTCGTGAACCGTCCTGGCCGCCGGAAGGTAGCGATTCTGGAAGATACCGCCGAGACGAACACCGGCGTGCTCGCAGGTCGTAATCATCTCGTCTATCCGTTCGGTCGTTATTTCGAGCGGTTTCTCACAGAGGACGTGAACGCCGTACTCCGAAGCGGCCGTCGCCGGTTCGAGGTGGTTCCCGCTTGGGGTGCAAACGAGGGCGACGTCGAGGTCCGCCTCCGCGAACATCGCTTCGTAGTCGCCGTACCACGTACACCCGTACTTCGTGGCGAACGCCTCCCCTTTGCTGCGGGTGCGACACGACCCGGCGACCAGTTCGGCGGTAGCTATCTCCTCGATTCCCCGCGCATGCGTGTCGGCGACGGAGCCGATGCCGACGATTCCGATACGAAACGTCACGGTCCTACCGCCGTGTACCCACCGCAAAAACTTTTCGTCGGTCCGTCTCCAGTTCCGAGCGACCTTACCGGCCCAGTTCCGCCGGAAGATCGTACGTCGGGTCGTTGACGAACCGGTTCATCCCGGCTTCGATGGAAAGGGACGTGCCGCCGGGGAGCGACATCCGAACGCGGTTCGATTCCGCGGCCCGCTCCCGTCCGTCGGCGCTGACGGTCGTGAACTCGTGTTCGCCGTACGCACCGGCCTGGACGAGCATCTCACGGTCCCGACCGCCGACGTTGACGAGCGTCAGGACGATGCCGTCCGCGGTGATCTCTTCGACGAGCGCCGCGACACCGTCGGGAAGTCCCGGACGTCCCCGTCCGAGGTCGAAGTGACGCACTTGGGCCATGACGAGGCCGCCGTAGTAGATGGGTTGCGGCGCGCCCATCGTGAGCTGAAGCAACCCCTTCTCCGAAACGGGATTTCGGTTTCGAAGGTAATCTTCGTCGATCTCGTCGGGGTAGTACCCTTCTTCCCGCATGAGTTTCGTCCGTTCCCGAACGTGTGCGTGGTTGGCCTCCATGATGCGCTTCGGGTAGTCGGGAAATTCGCCGTCGAGGTAGGAGAGCCACGCGTATTCGTGGCCGTCGGCGTGTTTCGTCTTGGCGCGGGGATCGACGCGCCGCCAATCTCGTTTGTGGTAGTTGCGCAGATCACGGACGCGCTGTCGGTCGTCCTCCCGCATCGACATGTACCAGAGGTGGACGGCGTACGGGTCGTCCTTGTGCGGTCTGAACTCGAACCAGCCGTCCTCGTAGCGAACTTCGCCGTCGTTCTCCTGAAGGACGCCCGAGGCGTTGTAGTGATAATCCCCCGGTTCACCGAACTTGTGGGGGATATAGAGGGTATCGTTGACGGCGTCGGCGCTCACTTCGATGCCGCGTTCCATCAGGTGGTCGAGTTGCGACCGAGGGAAGTCCAGGTGTTCGCGGGTACCGTCGAGGAGGACTGCGTTCTCGGCGGCGACGGTCGGGCCGATACCGACGTAGTGCCACCCGCCCCACGACCACCCGTAGTAGCCGCCGTACCACTTTCCGTTCGTGTACTCGCCGATCTCGCCCGAGCGTCCCACGTTATCGGGGATGATGCCGCCGTTCTCCGCCGTCCGTTCACGCCAGGCATCGAGATAGTCGAACACCCATTCGCGGTATCGGTCGTCGCCCGTATGGAGGTACGCGTTCGTCATCAGGCTCGTGACGTTGAGGTTCAGCGGGATGTCGCCCTTCGTACATCGTTCGTTGAGCACTTCGAACAGTCGCTCCTCGTTTTCGGGGTCGTGAAGGTCGGCGGCTTCGTCGAATTCGGGGACGTCGCGCCACGGGAGTCCGTGACGCCACCAACGATAATCCGCTCCGTAGCCGTGGGAGACGTACTCCGAAAAGTCCGCGTAGTCGGGACCCATACTCCCCGTCTGCGAGCTTCGGACGAGTCGCTTTTCTGCGTCGTAGTTGCCGGTCTCAGAGTCGCCGAGATACAACCCGGCGAATCGTTCCGCGCGGTCGACAACCGCGTCGTCTGTCGGGTCCGCGAGGCCCATATTGTAGGTGTACAGGTTCCCCTCGCCGAGGTGAAACCAGTCGCGGCCCTGGTCGAACTCGTCCACGTACATCGGGTGACCGTAGGGCGTTTCCACTTCGGAGAGACGGTCGATGACGGCCCGGTACGTCTCCGTCGCCGCGTCGAGGAACGAACGGTCGCCGCCCATCGCGTACACGAGCGGCCAGTTGTAGAATCCCTCGACGAGGTCGTCGGAACCATCGATACCGACGTGGCCGTCCGGTGGCCACAGCGGACGGCCCTCGTCATCGAGGTATCGATCGGTGAACGAATCGACCGCATCGCGGGTTACGTCGAACAGTCGTCGTTGGTTCGTCGCCCAAGCGGGCGGCTTCGTATACGATTTCGTCGCTTCGAACGAGGCCATAGCTTCTACCGGAAGCGCTCGCGTAATCAATATTTGGGTCGGGGAAACTCGGAAATATATAAAGATCGTTCGATATCGCGTCTTATCGCTCCCCAAGCGGTTCGACGGGTTCGGTATTCCCCCAGTTGACGGTCCCCCCCTCGTTCGGTGCCGCCCATACGACGGCATTATCGATGACCCGCTGGACCTCGGGTTGATGGAAGATCGGATACTCCTCGTGACCGGGACGAAACGCGAAGATTCGCCCCCGTCCGCGGCGATAGCAGACGCCGGAGCGGAACACCTCGCCCCCCTCGAACCACGAGATGAACACGGTTCGGTCGGGTTCGGGTACGTCGTACGGTTCGCCGTACATCTCGGTCGCTGGAATCTCGAAGTACTCGTCGAGACCGTCGGCGATGGGGTGGCCGGGGTCCGCCACCCAGACGCGTTCGGTTTCGCCGCCGTGCCGATATTTGATGTTGCAGGTCGTCCCCATGAGGCGCGTAAACGGCTTCGAGTTCTTTCCCGAGTGCAACGGGACGAATCCCATTCCATCGTGAACTGCATCGACGACGCGAGTGGCAACATCGTCGCGTACTGCATCGTTCGCGCAGTGTGACCACCAGACGAGGACGTCCGTTTCGGCGAGGACGGATTCGGTGAGACCGTGCTCCGAGTCCTGTAACGTCGCCGTCACGACGGAGTGGCCGTCGGCTTCCAGACTCGACGCGATGGCACCGTGGATACCCTCCGGATAGCGTTTCGCGACTGACGGCTCTTCACGTTCGTGGACGTTCTCGTTCCAAACGGTTACTCGAACGGACATACGTCGTGTCTCTCGAAAACGAACCATAAGTGTTCGGTTCGACTCGACGGCGTTTGAAGCCAATGAGTCAGCAGGTCGATAATCGTGGCGAACCGTGACATCCGGACAGGTGATTGGAGGGGAATGATTTACCGTGTTCCCTTCTGGCGAACGAGTCCATTACAAATATAGTTGTGTAATAGAAAGTGTGGCACGACGGCATACATTCCCAGTAACGGGCGAAAAACCGTCGATCAGCCCCACCGAGAGCGAACGTAGGGCGGATTCGACGAAGGGAGAACTGATACAGGAATCATCGATGATACCGACGAGCGAATACGAGAGGACGTTCGCGGGTGAGGTCACGGATTCCCGAGAGACGAACGGGTATCGCTCGGTTGGCGTTCACTGCGAGGGGGTCGAATACTAGTGACGGTCCGGTTCCGTTATCCGTCGTTTCGTCGCTCATCGGTGACCAGACGATTGAATCATCAGAAATCGTTGGGGATGGTGAGATTACTGGTTCCCTACAGGGGAACAAATTTTATATTAGGGGAGTACCGTTAGGGTGGTATGACAAACCAAGTCGAGGGGAACACCGGACGAACGATCCAATCGGTGAAGATCGCGTTCAACATCATCGATGTCATCCAAGAGCGTCAGAACGTCGGTGTGACCGAGCTATCCAACGAACTGGGACATTCGAAGAGTACCATTCACAGTCATCTGCAGACGCTCGTCGATCGGGAAATCGTGGTCCCTGAAGAGGATAGATATCGTCTGAGTCTCCGTATTCTGGACATGGCAAGCCACGTTCAGGATCAGGTAGGAAACTACGAAGTGATCGAGAAGGAAGTCGAAGAGTTGGCGATGGACACGAACGAAATCGCGCAGTTCGGAATCGAGGAGTACGGTCGAGTATCCTACCTCTGTAAATCTAGAGGGCCGAAGGCGGTCGAAACGGCGTCGAGGGTCGGAACCCAACAGCCGATGTACGCGACTTCGTTGGGAAAGACGATCCTCGCTCACTTGCCTGCCGAACGACAGGATCGGATAATCGCGGACTGCAGTTTCGAACGGCAGACGGAGAAAACTATTACGAACCCAGGGGAGCTTCGTGACGAATTGGAGACGATAGTCGAACGTGGATACGGGATCGATAACGAAGAGAACATCCACGGGCTTCGATGTGTTTCTGCGCCCGTACGGAGCGGAGATGCGGTACTCGGTGCCATCAGCATTTCGGGTCCAACGAGTCGATTTACGGACGACCGACTACACAACGAACTCGCGGACCACGTCCTTCGCGCGGCAAACGTCATCGAGCTGAATACGAGATACTCCTAGTCGCCCTACTCTCCGTTGGAGGATGGAACTCCGTGGTGAGGCACCCGAGGTTCCAAGGATCCAAACGTGGGTGTCCACGCCATCGTGTTCATTATCAGGATTGGTTGGATGTCCCGCCGACGGGGAAATTTGTGCATCGAAGTCGCTCGTCGTCCTAGAGATGGCTCTCGCCGACAGCGATCGGACCGTCATTCCGCGATGAGGCGTTCTACGTCGTCCCCGAGTTGACCGTACAGCTCCTCCGCCTTTCGCTCGTCCGCGGGAGACAGCGGTTCGATCGGTTCGCGAACTTTGCCGCCGTGTAATCCGGCGAGGTCGAGTCCCTTCTTCACCGCTGAAACGCTGATCGCTCCGTCGATCGTGTTGTTCTCCCCGGTCTCTTCGCGGAAGTTTTGGTAGGGCACACAGATATTGCGGATGCGTCTCGCGCGTTCCCAGTCGCCCGCGGTAAGCGCATCGAACAACGCGAGCCCGATCTCCGGGCGGAAGTTGCTGACTCCCGCCGAGAACCCTTCGATACCCTCGTTCCAGAACGACAGGGCGAACGGTTCAGCGAGACCATCCACCCAGACGACGTCGTCGGCACCCGCTTCGACACTCATGCCAAGTTTGACCGCATCTTCGAGGGCGTACTTGATGCCGACCACTCCGTCGACGTTCGTCAAATTCCGCAAATATTCGACCGACGGGTCGAATCCCTTCACGTATGGGACCAGAGGGGCATCGGCGACGGCATCGAGTTTCTCGTAATATCGGATAAGCCCCTGTTCGTGGATGTACGAGTGATCCGGGGGCATGATCATCATCGCGTCGACGCCAACGCGGTCATAGCTACGGATGATATCCGTTGCTTCCTGCGTACTCCCGCCGACACCGGCGAGAATGCAGGCGTCCGAAGGGAGCGCGTCCACGCTCGACCGTGTTACTTCGACCCGCTCATCCCGTGAGAGGGAATGATACTCGCTGATGTTGGCGGACGCCAAAAACGTCCGAATTCCGCGATCGTAGAGCGTCCTCGCATTCTCTTGGAGTTTTTCGTGTTCCACCTCGAGATCGTCGTCGAACGGTGTGAGGAGTCCAGCGGCGACACCACGCAGGTGCTGACGCACCTCATCGTTGGAAAGTGGCATACTCGAGAATCTAAGCGCGTCAGCATAAAATCTTCGTCTATTAAAAACAAACCTGACATTTTAACTGACGGAGCGTTGGAAATAGAAGTCCTCCCGTCATCCACAAACAATCGCGAACGGCTAGTTCCCGGAAGTTTATCGTCCTGCGGTTGGCAGTAGTGTGCATGCGGCTCACGAATGTTAGCGGCTACGCACTCTCGTCCCCGATAGACCCACCTCAAGACCGTCGTTTCTTCGGCGGCGTCAGACGGTTGCGCAAACGCGATGTCGTTCTCGTCGTTCTCGAAACCGAGACCGGAGAACGGGGCGTCGCGACCGCCGGTGCGAGCAGTTCCGCGATGCGGGAGTACTTCGAGGGAGATTCACAAGCGACGTTCGCCGACGTCGTTAACGGCGCCGTGGCGGAGTCACTCGTCGGCGAATCCATCGAAGTAATCGACGATGCGCATGAGTCGTTGCACGGAACCGGACTCCCGGACCGGCTCCGATACGAGGCCATCTCCGCTATCGATGTGGCACTGCACGACCTTCGTGGAAAGGAACTCGGGGCACCGATCTACGAACTCCTGGCCGACGAGTTCGAAAGCGACCCCACGACGAAGATACCGTTGTACGCGAGCGCGGGCATGTACATGGACCCGGCCGGATATGCCGAACAGGCGCGGGCCCTCGAAGCGTCGGGGTTCATGGGGTACAAATACCGACCGGGAATCGGAATCGACGGTGATCGGGAGACGGTCGACCTCCTCGCCGAGACGGTCGATGACATGAAGTTCATGCTCGACACGCATACGTGGTGGAAGCTCCGTGACGCGTACGGAGAAACGGCGGTTTCCGAATTAGTCGAGTACGCGAGCGAGCGGGGGGCGTACTGGATAGAGGAACCGGTCGAACCGGACGACAGGGAAGGATACATCTCGCTCTCGGGCACCGGTGCACCGCTCGCGGGTGGTGAAAGCGAGGAGACATCGGCCGGACTCGTCGAACTCGGCCGAACCGGGGCGGTCGATTTCCTCCAAGGGGACGTTCGGCATCACGAGGGGTACACCGGTTGTGCGTCAGCCGTCGAGTTCTGCCGCGGGCGCGAGGTCGAATTCGTCCCACACAACTTCGGCACCTGGCTCGGTCTCATCGCCAACGCACACCTCGTCGCCGCCGCCCCGGAGGTCGATCTGCTCGAATACCCCGTCTTCCAGCACGACCCGTTGCTGGAGGGGGACTTCGACCCCGGGATGTACCCGTTCGACCTCGCATTCGACATCATGGAGGGGTCGCCATCGATTACCGACGGCGTTCTGACGGTTCCCGACGGCCCCGGCCTCGGCGTCGAGGTCGATCTCGATATCATCGAGGAGTACCCGTTCATCGACGGTCCGTGGACCGAGTTCCGGTACGACGAAAATCCCTGATTTTCTCGATACGGGATGTTCCTGCCATCGGTTTCTCCGTCGACCGCTGATCGACATAAATTATAACTTATCCGACTCGGAGGGTAGCACATGGAAGTTGCGAAAATTGAGGCGATACCCATCTCGATGAACCTCCCCGAGGGGGAAGGAGTGGGCGATGCTCGCGGATTCGGACGAACGCGTGCGACGACGCTACTTCGAATCGAAACGGGCGGAGGAACGGTCGGATGGGGCGAAGCGTTCGCTCCGGGACCCATTGTGGCAGTGACGATTGACGAACTGTTTCGAGACCGCATCGTCGGGATGGATCCGTTCGACGTCGAGTCGCTCGCCGACGAGTCGTACACGGACCCGTACCACTTCAGCGGAAGCGTGTTCGTGCAGAGTTGTGTCAGCGCCATCGACGTAGCCCTCTGGGACATCATCGGGAAAACGGTCGGGCGACCCGTTCATCGGCTTCTCGGCGGCACGGAGTGCCGGACACTGACGCCGTACGCGTCGACGATGTACTTCACCGAAGCGGAACGACCGCTCGAACGACCCATCGAGGAAGCCGTCGATGAAGGGTTCACTGCCGCGAAGATAAAGATCGGAAGCGGCGTCGAAGATGACGTTGAACGGGTCCGCGTCGCACGACAAACTCTCGGCGACGATGCGCGCTTGATGGTCGATATGAACGGGAACTATCGCCCGCGACAGGCCGTGAAGACGGCGAAGGCCATCGGGGAGTACGATATCACGTGGATCGAGGAGCCCGTCCCGCCGGAGAACGAGTCGGGATACCGCGAGGTGAAATCCCGGATCGACACGCCGATAGCGGCGGGTGAAGCCCACTACGGGCGGTTCGCGTTCAAGCGCCTCATCGATGACCGGGCCGTCGATATCGTTCAACCGAACCTCGGACGATGTGGTGGGTTTTCGGAGGCGCGACTGATCGCGGATATGGCCACGACGGAGAACGTCGCCGTTCGACCGCACATCTGGAACAGCGGCGTCGGAATGGCCGCGGCGGTGCAGTTCGCCGCGAGCGTGTCGTCCTATCCACACACCCGGAACATCCCGGAACCGATGATGGTGGAGTTCGACAGAAGCGAGAATCCGCTTCGAAGCGAGATTCTCGAAACGCCGTTCGATCCGTCCGGCGGAGTCCTCGACGTTCCGCAAGAACCCGGACTGGGTATCTCGGTCGACCGAGATGCGGTCGAGCGGTATCGAGCGGAGTGAAGACAGCCATTTTTCGGCGCTACATAGTTTTATTTGCGATGCCACTCCATCAGTGAGCATGCAACGAGGATTCGTCGTTATAGACGACACCGCGATGCACAGACGCTTGCTCGAAGAGGCCGGTCGGTTCGCGGCCAACTCCGACGCCGAGTTGATACTGTTTTCCTGGATAACGCCGGAGCAGTTCGAAGAGCAACTCGATGCGCTCGAATCGGTGGAGGAGACCGAGCGGACGAACTACCGCGAGTTCACGGCACAGGAGGCCGCCGTGCGCTTCGGCCGTCGGTTCGCCGAGGAAACGCTCGGAACGTTAGTCGACGACGTGACGTACGATGTCGTCGGCGAAGTGACCGAGAAAGATGAACTCGGGGGCACGGTACTCGAAGTGGCGGAGAAACACGGGTGTGATCACGCGTTCATCACCGGACAGAAACGGTCGCCCACGGGGAAAGCCCTGTTCGGCGACGTCACACAGCGGGTTATTCTCAACTTCGACGGGTTCGTGACGACCGCGATGGAATGAACACCGACGGCAATCAAAGCCCCTCGGCGGTCACTGGAACGACCGCCGGTTCCAGTTGATTTAATAGCCAAACACGCAATCGTACCAGCATGGACGTTGTAGTGACCGGTGTCTACGGACGCTGTGGAACCGCCATCATCGACAATCTTCACGACCGACCGGAATACGACTTCACGTACTTCAACCGGTCCGATAGACCGGACGACCACCCGTACGGCGATTACGACACTGTCGTCGGCGACGTCGCCGAGTACGGGAAAGTTAGAGACGCCTTCGAGGGACAGGATGCCGTCGTCCACCTCGCCGCCTATCCGTACACCGACGGCGACTGGGGAGAGATCCTCGAACCGAACATCATCGGCATGTACAACGCGCTCGAGGCCGCCAGAGAAGCGGAGGTAGAATCGTTCGTCTTCGGGTCGACGAATCACGTCATGGGGATGTACGAACAGGCCCACAAACCGGAGTTGTACTCGCCCACGTACGACCTCGTCATCGACGACACCGACCCCGTCCGTCCCGATTCGTACTACGGAGCATCCAAGAGTTTCGGCGAGGACCTCGGGCGCTACTACGTCGAGAACTACGAGTACCCGAAGCGATTCTACGCGCTTCGCATCTGTAGCGTGCGGATGCCGGAGTACGACCACCCCTACGGTGACGCGGAAATCGGCGTCGAGGAGGGCGAGTGGGAACGAAATAGCGCCGAATACGACGAGCAGGTGGCGCGAATGAAAGCGACGTGGCAGTCGCGGCGGGATTTCGCCCACCAGATCGACTGCTGTCTGCAGGACGAGTCCGTCGAATTCGATATCTTCAGCGGCGTGAGCGACAACCGGCGACGGTGGTACGACCTCGAACACGCGCGCGCGAAAATCGGCTACAACCCACAAGACGACGGCGAGGAGTGGGACGCTCCTCCGGAATAGGATTCCGTATTCGCCGTCCGTACTCGTTCGAATCTCAGTAGTTCAGATACGCCGTCTTGATGGAACTGAAGAAGTCGAGACCGGCGTCGCCCTGTTCTCGATACGTGTTCGTCGACGACCCTTTGTAACCGCCGAACGGAACGTGAAGCTCCAAGCCGGTCGTCTTCTCGTTCACCTTCGCGACGCCCGACTCGACGTTCTCGATGAACTGATGCCCCTCCGAGAGGTTGTCCGTGACGATGCTGGCCGATAAGCCAAAATCCACGTCGTTCGCGACGGCCACCGCTTCCTCGAAGTCCGACACCGAAAGGACCGCGAGCACCGGGCCGAACACTTCCTCCTGCGCAATTCGCATGTCGGCGTGGACATCGGAGAAGACGGTGGGTTCGACGAAGTAGCCGTCGTCGTACTCGTCACCGGTGAGACGGTCGCCGCCGGTTTCGAGGGTCGCACCGTCTTCGAGACCGATATCGACGTATTCGAGCGTGCCTTCGAGTTCGCTCTCGGTCACGTGTGGACCCATATCGACGTCCGTGGTTCCGTCCCCGATTTCGAGCGATTCAGCGTAGTCTACGATACCCGCGACGAATTCGTCGTACACGTCCTCGTGGACGATGGCGCGGGAACAGGCGGTACACGCCTGTCCGGTGACCCCGAACGCACCCGAGCCGACGATGTCGACGGCTTCATCGAGGTCGGCGCTCGGCATCACGACGGTTGGGTTCTTGCCGCCCATCTCACACTGCACGCGTTTCAGGTCCTCGGTCGCGGTCTGAGCGACCATCGTCCCGATGGCCGTACTCCCGGTGAACGACACGGCGTCGACCGCACCGTGTTCCGTAAGGGGCGTCCCGACGTCGCTCCCCGATCCGGTCACGTAGTTGACCACTCCAGCGGGCAATCCGGCCTCCTCGAGACATTCGACGAGTTTTAGCGAGACGCCGGGTGCGGCGGACGCGGGTTTGAGGACGACCGTGTTGCCGGTCGCGAGTGCCGGAGCGAGTTTCCACGCCGGGATGGCGATGGGATAGTTCCACGGCGTGATGAGCGAGACGGTTCCGAGCGACTCGCGTTTCGTGTACAGTTGCTTGTTCTCGGCGCTCGTTCCTTTCATCGTTCCACCGAGGTCGCGGGTCTTCTCCGCGTAGTAGTCGAAAATATCGATGGCGCGTTGTACCTCACCACCGGCCTCCGCGAGGGTCTTTCCTTCTTCCGTGGTGAGCGTCTCGGTCAGTTCGTCTTTTCGCGCATCGAGTACGCCAGCCGTCCGTTTCAGGATACGGCCGCGCTCCGGTGCGGGCGTCGCGGCCCATTCGTCCTGTGTCGCGACCGCTGCTTCGACCGCGTGATTTGCATCGTCGCCGGTCGATTGTTGGTACGTCGCCACGATTTCGTTTTCGTTCGCCGGGTTGCGTACCGCAAACGTGTCACCCGACGACGATTCCGTCCAGTCACCGTCGATATAATTACCGTAGTCTGTCGTCATCCTCAGAGAGAGCAACGGACGGCCACTATACTAAGGTTTTGGTGATGACAAACGAAATGAGGTGTGATGTGCACCGAGATAAAAGGTGGAGGAAACCACACCCCAATAGATTTATACTGTTACTACGTACCACGATATCAATGAGTTCAGTTCAGAAAACTGGTGAGACCAACGACGGCACTAGCCGTCCCATGGAGTTGTTTTCGACTATCAGAAACTCGGTCACGCTCTCCCTTGCGACGCTCGGAATCGTCATCTTCGTCGTCGGGTTTCTCATCAACACCGGAATTTGGGCGGCGATGTTCGCCACCTGGGGGGCGGCGCTTTTCCTCGGCGGCGTCACCGGGTACACGTTCATTTGGTGGCAACGTCGGTAAGTGGACAACGAATGGTCCGTCCACGCGTGGAGACGCTCCCTGGGCGTCCCGAACTACTTCTCGTCACGATACGGCTACGCGCATGCTCTCGGGAGATTTCCCACTAACTCGAAATCGTGGTCATCGGCGCTTCAGTTGAGAGACGGCGTTCTCCCCCGACCGTCTCTGTAACGAGATATCGGCTACTTTTCTGATGGTAAATTCGCCGAGGACGTTCACTTCGCACCCCGATTCGAGGTGTCCGCCGACCGTTCGCTCGCCGTCGAACGCCGTAACGTGCAGGTGAGGTTCCCCGTCTGCGATAAGGCCACCGACGTTCGTCACCTCCCACGAACCGTCGAGCGAGAGGTGTACGTTCCGGTCGGTCTGGTCCTCCGGAAGGTCGGTCCGGTTCACGTAGTGGATGTTCAGATTGCTGAACGTTCCGATCCCCGAGACGAGGACGCCCGTGTCTACGTCGTGCGCTTCACAGGCGTCGATGATCGATTCGAGTGCCAAGTCACCGCGGTCGAGACGGACGATGACGTGTCCGTCGGATTCGAACGTTTCCATGGACCTACAGTGCAGACTGCGAGTAGCGGTCGGATAAGTCTTCACCCTCGAACTGGAACGAAACGAACACACAGGTATCGACCAGTCGGGTGAACCGGGAGTACGAATTTTCGGGGGTGAAATCCCCGATTTCGTTACCGACCCGTCGATGGTGAAGTCGGAGCGGTCGGAAGGGAACCGGCGCGGCGCAACACGGATGTCGAGGAAGCCACCGAGTGATCCAACTGGTATATCGAGAACGAAAGCCGAACGGTCGTCGTTACTCCACCATCGATCAGTCGTCAGTCCTCTCCTTCGACGATGGAGTCGCTGTGCCAGTACTCGTGATCGTCTTGTACGCGGAAACACGCCGTTTGGTGGCGTTCGCCGTCCGCCGAGTCGTACGAGTCCGGAGCCGTCTTCCGGCACACTTCGCGCGCCTCGGGGCATCGCGTGTGGTAGTGACAACCGCTTGGTGGATTCGTGGGGTCCGGGATGTCGATCTCCCTGATCGGTGACTCCTCGATGGCCGTCTCCTCCTCGTTGTGGGTGAGTTCGGGCGTCGCCCATCGGAGGGCCTGTGTGTAGGGGTGTTGCGGGTTGTGGATGATCTGCTCCGGCGGACCGATCTCGACGAGTTCGCCGAGGTAGACGACCCCGATGCGACCGCCCGTTTTTTCCGCGATGTATCGCGCGTTCGAGAGGTCGTGTGAGACGAACAGATACGACGTATCGAACATGTCTTGAAGCTGTATCATCAGGTCCATCATCTCGACGCGCAGCGAGACGTCGAGCGCGCTCACCGGTTCGTCGGCGAGAATGAGGTCGGGGTTCATCAGCATCGACCGGATGATGGCGACGCGTTGCTGTTCGCCGCCGGACAGTTGGTGGGGATAGCGTTCGAAGTAGTCCTCGGCGGGGGACATTCCGACGTGTTCTAACAGTCCCAAGATGCGCTGTTTCCGGTCGTTTCCGTCTAAATCATCGTTCCACCGCTTGAGAGGCATTTCGAGGGCCGCTTTGACTCGCCGGTGTGGGTTCAGCGAGCTACCGGGGTCTTGGTGGACGATCTGAAGCGAGCGTCGAATGTCCTCCCAGGCGATGGTGGCGCTCCCGCCCGAGTCCCGTACGTCCCAGACATTGTGTCCGCGGTATTCGATGCTCCCGCCGGTCGGTCGTTGCAGTCCGACGGCCGCCTTCCCGAGCGTCGTCTTTCCGCACCCGGACTCGCCGACGAGAACGATGGCGTCGTTCTCGTAGATGTCGAGCGAGATGCCGTCGACCGCCTTGACGAGGTCCGCATCGGAGAAGATATCGAAGAATCCCTTTTCCTTCTCGAAGTGAACCTCGACGTCTCGCATCGACACCATCGGTTCGCCGTCGGAACTGACCGTTCCGGCGCTCGTGCTGACGGAGCTTTCGCCGAAACCGTCGAGCGACGACGAATCCTCGGTCATCGGGATGGTTTCGGCGGATTCTTCCCAGTGGTGGCAGTGGACGTGGTGGTCATCGTCGACCTGATACGCTTCCGGGTCGTCTCTCTCACAGAACTCGTCCGCGAGCGGGCAGCGAGGGTGGAAGGAACACCCGGAGGGAACGTTCACGGGGTCGGGAGCGCTTCCTTCGACCGGTCGCATCTCGTCGATAGACGATTCGAGGTTTGGTGTCGATTTCAACAGGAGTCGCGTGTACGGGTGGGCCGGGTCCTCGAGTACCTCCTTCATCGGTCCCAGTTCGGCGATTTCGAACGCGTACATCACCGCAATACGATCGACTAAGTCCGCGATCAACGGAAGGTCGTGTGTGATGAAGACGATAGTGAGGTCGTACTGGTCCTTGAGGCTCTGGAGCAGCGAAATGATCGACCGCTGCATGAGCAGGTCGAGCGCCGCGGTCGGTTCGTCCATCACCAACACTTCCGGTTCGAGGATGAGCGACAGCGCGATGAGCGCCCGCTGTTTCATCCCGCCGGACAGTTCGTGCGGATACGAATCCAACACGCGGTCTGGGTCGAGATAGAGGTCTTCGAGGAGTTGGTGTGCGCGTTGCATTCCCTCGTCGATGTCGTAATCGTGAGCGTTCAACGTCTCGACGAAGTGGGTTCGAATGGAACGAACGGGGTTGAACGAACTCATCGCCCCCTGAAACACCATGGACACCTGTTCCCAACGGAACTCCTTCAGATCACGACCCTCGAGATCGAGGACGTCTATCGGTTGGCCGCGTTTCGGGTGGTACGTGATATCGCCCGTGAGTACTCCGGGATCGACGACGGCATCGAGGAGCGCCGAGGCGAGCATCGACTTCCCGCTTCCGCTCTCCCCGACGACGCCGAGCACTTCGTTTCGCTGTACGTCGAGATCCACCGAGTCCAGGACGTTCGAATCGCCACGTTCCATGTCGAACGTGACGGACGCGTTTCGTACCTCCAGGATCGATTCTTCCGCCGTGTCGAATTCATAGCTCGTTTGTGATACAGTCATCGTTTATAGTTGCCCTCCACCGCGTACGTAGTCAGGAACGTTCGATTCGTCGTCATCGCTGCTTTTCACTTCCGCGGTCGTCTTCTCGTGGCGTGCCCGGACGCGTGGGTTGAACACCCTGTCGAGCGACTGTCCCAGGAGAATCAACCCGATGGAGATGAACACGATCGCCGCCATCGGGACGAGGAACCAGTGCAGCAGCTCGGGTCTGATGTGGGCGTTCGCGGCGTACGCCTGTTTCAGGGTACTCCCCCAGTTCAGGTCCTCGAACGGGAGGATGCCGAGATAGTACAGCGCTGCCGCCTCGAAGATGACCCGTCGCGCCGCGTTGGTCAGGTTGATCACGACGTACGGCATCAGGTGGGGAATGATCTCCTTGAAGACGATAGTTGGCGTCGAAATCCCCATCGCCCGCGCCGCCTCGACGAACGATTCCCCTCGGAGTGTGAGTACCTGCGACCTGATGGCACGCGCGAGACCGCCCCAAGACGCGATACACAGCAGAATTCCGATCGCGTACGGATTGCCGGGGATGGGAAGCAACAGAGCCAGCGCCATCACGAGCGGGAACGCGGGGATATTGATACAGATGTCGGTGATCGAACTTAGAACGGTATCCGCCATGCCACCCTTGTACCCCGCGATGCCGCCGACGACGGTTCCGACCACGACGGTGAACAAGGCTCCGGAAGTGATCATCTTGAGCATCGTCTGGGTTGCGTGAACCACTTGCGAGAACAGGTCGCGCCCCATTTTGTCCGTTCCTAACGGATACTGCCAGTTCTGGAAGGGTTTAACGAACGCCGGACCTTCCGCCACCTTTGTCGGCTCGATGAGGACCGTCCCGACGGTTCCCATCAAGATGTAAATGGCCAGGATGGTAAATCCGATCTGTGCCCTGCGGTCACGCTTGATGATTGCGAACGGTGCGTGAATGTAGGCATCGTACAACTTCCGGTAGCGTTCGCGTCGGGTCTCCTCGTACTGTGAGACCACATCGAACGGCGAATTAACGTTCCCACCGTCCGTGCGAACGGCGCTCTCGTTTCGTTGGTCGTCACTAGACGACACTGCCTCTCTCAGCGGGTCAGTCATCGTTGACCCTCCTCTGTCGGTACAGTCGGTAATTTCGTTTGTAGATTCTCATCGTTCGTTTGTATGTCATCTTCAGTACGATTCACTGTTCTGCCCTCCTGCGCGTGGATCGATCAACGAATACGTCAGATCGGCGAACAGCAATGCGAGTACGACCGCCACCGTGATGAGAACGAACCCACCCATCATCAGCGGATAGTCGCGCTGATAGAACGCCGACAGCGTGTAGTAGCCGATGCCCCGGTATTGGAACACCTTCTCCAGAACGACGGAGCCGCCGAACATCTCCCCGATGCTGATCATCAACGTCGTGTACATCGGGAGGACCGCGTTGCGCGCGACGTATTGCGTCGAGATGGTTATATCGGAGAGTCCGCGGAGGCGGGCCACACGGAGGTAGTCGGACCCGAGAACGCGAATGGAGTTCCCGCGCATCCCCAACGAAGCGACGCCCGAGGCAACGAGCATGGACATGACCGGCAACGCGGCGTGGCGTATTATCCCCTTGATGTACGGCCAGTTGAACCCGGGCGGGACACCCGTCGGTTGCTTGCCGCCGGTCGGGAACCACCCCAGCCGATACGAGAACGCCATCAAGAGCAGAAACGCCAACACGTAGAACGGAACCGAACCCATGAGAATCGCCCACGAGGTCAGTCCGACGTCCAGCTTTCCGCCTTCCCAGTACGCCATCAGCGCACCCACCATGACGCCGATGAAGAAGCTGATGAACAGCGACCAACTCAAGACGAACAGCGTCCACGGTAGCGTGTTCGCGATGATCTGGGCAACGGGGTCGGCATAATATGTTGACACGCCGAGATTGCCCTGTATCATGTTCGCCATGTAGTGGACGTACGCGATCGGTATCGGTTCGCTCGGATTGACGCTCATTCGAAGGTTGACGATTTCCCGAGCCCGAGCCGGGTTGACGCCTTGCCGCTGCAACTTTCGCACCATCGCTCCCATCGGGTTCCCCGGCAACAGCCGTACGAGAACGAACGATAGGGTAGTGACCGCCCACGCCGTGAACAGCGCTTGTGCTACTCTTCGTACACGCCAGTCTATCTTTACCATGTTACACGTATGCAAGCCGTTTCGAGAGCTTCATAATCAATTTATCCCATGTTGTTACTATATTTATGTATATATTAATATATGATCGTTGCTCCGTGCACAATCCACTGACGAACAACCACATCTCGCTCACTCGAAGGGCTCCCACCCGGTGTAGAGTACCACCACGCTCATGACGAACGTGAAAACGATGGGGATAAGCGTCACCGTCGCAGTTACGTACGATCCGGTCCCCGGTTCGAGGTAGAGAAACGAGAAACCCAACAACAGGAGAAAGAGGATGTCGATGCCGAGTACAGTTCTCGATGCCGTTTGAAGCAGTCCCATAGCAGTATGTATGAATCCGTCGTATTAAATATTCAGCTCTCACCACTACGAATGTGAAAACGTCCGTCGGGTTGGGACCCGGGATGATATGGGAACGGGTTGGTTGGTACCCAACTTTCACCGCTATCCTTTGTACTTCAGCGTACCGTCGGCCATCTTGGGTGCGATATAGAGCGCGTCGTCGACACCGTTTTTGATGCCGGGTTTGACGTCGAGCCCCCAGTGTGCACCGTTGTACGCACCGGCGTCGGGTTGGTACAGCATCTCCGCTTCGGGGAGCGTTTGGTTCCACCACCACATCAGTTCGTGATGGTATTTCGAGTCGCCCGTCGACTGCCACTTCCGAATGTGTTGTTCGATGTTGATGGTCTTCGTCCCGCTCGAACCTTTGGGGTCGCCGATCGGCATCGGAATCTCGCTCTCGGGTGCGAAATGGAGGATCGATTGGAGCCAATCGATGACCAGATCGGTCGCCCACATCGCGGTGATCCCGTTCGAGGACGACCCGTCGGGCATGATATCGTACTTCCCTTTGTTGCGGCGGTCGTCGAACGTCGCGTCGTCGACCTGCTCCTGTTTCGTGTCGATGCCGAAGTCTTTCAGGTTCTGCTTGAGCACCTGAATGTCCTGTCGGTCGGCACCGTTCATGATGGAGAGTTTGAACCGCTTTCCATCCGGAGTCATCCATTTATCGTTGCTCTTTTCGTACCCCTCACGGCGAAGGAGTTCAGCAGCACGCTTCGTATTGTTCTCGCCGTACTTCGTGAAGTCCTTGACCCACTCGGCGGTCTCGTCTTTGCCCCTGCTCAACACCTTTCCCGGGACGCGGCACGGTGCCCAATCGAACGTCCGGTTCACGCCTTGGAGCAGCGATTCGGTCTGTTTGCGACTGTAGACGTGGCAAATCGCTTTGCGGACGTTGACGTTGTTGACCGGCGACTCGTAGTCGACGCCGTGTCCGCAGTTGAACGAGAACAGTTTGTTGCTGGACCGACCTTCCCGAAACAGGGTGTTACCCTTCGGAAGCTTGCTTTTGAGGTCGTTCTGAACCGGGAACCCCTTGTGTGTCGCATCTATCTTTCCCGCCGAGTACGGCTGGATGGGTTGGTTGGTCGAGAACAGTTTGAGCGCGAACTCGTCGAAGTTGATGCTGTCGGCGTTGGGATGATCCTCGTACTTCTCCATGACGATGATATCGTCACCGACGTCTTTGATCTTGAACGGTCCGTGACCGATCGGGTCGTCGGTAATCATCGGATATTTCGCCGTCGTGATATCTTCGATGGCTGCTTTCTTCTCACTTCCAGAGCCGGTGGTGAGCTTCTTGTGCCATTCGCTCCATTTCGGGTCGTCGTGTTTGGTGAAGACGCCACGCGCCAAGTTACCGTTGTAGATTCCGATCGTATTTTGGACGGCGAAGATCTCGGATAGCGCGTCGTTCAGATTAATCCGCACGTGATGGTCGTCAACCGCTTCGACCGACTTGATGAGCGGTTTACCACCTTCGTCCGAAGCTTTCTGAAGCGCCAGTTCGATCTCCTGTTGCATGACCCAATCCTGGGCGACGAACTTATCGCCGTTGTGCCACGTCCACTTGTCGCTGAAAGTGGCTTCGAGGGTCTTGTCATCCGGCATTTTCCACGATTCGGCCATCAACGGGTACGCTTCGTTCTGAGTCGGACTATACACCGCGAGCCGGTCGAAGATACATGCTCCCGGGTGCCAGCAGCCTGTTTGCGTCGGATTCCATGGATTGAAGTGACGTTCGGACGGCGTGGCGCCGCTGGTCAGGGGATCGAACACCCGGAATCTCTTTCCGTTCGTGTTGCCACCGCTTCCATCATCGGTTCCCGGCGTCGGTTCGTCTCCACCACCGGAACAACCGGCGAGCAACGCCGCTCCGCCGACCGCACCCGATTTAATGAAGTTTCGCCTCGTACTGATGCCTCTTCGCCAGTTGTTAGAATCTGGCATGGCAATACCATATGAAGCAACCTATATATATTTATTCCTCACGAAAATGTCCTTTATACTTCTCCTCTGTCGAGCGAGAGGGAAATTCCGTCCTCGCTAGCGTGGCATATCGGCGAGAAACGGATACAGGTCAGTGAGCTCCAGTCGTTCGTTTCGACGGCCGGACTCGTAGGCCGCCAACGTGACGATTGTCGCCCAGAACGCATCACGGGCGGTCGAAGGGGGTTCGGTGTCGTCGGCGATCGATTCGATGAATGCGTCGGCTTTGCCCGTTCCGTCGCTGGGGTACGGGTCGTGCTCGACACCCTCCGCGTCGATAGTGTACGACGTCCGTTCGTCCCATTCACGCCCTTCGAAGTACACCGCGCCCTCGTCGTCCCAGATGTGGATATGTTCGCGTGTTCGGGGGACGATCCCCGTGTCCGCGATGTTTGCCACCGCTCCGCCCTCGAACTCGACGATGATGGACGACTGCTTGTCGAATAGCTGTTCGTCGTCGTGGAACTCGACGGTCGCCGTCACGTGCGTGGGGGTCAAACCCGTCGTCCAGAGGATGGCATCGATGATGTGGGTCCCGACGTTCAGCAGGTGGCCACCGCCGCTCAGTTCGGGATCCATTCGCCAGTCGGTCATCTCCTCGTAGTAGTCCCGCCAGTCATGGGTTATCTCACCCGTGATGAACGTGGGTTCGAGGTCGCCGTTCGCCCACCGTTCCCGTCCGGCGATGAAGGCCGGATTGAGGTGACGTTGGTAGCCGAGCATCGTCACTCGGTCGCTCTCCTCGACTCGTTCCAACAGCTCGCGTGCGTCGTCGATCGTCGTCGCGAGCGGCTTTTCACAGAGGACGTGCAGGTCGTGGTCGAGGGCGGTCGTCGCCTGATCGAAGTGAAGGCCGTTCGGCGTCGCGATTCCGACCGCGTCGAGGGGTTCCTCGGTTACCATCGACCGGTAGCGTGCGTACTGTGCCTCCGCCGGAACGTCGAGCTCGCGGCCCGAAGCGGCGAGGTTCTCCTCGTTCACGTCCGCGAGGGCGACGAGTTCTGCGTCCGGATGCGAGTGAAACTCACGACCGAGACGAATGCCGAGACTACCGAGGCCGACGAGCCCCACACGGAGTACATCTCCAGAATTCATTGATTCAACCATCGTCTACTGGTGGACGTTTGCGAAACGAGTATAAGAGTGTTGTCCACCGACGTCCAAAACCACGTCCGGACGACGAGTTTCTACCGGTTCCGCACACCTCGACACGCCGTGGGTTCCGGAGCGTGTTCCCCTACGAGGAACGACTCGCGGCGGCCACCGTTGCGGCACCGACCGATACCGTGAGGTTACGACGAATCGATCGTCACGTTCGTCGCCGTTTCGTCGATATCGACGCGATCGGATAGCGGGCCGTGATTTCCGCGAAGCGAGACGGTTCGTGTTCCAGGTCCGCTCACTTCCAAGAACGGCCGTTCGGACGGGTGGGCGGCACAATCGCTGATTCGGGTCCGGCCGACGTCCGTAACGGCAACCGCCGGAGACGGTACGTCCCCCCGGAATCGGAGTCCGTCTATCGAGACGAGGTCGGTTTCCTCGAACTCCATCGCCGGGACCCCGACCGTACGGATTTCCACGTCGGAGAAGGAGACGTCCGCGAGCGACTTGCAGAAGAACGTGTGAGAGGCCTCGTAATTCTCGGCCATCGCGGGGGAGATGTCGGTGGCGTCGAGGGGACGGGTAGCGTCGATGCGGACGTTCGAGAACGAAATCCCTTCGAAGGGTCGCTCGGGAATCCCTGCGAAGAACCCGGCAAAGGAGACGTCACGCGCGGTCACGTTGTGGAAATGGACGTTTCTGACCATCGGCGTCGATTCGTCCACCGCAATCGGGTCGCTGTCGATGTCGGTAAAGTAGTAGCCGTTGATGACGAACGGGCAGACGACGCGGCGCATGACGATGGTGTCGAAGCGCAGGTCTTCCACGACGCCGCCGCGACCGCGCTGGGTCTTGATCCGGATGCCACGGTCGGTTCCCGTGAACGTGCAGTTCGAGACCGTGACGTCGCGCACGTCACCCGACATCTCGCTTCCGATGACGACGCCGCCGTGGCCAGCCTCGACGGTGCAGTTGGTGATCGTGATCCGTGACGCCGGTTCGCCGACCGTCCGCCCCTCCTCGTCCTTGCCGGACTTGATGCAGATGGCGTCGTCCCCGGCATTGACGTAGGTGTCGCTTATTCTCACGTGCCGCGAGGAGTCGATATCGATACCGTCGCCGTTCGGAGCATCGGCGGGGTTCTCGATGTTCACGTCGTGGACGGAGACGTTTTCCGAGTAGACGATGTGGGTGTTCCAGAACGGCGAATTCCGAAGGGTAACTCCGGAGACGGAGACGTTCTCGGATTCGGAGACTTGGAACAGCGGCGGACGTAAAGTGAAACTGCTGACGTCGTCTTTCTTGTCGTTCCGCTCGTCGAATTCGTCGAGTCGCGTCCGTAGACCCTCCGGATACTCCGATTCCGGGGTGTCGTAGAACGACCACCAATAGTCACCCTGCCCGTCGATGGTTCCTCTTCCCGTGATTTCTACGTTCCTCGCGTCCCGGACGAGCAGGCAGGGGTGGAACCCGAACTGGTTCCACCCTTCCCATCTGCTCTCGACGGTCGGAAACGCCTCGTAATCGCGGACGAACAGAAGCGTCGCCCCGGCGTCGAGGTGGAGCGTGGTGTCGTCGCCGACTCGAAGCGGTCCCGTTCGATACTCGCCCGGCGGGACGTGTACCGTTCCGCCCGTCTCGGCGCACGCGTCGAGCGCTGTCTGGATCGGTTCGGTGTCGAGTTCGGTTCCGTCGCCGACGGCATCGAATTCCCGAACAACGTAACGGGAGGATTGCAAGTCTTGCATCACTCGGACGGATTCGGACGAGGGGAATAAACGTTGCGTCGATTCGGACCGTCCTCTTCCGTCGACCGTGGTCAGTTAGTTTCGCGTTCGACTATCGTTCGTCATCTCATCACTCGACCAACCACGCCCACATTCGAAGCCACGCACGGGTGTTACACTGCGGAACCCATACGTGATGCGAGTTCTCGGGCAACTCGGGATAGCCGCCGACGTCCTCCTGGCTGTCGATGTACCGCCCTTCGCCGCGAGCGACCTTTCGGAGGATGCGTTCGTCGTGTTCGGTTCGGTCGCCCGGTCGCGCACCGACGTTCCGGAAGTTGTGCCGAACGGTGTCGTCGGACGACAACGGGTCGAGTCCGTCGGGCCAGAGGGGTCGTTCGTCGAGCACCGTGATACCATCCCCGACGAGTTCGCCCGGTGCATCGGATTTCAAGTCGTTGTCGCGTACGTACGCCTCCCCGTCGCCGAAGATTTTCGGCTTGTCGTTGATGGGATGTCGGTAAACGTTCCCCTCGATACTCGCTTGCGTATCCGGATCTAGCCACGCGCCGTCCTTGAAGTGGAAGACAAGGTTGTTCACGACCACGCTTCTCGTTCCCTCCTTCAAACGAGGGTTGCGGTCGATGTTGTCCGCCCAGAGATTGCCCATCATCGCGACGTTCTTGGCCCCGTTGCCGATCAAAGAACCGTAGTTGTGTTCGCCCTTGTGGTGGGTTGCGTCGCGGAGCGCCTCCGCGACCAGGCAGTTGGACATGGTCGTATCGTTCGTGTCGTAGCCCACCGAGAGGTTCTCGTCCACCGACCACGTCGTCGTACAGTGGTCTATCACGTTGTTCTCGGTACCGTCGCCGGTGTTGATGCCGTCAGGTTCCCAACCGACGTCCTGTCCCGCGTCCCCCGGACGGACGCGGAGATGTTGAATCACACAATCGTTCGCGACGACCCAGAGGTCGCCACGAATGAGCGTGACCCCGGGGGACGGGGCAGTTTGTCCCGCGAGATACAGTTGGTCGGTCGAGACGGTCAGTCGTTCGGCGTGTAGGTCGATGGTGCCGCTCGTCTCGAAGACGACCACGCGCGGTCCGTCCACGTTGAGTGCGGTCTCCAACTGTCGACGCGTCGGCTTGGTTATCTTGATGATGGGTGTGTCGTCGTCCAACCACGGAGCAGGGTCAGCGAACCCGTCGTCCGGTTCGAAGTGGGATTTGCTTTGCGGACCATCCCATTGGCCGTCATCGCCGCGGGAAAAACTCGGCGTTCCGAACGTGTACGGCGGGGATGTGAACGAATCGCCGTCGCTCGTGTTGACGACCGCTCGAACTTGGTAATAACGGCGACTCGTGAGCTCCGACAACTCGATACTGAACGATCCGGACGAAGAACGCTGTCGGGAGTCGGTCCGTTTCCACCGTTCGGTCGGTACCTCACGATACTCGAAGTAACAGCTAGCCGACTCCGCTCCACCCAAGTCAGTTAGCTCACCATGCAGGGTCGCCGACGTCGCTCGCACGTCAGTTACCGGTTCGGTCGAGACGTAGGGAACGCCCTCCTCGACCGAGACGCTCCCCGAGACTTCCACGGAACCCACGTCCCGATGAGCGTCCGGCGAAATTCCCGACAGGTCTCGAAGCCGCGCGGTACAGAGCGTTCCTAGGCTGTGGCTCGTCACCGGAATCCCGACGTACGCCTGCGCGGGAAGATCGATATCGTCCGCGGTGAGTTGGGCGATACGCGTCCAATCACTGCCGTCGGGTGATCCGTAAGCCGAAATCGTATCACCCGTCCGTGTCAATCGTAACCACTCGGCCGAAATGCTTCCGCCGTCGACTTCGCTTTTGTCCTCCCCTCCCGAGGTCGTGCTGAGCGTTTCGACACCGGATTCCGGACGCCACTGCAGCGACGCGTCGCCGTTTGGTGTCCGGCGGAGCATCACGTTCTTCTCGTCCGGATCGAGCGTCGGACGGACCATGAGACCCGTTTTCGCGTTGGCGTCGGTCCATTCCAGTTCTGTATTATGAACCGTCGCGTCGAAATCACCGTTCGTCGAATCGTAGTAATAGTGGAACGCGTCCGCCGTGTCCCAGATGTCCGCACCCCCTCCTTCAATGGTGATGGTGGTCGCCGCCGCTGCCACCCCACTCGTTAGCATTGTTGTCGTCGCACCGATACTACCGGCTCCGATAACGCGGAGAAACGTTCTTCTATTTGGCATCATTATTCGAACGCCGAATATTTCTAATCGCAATAGTTTATAAATATTTTTTCAATTTAATACCATTTATGTACCAACTTTTCTCCGAGACCATCGGATTACGGTGAACTTTTTCACCCGAATAGAACCGTCATGAGGGGACCGATTCCCGAATTTCTGTTCCCCAGAGGAGAACGGAGGTACGGTCGAAAACGAACGTGTCTTTTCGTATCACACCCACCCAAAATTATGTTTCTCAGTCAATGGGAGATTTAAACGAGAGGATGAAGAATTATTCTCGTTGTCACACGGATGTTTACCGTTCTCTAAAGGCAAACGAGCTGTGCAATCCCGTTTCCATTACAGAGATAGTTGTGTAATGGTAGACCGGCGGTTACGATACTTCGATTCGATTCTCCCCGATGAGAGGGTCATTCTTTCGTGTGAGAACCGCCAAGCGTGAGCCGATGTCGGTAATCGTGTCGTTCGAGTTCTCCAGTCGTCGGTGAAATCCCGAGGATTTACTCGGCCCGCAGACGTATCTCATCGGGAAATCGTTCCCTTCTCGCGAACGAATTTTCGTTCAGCAATCGCGGCGAGGCGGTGAAGACGGTCGGAGTCGTGGCCGCGGTCGGTCGACGTCGCATTCTAACTGATGATCGATTCGAACGAAGACCCTTCGACTCCCGTAGCGATTAAGACAATAGCCTCGGAAGGTGGTACCATGAAGCGATACCAGACGGACGTTCGAAATCGCACGCTCCACATCGAAACCGGTGACGGTTGGATGGAAGTCGGTTCCATGGACGACATCTGCGAGCTCGTCGGTGGAGAGACGTACAGTATCGAGTACGGCGAACGCCAGCGAGCGGCGGATTGGTCCGGTGCCGACGAAGATGGTACGTTCACGTTCGACGTCCCGGAAACGCTGTCCGAGTTGAGTTACGACAAGGAGTTCGTCGCAAACGTCGGTTCCGTCCCACTCGACGAGACGGACGACGACGGCTATCCGCTTCGAACGTCCGTTTTCTCCGACATGATGATGCGAATCTGGGACACGAAAGGGAACCTCGAAGCGGAGTAACGATCTTGGGACGGCAAATTCGATGCGAGTCGCCCGAAATCGATGGCGCATCATCCGCTAAAAGACGCAGAGGATGAGGGATGCCGGGCCTCTTAGGGCCGCTCCAACTATATTTTTGTAATATATAAACCAAATAATTTCTAGAAAAATTTTATTAAGATATATTTTGAATTCAAATCCGGTGTTACAGCAATGACGCCAGACAGGCGCACGTTCCTCCGTGCGCTCGGAGCCGGTAGTATCGGCACGACAGCGATAGCGACGAATGCTGTCACAGCAACGACAACCGACGTGACTACGAGGGCTAGCGACGGGTCGGCGTTCGACCTCGATGACGGGTTCGCCTCGACCGACTGGTTCGATGACGACGCGCAGGTCATCAGCGTCACAGAGGCGACCCGAAACGCCGTTGAGAGCGCGTTCACCGCGAGCGGGCCGCGCGTAGTCGTCTTCGAGACAAGCGGCACCATCGACCTCGGCGGAGAGACGCTGAAAATCACGAACGACCACTGTTGGGTCGCGGGGCAGACTGCCCCGTCACCCGGCATTACGTTCATCAAAGGCGCGGTACAGATCGATGCCGACAACTGTATCGTTCAGCACATTCGTTCACGCGTCGGACCCGGTCCCGGTGGCGACATCCAGGGTAACGACTCGCTGAACACACAAGACGGGACGATAAACAACGTCGTCGATCACGTGAGCGCCTCGTGGGGAGTCGATGAGTGTATGTCCGTCGGATACGACACAGACAACACGACCTACACGAACAATCTGATCTACGAAGGATTGTACGACCCGTACGGGGACGGATCGGACCACAATTACTGTACGCTCGTCGGCAACGGGGCGGACCACGTGGCGTTACTCGGCAACGTCTGGTCCAAAGCCCGAAACCGGATTCCGAGACTCAAGAGCGAGACGCGATCGGTCGTCGTCAACAACTTCACGTACTTCTTCGACGAAGCCTCGAACACGGATAGTTCCGCCGAGACGACGTGGGTCGGGAACAGATACACCGGTCTCATGGCACCCGGTGAATCCATCGTGGAGGGGAGTGGAACCGTGTATTCCGAGGACAATACGACGGCGGACCCACAACTCGACTCGGACGTCTCCTTCGTCGAACCGAGCACGGTAGACGAAAAACCGCTGTGGCCGAGCGGGCTGTCAGCGATGTCGTCGAGCGAGGTCGAGTCTCACAACCTTTCAAACGCCGGTGCGCGTCCGGCCGACCGAATGGGCAACGACCAGCGTATCGTGAGCGAAATCCGAAATCGGACCGGAAACGACAGCCTCGATTCCCCGTACGACTATTGGATCGCGGATCTGGACGATGTCGGGGGCTATCCGACCCTCCCGGAGAACACCCACACCCTAGACGTCCCGAGCAGTGGCCTGCGAGACTGGCTCGAGCAGTGGGCACTCGCCGTCGAAGACCCGGACGCGAGCCCACCGTGAATGCGTCCGCCACGGGTCACGAAGTGATCCCGACGTGAAATGGGAAATGATTACCAACGAGTGGACGGAACGAGCATAATCATGTCTCCGCATGGAGTTCCGAACCCACACCCGTTCGAATCGATTTTTTAGTCGAACACAGCCACTTACTCGTCACTAGCCCTCTGGCTCCCGACTCGAATACGACAACAGGATCGAGAGGGGACACAGCGTCACAATAAGAAAGTCGGTGGCTGGTATCAGTCGCGGTTCAGCGGGTTCGTGCGAGTTGTGGCGGTCAGTGATGCCTGTTACAGAGGCGCCTCCTTGGGTTCCAACCGTCGAAGATGTTTTCCGCCGTGTATTGCCGTGCCTGCGCTCGGGTCAACTGATGTGACCAATCGACCCGCTGTTCCGGCGTGAAACCGGGACCCGAATTGTCGTATTCTGCATAGAACGCGCTTTCCGGGTTCTGTTCGTCGTTCCAGTGCTTCCAGCCGACGGGTTTGATGTGATCTCCGAGGAAGGTGTGCATGAAGACCACTTGCGCGTACGGACGCCACGGTCGACCCAAGTAGTAGGAATTTTCGGGTGCGTCACTCGTGATATCGCATTCCTTGAATACGTAGCCGAAATCCTTCTCGGCCTCGGTCGAAGCAGCGGTCACGTAGCCGCCGTCGGATTTGCAGCGTATGTGACAATTTTCGAACAAGCACGTTGCCCACCCGAAGATGAAGTCAACGTCGCCCTCGATGTAACACTCCTTATAATATTGCCGACTGTCGTGGCCGTGGGTGTAGAGTGTATCTTGATTTCCGAGGAAGAGGCAGTTCTCGAAGACCGCTCGGTCCCCGTTGATTCGGATAGCAACCGCCTGCGCGACCGGTTCCGAGCCGTTCGCAAACGTGATACTCCTCGCCGTAAAGTCGTCTCCGTTGACGAAGAAACTCGACGAGCCGGATGTTCCGATCGGTTCACCGGACTCGTCTTCCGTATCCGCATTGTCGTCGTACGTGAGTACGGTGTCTTGAGCGCTCTCACCGACGAAGGTAACGTTCGTCTTGTCGGGGGGCAACCTCAACTTCTCCTTGTATCGTCCGTTTTTGATGTAGACGCGCGTCTCCGACCGATCTCCCGTCGGAATCGCGTCGATGGCGTCTTGAACTTTCTCATACTCTCCGCTTCCATCCTTCGCGACGACGATATCGGCCTCGTTCCGTTTTCTATCAGGTGTTGTGGTCATCGTTTCACTGTTTGTTTCGGACTCGGGAACGTCGGTCGAGTTCAGGATTCCGTCGGTGTTGGAAGAACCCACGAACGATCCCGTGATTCCTGTCCCTGCCATTGCTACTAGCTGACGGCGGGTAATAACATCCCTCATTGACAAGTATTAACGTGATACACTCCGAAATAAATATGATTGTTGGATGTTTTACATTCTTCCGTCATCGGATTCCGAGACTATCGTAGCACGCGACTAGTGGAAGAGAGACAGGGTATCGGTGGAGTGGTATCGGCTCGTTCCTTCTGGACTAGTACGGTTATCACACCAAACGAACCCGTGAGAGTTTCATAGCACAGCGAATAGATGAGATCCGTCTAACAAAGTAGTATCGTATAAAGAAGAGTCTAAGCAAGTATATTTGGACACCACTGCTAATAAGTTTACGGCTGGTATCACCCTACCGCTCGTGGGGCGGAACGGTTTGACGAGTTCACGTCCGTTTCCACTATTGGGTCGATTCCGTCCGTCATTACCCCTGACAGCGACCCCGACGATACAGCGGGAGCTGGATCGCGCAACATTATTTCATTAATAAAGTTCTGTACAATAGTCTTAAACAGAAGGATGGTCGAATAATCAATCATGGACCTACGAGAACGGTTTCGTATGGCACAACAGATGATGTCGAATCCATTTATGCGGAGACAGCAGTTCCTATCGTCTGTCATCGGTCCGGTTCAGAGTCGAATCCATGGGAACGACGGCAAATACGTTATGGATGCCGACTGGGACAACCTCCTCATCTTGGACGCGTGTCGATACGACCTGTTTACCCAGATTTACGCCAAATTATCGCTCGACGGTGAGTTGACCACGTTCCAATCTCGGGGGAGTTCCTCATCGGAATTTTTACTGGAGAACTTCGGCGGTCGATCGTACAACGACACCGTCTATGTAACCGCCAATCCACACGAGAAACGAGTTCTCGACGATTCGTTTTACTTCACGGACCGTGTTTGGATCGACGGATGGAGCGATGATGACGGAATCGTTCCCCCGGAAGTACTCTCGGAACGTGCGCTCTCGGTCCACGAGGAGTTCCCAAACAAACGTCAGATAGTCCATTTCATGCAACCCCACACCCCTTTTATTGGCGAGACGAAACTCGATATCGATAGCCGATTGACAGGCGGACTCCGAGACATGATGCTCGATGAGTCATCGGAGATGGACTTCGGATTCGCTTGGGAAGCATTGCAGGATGGTGAAATCGAAGACGGAATCTTTTGGGAGGCGTATCGGGATAATTTGATTCGCGTGCTCGAGGAAGCGATTCCGCTCGCGGAAGAACTTCCGGGAAAAACAGTGATCACGGCCGATCACGGAAACGCGATCGGCGAGTGGGCGACTCCGTTCCCGATTCCGGTCTACTTCCATCCAAGTAAAATACGGATGCCGGTACTCAACACCGTTCCGTGGTTCGTGCCTCCGTACTCGAATAGAAAGAGTATTGTCAGGTCTGGCGAGTCGGGGTCGGCAGACATCCCCGACGAAGCGGCTGTGTCAGGCGATGACGCGATCGAAGAACGCTTGTCCGCGTTGGGTTACGCCGAATAACACCTGTCCGAAATCTCCAACATCGGTGATAGCCGAATCGCGTCGCCGACGGGGGCGACGCGCCGTCGAAGTCCAGTCGGTGTTTGGGAGGTTCGTTGATTTTCGATGACCGATCGTTTAATCGCCCGCGGACGATTTACAAGCGGTATGGGAGAATGCCCCGGGGATTGACTCCGAGGCGATTCACGTGCTTGTAGAACGGTAGTTGAAAATCGACTTCCGTATGGACTCGTCAAACCTGTCGTTCGTGGTTATCCTCTACCGGCGTGTCAACACAATATGGTTTCGGGCCGGAGACATCGCTAGTCTCGGTGACGGGAAAACCGAACAGTGACCGTAGGCCGGTTCGAAATTCATCCCTCCGCGAGTGCTCGGACCACTTCGCTCGGGGACTCACCGGTGGTAGAAGCGGCAGGGTATTGTCACCCGGCGATCGCTCGCCTGCGGTTTCCATCGTGGGAACATTTTTGTCGATTCTCAGCGTAGCCGTCGTATGACAACAGCTGCCCCAGCACCCGACGATGTTATCGCGAAGGTCGTCGCACTCGGTCCCCCTGGCACGCCGGTGACGACGCCGGAGGTCGCCGAGGGATTCGACTGCACGAAACGGACGATCTACAATAGACTGGATGCGCTCGTCGAGGACGGCGTCCTGCAGACGAAGAAGGTCGGGGCGAACAGTCGCGTCTGGTGGCGACCCGTGTCGAAACCGTCTGAAAACCTCAGCAACGGTGAGACGCCATGCCGAGAGCAAGCCGAGTTGCAACGACAGGCCGAACTCGATGCCTTCCGTGTGAGACTGACCGACGACATCAGGTCGATCGCGGACCCCGTCGAGACCAAGGAGACGTTCCAGACCGACAGCGTGGTCGAACTCACACTGCGCTCGACGGCGGCGGACTCGCCGCTCTGTCGCCTCTCCCGGGCCACCAACGGCAAACTCCAGTTCGACGGGGTGATCCCACAAGATGACGATTCGGCGACCGTCTTCTTCACGGCCGAGGATGCGATATTCGAGGAGTTGCTGACCGCTAGCGACGACGTTCTGAGCGTCGCGGACCTGGAGTGTCTCGGTGACAGCGAAGCTGGGACCATGTTCAAAGCGCTGCTGAGCGGGGCAATCCTGGCAACCCACGTTCTCGACCGGGACGCGACGATCCGTTCACTCCGATTCGATTCAGGCACCGCGACCATCGTCGCCGACCTTCCGAGATCGGCCGACGTCCGGGAGTTCGTCGACGACCTCGTCCGGGAAGTTCCCGACCTCGAATTGCTCTCTCGTCACATCCGGCGGCGCGAACCGGGACAGACGCTCCAGGCGGCCGTCCTGGATCGGCTGACGCCCCGCCAGCAGGAGGTCCTCCAGCTGGCCTACCGGAGCGGGTACTTCGAGTCACCTCGGGTACAGACGGGCGAAGACCTGGCCGAGGTCCTGGACATCGTCCCCTCGACGTTCACCAGACATATCCGGGAAGCTCAGCGGAACGTCCTCAACGTGGTCTTCGCTACTGGGGAGCAACGAGGGGTTACGAAATAATTGCATCTTTTTCGAATCCGTTGCAACCATTTCTTGAATGAGGTTTCCCGGACGGGCCGGAGACCGTCGAAGCGATCGCCGAACAGATAGCTACGAACCCATCTCATCGGACGGACCAGACACACCGACCCGAGAGTCGAACGACCATGACTGATCGCACAGGGTCCTCGGTGCCCGACTTGGACGCGATGCTCGATATCCTGGCCAACAGGTATCGTCGGCGGTTACTCGTCGCGTGCCTCCGGCACAACCCACAGGACGACGACCCACAGATCCCCGGCGACATCAAACTCGATTCAGAGGGCCTGGACTCGCTGATGATTCACATGCGACACATCCACCTCCCGAAACTGAAGGAGGCGGGGTTCATCGAGTTGGATAGGGAGACGAACACTGTCCGGAAGGGCCCCAGTTCGAGGATATCCGGCCGCTGCTGGAGTTGATGCAGAACCACGCCGACGAATTGCCCGAGGACTGGCTCCGAGATTTCAGCATCCGGTTCCGCTATCGAGCTATCCGCGCGAATGCAACGAGTAGGCGATCAATAGAACGCCGAAGAACTGAAACAACCGCGTGACGAGCGTAAGCGGTTGCTGGTACTGCAGACCGAGGTAGCCCTCGCGGAGTAGCAGCGAGCCGACGAAGGCGATGCTGAACGCGACGGCTGTGAGGAAAAACAGGCCCATGGAGAGTGCTTGCATCGTTCGGCTGTCGTGGCGGCGATACCCGCGGTAGGCCTGATAGCCAACGTAGCTACCGACGAGCGTCGACCCGAGGGCGAGTGCGATGATAACCCAGTCGATGACGGTGGCCACAGGTGCCATCTCAGAGGTCCTCCCACATCTTCTTGAAGCGGTCAGCGGTGTCGCTCTCCCGTTCTCCGGGGAACGATTCGTCGGTGCGCGTTACGGCCGCCTCGAAGGAACCGGTGTCCAACTCGATAGAGACCTCAGATAGCGTGGCCGTATAAACGCTGTAGTGATTGTTTCTGGTCCGAATCTTGGTCTGCTCTTCGAGGAGTCCGTGTCCTTGCAACCGTTCCACTCGGCGGTAGACCGTCGGTTTGGACATCTCACATTCGTCGGCAAGCTGTTGTGCGGACATTGGTTTGATACTCGTTGCTGCGAGGATTTCCCGGGCATACTCGTCGCTGAGGATATCGAGAAGCTCACCCAGCGCTGGATCCTCACTCACGTTTCGGTCGAATGACCGTCTGTCGGATTAATAGGTCCATGGGTTTTGAACGCGGAGGGTTGCGGCGACCGATTCCGGGAGTATGACGGGGGTGTTGCAGCGATACGGCGTTACTCTGGAGGGGGTGGTACGTCAACGGTGACCGCGATGGGTAGCCTCGTGCTGTCAGAGGGCACATCACCGTACTTCCGATGTGGCTGCACGCGATTAGTTCGTTGGCACCCATCGCATTTCGATGAAGGGACCGTTAGATAATATAAAAGTAGGGCGAGTTTCTGACCCGGAAATTCGCGCGATTTCAGGCGCGACAGCCCACCGAACGGCCGACTTCGACCATGAGGTCGATTTTGACGCCGGTTCCCCGGACAGTGTAGCCGTAACCGTTGCAGTTCCACGAGAGCGAATTGGTCGTCCCGTGTTCGATAGTCGCCGGTTGTCCGTCGATCGTCACGTCGTGCTCGTCGTCCTCAATGTCGAGGGTGTAGTTGAACTTCGCAACCGTAAGTTCGCGTCCGTCAGCGGCGTACCGGAGTCCGACTCCCTCTATGCGGCCGGTCGTTTGCGTCGCGTAGACCAGTTCGAACGCGGGCGGCACGGTCGGGTCCGGCACCGCAATCGAACTCTGCGCCTCTAGGTCGGTGCGACTCCGATACCACTCCGTGTTCGGGGTCTCCGGCCGCCGCACCGTCGTGTTAGCGTCTATCTCGGGACGGAACGTGTCCGCCGACACCTGCGGGTCGAACGTCACGTTGGTGTACGTCGCCGTCACCGACCGATGGGTATCGTTGACGGTCCACGCCGTCTCCTTGCGCAGCGGGTAGAATCGCTCGGAGTCTACCCACAACCGCTGTCGGTAGCTGTCCTCGCTCCGGTTGTCCGCGGGGGTGATGTCGAGTACGTACGCGTCTCGCCCGCCGACGGCCTCGGTCTTGACGAACTCGACGGTGTAACTACGGTTTCGGTCCATCTGGGGGGTAGCGCCGGTGTGTCGCGGCAAGGCGGGTAACGGCGATACGCCGATGGATTTGGGTCGCCCCTCGTCGTCGGTCAGCCCCGCGGCGGCGACGAGCCGTTGGAGTCGAACGGCCGTTTGCGAATCGGTCGGGGGTCCCGTCAACTCGACGGTAGTCACGACGTTCTGGTCGATATCGCGGAGCCAAAGCGTCGAACCGTTCGAAACCTGCAGTTCGTACCGTCGATCCGATGCGTTTTGGAAGCGGACTCGTTTCCGGTCGGTACCCGGGACGAGCGTGACGGTGGCGACGTTTCGGGATGTGACAGTGCCGTTAGTCCGCATCGTGACCGTCCGCGTGCCTGTGAGCGCGTCGATGGAGCGGTAGCGCTCGGTCACGTTGGCGTCGACCGAGGGGTTCGCATCGCGTATCGTCCCTCCCGCGGCCCAGAGGACCGCGGAAACCACGACACCGAGGAGCAACAGCGTGACGAGTGTGCGCCGGTCGAGTCGGAGTGGCGAGCGGGTCATACTAATACCACGCTGAGCGAGGGTTTAATTGCGTGTCGAATAACTGGCGGTGGAATACTTCCGGATGGTCGGCTTTTTTATTACAATCGCAGTTATCCTTGTATATGTTGAACGGTATCCCCCGAGCCGATTTCCCCGTCAACAGCTGGTGAGTATCAGATGAACCCCGATCGATCAAACCACACCACTCCGACTTCAGCATCCAAGAAGGCAACTCGAAATCCGCCAACGAAGCGAGCAGCACTCGTCGGTGGGGTTATAGGGACATGTATCGGCCTCAGTTCGCATTTTCTGTTACTGGAGTATTCTGTAGTATCTATCACCATCTGTCTCCTGTACTCCATCGGGGTTACGCTTATGATCGACTATGTCAGTATCCTCCGGCAGACCCCCCACGATGGTGGGAGTTGGTGGACGATTGCCTTCGGTGCCACCACCGGACTCGTTCTGATGGTTGTACAGCTGGTCTACCGCCCGATCGTTCCAGATACAATCGCAGTAAAGCGCGTCCTGCCCGAGGGAGTGAGGACCGTTCCGTTTAACCTCATCCTTATCTTGTGGCTTCTCATGTTCGGTGTCGCGTTAGTCTCACTGACATACGGGATCGGAATGGCAGTAACGGACATGTCCGAAGGCTAATCCTCTCTGTCAGCCTCCCGCTGGCTGGTTCGGACCTGTGCCAACCTTCCAAGCAGCCACTTTTCCGCCGTGGTAAATAGCTGTTGAGTCACGGTTAGAGTGGTTCACAGGGTAGTTCAATAAACGAGGGAGACACCAGCGAGGGGCCGCGAAAGCGCTGTTCGAGCGTCTCTCGGAGAATCACCTCGATGCGTTCGAGCGTACCTTTCGGGTTCACCGCAATTACGAAGAGATATATGTAATTGGGCGGTCATCTCTATCGGAGTAGTCGGTGGTGAGAAATGGCGCAGCGGAAAACAGTCGCTCACGGTTTCGACCGAATCGAGTCGGACGAGCTCCAATTCGTTTCGTTTTGATGGACTAGTAATAAATGTGTTTTCAGCACGTGAGAATTGGAGAAGGTTTTACTCCACTTCGTATCATATGACTGTGCAGTAATGAAAACACCGAACGACCAACAGACGTTCTCGCCAGATACCGTCTTCGACGTACTTCGGAACCCTCGTCGTCAGTTCGTCTTAGCGTATCTCCGACGGCAGAACCATCCGGTGACGCTCACCGAACTCGCGCGACAGACTACTGCGTGGGAAGCGGATGTCCCGCCGACGGAGGTCGATGGGGAGTCGATGAAATCGGTGTATATATCGCTGTCACACGCTCAACTGCCGAAACTCGTCGACCACGGACTGCTCGAATACACGAGCGATGATCGACGAACCGTCGATACTACGGACCGAATGCGGATACTCGAGGCCGATTTCGATTTTACTGCTCTCGTCGAACCACAGCGGTACTACACCGAGTGATACCCGACAGTGTTGTTATGCGATCTGACGCGGACGATACGGACAGGCCCACGCGGGGATATCACAGCCGAGTCGAGCCACGCGGTTTTCTATCGATGGATGGGTTGCGAACAAGGAAAAGAGGAGTGAGCGATCAGAGTTCCACGGAATCGGACCCGCGATATCCTCGATGTTCTCGCCAGTCGCGATAGCTGCGACCCGGTAGAGCGCATCGGCGAGCGTTTCGGGATCCACGACGTGGGCGGCGTAGGCGTCCGCACGGTACTCTTCCATTCGATTCGCATACCGACTCAGCGCGAGCGCGAGTGGTTCGACACCCAACCCGAGTGCATACCGAACGAGGCGGATTGGTCGCTCTTCGATGAACGCGAGCGCGCTGAACAACAGCGAGCCGACGGCGGCTACGAACGGGCCGCGTCCTGCAAGAACGACGAGCCAGAACGCGCTGAAACCGAGTATCTGGGGAGTGTACGCACGAATCGCGTCCGTGTGGATATCGGTCCCCAGATGACCGAGTTCGTGTGCGAACAACGCGCTCACGCCTACTCGCCCGACGATTTGCGGGAGGAGCGGGTCGAACGCGACGACGGGTTCACCGTCGTCGTAGCCGACGACGGCACCCGGCGCGTCCATCTCCATGAGGACGATCCGGGGAACGGGACGGTCGGCGGTTTCGCAGACTTCGAGTACTGCCCGCTGAACGCCTGGTAACTCGTTGGGGTCGAACGGCCTGGCGTGTTCGTGTTCGAACTCGTAGCGACCACCGGAGCGGTACGACAGATAGGCGATGATACCGAACACGAAGAGACCGAGGCCGACGACAGGGAGGGGGGCACCCGTCCGAACGACAGCTGCAACCGCGAGGAGCGTGGCGGCCAAGAGTCCGAGCGTGATTCCCCACGCTCGAACGATCAGAGAAATCGTCATATAACTGCACACTCGCAGGAGGAATAATAATAGAATCGATTATCGAGGTGGTGACCGACGTCCTAATCGCCCACGTGTGTCCGGACGGCGGCTTCCGCCGGAATATCGGCAAGACACGCGTCGATATCGTCCATTCGTTTCACCTCGAAAACATAATACGATAGCTCGGTTTTCTCCGCGATTTCGTCGTACTTCCTCGTGAACGTGTTCGGGAATACCACCGTAGAGTTGACCCGCGGTGAATCCCGACGGCACCCGCGTTTGCCGCAACCGCGTCGTCGAGAGCCCGCCAGACGGAGATGTCAAATGAGCCGTGCTGAAAAATCACGGTTTGACGAAGATTTTCACTTGGTCGCTACTTTCGTCGAGGAGGGATTCGAACCCCTCGTCGACGATTTCATCGAGTTCGATGCGGTCGGTAACGAGCGGTTCGGGGTCGAGTGTCCCGTCCGCTAGCAGATCAATAACCATCCCGTACTCTTCGTTCGAGCGCGGCCCTCCCAGATATGCGAGCGTTCCGGTGAGCGTCCGTTCGCCGAGGACGACCGTATTCGGAGGCATATTCACCGTCTCTTCCCAGATGCTCACGACGGTAACGGTTCCACCCGGTCGGGTACTTTCGAGCGCGGCGTTGAACGTCGCTTCGATGCCAGCGACTTCGAATGCTGCATCGACGCCACCGTCAGTCGATGAGCGTACTTCGTCGACAGCATCGATCTCAGTCGGGTCGATGAGATGGTCGGCCCCGGAGTCTGCCGCTCGGTCGCGGCGGGCCGCCCGAGGTTCCGAGACGAATATCCGTCTGGCACCGGCCGCTCGTGCACACTGAATCACCGACAAGCCGATGGGACCGCTGCCGAAGACCGCGACGGTGTCGCCCGCGCTAATACCTGAACGACGAACGGCGTGGAGCCCGACACTCAACGGTTCGACGAGCGCACCGTGTTCGAGCGGAACGTCCTCTCCGAGGGGGACTGCTTGCTCCGCACTCACGACGACGTTTTCGGCGAACCCACCGCCGCCACCGGACAGACCGATGAAGCCGCCAGAGTCACAGAGGTGATACGTTCCCTGTCGACATTGGCGACAGTCGCCACAGTAGAGAATGGGATTGATCGCCACTGCATCTCCTTTGCTAAGGTCGTCCACATCCGTTCCGATTTCGCTGACGATACCGCTGAACTCGTGTCCCATCGTAATGGGCGCCTTTTCACCCGAAACCGCGTGCGGTTCTCCTTCGGGGATGAATATGGGTCCCGCCGCGTACTCGTGTAAATCGGAGCCACAGATGCCACACGTATCGACCGCTACGCGCACATCCGTTGCTCCGACACTCGTTTCCTCCGCCTCTTCGACGCGAATATCGCGTTGTCCATGCCACCGTGCAGCTTGCATAACAGAACAGCTTCACCACGAGTCACGATAGCAATTGTGGTGGTTTTACGGGAAGTCACTGAAGGACGGATGAGCGATCGAGAATAGCTACCTGTACCACCTATTGTAACTATTACAACTATTACAACTGTTTCAGCTGCCCAATCACATGAACATGCACGCCCCCGACTTCCCTCGTTCAACGATTCCATCTTCGCGCCCCCTCAAGCCGTCGACGCGCGGATAGAAGGTCGTTTGGAGCGTATCCGCCTCTCACCGGGTAGCCACGGAAGAGAATTCCACCGTAACCACTGATGGTACAGACATAGCTCTCCACCCAACCATCTAGCAAACTACTCTGATTCGGGCTGATCGGTTCGTTCGTCGGCTTCCGGAATCCGTCGTGGCAGGAACGTCGATGCGATAAGCAGGAGGAGCACGAACAGTACGAGGAAAAGCAGCGCCGCCCGTTGAGCGTCGAACATCGCGGCTTCGAAGATACCCTTGAGCAATCGGCGTTGTGTCGGAGTGAGTTGAGCCAGGAACTGCCGCTGCGTGGCTTCGGTCGCCGTCTCTGCTGCATCTTCGAGCGCGATCACCAACTCGTACCGCCGTTCCGTCGAAACCGTCACGTCCCGCACTCGCAGGACGCCGTCGACGACGCTACCGTAGAACTGTCCGAGAAAAAACGAGCCGACGACTGCTGTTCCCAGGGAAAATCCGATGGAACTGCTCACATTCAGGACGCCGGATGCCTCGGCGGAGTCCGCGGTCGAAACAGACGACATCGTCATATTGGTGATCTGTGCCAGTATGAGTCCGACACCGGCCCCATACAGCGCCACTGGGATAACCATCCTGCTGATCGTCTGATCGGGTCCCGTCTGCTCGTACAACAGCACCAGTCCAACGCCGATACACACGATGCCGACCTGAATGAGCGTCTTTGGCGAGATGTACTTCCGCCAACCGGGAGTAAACGCCGAAAAAAGGACCGACGCGAGAGAGTACGGTAACAACGCGAGCCCGGTTTCGAAGGCGGTGTATCCGAGCACGGCCTGGAGATAGACCGGGAAGATAAACATGAAGCCAGCCGAGATTATCGAGCGGATGTTGTACGTGACGACACCGGATAAAAAAGAGCGGTTCGTCAGTACGTTCAGCGGAACGAGGGGTTCCCGGTCGGCGCGTTCCATCCGGCGTTCGTACTGAACGAACGCGGCGAACGCGAGCAGTCCGACCCCGAGGAACCAAATCGTCGGCGACGTGCCGAACGGGTTGAACTGCACGTCACCGACGAAAAACGGTCGCCTCACGAGTAACCACCCGTACTTCCCACTGAGAAGGAACCCCGTGACGAGCGACGTCGCACCGACGATGGATAGAGCTGTTCCACCTTTGTCCAGCGACCCGTCCGTCTCTGACAGTGGGTTCGGATTCACGTACCGAACGAAGAAGAGAATAACCCCCACACCGATGAGTTGGAGCGTAAACCCCCACCGCCAACTGGCGTACGTGGTCAGTGCACCACCGATAATCGGTCCGAGAGTTGACCCGACCCCGTTCACGCCAGCCAACAGTCCGAATGCCTTCGCCCGGTCGTCGTCCTCGTAACTGACTGTCAGTACGGTGAACGTAAGGGGAAACAACACGGCGGCCGCGGACCCCTCGATGAACGACCAGCCGATATAGAGGACCGTAGTATTCCAGCTAATCGCCGCCACAATCGTCCCACCGGCGTAGACGAGCAGTGCGATTGTCATTACACGACGACTACTGTGCCGAGACGGCAGCGTACCCGCCGGGAGAATCAACGCGGCTATCACCAGCGAGTAGAGCGCAACCGCCCCTTGAATCGCGGTCACCGTGGTATCGAACTCGTCCACCATCGTGGGAATCGCCACGTTCATGAGGGACGCATTGATGACCACGATGAACGTCGTCAGACTCACGGCGATTGCTGGGCCCCAGTATCGTACTCCCGTCTTTGCGTCCGTAGAGGGACGAGAACTTCCGTTGGAATCAGACCCACCTGGAGGCATACAGCGGTCTACCACTGTGACCCCCAAAATACATGGACCTAGGTATCACCGAGAGTCGGAGATACTGCCCGACCCTTCGGGCGGAGGGATGTCAGTTCGGTTCGTCAGAACGGCATCGTGGGTGGCCGCCCTGCCCGTTCCACGGGCTACTCGGTCTCCTTGACGTTCCCGCAGTTCCGACAGCGTTTCATTCCACCGTGCGCGTCGCCGTAGTCGTGTCTGATGCCCGAGATGCACAGCACGTCTTGGAGGAGTCCCATACTCGGCAGATATCGCGGCGGCCGGATAACGGTTTCCCGTTCTGCTCGCGTACCTGTGAGCACAGAGCTATCACCGCTGGAAACGCAGACTCCCCGGTCGCCACGAGAATATCGTTGTCGGTCGTTTCCTCGATATGCTGACAGCGCGTATCTCCCGTCCGGTATCACGCCCTCGGTTGTCCGTCAGTGGAGAGCGGACACGTCATCCGGCGCGACTACCGTGGGCACAGTACCGATTACGCGGTTGCCCTCCACGGCGACGAGACGGTGTTGATCAGTCTTCGGTCTCGCGGCCGTTCGATTTGCGTTCCTGGTCGGGATGGTCGGAGACGTACACCGTGGTGTTCGAAGGAATATCCTCGGTAATCCAGGAATTTGCGCCGATGCTGACGTGATCGCCGACGGTGATGGCGCCGAGGACGTTCGTCCCGGCACCGATGACCACGTGGTCGCCGATGTCGGGGTGGCGCTTGTACCCTTTCTTGAGTGCGTGGTCGGTGTCCTCCTCCTCTTCGAAGTGGAGGGCACCGAGGGTGACGTTCTGGTAGAGTCGGCACCAGTCACCGATAGTGGCGGTCTCGCCGATGACGACGCCGGTGCCGTGGTCGATGAAGAAGTAATCTCCAATCTCGGCACCAGGGTGGATGTCGATGCCCGTGTCGCTTTTCGCGGCTTCGGTGAGTTCGCGGGCGTACTCCTGCCTGCTCTCCTTGTACAGTTCGTGAGCGACACGCTGCGCGACGATGGCGTGGAATCCCGGATACGCCCGGATTACCTCGATGTAGGACTTCGCAGCAGGGTCGCCCTTATACGCGGCTTCGACGTCGTGTTTGAGGCGCTCTCTGATAGCGGGGAGGTCGTCGATGACGGCACTGATGCAGTCCCGAGGGTGATCGCTGGGAGCGTACAATTGGCAACCTCGCATGAGCTGCTCACCGAGTTCAGTGAGAGTTTCACGAACGTCAGCGGGGTCGGTGTGGTCCGCGTAGGCGTTCCAGCAGCTCGGGAAGAGGAGGCGGTGAATGAGATCAAGTTCAGTGCACGCGTGCGAGGTCTCGGGGGCGGCCCGTGGCTCGTGGACCGGAAAGGGAGGCTCGTCGGCCTCGTAGGCGGCGACTAAGCTGTGGTGAGCGTTGCCGGTGTAGCGGTACTCCATCACTCTTTTTGTAAGGAGCTAGTTGGGAAGAAGCTATGGGATAACGGAATTGCTGTTCGTCTGAGAACCTCACCATCGATGGCGAGGACGAGAGAATGGACAGCTGGTTGACGGAGCCGTCCGACGCGTCGTGGCACATCGTTCCCGCCGTCATCTCCGAACTTCTGCAGAACACGGACGCCGAAAAATCGAAACGAGTTATCGAATCAGTGCTCCAAATGAAGACCATCAAGATATCCACATCGATGGGAGCGTCGCGAGCTATGTGAGGGAGAATACCGGTTTCGGTATCGGTTCCGCACGTTCCACATCTATTTCGTGAACTTCTGTGATGTTTCTCTTTGTGGCAAGTGTGAGAACAGAAGTGGTCGCGAACGACTGTCTCCGCCGGTGCGATACTGTAAGTTGATTAATATCTAATGAGTCCGTTTGTGGTTGTGGATGCCAACCCAAAAATTTCGAGTGTCGATCCTTATCGTCGTGCTAGTACTTCTGGCACCCGTCGCGGCGAGCGGATTGATGCACGAGGATTTGACGGTCTCGGAGGAGGCAAATCGACGAGCAAACGATATTCCGGTTGAGGACGTCACGTTCGTTTCCGCACAGGGAAAGGAGTTTCCGACGGGGCAGGCGAGATTGGTAGCGTTCGACACGACGACGAACGAACCGGTCTGGATACACAGCAAATACGACCGATATATGGATGTGGATCCGCTCGGAGAGAATCGGGTTCTCTTCGTCGCCCGTGATGGGAGTATGAACAAGTCCGCGTTTTCGTTCGACGTGACGTTTTACGCCATCGAGATGAACTGGCGGACGGGGACGGTACTCGAGAAGTTCGAGATTCCACCCGGAACGCACGACATCGACTACCTCGGGGGAGATCGGTACGCTATCGCCGACCTGAGCAAGAAAAACCGCGTGTTCGTGTACGACCGCTCCGAGGACGAGGTCGTGTGGGAGTACCGGTTCCGCGAGCACTTCCCCGAGAGTGCGGGGGGCGGTCCCGGTGGATACACTCACTTGAACGACATCGATGCGGTCGACGACGGGTCCGCGTTTCTCGTCAGTCCGCGGAATTTCGACCGTGTCATGCTTATCGACCGGGAATCGAAACGCGTTCGCTGGACGCTGGGGGAGGAAGATAACTACGACATCCTCAACGAACAGCACAACCCGGTTCTCCTCTCGCGGGACCCGGTCACGGTTCTCGTCGCGGATAGCGAGAACAACCGCGTCGTCGAGTACGAAAAGACGGAGAGCGGATGGAAACAGACCTGGTCCTACGGAACGGGATTGGATTGGCCGCGAGACGCAGACCGCCTGCCGAACGGGAACACGCTCATCGTCGACAGTAACAACAATCGCGCTCTCGAAGTGACGCCGGGCGGAGACGTCGTCTGGAAAGTGAAGATTCCCTTCGAACCGTACGACGTCGAACGGCCGGTGTACGGGGACGAACCGTCGGGACCACCGATAACCGAACTCGAGGGAAGCGATGCCGTCGATACGAAAGCAGTCGGGCAGGATGGGAGTGGCCCGGTGGCCAGGATCGATGCCACGTACACGTACGTCTACACCACCGCTCAATGGGTACTCCCGACGTGGATCGGTCCGCTAGAATTCAATCTCCTCGCCCTCGCGGCGCTTATCGTCGTACTGTGGGGTGCTGTCGAGGTGGTTCATTGGAGGGGATGGACGTAGACGAAGTGAATGGGGTCCCGACGTGACGGCAACAGAGAAACTGCTCACGATATCCCCGAGAAGTCCCATTCTCCCTTATCCACCATATTCTCCCATCTCCGATACTGTATTCCCGTACTGGTAAGCCTCATCGCCTGTAGTTTATCCGATAGCGTCACGACCTACCAAGTATGTCATCCACGTCATACCGCTGTACGTGCGGTGCGACCCTCGAGTACAAGCAGGATCTCGTGAAAGAGCAGGGCGAGGTCTATCCGACGTGGAAGTGCAAAGACTGTGGGACGCCGGTTCCTGGTCAGATTGCCGAGAAAATAAAACACCAACATCCATCGTGACGCGGTTCAATCGTTCTCGGCAAGTCGATACATCGCGGCGATTCCATTCGTTGACTACTTCGATTCACGCGTGGGTACCGCCGCCCTGTTTAAGTCGTTCTCGCGATAAGGAGTAGATACGAGGAGGATTTTCGCTGACCGTTGTCCTTCGTGCGATGAGAAAATAATATCGTCGGTGGGACAACCACGTCTGGGGTACACATAGTCGGTGGAAAAAGTGCATCAGTGCGTACTATTTTCCTTGCTGAATGAGAGATCGACAACAGCGAAGAGGCAAGCTCAAAATAGCTGATTAAGGTGACTATTGTACCTATTCCTTGGGCCCACCAGACCACACCCCACGGGGCCATATCCCCCGCTCTCCCCGGAAACGACGAAAAGAAACCAGCGAGACGATGTCTCCACGGGTCGGCCGCGATACCAGTAGACCCAATACCGGTCGTTGCAATCAACCAGACGAATGTCCCTCAAGGGCCGCGTTCGTGCGTCCTTCAGCACTGGGTGGGTGGGTCGTGACGGTGTCTGGCTTTCTGTCGTTGTAACCGTCGGCACGTTGGTCTATCTGACATATCTCGCCATCTATCCATATCCGGCACACGGTGCGGGATTGTATCTCGCAATCGCAGAACAGATTAGCACGCACGGGTATCGGCTACCGGAAACGATTCCACACTACACTGCAGGAGGAGTTCCGTTCGCGTATCCACCGCTGATGTTTTACGTGATCGCAGTTCTTCACGATGCGCTCGGTCTCGATCCGATTTCACTCACGCGATACCTCCCGGGACTCTTCACGGTCGTGTATCTGATTCCCTATTATTACCTCGCGAAAGAGCTCCTCGAATCACCGACGCAAGCGGGGAGTGCCACCGTCGTACTGGCTGTAACACCGGTCGTCCTCAAATGGCACCTCGCGGCGGGCGGCGTCGTCCGCGCGGCGGCGTTTCTCTTCGTTCTCACTGGCCTTTACACTGGCATACGAACGTTCAAAGCGAAGGATCGACGATGGCTTTTGCCGTCGATAGTATTGTTCGCCCTTACGATTCTCACCCATCCCGTGTACACGGCGTTCTTTGGTCTTAGCTACCTTCTCATGGTCGGCTTTTTCGATCGATCGCGGAGCGGGGTAGGACTCGGTGCATCGGTCGCAATCGGGGGAATCATACTAGCGGCACCGTGGTGGTGGCACGTCGTTTCGATGCACGGGATATCGATTTTCACCGCTGCGGCCGGGACACACGACGGACTCGGCGGCGGAATCACTCGCCTTTTCGACTCGTTCGCCAAACCGTTGGTATCACCGTCTCAATGGCTCTTCTATGCCCTCTCGGTCGCCGGGAGTTTGGCCCTCGTCCGACAGCGGCAATTTTTCGTACCGATTTGGATGCTACTGACGGGATATCTCCTGACGCAGGATCGATTGCTGTACGTCGCGGGGGCGATGGCG
Source organism: Haladaptatus sp. SPP-AMP-3 (assembly GCF_049568665.1). Classification (NCBI taxonomy): domain Archaea; kingdom Methanobacteriati; phylum Methanobacteriota; class Halobacteria; order Halobacteriales; family Haladaptataceae; genus Haladaptatus; species Haladaptatus sp. SPP-AMP-3. The sequence continues at coordinate 92,588 of NZ_CP145902.1, read as the reverse complement.
GCGGCAGTATTCATCTGCGAAGTTTGTCTGCCGATCGCCAAGAGTCAACTGGGAGGCGAGTTCCGGGAACGATACATTTCACTACTTCTGCTCGCACTGATCGGCAGTTCGATAGTCGCTGGCGGTGTCCTGATGACGACCGATGGTGCCACCGAGAATCGAACAGAAACACTCCTTCCCGCATCGTACATGGATCGACACGACGAACGCGCCATGGGGTGGATAAAACGTCACACCCTCCCCTCGTCACGGTTCGTCGTACTCGGTGATGCCGCAGAACTGTTCCCGTTCCTGACACACCGTACGAGCCTCATGAGTCCGTGGGGTGTCGAGTGGAAAGGTAACCCCCAGTTCGAGCGTCAAAAGAGGTTATACGACTCGACATCGGCTTGCAAGAGCGCTGGTTGTCTCACACAGTCGTTTCAGAACGCGGACCTACACCCGGAATACGTGTATGTTCCAAAAGGGGAATATACGATACGACGAGACGATCACATCCAATCAATTCGAATGCGCCGGTCGCTCGTGCGGTCGCCGGAGTACACACTCGTATTCGAAAACCGGGGCGTGATGATTTATCGGGTGAATCGTTTCACCCCGCGGGCGTGATTTTCCTGCTCTACTCCCTCATTCTCAAGCCGTCGATGAGTGGACGGTCGCTCAATTCCGAGCGAATCTGCTCCCCACCGGGCGATCACGGCGGGAAGTTCGGATTTCCGTATCGCCGCAAGAATATCGTCGCTTCAGGTTCGAAGAGAGGAGCAAAGCCGGCCAAACGCGGTGGGCAGGTTATAATCGGATTGCTCCTTACTCATTTGACGAGGTTAGCCGCTGCAGAAGTACCTGAGTACGACCGGCGTGAAACGGTCGGGGTGATTCGCGTCCCGAAACGACCCTCAGGGCTGCTCCTATTGACGAATAGCGATTTAAACAGTTTCGGCTTCGATTCCGAGATGCTGCCGTAAATCAATTCATACTGTGGTCTGACACTCATTCATGGAAGAACACCCTCCGATATCCATCCTCCTCCCGACTACACGTTGGAACTCCGTCTGTGAGGAACTAAGCGCACAATTACGCGATAAAGACGAACTTCTCATCATTTGCGACTCGAAAAGTGACCCCGTCGCCGGACAGATTTCCTCGCTCCCTGAACAGGTCGAAATATTGTTTGCAGGGAGTCCAAAGCGCTGTTCCGGGAAGGCGAATGCAATTGCGACAGGAATGGAGGAAGCATCGCATCAACGCCTCATCTGGACGGACGATGATTTCCACCATTCTCCGGATTGGCTGTCACAACTTCATCGAGACTACGAGCAGAACGGGCCCGTTACGGAAATCCCGTTCTTTATCGGGAAAGATCCACTGGCGATGATGTTAGAACCGGTATATGCGCTCGGTGGGACGCTGGGTGTATATACTGGCGATATTGTCTGGGGGGGTGCCGTCATGTTCGACCGAATCGAGATAGACGAGCGGGCGTTCTTGGACGACCTCCAACGAACTATCAGCGACGACGGCGTTCTTACCGAATACCTCGATGTCACCCCTCTACGGCGAGTCCGTACCGTCCCCATCGGAGGGAGTTTCCGTCAAACGGTAGAGCGCCACACCAGATTCACACAAATCGTCCGTTATCAAGATCCGAAGGCATTTGCCGTACTCTGTCTCACTGCAGCGATAACACTAATTGGGTGCCTTTTATTCCCGGTTCTAGCGCTGATTTTGCTCACTCTGTTATATGCTACTACCTATCTCTTCTTTGGCGTGAAACGTTGGACGGCGATTCTCGCCTACCCCTCGGCGCTTATTCAATTCCCGCTCCTCCTGTACGGGGTTTCTCGAAGGTCGTTCGTGTGGGCAGGACGTAGGTACGAATGGCGTGGTAAATTCGACGTTAACGTCTATGAGGAATGAACGAAGACGCGAATGTGGAGCTAACGCCGTCACTCATCAACCGGCGTTCACCGTGCTGTCTACGACTCTAATCGATTCTCGATTCCCGCGGTACCGGTAGAACCGTATTTGCCATCAGATGAGGGTCCGCCCGACCATCGGGGAGTCATTTTTGCAATGAGACGACGAACGGTCGCTCATAGTAGAAGCATTCCATCTAGTGTACTCATCTTCACAGCAGTTAGAATACAATTAGAACTGTATGATACAAAGTGATGAACTGGAACGGTGATGAAAGTACAGGAGGTTATCGCTTCGAATACCACGCCTGCTTTTGTTCGTCGTCCTCGCGACGTCCGTTTGTCTCGATGCCCTCCACCAACTCCGCGACGCGCTGTTGAAGTTCCTTGAACTCCTTGCCAAGCGTATTAATTTTTCGCTGAGAATTCATCTGCAACTCGGCCAAGTCAATATCGCTAGTTCGATCCCCTCAAGCCAATCGCCCTCGTCGACACGGTATCAGTTGTCATCCGGATGCTTATCTCGCACCAGAACTCGGCCACGTGACCGGAAACGGTTTAACCACGGGGTATGGCTTCCCCCGAGTTCTATGATGTGTACCCTCGCCAAGAAGAGATAGACTACCAGCGAAAGAACGTACACCACCGGCGTTATCGCCAGTTGCCAGAGAAGCGTCGACGTGAGGTCGATTCCGATAGTCGGATGCCAAACTCTGTTCATCGTCCGGAAGAGACGAATCAACGGGACGTGAAGCAGATATATCCCGAGGGCGTGTCGCCCCACTTTCGGGAGAATCGTATTCTTCCCCAACTGTGGGTTCGAGAGCACGTATGCGAAGAGAGCGAGAACGAAGAATATCGTCGAGATCGTGTACTCCGTCAAGTATATCTCTTGGCGAAGAACGTTATTGCGAATGATGTAGCCGATCGCGTACTGCTCGACGAGTTGGACTCCCGCAAAAAGGCCGACTGCTCCGAGATAGACGTGGCGACGGTTCTCGTTCGGCGTCCAGTCGGACGAGTTGATTTGGTATCCGAGAGCGACGTAGAAGAAGCCGAAGAAGAGGGCGTCCCGCGTTCGGAACGGTACGTTCGCGATCATTTGATAATTCGTTCCGACGAGGCCAACGATGTGAACGAGCGCGGCGATGGGCAACAGGTAGCGGGTTTTTCCGAGCTTGACGAAGCAAGCGACGAAAACGAGAGAGAATATCAATGCCGTCAGAAACCACAGCGGAACGGAGAGTGCGTTTCCGTAGTACAGTAAGTCGATGGTGGAGATGTCACCGAGGCCGTGAGCGATGAGAGCATTCGCTACGGGAACGCCTTGGAATAACGCGAGACCGATCACTGCCGTTACAGAGAGGAGTCTCCCGAACAGATATATCGACCCGAGTTTCTGGACGGAGCCGCTCACGGTGGATTTGACGTTGTCGACGTTCACCGTCTCCGCGAGAAAATATCCGGACGTTACGAAAAAGAACGGAACGTCGAATTGACCGATAGTGTCCAGTACGAAGTAGACGTAATTCCCGCCCGTTCCGAAGCCCCGGAACGGTTGAACGTGTGCGATGACAATGAAGAATATAGCGATTGCTCGCAGCGTATCTATGCTGTGAATTCGATCACTCATCGTATCTCAAAGGTCCATTGAGAAGTCACTCGCTCCTATTTAAAACGCCTCCGATTGTGGCGGGAAAGCAGAAATCAATCAGTGCCGCGCTCACAAATTATTTCCTCGCGCGTCTCACTGTTGTGTCTGGAATAGAAGCAGTGCATAACGTCGGGATTCGCGGATCGGCGCAGTATGCCCATCGCGTGACCTTCGCTTGAAGACAGAAGTATGCGCTATCGGTCTATTTCATCGCCACCTCGACACCCATTTTGCGATGGTGTCTGCTGGTGTTGCCGACGCGACCGTGAGTCGTCTCGGATACGTGGCGTACACTGTTTTCGGTCGATTTTTACGCGCTATCGTGTGTTTCTCACGAGTAGTTCCATTGACACAGCCGATGACGCCCCCGTCCATCCGCAACAGCGGTGAGCCGCTGTTACCATCTCCGGTGGGAATCGTCGCTTCTATCCAATCCGAATGTGGATTGTAGCGCTCGTACCGACCCAGGGAAATCACCCAGTCTCCCACCATTTTCGGATGTCCGACCGCGAGCACCACATCGTTCGGAGAGGGGTGTGCATTCGTCGCCAGTGAAAGCGGAGGCGGGGTTTCGAGGTCCGTCTTGAGCAGGGCGATATCCGGAAAGAGGTCCCGGTGAAAGCCGACACGAGTAGCCGTTCCAGTTCGGTTATCGAACGTTTCGAACGCTACCGACGCCGCTTCTCGAACGATATGAGAATTCGTAAGGATGTATCCGCTATCGACGACCCACCCGGACCCACCCCCGGAATCGGTCGATAGTCGGACAACCGACCGTTGTACCGCTTCTCCGAGCGCGCGGGCTCGGTCGCGGACCGCTTCGGGAAACGGCTCGAAACCACCGACGGCAGTGGTCCGATACTCGGACGTGGCGGATTCGGAACGCCAACCGCTCCCGAGACCGCCAGAGAAAGGGAAGACGGAAGCGAGGCCGGTCACGCGAAGAATCCCTCTTCGGGTATAGGAGGACGTCATCCACCCGAACTCCGTCGTTCAGCATCGGCCGTGACGGATGAATTCAGCCGCCTTGGTTGTCTTTTGACCCGTTTCGAGCGCATTCTCATCCGCTAGAGCTAGACGGATTCGTCCCAAAGGTTTGTGGCTGTGAGTGCTTCCTCGTGACTGGAGGACCGCTTCGTCCATCGGATGAACTGCATACGAAATTTTTTATCGCATATTTCCGAGAGCGTCGTACTCCCTGTCGGTGGTTCAATCGTTCTCGTCGTGAGTACGCTCATCCCGATGACTGGAATTGCTCGAGCATCCAACCGTGTTCGTCGTGCTGGAGGGACTGAGACGGCCCTTCGACAATCGTTTGGCGCGACGGTGGTAACTCAGGGCCACAGTCCGCGGGATTCTTTGGCCTCGGCGATTCGAGAGAGGGCGACCACGTAGGCGGCGTCGCGCCACGTCACGTCTACTTCCGCTTTGGCGTCGGACACGTCGTCCCACGCGCGGAGCATCGCCGTCTCCAGTTCGTCGTTCACGCGTTCGAGCGACCACGACCGACGGTTGATGTTCTGGAGCCACTCGAAGTACGAGACGGTCACACCGCCCGCGTTGGCGAGGATGTCGGGAACGACAGCGACGTCCTTCGATTCGAGAATTTCCGCGGCTGCGAACGTTGTCGGCCCGTTGGCACCCTCAATCACGATGTCCGCTCGGACGTCTTCCGCGTTCTCCGCGGTGATGACGTCGCCGATGGCGGCGGGAATGAGAACGTCCACGTCGAGTTCGAGGAGGTCCTCGTTCGAAATCTTCGCGGGCGCATCGTACTTCATAACGCCTTCCGACTGTTCCTCGTGGGTCGGTACGGCGTGGGTATCGAGGCCATCGGGGTCGTATATGCCACCGTTCACGTCCGAAACGGCGACGATGGTCGCACCGTAATCGTCGAGGATACGGGCGGCGTTCGCACCGACGGAACCGAATCCTTGGACCGCGACGGTCGTCTCTTCGATGTCCATCTCGTAGTAGTCGATGACCTCGCGAGCGATGATGGCGACTGACCGACCGGGTGCGGCCGCGCGACCGTAACTCCCTCCGAGAACGGGCGGCTTGCCGGTGACGACGCCGGGTTGGGTCTCGCCCTCCTGCATCGAGTAGGCGTCCATGAACCACGCCATCGTCTGCGCGTCGGTCCCCATGTCCGGTGCGGGGATGTCCTTCTCCGGGCCGACGAAATCGCGCACCTCTTCGGCGAACCGGCGGGTGAGCCGTTCTTTCTCGCCGGGCGAGAGGTCCTTCGGGTCCACGACGATGCCGCCTTTGCCGCCGCCGAAGGGGAGGTCCATCACGGCGCACTTCCACGTCATCCACATCGAAAGCCCGACGCACTCGTCTTCGGTGACGTTCGGGTGGTAGCGAAGGCCGCCCTTGTACGGCCCGCGAACGTCGTCGTGCTGGGAGCGGTAGCCGGTATAGACCGCAACGGTGCCGTCGTCGCGCTTCAGCGGGACCGCCACGCGCTGGACCTTCGTCGGGTGTTTCAACCGTTCGATGATACCCGGGTTCACGTCCACGAGTCCCGCGGCGCGTTCCAGTTGCCGCCGGGCCGTTTCGAGCGCCGTCTCGGGTTCCGCGTTCGACCCCTCGGCCGCAACCCCGTTCTCCTCGATTTTCGACATCAGGTAGTCACCTCCGGATTGATGCGGCGGTAGACCGTTTCAATCGAACCGATGACGGCGTCGGCGATTCGAGAGACCGAGGCCTCACCGAGTGTCAGCGGCGGAGCGAGCATCAGGTGGTCGCCCGCCAGCCCATCGACCGACCCCTTTCCGGGGTACGTGTAGACGCCGCGGTCGAGTGCGGCGTCGTAGACCCGCTTGTAGACCTTCGAGGAGGGGTCGAAGGGCTCTTTCGTCGCCCTATCGGCGACGAACTCCAGTCCGACCATCGGCCCCATCGCGCGGAAATCGCCGACCATCGGGTGGTCTCGGAGCGCGTCGAGTTCGGAGACGAGTTGGCGGCCGCGAGTGCGGCCCTGTTCGAGAACATCGTCCGTGTACCGGTCCACGACGAAGTTCGCCACGGCCGCGGACAGCGGGTTTCCGGCGAAGGTGTGGCCGTGGGCGAACGAGGCGCCGTCGTGGGTGAACTCCTCGGCGACGTGGTCGCGGACGAGCACGGCACTCATCGGCGTGTAGCCGCTCGTGAGGCCCTTTCCGAGCGTCATCATGTCGGGAACGACGCCGTAGTGTTCCATGGCGAACAGCGGCCCGGTTCGGCCGAATCCGGTCATCACCTCGTCCGCGATAAAGAGCACGTCGTACTCGTCGCAGATGTCGCGGACTTCCTCGTAGTAGGCGGGGTGCGGTGCGGTCGCGGGGATGCTGGCGCCGCCGACCGGTTCGGCGATGAAGGCTGCGACCGTCTCGGGACCGCGTTGGCGAATCGTCGTTTCGAGTTCACGCGCGGCGGCGCGGGCCTGCTCTTCGGGCGTTCCCTCGAACGACCACCGGTACGGGTACGCTGGCGAAATGTGCTCCCAATCGGCCAGGAACGATTCGTAGCCCCGCCGTCGAAGCGTGTTCCCGGTCGCGGACAGCGCGCCGAACGTCGCACCGTGATACGACTGCCAGCGGGAGATCACGACGGACTTCTCGGTCTTCCCACGCGAACGAAAGTACTCGCGTGCGAGCTTGAACGCCGCCTCGTTTGCCTCGCTCCCCGAGTTCGTGTAGAACACTTTCGAGAGATCGCCGGGGGAGCGCGCCGCGAGCGTGCGCGCGAGTTCCTCGGGTGCGTCGTGGGAGAAGTGAGACAGACTGAGATACGAGACGTTCGACGACTGTGACTCGAATATCTGGTCGATGCCCGGAACCGAGTGACCGAGATTAGTCACGGCAGCGCCCGACGCGGCGTCGATGAGTCGCTCGCCGTCTTCGGTCACGAGAAACTCGTCTGTGGCGTAGTCTATCCTCGGCAGGTCGGGCTCGATTCCCCCTCCCCACTTGTAGAAGATGTGGTTCTGATGTGCCATCTATCACGATTGACTGCACCCTATAATAAAATAAGTCTTACTAAGAAATGCGGATTTTGTAGAGGTTCCAAAACACACCAGAGTAATCTAAACCGGTGCCAGACAGACTCGCGTCACGGGGTCGGTGTGAACGAAATAGGTGGGAGGCCAGAATCGACGGTGGATTCAGAGTGTCGGGTCCTGCTCGATGGGGACGTGGACCGTCTTCTCTTGGGTGTAGGCGTTGAGCGTGTCGCGGGAGCACTCGCGGCCCATACCGGAGCGTTTGAATCCGCCGAACGGGCTACCGGTGACGGTGCGTCCGTAGAACTTGTTGACCCAGACGCTTCCCGCGTCGATATCGGCGGCCGCGCGGTGGGCGAGCGAGCCGTTCTCCGTCGCCACGCCCGCGGCGAGGCCGAACTCCACGTCGTTGGCGAGTTCGATGGCCTCGTCGTAGTCGCTGAAGGTCACGACCGTCTCGACCGGTCCGAATATCTCCTCTTGCACGATTCGCATGTCGTTGTCGGCGTCCACGAAGACGGCGGGTTCGACGAACCACCCATCGTCGGTGCCCTCGACTTCGACGGCGTTTCCGCCGGTTGCGAGGGTTGCACCTTCCTCGACGCCGAGTTCGAGGTACGAGGTCACCTTCTCGTACTGCGCTTCGGAGACGAGCGGGCCGAACGTGGTCCCCTCGGAGAGCGTATCGCCGATAGTGTGTGACTCCATCTCCTCGACCAACTTCTCGACGAACTCGTCACGAACGTCCTCGTGGACGAGCGCGCGTGAGCAGGCGTCGCACGACTGGCCGGTGTTGTACGTGATGCTCCCGGCGACGGTCTCGGCGGCCTGTTCGATATCCGCGTCGGGGAAGACGACGAACGGCGACTTGCCACCGAGTTCCAGCGTGACGGGCGTGATGTTCGAGGCGGCCGACTTCATCACTTCCTCGCCGGTCACGTCCTCGCCGGTGAACGAAACCTTCTGCACGTCGGAGTGACCCGTGAGGGGCGCTCCCGCCTCTTCGCCGAAGCCGGGGACGACGTTGAAAACGCCGTCGGGCAGGACGCCCTCGGAGAGTTCGGCGATTCGGAGCGCCGTGAGCGGACTCTGCTCGGCGGGTTTCAGGACGACGGCGTTGCCAGCGGCGAGCGCCGGGCCGATCTTCCACGAGGTGAGGACGAGGGGGTAGTTCCACGGCGTGACGCAGCCGACGACGCCGTAGGGCTCGCGACGGGTGTAGATGTGCGCGTCGTTCGCCGCCGCGATCTCCTTTCCGCCCTCGGCGCGACAGATGTTCGCGTAGTATTCGATGAAGTCGATACCCTTCGTGACTTCGCCTTTTGCGTACGACAGCGGTTTTCCCACGTCGAGGCTTTCGAGGAGTGCGAGTTCTTCGAGGTGGTCGCGGAGCACCGACACCCATTCGAGGAGGGTTTCGGAGCGCTCCGCGGGCGTCGCGCTGCCCCACTCGTTCTCGAAGGCGTCCCGTGCGGCCTCGACGGCCGCGTCCACGTCAACCTCGTCGCAGCGAGGTACCGAGAGGATGGGTTCGTCCACGACGGGGTCGCGCGTCTCGAACGTCTCGCCGCTTTCCGCTGGGTGAGACGACCCACCGATCCACGCTTCGAACGTCCCGAACGACTGTGCCTCCTCGCTCGCTTGCTGATGGTTCTCCTGAACCGAGCCGGTGTAGTGTTCCAATTCCATGGTTACTGTGCTCGTTCGTCATGCACCTCGAACCGAGCGCTAATAAAACTAACTAGATACCAAAATAGAAGTGGATATATTGTGATGATTCTAAATTAGGACGGGTTTGTTAGCTCAGAGATGAATTAGTGGGTGGTGTCGGGGTTCGGGACGGATAATCGACGATCCGATTCTCGCGTCCTCACCCCGCGGCGAGTCACTCCGTCGCGGGGACGAACTTGAACCCGTATCTGACGATTCCCTCCTCCTCGTAGATGCGGCGAATGCGACCCGAGACGGACATACCGACCGCCACCTCGGTCGGGTCGACATCCGTGACCTGCGCGGTGATTCGCGGCCCTTCGTCGAGTTCGACGATGGCGACGACGTACCGGCCCTCCGCCTGCGCCTGTCCGGCGAACTCCGGCGGCGCACCACCCGGCGAGAGGACGGTATAGGAGTAGATGGTACCCTCTCCCGAGAGGTCGACCGCCTCGAACGCGTCGTTTCGGCAATCGGGACAGGCTCCCTTCGGGGGGAACGCGACGGTCCCGCAGTCGGTACAGCGTTCGCCCTCGAACGCCAATCGCTGCCCCACGGTTCGCTCGTACACCGGAATCGAGATGTGGGCACCCATCAGTTCGACACCGCCTGCAATCGCGCGTACTCGGCGTAACTCAACTCCTCGGTCGCGTCGAGTGCGGCACCGACGCCAGCCGATGCGCCCTCGTCTTCGACTCTATCGGTCGTCTCGAAGACGAACGCGCTCGCACCGTGGCCGTACCCGTATCCTGCGACGAGGATTCTGGAACCCGACTCCGCGGCGTCGAGGGCCGCGGCGAGACCGACGAGGGACGAGGCGACGCCCGCGAATCCCATGCGCTTGACGACGAACCCGGCACCCATCTGGTCGGCGTCGAATCCGAGTCGAGCGCCGCCGCGCCACGACATCTTCACGTCGTCCTGCGGAAACACCGCGTGGTCGATATCCTTGGCCGCGCAGTTCGCTTCGGCGAGGGCGTCGTCCACGACGGCCGAGAGCGCTTCCACGAAGCCCTCGGTCGTGTAGCCGCCGAGCGAGAGGTCGGTCACCTGCCCGTCCGTTCGGAACTTCGATGGAAGGTAGGCGTCCACGTAGTGAGCGCTTCCGACGCGGACCGCGAGCGGGTCGTCATCGACGACGAACGCCGCGGACCCGGCACCGAGGACGTGCTCTGCGTCCTCGTCTCGGGGGGCGTCTGGCGCATCGGATGCGACCACGAGGGACGACCCGAACGAGAGTCCGGTGTCGAGCGCTTCGAGGCCTGCCTTCCACGAGTTGCCGAACTCCAGCGTCCGGCGTGCACCGTCGATACCGAGCGCCCGCGAGAGCGGTCCACTCGCTAACGACCCCGACTGCGGGTTCGACGCGGTGGCGAACGCGAGCGTCTCCGTGCCGCCTCCATCGACCGCTCGCCCCGACTCCGTGGCCATCGTGATGGTGTCTTCGTCGTAGGCGAGGACGGTCTTGCGGTCGATTCTCGCGGCGAATCGGCCCCAGACCTCCTCGTACGCCTCGGCGGTGACGTGGTAGGACGGAAGCGAGACGGCGTAGTCGGTTATGCCGACGCTCATGCGTCCACCTCGTAGATGAAGACGGTCGCCGCACCGCCGGACCCACCGACGTTGTGCGAGAGGGCGACGCTGCCATCGACCTGTCGTTCGCCCGCATCGCCGCGGAGTTGGTCGAACACCTCCGCGACCTGTCCGATACCGGTCGCGCCCAGCGGGTGACCCTTCGACTTCAGCCCGCCGCTCGTGTTGACGGGCAGGTCGCCGTCTCGTCGCGTCCGACCCTCGTCGATGAGTCGCCACCCCTCGCCGCGGTCGGCGAACCCGAGGTCCTCGTAGGCGAGGAGTTCCGCGATGGTGAAGCAATCGTGGACCTCCGCGAAATCGATATCGGCCGGCGTTAGTCCCGCGCGGTCGTAGGCGTCGCTCGCGGCCTCGCGGACCGCCGAGAGCGACGTGATGGTGTCCCGGTCGTGGAGCGCGAGGTGGTCGCTGCCGCCGCCGAACCCGGTGATGTACACCGGATCGTCGGTGTACTCGTGCGCTTCGTCGGCCGGGACGACCATCGCACAGGCCGCGCCGTCGGTCGTCGGGCAGGCGTCGTAGAGGTTCAGCGGATCGGCGATCTCCGGCGCACCCTGTGCCGTCTCCAGCGAGACTTCGCGCTGGAACTGGGCTTTGGGATTCACCGCGCCGTTCTCGTGGTTCTTGACGGCGACCTTCGAGAGGTGCTCGTGTTCGGCATCGGTCTCGTGGAGGTATCGCTGGGCGGCGATGGCGTAGACGCCCGCGAAGGTCATGCCCGCGAGACGTTCGTACTCGGTGTCGCCGCTGACGCCCAGCCAGTACTTCGACCGGTCGCCGCTGAGGTCCAGCATCTTCTCGACCCCGCCCGCGAGGACGGCATCGCTCGCGCCCGACCCGACGGCGTGAACCGCGTCGAGCAGGGCGAAGCCGCCGGAGGCGCAGGCGTTTTCGACGCGCTGGACCGGCAACCCCGTCAGTCCGAGGTGCGACGTGAGCGACGCGCCCGTGATGCCGAGTTGGTAGCCGCCGACGCCGAGACTGCCGACGTAGGCTCCGTCGAGGTCGTCCGCGTCGAATCCGCGGTCGACCGACTCGACCATCGCGTCGTAGGCCGATTCGAACAATTCCTTGATGCCAGCGTCGGGGTGTTCCCCGTAGGGACTCTGGCCCGCACCGACGAGTGCCACGTCGCGCACTAGTCGCCACCACCAGTGTAGATGCCGTCGGGGTCGAGTTCCTCGCGGATGAGTCGAATCTCCTCGTCGTCGGGGGTCGGCGTCTCGGTCACGTCGTCGGCGAACTGGACCTCCCAGCCGGTGGCCTCCTGTACTTCGTCGCGGGTGACGCCGACGTGAAGCGTGTCCACGTACATCTCCCCGCTGTCGTCGAATTTCATCACGGCCTTGTCGGTGATGACCGCCTCGGGGCCGCCGCGGAGTCCCATCTCCTCGCGTCCTCCGACGTACCCCGGCGAGGTGATAAAATCGACCTCCTCGGGGAATCGGCGCCTCTGGTGAGGGGTGATGATGAGCGTCCGGTGGGCGTTACTGGAGATTTCGCAGGCCCCACCGCTCCCCGGAAGCCGTACCTTCGGGTCGTCGTAGTCGCCGATGACGGTCGAATTGATGTTACCGCGCTTGTCGATCTGTGCGCCGCCGAGAAACCCCACGTCGATGCGGCCGGACTGCAGATAGCGACTGAAGCCCTCGTACATCGGGACGATGCTTCGCGCTCCCGTTGCGAGAACCGGGTCGCCGATGGAGAGCGGGAGCGCGTCGGGGTTCGAATCGACGGTCCCCGATTCGTATATCATCTGGAGATCCGGCGCGTGCGTCCGCTTGGCGAGGTTACACGCGAGGTTCGGGACGCCGACGCCGACGAGAACGGTGTCGTCGTTCCGCAGTTCGAGCGCCGCGCGCGTTATCATCAGTTCCGTGTCGGTGTAGTCGAAATCGCTCATGCGTATCGCCCCATGTCGATGGGTTCGGCGTAGTCGCGGGTCGGTTCGAGGTCCAGCAGGCGCTCGGCACCGAGTTTCTCGACGTACTCGCGGCGGTCCTCGACGCCGTAGACCCACTCGTCGAGCCACTCTCGGGTGGACTCGTGCGTCTTCGACATCTCGTCCCATTCGAGATACGCGGCGTTGTCGCGGCCGTAGTAGCCCTGCGTGTAGGACGGATGCGACCCGTAGGGCGCTTCGACCACGTAATCGACGACTATCCCCGGAATTTCGGTCCTGTTGGGGTCGCTTCGGAGCGTCTCGGTGTCCACGATTTCCTCGACGCAGACGACGACGGTATCGGCGGCAAAGGCAGCGTCGACTACATCGCCGGTGATGCCCCAGAGGTGCGCGTCTCCCTCGGGACTCGCGCGCTGTCCCCGAACGATGGATACGTCGGGATTCAACGGCGGGACGACGCAGACCTGCTCGTCGGGGGCGAACGGATTCTGGACGGTTCGGATACTGTCGTTGTGCTCCGGGAGACTCGACCCGACGAGGCTCCGAAGGGGAACGAACGGCATGTCCCGCGCGCCAGCGAAGAGGCGCGAGACGAGGCCGAAGTGCGAATACTCGTCGATGGTTATCTCGTTCGGAACGCCGTCCTCGACGGCGCGCCGGAAGGCTCGAAGACTCCCGACGCCGGGGTTGCCCGCCCACGAGAAGGTGACCGCCGATGCGCATCCGGCGGCTATCATCTGGTCGAAAACGAGGTCCGGTGTCGCCCGCATGAGGTGGAGATCCTCGTACTCCTGTCTGATTATCTCGTGGCCCGCGGCGAAGGGAATGAGATGCGTGAACCCACCGAGGTAGACGCTATCCCCGTCGTCGACAGCACCCGAGATCGCGTTCGCCAAGTCTGTTACCTTCGTCATCGTTGCCCAGGTTTGTAGTAGTCCTATATTTATCTTCTCCTCACGAGAGTAGTTACAAATCAAGACGCGATATTTTGATTCTATAGCAATGTGTGAGGCTGTCGGCAGTCGTCGTAGCGGTGGTGCGCGTACAAGGGTGGAAGGAAAGCGACGTGAGAGAAAAGGGAAGGAGAACAGCGTGAGAGCAGACGAAAAGGAAGGAGCGGGGACGAGAAAGAAAGCGGAGAGGTACGAGGTCGGTTTCGAATGACGGCTCGTCGAGAACGAACGTCGAGGCTCAGGAACGGAGCGCTTCGAGGTCCTCGTCGTCGTAGTTGACGAGGAGGCGGGGTTCATCCTTGAACGTCTTGAGGACGATGTTCGTGGCCGAGTGAGCGACCCCATCGGTGTGGATGATGTCGTCGATGAACTGCTGGAGGTGGTCGTGGTCGCGGAGGTGGGCGATGAGGATGAACGACTTCTCACCGACCATGAAGTACGCCGTCTGGACGCCGGAGATGTTCGAGAGACGCTCGCCGATGTCGTCGTATCCGGGACCGTACTCGCTCTTTATTTCGCTGATGACGGTGAGGTTCAGTCCGAGTTCCTTCCGGTCCAATTGCGGTACCTTCCCCGTGACGATGCCCTGCTCGCGGTACTTCTCTATGCGGTAGTAGACCGTCGAGGGACTGATTCCGAGTTTGTCGCTCAGTTCGTCGACGCCAAGGTCCACGTCGCCTTCTCGGTCCAACCAGCGGAGTATCTCGAAATCTTTCTCGTCGAGGTTCACGTCGGCCATGATTGTAGTAAGTCGAATAGAATACATAAATGCTTTCCAATTTGTTGAGTTTCCTTCGATAGTTGTCGAGCAGTGGTCGCGGACGGCGGTCGTATCCGGGACTCACTCGCGCTACGGCGCGAGGACGTCGCCTCTCCCCGCGCTCAGTCCGTATTCGACAAAATAGACCAATAATATACACCCAGATTGCTAACTGGTGCAACCTTTTCCCAATAATTTAATACCCACCACAACACACCCCGTGCCATGAGCAAGCAAGACAATCGGTCAGTAGAGGGACCAAACATCGTGACGGACCTGCCCGGCGCGAAGGCGAAGCGACTCGTCGAGGCGGACGGCGAAGTCGTCTCGCCGAGTTCGCCGCGGGCGTACCCGCTCGCCGTCGAGAGTGCGCGCGGACTGAACGTGACCGACGTGGACGGCAACCGCTTTTGGGACTTCGCCAGCGGTATCGCGGTGACGAACGTCGGCCACCGCCACCCGAAGGTCGTGGAGGCGGCGAAGGACCAACTCGACGTACTGGTCCACCCGGCGTTCTGCGACTACTACTCGCCGGAGCCGACGCGACTGGCCGAACGGCTCGAAGCGATTGCCCCCGGCGACTCCCCGAAGAAGGTGTTCTTCGGCAACAGCGGTGCGGAGGCGGTCGAAGCGGGGATGAAACTCGCGCGCCACCACACGGGTCGCCACCGATTCATCGCCTTCGAGGGCGGGTTCCACGGGCGGACGATGGGCGCGCTTTCGCTCACCGCGAGCAAGACGAAGTACAAGCGCGGGTTCGGACCGCTCGTCCCCGGCGTGGACCACATTCCGTACCCGAAGCCTAGGAAGTACGGTAGCGGCGAGGCCGCGATGGAAGCGACGTTCGACGCCCTCGAGGACCTGATTCGAACGCGCGTTCCCGTGGACGAAATCGCGGGTATCGTCGTCGAACCCGTACAGGGAGAGGGAGGCTACGTCGTGCCACCGGAGGGATTCCACCGGCGCCTCCGCGAGTTCGCGGATGACCACGGGATCCTCCTCATCGCCGACGAAGTGCAAGCCGGATTCGGCCGCACCGGCGAGTGGTTCGGGATGGACAACTGGGGCGTCGAACCCGACATCACCCTGATGGGGAAGGGCATCGCCAACGGCCTCCCGATGTCCGCGATGGTCGCCAAAGAATCGGTGATGACGTGGGGAGCGGGAACGCACGCGAGCACGTACCACGGAAATCCCGTGGCCGCCGCCGCCGCGAACGCCGTCATCGACGTCATCGAAGAGGAGAACCTCCTGGACAACGCGACCGAGGTCGGCGCACACTTGGTGGACGAACTCGACGCGCTCGCGGAGGAGTTCCCGCAAATCGCGGAAGTGCGCGGCCTCGGCTTGATGATCGGTGCCGAATTCGTCGACCCCGAGACGGGCGAACCCGACGGCGGCCTCTCCGAGGCGGTCATGCACACCGCGTGGGAACACGGCCTGATGATTCTCCCGTGCGGCCAGAGCACGGTCAGATTCGCGCCGCCGCTCACCATCACGAAAGAACAAGCCACGGTCGGTGTCGAACTCTTCGGCGAGGCGCTCGCGGAGGCGCTGGAGTAATTCATCTCATCTATGTCTTCCGACACCACCACCGACACAGCCGACGGTATCGCAACCGAGATAGACCCCGACGCGACGGTCGAGTTGCTCCAGGACATCGTTCGGATTCCGAGCCCGTTCTTCGAGGAAGCAGCGGTCGCCGCGTACATCTTCGACTGGTTGGACCAACGCGACCTCGACCCCGAGTATCACGCGGTCTCCGAACCGGCCATCACCGGTTTCGAGGGGAACAACGTCGTCGCCCGTCTCGAAGGCTCCGACCCCGACGCGCCGACGGTCCTCCTGAACGGGCACATGGACACCGTCCAGCACGTCGACGGGTGGGAAGAAGACCCCTGTTCGGGCCGCATCGAGGACGGCAAACTGTACGGACAGGGTGCGTGCGACATGAAAGGCGGCCTCGCCTCGCTCCTCGTCGCCTTCGAGGCGCTCTCGAGGCGCGACCTCCGCGGCGACGTGATCCTCACGGCGGTCGTGGACGAAGAGGGGCCGTTCGGCCTCGGCACCGACGCAACGATTCGAGACGGTCTCACCGACGACTGCGACCTCGCCGTCGTCACCGAACCTGCGCCGACCATCACCCAACGGACCATCGAGAACCCGGCCATCGTCCTCGGCGCGCGCGGCCGCTTCCTCTACGAGGTAACTGTTACCGGGACGGCCGCACACGGGTCGCAACCGGACATGGGCGTGAACGCCGCGCTCGACGCAGCGCGTCTCGCAGCGGCCTTCGAAGGGATGGAACTCGGCCAGCACCCGAAACTCGGGTCCGGTTCCGTCTGCCTGCTCTCCATCGAGGGCGGTGGCGAACCGCTCTCGGTCCCCGACCGCTGTGAGATGGAGATAGACCGCCACGTCGTGCCCGGCGAGACGGCCGAATCCGTCCTCGCGGACGCGGAGCAACTCGTCGCCGGCCTCGACTTGAAGAGCGACGTAGACGTTTCACTTCGGGAGACGCCGGAGCCGGACATGTACTTTCAGCCCTACGTGACCGACGAGGACGACCCGCTCGTGCGACCGTTCTTCGAGAGCATCCGCACGCTGTTCGACACCGACCCCGACGTGGGCTACTTCTCCAGCATCGGTGATTTCAATCACCTCGGCGGCCGCGCCGGGATTCCGACCGTCATCGTCGGACCCAGCGGCGCGAACGTCCACGGGACGGGCGAGTACGTCCAACTGGACGAAGTCGTCGAAACCGCACAGGTCGTCGCCGACGCGACGAGTCAGTTGGTGGAGTGAGCGTCTGGAGCAATCAGGGCGTTCGGGGTGACTGATGCCTCATGTCTCCCGCTCACGAAACACGTCGGTGAAGCCATCGAACCGCGAGAGCCGAACCGCGTCGTAGTAGTCCGTCGGATTTCCGCGAAGGAGCTGTTCTGCGACGACGTGTCCGATGACCGGCGCGAGTTGGATACCGGCGGCGTTGAATCCCGTGACGTATAAGCCGTCCATCTCGGTCCACCCGGCTATCGCACCGCCGTCGGGTGTCAGCGAGCGAACGCCGACCCACTCGTCCGCGACGCGTGCGCCCTCGGTCCACGGGAAATACGCCTCGACCACGCGCCGAATCTTCTCGCGGAGGTCCGCGGGGACCACAGTCGGCGCGTCATCGGGGTCGATATTGCGCCCAGCCTCGTCGTACCCGCCGGGGTAGTGGCCCGCAAAGACGGTTCCGTCGGGTTGCTGACGGAAGTAGACGCCGCTCTCGGCGTGTTTGACGCTGAAGGTGTCGTACGGGACGCCAGCGGGCGGGTCGAAGATGAGAATCGGGCCGAGGGTGTGTCGAATCGGGAGGTCGAGGCCGACCAATCCCGCGATACGGGTGTTCCACGGTCCGGCCGCGGCGACGACGGCGTCGAACTCGCGGTGCTCGCCGTCGGCGACGAGACCCGTAACGGAGCCGTCAGCCGTCGTCACGGTCTCGACTTGAGTGCCTATCTCGAAAGTCACACCTCGATTCTGCGCTCGTGCGACGAACTCCGCGGCGAGTTCGGTCGCGTCGAGAAATCCGATGTTCGGACGGTACAGTGCACTCTCGACGGCGGACGTGTCCAGTCCCGGATGGAGGAGTTCCGCGTCGAGTCTGTCGCCGGGAACGTACTCGACCGGTCCGTGGGCACACTCGCGGGCCTCGGCTCGTAGTTCCCGGGCCGTCTCCGGTGTCGAAGCGATTTCGAGGCGTGGTGCGAGCGTGTACGGCGAGTTCATCCGCGGGGCCTCGAAGAACTCGTTGTAGAGACGAACGCCGTACGCTTTGAGGCGACGATACGCCGGCGGTTCATCGCCCCAGAGGCCGCAGAACGCTCCCGAGGCGGCCGTCGTCTCGCCCGCGAGTTCACCCTGTTCGAAGACCGTCACGTCCGCGTCGGCCGTCTCGCCGAGGTGGTACGCGACGCTCGAACCGACGATTCCGCCACCGACTACCGCGATTCGTGTCGTTTGCATGGAAGTGGTCGCTACGCCGACCCGGATGGTCGCGCGGCTGTCTCGTAGTCGTAGATGGAGAGGCATTAACAATGCTTCCGATTATTCGGCACAAGATAGGAGAGTCTATAGACTGAGCTACGTATTCTATAAGCAAACAGCAACAACCGCGGTCGTAACCGGATGCCCTCGTCGGCGAGGAGGCGGCGAATCTCCGGAGCATACTCGGATTCGGCGAGCGATTTGTGGGACAGCCCAGATTCAACCCACTCCATTAATCGGCGTGCCATTTTAGAATTTAGACGAAAGAATTATCCAAATGTTCTACTGTGACCACCATGACACGAAAATTTTAAGTATTGGTAATGGGATTGCCCGATAGAGTATGATAGAGAAACTCAACCGCCGTTCGTTCCTGAAATCCACCGGGACGACGGCGGCAATCGGTTCTTTGGCCCTGGCAGGGTGCACGGAGAACGAGGGGACGAAAGACGGCTCGTCCTCCGGCGATGAGGAGATGACCGATACGCTGAAATTCTACTCGTGGGGAGGGTCGACCCAAGAGGCCCTCAACAAGCACGTCATCGAACCGTTCGAAGAGGAGTACGACGTCACGGTCAAGCAGTCGAGCTTCGGCGGGCAGGACAAGATGCTGGCCAACGTCCGGTCGAGTCCGGAAGGCTCCTACGACATCATCATGCCCTCGACCGCGAGTTCCTACGCGGCGGCGAAGCAGGGCCTCGTCGAACCGCTCCGTCTCGACAACATCGAGACGTGGTCGAACCTCATGCCGGTGTTCAAGGACTTCATCGTCGACCCCGGCGAGGAGATTCACACCGCCCCGCTGTACTACGGTACCATCGGGATGGCCTACAACACCGACCACGTCGACGATTCCAACGACCTCTCGTGGGACATGACCTTCGACCAGCAGTTCAAAGGCAACGTCGCCATGGAGGGCGTCCCGTACATCCGAACGTTCACCACGGCGCTCAAACTCGGCATGGACCCGAACAAGATGGCGGGCGACGCCGGGTCCTACGAGGACGGCGTGCAGAAGGTGTACGACGCGATGGCCGAACAGCACAAACTCGTCAAGAAGTACTGGACGAGCGGACAGGAACTGACGTCGCTGTTCTCCAACGAGACCGCCTACGTCGGCGAGGCGTGGGGCGGTCGCATCCTCTCGCTTCAGGACGAAGGGTACGACAACCTCAAGTACGGTATCCCGAAGGAAGGAGCCATGGGCTGGACGGACACGCTCGCCATCGCTAAGGGTTCGAAGAACCGGTACACCGCAGAGAAGTTCATCGAGTTCGCCTACCGCGACGACGTCATCAAGAACCTCGCACCCGAAATCGGGTATCCGCCAGCGACGAAAGTCACCTCGAGCGACATCAAGGCGCTTCCGGACTTCGATTCGTCCGGCGGTGAGAACCTGAAATTCCAGGATATGAAGTTCAAGAACGAACACCAACAAGAGTGGTCCCAAACGTTCGAGCAGATCAAGCTTGGGAACTACTGAGCCGTCTCAGACAGCGGTTTATATTCAAATACACGATTACCCCCCGAAATAACATGAGCTACGTACAAATCTCCGGTGTTACGAAGCGGTTTGGTGACGTACTTGCGGTCAATGACGTCAGTTTCGAAGCCGAGCGCGGTGAGTTCGTCTCGCTTCTCGGTCCGTCAGGGTGCGGCAAAACGACGACGCTCCGTATGATTGCCGGACTCGAAACGCCGACGTCGGGAACCATCGAAATCGGTGGTGAGGTGGTGACCGAACAACCACCCTACGAGCGCGACATCGGCATGGTGTTCCAGCACTACGCGCTCTTCCCGCACAAGACCGTCGGCGAGAACGTCGGATTCCCGCTGAAGATGCGCGGCGTCGATAAAGAAGAACGGCGAACCCGTGTCGAGGAAGCGCTCGAGATGGTCCGACTGCCCGGCATGGTGGACCGCTCGCCGACCGAACTCTCCGGCGGCCAACAACAGCGCGTCGCCCTCGCACGGGCGCTCGTGTTCGAGCCGAACGTCCTCTTGATGGACGAACCACTCTCCGCGCTCGACCGCGTTCTCCGACAGAAAATGCGCATCGAACTGGAACGCATCCAAGAGGAGATCGGCATCACGACCATCTACGTCACCCACGACCAGATGGAGGCGTTTTCGCTGTCCGACCGCGTCATCGTCCTCGACGGCGGCGAGTTGTCCCAACAAGGCAGCCCGCTCGACATCTACGAGAACCCGCAGTCGGAGTTCGTCGGCGAGTTCATCGGTCAATCGACCAAACTCGCGGGGACGGTCAGCACCGGAGACGACAGTGTCACACTCCAGACCGACTCCGGCCTGACGCTCGAATCGACCGAACAGACGCTCTCGCCGAACGACCCCGCGCTGGCCTTCCTCCGCGCGGAGAAACTCAGCATCTCGAAGGAATCAACCGGGGCCGCGAACGAACTGTCGGCGACGGTGACGACGATGAGTTATCTCGGCGAGAAGACGCTGTTCTTCTGTACCCTCTCGACCGGCGAGGAGGTAACAGTCGCTGAACACGGCTTCACCGGCGTCGAAGAGTACGAGTCTGGAGACGAGGTGTTCATCACGATTCCGGCGGAAGAACTCCTCCTCGTAAACGACACGCCCGAGAGAGAACCCGCATGAGTAGCGAGCAAGAGTCGTTCGGAAACGGTGTTCAGTCGGCCTCGACGGGAACCGACGGCCTCCGCGAGCGGGCGTTCGAAATCAGGACCGCGATACTTCGGTCCGGCCCCGTCACCGGCGCGTTCGACCGAATCAAGCGGCACGAGAGCATCCTCGCAAGCGTGCAAGCGGGCCTCGGCCTCGGCTGGATGTTCCTGTTCCTCTTCGCCCCGCTCCTGTACATTGTAACGCTGTCCTTCTGGCAGCGCGGCACGGGGGGCGTCATCATCCAGCAGTTCTCGCTGAGCAACTACGAGTTCATCCTGACCCAGAACGTCGACCTCGCAACGCTGACGTTCAACAACCTGTATCTGACCATCCTCTGGCAGTCCCTGAAGTACGGCGTGTTCGTCACGCTGGGCGCGCTCGCCCTCGGATACGTGCCCGCGTACTTCCTGGGTCGAACCGTCTCGAAGTGGAAGGCGGCGTTCCTCCTCCTCGTCGTGCTTCCCTTCTGGGTGCCGCTCATCATCCGGTACTACGCGTGGATTCTCGTCCTCGGGAACAAGGGCCTCCTCGTGTCGATGCTCGGGTGGGTCGGCATCGAGAGTGGCGGATTCCTCTACTCGGACCTCGCCGTCATCTCGGGACTCACGCAGGCGTTGCTACCGTTCATGATACTCCCGATATACAACAGCGTCAACGAGATAGACGACTCGCTCATCGAGAGCGCAAAGACGATGGGTGCGACGCCGCTGCGGGCGTTCTACGAGGTGACGCTCCCGCTGACGCTCCCGGGTATCAGCGCGGGTGTGATTCTCGTGTTCATCCTCTCGGTCGGGAGTTACATGGCACCGGCGCTGCTGGGTGCCCCGTCGAACACGATGGTCGCCAACCTCATCGAGACGACCTTCGGTCAGAACCTCGACTGGCCGCTGGCGAGCGCCATGGGCGTCGTCTACCTGCTCGTGTTGTTCGTCCTCATCAGCCTGTTCAACCGGTTCGTTGGCCTCGACGACGTGTTCGGGGGTGGTTCAGAATGAGCACCCGCGACGAACTCGGATGGAACGCAATCAAGGGAACGACCGGGTTAGTGTACCTGTTCCTCCTGTTCCCGCTCCTCGCGGTCGTCGTCATCTCGTTCCAACCGTCGAAGTTCCCGACGTTCCCGCCGGAGGGGTTCAGTCTCAAATGGTACGAGACGTTCCTCAACAGCGACCGGATGCTCACGGCGCTCAAGAACAGTTTCATCGTCGCGCTCGGCGCGTCGGTGTGTGCGGGCATCGTCGGCACCATAACCGCCCTCGGCTTCGTCCGGCGGTCGTTCCCCAAGAAGAACATCCTATCGAGCGTGCTCTTCCTGCCGATGATAATCAGCCCGGTCGTCATCGGCGTGGCGCTGACGGCCTTCCTCACGAAAATGGGGTTCCAGAAGAACTACCTGTTCCTCATCGCGGGCCACACGACGCTCGTCTTGCCCTACATTTTCGTCACCGTCAGAGCCCAACTCTACGGGTTCGACCAGTCGGTCGAGGAGGCCGCGATGACGCTCGGCGCGAACGAGCTGGAGACCTTCTTCGAGGTGACCCTGCCACTCATCGCGCCGGGACTCGCCGCGGGAATGCTCCTCGCGTTCGTCATCAGCTTCGGCGAGTTCACGGCGACCCAGTTCTGGGTCCAACCGGCGACCTCGACCGCGCCCATCGAGATTTACACGATGGTTCGCACCAGCATCACGCCGATGATCAACGCGATGGCGACGGTGCTGATGCTCATCACCGTGGCCGTCCCGCTCACCTTGGACCTCCTCCTCGGCAAGAACCTCATCCTCAAATCGGGACTTTGAGACGTCGCCGGGAGTTTTCGTTTTCGCACTGGTGGGACGAAAAGAGGTGTGTATCTTTCGTGCGACTACCTATTTCTCGTCCCAGCCGTGGCGACCCAAACGTCGTCGGTAGGAACAGGAGTCACCGAGATAGCAATCACAGTACTGGGAGCGTTTGATGAACTCACTGCCCCGAATCGCATTGATTCGCTATCGGAGAGACGAATATTAACTACTCTCTTTCGGGGTTCTTCGAAAATATCGGTTCGAGACGCCCCCAGTAGTCACTGAAACGCAACCATCGCGTAGGAAGCGTAACGCTTCGGAACGTGGTCAGCGTATCTCAACGAATAGCGTCACGTTCGAACTCTGTCCGAGGGTTTACCTATCGCGTCCGCGAATTTGGTAGTACGAATGGTCTCGAATGGGACGTCACCGCTCTCCCCACTCGCCCAAGAAGCACTCGATGCGCTCGCGACCGCGCTCCCGGACGAGAGTGAACTTACGTACGAGCAAGCGTACGCGATTCTGAAGGATGAAGAAGATCTTGAGCGGCCTGCTGCCGAGGACATCGTTGAACGGCTCTACATGAAGGGGCATCTCTATGAGGTCGAGGGTAAGCTTCGACTCACTGATTACGAAGCTGAATAGTGAGGGGTAGTCGGCGATCTCAAACGTATCTCCCCACCGGGACTAAATCGCAGTGATGGCTTCTCCAAGAACGTCGCAGAAGTCGTCGGGATATCGTCGATTCCTTGCATCATCGGCGGTCCTACTGGCGCTGTCAATCAGCAGTCGACGGGAGTAAGCTCCTTCGTATACAGTGAATCGTTGTTCAGATCTTTGAGAGTCACCGTCAAGACGTCCGACTGACCATCGACGTCGACCTGTCCGAAGAACTGAAGCCCGTCACTTGGCGGGAGGTTCGCTTCCCCCTCTGGTGGACTCTTCTCGAAGACGACCGTCGGTCCGAAGGTGTCATCGAGTTCGTTCGGTCCGAACGTCCCGGCGTGAAGCGGTCCTGAGACGAATTCCCAGAATGGGTCAAACTCGGAGAACGACGCTCGCTTCGGGTGGTAGTGATGGGCCGCTGTGTAGTGAACGTCCGCCGTTACCCAGACCACATTCCGGATATTTTCCGATTGCATGAATGAGAGTAATTCCTTGATTTCGAGCTCTCTTCCCTTCGGTATTCCGCTGTCCGCGTTTGCGGCGGCTTCATACTTATCACCGTCAGTGACCACGAGACCGATCGGCATGTCCGCCGCGATGATTTTCCACGTCGCCTCGGATTCCGAGAGCGCGTCTTTGAGCCAGCTCATTTGCGTATCGCCGAGGAAGTCCGTTTTCGGCCCCGATTCAGTCTGCGTGTTTTCCGTATTCGGGCCTCGATAGCTCCGCATATCGAGCCGAAATACCTCTAACGAGGGACCGTATGGGAAATTTTGATAAATCGCATCGTCCACATCATCTCGAGGGCGAACGGGCATATAGTCGAGAAATGCCTGCTGACCACGTGCGGCGAGCAAGTTCACGCTTTTAACGTCGTGCGGGTCGTCCGCCGGTAGCTTCTCGTTCGGATACCAATTGTTGAGGATTTCGTGGTCGTCCCACTGTGGAATCATCGGCACTTCGGAGACGAATGCTCGATAGTGGTCATCTCGGAGATTGTATCGATAGTTTCCACGGAATTCCGCAAGTGTGTCGGCAACGTCGGACGTCGCTTCGGTAACGACGTTCTGCCAAACGCTACCATCGTCAAGTTCGACACGTTCTTCGAGCGGCCCGTCCGCGTATATCGCGTCACCCGAGTGGATGAAGAAGTCCGGGTCCGTTTCACGCATCGATTCGAACGTCCTCATACCTCCGAAATCAGGGTCGATTCCCCACCCCTGTCCGGCAACATCCCCACCCCAAACGAAGCGGATATCGGTTCGGTCGGTCGGAGGCGTTCGAAACGACCCTTCAACTGGATCGCTTCGAGTCCCTGGATTTCGAAGACTTTCGAACGTCACTCGGTAATAAATTTCTTCGCCTCGAGGGAGTCCCTCGATGTCCATCGTTGCAGTATAGTTACTGTCCGCTAACGCCGTCGGTCCACGGATTGTCCGTTTCTCGGAGAAGTCCTGCTCGGTCGAGAGATGAAGAAACATCCGTGCTGGCTCACTTGCCCGGCTCCAGATGAGGGCTCTGTCCTCGACGATATCTCCGATTTGTGCACCGGATGGTGCTGCAATTACGTCTCTAGAATTGGGGTCTTCCCGCGCGTCTCTCGGCTGTTCGGCTATCGTTGCTCCGGTTAGCATCGCTCCGCCGAAGGCTGCAGCAGCGGTCGTCCGCATCGCATCTCTTCTAGTTACGTTGTCCAGCATCGTTGTTTGACATAATGGCCGGTAATAATATAGTCCTTTATAAGTGTGAACAATACACCTATGTTCCCCACCGAAGCCGTACGAATGTTCGCGGCGATACAGGACGGGAAATCAAGCAGTGCAAGAGGATGCTCGGAAATCGATGATCCGCGCGTCCAATGAGGCTAACCGTACCGTGAACCTCGATGTTCCGCGTCCGGGAACTCGTTCTCAGCGGAAGCGGAACGACGGCCACCGAGAAAGCTCGAGAACAGAAACGGTGAGAAGTTCGGATGAGAAATATATGCGCTCCCGAGGGAGTGACCACTAGCTCCCCCAGATTTTACATAATAGAGTTTGTATTTGGGAGGCCGTATAAACAAAAGTTACTGTAACTATCGTCGGTCAACAGTCCACTCCCGAATGAGCCGACGAACATGACCGAGTGAGTAGGAAACGCCGTACTCGTCCTCGATATGATTCCGAACGAGTTCGGGTGTCCAGTCGGTGGCGTCGTATCCCGATTCGCTTGGTTCCTCCGTCAAATCCCGTCGAAGCACGGTTCGCTCCTCTCGGTCGAGTTTCGTGGGACGACCGGGACGGTCGTCGTCGTGAATCGCGGATTCGAGCGGTTCCGTACCGACTCTATCGAGCCAATAGTACAGCGTCGATGTCGGGATACCGTAGAGTTCGCTCTGTGTAGAAATAGAGATACCACCGTCGTACGCTAATGCGACCATCAGCCGCTTTGCGGCCTTCGGATCCGACACATCTGCAAGTTCGTCCCGCAGTACCTCGGCTGACACGTCCGTGAGTTTGTCCATGGTGGATGACTGTCGCTGCCCGAATAAAAATACAACTATTTCTGATTATCAATGACCGCCGAGTGCGGGTCGTCGTTTCTCGAATCGGAGTCCAGACCCGGGAGGAGTCGACCGGACAACGAACCGTTCGGGTGGCGTCTCCGCTGACGGTTGTGAAACGAACGGAAATCAGGGGCGTACGTGAGCAACCTCGCGGTAGCGTGGATTCTACGGCGAACAGACCGCCCGATTCAGGATACAGTCTCTGTGGTAGCAACGATGAATCACGATGACGTCGGCTGAATACGCTCCGACACCGGCTCACTCGGTGTCGTCGTTCTTTGTTCCATGGACACCAGTCTCTCTAAGCCGGTCTATCTCCTCGTCCGAGTATTCCAGTTTTCGCAAAATCGTACGGTTGTGTTCCCCGAGCGTTGGCGGCGGGTCGCTAAATCCACTCTCTGCATACTTGTACCGGAGCGGATGCTCGATAACGGGAACCGTTCCGAGTTCGGGATGCTCGATTTCGACGAGCGCGTCACGAGCCTCGACTTGTGGATTGTTGAGCGCTTCTTTGACGGTGAACACCGGCCCAGCGGGAACACCGGCGTTCTCGACGAGAATATCGATCCACTCGTCGGTACCCTTCGTCGAGAGCGTCTCTTCGAGTTCATCCTCGAGCGCACTCATGTTCTGTACACGGTCGGCGTTCGTCTCGAAACGCTCGTCTACTGGAAGATCCGGTCTGTCTAACGCTTCGCACAGTTCGTGCCAGAGCTTCTGGTTCAAACACG
Organism: Haladaptatus sp. SPP-AMP-3; assembly: GCF_049568665.1. Taxonomy (NCBI): domain Archaea; kingdom Methanobacteriati; phylum Methanobacteriota; class Halobacteria; order Halobacteriales; family Haladaptataceae; genus Haladaptatus; species Haladaptatus sp. SPP-AMP-3. The sequence continues at coordinate 65,705 of NZ_CP145902.1, read as the reverse complement.
CGATGTTGATGTAGCCGTCGGCCGTTCTGAACGACTGGTACGGCGCGAGCACCGGGTCCCTCGTCCCCATTCGCTCGGGGGATTCGTCCGCGAACACCTTTCCCGCCTGCTTCGTGAGCCACGGAAGGGTCGATTCGAGCATTCCGAGGTCGATATACTCACCCTCCCCCGTGATTTCACGCCTGTAAAGTGCGGTAACCGTTCCGAACGCACCCCACATCGACGTGATGAGATCAGTCATCGGAAGCCCCACTTTCACCGGTTGTCGCCCCTCTTCTCCGGTGACATCCATTATTCCGCTCATTCCCTGTATCAGGAGGTCGTAGCCCGGACGCTCGCGCCACGGCCCGGTCTGTCCGAACGCGGAAATGGCCAGATAGACGATTTCGTCGTTGTACTCGGATATCGTATCGTAATCGACATCGAGGCGCTCAGCCGTCCCCGGACGATAGTTCTGAATGAAAACATCCGCCTCCTCGGCCAATCTGTAGAGCGTTTGCTTCGCGTCATCGTTTTTCAAATCCAGTTCTATGCTCCGTTTTCCGTAGTTCACCGTCCAGAAGTAGGGTGATTCGCCATTTATGAATGGGGGACCCGAGTGACGGTTATCGTCACCGACCTCGGGTCGTTCTATTTTGATGACTTCTGCACCTTGGTTTGCGAGCATAGCGGAGCAAAATCCACCGGTTACAAACGTCGACAGATCGATAACTGTCGTTCCCTCTAGAATTCTCTTGTTCGTGGTCACGACTATATCGTATTACGACAGCGACTGGGCATAGTGTTTTCTATCGCCATTCTGTCACGTTTGCACGGTAAGCTTTACGGCCGTGCTAGAAGAACTTCCGACCGAGCAGTATGTGCACAAATGTAGCCATCATTGGCGGGTCAATGACTAAATTTGGCCAGCGGGACGCTTGGATTCGAGAATTGCTCGCGGAAGCCGGTGAAAAATGTCTGCGAGACGCCGGGGTTCCACCGTCGACCATCGATCACGTTTACATCTCGAACATGGCGAGCGGCGAGTTCGAAGGACGGACGGGAGTGATGAACGCGTTGGCGCATGATTTGGGTCTTCTGCCTGCCTATAGCCAGCGTATCGACCAAACGAGTGCGAGCGGCGGTGCAGGAATGTACGGAGCGTGGCAATCGATCGCATCCGGTGCAAGCGAAATGACGTTGTTAGTCGGCGGCGAAAAAATGACGCACACGGATACCGCCACCTCCACGGATGTGATCGCGTCTATCACGCATCCCGACGAGTACAAACACGGTGCCACGCTCCCGTCGTTCGCGGGGCTGACCGCGAGGACGTACCTCGATCGATTCGACGCCGCGCGCGAGAGTCTTGCGAAGGTCGCCGTGAAAAACCACGCGAACGGTGTCGACAACCCGAAAGCACAGTTCCGAAAGCGTATCGACGTCGAAACCGTGTTGGAGAGCCCGATCATCGCGGACCCCCTCAGATTGTACGACTTCTGTCCGGTGAGCGACGGGAGTGCCGCTCTCCTGTTCTGCCCGGAATCGGTCGCGAAAGAGTACACCGACGAGTACGCCGTCGTTTCCGGTATCAGCGGTGCGACGGATACGCACGTGGTGCACGAACGGGCGGATCCGACGACGATGCGAGCCGTCGAAGCGGCCGGTTCGAACGCGTTTCGAATGGCTGACCTCACGCCCGATGACATCGACGTGGCCGAGTTACACGACATGTTCACCATCCTCGAACTACTGCAAATGGAAGCGCTCGACTTCGCGGAGACGGGTACTGCGTGGAAGCATATCGAGGACGGCCGGACGCAGAGAGGAGGGGAACTGCCGATCAATACGTCGGGCGGGCTGAAATCGAAGGGGCATCCGTTGGGGGCGAGCGGCATCGCGCAGGGATACGAGATTTACGAACAGCTACTCGGGAAAGCGGGGGCACGTCAGGTGACGGCGGAAACGGGACTCACGTGTAACCTCGGCGGGTTCGGGAACTGTGCGACGGCGGCAATTATGGAGGCGAAGTGATCATGGGATTCGACGCACACCGGTGTTCGAACGGTCATATCACGTGTCCTGGTCACCGATTGTGTCCCGAATGTGGGAACGAGCAGACGGAAACGATCGATCTCAGCGACGAAATCGGCGAAGTGGTGACGTGGACGACCAGTACGGCGACGCCACCCGGCGTTCGGAACCCGAACACGCTTGCTATCGTCGAGTTCGAAGTGGACGGAACCAGCGTTCGTGCGCTGGGCCAATCGACGACCGACGGAATCGAAATCGGTGACGAGGTCGAACCGGTCTACGTCGAGCGGCTCCGGGAGCCGGGTGCCGGGTTGAAACCGGAAGACTCGGATCAGGAGTGGGACGGGTATCGATTTCGACCGGCGTGAGAAGTTCGGTTTTCGTTTGGACGGGCGAAGCATTCGACCCCGGATATCGGTTCACACGACGTTTCCATCTCGAAAACGGTCTCGATACCGCCGTCAGTGTGGGAGTACGGGTAGTTCGATATGGGTCGGACGTTCGCGGTCGTGGTAGAGCGTGTTATCGGCGACTTCGAACCGCCTCCCGTCGTACAGACCACCGCCCGTATTTGCGTTGACGTCGTACCGCGGGAAGTTCGAGGAGGAGATATCGACCCGAATCCGGTGGCCTTCTTTGAAGACGTTCGCGGTCGGATACAGTTCGAGTTCGTACTCGTACACCTCGCCGGGTTCGATGAGGGCTGGCTCCGCTCTGTGACCGCGGTACCGGGCCCGACAGATAGAGTCGGTGAGGTTGAGGGCGAATCCGTCGGTGAAGTCCTCGGTCGGCGGATATTCGTCGATCAGTTTCGCGGTGAAATCCGTGTCCGGCGCCGTACTGGAGGCGTAGAGTCGTACCCGTACCGGGCCAACGATTTCGAGGTCCGTTTCCAGTTTCTCCGTCCGGAACACGACGACATCGTCACGGCGTTCGAGCGGTCCGTACGGAGGGTCGGCACCGAAGGTACTCGCGCGGGTCCGTTGGTCGTACCCGCCGCTTCCCGTGATGTTCACGAGATACCGTTCTTCGAGCGGGTATTCGAGAATCGACTCATCGCGTTGCTCGTATGTGACATACGAAGAACAGTTGCCGCCGATAGTCGGTACCGGGTCCCGTGGGTTGAACGAATACGTAGTTTGCGCCGAGCGAACCGTCGGCTCCGTACGGGTGAGCGACCCATCGGGCTGCGCGAAAAATTTCGTGGGCCGCGCGTCGGGAAGAGGCCACTCCTCCGCCGTGGCCCACTCACCACCGTGGAGGAGGCGGTCACCAGCACATCGGGTCCCGTCGCCCGTTCCCATGCGGAAGTATCGAACCGGCGGTTCGTGCCACGTATCCCGCCCTTTGAGGTAGTGTTCGAAGAAACGCAATCTCGTCTCCTGATAGTCTCGAAACGACCGGTCCCCGAACTCGATTTCGCCGGAGTAGGTTTTGTTCCACGAGGAAAGCGGGTACTCGTTCCACCCGTGGGTCCACGGTCCCACGAGGAGGAATTGGTCGGACGATTTCAGGTCCGAGAGAGCTTCGAAATTATTGCAAGTGCCTATCGTATACGAATCGTACCACGCGCCCGAATACACGGTCGGAACGTCCGCCATCTCCTCGTAGTACGATTCGAAGTTTATCCCGGGCGAGGACCACCGCTCGTCGCTGGCACTCCCCGTGGTGAGCATATCGAACAGCCACTCCTCGTATTCGGGCAGATGCTTGAGCGCGGACTGCCCTCGCTTGACGGGTCCCCCGGACAGTACGTCTCGAACGTCGACGTTCGCCAAGTGCTCTTGGAGCGCCGAATTTCGGAGCGCCCGTTTGGCGAATCCACCGCCGAGCGTGAACGCCCAACAGAGCCATCGGAGTTCGAACGCCCCGTGATGTCGGAGCGTTGCCTTCCGTCCGTTCGCTGGCCCCTGATTGACGAACATCGCTTCGAGATGCGGCGGGTTCTGCGTTGCGAGCGCGCTCTGTACCCACGCACCGTACGACGACCCTACCGTCCCGACCCGACCGTTGCAGTACTCTTCGTTCGCCAGCCACTCGACGGTGTCGTAGCCGTCTTCCGGCTCGTCGACAAACATCTCGAACGTCCCCTCGCTGTTGAATCGCCCGCGACAGTCTTGGATGGCTACGACGTATCCGCGTTTTGCGAACCACTCGCCGTGACGCGTCATTTCCCCCCGCTTGTTGTACGGAGTTCGACTCAGGAGCGCCGGTTTCGGCTCGTCGAGCACCGCACCGTCCTTCGCGGGTCGGTACACGTCGGTCGCTAACTCGACGCCGTCACGCATCTCCACCATCACGTCCAGTTTCGTGTGAACCTCGAACGAGGGGTCAGAATCCATACGCATAGATGAGGCACAACTACACTTAAAATATATCCACGGTTCGCGGCGTGTCCCGTCACCCGAACGGTGAGTTCGACGGCTTCGTGGAGCGTCGAACGCTGTAAAACTCGCGCGTGGGGGGACAAATACGGCCGACAGCGGTTACGCGAGAATCCGTTTCGGATTCTCGTACACTACCTGCCGAATCGTCTCGACGTCGAGTCCCATGCGATACATTTCGAGAATCGTTCGCTTGAACGCGAACACGTCGCTCCGGAGCACCCCCGCGCTATCGGTTTCGACGAGGATACGATCCGGCCCGTACTCCGCGACCACCTCGGCGACGTGGTGGGGGGAAACCCCGAGGAGCCACGGATAGCTGACCGTGAAACTCAGATAGCAATCCGTGTTCTCCAAGACGTACGGTGCGATCTTCTTGTCGGCGTGGGAGAGCACCATCCGGTCGTCGGGGAGGCCCGCCTCGTCCTTCAGTTCGATATCGATCTCCACCGCCTCCCGCTTCGGATTCTCCGCGGTCAACACGGGCTCTTGCTGGAGGGCGAGTTCCAACTCGTATCCAGGAACGTCTCCTCGGACCCGGTCGGGAAACTCGACATCCCTGAGATCGGCGGGCGTGTGCAGTATCGCCGGAAGGTCGTGGTCGGCCGCCACTTCGAGTTGCCGTCTGGTGACCTCTTTTTGCTCTTCGAGGGACCACCCGGCGACGTGCTGTGACTCCGTGATCCCGATTTCGCCGACCGCCGCGACTTCGTCGAGGGCACAGTACTCCGGGAGGACCGCGAGGAGTTCCTCGTAGTTATCCACGCGAGCACCGGTGTGAACGCCGACACCGATCTTCGCGTCGATCAGGTGCGACTGGCGGATCGGTGAGAGTCGATTGAGCGCATCGTCCCAGAGATACCGGATGTCGTCGGCCTCGACCGGCTTGTACGGCGTCCAATAGTACGCGGCCGCCATCATCACCATCGACTCGCACCCGCTCAGTGAGAACTTCTCACGGTCGTTCCACGACAGGGTGTGTGCGTGGTTGTGGATGTCTATCCACGGCATGCTGCTCAATTCGGTCGGAATTCGGTCCGCTGCCTCGCTGTACTCCGCGTCCGTCGGACGCCGGGTCGGGTACGTTCCCATGGTTGCTTACCCAATGTAGCGGCACCCGTTTGTAAGTTCCCCGAGACCCTCGACGCCGACGGTCATCGTGTCCCCGTCTTCGAGGAGGACCTGCGGGTCGCGGAAGTAGCCGACGCCGTCGGGCGTTCCGGTGAATAGCAGGTCGCCCGGAGACAGGGTGAACGCCCGACTGCAGAACGAGACGAGTTCCGCTATCGGAAAGATCAGGTGTTTCGTGTTGGAGTCCTGCAACCGTTCACCGTTGACCTCGGTCCAGATGTCGAGATTACCCACGTCGTCTACCTCGTCCGGGGTGATGAGATGCGGGCCGATAGGTGCGAAGGAATCCAGACTCTTCCCCCTGACCCACTGCTCGTCAGCAAGCTGGAGGTCGCGGGCCGAGACGTCGTTTCCGATGGTGTATCCCGCCACGTAGTCGAGGGCATCGTCCTCGCTCACGTTGCGCGTCCGTTTACCGATGACGACCACCAGTTCGCCTTCGTAATCGACCGCCTCGGTCAGTTTCGGGTCCCACTCGACCGGATCGTCCGGTCCCACGATGGTCCGCGGGAATTTGGAGAACACCATCGGAGAATCCGGTGTGTCTTGATCACCCTCCTCCGCGTGCTCCATGTAATTCAGCCCGATGGCGACTATCTTCTCCGGTTCGGTGATCGGAGCCGCCGGTACGACATCGGAGTGGGAACGCACCACATTTCCGGTCTCCTCGGCGTACGCCGTCGCAAGTTCGACTTTCTCACGCCAGTTCCACGTCTCGATGATTTCGCGGAGATCGGACGGGAGCGTAACGCCCGACTGCCTGCCCGCTTCGTTCAAATCGACGATTCCATCATCGACGACGCTACCTGCCCACGGCTGTTCGTCCTCGCTCGTTCGAAATTGTCCGAGTTTCATGTGTGTCTACCTGTATTCGAGTCAATCGTATCGATCAGAACAATCCGACGTTGGCGGCGTACGCCCACGTCTCACCTCCGACGGCCAAGAGAACGAGCGTGCCTCCGAGCAAGCCGACGTTCTTCAGGAAGTGGTTCAGCTCGTTCTGTCGGTCCTCACCGGACAGACTCCAGAAGTCGTGGAACAACGCCGTTGCGACGATGAGGAACACCGCGAGAGCGCCCGCGGAGATCACCGGATAGATTCCGACGATGATTCCGATGGATGCGAGGACCAATACCACTCCCGACGAGATGACGGATAACGACGGAGCGGGAATTCCCTTGTACTCCGAATATCCGACCCGGCCCTCGTAGTCGACGAAGTGGTTGTATCCGTTGTACAGAAACATCCCACCGAGGAGCAATCGCCCTGCCAACAGGAACTCGCCTTCAAGCGCCATTCCGGACCACCGTTTCGGATTTATCAGCATTCGATGCACTCACCGTTCGATTATTAATTGTGGACATCAAGATACGGTATGAAGGATTGGTTTATAGCTGTTTGGAATCTTGCTATTTTCTCTGCAAGGTGGCCCGCGCACGGACGCCAACCATCCATCTGCGGACGCGTTGGTAGTAGACGCACGAAGGGCACCGAACACATCGGACGAACGATTGAATGATCGGGTATCGTAACACGTTGTGAAGCCTCACCATCGGGATTAAGTATGGTGGCGGTTTTACCTAGCGACGATGCGAATAGGATGTTTCAGTTCGAACAGCACCGACCAGTCGTGGTGTGGTTCCCGCACCTCGGACGGCGACGTAGTTGATATTCACGCGGCGGGGAAGAAGGCGGGAGTCGAGATTCCGCGACGGCTGTCGGACCTCCTCGAAACGTGGAACTGGAAGGAGAGAGCCTCCTTCGCCGTAGATTACGCGATGGAAAACGACGTGGGGCGCTACGACGTCGACGATCTCGAACGACACGCGCCGATAGGGAACCCCCGGAAAGTCGTGTGCGTCGGATTGAACTACAAGGAACACGCCGAGGAGGGGGAGAACCCGATTCCGGACGAACCGGTGTTGTTCTCGAAGTTCCCGACGACCGTTCGAGGGCCGGACGACGACATCACGTGGGACCCGGAGTACACGAAAGAAGTGGATTACGAGGCCGAGTTGGTCGTCGTGATCGGTCGCCGAGCCAAAGGAGTGAGCGCCGACGAGGCGCGAGACTACGTTGCGGGGGTCACCGTTGGGAACGACGTCTCCGCCCGTGATCTACAGCACGGCGATGGACAGTGGGTCCGAGGAAAAAGTCTGGATTCCTTCGCACCGACCGGCCCGGAACTGGTCACGCTGGACGAGATCGACGACGTGCACAACCTCGACATCTGGACGGAGATAGACGGAGAGCGGTTACAGGATTCGACGACCGCGAACCTCATCTTCGACATCGACGACCTCGTCTCGTTCTGTAGTCAGGCGTTCACGCTCGAACCGGGCGACCTGTTATTCACCGGAACACCACCGGGCGTCGGCGTGTACCGTGACCCGCAGGTCCTCCTCGACGACGGTATGACGGTCACCGTCGGTGTCGAGGGGGTCGGCGAGTTAACGAACACGTGTCGACACACCTGATTGGATTTGCGACGTGAAGATTATTCCTCCAAGGAAAAGACGTTCCGTGGATTTTCGAAGACGACTTGCCGGATGTCGCTCTCACTGATCCCCATCCGATAGAGGTCGAAAATCGTCCGCTTCACGGAAAAAACGTCCGTCCGGAGGACGTTCGCACAGTCCGTTTCGACCAGTATGCGGTCAGGCCCGTACTCACGAATCACCTCCGCGACGTCGGCAGCGGTCACACCTGTCAACCACGGATATCCGACGGTGAAGCTCAGATAGCACTCCGTCTCCTCCAAGAGGTACTCCGCGTTGTTCGGGTCCGCGTGCGAAGCGACGATCCGTTCTTCGTCCAGACGTGCGTCCTTGGCGGTCTGAACGTCGATTTCGACCGCTTCGAGCGCGGGATTATCAGCCGTGATGACGGGGGAGGATGCGAGGGACGCGTTCTTCTCGTATCCGGGGGTGCTGGCTCCGACGCGATAGGTCGGGCTATCACCGGTTCGCCGGTTCGGTGTGTGGAGGATAATCGGGAGGCCGTGTTCGTCAGCGAGTTCCATCTGCGCCTGAACGACCGCCCGCTGTTCGTCTATCCCCCACGCCTCGACGTGCTGGGATGGCGTGATACCGGTCTCGCCGAGCGCGACGACTTCGTCGAGTCGACAGTACTCGTCCATCGCGGCCAGCAACTCGTCGGGATTTTCGATTCGAACGCCGGTGTGAACGCCCACCGCGAGATCGGCGTCGAAGAAGTGGTTGTTTTCGATCGCTCGCCGACGATTGATGGCATCGTCCCACAGGAAGCGAACGTCGTCCGCGACCACCGGTTTATACGGGGTCCAATGGTATCCCGAGGCGACCATGACCATCGACTGACAACCCGAAAGGGCGTACCGTTCGCGGTCCTCCCACGAGAGCGTTTGTGCGTGGTTATGACAATCGATCCATGGGAGGTTGAGCAAGGAGGAGGGTAGATCGACCGTCTCATCGGGGAGATACTCCGCGTCGGTCGGTCGGCGAGTCGGATAGTTCGATGGCATACCGAAACGAGACGCTCATCCCGCATGAAACTTTAGGAGGAACGGCTCACCACATCCGCTCGAAAACGGCTTCGACGCCCGGCCGTGTCGCATCGAGGTCGAGCGGACCTGCCTCCATGAACGGATCCTCGATGACCGCTCGTGCGAGAGCTTCGAAATCGTTCTTCTCGGTCCCCTCGACCGAACGCAGCCGAGACGGTAAGTCGAGCGCATCGCGGGTATCGACGACGGCTCCCACGATTTCGGCCGCGGTCTCCTCGTCGGAGGCCCCCGCATCCCGGACGTCGAACGCCTCCGCCAGCAGATCGCGTCGTCCGTCGACCCGTTCGAAGAGGTAGCGCAGCACGTGCGGTGCCGCGATGGCGTGTGCCACCCCTTGCTGAACGTCGTAGTTCCGCGCGATGGCGTGTCCAAACGAGTGGATGACGGAGGCCCGGTACGCGTTCGGGGTCGAAAGCCCGTACTGCGCCGCGGCGATACCCTGCAGAATTCGGGAAAGCTCCGCCTGACCCGTCGAGTCGGTAGTGAGGAACGGGAGATTCTCGTACAGCAGTCGAACGCCGCGAACGGCCGTCCCATCGGTGAGGGGGTTGTGGTGACGGGTGTACAGCATTTCGATGCCCTTGTCGAACCCGTTCATCGCGGAGCGAGCGAGGATGTGGTCGGGCGTCGTTGCGAACAGATCCAAATCGTGGAAGACCGCGGTCGGCATCAGGCGAGCGTCCGATACGCCGGCGCTCGGTATCTCGGATTTCGAACGTCCGCCGGGGTCGAGACTCAGCTTGACGCCCGCGACTTGCGAGAGGTCGGCACCGGGTAAGGTCGTCGGCACGGCAAAGATATCCGTCAGCGGGCGTTCCCGGTCGGGGACGAGGACCGCCTCACGATCCACCATCTCGGCCGTGATTTCGTCGAGGGGGCGGTCGTGCCCGGCGAGGACGCTGATCAGTTTGGCGGTGTCGAGACTACTTCCGCCGCCGACCGGGACGAGCGCATCTATGTTTTCCTCCCGAACTCGTGTCGCACCGTCGAAGGCCGATTTTAGGTATTTTTCCGGTGTGACGCCATCGAAGACGCCGACGAGAGAGTTTCCGAGACCCCCGCGAATCGGCCCCATGACGGGGGCGACGTCCCGTAAAGTGGCGTCCGTAACGATGAGCGCCCGCGAGCGTCCCCGTCGCTCGAGTTCCGTCTCGAAATTTGCAACGACACCCGACCCGTGGTGGATCGTAGCTGGTCGATACTCGAACGTATAGCGATGACCGTTCATTGTACGTAGCTTTCAATGGAACACATGAGTATATAATAGTACCTCTCAGCCCGACTAGACGCCGAAACGGGCCGGGTGTCTGGCCGTCACACGTCGATTTTCCGGTACGGGAATCGCGTTTGTCACGATCAGCCGTTGCGGACTTTCTCGATGATCGTGGATTCGTCGAGGAAGACGAAATCGTTGCGTCCGGCGTACGATGCCGCGTTGGACCGAGAGAGTGCGCCCCCCGTTTCGTCGTCGAGCATCTCGCAGACGACGACGGCCGGTGGGACGTCCGCCAACCCCGCAAGCGCGATGCCGAGTTCCGTGTGCCCTCGTCTGTCTTCCAAGAGGTTCGGCGCGGCTTTGAGCGTGTGAACGTGTCCCGGCGTGTCGAACTCCGCGGCGAAGTCGGTCGTGTCCGGATTCCGTGCCGCGTGACCGAGTTCGGAAATCGTCCGTGCTCTGTCGTTGTCGACGATACCGGTGAACGTCTCCCGGTGGTTGACCGTCAGGGAAAACGAAGATCTATCGTCGTAATCGATCGTGGTCTCGTTACCGGCGGGATGGCCGATGAGTTCCTCCGCGAACGGGAGTCCGAACGTTTCGGCCACCTCGTGGGACAGAGCCACACAGATCAGTCCCCCCGCGTCGTTTCTGAGCCGGGCGACGTTGGACGGCGTGACGGCGTGTGCCGGATACACGATGTCCACCTCGTTCTCCCGATCCGCTGCGTCGTGAATCAGAACTGGATCGCCGTCTCGGAACGCGTCGATAGCGCTCTCCAACCCGTTCGCGGGCTCCTTTCGGCGGTAGCTGTAACTGTCAGGGAGCATGCTATCACTTAACACGATCACTCACCTCGGGTCGACTTCTCGGTCTCCATTTCATAGGTCGAACTCGTCGGCATATATAATAAATATTCCCCTGGTACTGGGTGTGGTAAGACGGGATACCGACTCGAACGGGCGGAGATTTTATACTAACGTCACCCGATGTCTGCAACAATGGACTCACTGTTTGCTCCGTGGAGGATGCAATGGGTGACCCGAGATCGTCCGGCAGATGGTGACAACGCCGAGTGTATTTTCTGTCGTCTTCCGACGGGCGATGACGATCGCGGAAACAACATCGTGGCTCGTAGCGAGCACGTCTACGTTCTGCTGAACAATATGCCGTACAATCCGGGGCACGCGATGATACTCCCGTACGAACACACCGGACGGTTCTACACCCTCGATGAGGATGCACTCGTCGATTACATGAAAACCGCACAGTTAGTCATCGACGTGATCGAGGAGGCGCTCTCCCCGAACGGATTCAACGTCGGGTTCAACATCGGCGCTGCGGGGGGAGCGTCTGTAACCGATCACCTCCACATGCACATCATTCCGCGATGGGAGAGCGACACGTCGTTTCTTCCGCTGACGGCGAACACCGCAATCGTCGAGGAAGCGGTCGATGAAACCTACGAGAGGCTTCGGGAGGGTCTGGTCGACCACCCCCAGACGGACACGCGAGATGAGAACGAAGCCGTGGAGATAACGCACGAGTAACCTACGCGGCGGAAAGCAAACGAGTAGTCAGATACCGGTGACGGACGTTCGACGGGGCTAACTCTCGGTGGCCCCGGATCGGATTCTGATTTCGAAGACCGTGCCGTCGGAGAGGCCGAAGCGTTCCCGCAGGTTGACGGGGGAGACCAATTCGATGGTGGACGTGTCGTGGTCGGTGCGGTGAGGGAGGATGAGATGGAGCGGAACCGAGTCCGTGCTATCGGGAACGACCGCGGGATAACAATCGACGGCACCGAACGAGCGGCCATCCGCTTCCCAACCGTCGAGACGCGTCGGGTCGAGATGCGCCAATCGTTCTCGAACCGGGGTATCCAGTTCGAGGTTCAAGGTACCCGGATGCGGTTTGTACCCTAACTCCCGCTCGAACTGCTGGGCGTAGCCCTCCAGTGCGACGAATTTCTTTCCCCGTCCGAAGCCGCTGGTCACGATTCCGCGTACTGTGAATGTCATCTGTCGGTTGCGTGAATACTCCCTATCGAGAGCGTATGCGTCATATCGATGTCCATCGAATTCTATTCGAGCGCGGATCGTAGATCCCCGGCGATATCCGTGAGTGCGTCCTCCGACGGATCGAATTCGAACGGCCGGGCGGCCATCTGAACGAAGGCGTGTATGACGTCTTCGTAGTGGTAATGGGACACGTCGACACCGGCCGCTTCTAGTCGTTCGGCGTACGCGATGGCCTCGTCGCGCAGCGGGTCGAACCCGCCCGTCACTATCGTCGCGGAGGGGAGATTCCCGAGATTAGCGGCGAGGAGCGGTGACGCGTACACGTTCATCTCGTCGATGGGGTTCTCGAAGTAGTGGTCGTCGAACCACGTCAAATCCTCCTTCGTGATGAAGTACCCGTCCCCGTTTTCATCGACCGAATCCCAGTTCAGGTGGTGTGAGACGGGGGGATAGAGCAGGACCTGCCGCTCGATGGACGGACCGTCCCGGTCCCGCGCCATCAGCGTGACGACCGCCGCGAGGTTTCCACCGGCGGAGTCGCCGGTGACGGCGAGACGGTCGGTGTCGAGTCCGTGTTCACCTCCGTTCGCAACGACCCACTCGGTAGCCGCGTACGCATCTTCGACGGCCGCTGGGAAGGGGTTCTCCGGAGCGAGCCTGTAGTCGACCGCGACGACGGCCACCTCGGTGGTATTCGTCAGCCGCCGACAGAGTTCGTCGTGGCTGCCGAGTCCGCCGGAGACGAATCCGCCGCCGTGGAAAAACATCGTCACCGGAAACGGCTGTTCTCCCTCGGGCAGGTAAATTCGGATGGGCAGATCGCCGCCCGGCCCATCGATCGTCTCGTCGAGGACTTCCCCGACGGATTCGGGTTCCTCGACGGCGAAAACGCCGGACGTAATCCTCCGCACTTCCTCGACCGGAAGTTCGTGGAACGCCGGTGCGTCTTCGGTCTCTGCCATGAAAGCTTTTAACTGCGGATGTGGTTCTTGTGCACGCATCACACTAGGGAAGTGTTCTCCCCCGTTATATAGCTTCAGGTGCGTCACGACGAAAGCGAGGCCGAAACCTCGATGGTGTAACCGTCCGGGTCCGACAGGAGGGCCATTCGACGTCCCCAATCGACGTCCATCGGCTCCATTCGAACGACGTCCCCCGACTTCGCGGCGCGTTCACAGACGGCGTCCACCTCGTCCGGGGTCCCGACGTCGAGGGCGACGATGACCCCCTTCCCTCTATCGTCACCGGGTTCGTCCAACCCGAACGCGTCAAGCACTTCGGGGTCGAAGTCCGCTTCGAGGACCAGCGTCCCGTCGCCGGTTGCGAACTCCACGTTCCCCTCTTCGACCCGTTCGGTTTCCAGACCGACGACGTCTTCGTAGAACGCCGTCGACGCAGTCAAATTCGTAACCATCAACAGCGACTGGTGAAGCGATGGAAGCATACGCTCGATACTTTCCGCTGGGGGACTAAGAGGTTTCGGGACGTTCGGAATCTGATTCAAATACGGACGGTGAGATGAATATGAAAATAGTGTCGGTGACGACGGCTATCGGGGAGACGAATCGGACGATTAAGGGTTTACTTCACCGATCTTGTCGACTTCGGGTTTGACCTCGTCGGCGTACAGTCGGAGGTTCTTGCGGGCTTTCCAATCCGGCAAGTCGCCGAAGTGGAACTGACCCACTATCCGACCGAATCCGCCCACTTCCTCGTACTGTTTCTCTAGCGTTTCGACGACGTACTCGGGCGTGCCGACGATCGTTTCGCCGTATTCCTGGAACTCGTCGAAATCGTAGTTGAAAGCGAACTCCCCGTGCGGGTGAAGCTCTTCGACGTACTCGTCCCACTTTTCCGGGTCGTACGGCTGATCACCCATCATGCTTGCGGCGACACCGATGTGGACGCCAGCGGTAAGCGTCTGGTAGAACTTCCGCAGGTGTGGTTCCGCTTCCTCCCGAGCTTTCTCCATCGTCTCGGCGACGTAGATGGCTCGCATGACGCTGAAGTCCTCGTCACTCGGGGTCCAACCGTAGTCCTCCTCCGCATACTGTCGATACTCCTCGAACTTCTCGCTGATCGTCTCGACGGGTTGGAAGACGAGTCCGGTGGGGACTTGGTTACGGGCGGTGAAGCGAAGCGATGCTTCGCTCTCCGCTGGCATCCACAGCGGTGGATGCGGGTCCTGATACGGACGGGGCCAGATGTACACGTTCTCGTACTGGAAGTACTCGCCGTCCCAGTCGAACGGTTCGTCGGCGGTCCACGTTTTCATGATGAGGTCCCACGCCTCTTCGAAGCGGTCTCGGGACTCACCCATGTCGACGCCGTAGGCGAAATACTCGCTCGGGATTCCGCGGGGGAAACCGCTGATGATTCGGCCCTCGGTGATGTTGTCCAACATGGCGAGTTCTTCCGCGAGTCGCACCGGGTTCTCCCGAAGCGCCGGTAAGTTCCCGAAGAATGCGATGGTGGTATCTTCGGTCCGGGCGGCCAGATTCGACGCGGTGATGTTCGGACCGGGTTGCAGCCCGTACGCGTTATAATGGTGTTCGTTGACCCCGACGCCGTCGAAACCCAACTCGGCGGCGTATTCGAGTTGACCGAGGTACTCCTGATAGTACTTGGCACCTTTCTCCGGATCGTAATCGTACTCTGCCCACGGCCAAGCTGATTTCTTCTCCGTCAGGTTGTCGATGTCCTGATACGGCATCAGGTGGAACGCAAATGTTTCCATGAGAAAATCATGTGTGTTAGTACCACTTAATAGTATATGATAATTCGCCGACCATGAGATAGAGAGCGTATGAGGCGGTAAAATATACAAAAAGACGGAGGTGAATTCGTGAACCGTCCCACGTGGGACGACAGGTTGGTATCTGAAACCGCCCTCCGGACGGGGAAAATCTTCGGTGCGCGGAGACCGCTCCGTGACATCGGTCGTGAAACGTGGGGGGAAGCGTGAGCACGGACCGAACGCCTTCAGGCGTCGGGCCAGCGCTCGATGTACACCGTCTCGTCCGTGTAGAAGCGAACCACGTCCTCCGCTTGGGCGTGAAGGTCCCCGAAGAACGAATCCTTCTGCCCGCCGAAGTGGAAGAACGCCATCGGTGCGGCGGTGCCAGCGTTGACGGCGAGATTACCGGCCCGAGCGTCGTGCCGGAAGTTTCGCGCTTCCGCCCCGCTACCGGTAAACAGACTCGCGGCGTTCCCGAAGTCCGACGCGTTCATCACATCGATACCCTCGTCCACGTCGGCGACGGGCATCAAACCGAGAACCGGGCCGAAGATCTCCTCGCGGGAGATGACCATGTCCTCGGTGACGTCCCTGAACACGCACGGCCCGAGGAAGTTCCCGTCCTCGTAGCCGTCCACCTCGATGTCCCGTCCGTCGAGTACGAGGGTCGCACCCTCTTGAACTCCTGTTTCGACGTAGTTCCGGACCCGTTCTTCGTGCTCCGGCGTGATGAGAGCGCCGACGTCCGTCTCACCGTCGAGTCCGTGGCCGACCGTCTGATCGCCCGCGATATCGACGACGAGGTCGACGAACTCCTCGTAGACGCTCTCTTCGACGCAGATAACGTCGTTCGCGAGACAGCGCTCGCCGCCACAGGCGAGTGCCGAGGAGACGCTCTTGCGCGCGGCGAACTCGAGATCGGCGGTCTCCGAGACGACGATGTGGTTTTTCGCGCCGCCCTGTGCCTGCACGCGCTTGCCGTTGGCCGCCGCCCGCTCGTAGATGGTCTTTGCGACGGGCGTGCTGCCGACGAAGGAGACGCCCTCGATACCGTCGTGGTCGAGTATCGCGTTCACCGTGTCGACGCTTCCGTTGACCAACTGGACGACGCCGTCGGGAAATCCGGCCTCGTCGATGAGTTCGAACAGTCGTTTGGCGGTCAGGGGGTCGCGCTCGCTCGGCTTGAGGATGAACGAGTTGCCCGACGCGACGGCGTAGGGCAGGAACCACAGCGGTATCATTCCGGGGAAATTGAACGGAGTGACGGCCGCGAAGACACCGAGCGGCTTCCGGACGGCCGTTTCGTCGATATTCGGCGCAGCGTTCTCGACGTGGCCCGCCTGCATCAGCGTCGGCATCCCACAGGCCGTTTCGACGTTCTCGATGCCGCGGCGGAGTTCCCCTTTCGCCTCGCCGAACGTCTTTCCGTGTTCGCGGACGAGCAGTTCGGCTAGTTCGTCGATGTTCTCCTCGAGGAGGGTTTTCAGTTCGAACAACGGTTGGATGCGCTCCTCGATGGAGCGCTGGCTCCACGATTCGAACGCCTTTTGGCCCTGTCGTACGGCGTCATCGACATCGTTCTCGGTACTAAATCCGACGTAGGATAGCGTTTCCCCGGTCGCCGGGTCGACCACATCCATTCCGTCGGACCCGGTGGCGTCCGTCCACTGTCCGTCGATGTAGTTCCCTACGCTGTCCTGATCGGTCTTTGTTTCGGACATACACACCAGTTATCTTCCACCCTCATTAGTCGTTTTGATTCGATCAGTTCAGCCGTCACGAGCCGCGATAGAGGAATCGCTCTGGAATCGGGGGTTTTCAGGAACGACGCCGACTGTCCGGAGCGAGTGCGTCGTCGTAAATTTCGATGTAGAGATCGCGGATCTCATCGGCCGTCGGCTTCCGCGGATTGTTGGCGGGCGAGCCCGAATCGATGGCATCTTGGGTCATTTCGTCGATGACGTCGAGGTAGTCCTCGCGAGCGGGAACCTCGCCGAAGTCATCGAGGTAGCCGGTCAGGTCGAGGTCGTCACAGAGTCGGAGGATGCCGTCGGCCGCCCGGTCGGCGGCGGCACGGGGATCGTCGTCTTCGTCTGCTGCACCGAGAGTGCGCGCGACGGTCGCGTACTTTTCCGGCGCGGCCATCGCGGAGAAGTCGGTGACGTACGGGAGGATGAGCGCGTTCGCCAAGCCGTGCGGAATGTGAAGTTGCGCCCCGAGCGGGCGCGCGAGGCCGTGGACGAGCGCCACGGAGGAGTTGGTGAACGCCTGCCCGGCCTGAAGCTGTCCCACGAGCATGTCGGCGCGAGCGTCGAGGTTCTCGCCGTCCGCCCACGCGACCGGGAGGGAACGCGCGATACGACGCATCGCTTCCACGGCGTATCCGTCGGGGATACCGTACGAGTGCTCGGAAACGTATGCCTCGATGGCGTGGGTGAGCGCGTCGATGCCGGTGAACGCGGTGTGGCTCCGCGGGAGCGAGACGGTGAGTTCCGGGTCCTCGATTGCGACGTCCGGGACGACGTTTTTCGAGACGATGAGGAACTTCGTCGACGTCGATTCGTCACTGACGACGACGGAGCGGGTCGCTTCGCTGCCGGTTCCGGCCGTCGTGTTGACGGCGAGAAGCGGCGGCGTCGGATTTGGAACGCCCTCATACCCGGCTCTGTCGACGCCGAAATCCCGAATCTCGCCGTCGTTTCCGGCGAGGATGCCGACGCCTTTGCCGGTGTCGATGGACGAGCCGCCGCCGAGGGTGACGATGACGTCGCAGTCGCGTTCTCCCCACAATTCGTACGCCCCCTCGATGTTCTCGACGGTCGGGTCGGGACGAACGTCGGTGTAGACGACGGTTTCGACCCCTCGTGCATCGAGCGCTTCGAGTACCGCGTCTCCGTGAACGTCGAAAATCTGCTCGGTTGCGACGAGCAGTGCCGTGGTTCCGTGAAGTGACGCGTAGTCGCCGACTTCTTCGACGGCACCGGCACCGACGACGACGTTACTCGGCGATACGACCGTTCGCGTCTCTCGCGATAGAACGGTATCGTGTGACATACACACACCAATCTCCGGTTTCTAATTAATTCTTCCGGATGGTATCGACCCGCGTCGATGTCCAGTTCCGGTCACGAACGTAGATGGGGGCGGACGTTCGATTCCGACTGTCCGCGTCCACGCCACCTTCGCACGGAGATACCCCATGATTTATATTGTGGTACAGGATACCACCATCTATGTTAACAGCTAGCGAAGTGACCAAACGCTTCGGCGGTCTAACCGCCGTCGATAGCGTCGACTTCAGCATCGACCGTGGAGAAATAGTCGGCCTCATCGGCCCGAACGGTGCCGGGAAGACGACGCTGTTCAATTCGATTGCTGGCGTCTACACGCCGGAAAACGGCAGTATAGCGTTCGACGGTGAGGAGCTGGTGGGAAAGTCGCCACACGAAATCGCCCGTCAAGGAATCTCGCGGACCTTTCAGACGGCTCGTACGTTCAACGAGTCCACGGTACTCGACAACGTTCTCGCCGGAGCCGCGTTCGGAAAGAAGGACTCGGGGTCGCTCGACGAAGAACGCGAGAACGTGTGGGAGTACCTCGAATTCATCGGACTCGAAGACGAGGCCGAAGCGGACGCGAGCAGCCTCACGATTGCCCATCGGAAACAACTCGAACTCGCCCGGGCACTGGCCTCGGAACCCGACCTCATCCTCGTCGACGAAATCGGGAGCGGATTGACACCGGCGGAACTCGGTGAACTCTCGGAAGACCTCCAAAAGACGCGCGACGAGTTCGGCATTTCGGTGTTCTGGATCGAGCACGTGATGGACGCCATCATGGCTGCTACCGACCGGATAATCGTTCTCAACCAAGGAGAGAAAATCGCGGACGGGGCACCGAAACGAGTGCAACAGGACCCCCACGTTGCGGAAGCGTACCTCGGCGGGGTGGAGGCGCAACGATGATCACAGTTAGCGATCTCAACGTCCACTACGGAGATTTACAGGTCCTCTGGGACGTCTCCCTCGAAATCGACGACGAAGACTCCGTCGTCGCGATCGTCGGCCCGAACGGTGCCGGAAAGACGACGCTACTCAAAACGCTCTCGGGCGTGATCGACCCCACGAGCGGCGAGATAGAGCTGTTCGGTGAACCGGTATCGTCGATGGCACCGAGCGACAGGGTCAGTAACGGGTTCGTCCACGTCTCGGAGAAACGGAATCTCTTCGGCGATTTGTCGGTGTACGAAAACCTCCGGATGGGTTCGTACACGCAGCGGGACGATTTCGAGCGGACGTGCGAAGAAGTCATCGAGATGTTTCCCGTCCTCGAAGAGCGACGGGAGCAGAAGGCGAGTACGCTCAGCGGCGGTGAACAGCAGATGCTTGCAATCGGCAGAGGGTTGATGGCGAAGCCGGAAGTGTTGGCCCTCGACGAACCGTCGGGCGCGCTCGCTCCGCAGCTCGTCGAACGGGTCTTCGAAAAGATCGACGAGATCAGTAACGACGTCACGGTCGTTCTCATCGAACAGCACGTCGATCAGGCGCTCGATCTCGCAAATCGTGCGTATCTCCTCGAAAACGGACGCATCGCTGCGGAAGGAACCGGACAGGAACTACTCGACAGCGACCACGTCAGACAGAGCTACTTGAGCGGGTAGCGGGTACCCCACGATATAAGGTTTCGATTTTATATTTTAATATATTCTAGTGCGGTGGTTGCTTTTATCACCATTACCAATTCTTATATTAAAGAAAGAGATAAATACGTTCCCTTTGCGGCTAGAAAGGAGCAGCATGACTCACAACTCCCCCCCGGATACGAAGAGGCGTACGTTTCTGAAAGCAACCGGCGCAGGCGTGTCAACGACACTCGCCGCAGGGTGTCTTTTCAACGGTGGTAGCGGCAGTGGCGGCGACGGACCGATCGTGATTTCCTCGCTCCAACCGCTCTCCGGACCGTTCGCCGTGTACGGACCGCGCCATCGGGACGGCGCGGAGTTCGCGGCCAAACAGATCAACGCGGACGGCGGCGTCAACGGGCGTGAAATCCGCGTCCAAACCGTGGATACGGCGAGCAGCGGGAAGACCGCGGAGACGGCGTTCACCGAAGCGATCGAGAAAGACAACGCCGTTGCTGGCATCGGTCCCGGCGCATCGGAGGCCGCGATCAGGGCGAGACGGATAGCCGAAAAGAAACAAGTGCCGCTGTACCTCCACGCGGCGGGCGCGGTGAAAGTCGTCCCGGAGGACGCGCAGTTTACGTTCCGAACCGCGCTGCCCGCGACACCGACCGTCGGCCGAGCACAGGCGCAAATCGTGAAGGACCGTGGATACACCAACGTCGGCGTCATCTTCGAGGACGGCGTCTGGGGTGACGAGTACGAAGCGGCGATGAAAGCCTACTTCCCCGACGACATCAACGTGACGAGGGACACGGCACCGATTCCGCAGACGGACTTCGTTCCGCAACTCCGGCAGTTCCCCGACGACATCGAAGTGTTCCTGGGTACTGCCCACCCAGCGGGGGTCAGCTCGCTCTACCCTCAGATGTACGAGATCGGTTTGGAGCCGGATCTGTTCCTCGGTGCGATTACCCCGATGGAAGCGGACTACAACGCAATCGGCGACAAAATCGACCGGTCGTTCGCTTCGTTCAACTCGACGGATATGTACACCGACGACTATGCGGAAGTGGCATCCAGTTTCAACGAGGACGTCGGTGGACTGTTCGACCACGCGCAGGTGAACGGATACACCGCGGTTCAACTCGTCGCGAAGTCGATAGAGCAAGCGGACTCCACGGACCCCAAGGACATCGCCGAAGCGACGCGAACGGGGTCGTTCGATCTCCTCTACGGCGCGGACATCGAGTACACGGATTGGGGCGAACCGAAGGGTTCGGTTCAGGTGTACAACTCGTTCGACGTCGGCAGTTCCCCGGATTACTGGTCTGACGGGGCGTTTGCGCCCGAAGAGGAGTTCCGGACCGACCCGCTCCCCGCCTTCGAGCCGGGGTCGCTCGACCGGTGAGCGACGGAACCGCGGGTGGTACGTCACGCTCGAATACCGCCAAGCCGTCGGATACGAAACCGCTACTCGTGGTGCGAGTCGGGTGACGGAGAAGCGAACTGCCTGTCCTCGAATTGCACCGGTTTCGGTTCTCGGATAACCCGAAGATCGTCCCTGTCGCGCGCTTCTTCGACCAGTGCCTCCGATGCGTACAGTCGCTTGAGTCGCATCGTATCGGTGACGCGGAGGACGCGCACCGACTCCGGTTCGACGACGCCGATGGTGGAGAGCGACGCGAGCAACCCCGCCCGGTCGGTTTCGACCACCGGTGGAACGCGAACACCGCGGGTCGTACTCGCGGTAATGGCGTTGATGAGCGACTTGGAGGCGTCTATCTCCTCGAAGAAGTCGCGGTGAACGAAATCGGCCGACCCCATTCCCATGGCGTTTCCTTTGGTCGTCTCGGTGAGCGACCGGACGTAAATGCGCTTTATCTCCGGGCTGTCGGGGGCCGGTTCGTTGATGGCAAACGGACGTCGGCCGATGACGTTCGTGTCGATTCCCTGTCCGCTGACGTCCTTCCCTTGGCGGTCGATGACGAGGGTGTCGACGGACTCGAACGGTATCTTCGGCATGACGTCGTAGGCGGTTTCGAGCAGTTCCCGCTCCCGGTCGAGGAAACCCGACGGCGGAATCGCTTCGAGCAGTCCGGTGTCGTCGTGCTGGTCCTCGACGATGGCGACACCGCCGATGATCGGCAACGCTTCGAGGAGTTGCTCGGTGATTTCGGGAATCATGTTTCGAAAACTCCAATCGACCGCCCAATCGTGTGCGGTCTTCGCACCGCGTTGTTTTCCGAGTCCGATGACGATCATCTTCGAGAGGCCGCTCTCGACGCTCCCGTCGAAATCGGTGTGCGGTTTGATACGGTTTATCGGGACGATAGCGTCGGCGTCCGCCGCGATGGCATCGAAGTAGAGCGGCACGCCTCGCTTGGGCGTCGTTCCGACGGTGGCGACGTCCATGCTCGCTCGAACCTCACAGCCGACGGTGTCCGCCGAGACTCCGAGCGAGGCGAGGTTCTCCCGCTGTCCGTCCGCGGTTGCGCCGCCGTGACTCCCCATCGCTGGCACGATGAACGGTTCGTATCCCATGTCTCGAACGCCATCGACGACGCCGCGGACCACGTTCGGGAGGTTTGCGATGCCGCGGCTGCCGACACCGAGCGCGACCGTACCGCCCTCGGGAACGCCCTCGAAGGGAAGGTTTCGGACCGTCTCCGCCGCTCGAGTAGCGATATCCGACGCCGGAATCGGGTCCGTCTCCCAGACCTGTTCTATGGTGCCGAATTTGGGAAGCGGCGTTTCCCCGCACGTCTCCTCGATAACGGCCTGTGGTACCGTTAAGTCGTTTCCGTCGGGCATATCTACGCTGTACGGGTGACACTGGTAAAAAGGTGTGCGGGAGAGAAATCGAGCGGGTGTCGCTCGACAGGAAACGGACGCGAGTCCTCAGGAGCCGGGACGGAAGTTCGCTACCTGCTTTGCCACCCGCTGTTTGAGATTCCACTGTTCCAGACGCTCGTCGACGAAGGGAACGATGCCGTCTCTGAAGTACAGGAAGAGGACTATCAACAGCGCTCCGAGGAGAATCGAACGGTACTCCGCGAACGACCGGAGTTCCTCGTTCAGGAAGATGATCAGCGCTGCCCCGACGAGCGGGCCGTAGGTCGTCCTGAGTCCGCCGACGATGAGCATGATGAGGATGAGAACGTCGATGGAATTGAACGAGAACAGGTTCGGCGTGATGTACCCGGAGAGTTGTCCGAAGAATGGCCCGGTGAGACCCATGATAAACGTCGCGACGAATCCAGCGAAGGTCTTGTATTTCACCACGTTGAGACCCGCCGACTCGGCCGCTGTCTCGTCCTGCCGGATCATCTCGAACGCCAAACCGTACTTGGAGTGCACGAGATACCGATACAGGAGGAGAACGGCGAGTAAGATCACCGAAATCGTGTAGAACAGCACGACCTCTTCACGGAAGCCGAAGGCGTTTTCGATCGCTTTCAGACGGAGCCCGGAGAAGGAGAGTCCGGTCACTCCGCCGGTGATATCGCGCAAACTGTTGATGAGTTCGATGATGGAGAACTGGAGTGCGAGGGTGAGAATCGAGATGACGATGACCGTGAGCTCGCGGATAGCCGCGACGTAGCACACGACGGCCCCGATAATACCGGCCACCAGCGCTCCCAAGAACAGCGTTATCCAAGGTGAGATACCGTACCCCTGCGCGGTGAGGACGGTCGTATACGTGCCGACACCGGTGATCGCGCCGGTGAATAGGAGGAGCTGGTCGGTGTGGCCGAAGACGATGTTGAGCGCGATAGTCAGAATGGCGTACAGCGCCATCAGGATGAAGACCCGCGAGAAGTAGCTCATTCCGGGCGCGAAGAACAGCTGTGGGATGGCGAACAGAATCACCGCCACGGCCAAGATTCGGGAATAGTTCCAGTTCATTGGATCCCCTCCGGTTTCAGCAGGAGTACGACGATTGCCGTGCCAAATAACGAGATGGTGGCGACGTACGACCCGAAGAACGCACTGACGAAGGTGGTCAGAATCCCGAGTAGAATACCGGCGGCCACGACACCGGGGATACTCGTGACACCGCCGACGATGGAGACGATAACGGCGGTGATAGTGAGGTCGAAGGAGTCGGAGACGCCAGCCTCGAACGTCAGTCCGTAGAGCACGCCCGCAAAACTCGCAATTGCGATACTCAGGACGAATACGAAGGTTCTCATCCTCCCGGTATCGATGCCGCAGTAGACCGCACCGATCTCGTCCTGCATTATCGTCCGGGTAGCCATTCCGGTGTACGTCCGGCTGAAAAACAGGTACATCGCCAACAAGGTCAACACCGACAGTGCGAGCGTGACGAGCGAACCACCTCTGATAAACGCGCCGAAGACCTGTACCGAGGAGATTTCGACGGGGACGGAAAACAGCCCGCTGTACTGGATCGAGAGAACTCCTTGCAGTAGGATCGAAAGTCCGAGCGTCGTGAAAATGCCGAGCATCAGTCGGTCGTCGCCGTCGGATCGATACACGAGCTGCAAGAGCGTTCGTTCGATAATCAACCCCACCGCTGCCACGCCAACGATTGCGACAGCCGCGGCGATGACTATCGGTAACGACCCCGTCAGTTCGAACGTTACTATGAGAGCGATGACGCTGAACACACCCAACGCGAGGTTCAAAATGCCGCCCAGACCAAACACCAGCGTGATTCCGAGTCCGAGCATCGCGTAGAGCAGTCCAATACTGAGGCCATCGACTAGCAGTGCCCCTATTCGGACGAGTTGATCGCCTGCCATTTGATATTCTAATTTGCGTATGTGAGGAGAGGTATCTTATAGATTGGGGTATGTTATCTACTGACAGAGATGAACTTCACGTCGTAGCGGACGATACCCTCCCGCGGCGTATACGTCACGCACGGACGAATCGTTGTAACTCGGGAGGAAACCGTTTCTATGAGAGGGTCGCCGTGCTACCTTACGCCGGGCCGAAGCTCTCCATTTCGACGTCGGCGAGGTCGACACCGGCAGCGACGAGGGCGTCTTTCACCTCCTCGACGAATCCCTGAAACCCGAAGACGTACGCCTGGGCCGCGGACACCGACTCCGCCGTCCCGACGAGGTCGTCCGTGAGGACGACGGTCGCACCGCGCTCCTCCAAGTCGGCGAGCCGTTTTCGGTGTGGTGGTCGGTTCCCGCCGTGGACGATGGTCACGTCGTGCCCGGCCTCCGTCGCACGTTCCCCGATACCAACCGCCGGTCCGATACCGGGGCCGCGTGCGAACACCAACGCGTTGGCGTCTCCGGTGTATCGAATGTCGCCGAACGGCCCCTCGACGGTAATCTCCTCGCCGAGCGTTCGCTCGACGAGCCACGGGCCGAGCGTCCCGTCGGGGTCGACCGCGACGGTCATCTCGAATATCTCCTCGACGTCGGGCGAAGAGATCGTGTAGTAGCCGGTTGCTTCCTCGCCGTCGATGGTCGCTCGAACCAGAACGAACTGGCCCGGATGGGCCTCGAATTCGGTCGGCGTCTCGACCTCGATCGCAACGGTTTGCTCTCCGACGTCCTCGATTCGGGTGATACGCGATGCGGGCATACAGTACCATCCCGGTGATCAATATAAAAAGATTCTGTCAATGGCGTGTCATCTACAGCCCCAGTACGAAATCTCGAAGTTCGCGGTGGAACCGCTCGGGGCGCTCCCAGAACGGCGAATGGCCCGTCTCCGGGTACATCGATAGCGCCGCGTCATCGATGAGTTCCGCGTATTCCCGTGCCGCCGCCGGAACGACGACGGCATCCGCTTCACCGTGGGTCAGCAGGACGGGAACGTCGAGCGTCGCGAGGTCGGAGTCGTGTCTCACCGTGCGGTTGCGGAGCGCGTCCCGGACGTAAGGTGGAACGACGACGTTGTAGCCCAGCATGTAGTATCGGTCCGCGGGCGAAAGCTCGCCGTAGACGCACAGGTCGACGAACTTCCGCAACGTCCGAACGCTCACCTCGGCATCGGTCGAGACGAACCCCTCGATGAGGTCGATGTATTCGGACCCGAGCCGCGCGGTACCCGTTTCGGTGCCGATTTCCGAAACGCCACCGACGAGATTGATACCCGCAACCCTGTCCGTCCCGAACGCCTCGATGTAGTCGAGGACGACGAGTCCCCCGTACGACCACCCGACGAGAACGACGTCATCCAATTCGAGTTCGGTGAGGACGGAGCGGACGTCCTCGGCCCACAACTCCGAATCCCCATATGCATCGCGCGGTTTGTCAGATTCCCCATGCCCTCGAAGGTCCAACGCGACGAGTCTGAAATCGTCGGCCAGATCGGATTCGAACTGGTTTCGCCAGCAGAGCCGACTCTGGGAGTAGCCGTGAACGAACACCACGGGCCGCCCGCTCCCCGCGTCCTCTACCGCGAGGGTGACGTCGCCGCCACCATCGATAGTGCGAGACACCATACTAATTCGTACTACAGGGATGGTGCATATATGCTTTCGTGGTCGGTAAAGAACGAGCCGGGAAGGTCGAGCGGACCGTAGCTTTCATACCATCTCCTGCTGAGTGATACCGTATGTCAAGCCTCTTGGCCGACAAGACAGCCGTCGTCACCGGCGGCGCCAGCGGCATTGGTCGCGGGATCGCACTGAAACTCGCCGCGCACGGAGCGGACATCGTCGTTGCCGACATACGGGAGACACCCCGAACGCCGAACACGGCACCTACGTTGGAAGCCATCGAAGACGAGACCGACTCGCGGGGTCTGTTCGTCGAATGCGACGTGACGAACTACGACGACCTCGTCGGCGCGGTGGACGCCGCCGACGAATTCGGCGGCATCGACGTGATGGTCAACAACGCCGGTATCGTCCACTCGGTAGACTTCTTCGAGACGACCGACGACGACTTTGCGACGCTGATCGACGTCAATTTGAAGGGTGCGTATTACGGCTGTCAGGCCGCGGGTGAGCGGATGGTCGAACGCGGCAGCGGTTCCATCATCAACGTCGCCAGCACCGCCGCCGAGCAGGGATTCGTCGAACCCGGATCCATCCTCTACAGCGCGGCGAAGGGAGGTGTGAAATCGATGACCTTCGGCGTCGCCGAACTGCTCGGGCCGGAGGTCCGCGTGAACGCTATTCAGCCGGGTTTCACCGACGAAACCGGACTCGCCGAGAACCACCCGGAGGAGGCCGCGCGTGCTCGGGCGGCCGAGACGTCGCTGGACCGGTTGGGAACGCCCGCCGAGCTCGGTAACGTCGCCGTTTTTCTGGCGAGCGGACTCTCATCGTACGTGACCGCGGAGGGAATTCTCGTCGATGGGGGCTGGGTCAACACCGGCGGTCCCTGATGAGGCGCAACCCGCCGTCCAGCCGGGGTCTTTATACGTCTCACATGTCCATTGCCGGGCATGATACGGAATAAATCCCACCTCTCCCGAAGCGAGAAACACGAACGCGTTCTCGACGCACTGGAGGCCGGAATCGATGCGGCCCACCCGAGGTCGGTCATCGAAGAGACGGTCGCCGTCGAAGGGGAGGTGCTACACGTTGCCGACGACGAATACGACCTCCGATCGTACGCGAACGTATACGTCATCGGGGGAGGAAATGCGGGCGGGCGAGTGGCCGCCGCGCTCGAAAGGCTTCTCGGCGACCGCATTACCAACGGCGTCGTCGTGACGGACGACCCCGCCGAAACGGACCGCATCGAGACCGTCGAAGGAACACATCCACTCCCGTCGCGGGAAAACGTTCGAGGAACCCGCAAACTGCTCGAACTCGCCGACTCCGCGGGAAAGGAGGACCTCGTTTTGGTCACCATCTCGGGGGGTGGGAGCGCGCTCATGTGCGTGCCCGACGAGGCGCTCTCTCTCGAAGACTACCGCGACCTGACCGACCAGTTGCTCCGGAGCGGCGCGACCATCGACGAGATAAACGCACTGCGGAAACATCTCTCGTCGTTCAAGGGCGGTCAGTTGGCACGACGAATCGCGCCCGCCACCGCGGTCGGGTTGATATTCAGCGACGTGGTCGGAAACAGGCTCGACGTCATCGCAAGCGGTCCCACTGCCCCGGATACATCGACCTACGAGGACTGTCGGGCGGTCGCGGAGCGATACGACCTGACGCTCCCCCCGAGCGTCGACCGACTCATCGAGACGGGAACGTCAGGTGAGCGGCAGGAAACGCCGGGGAGTACGGACACCGTGTTCGATACCGTGACGAACTACGTCCTCGCGGACGGACGAACCGCGCTGACCGCAGCGGCGGGGTCGCTCCGCGAGAACGGATTCGACGCGGTCGTTCTCTCCGCACAAATCGAAGGTGAAGCGAGCGACGTCGGCGATATTCACGCTAGCATCGGGGAGGAGTGTCTGACCCACGGTGGACCGTTCGAACCGCCGGTCGCACTGCTATCGGGAGGTGAGACGACGGTCACGGTTCGAGAACGTGGACGGGGAGGACCGAATCAGGAGTTCGCACTGAGCGCCGCTCTCGCCATCGACGAGGGCCTCGTCGTTGCCGCCGTCGATACGGATGGAATCGACGGCAACAGCGACGTTGCGGGCGCACTCGTCGACGAATCGACGGTTACGGCGGAAGAGCGAAACGATGCACACGCTGCCCTCCGGAGCAACGATGCCTACGCGTATCTCGACGCACACGACGGACTGATCAGGACTGGCGCTACCGGCACCAACGTCAACGATCTCCGAGTCGTCCTCGTCGGGGAACCGAGAGGGAGATAGGGAGCCGTCCCGCGAGAACCCGAGGTTTATTACATCACACGTGATACCGTTCCCTATGGTGGTTACCGTTGAATACACGGGGTCCCAACGACGGAGTGAAATGTAAGATGGGAAATATAATGGAGATGGAGGAGGCGATATCGACCGCTATCGAGGACGGACAAACGATATATCTCGGTGGGTTCACCCACCTCATCCCTTTTGCGGCGGGACACGAAATCATCAGACAGGGGTACCAAAATCTCACGGTCGCGCGGGCGACGCCGGATTTGATTTTCGACCAGATGATAGCCGCGGGCTGTGCGAGCGAGGTGATCTTCTCGTGGGCGGGCAATCCCGGCGTTGGAAGCCTTCGTGCCTTCCGCCGCGCCTTCGAAGACGAGGTGCCACGCGGGATATCCATCGACGAGTATTCGCACTTCGGTCTCGTCTCGCGCTTGGAGGCCGGTGCCCGTGACCTCCCGTTCCTCCCGCTCCGAACCTACGTCGGTTCCGACTATCCCGAGCACATCGACGCGATTCGGACGGTCGAGAATCCCTACGGCGATGAACCGGGCGAAATCCCGGTCGTCCCACCGCTAACCCCAGACGTTGCGGTCGTTAGAGCACAGCGGGCCGACGAGCAGGGAAGCGCACAACTGTGGGGAATTGTCGGTGAGATGGTCGAAGCGGCGTTTGCTGCCGACACGGTCGTGTTGAGCGTCGAGGAAATCGTCGACACGGACGTTATCCGAAGCGACCCGAATCGAACGCTCATCCCGGACACCGTGGTGGACTACGTGGTAGAGGAACCGTACGGCTCACATCCCTCGTACGCACAGGGATACTACGACAGAGATAATCGGGCGTATCTCAACTGGGACAAACAGGCCGAAACGCACGAATCGACGTTAGAGTGGCTGGACGAGTGGGTGAACGGCGTCGAGAATCGCACGGAATACCTCGAAAAACTGGATACGAAGCGGTTCGCGGAGCTACAGCCACGGTCGAACTACGCGACACCGGTCGATATGGGAGACTACTAACGATGACGAACTACACGGACACGGAACTGATGATATCTCGCGCGTCACAGGAACTCCAAAATGACGATACCACGCTCGTCGGGGTTGGTATCCCCAATCTCGCCTGCAATCTGGCGAAGCGAACGCACGCGCCGGATTTGGAGATGATTTACGAATCGGGGACGATCGACTCGAACCCGTCGAAGTTACCGCTCTCCATCGGCGACCCGGTACTCGCTTCGAACGCGAAGAGTATCGTCCCGATGGTGCACGGCTTCGGGTACTATCTGCAGGCCGGACGCATCGACGTCGGCTTCCTCGGCGGTGCGCAAATCGACCGATACGGCAACATCAACTCGACGGTTATCGGTGACTACGAGAACCCCACCGTTCGACTCCCGGGGAGCGGCGGGGCCTGTGAAATCGCAAGTAACGCCCATCGGACGATCATCATCACGCCGCACGTCGAACGGCGGTTTCCGGAAGAAGTCGACTTCGTTACGAGTCCCGGCTACGTCGGCGGTCGCAAGAACAGAAAAGAACTCGGGTTGCGAGGCGGCCCGGACGCCGTAATCACCGATATGGGAGTCATGCGATTCGACGACGGCGGTGAGATGTATCTCGATTCGATACATCCAGGTGTGACGGAAGCGGCGATCCAAGCGGAAACCGGGTGGGACCTCTCTATCGGAGAGGAGGTTGGGGAGACCACGCCGCCGACCGAAGAGGAAATCGAACTGATCCGTCACGACCTCGACCCTGAGGGAGTGTACACGAGTTAGCTCGGCCGGTGTTGAAGGATGGGCTGTTTTGGGTTGGAGTTCCGGGTTCGTTGGGAACCGTGAGTCGTACGCGGGGATTTCGTGCGTATATGCACGTACGTGGCCGGAGAGTAGTCGCCGAGAAACGATAATCATCCTTTAACACAAAGTATTATATGCTATCCCTCTATACGTTCTGTTGTACCATACCATGCCAGAGATAACAGGCATTCACCATGTGACAGCGTTCTGTGACGATCCGCAAGAGAACTACGATTTCTTCACGAACGTTCTCGGAATGCGATTCGTCAAGCGCACGGTTCGATTCGACGTACCCGAGAAGATTTACCACCTCTACTACGGTGATGAGGTGGGAACACCCGGTACGATCGTCACCTACTTCCCGATGACCAACATGCCGATGGAAAAAGGAATGGTTGGCAAGGGAATGATGCGTTCAGTCGGTCTGACTATCCCAGACGGGTCGGTCGACTACTGGAAGGGTCGGTTCGAGGAGAACGACGTGAACTACACCGTCGAGGAGCGGTTCGACGAGACGGCAATCGAGTTCACCGACCCGGACGGGCTCCCGTTCGAACTGGTGACGGGCGAATCGGACATCGAACCGTACACGGACGGCAGCGACATCCCGGAGGAGTACGCCATCCGCGGAATGTTCAACACGACCCTCCACTCGAACGACCCGGCGGGGACGATGGACGTCCTCGAAACGATGGGATGGGATCGCGTCGGAGAAGGCACTCACCCGCAGGCAGGAGACCGCATGCGCTACGAAGCACCCGGTGACGCTCCGTGTGCCACAACGGTTGACGTCCTGATCCGCCCGAACGCACCGCAGGGCGTGATGGGCATCGGGACGTACCTCCACGTCGCCTACCGCGTCAAAAACGACTGGGAGCAGGACGAGATCAGCGACATTCTCCGTGAGAACGGGTACATCACGACCTCCACGAAAGACAGGGATTACTTCCACTCGCGGTACATCACCGAACCCGGCGGAGCCGTCTTCGAGTACGCCACGGACGGGCCGGGCTTCGATATCGACCAAGACCCCGAGGAGTACGGTGAGGAACTGAAAGTGCCGGACTGGCTCGAAGTCGACGTCGAGCGCATCAACGAGATGCTCCCGCCGCTGGAAACCAACTAATCGGTCGTCGTTCGATTTTTGTACCCCAGACGTTGACTCGACTTGTCAGGTTTCACCATCTTTATTGCGGAGAGAAGAATCGGTATCAGTATGCGCGCAGCACGTTACTACGGACCATCGGACGTCCGCGTCGAAGAGATCGAACCGGACACCGCGGGTTCGAACGATGTCCGCGTGGAAATCGCCGCTTGCGGGATTTGTGGATCGGATCTCGGCGAGTACGTCGGCGGTCCGATTACGATACCCGACGAACCCCATCCCGTGACGGGAGAACGACTGCCGATTACGATCGGACACGAGATGGGTGGAACCGTCACGGAAGTCGGAGAAGGCGTCGATATCGAGGTCGGAACCCACGTCGTGGTGAACCCGATTATCTGGTGTGGGGAGTGTCGATACTGTGACGAAGGCAAATACCGTCTCTGCGAGTCCGGCGGATTCGTCGGGCTTTCGGGCGGTGGCGGTGGCTTCGCGGAGAACATCGTCGTCTCGGCCGAAACGGTCGTTCCGGTTCCCGACGACATCCCGCCGCATCTCGCCGCGCTCGTCGAGCCGTTTACTGTCGGGGTCCATGCCGTCCAACGGTCCGGACTCAGAGCCGGTGATTCCGCGGCGGTGTTCGGAAGCGGCCCTATCGGACTGACGGTCGTTCAAGCGGCCGTCGCCGCCGGTGCGGGCCCCGTGTACGTCTCCGAACCGAGGGCGAGCAGGCGGTCGCTCGCAAAGGAATGCGGCGCTGACGAGGTCATCGACCCCACCGACGCGGACCCCGTCGAAACGATTCGCAAACACACCGACGGCGGTGTCGACGTCTCGTTCGAAGTAGCCGGTGTCGAACCATCGGTCAACCAATCGCTCGCTGCCGTCAAATCCGGTGGTACGACGACCATCGTCAGTATATTCGAAGAGACCATCGAGATCGATCTCAACGACATCGTAATGCCCGAAACGACCGTCGTCGGAACGGCGGCGTATCAGGGCGGCCCGCTTTCGGGTCAAGAGTTTCGCACGACCATGAGAAACTTCGAGACGGGGGTTTTCGATCCGACACCGCTCGTGACGTCCGAAATAGAGCTGGAGAACATCGTTCGAGACGGGTTCGAGCGGTTGCTCGATGCAGAGAGCGAGGAGATCAAAATTCTGGTCCGTCCGTAGGAGTACCGACCGGTCGGTATCGAGCCATCCTAATTGATAGGACCGGAGCGGATTACCAAGGACGGGATTCCACGCTGGTTACGGTATCGCTGACGGTTATCGCTCACCACGAACGGCCGAATTAGAACGGCGAGACGGAGTTAGCGAACTCCGAAGTCAAACAACCTGCAACATAGTCCGATTATGTAGGATTTATATTTGCTACCGCGTACCACAGTACTATGGGAAACGAGATCAAGACCAGATCGAAGACGACGGAGACATCCCTTGATATAGTCGATGCCATTCGAGAGCTAAACGGGGGCACGATTCCACAGCTATCCGAATATTTAGGATTATCTGAAAGCACCGTCCACCGGCACTTGGTTTCGTTACGAGAATACGGTTACATCGTCAAGTCGGAGAAGGAGTACCGCATCGGACTCCGCTTCTTGACCTTGGGGGGATATGCCCAACAGCAAGTCACGGCATTTCCGATAATCAAAGAAAAAGTAGATCAGCTCGCAGCGGATACCGGGGAACGGGCGCAGTTCATCGTCGAAGAGAACGGAAAACGGGTCTATCTGTATACAGAGGTCGGGGAGAGTGCCGTACAGACGGGAGCACATATCGGACGCAGGGGATCGCTTCACGTGAGTGCGGCGGGAAAAGCCATACTCGCCAATCTTCCGGAGAGTAGGGTCGACGAAATCGTGAACAGACACGGCTTCGCTGGCGGTGCAAGGGGCAATATTTCCACGAGAGAAGAGCTGGACGAAGCGCTCGCAGAAGTTACGGAGCGGGGGTACGCCTTCAACAGACAGGAATCGACCGACGGCGTCAATGCCGTCGGCGCGCCCATTTTAGACAGATCGGGGACCGTGATCGGAGCACTGAGCATCTCTGGGCCCGCACATCGCCTCAAAGGGGAACGGTTGATCGAAACCTGTTCCGAATATGTGCTGGCGGCGACCAACGAGCTAGAACTCCATATCAAACACTCCGTTTAGAGAGATTCGTTCCGTCTCGTTTCGACCACCCATATCCGAATATGTCGGTCGACTCCTGTGGGAGATTTATATTCAGTTCCAGTTCGTTCGCCACGCTCAGCGGCGTGCCGACGATTTCCGCATCCAATCGATTCCTCGCCATCAGGTGCCGTGGACCCGCGACCGAGCACGCGCCAACGACCGGTGAAGACGTCTTCGCGTTCACGAACGGTTTCGAGTTCCTCCATCGGCTCGGTCCGTAGTAACCGTATTCTGCGTCTTTCCGGGAAGACCCGCGCTATCGGTGCTGGCACGGACCTCTTCCTCCGGCGGCCGGGAGAGGATGGCCTTTCCACCGGCAGTCTGGTTGGGGTCCATCCGTCGTCCCGAGCGAGTGGGCGCGTGGACACACCTCGGTCGCCGTTCTCTCGAAACGGGGTGATGATACGAGCGCGGTCCCGTATTTCGAACATGGCAAGCTCGTTGGTCACTTCGGCCGGTTCATGGATCTGGAGGCTGCCGATGGACGAACCGATATAGCGGGATTGTAGCCAGCCGCCATGGTCGAGAATCGGGGAGTTTCCGTAACAGAAGTACGCTTGTTATGGAATGGCCATAACAAGCGTATGTTTGTTATGCCACCTCCGATCGAGCGCGCCACCGACACGCGAACGGGCCAAATTCAACGGGGAGGGTGAATCGAAAGCGTGAGCGCCGATCAACTGAGAGCGAAGGTTCCGGTTAGATATCGGAGATGCGCTGGTACTCGGTATCGAGTGCGGCTGCGTCTTCCGAGAGCAAGGCGACGACGAGATAATCGGCGTACTGTTCTAGATATTCGACTAGTTTCGTGATCCGTTCTGCGTCGATCGCTTCGAGCGAGTCGAGCAAGATAAACGGAAGCCGTTCGTAGACGTCATGGACGAGATAGCCGGCGAGCGCAAACACGAGTCCCGTTACTTCCCGTTCACTCTCGCTCAGGTGGTCGACGGTATCTTCGTACGTCGTTCCGGATCTCGATTGACGGACGATGTGGAGGTCAAAGACGTTCTTCGAAACCTTCCGACGGCCTTCTCGCACCCGCTCTTGCGTTCGGTCGATCCAGATCCGCTCGATGTTGGCGTAGTTCAAGATGTCTAGGACGGTCTCCATCTGATCGTTGAACTCATCCACGGCCTGTCGTTCGAGCTGGTCGATGCGGGTTCGCAAATCTTCGAGTTCGGACCGAACTTCCGCCCGTTGTGCTTCGAGCCGATCCTGTTCGGCCAACCGGTCTTCGATAGATGCGATCTCCGATTTCACCTCGTCCAACCGCTCTTCACGCTGACCGAGTTCGAATTCGAGCTGATTGGCCTCCTTGTGAAGGTCGAGGGTCTCGTTGTACTCCTGACCTTGAAGTGATTCGATTTCAGTTTCGAGATCGCCGACTGCACTCGTCAGTTCGTCACGTCGCCCCTGCAGCTCTTCGAGCGCCTCCGTCCGCCCCTCGATTTCGGTCGCGATTTCCTCCAGTCGGCGCTCGAATCGGTCTCGGCGATGCTGTTGGGCCTCGAGTTGCTCACGCTCGTCGGTCAACTCGTCGATCTCTTCCAGTATCGACCGTGACCGGTCGAGTTTCTCCTCGCGGAGACCACGGAGTTGATCGACCGTCGTCGAGATTTGATCGCGCTGAACCTCGCTTCCGCACGTCCAACACGCCACCGTCTCCTCGTCGGCCACCAACTGATCGGTCACCGTCCCGCCCGAATCCGACGCATCGAACCACCTCGTTGACGTCTTCCCTTCGGTCTCGTCGAGCATTTCCTCGTTGAATTGGATCGTGCTCTGGAGTTCGTTGAGTTCCGAATCGAGGGTCTGCTTTTGGTCACGCAGCTGATTCGTGCGCGCCTCGATGCGGTCGATTTCACCCATCGGTGTCTCGGCCAGTTCGTCCAATTCCGCTTCGACCTCCGACCGCTCTTCACGGAGGGCTTCGAGACTCTCCTCCTCGGTTTCGATATCAAACCGGATGTCCTCCAACGTCGTGCGAATATCGCGCAATTCGCCGAGTTTGTTCTCCAGCTCGGCTTTTTCTTGGCGGGTCTCGTCCACGTTGGCGTCCACGGCGTCGAGTTC
This sequence comes from Haladaptatus sp. SPP-AMP-3, assembly GCF_049568665.1. Lineage (NCBI taxonomy): Archaea > Methanobacteriati > Methanobacteriota > Halobacteria > Halobacteriales > Haladaptataceae > Haladaptatus > Haladaptatus sp. SPP-AMP-3. Next base: position 30,140 of record NZ_CP145902.1, on the reverse strand, counting down.
CGCCTCCTTTTCCCGCAGTTCGTCTCGCTTCGATTCGATATCGGATTCGAGCTTAGTCCGCTTCTGTTCGAGTTGTGGGAGGTTCGATTTCAGGGAGTCGAGTTCGTCGAGGTCGCCATCGAGCTGCTGTTTCTCCTGCTTGAGTTGACGGATTTCTCGTTGGATGGCCTCGGTGTCGACCGGTTCCATGATGAGGTCTCGGAGGTTGTCACCTCGTGCGACGGCCTGTCGGGCCTCGTTCGATTCCAACAGGAACGCAAAGAGGTCCGCGAGTTCGGAATCCGAGAGATACGGGTCACCGCTAGAGAGTATCGTACCGTTTTGCCGTTCGAGGGTCCGCGTATATGTTCGGTCATCGAGTATGAATTCGACGTGGCCTTCATCGGCATCGCCCTTCAGAGAAGTTCGGTCGCTGCCCAGCGCAGCCATCAGCGCCTGCAACAGCGACGTCCTGTTCGTCGCATTCCGACCCTCAAGGATAGTAACTCCGGGGTCGAAGTGGACCTGCGTTTCGTCGATGCCACCGATGTCAGAGACACTGAGTTGAACCCCGTGCGAGATTCGGTCTTGGCTCATTGATATTGTCGGACGTTTAGTTGCCGTTTATTTAGGCGTGTCGGCTTTCACGTGTGGTTGCACACCGGTTAGCGGGCGACCGGTGACCGCTGTCGTAGAACGAGAGGAGAAAACCAGAACGGTGTTTCGTCGTTCTCAAGAGAGCCTCGACCGGCCGTCATTCTTCAATCGAAGTATCCGCACACCGGCAGCCACCCTGATCGAGTATTTCGCGTACATCGTACTGCGTCTCACAATCCTCACAAAAGACGCGGAGGTCGAGTAACACCCGAAACGTCCCGATATCAATTCTATCAGTACGGTTCAGCTGTGCGAGATTTTCCTCGGCAACGGTTTGCGTGCGGCTTTGAAGCTGTTGGATGCTCCGGTTGACGTTTTCGATTCGTTCGGAATCCGTTTGCTGTCTATATTCGATATCCCGACCGCTCTGAAGATAGGTCCGCACGGATTGATAGGTGACGAAATCGGATCTGAGTTCATCGACATCGATACCATTTCGTTCCAATTTCTTTTGCGTCTCGATCTCTACGCCGCGGCTCGTATCCTCGTCCGTTAGCAGTCGATATATATTCTCGGTGTCCCCATCAAGCGTGTCCATCGCGGCGTTCTCTATGGCAGTTTGCAACACTTGCTTGTTGAAATAGGTCGCCAAGTCCCGGAGACTGACTGGGTCCTCGTCTCGGGACCATAATTCGACGAGTTCATCCCCGATATCCGCGAGGTCGTACTTTTTGGCGACACGTGAAACCTTGTACTGATGGCCGGTGTTGGTCACAGTAGGAGAAGTTAGCGGACACGTGCATTAAGTATTCTGTTACCAACCATCTCCAGGCGGTTGGATGAGCGTATTTCGACGAAGACGAAACGGGATATTTAGCGTGATCGAGATCCAAATTAAAATAGAAGTAATTGTAACCCACCGTCAATTTGTTTCTATGTATGAACGCTCGAATATATTTTCTGGCGTGGTTTTTGCCCATATATGACAATTAAATATATAAAAAATCAAATTTCTATATGGTGCATAGAAGTCGGTTATTACAGATACAAATGTTTAGAAAGGGACGCACCTCGTTTCCGTAGTCCCGTTACAGTCGGGGTAGTAACACGTCCGCGTAGAGATACGGTGAGTATCGCTTCACCAAGTGAAACCAGAGATACAAACGCCCTATCGCTCGATACTATCGATCTGAAAACGCACACATCATGGACGGCGATAGCAAGTAACTCTGACGTAGACGATCCGCGGGGGCGGCAAATGATTTTCGCGCTGTTTCCAAAATCGTGGCCCGAAGCGGTCGTCGGAGCCCGAACGTTAAGTCGCCATCTCACGAAGTCGGACTATGGTGGGGAAAGCGAACTACGATTTCACCGGCGAATCGGCCATCGTAACGGGGTCGACGAAGGGAATCGGCCGCGGAATCGCGGCCGCACTCGCCGAGGCAGGCGCGAACGTCGCCATCAACGGGCGGTCGGAGGACGAAGTGCAGGAGACGGTCGACGGACTTCGAGCGGACGCGGACGGCGCTATCGTCGGCGTCGCCGCCGACGTGAGCGACCCGGACGAACTCGAATCGCTCGTTTCGGGGGCCGTCGAGGCGTTCGAGCGCGTCACCCTCTTGGTGAATAACGCGGCCGTGTGGCCCGAGGAAGCGTCGATGGTCGACGCGACGCTCGAAGACTGGAACCACACGATGAGCGTCAACGTTCGTGCCCAGTTCTACGCCTCGAAACTCGTCGCGCGCCACATGATCGAGCGGGACATCGAGGGCTGTATCGTCAACCATTCGAGCCAGACCGGCGACCGACGGGCGGGGGACCGCGGTCTGTACGGCGTCTCGAAGACGGCGGTCAACGGCCTCACGTGGCGGATGGCGAACGATTTCGCCGAACACGGCATCCGCGTCAACGCGGTCTCGACGGACGTGACCGAGAGCCGTCAACTACGGTACGAAGCCGACAGGGAAGCCGAACGACGGGGAAGCAGTCAGGAGGCAGTCCTATCTGAGTGGGGGCGGGCACGGCCGCTCGACCGACTCGGCCAACCGGCGGACATCGCGGACGGCGTGCTGTTTCTGGCGAGCGACCGCGCGGACTACGTTACCGGAACCATCCTCCGCGTCAGCGGCGGCGGAAACCTGCAGTAGGCGAGAACCGTGGACCGACCGTCGAAGTTCGGTCGCTCGTCACCCGACTCGAACGACCGGACGCGGTCCGCGAAGGGGAGTTGCTGAGAGTCGAAGCGGTGGCGTCAGCCGTGGAGGTCACGAAACGTCCGGTACCGAAGGGAGGCGCGGTCGGCGGTCGAAAGCCCGTCGCACTCGTCGAGCCAGGACAGACACTGGTCGTACGTGGCCCAGTCGTCCATCCACGGGTAATCGGACCCGAGCATGAGACGGTCGGCACCGAACCACGCGACGAGGTTCCGGACGTACGGGTGGAGGTCGCGGTAGGGCCACCCCTCGTCCGAAGAGCGGGGAAGCGAACTCACCTTCACGTGGGTGTTGTCGTGCCGCGCTAGGGCGCGGAAATCGGTCCACGGCGGGTCGTCCGAGGTCGTCGTTTCATCGGGCCACGCCATGTGGTCGACGACCAGCGCGACGTCGGGGTAGCGTTCCGCCACGCGCTCGACCGCGCCGAGTTGCTGTGCCTTCGGGAAGAGATAGACGCAAGCGTCGCATTCGGCCGCGACATCCCAGACCGGACCGAGGCGGTCGTCCAGAATCCACTCGCTCTCGCGGTCGACGTCGGTCGGAATCGGGTCGTAGCTCAAGGCGGCGTGCATCCGAACGCCCAACAGGCGGTCGTGAGAGACGAAAGTCCGAAGTCGGTCGGGCGCGTCGTCGGCGAAGAAGTCCATGATGCCGACCCCCCAGAGGCGGTCCGGGTGGGCGGCGATACTCCGGAGCGTGTAGTCGTTCGCACCCGCACCGCGGCCGTACAGCGGCGTCGTCACGACGACCGCCTCGTCGACCGCCGCCGCGTCCATGTCGGAAACCAGGTCGTCGTGGGTGTACGCCCCCGTCCACCCCGGCGGGAGCACCTCCGCGGCCCACGGTCGTTCGGCGGTATCGGACCCCCAAGCGTGCGTGTGTGTGTCGATACGGCGCATGCGATATCACCACGACGTGATGCGGACGTCGCGGAGCGGGCGGTCGAGCGGGATGGGAATCCGTCCGCCGGTGTAGTGTGAGAGGTAGAACCCGACGATGATTTCGAGCGACCGCGTGGCTTCCGTTCCGGTGGAGTGGTTCGTCGTCTCGCCATCGAGCAGCGCCTCGACGTGTCGGGCCGCGTTCGGGAAGGCGCGACGATAGTCGTCCTCCCACGTCCACGCCTTGTCGATTCCCGGAAGGTCCGCCTCGACGTGGGTTCCGTCCTCGAGTCGCCAGTATCGCCACTCGCCGTCGTCCATGTTGAGGTACAGTTTTCCCTCGGTTCCGACGAACTGGAGCGTCATCGACGAGATGTCGCGCGGGACCGTACAGTCGACGGTCGCGAACGTTCCGTCGTCCATGACGACGAACCCGCCGCCCCCCGAATCGTCGACGGTCCGTCCGGCGTCGAGCGACGTGACCGCTTCGTTCTCGCCGGTGAGGTGACCGGCGACGGTATCGGCGCGGGCGTCGAGGAGGTAGACGAGCGTATCGAGGAGGTGCGTCGAGTTCCGCAACAGCTCCATCCGGAACTGGGAACTCACCGAGCGAACGTCCCCGAGGAGGTTCTCGTCCTGAACGAGACCGCGGAGTCGCCGTATCTTATCCGTGAACCTGAACGAGTGGTTGACCACCAGTTCCGTGTCCGTCTCCTCGCAAACGTCGACCATCTCCCGTGCGTCCGCGACGCTGGAGGCGATTGGTTTCTCACACCAGACGACGCTGGGACTCGCGGCCGACTCCGCCGCATCGACGACGTGTCGATGGTGGAGAAACGACGGCGTACAGACCGAAACGACGTCGAGGTCCTCCGCCGTCAGCATCGATTCGTGGCCCGCGTATCGACGGTCCGGCGGAATCTCCCACGCTTCGCCGAACGTCCGTAGCTTCTCCTCGTCGATGTCGGCCACGGCTACCAGTTCGATGTTTTCGGTCGCCGCGTACCCACCCGCGTGGCTCGCTTCGACCTTCTTCCGGCCGATGTCGTCCTCGTCGTGCATCCCCAAGATGCCCATCCCCGCGATGCCGCCAGTGCCGATGATACCGGCGCGGTACGTCATATCGTGCTCCTCCCTCGAAGAACGCATCCGGAGCGACGCGGTGGACGGCTCGACCGACGACGAATTCCCTTGGCCCGCGGATACGCGCTTCGGTATCGTCCACGAACTAGATTTCGCAGGTAATAAAATCTCGCACGTCGCTCGTGGGCCGTCGGTCGGCATCTCCCCGACCGACCGCCGGGTCCGTGTCCGTGGGTATATCCCTCAGTTCGTGGTCGCTTCGAGCAATCCTTTCATGTAGCCGATGGCGAACAGCCGTCCTTTCGTGTGGTAGCCGGGGTTGTGGTTGTCCTCGCCCGCCATCGTGGGAACGTGGTCGGGTCGCATCGGACCGTCGAAGCCGACGTCTCTGTATGCGCGAATCGCCGCCGCCATGTCGGTCGGGCCGTCGTCGTGCCACGTCTCGACGAACCGGTCGGCGTCGCCCTCGACGTCGCGGAAGTGGACGAAGTTGATGCGGTCGCCGAAGTGACGAATCGCGTCCGGGATGTCCGCACCCATCGCCGCGAAGTTCCCTTGGCAGAACGTGATGCCGTTGTACTCGCTGTCGTAGGCGTCGAGAACGCGGTCGTAGGCCTCGACGCTCGTCGCGATGCGGGGGATACCCCGTAGGTCGGAGCGCGGCGGGTCGTCCGGATGGAGCGCGAGTTTGACGCCCGCTTCCTCGGCGACCGGACCCACCTCCCCGATGAAGTATTCGAACGCGTCCCAGAGGTCCTCGTGCGTCGCTTCGGTCGCGACCGACTCCGGACCGCCGCGGACCTTTCGCTCGTCGAATCCGGTGACGAGCGACCCGCCCCGTGATTCGACGTGCGCCTCGGTGCGCGCCCAGCGAACGCCCGCCATCCAGTCGTAGGCCACGACCGGAACGTCGAGTTCGCCGCAATCGCGGAGGAACCGCTCGAACTCGGCGATGTCGTCGTCGCGCCCGTCGAGTCCGAGGCGAATCCGGTCGGTGAGGGGGACGCTTCCCTCGATGACCGACAGGGAGAGGCCGTCGGCTTCGAGCCAATTTATGAGCCCCCGTAGGTCGTCGTACGTCCACCGAGTTCGGCCGTCGCCGATTTCGAGCGGGTGAATCACGGCGTCGGTGACACCGACCTGTTTCGCGAGCTCCCACCGTTCGTCAGGTTCCGGCGGTAGAACGAGCGCTGGTCGAATCATCCTTGACGATTCGGGGTTCATCAGTAAGAGGATTATGGGTCGCCGTCGCACGTCGGGGATCAGATTTATCTTCATTCAATCGTCAGTAGTTGAATTCATTTTCAAGAATTTTAATACATACTTGTAAATATTCACATCCGTTCAGAATGTTTATCTATGACCCTCACGACAAATGATGCGGGACCATGAGAGGCGATAGCACGACTCGTGGAAAGAGGAGGCGAAAATATCTGAAAGCAGTGGGGGCGGGCGTTGCGGTCGGCCTCGCGGGGTGCACCGGCAGTCGGTCACGCCAAAACAACCTGAAGAAACTCGGATTCACGTCGTACGTCCGCGGCGGTTCGTGGATTACGGCCTACGTCGAGGCCGCGCGGTTTTACTGTCAAGATAACAACATCAACCTCGACGTCCGGCCGAACCGTCAGAGCGCGTCGAAACAGATCACCGACATCCGGGACTTCGCGAACAAGGGGTACGACGGCATCATCGTCGGCGTCTGGTCGACCGGTGCCGCGAAGAGCGCCATCGATTACGCGATGCGAAAGGGCGTGCCGGTGATGGCGACCAACGCTGACACGGCCAGTTCGAAGATACCCCTCTACGTCGGGTTCAGCAACTACGCGGGCGGGAGAAAGAGCGGCGAGCAGATGGTCAAAGCCCTCAAACAGGAGAAATCGGGGAAAAACGAGTGGCACGTGCTGAACATCCGCGGTGCGCAGGGCAACCAGTCGGCGAACCAGCGCAGTCAGGGGTTCATCGACGTGATGAAAAAGCAGGACAAGGTCGTTATCGACAGGACCATCAACGGCGACTACGCGCAGGACACGGCCCAGAACAAAGTCCAGCAGTACATCAACGCGAACGGCAAACCCGACGGCATCTACTCCGGGAACCTCTCGATGGGCCTCGGCGTCGTCGGCGCGCTCCGTAACCTCAACGCGCTCTACAAGAAGGGCAACGACAAACACATCGTCCTCACGCAAATGGACGGCAGCCCGCAGGTCAATCCGTTGGTCAAAAAGGGCTTCATCGACGCCGCCGTCGACCAGCCGAACTACTTCTACAACCCGATCGCCATCAAGTACATGGGGGAGTACGTCAGCGCCGGTGGCGTCGATGGCGACGGACAGAGCGCGATTCCGAACGTCGGTTCGACGGTCAAAGAAGGCGGTTTCAACATTAACGCGCACCAGCACAAGGGGGTCAATCTGTGGTCGAAGCAGATCTGGTCACCCGCGCCGATAAAAGAGCAGAACGGTCACCCGTGGTTCCAGACCAACAGCATCGTGATTACCCAGCAGAACGCCGGTAAGCCGTACCTCTGGGGCAACATCTGGAGTAACAAATAATCCACCCTCCACCGACAATGATCGAACCCACCGTTCGCACGCTCGGTTTCGGGAGGCCGGAACGACAGCCGTCGACACGATATCCATGAGCACGGAGGGAATATCGTTCGGCCGGTTCGAGAGCACCGACGACGTCCTGTTGGTACTGCTCGAGAACATGATCTGGCCGATTCTGGCGCTCGTCGTCCTCGGGGTCTTCCTGATGGTTCCGCAAACGCTCGCTGCGACGAGCAGCATTCAACTCATCCTCTGGGGCGGCGTCCCCATCGGACTTCTCGTTCTCGCGGAGAGCATCTGTCTCCTCTCCGGCCACTTCGACCTCTCTATCGGTGCCATCGCCGGGTTCTCCGGCATGTTCACCGGGATGGTCATCGGGACGTGCCCGAGTTGTTGGTCGATCACCCACAGCGCCGTCGTCGGGTTCGTCCTCATTTCCGTCGTCGGAGCCACCATCGGCATCGTCAACGGCATCATGGTCGGTCGGTTCGGTATCAATCCGTTCCTGCAGACGTTGGCGTTCCTCATCATCTTCCAAGGTGCTCGCACCGCGCTCCAGACCCAGCCGGTGACGGGTCTTCCACGCCTCTACATCTACCCCGGCGGAACCGCGAACGTCGCCATCGCTATCCTGGTGATCGCGTTCGTGGTGTTCGGAATCGTGATGCGCTACTCCCGATTCGGACAGGCGGTGTACGCCACCGGCAGCGACGAACACTCCGCCCGCGAAGTCGGTATCGACACCGAACGGGTCATCATCGGCGTGTACGCCATCAGCGGCTTCCTCTCCGCCATCGCGGGGCTGATGATTACAGGATTCACCGGCGTCGTTCCGGCGCTCATCGGCGACGGACTCGTCTTTCAGGCGTTCGCCGGGGCGGTCATCGGGGGGGTCAGCCTCTTCGGCGGCCGCGGCAAGGTCACCGGCGCACTGGGCGGCGTCATCCTCATCCAGATAATCCAGTCGGCGCTGAACAACAGCGCCGCGGTCGGCGCGACCCAAATTCAGATGATAAACGGCGTCGTCCTCCTGATCGCCATCCTCCTCTACAGCACCCAAGAACGGATCCGCGGGCGCATCCTCGCCAGCACCTGATCATGAACAACGAAAACGTGACAACCGAGACGGCCACCGACGAATCGGAGCGCCAGACCGACCCGAAAATCCGTACCGAGAGCGTTCGAAAAGTGTTCGGACGGATCATCGCGTTGGAGGATATCTCCCTGACGATAGAGCCACAACAAATATTCGCTCTCATCGGCGACAACGGGGCCGGGAAATCGACGCTGATGAACGTCCTCAGCGGCGTCCACGACCCCACGAAGGGTCGAATCTACTACGACGGCGAACCGGTGTCGTTCGACAACCCGAGCGACGCGCGTGAACGCGGAATCGAAACGGTGTATCAGGACCTCGCGCTGATGAACGACCTCGACGTGGCGACGAACATCTTCATGGGGTCGTTCCCGACGCGGGGCGTCGGTCCCTTCGAAATCATCGACTGGAATCGAACGTACGAACGGGCGAGCGATATCGTCCACGGGCAACTCGGTCGGGACCTCAACCTCGAAACCGAAGTGGAGTTCTTCTCGGGCGGCGAACGCCAACTCATCGCCATCGCACGGGCGTTGGCGTTCGACCCCGAAGTGATAATCCTGGACGAACCGACGAGCGCCCTCTCGGTGGATGCGACGAACCTCGTTCACGAGACGCTTCGCCGACTCCGCGACGAAGGTCACACCATCGTCATCGTCAGCCACAGCATCGAGGACGTCCTCGAACTGGCCGATACCGTCGCCGTGCTCTACCAAGGCCGTCTCGTCGAGGTGACGTCACCTGCCGAGGAGAACCTCCAGTCACTGACCGACCTCATCGTCACCGGACAGAGAAATGACGGATGACACGCGGTTCGGCTTTTTCGCCTCCTTGGAGGAGTTCTCCCCGGAGGAGTGCCTCGAACAGGCTGAGATGGCCGAAAGCGCGGGATTCGACAGCGTGTGGGTGAACGACCACTTCCACCCGTGGTTCGACCACCTCGCGGACGGGACGCCCGCGAACGGGGGCAACTGCTGGTCGTGGCTGCCCGCCGCGCTCGAACGAACCGACGACATCGATATCGGAACCGGCGTCACCGCGGTGGTAAACCGCTACCATCCGGCGAACGTGGCGCATCGGCTGGCGACCGTGATGGAACTGTACCCCGACCGTGTGTTCCTCGGAATCGGAACGGGCGAAGCGCTCAACGAGAGTCCGCTGGGGAACCCGTGGCCGGACTACGGGGAACGAGCGCGGCGAACGGCCGAGGCGATACGTATGATTCGAACGCTGTTCGAGGAGGAGTTCGTCGAGTACGACGGCACGTTCTGGTCGCTCGACGGGGCGAACCTCTACACCGGACCGGACGAACCGCCGCCGATTCACGTCGCCGGGAGCGGCCCGACGTCCGCCCGGATGGCGGGGGACTTAGCCGACGGGTACGTGACAGTGTTCGAGAGTCCCGAGAAAGCCGCGAAGGACCTCCTCCCGGCGGTGAGAGACGGCGTGGACAAGTCCGCGCGGAACGACTCGCTGGACGACGTTGAGAAGACGGTCCACGTTCACTGCTCGCTCGCGGAAACGCTCTCGGCGGCACGCGAACCGTGCAAACCGTGGCGCGTGACGCTCCTCCCGATGGTCTTCGAGCGGGACATCGCTGACCCCCGCTATCTGCAAGAGCACGGCGACAGAGTGAGCACCCGCGTTCTCGAAGAGGAGTTCGTCATCACGACCGATCCACAAGAACTCGTCGACGTCGCCGAGCGGTACGTGGACCGTGGCTTCGACCACATCGTCTTCCAGAGTTCGAGCCCCGACCAGCGGGCGTTCTGCGAGGCGGTCGCCGAAACCGTCATTCCCTCGTTCTCCTGAACGGCGTTCCCGTTTCCAAGTGCGGCCGTCGTGGAGGGCGTTCGAAGTCCGCGGTGACGGGACGAAAGCGTCTCGGAGCCGAGTATCGGTACATCAATTTTTTCGACCGACAGGCCGAACCGGTACGTATGGAAGGACCGACGCTCATCGCGGATACCCACAACCACACCGGCGAGGGACCACTCTGGCATCCGACGGAAAAACGTCTGTACTGGGTCGACATCCCGAACGGGCGGTTGTTCCGATACGAACCGGAGACGGACGCCCACGAACTGTGCTACGAGACGACCGTCATCGGTGGGTTCACCGTTCAACGGGACGGGTCACTGCTCCTGTTCGAGGACGGGGGAACGGTCGAGGTCTGGAACGACGGCGAAACCGAGACCGTCGTCGACTCGATTCCCGAAGAACGCGACTCCCGATTCAACGACGTGATCGCCGACCCGAAGGGGCGGGTCTTCTGCGGCACGATGCCGACCGACGACCGACTCGGCGGACTCTATCGACTCGACCCGGACGGGACGATTACGAGGGTACTGGACGGGGTGGACATCCCCAACGGAATGGGATTCACGCCGGACCGAACCGGGTTCTATTTCGTCGAAACCGAAGCAGAGAAACTCTACCGGTTTCGATACGACGCGGACACGGGAGCGATTTCGAACCGGGAAGTCGTCGTCGACGCGGCGGACGAACGGGGGAACCCCGACGGAATGACCGTCGACCGGGACGGACACGTTTGGACCGCGTACTGGAACGGCGGATGTCTCGTCCGATATACGCCGGACGGCGTGGAGGACCGACGAATCGACGTTCCCGCACGGAAAGTCTCCAGCGTGACGTTCGCTGGGGACGACTACGAGGACGCGTACGTCACGACCGCGCTCGGCCCGGGCGAGGGGGCAGCGGGGTCGAGAGAGACGGAAGGCGAGGGCGCGGGCGCGCTGTTCCGGATTTCGCCGGACGTCGGCGGCGTCCCGGAGTTTCACTCGGACATCTCCGTGTGAGCCCCGGTCCGAAAACAGTGGAAATAGCAGCCCAACCGACAGCGCGACGGTCAGTGACCCCAGAGTTCGCCGTCGTCCCTGTATCGAGCGTCCATGATTCGGTTCCACTGGTCGTCGGACAACTCAACGTCGCACGCATCGGCGTTCTCCTCCAACTGCTCCGAGGTGCGTGCACCGACGATGGGAATGCAAGTGAAGTCGTCGTGGTCCATCAGCCACCGAAGCGACACTTGCGCAGGTGTCGCGTCCACCTCGTCCGCGACGGCTCGAATCTCGTCCAGCACCTTCCACCCGCGCTCCGAGACGTAGTAATCACCGAACAGGTCGTCGAAATCCCCGCGTGCGCCATCCGGGCCTGTCACCGCTTGGGGGTCGTCCGGGTCCGCGCGTTCGTACTTCCCCGTCAAGAATCCGCCAGCGAGCGGCGAGTACGGACAGACCGCGATGTCTTGGTCGGCACAGACGTCGAGGTAGTCGGCGACGTCGGCGTGGTATCCCGCGTGGTGGAGCGGTTGGGTGACCTCGAACCGCTCCCAATCGTGGACGTCGCTCTGCCAGAGCGCCTTGGTCAGTTGCCACGCGGCCATCGAACTCGCGCCGAGGTAGTTCACCTTCCCCTCCTCGACGAGTTCGGTCAGCGTCGAGAGCGTCTCCTCGATGGGCGTCTCCTCGTCCCAGCGGTGGATGTAGTAGACGTCGAGGTAGTCCGTCCCGAGGCGGTCGAGCGTCCCCTCGATTTGCGCTCGGATGTGCTTACGAGAGAGACCGGAGTCGTTCGGCCCGGGTTCGCCCCATCCGTCGAACGGGAAGTACACCTTCGAGGCGATGACGAAATCCTCGCGGTCGTGGTCCGCGAGCCAGTCGCCGATGTACTCCTCGCTGGTGCCGTTCGGGCTTCCGTAGACGTTCGCGGTGTCGATGAAGTTGATGCCGTTCTCCCACGCCGTATCGAGCAGGTCGTGGGCCTCCTCGCGGTTCGTTTCGAGCACGCCGCCGGTTCGCTTCCCGAATCGCCACGTCCCGAAACAGAGTTCGGACACTGACATCCCCGTCGACCCTAACTGTCGATAGTGCATACGGGGCGATACGGTCCGCGGGAGAAAATAGCTTTTCACGGCGCGAGGAGACCGCTCGCACCTCTCCGTGGCTGCTCTGTGGAGACTGCGCAGTCATCACCTTCAGCGGTGTCTTCGGATGACTAGCCAGAATGATTTAGTTTCTCGCGACCGTGTTTTTTCTCCGAATCGACGGTTGTATCGCCACTCGCGGATTCCGTTGTTTTCGCGCCGACAGCTCGGTCGAGTGAACGAACGACGCGGCTTGATCGTAATCATGGAATTGGGAATAATCGGACTCGGTTCGATCGGGGGAAACTTGGCGAAACAAGCGACCGAAAAGGACATCGATGTCGTCGGTTGTGATACGGCCGACCGCCCCGAGTTGACGGAAAAAGGCGTAACAGTACTCGACAGCGGCGACTACGAGGGGTTGTCCGAGCGACTCGACCCGCCACGAGCGATTTACTTGTCGCTACCGGCGGGAGAACTGATAGACGACGAACTGGAGAGCATCACGGAGCACTTGGACGAAGGAGACGTCGTGATGGACGGCGGGAACTCCTTCTGGCGGGATTCGATGCGCCGCGAGGAGCGCGTGTGGGAGGACGGCATCTACTACCTCGACACCGGCACCAGCGGCGGGCCGCCGGGCGCGCGTCACGGCGCGTGTTTCATGGTCGGCGGCAAAGAGGAGGGGTTCGAAATCGTCGAACCGATACTCGACGAACTCTCCGTCGAGGGAGGACTCCTGCACGTCGGCCCGCCGGGGAGCGGTCACTTCGTGAAACTCGTCCACAACGGCGTCGAGTTCGGGATGCTCCAGTCCATCGCCGAGGGCGTCGAACTCCTCGAAGCGGGGGACTTCGACGTCGATTTGGAGGAGGTCTTCACGAACTGGTCCAACGGGTCGGTCATCCAGAGTTGGTTGGTCGAACTGATGCGCGACCAGATTCGGGAGGACAACTACGCGGACGTGCCGAACTACGTCGAAGACACGGGCGAGGTCAACTGGCTGGTGCAGGAGGCGTTCAAGGGCGAGACGCCGATTCCGGTCATCAGTCAGTCGGTCATCGAACTGTTCAAATCGCGGGGGAATCAGGAGCACGCGTACCAAGCTATCGCCGCCATGCGCCACGGCTTCGGCACGCATCCGTTCGGGGAGTCGGAGGACATCCTCGAAGAGCGCGTCACCGGCCGCGTGGACAACGTGTCCCGCGACCACCTCGCACAGGACAGGGAGAACATGGATACGGTCCGACCGAAAGACCGCTTCGGGGACGAGTGAGAACCAATGGCAAAACAGTTCAGCTACCACCGGCAGGGACAGGACGTCAGCGTGTGGGCGGAAACGGAGGACGAAACGGTCGAGGAAGCCAAGGACGAACTCGCGGACCGGGATATCGAGTTGGACGAGGACGAAATCCGCGAGAACATCCGCGTCATTCCGTCACCGCGCCGAATCAAGAGTTCGGCCGAGGACGTGTTGCTGGACATGCGCCGTCGCGGCGGGATGGAGGCCGCGGAAGTGGTCGAGAACGGCATGGACGTCGGCCTCGGCACCGGAAGTACGACGGCGTGGGCCATCGCCAAAATCGGCTGGAAGATAGACGAGGGGACGTTGCAGAACGTCCGCGGGGTGGCGACGTCGCTCCAATCGCACGAACTGGCGAAGGAAGCGGGAATCCCGCTTATAAACGTGGACGAGGTGACGGAACTCGACGTCGCCATCGACGGCGCGGACCAGTGGGACCCCGAGAATCCGCACGTCGTCAAGGGCGGCGGCGCGTCCCACGCCCGCGAGAAACTCATCGATTCGATGGCCGAGAAGTTGGTCATCGCCACGGACGAAAAGAAGACCGCGACGCCGCTGTCGTATCCCGTCCCGCTGTCGATACTGCCCGAATCGCGGACCGTCGTGAAGGAGTGGATTCGGGACCAAGGCGGCGACCCGTCGCTTCGGTACGCTGAAAAGAAGGACGGGCCGCTGTTCACCGCGAACGGGAACCTCATCGTCGACTGTGATTTCGGCGACATCGAAGACCCGGAGGACCGCGCGGAGCGACTGTCACGGATTCCCGGTGCACAGGAACACGGGTTGTTTGTGAACATGGTCGATGCGGTCGTCTACGGCACCGAGGAGGACGTAGAGACGGTGCGATTTTGAACGACCGGCCGTCGAACCGCCGAACCACGAAGGACGTCACCGACGGAGCAGTCACACCGTTTCGACGTGATTGCGAAGCGTCCCGATGGTTTCGATACCGATTTCGATACGGTCGCCCGCCGCGAGCGTGAAGTCGTCGGGCGGAACGAGCGACGTTCCCGTCAACAGCACCGCCAGTTCCGGCACCGAATCGTGCTGGGCGAGGAACGAGACCAGTTCCTCGCAGGTTCGGACCATCCGTGACGTCGACGTCTCCCCATCGAACATCGTCTCGTCGTCGCGCTCGATTCGCATCGTCATCGTCAGGTCGCGGGGGTCACCGACCGTTTCCGGCGAGGCGATACACGGTCCGATGGCACAACAGCGGTCGTACACCTTCGCCTGCGGAAGGTAGAGCGGGTTTTGGCCCTCCAGCGACCGACTGCTCATGTCGTTGCCGACCGTGTAGCCGACGACCTCCCCGCGAGCGACGACGACGGCCAGTTCAGGCTCGGGAACGTCCCACTCGGAATCGGAACGAATACCGACGGCCTCCTCCGGCCCCACCGTTCGACTGGGCGTCGCCTTGAAGAACAGTTCCGGGCGCTCGTTCTCGAACACGTCCTGATACATCGCGGAGCGCCCGCTCTCCTCGTCACGGGCGTCGTTACTCGCCCGATAGGTCACGCCAGCGGCCCACACTTCGTCGGGGACCGTCGGCCGACCCGACTCCGCCGCGAGGTCGGTCGCGTCCAGCAACGGTGCGGTTTCGAGGTGGGTCCGAGCCACGTCGTCCACGCCCGTCCGGGTCGCCGTGGCGGCCAGCGCCAACTCACGAAACGAGGAGATACCCGTGACGGCCGTTAAGTCGTACGCTTTTTCGCCGTCCCGTGCGAGGAGACGTGAACCATCATCCGACGCGATGAGATGGTAACGCATACCGAAGGTACGAGATTGAATCACTAAGGTGCGACGGCGGAATCGGACGGCGGAGTCGATAGATTCCGGCGGGCGGACCGTCCCGACACGAACGGGAAGGGGACAGCCACAAGAACGGAGTAAACCACGCTCGTATCGTCCGAGGATGCCCGAAACCTACACCAATTACGTCGACGGAGAGTGGAGAGAATCGGAATCGGGTGAAACGTTCGATGTCCGAAACCCCGCGGATACCGAGGAAATCGTCGCGGAGTTCCCCCAGTCGACCGCGGACGACGCGCGAGGAGCGGTCGAAGCCGCGGCCGCCGCACAGGAGGAGTGGGCGGACACGCCCGGTCCGACCCGCGGGAAAGTGTTGCGCGCGACGGCAAAGCGCATGGACGACCGCGAGGAGGAACTGACCGAAACGATGGTCCGAGAAGAAGGAAAGACCCGGACCGAGGCGAACGCCGAGGTGAACCGCGCCATCGACATCTTCTACTACTACGCCGAGCGTGCGATGGACTACGCCGGAACCCGGAAGCTGCCCGGTTCGGACGACCAGAACCTCTACACGATACGCGAACCCATGGGCGTCGCCGGACTCATCACGCCGTGGAACTACCCCATCGCCATCCCGTCGTGGAAGAGCGCACCCGCGCTGGCGACCGGGAACGCCGTCGTCCTCAAACCGGCGATGGACGCGCCGACCGTCTTCGCAAAAGTGGTCGAGTGCATCGACGAGGCCACCGACGAGTTCGACGTCCCGGACGGTATCTTCAACTTCGTCGTGGGAAGCGGCGAGGACGTCGGGACCGCCATCATCGAACACGAGGACGTCGATGCCGTCTCCTTCACCGGAAGCCGGTCGGTCGGCGAGATGGTGTACGAACAGGCGACGGACGCCCACAAGCGGGCGCAAACCGAGATGGGGAGCAAGAACCCGACCGTGGTCGCGCCGAGCGCCGACCTCGAAACGGCGGTCGATATCGTCGGCGGCGGCGCGTTCGGCGTCACCGGACAGGCGTGTACGGCGACCGAACGGGTCATCGTCCACGATTCGATGTACGAGGAGTTCGTGGACGAACTCGTCGAGTACGCCGAGAACCTCGACATCTGTCCCGGTATCGACGACCCGGACATGGGACCGCACGTCTCGCGGGGAGAACTCGAATCGACGCTCGAATACGTCGACATCGGGCGGGACGAAGGCGCGACGTTGGAGTACGGCGGCGAGCGAGTGGACGACGGGGAGCACGAAGACGGCTACTTCGTCGAACCGACGGTCTTCGCCGACGTCGAGTCGGACATGCGCATCATGCAGGAGGAGGTGTTCGGCCCGTTTGTCGGCGTCACGTCCTACAGCGACTTCGACGAGGCCGTCGAACTCGCCAACGACGTGGAGTTCGGACTCTCAGCGGGCGTCGTCACGCAGGACCACTCGGAGGCGAACCGCTTCATTCGGGACGCCGATTATGGCGTGGTGAAAGTCAACGAGAAGACGACCGGCCTCGAACTGCACGTCCCGTTCGGCGGCATGAACGCCTCCTCCAGCGAAACGTACCGCGAGCAGGGCGAGGAGGGGATGGACTACTTCACCATCATCAAGACCGTCTACGAGGACTACTGAGCGGTTATATCGCCGTCCATCCGCCGTCGACGAACAGCAGTTCGCCGGTGATGTAGTCCGTGTCTTCGCTCGCGAGGAAGAGTGCGGGACCGGCGATGTCCTCGGGGAATCCCGCCCGGCCGAGCGGGACGGGTTTGATGAAGCCGCCTTCATCGGCCGCTTCCTGCGCTTCCTCGCTCCAGCCCTCGGTGAACTCAGTGGCGATTTGGCCGGGCGCGACGGCGTTGACGCGGATGTCGTGTTCGGCGAGTTCGAGCGCCGTTCCCTTCGTTATCATCTCGATGGCACCCTTCGTCGAGTCGTACTGCACCTGGTCGTGTTGGGCGACTTCGGAGCTGATGGACGCGGTATTGACGATACAACCCGTCTCTCCGCGCTCTATCATGTCCGTGGCGGCGGCCTGCGTGCCGAAGAAATAGCCCCGGATGTTGGTGTGATGGAGTTGGTCGAACGCTTCCTGGTCGACGTCGAGGAAGTTCTCGCTGTGTTGCATCGCCGCGTTGTTCACCATGACGTCCACGCCGCCGTACTCGCGCGCCGCCTCGACGACGGCTTCCAACTCGCCGGGTTTAGAGACGTCCGTGTGGACGAACTCGGCCGTTCCTTTGTGCTCGTCGGCGATTTTCTCGTGCGTCGGCGCGCCGTCCGATTTCGGCTCCTCGCGCACGTCGGCGTTGATGACCGTCGCCCCCGCCTCGCCGAACCGAAGCGCGATGGCGCGACCGATACCCGAACTCGCACCGGTGACGATGACCGTCTCCTCTCCGAAATCGAAGTGAACTGTTCCCATGGCCCGTGCTATCGGGAGAGAGGCGGTTAAAGATACTCGCCGCGTTTGCAAGCTGAGTTCCGAATACGGAGAAGGAAACACGGGACCGGAACTTCCGTGGTGTTCGTTCTTCTGCCCGTTGATACCTTCCATCATATAACACCGCAGTTATACTACTCTAAGGTGTGAAACGAATAGTACTTTCTCGGATTGCACATATTTTGGAATCGTGAACATAGTTTTATATAATAAACTTATAAAATTATATTTCTCGAATACGTCTTTTAGAGGTTGTGAAGCCAACTGACCGGTTTACACGGCGCGGAGTACTGAAAGCGAGCGCAGGGTCGGGGCTCCTCTTCGGAGCTCTCGGTGCTAGCGGACGTCTCAAAGCGGTGGATGCGACAGGTGACGGTCTGAGTGATGGGACGCAGGGCGAAGGCGACGGGTTCGTTCCTCACTCTCCCGGGTGGACGCTCACACCGGCAGGAGAGCAGACGGAAGTTGGCGACCGCCCGATGGGGGCGGCGCTTAGCCCGAACGGAAAATATCTCGCAGTGTCGAACGACGGACAGGGCGTCCAGTCGATGATGCTGGTCGATGTTTCATCCAACGAGGTCGTCGATACGATCCAGTACGAGACGCCCGAAGCGCTGTTTGTCGGCGTCGAATTCGCGTCGAATCGGACGCTGTACGCCTCAGCGGGGACGAATAACAAAATTCGTGTCTACTCCGTTGGGGACGGCACGCTGACCGAGGGAGACTCGATTCGAATCGGTCCCGAGGACGAACAGATATTCCCGGCAGGGCTGACGGTTTCGTCCGACGGCGCACGACTGTATGTCGCGACGAACCTGAACAACGCCGTCGCCGTCGTGGACCTGTGCCGCGGAGAAGTCGTCGAATCAATTTCGGTCGGGAACAAGCCATACACGGTCGAACTCTCCCGAAACGGGAAGAAAGCGTACGTCTCGAACTGGGGCGCGGATACGCTCTCGGTCATCGACACCGACGACCTCGAAGTCACGAAGGCGATTCAGGTCGGCGGACGGCCGAACGACGTCCTCCTCAGTCCGACTCGCTCGCGACTGTACACATCGTCCGGAAACGCCGATACCGTCTCCATTATCGACACGAAGTCGGACGAAGTCGTCGAAACCCTCGACCTCGAACCCTACGAGGATGCACCCACCGGCAGCATGCCGAACGCGCTCGCCGTGAGTCCGAACGGCGAGACGCTGTACGTCGCCAACGCCGGGAACAATGACGTTGCCGTCGTGGAGCTCGGAAAACCCGGTTGCGGCAACAACACAACCGCCGAAATCGCGGGGCTGATTCCGACGGCGTGGTTCCCGTCGGCCCTCGCCGTGACGAACGACGACCGGTACTTGTTCGTAGCGAACATGAAAGGGCTGGGTGCGGAAGCGAACCCGAACGGTCCCAATCCGGCGAAAGGAGATTACAGCGACAACGGCGTCGAGGGCGTCGAGACGCAGTATATCGGAAACATGATCAGCGGGACACTTTCGAAAATGTCGGTTCCAAAGGAGAAGCAGTTGGCGAAGTACACGGACAAAGTCGTCGAGAACAATGGATTCAGCGAGATGACGAACGAACTCGTTCACACGTCCGAGGACGTGACTCCACAACCGGTTCCACGTCGCGTCGGTGACCCGTCGCCGATCGATCACGTCATCTACATCATCAAGGAAAATCGAACGTACGATCAGATTCTCGGCGACATCGACGCGGGCAACGGTGACCCATCGCTGACGCTGTTCGGCCCCGAATCGGCACCAAATCACCACGCGCTGGCAAAGGAGTTCGTCCTGCTCGACAACTTCTACGTCGACGCGGAAGTGAGCGCGGACGGCCACAACTGGTCGGTGGGTGCTATCGCGAACGATTACACGCAGAAGACGTGGCCGAGCAACTACGGCGGCCGCGGACGGAACTACGATTTCGAGAACGGCGGCGCGACCCGACCGAAGGGCGGATACCTCTGGAACATGGCCGCGGCGTCCGGCGTCAGCTATCGAAGCTACGGTGAGTTCGCGAACAATAAATACGACGACGACGGAAGCTTTGACCACGCGGATCCGAGTGTCTCCGGACTCGAAGGCCATGTTGACCCAGATTATCCGAGTTACGACCTCGAAATCAAGGACATCACCCGATTCGGTGCCTGGCTGAAAGAGTTCCGAGCATACGAGGACGACTCGAACGACCTCGAACTGCCGGAACTCACGATTCTTCGCTTCCCGAACGACCACACGGCGGGAACGACGCCCGGGATGCCGACCCCGCAAGCCATGATGGCCGATAACGACCTCGCGGTGGGGAAACTGGTTGAGACGGTGACGAACTCCTCGTATTGGGAAGACACGGCGATTTTCATCACCGAAGACGACGCACAAAACGGGCCCGACCACGTCGATGCCCATCGCAGCCTGACGTTAGTTGCCAGTCCGTACACTCGACGTGGCGTCGTCGATAGCACGTTCTACAGCACTGTTTCCGTCCTTCGAAGTATCGAACTCATGCTCGGCATGCCACCGCTGACGCAGTTCGACGCTCGAGCGACGCCGATGATCAACGCGTTCATTGGCGACGACGAACCGGCACTGGACTACACGTACGAGGCACGCGTTCCCGAACAATCGCTCGACGAGACGAACACCGAGGACTCGTCGGGAGCGCAAGCGTCGAAAGAACTTGACCTCGACGAGGAGGACGAGGCGAAGATGCAGAAGTTCAATCGGATAATCTGGCACGCCGTCAAGGGTGCCGACGTCCCGATGCCGGAACCGAAGACGACCTTCAGGTCGAACGCATCGCCGCAATCCGCGTCGGCGATGGACGAAGAGGAAGAGAACGTGGACGAAGAAACCGAGTCCGAGTAAGCACAGCTGTCACATCTTTAGTCTCGTTTTGCAGATGGGTCGAGTCCACGGCGAGGGAGCGTCCGTAGGGCCTCACGTTTGTTCGTGTTTTCGGATCGATTTCGGTCGGATGACGCCCGGCCGGTCGATGGCGAGTCGGTCGCCGATGCGGATGAGTTCGAAGATTCGTGGATACTCGTAGGAAGTGAGGTATTTGCGGAGCGCTTTCGGGTCCGCTTCGACGCCGCGCCAGACGTCCCAGTGAACGGGGGCGAAGCGCTCGAGCGAGAGCGCGTTGACGGCCTCCGCGACTTGCTTTCCGTCGTTGTACCAGTCGGTAACGTAGGTTTCGCCGTCCTCCGTGTGATAGATGTTGCCGGGCGTCCCGTAGGCGAGGACGCCGAGGTCGATGTCGAACTCCTCGCCGATGTCGTGGAAAGCGTCGGCCGGACGCGAGTCGCCCGGCGCGAAGAACGTTCCCGATTCGTGCTCCACGACGTAGCTCACGGGGTCCGCCGAATCCGGGTCGTTCGCCTCCCGAACGTGAACGTCGAGGTCCCCGACGGAGATATCGTCGCCCGGCGAGACGACGGTTCGCTCGTCGTCCGACATCCGGAGGTCGCCGTCGTAGGCGGGATTCTCGAACGCTCCGCCGGGCGCGTAGACGTTCGCACCGAGGTCCTCGACGAGCGGGCCGTAGGACGGGGGATGCATGTGGTCGATGTGCTCGTGCGTGACGAACACCGCGTCGCACATCGTCGCATCCGCGGGGTCGAGCGGGACCGGAATCATCCGAATCGTTCGCGGCGGCGACCCGTCGCCGAAGTACGGGTCCAGATACAGGGTCGTCTCCGCGGTACGCAGGATGTACCCGTTACAGCCGAGATACCATATCGACAACCCGCCCACGTCCGCCGCCTCGACCTCGTTACGGACGAACCAGTCGCCCCAAGTGGAGTGAACCATGGCCTTCCAAACTAGTCGGTGGAGACGCATAACGGTGATTGCCACTGTCACACGCGTTTCGGAAATCGGCTCCGGCGTTCGAAGCCGTCGAAAGACGGTCGTCGAGAATCAGTGGACGCTGAGTTCGTCGTCCGATTCCACCTCGTCGCTCGCCCACCGAAGGACGAAACTCACGCTCTCTTCGGACCCGGATTCCATCAGCGAGGAGTCCGAATCGACGGCGACGCTGAACGAGACCGTCTCGGGCGGGTTCATCGTCGCGCTCTCGTTCCCGACGAGGAGCGTTACTTTCTGCGTATTCGTCGATTCGAGCGACTCCGAGGGGGAACTCTCCACCGAGTCCGTCGTGGAACTGGTCTCTCGGGACTCGTTCGGTCGGATACCCGTCTCGGAGTGACCGGTCCCACCGGAGCGACCCGTTCCGTCGGAATCCAGTTTGTTCGCGAACTCGCGCAGATACGCCGCGATTTCCGACCGACTCTTCTCGAACTCGGCTTCCAATTCTGCCATACCCGTGGTTACCGAAGCTCTCGCATAACGATGATGGCTGCAGTGACAAGCACCCTTTATTCAAAGGTTGGTACCGGTTCAGGACGGCCGTTTGGCCGACGACCGCGAACCCTCACTCGTAGGTTCGACCGCCGATTCGGTTCCCCTCGATGTAGTCCCAGTCGTACTCGACCCCTAGTCCCGGACCGTCCGGGACGGGGACGGTTCCGTCTTCGTCGATGGCGTCGAGGTCGTCCGCGTAGTCGCCCTCGTAGACGGGCGGCGTCGTGTTCTCGCAGTCGGGGTGGACGAGCGCCATCTCGTAGTAGTTGGCGTTCCGAATCGCGGCCATGCAGTGGCGCTGTGCGGGACCGGGCGAGTGTATCTCCACGTCGACGCCGAAACCCTCCGCCATGTGCGCGATTTTCATCGCGCCGGTGATGCCCGCGTCGTAGGCGGGGTCCGCGCGCAGGAAGTCGGTGGCGTCGTTCCGCAGGAAGTCGGTGTGGCTCTCCAACCCGCGAACGTGTTCGGTCTGGAGCAGCGGCGTGTCTATCTGCTGGCGGAGTTTTCGGTACGCGTACTGCGAGATTCCCCCGTCGCGGTACGGGTCTTCGTACCAGTAGAACTCCTCCTCGTCGCAGGCGCGACCGACGTCCAAGGCGTCGCCGAACGTCTCGTACTCGCACGCGGGGTCCAACATCAGGTCCATCTCGTCGCCGACCCGTTCGCCGACCGCGTGGACGGTTTCGATTTCGCGGTCGATGTCCCGACGCTCGTCGCTCCCGCCCCAGCCGTGGATTTTGAACCCGGGAAAACCGCGTTCGAGACACTCCTCGGCGAAATCCGCGTAGGCGTCCGGGGAGTCCAGTCCCCCGTTGTCGTCCGCGTGGTACGTCGAGGCGTAGGCGGGCAGTCGCGAGCGATACGAGCCGAGCAGTTCGTGAATCGGCGCGTCGTAGCGTTTGCCCGCGAGGTCCCACAGCGCGATGTCCACGGGGCCGATGCCCATGCGGTCGTACTTCCTGAGGCCGCGTTTCATCTCGGACCACAGTCGCTCGCGGCGCAGTGGGTCCTTGCCGATGAGGTAGTCAGCGATTTCGTTGATTTGGGCGAACGCGGGCGAGTTACCGCCGACGAACTCGCCCGTGAGTCCCTCGTCGGTGTGAATCTCGATGGCGAACAGGTGCCGGTCCGTCGTCGAATCGGAGTCGTAGACGAGGTTGAAACCGTCGTCCGACCCGACGTTTTCGAGCGGGTACGAGAACTCCGTGGATTCGATTCTCGAAATCTCCATGCACCACCTACGGCATCCGTCGGGGTAAAATTTGTAGCCGCGTCCGTCCGCGACCGGCGTTGGCAGGCACGAGATTTAATCAAACGACTCCCGTAGGATTCGACCATGCGAACCTGCCAGCGTGGGTAGGAAAAGAGAAGAATTGGAGGTAGCGGACGCGAAGAACGCGGCAAGCGTGAGGACGGTACCGGGAAGACAAAAAAGGGAGGGGAACCGAAAAATCGCGACCGATTTCGAAATCGAGCACAACCAACCATGGTAACGAAAATCACCGTCCTCGGTTCGGGGTACGCCGGGGTCGCGGCCGTACAGAGTCTCGAAGACGAGTTGGAGGAGGACACGGATATCGTCTGGGTATCGGAAACGAACCACCATCTGGTGTTACACGAGGTCCATCGGTGCATACGGGACCCGGCGGTCCGTGAGAAGGTCGTCATCCCCGTCGACGACCTCAAATCCGCGGAGACGGAGTTCGTGCAGGGGACGGTCACCGGACTCGACGTGGACGACCGCACCGTTCACGTCGACGGGGAGGAGTCCATCGACTACGATTACTGCGTCGTCTGCCTCGGCAGTCAGACGGCGTTCTACGGCATCGACGGGTTGGCGGAGCACGCGCTCACGCTCAAGAACCTCGGCGACGCGCTGACCATCCACCAACAGGTCGAGGCGGCCGCCGAGGACGCGAGCGACGACGACCCGGCGCAGGTCGTCGTCGGAGGTGCCGGATTGACCGGCATCCAAACCGCGGGCGAGGTGGCCGCGTTCCGCGACGAGCGCGACGTCCCCGTCGAGATTCGCCTGATAGAGATGGAAGACGAGATATTCCCGGGGCACGACCACGAGTTTCAGGGGGCGATTCGGAACAAGTTGGAGCGGATGGACATCGACACCACGACCGGTGCGACGGTATCCGAAGTCGACGACGAGACGATTCGGTTCGAGGACGAAGACCTGCTCCGGTACGACGTGTTCGTGTGGGCGGGCGGCGTGCGGGGTGACGACGCCCTCGCGGACGTCGACATCGACACGGAACACGACCGCGCCTACGCGAATTCGACGTTCAAGACGAGCGACGACCGCGTTCTCGCCATCGGCGACGCGGCGCTCGTCGAACAGGACGCGGAGGGGGGACCGCTCTCGGAACAGGACGCCTGGGAGGCCGTCGTCAACCCCGATACGGACGACGTTCCCCCGCCGACGGCCGAGGCGGCGATGGAGGAAGGAGAACACGTCGGCGAAAACGTTGCTCGAATGATAGACGACCGCGAACCCGTCCACTGGTCGTACATCAACAAGGGGACACTCGTCTCGGTCGGGGACGAAGCGGTCGCACACGACATCCTCGGCATCCCGCTCAACACGTTCAGCGGGCCGGGGGCCCGCGTACTCAAGAAGTCGATATCGGCTCGCTGGATCGGTGAGTCGTCCTCGTGGCTGGCGGCGGCGAAGGCGTGGCCGGACATGTAAATCGACACGAAACGGAGGTTCGGAATGGAACGAGACGAAACGCGAGAGAAACGAGCGAAATCGAGTCCGTTCGAGCGGACCGTCGCGGTCTACTTCGATATCGACGGGACGCTCCTCGAAACGCGGAGCGACGAGGACGAAATCGTCGAAACCGCGGCGGCGTTCGACGTCGACGTGAGCGACGAAGGCGTCCGCAAATTCGACGAACTGGTAGCGCAATACTTCCGTCGAAACGTCGCCGACGGCTATCGAGCGGCCGTTCGGACGTTTACGAACCACCTCGGCGCCGAGGTAGATGCCGACGCGTTCAGCCGCGCGCTCAAGAGACGGAAAGTGGAAAACACCCGTCTCGTGGGCGGCGCGTCGGAGACGCTCGCCGCGTTCGCGGACGTCGCCACCGTCGGAATCATCACGAACGGTGCCGGTGACATCCAGCGTGAAAAGTTGGCGAGACACGCCATCGACGACCGCTTCGAGCACGTTCTCATCTCGGGGGAGCGGGAGACGATGAAGCCGAAGGACGAGATGTTCGCGCTGGCGAAAAGCGAGGGGTCGGCGGACGACTACGTGTACGTCGCCGACCGATTCGCCGACGACATCGTTCCGGCGAGCGAGAACGGCTTCGTCACCGTTTGGATTTCGGATGCGTCGTCGTCGGTGGCCGATATCACGGTTCCGTCGCTTCCCGAACTCACCGTGGACGCCGTGGCGGACGCGTTGTATTCGAACGGGAACGGGGAGGCCCGACACACCGTCGAGCGTTCGGAGGAGCGGAACGATGAATAGCGGGGGGACGTAACTGTGTATCCGACACCGACGTTTCCGAGGGAGGTGACCGAGGGCGTATGGGAGTGACAGTGACGCGATTGGGAACGGACTGAATACAGATGGGGAACTTCACGCCGATTTCGGAGTACGGGATCATCGGTAATTTAGAGACGTGCGTGCTCGTAAACACGGACGCGTCGATAGACTGGGGGTGCTTTCCGGCACTGGATTCGCCGAGCGTGTTCGGCGCGATTCTCGACGCCGACCGAGGTGGACGGTTCAGCATCTCCCCCGTCGAGGAGTACGAGTCGCGACAACAGTATCTCGACCACACCAACGTCATCCAGACGACGTTTCAGACGCCATCCGGTGAGTGTGTCGTCACCGACTTCATGCCGGTTATCGGCGAATCGGTCGCGGAGGGGCACCCGAATCAGGCCATCTATCGTCAGGTGACGTGTACCGACGGGTCGGTCGACATCGACGTGGAGTTCCGTCCCCGCTTCGACTATGCCCGCGCCGATACCGTCCTCGAAACCACGTCCGGCGGCGTCCGCGCGACCGGCGGTGACGACCGTGCGTTCCTCTCGACCACGACGTCGATGTACATCGAGGACGACGTTGCACGGGCGACGTACTCGCTCGACGAAAACGAGAGCGACTGGTACGTGTTTCAGTACGACAGTCACGAGCCGATGGGTCACAGCACCTGTAAGGAGTTACTCGACGAAACCATCGAGTATTGGCGGGAGTGGAGTCACACGTGCGAGCAGTCGGAGTGTCCATTCGACGAAGTGGGACACGAACACATCGTTCGGTCGGGACTCGTTCTCAAACTCCTCTCGCGGGTGGACACGGGGAGCATCTGTGCGGCCCCGACGACCTCGCTCCCGGAGAGCATCGGTGGGCTCCGGAACTGGGACTACCGGTTCAGTTGGATTCGGGACAGCGCGTTCACGATTCGTGCGCTGACACACCTCGGGCACACGGAGGAGGCCAAGGCCTACCTCGACCGGTTTCTCGACCTGAGTCGCTCGACGGACCCGGAGGACATCCAACCGCTGTACGGGATGGAGCGTCAAGCGGACCTATCCGAGGAGACGCTCGATCACCTCGCGGGCTATCGCGGGTCGAAACCGGTTCGAATCGGGAACGACGCCGGGGATCAGTTTCAACTCGATATCTACGGCGAACTCGTACAGGCGATCTATCAATTGTTGGGGACGGAGAAGGGAATCGATACGGACGACTGGAACGCCGTCTACGACATCGCCGAATACGTCTGTCGCGTTTGGGACGAACCGGACTCGGGAATCTGGGAACCGCGGATGCAGAAACGCCAGTACGTGTACTCGAAAGTGATGTGTTGGGTGGCGCTCGACCGCGCCATCTCGATGGCCGAGCTGGAGGGCTTCGACGCGCCGTTGGACCGGTGGCGAGAGCGGCGCGCAGAGATCAAGGAGACCGTCATCGAGCGAGGATTCGACGAGGAGCGAGGGAGTTTCACGCAGACGTTCGACGGGGAGACCATCGACGCGACCGGACTTTTGCTTCCGCTCCTCGGCTTTCTCCCGATGGACGACGACCGAGTGCAGAGCACCATCGAGACGGTTCGGGAAACGCTCGCCACGCCGGAGGGCTTCGTCTATCGGTACAAGGAAGGCGGTGACGAACTCCCCGGCGAGGAAGGGACGTTCCTCCTCTGTTCGTTCTGGCTCATCTCGGTGCTCGCCCGCGCGGGTCGGGTGGACAGGGCCGAGGAGATATTCGAAAACGTCCTGAGCTGTTCGAGTTCGGTGGGACTGCTCGCCGAGCAGGTCGACGTCGAACGGGGGGAACTGCTGGGAAACTTCCCGCAGGCGTTCAGCCACATCGGCTTCATCAACAGCGCGATATACATCGTACAAGCGGAGGACGGTCGGTCCGCGTTCGATTCGGTCGAAACCGTCGTCGACCCGTACGGAAGCGGGTCGGTGACCCGCGACTGAGCGGTATCGGCCCACTCGTCTTCGTGAGCGATACGAACAACGGCAGCGACGTGAGCGATGGCGGACTTGTGTGAATGGCGGACTTGGACGACGGCGAGACTTCGACGGCGGCAAAAATCGAGCTATCGTGTCCCGTCCTCGTCGAGGACCTCCGTCGAGTTATCCCGTGGCCGGTAGCCTATCGCTCGAAGGGAGTGGGTGATCGAGAGACAGCGGTCGTCGTTTCGGGAGATGGCGTGAGCCGTGAGCGGGTTCGTTGGCAGATCGGCGAGCGCGGCGGACCGTAACGCGTCGTGACAGTCGCGGGGGCTCAGCCACATCGCACGGGCGAACCGAGCGTACGCCTCCGGGTACGACGTGTCGGGGTTCTCTTGGGTTTCCCGAAGGTCGTCGCGCGACATCAGCCATCCGATGCGGAGGTTTACCGCTTCGATACCGTTCTGACTGGCGAACCGAGCGCCGATGGCCTCGCTGGACACCTTCGTCACGCCGTACCACGAGTCGGGGTGCGGTCGAGCGTCGTGGGAGACGACTGGAGTCTGCTCGCGGAGTGTTTCCGGCTCGTCGGGGGCGACGGTTTCGTTCCCGTTAATGGCGTGATTCGAACTCGCGTAGACCACGCGGTCGAGCCCGTTTTCGACCGCCGCCTCGTACGCGTTGTACGTCCCTTCGATGTTTACCCTGTGGAGGTCGTCCCAGTCGGCGTACGGGGACGGGTTCGCCGCGAGGTGGATGAGCACATCCTCGTCGGAGAGGGCGTCGATAAACGCGTCCCTGTTCGTCACGTCGAGCGGAATGCTCTCCATGTCGTCCCGCTCGCTGTGCGTGATGAGCGTGAGGTCGTGGTCATCGAAGGCCTCGATAACTTCCGCTCCGACGTTGCCGGATGCACCCGTAACGGCGATACGTGCCATATCGTGCGGTCGTGAGCAACGCACACATAGGTGATGGCCACTCAGGTGCGGCGTTCTCGATGATACGACCGCACGGGGGGCCCGAGCCGGTCGAGCGTCCAGCCCGAAACGCCCCCGCTGAAACGCATCAGTTGCTGTCAGTACGGAAAATCTCACGACCCCAATACGGATTTCTCCGAGACCGAGCGAGTTTTCCGGACTGCGTCGATGCATCTCATCACGTACGAACGTCGGTACATCACGTACCGAGCATTGATATAGCGAATGGAGATATAGAATCTGTCGTCGTGAGTCGAAGGGAAGAAGAATCGAATGTACACTTTCGAGTGGCGAAATCCCCGTCTACGACCGACGTCTTTGCTCGGCGATGATTTCGACGAGACGCTCGGGATCTTCCGCTGCGAGCGTCAGAACGGCATCGTGGATTTCACGCTTTTCCTCATCTCGGATTCCTCGCCGTCGAAGTTCCGGGACGACCGTAATCCCGACTGCATCTTCGAATTCGTCCCACGTGTCGCCTCGAGCGTACAGCGGTCGTTGTCGAACCTCCGAATATTCGAACGCGGGGCCGGACATCTCCGTCGCCGACTCGTTCGTGGACCGTTCCTGTGTCGCCTCTGGGGAATCCTCCTCGGGAGAGGTACCGGCTTCCGATTTCGCGGAGGATTCGTGGGAGGACTCGGATATCCCCTGACCTGCCCCCTGACCGGTCTCGTCGCTTTCGACGGCACCCAAATCGTCGAAGGGATTCGCGTCGGTCATCGCTCGACACCACCGTTGACGACGATGGATGCCAGTTCCTCGAAGTTCTCAAGTTGGCTGTTTTCAGGGTCGTAATCCAGTAGCGGTTGGTGTTCTTTCAACGATTTCGAAAGCGATGCACTGTATCGGATACCGGGTTTCGGCGGCTGCATCTCGCCCTCGTCGATCGCCTCGAACTGATCGGCCGTGATTCGTGCAAAGTTCGGGACTTTTCCTTCCGTCGTCTCGGCCGTATTCAGATTTTCGAGGAGTTCGCGGTCTTCGGTTCGTTGGTCGATTCGCTCGCGGAGTTTGTTCGGGACGAGCGCGAGAACGTCGATATCGATGTACTCCTGCGAGGGAGTGATAAGCCGCTCCATCGTACGTTTGTACCCACCGATGGAGCTGGACCCCGGTTCGAGGGGAATCATCACGTTTCCAGACGCGACCAGCGCGTTGTTGTTGAGCATTCCGGGATAGGCCGGGCAGTCGAACACGATGTAGTCGTATCGCTCCCCGAGAAGCGGATCGACGATTTTCGTTTTAACCCGTGCAGACCCCTGGAGCGCACCTGCAAGATCTTTTTCGACGTCTTCGAGCGAATCCGAGGATGGGAGGAGGTCGAAACCGAAATCGGTCTCCTGAATGAGGTCGGCGGCGGTCGCATTGCCGTGGTCGAGGATGACATCGCCGAGGTTGATCTCACCTCGGTAGACGTCACCGAAACCGAGACCGTTGGTCGCGTGGCCGTTTGGATCGAGATCGGCAAACAACACTCGGCCACGTTCTGTCAGTTGACGTGCGAGGTTCATCGAAATCGTTGATTTGCCGACGCCTCCTTTCAAGATGACTACGCTCACAGCGCGTGGAGTGTCTACGTTAGCTACCAT
>NZ_CP145901.1:0-618965 GCF_049568665.1 Haladaptatus sp. SPP-AMP-3 | reverse complement strand
TGTTAGACCTCCCCCTTTGAAAATGTCGCGTGATCAAATTTGTCGAACTCTGGTTTCACGTGATTGTAGTAATGGTACAGAATCTCCATCGTCTCCTGGCGAGTGCTGACGAGCTCAGTCGTGACGTCCGTCCGGCCAAGCTTGTCGATGACGCGCCGTTGGCGATTGTGTACTTCGCGGATACACAGCTCGGTTTCTGCCTTTTCGTGGTTCTTGACCCACGGAAGGCGTTTGAGAATGTTCGCGCCGGCAGATCCGATAACCGGGAGCGTACTCAGCTGGTTGAGCACGCTTCCAGTATCCAGGTTTGTCGTGACCTGTGCGGCGTTGACGCGGATGACAATGTAGTAATCACGCGTTTTGATCCCAGAGCCGTCGATGTTGTCCTGGGCCCACTGGATGTAGTAGCGACGTCCGTACTGGAGGATCGGGGACTGTCCTCGTGCAGCAATGCTAGTGCCACCGCGAATGAACTTGTTGTAGTGCTCACCGAGGTCGAACTCCCGGGGATAACAGGGAATAGCGATCGACCAGTCGAGCGCCATCAGAAACGAGATGTAGTCGCTCATCACCTGCCGGCGTTGCTCATAGTTGAGCGTCAGCCAGTTCCGGGGTTTGACTTTCACGAGTCCGATATAGTCTTCGCCGTCGACTGCGATGCCATCATCACGAACGTAGTCAAAGCCAAGCTGGGCTTGTGTCGTCGTTTGCTTGTTGAGTTTGTCTTCGAGGTGGAACTGGTCACGAGCTCGTGCTTCCTCACGAGCCGTTGGGAGGTCCGTGTCAATTGCTTCGAGGGCGGCATCCATCGCTCGGAGGACGTCCAAATCTGATTCAGGCCGTTCCGCATCGGTTTTGGATGCGTGATCGGCTATCCCGAGCGCTGTCCGTACTGTGGGACCGTCAGGGGATGGCTCTGTGGCTGATCCGTCGGTTGCAGTCGTAGAATCAGGTTCGGTCGTCTCGGTTTCGGCTCCGTCTCGACTGGTTGACTGTCCAGTAGTGGCTGTCGAGGTGTCGGTAGCAGGCGGTGGTGAATCCATGGTGATTACTGGTGGGAGTCGTCATCTTCCGCTTCGATCGTCTCGATGTCGAGGCCAGCGTGGCGGACACCAACCACATCTTGGGTTTTCGTCGTTTCCGTGGCGGGTCGCGTTCGGCGATTTCGGTAGGTCGTGGTACCGAAGTAGTAGTGCACACAGGCCCGTGCGTAGCTCAGCGGCCGTTGTGCAGCAGGCGTGATGAGGAGGATCACGACACCGAGGGCAAGCGCAAGGCCGGTCGCGATGAGAAAGAGATCACCTGAAGCGCCGAGACTCTGGGCAATGCCGAGGCCGAGAAACGGAATGACGAGTGCTTCGCCAATGTCGCGGGCGGTCAGACTAAAGATGAGCTTGGTGTTGATAATCTGGCCGGCGATTGGGAACGTTTCCATTTGATATTATCTTATGCCGTGACTAGTTAATAATTACCCCATGTGTCGGCTTTTGTTTCAATTCTCACTAACACTAAGGTATTATGAAAATCAGGATATGGGCCCAGAAGCTATGGCATACTAACGAGATAAACTCGACACGATCGATGTTCTTTCGAGTAGTCGTTGACCCCGTTCGGCAGCAATCTAGATCAATATATTCTCCTAGGGGTCAAATATATACTCTTCGGGCACGAAGGATCGCATATGTCCAATCCCGGTCATCCAGATGATACAGATGCTATTGAGAAGGAGCGACAGCGATGGGATCAGGGATCCTCGACACGTGATCGTGTCTACGACACAGCCATCCAATTGTACGAACCAGCAACCGTTGACGACGTTGCGAGCCGCGCTCACTGTTCAGAAGGAGCTGCGCGAGAACACTTAGAATGGTTGAGCGCCCGCGGAATTGTCGAACCAATTGATGGGCGGCCGAAACAATACCAGAGAAATCACGCCTACTTCGAGTGGGTTCGTGCGAACGAGCTGCGCCGTGAACACACCGATGCTGAACTCGAAACGAAGCTTTCGGGCCTCGTTGCAGAAGAGCAAGCGTATCGTGAGCAGTACGGTGTTGCTGACCCAGGACAGATCGACGCGCTGGCGGAAGCAGACTATGATTCGCTGGAGACGGTCTGGGAAGACATCGGTGACTGGAAAACGATTCGTCGTGACCTTCGGATTCTCGAACGTGCGCGGAAGGACCGAGACGCACTCGGTGGTGCCGGAATCGTTGGGTAGTCTGGATGGACGAAACTGACACTGGTCCCCTTGATGAGGACGTTTTGCGGGCAATTCGAGGGCGATTACTACAGGACGACCGGTTCAAACATGTGACGTTTGAACCGTCTTCAAACCGGGTTCGGAACCTTGGCGCGGAGTATGATCGATCCCTCTTTCCTGATCACATTCAGGGTGCTCGACTCGACATCCGATGGTATATTGGCGGTGATTTTTCCATCCATTATAGTGAAGAGTGGCAAGATGGAACACAATGGGAGTGCCGATGGGACCGACATCCAAAGTCAGTCGGACGAACGCACTTTCAGCCCTCCCCGAATGCAGGACAGGCGACAGCAGCAGACTTTCCGAGCGACTATCGCGATGTCCTCTCAATTGTGCTTGCATATGTCGTTGAACGGATCGAAACCCTCTGGAGTTAGCATCAAAAACGCTCTAGCACTGGCAGAGCATGTGACCACCTTACAAACCTACTCCCGCTTTTTGCACTAAGCAGACGTGGACATACTCGTCCTCAATGCGGTAAATTCTCCACCCGTAAGAACTCGCTCCGCCTGCCTACGCAACGTTGTACACTACAATCTAGCCGTCACTCTGGAAGTCGATGCGATGGCCATCATAGCGAAAGCCAACCCCTCACACCCAATCACGATTCTGGCTCGCGACGTCTGACTCAAAGAACGTGTCTTCGATGTCGGCGGCATCTGCGATCGCAAACATGGGTGTCGTGGGGTCGTCTGTCCAGCGGATGAACGCTGCGCCGTGATCTCGCCGGTCGTAGGGTCGTATCTTATCGCACCTGCTGACCGTTGTCGTCGATGTGGATACTCATGGGACCGTGTGTTTTCGCTGTTCTGTTAGTAGTGAACTCTACTGGTTTCGAGGCGTATTTAGTCATCAAGAGGTATTTTCGACGCATGGTTGAAACCCTAAATTCATCGGTTGCACTTGTGACAGGAAGCAGCCGCGGTATTGGTGCTGCTACGGCACGCGAACTCGCTTCACGTGGTGCGAAAGTCGTGATCAACTACCGAACAAGTGAGAAAGAAGCTGCTGAAGTCGTCGCTGATATCGAGGCTAGTGATGGTGATGCAATGGCAGTACAAGCAGATGTGACCGATACTGATGCCGTCGAACAGATGATCGCTGAAATCGAAGCCGAGTGGGGCAGTGTGGATCTACTCGTCAATAATGCCAATATGCCGTTTGCGACCAAACCAATAGTGGAACTCACATGGGACGAATTTAGCGACAAATTAGATGCGGAACTCAAAGCTGCCTTCACGTGCTCGAAGGCCGTTTTGCCGAAGATGGTTGCATCTGATGGTGGTCAGCTCATATATCTCTCCTCGGGGCTTTCCCAATCGCCACAAAGAGGCTTTGCCGCACATGGCACCGCAAAGGCCGGATTGAACGCATTTGCGAAATACGTTGCTGAAGAGTATGGTAAACACGGGGTTCGTGCAAATGTGGTCTCGCCGGGTCTCGTTGAAACTGACGCCACTGCTGACCGGCTAAATGAAGACGTTCGGACAGGGGTTTCGCGGGCGACACCACTTGGCCGGGTTGCTCAACCCGATGATATTGCAAAGACTGTCGCAGCGATCGCTGGTGAAGGCGCGCAATTCTTGACTGGTACCTATACGCCAGTTAATGGCGGCAACAGTATGGAATAACACTAGTACTCCATATTGGTTGAAGAGGTTCGTTAACGAGTAATATTCAATTTGAGTTCAAGGCTGGATTTTTAATAATTTGTAAAACAAGAACGAGTAAGTTTGGCAATTGGTTACAATTTATTTTCGCGCTCTCTTCTAGCACAGGAAGCCACCGAGGCCATCGCAATCGCAGGTTTCAGGTTCAGCATTGTTGCCATCCTTCGAAGAGAATGCGGTTCGTGGTTTTGTCGTCGGTTGCATTTTCGACGGTTAATGTGCTTACAGAAAGCGGTGCTGTAGGCGTGATGTGGGCACGTCCAGCCTAGTAGGGAAATCAGAATACAGTGGAAGGAACGACCAAGTACGAACCTACCGAACCCTACAAACAACCCGCTAACCCAGAAGGTTAACCTCTGCAAGAACATATTTATCTCCTATGACAATCACCACGGAATTCGTCATCCGTTCGCTCTCGCTTCCGCTTGTCAATCTCGCCGAATCGATTCCCTCGAACCAAGTCGAGTGCGTTCATGGGCTTTGTCGCGAAAGAACTGCTCGAGTCTTTACCGTCTACTTCGATCCGAACGACGATATCTCCGAAGATGAGCTTTCAGCTCTCGACGAAGTCGTAGAAACGACGCCAATCGGACAAACGAGTGGCAAGGATGTCTATCAACTCACCATCGAACTGGAAAAAGTCGTTGCAGATGCATTCGCTCCCGAACGGTTCACTGCGAGCCAAGTCGAACCAACGGTCGTCACGCCTGACGGCTGGTATGAAAAGAAGCTGTTCCAGAACTATAATGCGTTCAATGGGATGCGAACCCGTTGTGAAGAGTATGGAATCGAAGTTGAATTGGTCTCCATCTCGCAGAACCCCCCCGAAGACGATGAGTCGTCACAGTACGGACTGACTCACCGACAAGAAGAGGCACTCCAGTTGGCGATTAGTCGAGGGTACTACGAAAGCCCGCGTCAGGTCAGCACTGAAGAACTCGCTGAAGAGATGGACATCTCACAGCCCTCTCTGTCGAGCCTTCTCCGCCGCGGTGAGCGTCAACTCCTCACCTCGGCGCTCGGTTCACAGCCGCAGATAGACTCCCTCTCGAGATAGTATCAAACTCATATACTTTTTTCGTCGTTGTTATCGTTGATATTCGAAGAGTTGGGCTCGGTCACGAACAGTATTTAAAGAGGCTTTCTGAATAGCATAACTTCGAAACCCGTGACGGACCTCCCTTTAATCGATGTCAAGAGAATTCGGTTCGGAGCTAGATGGACAGGTCGCAATCGTCACCGGGGCATCATCCGGAATCGGGGGTGCGACCGCTGAGTCGCTCGCCTCACGAGGGGCGAGCGTCGTACTCGCTGCCCGGCGAGAAGACGAACTCACGGATCTCGCAGACCAAATCGAGAGCAATGACGGCCAAGCGCTCGTCGTTGCGACTGATATCACGAACGACGATGATATCGACAACTTAGTCGAGACCACACTTGAGGAGTACGGTGGTATCGATATCCTCGTCAACAATGCCGGTCTCATGCCGCTCGCACACATCGCAGAGGCAGACAGAGAAACGCTCCAGACGACAATCGATGTGAACCTCAGTGGGCTCATCAAACTCACGCACGCTGTCGTTCCGACGATGATGGAACAAGAGAGCGGACACATCGTCAACCTTTCCTCTGTCGTCGGTCGGTTCCTCCAGCCAAACAGTTCCCACTACAATGCGACCAAAGCGGGCGTGAAGATGTTCGGTGACTCGCTCCGACTCGACATCGCTGAGGCCGGAATCCACGTCGCCACCATAGAACCGGGTGCGGTCGATACTGAACTCCTCGACCATATTCCGGACGACGAGGTTCAGGCGGGGGTCAAAGAGCACGTCGGTTCGATGGACGCGCTCGCGCCCGAGGACATCGCTCGGACAATCACGTTCGTCGTCACGCAACCGGAGCGCGTCGACATCAACGAAGTTCTGATTCGACCACTCGACCAAGTCCAGCCGTAGTCTCACGTTTCTCTCAATCCTCCTTGTTCGGCTTCTTCCGCTGAGTCGAAGACCGACTGCCCAATACCCCGCTCATCACACAGACTGACTTAAACACGCTCTCTAGATAGGACCAATCCTATGCTCAACGACACCCTTCTATTGGGTAATGTCTTCAACTTCCGAATCCGCGGTCGACAAGCGGGTTTGGTTCATTACAGGCGCGAATCGCGTCATGGGTGTCGAACTCGCAATAGCCGCCTTAGACGCAGGACATGCAGTGGTGGCCACCGGTCGGGAGACTGTCACTGTGGCCGAGGCGACCGGCGAGCGGGATATTCTACTGGTCACGGAGCTAGAATTTACGAGCCTTCATGATGCCGAGTCGGCAACCCAGTTCACTATGGATCGATTCGGTCGAATAAACGTGTTAGTCAACAGAGGAACCTATGGCGCGTGAGCAAGCCATTGACTCTACGCGAAGCTGGGTTCTCGTCGCCCTTGGCGTCTGTATGCTCACTCTCATCTGGGGAACCATCTTCACCTTTACCGTCTACGTGGGACAACTCACCACCGCCTTCGGCCTCTCCGGGTTGCAGGCATCATCAGTTTTTTCGATTACTACTGCAGTATTCATGACCGCGGGTGGACTCTTCGGCGTGATCGCCGTACGATTCCCGCTTCGCCCCGTCGTCGCGGCGGCCGGCGTCGGTCTGGCGGTCGTCGCTGCCGTGTTTCAGGTCGTTAACTCGTACACCGGTATCGTAGTCGCATTCGCACTTCTCGGGATGGCGGGCGGCACCGCGTTCGTCATCGTTGTCTCGCTCGTCCCACAGTGGTTCGATGTCTATCAAGGACGTGCGATGGGTCTCACAATGACGGGCAACGGACTCGGCGTCCTCCTCTTTCCGTTCGTGTGGCTCTGGCTGTTCGACCGCGTGATGCTCCGAACCGCGTTCACCGTCGTCGTCGGCGTGGCCGCGCTCGTCGTTCTTGCGTCGAGTTTCGTCTACCGACGACCGCCAAGCCAGGCGCAGTCCCCGACTACAGTCGACCTCACGAGACTCCGGTCGCGACTCGCTAATGAGTCGTTTTCGGCTACTGTCGTCGGATACGGCGTTCTCTGGGGCTGGTATTACGTCCTCTCCTCCCAGCTCGTCGACATCCTCACTGGGAACGGTATCAGCGTCGATGTCGCCTCGACCGCGTTCGGTATTGTCGGCGGCGTCAGCATCCTCGCCCGCGTCGGTAGTGGATTCATCGGAGATCGGGTCGGGTTGCGTACGGTCTTCGCGACCGCTGTCGCAATCGCTGCCGCGTGCGTCGTTGCACTGCCCGTGGTCCAGTCGCGCCTTTTTCTCTACGTCGTGCTCGTCGGTTTCGGTATCGGGAACGGCACGCTCGCCGCACTCTGGACGCCGATCGTCCTCTCGCGGTTCGGGACTGAGAACGCAACTGCGACCGTCGGTCTCCTTAATCTCGCCGTCGCCGGTGCGGCGTTCCTCTCGCCGCTCTTTGTCAGCGCGCTCCGCGCTCTCACGGGCGGATACACCATCCCTCTAGTCGTGCTCGGTGTCGTCACCGCCGCCGGGGTCGCATTCTTCCATTGGGGGACCGCCCCTGAGAACGACCGTGGATACCTAAATATGCTATTCAGCTAGCACCGATCGTACACTAGCCGTGGTCCAAAGAGCGACTGCACACAAATCTTCTTGGTGGAGGTCCTTCAAGAGATCCAGTTGCAGGGAGCAATGCTGAGGACCCGGGAACGCGACTGCAACCGTCGGGTTGCTCAACATCTCGATGACTATCTCCACATTCCTCGGACCGCTCGCTGTGAGCGTCCTCGACCGTGTGACCGGCGGCTACGTGGTTCCACTCGTCGCACTGAGCGTCGTCACTATCCTCGGGGTAGGTCTTTTCTATCGGGGTACGACACCAGTGGGTCAGTGATTCCAGAACAGCCTCCACAACAACCTCTATTTAAAAAGGCTTTCCAGATAGCACCAAATCAAAGTTGCAGGACGGCCAAATAGGGATGAGGATAATACATGGAAATTACAGATAGCCGTTCTCTACCGTCGACCGAAGGACCCGAAGACTACTTCACTGGCGACGTTCGGATCGACCCCCTGTTCAACCCGGAGGACGATGCCCGCGCGGCCGCCGCGAGCGTGACGTTCGAACCCAGCGCGCGCACCGCGTGGCACACTCACCCGCTGGGACAGCGACTCGTCATTACGAGCGGTTGCGGCCTCGTCCAGCGCGAAGACGGCCCGATCGAGGAAGTCCGTGCAGGCGACGTCGTCTGGTTCCCGGCGGGCGAGAAGCACTGGCACGGGGCGCAACCGGAGAAAGCCATGACGCACATCGCCATCCAGGAACAGCAGGATGGAGAAGCCGTCACGTGGTTGGAGCACGTCACTGACGACGAATACGGAGGAGCCGAATAGTTCGAGCGAACACTGGCCGTGGAACTGAGAGAATCCCTCTTCACACGACCGGTTTCGCTGAGCCTCCAACGAGATGAATTACCGAGTTGACCAATAGGGGGGCAGGATCATGGAAACACGGATACACAGAAGAAAGAGACCCGGAGCGTCGAACATCGAGCAATACCGTACTGACTGGGAGGAGCGACCGTGATTGCATGGTCATGCGACGAACTGAGCGAGATAGCTAAATCTGATGACCTACATATTGCACCGTTCCGGGGGGACAGTGAGACGTACGGCAGTCCGACGTGGATCTGGTCCGTCCGGGTCGGCGATTCCCTTTACGTGCGTGCCTACAACGGACAGAACTCCAGTTGGTATCAGGCCGCAATCCGAGAGAACGCGGGCCGAATCAAGGCCGCCGGCATGACGAAGGAGGTCACCTTCGAGTCGGTCGACGGAGCGATCAACGACCGCATCGACGAGGCTTACCGAGAGAAGTACGAGGGGAGTTCGTATCTGAGCGCGATGATCAGTGACCGCGCACGCTCGGCTACGATTGAGATTATGCCCCGGAACCCCGGTATCTGAGTGCCAAGTACGCTTCGCAATCATGCCGAGTTCCTCCGTTTGTTGGCGGCTAGTTGAGTCACAAATGACACGGAATTCTCACGAGTTGTATTCGGGTCTTTGTTTCTCACAAAATGTCAGCAGATATCAGTCCGTTTCAGCACTCGTTAGCGACGGACTGCTCGTCGCTTGAACGATGAAACTACAAGCAACATCCGTTCTATCGCCCTATTCATTAGTATCACCTATCTCTTTGACTACCAATGAGCTTATACCTCTGTTTGCCATATGGTAAACTACATCCTAGCCGTGGGATGTACGGCCGCCAAACCGGGGGCCAAAGTACATCGTAGTTGAGGGAACCGTGGTAGGCATCACCACTGGCACCTCTTCAAATCTTTTATACCGGCCTGTTGCTCTCAGCGTGTACTGCTGTATACCCCTATCGAAGACACACGTAATGCACTGGTAGAACTACGATGGGGTCACTTTCTCACTTCGTATCTCGGTCATCACGAGAGAGACTGGGTTGACGATTTAATCTACTCGATTTATCCTGAACGTGGGTGATGCCGCCCGAACTAGGCTACTTTCTCCCGTTACTCACTTTCCAACGGGTCGGCCTATGTTTTCCATCTGGCAAATGCTTATCTAGCTCCTCCCCGAAGGCGCAACCACACGATGATTGAGCGAACCGATTTGGCTCGGAGTGATGTCGGATATGTTTGAGACAGATCGTCGCGTCGTCGCGCTCGGAATCGCTCGCATGGCCGATGCAGTCGGAAATTCATTTCTCATCGTCGTTCTCCCACTCTATGTCGCGAGTGGTGCGGTTACAGGGGAAGCATTCGGCTTCACCGAGGCATTCGTCTCAGGACTTGTCCTCGCTCTCTTTGGGCTCGTCAGTAGTGTCGTCCAGCCAATCGCTGGACGTCTATCGGACAGAGCAGGGAAACGAAAGCTGTTCGTCATTGTTGGGCTAAGTATACTCGCGCTCACCGACGTTGCGTTCTCCATTGCTGGGAGCTATGTGAGTCTGATGTTCATTCGAATGGTTCAGGGCGTCGCCGCCGCTCTCACAATCACTGCCAGTATTGCGCTCGTGAACGAGTTGAGCGCATCGAAGAATCGTGGCGGGAACATGGGTATCTACAACGCCTTCCGGCTCACGGGATTCGGTGCAGGACCACTCGCAGCTGGAATCATTGTCGAAGGTGGACCGTATCAACTTCCGATCGGAAACGATATTCAGTTGAGTGGGTTCCATGCCGCGTTTGCAACGGCAGCATTTGCCGCGCTAGTGAGCATTCTGTTGGTCCACGTGTTGGTCTCCGATCCAGAGGAAACTGCCCCGACAAGTGACGACGTTGCTCTCGCCATTCGAGATCCGACAAGTCGTCACCTGCTGGATCCAATTTTCACATTGGGACTGGCTACCCTCGCCATGTCGACATGCATCGCGCTGTTAGCGCCGATACAACCGGAAGTGAATAACCGGCTCGGTCAGGGGCCGATTCTCTTCTCGATACAGTTTGCAGCGTTTATCGGAGCACTGGCGGTCACACAGCCAATCGTCGGGTCGGTCAGTGATCGCGTTGGACGGCGGCTATTCATCATCGCAGGGCTCGCCTTCCTCATTCCAACTACTCTCGTCCAAGGAGTCGTTGTCGAGCCGTGGCAGATGATCGTGGCTCGAATTCTTCAGGGGGTGAGTGGGGCAATGGTCTTTGCACCTGCACTTGCTTTAGCTGGCGACTTGGCTCAAAAGGGGCAATCCGGTGCACAGCTTTCCGTCCTTACGGTTGCGTTCGGACTCGGAATTTCTTTCGGGCAACTCGCGTCCGGGTTTCTCATCAGATACGGATTTATTACTCCATTTGCCTTCGGTGGGGCACTTGCAACGATCGGAGTCGTTCTCGTGTCGACTCAGGTCGAAGAGCCGACGTCAAAATCCACAGTTTCGACCACCGATTAAGCGGACTGGGAACGATCCGGATATTATTGAAATCGAAGCGGACTCGGACGACATTGCACTTCTCAAAGTGGTTTCAACAGGTACTTACACTTGTTTTCCATATGGAAAACCAAGGACTACAATGTACGACAGTTCTCAATTGCACGCCAACAACTGTCGGGGAATCGAATCTCCAGAAAAGGAATGTCGTAACGCCACGCGAAGAGGCCAGAATGACACTCCTACGTCACCAGACTGGGCGACACACCAGTCTCAATGTCGCTCTCCGGAAACATCTTCTCAGGGAAAGGAGACGGAATGGGAGGGGTCGAGACGACGATTCATCGTGGGTGCGAGTAGTCTTACGGTAGTTGGTCTGCTCGCTGGTTGCGCTTCCAACGGTGGGGAGAGCGGCGGTAGTGAGAGTGACAAGTTTGGTGGTTTCTTCGGAAACGTTGGCAACTACGGTGGAGTTACTGACATGACTGGGAAAGACGCGGTAACGATCACAGTCGGTGCCGATGGCAACGGAGGTCCGTATGCTTTCAAACCACCAGCCGTCCGGATTACTCCAGGGACGATTGTGACTTTCAAGTGGGTTTCGAACGCTCACAACGTTCTCCCGACAGACCAACCCGAGGAGGTGAACTGGAAGGGTGAGCCGAAAACGAAGACTTCGGGATACTCGTTCAACTCGACGTTCGACAGTGCAGGGACCTACAAGTACGTCTGTGAGCCCCATCGCTCGATGGGAATGAAAGGAGCTATCGTGGTTTCGAATGACCAAGACCAACAAAACACCGCTTCAAAATAAAACAATGACTTTGTTAGGCCCCAACTCACGTAGCTGTTTCAAAAACAGAAACCACCTTGCAAGTGCCTGTTCAGTCCCCGAAAATAAAGTGTCAGCAGATACTGGCTCTCTCGGTTACCGATTCGAGGTAGTTAAGTAATGACCTCAAGACGAGTCACCGGAGCACGATACGGGTATTTCATTGCCGCAGTCCTCTTCTTTATTGGCGTTCTCGCACAG
This sequence comes from Haladaptatus sp. SPP-AMP-3, assembly GCF_049568665.1. Classification (NCBI taxonomy): domain Archaea; kingdom Methanobacteriati; phylum Methanobacteriota; class Halobacteria; order Halobacteriales; family Haladaptataceae; genus Haladaptatus; species Haladaptatus sp. SPP-AMP-3. The sequence goes on along the minus strand of NZ_CP145901.1, from coordinate 607,106 downwards.
ACGTATATCGCCGGCATGGCCGTGTTCATCGACCCAAGTCACTGGGAACTCCACACGACCTTCGTTCATCTCATCGAAGTTCTCTTCGTCCCGCTGTTCATCTTCGGGTTCGTCGGTCAATTTTCGCGGTTGCTGAAAGGTGCGCCCATCGTCTTGTTTTTGCTCATTGGTATCCAGTATATGACGGCTGAGGCGTTCGGTTCGCTCGTTGCGGCGATCCATCCCGTTAACGCTGTTGTCATCGCACTCCTAACGCTTTGGATGGCGAAGGAGTCCTGGGAATGGAGAGATATCTCAGCGTGAAGGCACATTGACTTCCTCCTGTGCCTAGAGACAGAAGAATCCCATACGGGAAATGCCGACTAATACGCAAAAACACTGGGGAGTGGTGAATTCAGAGGGGTGTAAGACGGAGCTCTGAATAAGTCACGTCTTTCAATTTCTCAGAGAGAAGCAAGTGCGTGGATACCGGCAGGAACGCTCCCCACGTGCTGCCATTCGCCGTCTGTCGTTCGTTGCAAGACGCTTCCGCTCGATCCAGCAGCCGTACTCATATTGACTGTTCGATCAGCCTCCTCTGAGCTGAACACCGTCCCTGCGACCACCTGTCCATCGATGACGGCCCACGCGTCGATTACTTCCTCCGGCCCACCGGGGTACGTCACTTGTGTCAGTGATTCGTAGTCAGACGATTCGTACAGTACCGCGTCCGCACCACCACTCCAGGAAGGTGGTGCATCACGTGCTGCAGATGCGTAAAGGCGGTCGTTGTGAGTGATTGCTTTCCGGAGATACGGTCGGTCACCCGTATCGAGGCGGGACCACTCCTCACCCCAATCTTCCGTGCGATAGAGGCCACCTGATTGCATTCCGTCTAAACCCAGATACCCAGTCGAGACGATGAACTCTTCCGGAGATATCATGTGCACATGGTGGACGTCGTCTGGTACCGGGTCATCCCGCTCAACCCAACTCTCGCCTCCATCTTTGGTTAGATGAAGTTTACCAGCCTCGATGCCGACCACCAGTCTTTCGGAGGTAGTCGGGTGAATTCCGAGCGCACGGAGTCGAGGGGGGATATCACCGGGGGCAGTCCACTTCGACTGTGACGGTTGCTCTTGGAGCGTTTTCACTTCGGACCATGTTTGGCCACGGTCGGTGGATCGATACAGGTGCGCTGGCGCTGTCCCTGCATACACCGCTGTTGCTGTTGCACACACCGACCACACTGACTCGGTTGGGACCTCCAGATCAGTCCACGATTCGCCAGTATCGGGAGAGTGGTACAGCCCCGACGTCGTCGCCGCGAATATTCCATCCGAGGTATCGAAGGCTCGTATCTCGGTAACGAAGCCTGCATCGAGAACCTGCTCTACAGTCTCGAACGGGACAGTACTAGCCCGATAGACGCCATCTGATGTTCCGATTAACACTGTCATGGTACTGGTGATTGGTGGTCGTTTCTAGGGTATTCGTTGGGGGCGTTCTCCTGGAAACGATGTTTTTCGACTTGCTTACTCATTTTGAATACTGGTCGCAGCGACGGATCGTGGCTGTTGCTCACGGTACTTATCGTTCCAGGATATGTCTATTCCGTCCCACGTTTTCCCGGAGTCATTCGATCGATAGAGGCCACGGTTCGTCAGGGCGTAAAACGTACCCGGTTCATCGGGTATCGTCGCGAGAACTGGCACGAAGAGCCCGGATGGGTCCGGAAAGCCATCCATACATCGCTGCCATGGTTCCTCGCCCTGTCGTCGATAGGCTACCGAGTATGGGTCATTGGGTTCGTCGTGCGTTCGAATCGCTTCGTCTTCGATATCATGCGCTCGACCCGCACCTGGTGAGGTCGCTATAACACGTGTGTCTGGGTCGCCAGGATCGACTGCAACGGCCCATCCGTAGTGATGTTCGATGCCTTCCGGGGAATATTTCCATGATTCACCACCATCGGTACTCTCCCTGTATTCGTGGCCCTCCTCTAGCATACCATCTCCCGCAGCGGCATATACTCGATTCGGTGCATCTGGGTGCGTTGCCAGCGTGTGTGCATCAAATGGTCCATCGGGTACTCGATCAACCCATGTCTCACCTCGGTCGCTGGTCCTCACAACCGCTCCAGCTTCGATACTGACGTAGAGTCGCTCGGGATCATTCGGGTCAGGTTCGATCCAACGGACGTGGTGGGTGTCAGGGCGGCCAGGGAACGACCATTCTGTCGCCGAATCGAGATCCGTGAGACCGGGGGACTCACTCCACGTGTCGCCCCCGTCATCTGACCGGTATACCGCACTCGGTTCCGTTCCTGCATAGACCGTTCCGTACTCCTCTGGTCGGTCCTCTGCAGCGACGGCGACCGCCATGACCCGTGACGACGAGAAATCGGAACCGATCTGTGACCAGGAATCGCCACCGTCTACTGTTCGCCACAGTCCATCGTTGAACGTCCCAAGGTACGCGCGCTCGGGAGCGTATGGGTCGACGGCGACAGCGTACGGCCGTTCATCGCCATCAAAGTATTGGTTGACGTCCCAGTTCCCATCTCGTTCTTCGACCACGAGCAATGCGTAGTCCAATGCGGCGTAAATTCGGGTTGTCATGTGATTGTCGTTGTTTCAGTTACTGGGTCTGGTTTACTTCACTCAACATCGCCGAGCTCGCTGGAAGCTTCCGTGGTTGCAGTGAGGAGCGAAGTTGAGGAGGTGAAATCTTCCCCATTGAGCGGATAGTGTGCGCGCGATACTCCAATGTGGGTGGGTTCGTGGATTCGCTATTCGAACAGTTCGACAACTTGTTCGTAGCGGTCAGCGGGCACCTCCCAATCGACGACTTCGAAGAAGTTGTCGATGAAATCACCGCGCGCCGGACCGTAGTCGTAGTAGTACGAGTGTTCCCACACGTCGAGTGCAAGGATCGGGTGGCTCCCCCAAAGTGCACCTTGATCGTGTTTGTCGACGACGACGTTGTGAAGCTGGTTCGAGAACGAGTCGTAGACGAGGAGCGCCCAGCCCGAAGCGTTTTTCGCGGCAGCCTCGAATTCGCCCTTCCACGCCTCGTAGCTGCCGAAGTCTTCGGCGATACGGTCGGCGAGATCGCCAGTTGGCTCTGCACCACCTTCGGGACTCATGCATTGCCAGAACAGAGAGTGGAGGATGTGGCCGGAGCCATTGTGAGTAACGTTTCGGAGCGCGCTGCCGGTCGACCCGAAGTCACCCGACTCGCGGTTGCTCTCTAAGGTTTCTTCCGCGCTATTCCATCCATTAACGTAGCCTTGATGATGGGTGTCGTGGTGCCACGTGAGTACCTGCTCGGAGATGTGCGGTTCAAGTGCATCGTAGTCGTACGGGAGCGGTGGTAGTTCGTGTTCAGTCATGGGTTTGTCCCATCGTTTTCCAAGTGGCAAACGAACTTAAATCCTTGCTGAAATTCAATCCGGTAGACTGACGAACACGAATTCGGGTTAGGGTAGTAGCTGGACGCTGTGAATCATGTGAACCAGAAGGATTCGATCAGAACTCGAATCAATCACATACTGTTACGACTGTTGTTCAGTTCTCGATAATCTCTCGTCGATAAATCAGCTATTGAAGGTCAGACCGTTCCTTCGGCAAAAGTCCACATTCTAGATTCGGAGTTTCATCTGTCAGTACGTTTTTTCGCCCTCAAGCGCTAGAGACTACCTATATGGCGGATCAAATCGATCGCGTATTGGTAGCCGGAGCAAGCGGGGGGACCGGTCGGGAACTGCTTTCGATGTTGCGCGGGCGTGACTACACGGTCGTTGCGCTCACGAGTTCATCCGTAAAGTCCGAGACGCTCAAAGTGATGGGTGCAAACGAAGTCGTAATCGGCGATCTCATGCGTTCAACTGACGCTCGACATGCTGTTGAGGACTGCGATGCAGTTTTGTGTGCGGTCGGTGCCTCACCGCGACCATCGGTCTTTTGGAGCGATCTCGTCGATGGGGTTGGCGTCCGGAACCTTGTCGACGCTGCGAGCGAGGCTGACGTCTCTCGGTTCGTGCTCGCATCCGCGATCGGTGTCGGCTCTTCAAAGTCGGGAGCACCGGGTTGGTTCCGACTAATCCTTGGGCGGATTCTTAACGCCAAAAACGAGGGAGAGCGCCGCCTGATGGCCTCGAACCTCACATACACGATCTTGCGACCTGGCAGATTGACCGATGACCCCGCGACCGGAGATGTCGTCGTAGGGGAGGGCGGGCCGACGGTCGCCGGATCGATCCCGCGTGCTGACGTCGCCCAACTCATGATCGCCGCCCTCGAAACACCCGACGCAACGAACCGGGTCTTCGAAATAGTCGCCCGGACCAAACTGCGCGGACGGACTCGGGGTATCGTCGAAATCGAATGGGACGACAGCAGTTCGTGAGCAATTAGAGATATTGTCAATCTGAGCTACTAGCCGTGCGATATCCTCGAATAGGGCAGCCTGATGCGCGTCGAGTAAATCATCGGGAGAGAGGCGAGCAATGTCTTCTGATCGATGGACGAGATACCATTCGTCTTCGGATAAGTCGAAATTCCGTGATTTCCATCCATAGCGAGCACTTAAAGCGGACCATGCGGTGACAAGGATTGCCCGAACGCCATCAAAAATGGAGATGGCATCGGCCAGCTTTCTTCTCCTGCGTGCATTATAAGGATTCAGACGGTCACAACAGCAACCCCTTCTCGGAGGAACTGGTTATTTTCAAGTTCTTCGACGATGAACTCGGCCAGATCATCCCGGGTTGTTGTGCTACTCTCCGAGAAGCTGTACCCGATTTTTGTCCGATAGTTTCCGGCTCCGTCGTCATCATTAAGCCCAGACGGTCGAACGATCGTCCATTCCAAATCGCTATCTTGTATAATCGCTTCCATGCGCCGCATATCCTGATACTCTCCACGTAAGAGGATGCGCTTGATGAGTACCTCATAAAAAAGGGCGTTATTCCGGTCCCATCCCGGATGCGTACCACCCGACGTTATTGCTATGAGACGTGAGACCCCATGATCCTTCATCGCACGTGTGATGTTCGTGATGCCTTCAGAATAGAGGCTCACGCGACTGAGGTAGCTCTCCTTGCCGATCGTAGAGATGACAGCGTCTTGGCCTTGAAGCAAATCGGCGAAGGATTCGTAGTCGAGGACATCGCCTCGTTTGAGGTCGAGCGATTCGTGTTCCAGATCCAGTTTTGCGGGTGTTCGGGCGATTCCCGTCACCTGATGGCCGTCGTCAAGTGCCCGCTTGACCACCCTCCGTCCTGTTCGCCCCGTGGCTGCGAAGACTACTACCTTCATCATTCAGTTCATCTCACTCGTATTTGTGCATGTTCTGTCCTCAGCACCACTATCTCTTCGGTGGTATCCCTGCTGGTAGAATTGCCGTCCGGTCATAACTGATTTTCCATTCGGAAAACAGACTTATGTACCTTGTGCAAATTCATCGCAACCGTCCAGCTTCGCTCTTTGTTTTCCATATGGAAAATTACTTGGATTCTGGTACCTACAGTACTGGTATGGCAGAACGGTTCTATGCAACAGTGTCCGATCAGCTCATAACGGCGACGCAAAGGGGAGACAAATGGACAGTAGAGACAGCCCTACATGGCAAATATCCACGTGCTGTGGTGGCTGATCCCAAAGACCCAGACCTCGCCTTCTGTGGAACCACGGAAGATGGTCTGTGGCGGACGACAGATGGTGGCGAGACCTGGTCAAGGATAGAAGAGGGAATCGCTCACGAGAGAATCACAGCGGTCTCTCTGGACGAAGCAAAGGGTTCTGAAGGGCAGAGCGGAGTTTGGGTCGGAACGGAACCAACTGCGATCTATTATTCAAAGGATGACGGAAAAACGTGGACCGAGAAGCCAGGATTGACCGACCTCCGCTCTGAACCAGATTGGTCATATCCGCCACGACCCGAGACTCATCACGTTCGCTGGATCGAGACTGACCCGAACGACTACGAACGAGTATATGTCTCGATCGAACAAGGTGCATTCGTTCAGTCGTCTGATTGCGGTGAGACATGGAACGATCGAATTCCTGGTAGTCCTCGTGATGCCCACAAGTTTGCACTGCATGCCGATGCTCCGGGGCGAATCTATGCTGCCGATGGATTAGGGTTTATTTTCCCTGGACAAGGGTACTACGAGAGTGTGGATAGCGGTGAGACATGGGGGACCCCGAATGATGGCCTGAAACATCAGTATTTGTGGGGACTCGCCGTTGATCCCGGAGATCCTGATCGTGTTCTCGTGAGTGCAGCGGAGAGTCCGGAAGCGGCACACGTCCCCAAAATCTCTGAGTCGTACATCTACCGTCGAGACTCCGATGGAGCCTGGACACAGTGTCGCGAAGGCCTGCCGAATGCAGAAGAGACATGTGTTCCAGTTCTCACAACGAATGAAGACGAGCCGGGAGTGTTCTATGCTCTAACAGATCGTGGGATATTCCGGTCGGATGATACGGGAAGAACGTGGGACCGGCTCGATATCGAGTGGGAAGAGATAGCTTCCGAGTTCCCCGGTCGTCGAGGACCCAACGTTGGCCCCACTGGGCTATCTGTAATCTAATAGGTCAGGACTCTCTGAACACCTCATCCGACGGTGTGTCTCACGCTTATCATCATCTAACCCGTAATTTACATATGGCCAATCGATTCGTTCGTGCCCGTCCGATATCTGACCGGCTTTCTGACCTACGAAGGCGGCTAGACAAGGGTGAAATCGAACAGATGAATCCTTTCGGTCACGCAATGACCAAATCTCTGAACAACGTACGTTTCGACCCAGATACGGGAGAGGCTGTGTGGATTGAGGAAGACTATTGCTCTCCACCGCTCGCAATGGAACGCGAAGTCCTGGACCAGTACTTCACCGGCCTCGTGATTGTCGAGGAGGATGTGACTGAGACGGAGGGATGGGAACGAATCGAGAAGTACCCCTTGCTATGGGACGAGTTAAAAGGTGGAGTGTGAGCGCCCGTCTTATCTATCCGATAAGTGATGGTACTGAATATCCCACACCGTTATCAGGGGCAACCACCTCAAGTTATAGTAATTGAATATGACGACGACCAGTAGACCACAGATTCCCGAAGACACCTACGAGGACTTGATGCAAGCGACCGCTCGTGCACTGTGTGAACACGGATATAGTCGTCTCCGGGTACGAGACATCGACGAATATTTCGGGAAGAGCCGTCAGCTCATCAACCACTACTACGACGGAAAAGACGACCTCATCGAAGCTGTCCTCAAGTATCTGCTGGAAGAATATGAGCGTGGTATTGCGGTCGGAGACGATGTCGACCCCGAGCAGCAACTCCACAGCTACATTCAGGAATTTTTCTATGGACCAGACATCGAGGATTTCGATCATTGGGCATTTGTCACGGCGCTCATCGAACTCCGATCACAGGCACATCACTACCCACGCCACCAAGAATTACTTATGGAGAACTACCTCCATCTCAGAGGGATTCTTGTTGCCATCATCGAGACAGGTATCCAAGAGGGTGATTTTCGAGAAGTTGATGCAGACATGTTTGCAAACGCGATTCTTGCTGTCATCTCTACGTCCCGAATGCGAAAGGTATGTCTCGATGATGATGAGGCAGTCGAGAATGGACGTCAAATACTCGATGCCATCATTCTCCCTCAACTCTTTCGCGAACCAGACAGAGATTAACTTACTACCGAAGCTCCGGTGGCAGAGTTTGGTGGTAACATCACTAACGAGAGCTTAACACCTTGCACTAAGCCTCGTCAAAGCAGCCCACACCGCTATCTGGTTTGACGAGTATGTCGGCAATCTCCCCACACGGCTGAAAACATTGAGGGTACCGGGGCAGTTCCACTTCTGCTTATACTGCCCACAGGAAGTCAATCTCCACAATCGAGTGAATTTGAAAAATAGACCTCGCTGCAGTCGTACGTTCTACTTCTGTTATAGAATAAATCACGCATCTTGAAACAGGTGGCACTGTCTAGATAAGGACGAGCAGGTCGAAGAGTTAGTGATTAATGCTCCTCTCAAACCTGCTCAGAGAGAGTTTAGACACGGCTACGCTTGAATGTTGGGAGCGTGAGCGGACGGCAACGCCCGTCAGGGCGTTCGCCGTCCGGCTCCACGCGACCGGTTGTTCACTCAGAGAAACAAAAGCAATTCTTGCACTCCTCGGCGTAAAGCGGTCGCACCAGGCGATTTTTCAATGGGTTCGTCGAGTATCTGACAGCGTTTCTGACCCGCCGTCGGCGACGCCGACGCGGGTCGCGGTGGACGAAACCGCTGTCAAAATTAATGGCGAATGGTCTTGGGTATACGCTGCAATAGACACAGACACAAAATTACTGCTCGATATTAAAGTGTTTGGTCGGCATGGGACCGATCAAGCGGCTGCATTTCTGTCTGGATTGGCCGAGAAACACGATCTCTCTGACACTGTGTTTCTCGTTGATGGCTACGGCTATCGGACTGCCCTCTTTCGAATTGGGTTGAGCGGTCGGCTCGACTACACCGAACGAAACCTGATCGAAAAGTGGTTTCACACGCTCAAACAGCGGATCGACCGCTTCCATACGTCGTGGGTGGGCAGTCGGCCGAGCGTCCAGCGGTGGCTTGAACAGTTTGTGCATTACTATAACCATCAGAGACCGCATCAATCGCTTGAAAACCGAACCCCTGTCGAGGAGGAGCTTAACTAGACAGTGCCAAACAGGTCGAAGTCCTAAAAACTAGACTGCTTTTCGCCTGATCGTTCGGAGCAGTCGAACTCGTGTATCGAATTCAACGACAGCTAGCACGCGATTTTCTTCGTTTAGAGATACGTTTCGCGAGATATAAAGTTAATTGGTTTAATTTAATTGATAGAATATTTGGCTAAGGGGCTCAATGGGGAGATTATGGCCTCAACTCGAAACCAGTTCCGACACAAGAACATAATCCTAATAGACAGTTTCGGAGGTGTAGTAGATGGGACTTGAGTGGTTCCGATACTATACCGCATGGAATACCTTCGCTAACAAAAAAAGGTACGACGTGCCAACGACCCCATGGAAAATGCTTCGGGTGAACCCACTAGACGTGGAATTTTTTAGCGTTATTTCGATGAAATGGGGACTCGGGAGAGTACGAGGGGGCGAGTGGGACGATAAGAGCAATTTGACGCTATTGAGTGAAATCGCAGCCTACAGTGGGTTCAGACAACGATTTGAGGATGGAGCGGACTGGGAGGAAACCGACTACTACGAAATGGCCAAAGATCGAATCAACGAACACGGTGAGTATCGTGGCAGCGAAAGTATTGAAGAGTTCGAGCAGACCAACTGTCACGAGATCGATGAGCTGTTTGAGAATATACGACAGGAAGGGTTTCGACCGAACAAGGGAACGGTCTACACCAATCCAGAAGATGCAGACTATATCCATGATTTAGAACCAATGGTATTGATAGGACGATCTGGTGAAATTTACTGGACTGAGGGATTTCATAGGCTCGTAATTGCACAACTCCTTGGCGTAGAAGAGATTCCGGTGTATGTGCTCCGGCGACACGACGAGTGGCAACGAATCCGTGAGAAAATTCATACTACGCCGATTTCCAACCTCTCTTCGAGAATCAAAGCGCATATCGATCATCCAGATATCGAGAATGCCTTATTCTGAGCTACACACGTCACGAACAGCCATATCGATGGGTTAGTAGATTATACTAACGATTCTCACTGATCGTCGATTATCTCGACCACACTGCGGTTCGTGCATAGATTGATGTGGGGGTCCCGGGGTGTGTCTACTTCCGCTTATCAAATCAGGCAGAAGAGCAGCTACATGATGAATTGAGACATGTCAACTTAATCACCTATTCGCCGTTTTGTAATTATAGGCCGTTCTGAGTCACAACGGTATTTTAGTTAGTATCATATACTAACTCAATGGTCCTATGTGGGGTGTTCGCGAGACTTACCGTCCTCTGTAGTCCTACAACTCTACAAATGTACTCGGTGAGGATAATCGAGAAGTCGCCGTTGCCTTGCGTTCTACACTCATTAGATATTCAAACAATCATACTTCCGACTGACGAGGCCTTCACAAACCGACGTCAGTCACGAATCGATGCATCGGGCTTCCAACGAAGATGTTTCTGAGCAGCCGATGAATGCCGCTACCAACTTCAGAGCGTAAGTTTCTCACACCCTCGTTTCTGTCGAATCGGTCGGATTACGTCGGTACTGAAACACAAAAAGACTGATTCCGATAAGAGTGATTAGTATTCCGGGAATTAAATACACGAGAGTTGGCCCGCAGTTATTCCCAGGACTTAGTACCGCGGCGCACATCTACCGCTGGAATGCGTATCAAACCAGGATACTATTGCTGAAAATCATCTATAAGTAAACGTTTGCATAGGTGAATTTTCTTTTATTTATTCCCAATCTATCACCATTCACTATGCATATATCTAACCATTTCTATCTTTGTACTACCAAAAGCTGAAAGGAGATCTATCCTCTCGAATTCATTTTTCATATTTACATGATCGTGTCCACCATCGTAACAAGCCCCCCGTGCATAACGTTTATCAATTATGTCATTACTTTCTAGTGAACCATCACCCGGCTTCGAGAAAACCGCATTATCTCCCCGTACACCCCACTTGTTCTGATCTAATATACCACCATTATAACCTATAAAGTCAAGCCGATCGTGTCCACCATAATCAAGATCCCCACTAATATCAAACCTCACGTACGTATTATAGTCGCTAGTAATAGTATACACAACTATTTTCTTCACATGTCCATTAAATGTGTATTTATCCACAGCCGTTCCCTCTTTAACTTCACCATGGGCATAATGGGTTCCACCGCTATTATAAACGCCGTCGTTCGATTCAAGACTACCATTAGGCTGAATAGTTCCTGTCGTCCACAACTTGTAATGCATTCTTGCAGGGGAGGATTGATTGCCAAGGGTACCTACAGATACTTTTCGTTTCAACGCACTTACTACACCACTTGCACCGACAGCAGCAGTTCCAAAAACGGTTGCTCCGGCAGCTTTTCGGATGAATTTTCGTCGACTAGTAGTTTGGTTTTCTACCATATAAATTGACTTGTACCTTAACTATATAAACATTATGTATAAACATTTTAATTTTATAACCTGATGGAAGCATATTTATAAATTCATAATGATTAATAGTCCTATATGTGGGTATTAGCTGAGAAACAAAAGATAGTTCCCGATGCATTCCGTGACGAATTCACTGCACCAATAGATCTTTCCGCTGTCCAGAAGGGGAAAACGATGGAAAACGGCCCAAACCTCCAGAATTCTTCTACGGTCAGTGTGATGCGTGGTGGTTAACCATAGGTATTTCAAGTGGTCACTGAACAAATTTGTTCGGACAATCAATAGAAGTAGACTGTTATCAGAGCACGTCTTGCATACCCAGTTACTGATCACCTCGCGTTAACTACGATCGAGCATTCTAACGCTCAATACTGCCGTTCAATAATGAATAGAGCACAGTTGCAGTGCTGCATACATCCTCTTTATTCAGTACGCAGTTCCTATCATATTTCAAGGATTTCAACAAAGCCTCTCTTTTATTTTGCGTGCGGATTGCGGGCGTCACTGCCGCCTGTACTGCCCACAGGAAGTCAATCACCGAAATCGGGCACATTTGAGAAATCAACCTCGCTACCGTCGCACGTTCTACTTTGGTTATAGAACCAATCACGCATCTTGAAACGCGTCGAAACCCCAGAAATCGGACTTCTTCCCCCAGAATTGTTCGGGATAGCCGAACCAAATCGACAATCCAGTGTCTGATTTGTGTACAGGCAAGTGAGAGAACCCAAGCAGTCCTGAATGTTTTTATTACCGTACAGAGAAGTTTGAAATACCATGTCTGGTCCACCAGGACGCACCCCTCGACCAGCAGAGACCAACACCCGACGCTCATTCAGCGGCCATGGCACCCTCACAACTGTCGAAAAAGACGGCCTTGGTCTCCTCATCGACGACACCGTTTATGCATTTGCCGATATCTCCGTTCCCTGCATTCCACTGCTCTATGTCATCATGGTCACTACCGCAGTCGAATTTGGCGGGGTCAAAAGCGCTGCCATGATCGGATGGCTAACAATGGTACTCGGAACAGCTTTGATCCGTGGTGGATGGGTACAGCCGCTCTTTACTGACATCCCCGGCTGGGTTTCGCTAACTCCATTTCTGATCGGTCTCCGGTTCCTCTATTTCAACCTCGTATTAGCAGTCATCGCCTATGGAGGTGATTTCCTCGGCAATACAGTGCAAGTCCCCGTACTCCCTATGGGGTGGGCAGTCGTGATTGGCGGGCTTGCGGTTGGGAGTTTCCCAGCGCTCGCTGGAGCAATTGCGACCCGGCGGCAATTATGACCTTTCACTTTCTTATGCTTCACGCCTAAGGGACTTGAGCAGACTTCTCACAGCGTCAGTGTCTCTCATGGCTATAGTTCTGAGGATAAAGTCATGACGAAAAACATTACTTCCCTTGGCACTAAATATCCATATGCGCTATCGGGTTCGCTGGTTGCCAGCAGTTGTTCTCGCTGTTGTCATTCTCTTGGTGTCTGTCGCTCCACGCGGGCCGGGAGAGGCTATGCTTGGTCCTTTTGGACTTATCGGTCGAGACAAATACGCACACACATTCGCGTATTGCTGTTTAGCTGGAGCAGTAACCTTCGCTCTTGTCCCACGAGACCGGTGGGTAACGACGATAGTTCTTAGCATCGTCGCCGTTTCTCTCTACGGTGGTGGGGTTGAGATTATCCAAGGGTTTGTCGGCCGCGACCTCTCGATTTTTGACTGGGCAGCGGATATCCTGGGTGCGACCGTCGGTGCGTTTCTCGCTACTCGGCTTGACCCATGGCTCACACGATTTCGCTCTACAATATCATAAGTATCGAGCCATCTTTCCCGAGGAATTCGGAGGAACTGAGTGTTGGACTGAGGAAGGTCACTAACCAATTCGCGTTTAACTAGTTCCTTCCGTCGTCAGGCACTCGTCCGAAAACACAATGGAAGTTGGTCGTTTAAAACTCAGGGACCGGAGCCAAATCCAGCGATCGCCAGCTACGTCTGGCCCAACCTTGGCTGGGGAACATACGTTAAATGGTGGCACGACTGGTGCTAAAGAGGAAATAACTTCCCAAGATATCGCTACGTCGCAATGAGATAAAAGAGATCCGTGTTCATTTTTCACTCGCTACTAAATTTTCGTAGTATGGGTCCCCTTTTCCACCGATAAACATGGATCGGGTACAATAGAAATCCAAACAGAAAACCAGAGAAACAGATGACATAGAGGTCACTAAGATACAGTGCACCATATAACGGATTTCCTTCTAAAGGATAGAACGGCTGCATATCTGAGTGCATTATCGCATCGAGTATAAGATGAGTATAAACGCCCACTATACTGGCGGCTAAGATTTTAGATATCGATCGATTCTGTGCTAATCCTACTGGACCAGCAATTAGGTTCCAGTATGGTTTTAATTTGAACATGGCAGCAGCAAGCACGCCAGCTAAGAACGTTCCACCAATTAAGGTGTGCAGTGGACCATGGAGGTTGCCAGTAAATGGTCCAAAATAAATCGCAATTGATCGGGTATCAACAATTACGGTCCCTACACAAAGTGTTGGAAAGTCAAGCCAGCGGTAGCATGCTAAACCAAGGAATAGACCAATCCCGAGATGGAAGGGCGTTAATGGCATATTCAACGGATAGATGACATTGAACTTTATATTTTTGTTTCTATTATTACCACATTATCTATGTCAATCACCCTTATTAGATGGTGAAACACGAGAATACTGATTCCAATGAGAACGGCAAGAATTCTGGGAATAAAATAGTAAAAATTTGGATTGCAGTGACACAGTATATTCTCCGGCTGAAGAGAAAACCAAGTCAAGATAGAACCGCTAAGGATACCGAAAATACCGAATTTTGAGATGTATCACAGTAAATCTCTTGTTTCGACGTAAGATCGATTGATTCAATTCCACTACGAGTTACGCACAGATTGATGTGGGGGTCCCGGGGGTTGGTTACTTCCGCTTATGGATTTAACCGGCAGAAAATCAGGTTCAGTCTTCTTGTTTGTCCTTGTCGATGGAGAGATCGTCTTTCGTGATCGCCTTGGCGTCGCACTCGGCCGCACGCATCGTAGCATCATCGACCATCCCAACGATATCCGCTGCTGCTCATTCCCGCCGCTACCCCGTTATCAGGTACGGTGTGATTCGAGACTCTCGAATATCTTTTTCCCCCTTCGTGTTGCGAGTTCCGACGGTGGGGCAACGCGATACGCGAGTTCGGTTCGGTGCTGCTCATCGGACGGTGAGTCGTTACGAAGAATCGCGACTAACATTCCATCAGACGAGCGCAAGAGGATGCCGTCCTCTGTGACTGACGACCGCAATCCCTTCAATGACTGTTCAACGAGTTCTTGGGCTTCTGCTGGCTCGATTGTGAGTTGCACGGTGTCAAATTCTGGCCGATCGCGAGTCGTTGCTGTCATGCTTCGTTTTCATCGGGTTAGACGATTGTAAACCCATCTCTCTCATTAACCTGTCCCGCGCGTTCTCTCCTGTCCAAACGACGAATCAGCGCGATCCGAAAGCAGTAACATCTTCAACTCTGAAAAATTTCGGACGGAAGCGAACTCATCGGGCACCGAGCGGTCGGTGAGCTATTGATTCTCACTTCATTATCCGTACCGAAGACATCTAGTTGATCGACAGAAGATGCAGATAGTTGCACTCTCGGTAGAATTATTGCACTCCACAACCAATTACCGAGTATGACTGACGCACCGGGAACCGACGTGTGGAGAGAAAACACGAGTGCATTCGACCGTGTTCGCTCGATTGCCGTGACACTCTCCCAACCACGCACCGCCGACTGGATCGCCGAGGAAGCCCTGGTCGCTGGAAATACTGCCCGTGACCATCTCCAGCGACTCGTCGATATGAACGTCCTCCAGACTGTTTCGGGTGAGCAGGCAACGCTCTATCAGCCTGATCCGCTCTACACGCGGATGCGGGCGCTCCGTGACTTGCTGGATGACCGCGATCGCGATGATCTCATCCAGTTGCGTGCTGACCTCCAAGAGCAAATCGAATCATGGCAACATGAGTACGATGCCAATTCCCCAGACAGGCTCCGTGAAATGGCTGCGCAGGTAGAGACAGCTGCCGAGACACGAGAAGTACGGCAGGTCGCGAGTGACTGGGATATCGTCCGGTATCGACTGCGCCTTATCGAGGATGCGATCGAACACTACTCGGATTACTCGGGCACAGCGCCCGCACCTGCCTAACATGATTGCCAATGTTCGCTGCTGACGGTGGGTATGATGCTGGAGAGGCGTCACACGACATACTGCTCGAACTGCGAAGAAACGCTGGCAGACACCCAGGCGTGACTGAGGCACGCGGCGTTCCGGATGGACAGTTCACGCGTGTCCAAGCAACGCTTGATCCAACGGTGTTTGGTGGATCGGCTCGGTCAGGGTCGTTCACAATCCGATGGTTTGCCGGAGAGACTCCAACCGAACGAGCCGAGTTTTCATTTCACTACAGTGAACCCTCGGGATTTGATTGCGGGTGGCATTGCGAGCCAAATCCGCATGTGAATGGCTGGGAGCACTATCAAGAGCGAGAGGCACCTGCTGAGGAGTATATGTATGAGGCAGTGGCATTTGGAAGTGAGCATCCTGTGCGGGTGCTGTGGGAGGTTCTTGATAGGTTAGAGACGGTACTCCAGCATCGGTGAGTTCTGTCAACGACAATCGAGAAGATCGTCTTTCGTGATCGCCTCAGCGTCACGTTCGGCCGCACGCATCGCAGCATCATCGACCATCCCGACGATATCCGCCGCGCTGCGATCTGCTGTCTGTTCAGCAAGCGTCTCATAATCGTCGTCATCGAGATTTGATGGAAGTTCACGAAGTCGTACACGGAAAATCAGTTCCCGTGCCTCTTTGTCAGGCAGACCCACCTCGTACTGCTGATCAAATCGTCCTCGGCGAGTAGCGGCTTCATCAAGCAAATCCGCGCGGTTTGTCGCCGCGATAAGCAGAAAGCTCGGGTCTTCATCGTCCAAGTGTGCGAGAAACTCGTTGACGACTTGAGCATGCTCACGGTGAAGATCGTTCCCACGACCGGCAAGGAGTGCGTCAATCTCGTCGACGAAGATCATACAGCGCTCGAATTGCTCGGCCTCATTGAACAACTGATTGACTTGCTCAGTGGATTCGTTCACCCACCGACTTTTGATATCACCAGCGCTCAACTCGAGGTATGGATGGCCGAGTTCGCCAGCAATCGCCCGGGCGAAGTGTGTTTTTCCGGTACCAGGTGGGCCATGCAAGAGGATGCCGTTTGGTGGCGAGACGTTGAACCGCTCGTAGGCGGCATCGGTGTGTGAGAGCGGGCGAAGAACTGACCGCATTATATTGCGTTTGAGGGTGTCCATCCCCCCAACATCGCGAAACCTCGTGGTGGGTGCTGACTCCCAGCCAAATGTGAAATCAGACTGAATATCCGTCATCGTCTCTTTGTTGTGATTCTGATGCTGACTCTGCTCTTGTCGTTCCGTGGATTGGCTATCCTGTTGGCTACCATCTCGGGATTGTGATCGCTGTTTCACGGTCTCCTTGGAGTGATCCTCATCCGAGCCGAGGACTACTGAAAAGCTCGTTAACTGTATTGGGATGCATGCTATCCAACTAAGACCCATCAACCATGGATCGTCAAGCATGGGAGCAACACGGAAGAGTTGCAAAACACCTGCAAGCTGTGGGGAAAGATGGGTCCAAAGCGGAAGAAACCACACACCAGTTAGTAGAGCTAGTCCAATAACTTCTCCAAGAATCCATCCAGAATCTATGTCTTGGGGATCCAATCGAGCTACCTGGTTCGTGAGGTCATAGATTATAGAGGTTACAAGAGTTGGAATAGTCCAGATAGCAAATACCCCGATAATTGCTGGGATGAGTATACCAACAGTTGAGGCGAGTTCACCTGTGACCAGTAATAATCCAATTGGAACAAGGAAATAACACACCGAGGCAATCAGTGTCGAGAGCGCAATTCTAGTAAGTCTCTTGGGATCGCGTGAGCGATTGTTCTGCGCTGCGGTGGACGTTATCTTTTCTGGACCGTCCATGAGTTATCTTAGTTTTCCCCCGTGATAAGTGCGTTCTGTGAGCCAGGTTATTTGGTTCCCCGTTTCTCCGAAGATGAATCGGTCCATTCGTTCAACCTGCTTTGATCTGCTTTTGATCCATTCTCGGATGGGTCTATAACTGGATTTTCACGATAGTGACCGAGACCAGCTTCTGCCCAGTCAAGGGGTGAGCGATCAAGATTTCGCAATGCAAAATTTGTGCCGACACGAGCATCGTTTGCAGCACGCTTCCCACCGCTCTTTGCTCGCTTTCCCTTTTTCTTCATGAATTCAACCCCTTGCTCTGTTCTGGGCCCTTCAATTTTGGATCCAGCACGACTTTTTGCGCTTCCAACAGTTGAACTGGCTTTACCGACACTTCCCCTAACCGCTCCACCAGTGAGACGCTGGTCAAGAGAGCCCATCTTAGACCCTGCATAGCTACCTGCTTGCTTCCCACCAAAGCGTGCCTGCTTCATGATACTGGCACGGCTCGACTCCTGCGACCCACCTGCTGATGCCGACGACCGACGTCGAGATGTCCGCTTCCGCCGACTGCGGATCCGACCAGGGACAAAACCCGAGGACATGGCTGTTTTCAGCCCATAGACGGCAGGTGCGACCAAGCCAATCAGCCAGAAGAGGAACGACTCGAGCACATCATTGAACGAACCAGGATCCGACCCTGCAGTGGCCGCTGTATGTGTAGCTGTGCCAGATCCAGTGGCACCGATCGCGGCAGCGCCAACATACATGAGGGCAGCCATGAAGATCCCTGCGAGAAACAGCGAGAGCGTCGCGTTAATGAACATCTTCGCGGCTTTCGCTGAATCCTCGAATGGCCCAAAGTCGAGATAGAGCATCACCGCCAAAATCGGCAGCGTCACAAACATCGCGACGAAAAGGAACTCCCGGATCACCAGCATTGCAAACAACAGGAGAATTCCAGCAATGGAGGTTACACTCAAAATTACCATGCCGACTGCGACGACACCTGCTGAAGCGGCTGCACCCTCCATCCCGGTTTTGAGCACTTGCGTCCCGAATGCGCCATAGCTGTTCGGGTAAATGTAGGCGATGACCGCGTTCACGAGCAGCAGGCCGAAATGCATGAGCTGGCGACCAACGGCAACAAAGATAATTGCCTTGAGTGCCTTCCAAACCAGGATGACACTATCGACGTCGGCTTTCTTTGAAAATGGTTGGGAGGCAAAGCCAGCCATTACCACGACCACCAGCAACTGTGGAAAAATACCCAACAGGTGGTCAAACGCCTGGAGGTACTGCGGATCGGTATAGGGGCTATCAAACACCAAGAAGGTGTACACGCCACCCGACATCAACAGGCCCACAAAGCCCATGAGCTTCGTCATGAGCCAGGTGAACAGATCCGCAATCCACCCGGTGAACCCAGCGGCAAGAACGAATGACGTCATCTCTGCCGGGAGATGGCTGGCGTCGACTACGAGCTTGGGAACACTGTGAACGATGGTTGTGCCGTGTGAGTGGAGGGTGGGGATCATTGGGTGTCAAAAAGATGGTGTTTGCTTGTATATCAATACCATCGCGTAAAAATATTTTCTTAGATATTCTGAATTATTATCGACGGAGATAGTGAAATGGGAGATAGAATAGCACGAATGCGATGACAGCTACGAATCCTTTACTCAATGCCACCAGTGCACTATAGATGTTGAACGGAGTCGGCGCAAATCGAATCTGATTGTGCGATGGGGCGTAGTAGAGCCCTCGTGAATCGTTGGCGACACCGCGAAACGTGGCCTCGACAGCACTCTCATCACGCGTGACGACAGCGATCCCGTCACTGTTGGTGGTGACACGTCCCTGGACGGCCCCGTGGAGATAGATCGATTGGTTAGGGACCGGGCTCCCAGTCTGTGCGTCGGTGAGTTTGATCCGAACGTGTTTCTTACCCTGCTTCGTGAGTGTGAGCGAAACCGGGTGTTCGGAGACAGTCCTCGTTTTCAGTTGGATCGCATCGCCATGGATATCGTAGAGCGTGGTAAGTGGCTGATCGACGTTCGTGATGACTACACGAGTGGACGCCCGTGGTGGAACCGATGAGAGGTTGACGGTCGGTCTGAGCGGTGCTGCCTTTGGAGCGAGCGGAACGGTGCGAACGCGACTAACAGTTGCCGTCGACGCAGTCTGTGAATTCTTACGAGCAATCGCTGGCTTGCTTCGAACGGCGATCAGCTGTTTTTCGAGGACGTCCGGTGGCGGGACTGTTCTCTGTGAGGTCGTACTGAGTGGCGAGGAGCGATTGACCGACCTGTTGAGCGGAACTAACGGTTGTGATGTATTGAGTGAGAGCGTCGTGTTGGGACGCTGGGTGCCGATCGTTGCATTCTGATATCGATGCTGGGAGTAGACGCCCCATACGTTCTCGAGGCGCATCTGCCCTGATTTGAACGACGCATAACTCCAGTGTCGACGAGTATTGACGGTCGTTGGCCCGTCGAGGTGGAGAATAATTCGTTTGAGTTCGCCGTTGTCAGTGACGAGTGTTTGCGTTGCGTTGAACTGCTGGTTCGGTGTGATCACGACGGGTGCTGCATCGCGAACAGTATGCGAAAGGAGAGTCGTATTCGAGGTCACATTTGTCCGCTCCCATCCCGAACTCGTCCGGATTGAGACGGTCTTGTGAATGGCCAACTGCGTTGTGATCGTCCCTTTCACGACCATTGTCGTTCGTCCGGTCGCCTGTGCGTTCTTGTATGTGAGCGGCCGCGATGCTTCGGCCTCTTGTAAGGGTTCTCCAGTAGCCCATGTTTGCGAGCCAATTCTGAGTGACCGATTGATAGACTGGCTCGTAACGGAGTAGTCGAGACAGGTTTTCGTGCCATTCGTGACTGTACAGGTTTGATTTGGAATCGCCGTCGAGTAATCGAGCGAGGCGAGAATAGACCCGTTTCGGGGAAGCAAGAAGAGATTTTGTGACGATGTGTTCGTTCGCCCCAGACGGGTTTGGGTGCCGTTCTGCGTCCCGAGGATCGTCACATGCGCATTCGTGACGACAGTGCCGTTCGAGCGATTCGAATCAGGGAACCACACGCTCGTCGAGCGATTGTGCGGAAGGTTCTGGAGATTAGTGCGCCGATACTCGGCAAGCGTCTGATTGTCAGGCCCGACTTTGTGGGATGGCTGGGACGTTGAATACGTGAAATCACGAGCGCGACTGGCATTTGCTGCGGAGATATTCGGAGACTGGAGGATCGTACGGAGGTCTGGTTGAATGAACGGTGGTAGTGCACCGATGTTGGGGTCTGGATCATCAGAGACGAAGACGTCAGTAGCATTGGCGGGTTGGTTGGTGCTGACGCCAGTGGCAAATGAACCGAGTAGCAGAAGCAAGACGACGAGTCCAAGAATGAGTGGCCGAAGACGTGTGTCCGAGAGTGGTGGCATTTGTGGGGAAAGAGCTCAGGGCGATGGTCGGGCGATGATATACAGGAGACGAAACTAGCCCACCGTCGTTAGAAGAACGGGGGGACGATCATCCCCGGAGCGAGGTTTTCGAAGAGCGTGACGAACACATTATAGCTGACCGAGAGCACGATCATGCCAGCACCACCCCACAGAGCACGCCAGCCCCACTGTGTGCGACTCGCGTTCCGCCCTGAGACGAACCATAGCGCTGCGCCAACGAGAAAAACGATGACTCCGATTTGGCCCAGTGTGGTTGCGACGAATTGTTCGATCTCGCTGAGCGAGTTGTTGATCTCGCTTTGTTGCGCGGCGGCGATACCAGTACTGACACCGAATGCGAGCAGGGCAGTGACCAGAGACGTAATTCGATGGCGGAATGGGACGTGCATACACGGTTTCGTTCTTTTCCCCGTGATAAAAACTTTAGCCCTTATGAATAATATACTGAATTTTACCTGGCGTGGAGGAGCAATCTGGACTCATTTTGAAGATGGTTTCGGACGATCACGATAGTCGAGACTCATCTTCTCCCAGCAAAGACAAACGTTGGTCCCGTATTCTTCCGCGCGTTCCACATTGATTATTCACTATATATTATAGTAGGATTTAAGTAGCGGAGATTAGTCACTCCAGTATGACTAATTCAGAACCTGACCAAGACACCTCTGCTGACAGACATGAGAACAAATCCGATCTTGATTTTGCGTCGTATAATCTCCCGACTGATCTCACTGCCTTTCAGGCACACCTCTTGTGTCTCATCTACCGCTTAGGACCTGCTGAGGGCGTCGATTTGCAGGAAGCTCTGGAAGACATCTATCCAGAGCCGATCAATCACGGCCGATTGTATCCTGGTCTCGATCGACTCGTTGAGAAAGGGCTGATCTCGAAGCAGACGAAAGCAAGCGATAAGCGACGAAACGCGTATGCGACTGTCGGTCGTGGTGACTGGGCAGTCGAAGAGTATCACCGATTCATGCACGATATTGTGACGCCGGAGTAGCCATCAAAACACCTCTCACTGCTGATTGTCGCTCTCTCGGTCGGTCACATCACCGTCTACGATAGGGCTTGAGTCAAGACTGATTCTCTTACAGAAAGGCTCCCGCGAACGGAGAGAGTGCGAAGATGACAGTCCCCATCGCGAGTATGCCAAGTAACAAGAAGAAAGTGTTCGCGAGTGTGCTCGCCGAACGAAGGCGTGACAGTGAGATCCGCCGCAGAGAGAACGGGAGGAACGACTGGATACCACTAACGGTAATGATGTCGCCAGCGAGATGCACGCAGACGCCAAGAACTCCGATGACAAACCCGAGTTCAACGAGCGTTCCGGGAGTGAGCGTAGCAAGTTGCTCAGTCGCGATTACAACTACTGTGATATTGGTCGCTGGAAAGACAGCCGTCTGTAACCAATGTGCAAGTGGGACAGTGAGATACCGTCCAAGAAGCCAACCACAACCGGCACACAAGAATCCAACAATGCCAGCGGTCAGCAACGAGTGACTCACTCCACGGTGCGAGAGTCCAGGTATCCAGTGGTCATTATCAGGAAGCGGTTCAACGAAGAGTAGCCAAAAACGAGCAACCCAGCAGTGCGAACTGGTGATGGAAGACTCCAATAAAACATCCTATTGGTTTCCCTGTGAATGACGGTAATGGGAATTCGATCCTATATCACCGCTAATGTATTGCATGAAGAATCGATTAACTCTCCGTGCAATACGTTTGTAATCCGTTACTGATGAGCCGAGTTCAGCTCCGTATGCATCCCAGACCTGTTGTTTACCCCTTTCTGTTGGTTAATAATAGAGGATAGACTACTTTGTTAGGGAGGGGTTTCTATTTACAAATTATCTATATTTTTCTTTTAGACCCATCATAATAATCTGTACGAGCATTATAATTGATCTATATATGAGTAAAACCATTGTGCGAAGAGGGTTTGTAGATGGCACGAGCAATCGGAGAGAAGCCGAGACAGTTCTCGGGAACAAGCAATCGGAAAGTACCGTAGAGATCAGGGAACACTCGAGCAATCAAATCGACTGCAGGAACTCGTCGAAGGAAGGGATGTGAATGCCGACCTACGACATCGTCGAACAAGGAGCGGACGATACCGGGGGGGACGCCATCGATGGCATTCTCGAGAATCTGGTTGACAATGATACGATCATCATCTTTCCGACAGGGACCTACAAACTCAACGAACTCATCGTCCCGTCGGGGACTGACCGGCTCGAACTCATCGCGCCGAACGGTGCACGCCTGGTTCCCGGACGGTCGGGCGACGACCTACCGTGGATCGACGTCTACGCACGAGGCTTCGTATTGGATGGCTTCGAACTCGACATGCGTGACACAGCGGTCCCGCCGTTCGTGCGGATGAACTCCAATTCAGGAAACTGGGAATTGAGACGCCTCATTACGCGCGGGCACGTGCGAGCGGCCACTGACGATAACGTTGGGTCGAACGATTCGGGCGATGCGCGCACGTACTTCCGGTTGTCAGCCGAAGACGGAACACGTGGGCTGCTCCAGGACTGCTACTTTCACGAGGGGTCGTGTGCACCGGATGAGGCGAGCAATCGGCGTGCAATCCTCGTCGAATCTGGGAAGGGATTGCTCACGTTCAACCGCTGTTGGTTCGAACACTGGGGAGAAAACACTATTTACGCAAAGAAGCCGGAAGGGGGCATGAAAATCCTGAACAGCTTCGTCCGAAATTCACAGAGCGGGATGCGACTCGGTGGCAACAGCGAGGTTCGTAACTGCGTCTCGATCAAAGATGCCCGACATCCGATACAGGCGTGGTCGGGTGGGTCGCTCCAACGCGGCGTGAACGTGGAGGCGAACGTACCGGCGGACCCGTCGGACGGCATCAACAGCTACGATGGGAGGATTACTATCGCCGACAGCGACTTCTACCATCGGTATTTGGATAGCAGCTGCGGCGGAGCGATCACGGCGGTAGCACCGTGCCAGGAAATAGATGTCCGGCGGGTCCGAATCAGCTATGATTCGACGAAGAATCACGACGCGATATACACGTACGAGGCCACGACGTACGACGGCACGCCCGCGAACCTCGAGTATCTGCGACTCGAAGACGTGCAAGTCACCAACAACCACAATTCGGAGTATGCCATCTACATCGGCCAGGAGCCGGATATGTGGGGACCGGTATCTGGAGTGTTAGGTGGGAGTGGTCCGCAAACAAACTCCAGTTATGTCGAATCTCAGATGACCATCAATGGCGATCCTGCACAGCCGGATACGACGCCACCGTTGCCGAGTCCACCGCCACTTGGAGAGATACCGATGGAGAATGCACAACTCGTTCGTGTCGATAATAAAGGCAATAACTCACCGGCGACGTTCGAGATTACGGCAGGAGAGTACGTCCTGCCGGCAGGTAACGACGGTGTGACGATAGCGACAGAATGGGGGCCGGACGGCGGGCCGCAACGGCCGCCGAATTCGGAGGTTGCCACTGGAACCGTCCCAGCTGGGAAGGCCTATGCCTTTTATGTGACTGGTGGCATCGTCTCGACGGAGGCGGACGGGCCAGCTATTTGGACAGTTGATGGAGATGTGTACAATCCAGGAACAGAGGGAGTTCTGATGACGGACACGATTACCAGTGGTGTACAGGAAAGCAGAGATCAGTGGAAGCAAGCGGATTCGGTTGTGCAACCGAATAGTGTCGTTATCGCAAAGCCACTGTCATTCAATGGAGGTCAACCAGCGCATGTCCGCCTGCGAAACGTCACCGATGGCAGCTTCGAATTCAAACTCGAAGAATGGGAGTATCTTGATGGCTCGCACGTTAGCGAGACATTCCACACACTCTCAATGGTAGCGAACGAATACAAGTTGGAGTTGGCCAACGGTACTCTATATCGCATGAAAGCTGGAAGTGTATCTGCCCAACATAATTTCATTTCTGTATCACTGGATGACTTTTTTGACACAGAAACCACGATTATACTAACACAATCGCAAACATTCAATGGCCCTGCTCCGATTATCACACGACTACGAAACGTGACGAATGAATCGTTTGAAGTACAACTTCAGGAGGAAGAATCGGGAGGTGGTCATACCTACGAGAATATTGGCTATATTGCCCTACCAAAAGTGACAAGTAAAATGAATGGAATACCCTTCGAAGTGCAACGAACAAGTGATAGAGTCACTACACAATGGACTCATATTAGCTTCAATCAGGAATACGACACACCACATTTTGTTGCTAATATCCAAACTTACAACGGTAGCGATGTTGCAAACCTACGTTATCGAAATCTATCTAAAAGTGGCGTTGAAGTTAAAATTGAAGAAGAAAAGAGTGTCGATGCAGAAGGGGGCCATGTTGCTGAATCTATAGGATACGCTGTTTTCGATGACCTAGTATAAGTCCATTCATATGCGTTTAGGTGTATATTATTTCGCTAAACTAATAGAGGATTAAATTTGAGTGCATTGAGGAGGGAAGGACCATTAAATGTAATTTTTTCATAAATAGCCAAGGTCAGCTAACCTTGCTGCAGTCGCATCATCCACATTAATCTCCCCTGAATCTTGTGCAGCCATTTTTGCGGCTGATTGAATATTTTCCTCAAATATTTCCTCCTTCTCTTTAGGAACCGACACATCACGGTTTGTTATCGATTGCCACGATGGTTGCCTCGCATCGAGATTTATCAATTGACATCGGCCGTTTTCACTCCATTCATATTTCTCTCCCTCCACATAGAGACAGCGTCGAGCTAAATCCCACTTCTCGGCATCGGAGGGCGGTTCCGGTCCTGCGCTCATACCCATGATTTCCGCAGGGACAACTTTACGTTCAATCGCAGCAACCCGATCATCGGCAATAGCGCCAATATACTCTGGTAAATCGAGGTGAGAAATGAATGCTGATTCATTTCCGTTATCGGGTGCATTGACCACTTCAAATGGGACATGTAATAGTGCCTCTGAAAGACTACTTTTATGTTCCCAATTGTTTTCTTCACAATCATAGCCCAAGTTTTCCCCGTGGTCAGAAGTTATAATTATTGTGGTGTCCCCATCTATATCTTTAATATCTTGGATAAAATCGCCAACTATTTTATCAAGATATGCAACGCTCGACTTGTATAGGTTTCTATAATTATGGATATCTTCGGAATGACTATCGCGATTGTAGACATAATCCCAATAATCAATATTCGAGGAGCTCCAAGATAGAGGGACGTTGTCACAGCGCTCCATTCCATGAAAATGACTCATGGGAGCATGTGCTTCCATCATATTTGCAAAGGCGAAGACAGGTTTTTCAGACGTCTTAAGTAATTGGGTTAATTCACGCGTAATAAGCTTAGCACCATCATCAACAGGATCAGGGATGGGTCTTCCTATCGAAGCGGCCTTTGCCAAGGAAAACCCACCATTAACGAGGCTCTTAACAGAATGGTCGTGTGAAAACGCATCTCTTAAAAAAGACAAATACAAATCAAGCCCTGACCCATCACTCTCATGAAAATACGTAGTTGCGTTTAGACCATCGGGATACGGTTGATACCGAGGAGCCTCAATATATTGGTCAAATAGTTCGTCAAAACCGTATGCACTACTTGCATAAATATTGGAGCTAATGCAGATCGAGTGGTAATCGTTCGGAAGGTTGGTTTGGATTCGGTTAGGAATCGAACTCATATCTCGATTATATGTGTGAATACCATGTTCAGATGGTAATTTACCACTAAACATGCTCGCGTGACTCGGAACACTCCATGACGAGGCGGCACGAGCTTGTTGGTAGGATAAGTCAGAATATTTTTGTATTCTTGTAGACCATTCATCAAAAATGTCTTTTCGAACTGCGTCTAGAGTTAGTAGGATAATATTTCGATTAGCCATTTGATTATTAGCTTCTTGAATATTAGTAAAGGGGATGGAGATATGATTTTTTTGGTTTTGAATGCCTCCAATCCACCCGCTTTATTTTAATATTTTTATATATACACAAATATTGATGATGTACAAGAATGGTTTGTACCCATTTATTACAATTATACCACAACCTCATTCGATGGATACAAATATCTGGAGAAAGAATATTAGTAGTATGCCAGAGATTTCTATTTCGGATTCACTGTACTCGAAGTATAAAACATTGGCAGAAAATCTCGATGGGTTTGATAGTGGAAATGAACTAATAGAATATGTCCTATCAGAAACAGCTACTGAACTTCAGGGAAGATCCCCAATGAAAACTAAAGAGTCCGTTGACGATGAGGCAGTTCAAGATAGATTGAAACAACTAGGATACGTTGAATGAGTGGAAAAATTTACACAATTGGCTTGGATGGGGTACCACCTCGGTTGGTTGAGGAAGGAATAGATCGAGGTAATCTCCCAACACTAGAGCAGCTCAAAAAGGAAGGCGTAGATGGTGTTACACGTTCAACACGACCCCCATTGTCCATGATGGCATGGAGTACCTTTGCGACTGGCCAGAATCCGGGAAATCATGGAATCTATAATTTCATTCTAAAGAATGAAAATGACCACGATATTGAATTTGCGACATCAGAACATCTCCGTTCGAACTCCGTGCCAATGTGGGAGTACCTCGATGCAAAAGGCATTGAAACAGGAGTTATGAATGTAATGCCGGGGTATCCTCCATCTAAAACTACCGGCTTTCACATATCAGATCATATAACAACTCCAAATAATGGTCAGTACACCTACCCAAAGGAGTTGCAAGAAGAGATCATTAACCAGGTAGACGCCTTTGAGATAGGACCACCCACTGGATATACACCGGGAGATGGAGCGGACTCTCTTAGTGAATATATCGAAAGGTTTTTTCACATTGAAAAGAACAGAGTCGAGGTTTCTAAACGATTGATCAAGAACCACCCTACGAAAGTAATGATTCTGATTTTTAGTGCCCCAGACATATTCCTACATGAGATTGGCCATCTTCTGAATCAGGACCACCCCAAATATCAAAAGAACCTAGCCGAAGAATATGGAGACTCTCCTTTCAAATTGCTCGAAGTTTATGACCAGTTCATAGGATGGCTTATAGAACAGATGGACGAGGAGGATATGTTAATGGTGTTATCCGACCACGGGCATGGACCAGTATATAATGCAGTGAACCTGAATTCATGGCTATACCAGAATGATTACCTACATTTGAACAGCAATATATTAACAATCGCTAAAAAGATATCATACAACTATGTCTTTGACATCGTTGAACAGGTGCTTAAAAGTACAAATCTATACGATCGAATCAAGTTGTCCGTTGCTCGATCGAATAGTGAGGAAAGTAAATTTGATTTTGCTAAATTTCTCACTATTTCACAAGATGATATTGACTGGTCTACTACTACGGCATTTACCGTCGCAGGTGATGGACAAATATTCATTAATGAGGACATAATTGAAAAAGGTAGATGCGAAGAATTTAGAGAGGAGCTTAAACAGGATCTTTTGTCAATGACAAATCGGAAGCAAGGAGAAAAGATACTTGACGCAGTTCTTTATGGTGAAGACGTATATGATGGGAAATTTACCAAATCGCGACCCGACTTAGTATGTATACCAAAGCCCACCTACCGATTGAAGTTCCCACAGACAATGAAAACGAACCAATTCTTAGTTGAACCTCAAAAATGGTTTAGTCATACGTCCGAAGCGGAAATGAATGGCATTTTTTATATGTGGGGAGCAGCTGCTGGGGACAGTACGAATGTGGAGATTAGTCTTGAGGATTTTGCCCCCACCATCTTCCACCTCCTCGATGTCTCAGTTCCTAATGAGATGGATGGAGATGTTCGTTCCGATTTACTCACTTCCTCAAGGAAATCCAGAACAGACACATATAGGGGGAAAGTCCAAACCAAGCGTGCTATAAGATCAGTCGTTCAAGATATTCCCACCTCGGAATAATACGTCGCAGACAGAGGTGCCAAATTAATGGATTTCTAGTTTAATACCCACCCAATATTTATCATTATGGACGAAACCATACATTGATCAAATGAGGGACTCGTACAGTTCAACATGCTGGTTTGCAATGTTGTCCCATGATAATCTTTCAGCCATCGCTTTCGAATTTTCAGCCATTCTTTTTCTACGCTCATTATTAGACAAGATTTGAATCAGAGCGCGAGCTAATGCAGTTATATCGCCAGGAGGAACTACTATACCAGCTTCAGCCTTTTCTACTAACGAACCAAAATCACCTGCGCTTGTCGTTACCGCAGGCACGCCGAATGAATACGCAATCGTGAGTGTTCCACTATGACCCTTGTTTCCCCCTTGTTCCTTATAGGGCATGGCAGCAACACTTGCTCTTGAGAATAGTTCTCCAACCTTCTTATTAGGGATAAACTCGTTATGGACCTCAAAATTTTGAGGATTATTATCAATAATCTGCTGAGTTTTGGTCGGGATTTTACCATCTCCAGCAATAATAAGTTTAATATCGGGGATTTTTTCCTTTGATTGTATCACCGATTTGACTAACAAATCTAACGCTTTATGGGGGACAATATTCCCGAAAAATAATATTGTATTCTTCTCAGTTGGTTTTTCTTCAAAATCATATTTAGAGAACATATCATACGCACCATGTGGGATCACAGAGATCTCGGTCTCTTTCATTCCCTTTTGGGTGAGGGTCACCTTATTATTATTAGTATGAACAACTGTGTGATCGATGTCTGGGTTTGGAAGAACAAAATTCAGTAAATTCTGTGCGATGACAGGGAAGCGAGCAAGCTCATTTAGGGATGGGTTGGCTGATAATAATTCATGCCGGGTGACGACCGTCGGATAGGATTCTGCGATATCATGATACCACGTGAATAACTTGACGTGCGGAAACATGCCGGTTGGGATATGGACTAAGTCAGGATCAAGATCATGTATTGATTTTATTTCGTTAAAGGAGGCCATACCTGCAATATTTTTCCTCAGTTGAAAATCTCGATTATAGATATTAACCACCGAGAGTTCAGTAGGCTCAAACGCGTTTATAATACTAACCGGTTCATTAAATAGACTATCATCAACTTCTTCTTTAGGTTTTAGAACGGTAACGTTCACATCTTTTGAGACTGCATTGGCTAGTTCCGCGGCGTAATGTGGAAGTCCACCTTTGTTTGAACCAACCAAATAAACAACGTCCATAGTTCACAAATAGATTCTTCGCTCAAAAATTTATTGGTTATAAAGACAGCATCTATTAAATATAATCAAATATAATTTATATTTTGGCACATTATATTCTATATGGATGAGATTATTATTTCATCATGTTTGGTGAAGGATATCTTCCAGCAAATGATGAGACAAACAATCGCTGAGACAGAGCCATTAAAAACCAGATCAAGGAGTGGATTGACAAATGTGCCACGAATAATAAGCATTGTTGCTGCTCCAGCGATAACAACCGGGAAACCATATAATGAATTTTTTGAAAAAGGATTTATATCTAATAAGAAATATAGTTCTATCACGCGAAGCAGATTTAAGACCGACACGGAGATTGTGGTTGCAACTGCGGCACCGAGAATTCCGTAATTCGTGACACCAATCACATTCAGACAGAGATTGAGAATGCTTACCAAGATGACGTTGGTGGTCTCAAGTCGTTCTTGACCGGCCATAGAAAGTAGATAGCCGCACGGTCCAGCTGCTGAAAGAACTACTCTACCGAAGATAAGAACAATCAGTATCTCTGTTGCTGTCTCAAACGATGTCCCAAAGATGGAGAGGATTTCTTGAGCGTATATCCCCATAAACAAGGCCGCAAGCAAAGTCAAGCTCGATACCCATTTCACAATCGACTGGTACGTCTGCTCTAACACATCAAACTCCCTCCTTTGGTAAAGATCAGACACGATACTTGGAAAGATAGCGTTCACCGAGATAAGAGCAAACGACAGAAGAACAGAAGTCTGAAATGCAGCTTCATAATGTCCTACTACGGCATCAGATTTGAACCACCCAATAACGAGAACATCAGTCCAAATCATCACATATTGCGCAATTCCCGCAAACATTACTGTGAATGAGTATTGATATACTTTCTTCATTTCGAATTTTGGAGTGATCGAACGTGCAGTGGGAAGTAAACGATAGAGGTAGTAGATTCCGAGGAAGACACTTAAAACGAGAGCAAAGAGATAACCGAGCGCAAAAGAATACAATGACTGTCGAAGAAGTATTGCAGAGCCACCAATGACAAATGCAGAACCCGCATATCCAATATCACGAATGTATGCGGAATACTTTGTCTCCTTAAACCCTCTCGTCACCGCTTCAAGAATATAAATAAGTGCAAACAAGGGAACACCAAGGAAAAAAATCCGGAGTACATCCCCATTGCTTGTATCTAATTTCGTTATAATCCACGGGTACAAGATATAGAGTGTCCCGGCAACGAATGTCCCAATAACGAGTGGAGTAACAACTGCAAGAACACTTAATCCAAAAAGATGATCTTGATCATCTTCTTGCAAATATTCCGGTATGAATTTGAGGACGGTAACATTCATCCCTAGTTGGGACATACGTCCACCGATTTCAAGAAAGACAAGAGCAAGCGAGTAAACCCCCAGTGCAGCCGCTCCGAGCTCCCGAGCGATGAGCACTAACAATCCGAACTCCCCACATCGACGAAGTAATTTTCCTATGAATGCGATTGATGCAAGTGAGGTAATACTTTTATTCACTGCGTTCAAGTCTCTCAAGCGGCATAATCAATGCTATCTTATTACCAACAATCATCGAATGGTAAAATGTATGGGAGGTGCAGTGATCTTTTGACAATTTGTGGGTATTCGCATATAATTCGTGGTCTAGTTTGCCGCTGTGAGCTAATGGTATATTCACATGTATCCCAAATCATTTAAACGGTTTTCGATTACATCTTGCTCAACCGATGTGCTTCCAGCTGGAGGTTCTGCAAGAACTTCGCGACGAGTTTCAAATGGGTACTCAGCCCATGGGACATCGATCAGTTCTGGAATTGGAAGGCCGTTTGGATGGCCGAACAAGCTCACTGGTAAGGGAGAAACCCGTTCACCTACAAGGTTGCCATGATCAGCTGTAATTACTGACTTACCATTTAATGAAGAAACAAGTGATTCTGCGTGCGGAGCAACGATTTCGAGGTTTTCCCGATACGCATTCCAAACCTCTTCTATAGATACATCAGCGAATCCGAACTGGAGTTGCGACCAAATCGCAAATCTGTTATTTCCTTCTTCCTCATAGTCAATACTGGAACCTTTGTTCATACCTTTATGATCGATTTTTTGTCCCTGTTTTCCAATGAACGGGAAATGAGGTTGCATGAAATGAACAATAAGTCTTTTATTAGGAAATCGATCATGTGCCTCAATGGCTGCTTCGACCACCGTCTCTGGACGTGCCGTTTTGAGATTTTCGTCCCATCCAGTGTTGTAAATATCAACGATATCATGAAACACCCCCTTACCGACAAGTCTGTCAGTGAATGGATTTGCAGATACATACACTGTATCGTGAAGTGTCCTCCCATGGAAGTTTTCTTCCATGAACTCCACACTCCCGCTACCACGTGATTGTACTCTCCTTGCAGAGACATCAAATGCTTTGGAATCACTAAACAAATCGTATCGGCATGCGTCAAGAATGATGAGATTGTCCCACTCCTGGTCCATTACATCGAGACCTCCACTACTCGCTGTTCGTTGGTAATACCACTGATTCAATCGCATTCCCCAACGGGCAAATTCACCTCGGAGTATGTTTGGAGATCTAAGGACACGAAGAAGATTGTTAATGTTGTATTTCTCGCTCACATTTTCAGTCGATACTGGTCCATTATAAATATTCCCCATATGTTTAATACACTAACAGCAAAATGAGATAATTAGTTAATGTTTCATCTGAACCTACAAAACAAATATCTGTATAAATAGTGTAGATTGGCTAAGCTACAATAAATAAAATAATATATGATATGGGATTTGAATGGTATCGTCTAAACGCCATCTATGAACTTTTTATAGTAGGAAAATAATAATACAACAACGATCCTAAACGGGGGTAAGTGTTGTGAAATTTGGCAATGGATTGGAATATGTGATCGGGAATTGGATTTTGAAAAGGAGAACCGAAGTTGTTCTGTTTTTACTAGTTCTATCACTATTGATACCACAACCCCAGAACGATAATAATATTTTATTACTGTCCACCCATGCTTCCATTGGGTTACTACTAGTCAGTTTCCTACCCGGATATCTCATATTGAAAATTTTGTCACACAAGTGTAGCGGAATGAAGATGGTAACTCTTAGCGTGGGAATGAGTTTAGTGTTTGATATAGGAATCGCTGTACTTGCGAATTACGCTCTACCAGCCATAGATATCGCTCACCCATTGAATCCAAAAAACCTCAAACTAGTGTTTGCAGGGAGTATTATAGCACTATATACCATCAACCGTATTTATAATAAAAACACCAACCAGGGATTCAGAAAGACATCAAATATGAAATTTGGAGAAGTGAGAGCAGGTCTACTATTCCTTCTTCTCCCAATATTCGCTTCTATAGCAGCCTATCTTCGTAATACAGGAGTGAAAGAACCGATGGTGATATTGCTACTTTTACTTTCCATCACCCCACTATTAATATCATCAGAAGCCGTCTCTAAACGAGTCGCACCTATTGCTATATATTGTGTCGCACTCGCCGTTCTCTACCATACAACGTTAATTACCGAACATTTGTGGGGCTGGGACATACACGTCGAATATTATTCCGCATTACTGATCCAAAATACTAGCCAATGGAGTCCAACAATGCAAACAGAAACTATACAACTCTTAATGATAACACTACTATCGACAACACTATCTAACCTATTAGGGATACCAATTGTTTCAATATTCAAGATAGTATACCCATTATTCTTTGCGCTTGTTCCAGTTTCCATATACTACATCTCCAGGCAGCAATTTGATTCCGAATACATTGCAACACTAGCACCATTCCTACTCATCTTTTATTATGGCTTTTTCAAAGTTATGCCGAGCAAACAAGCATTCGGAGAATTGTACCTGGTCTTGTTGTTACTAGTGCTTTTAGATTCTAACACCGACCACATCCATCGAAGAATCCTTGGAGTAATATTTTTGATTGGATTAGTCACCTCCCACTATACAGTGAGCTTGTTATCAATCCTATTCTTGTCAGCGACAATTATAGTATATAATATTTTGAGTTGGCTTAAGATGATTCCCAAAAGAGAACACAACGATCTCACGAACCCGATAATTTTGCTCATCCTTTCGATATTTTGGGTCGGCTGGTTCACTTATACGGCAAAAGGAGTGAACATAGTACGTGTAGTTCTAGCCGCTTATTTCGCCGTCATCCACTTAATTATGGAAAGCTCATCAGCACGAAGCGGAGCTGGTTATGCGTCACGAACAGTCAAATCGGTTTACTGGGCGATATATATGGTCTTATCAATCTGTGCTGTTGGATTCACAGGTATTGGCATACTAAGAACAGTATATGAGTTCTATCAAAAACGATCGCCAACTCAAGCCTATAGTTATGCGATTTTTTCATTGATCGTTTTCGCCTTCCTGTGTACGTCGGTCATCGCTCCTTTTTCTATAGGATTCGATCGTATTCTTAGTATTGCGTTTGTATTAGTGGCACCTTTCGCGGTGTATGGTTTCTATTCATTATACACACTATTGGTGGAAAATATACAACGTATTAGACAGGAAAACCAAAGCGTTATCCCAGAATTTCATTCAATATTTGCTCTATTCTTGTGTTTGTTACTATTGTTTAGCTCTGGAGCGGCCTTTATAATCGGGGGTGCGCAAGTACCACGTTATGGTATTGCACTCAGTGATGATGTTGACTGGCCAACATACCAAAATAACGAAGTAGCAGCAAAAAACTGGTTGGACACAAATCGTAATCCAGAATTACCGCTCGCGGTATATAATTGGAAAAAGCGTATTAATAGTCGAGACGGACTGCTAATAAGCGAGATCGAATACCGGCACGAAATAGAGCCAATTTATCCAAAATTCTCCGTAGTCCATAATAATTCATATTTTTATATGAGTGATCAACCCCTTTGGCATAAGGAAAAGAGTGGATTTGTTCGACCAAAGAAAACAGATTTCTATCATACAGTACGGGGGAATTTGACCAAGCTCTACAGTAGTGGGTCAACAAAGATATATTACGTTCGGAAAGGGAACTACTCGAGACGGAATCCCAGCGGTACGTAGCCTTAATGATATTTTCACAATAAATATAAACAGGTCCTAAGTTACATCAACCATCAATAATCTAAATTTGTATTTAAAGAATGTAAAATTATTGCTGTGAAGCAGGAGAATATTCCAGCTAATGAAAAAAATACAGAAGTGATCGCTAATCCTAATGGAAAAGTTCCGGTCGCTATATAGTTTGAGAATGTCCAGTACCCGAATCCGAGACCAGCAAACGCACTTACAAATCCTGGCAATCCAAGCGAGGTTATCGGTCGGTCGCGCTCAACCGTCTTCAGGATGTTGCTGACGAGAACGAGCCCGTGGGAGAGAGGGTTGTGACTGTTCGCATCCTCGACGTCGTAGCGAATCGTCGTACCGACTTCCTCAATTTCGTAATCGTGTTGGTGCGCGTGATAGAGGATGTCAGTACTCGCGTTCATATGGTCGCCGATGCTCGGATCGGTCGCCAGCGATTCGATTGCTCGTTCGTTATACGCCCGGAAACCACTCTGGGTATCTTGGACACGAGAGCGCTTTCGAACGACACCCATGCTGAGATTCGTAAGGCTGTTAACGACTGCGAGCCCGAACCGACGATAGAGCGGCATTTCTGTTTCCGAACCCTCGGCGAATCGACTGCCAATGACGATATCGACGTCCGACTCCTGTTGTGTCTCAACGAGTTTGGGGATATCCGACGCGTCGTGTTGTCCGTCACCATCGAGGATAACGAGATGGTCAACGCTGAGACGGTGGGCTTCGACAAACGTCGTCTTGAGAGCAGCGCCGTACCCGCTGTTTACCTCGTGTTCGACGACGGTTGCGCCCGCTTCTCTCGCCCGCTCTGCAGTGCGGTCATCGCTCCCGTCGTCAACGACGAGGACTTCATCCGCGTGACCGTTTGCGTCGGCAACGACCTGTGCAATGCTATCCGCTTCGTTGTACGCGGGAACCGCGGCGAGCGTCGAAATCGCGTCTTGGTACGTTTTCGCGTCCTCGGTGACTGCATCGACCAGGTATCCGCTTTCGGCGTGAAGCGAACGGCTTCGAGCGAAATCGATACGGCCACTTCCCGTGTGGACGACGATACCGGGGAACGAGAGCGCCTGAGCAGTGTTGGTAAGCTCTGTTCGTAGGTCGTCGAGATCCGGATTCTCGACGCTGGGAGTGACGACTTGTGCACCGAGCGTATCCGCAAATCGAACCGCCTCGATGTTCG
This sequence comes from Haladaptatus sp. SPP-AMP-3, assembly GCF_049568665.1. NCBI lineage: Archaea > Methanobacteriati > Methanobacteriota > Halobacteria > Halobacteriales > Haladaptataceae > Haladaptatus > Haladaptatus sp. SPP-AMP-3. The sequence continues at coordinate 570,902 of NZ_CP145901.1, read as the reverse complement.
GACTTTGCTGGTACGTCACCAGTACTCGATGACCGTTTTCGGTCGCACGGAGGATGCTCCTAGTGATGTCACCACTGTTGGTTTCGGTCGCGATGAGACCGATTACCGGCTTCGCCTTCGTTTCGTCCAGTGTGGGAGGATAATCGTCGTTTAACAGCTGTGAATCAGACATTGATAAATTACTCCAAATTCTCAGTTTTGGTGACGGAAGATTGTAGAACCGCGTAGCGCCCGGTTCATCCCACAAACATTCGGAACGGATTTGTTATTCACAGTCCGTATTAGTGGTGTGATACAGGAGATGTACTGACCCCGAATATGCCATGCAGTTTTTGAATCACCCATCATAAGAAAGACCATTATCGGCATGCATAAATTATTTTCTGATAACAAAACCGACCATATGAACTATTGAAGAAACAATAAATGTGATAGGTAAAATATAAGATTGTTTTGAATTAGACAGTAGATGGTGAGATATATAAAACGCAAAGTAAAATGATCCCCAAACGGTACATGGCAGTTTTCGAAGCCTCCGGAAAGGAGAAAAGTCCGACTCGAAACAGAATTTCGTGCTGGCTTTCCAAAGGTCCATCGCCATAGAGAATATCACCGACACGAGTCTCGACGTAGGTGATTTTCGAATCCGTCTCGCAGAAACCTGCCCCCACTAACATAATCCCACATCAGTATATTCGAAACAATCACCATTGGAGCTCGAATCAGGAGAATCGAACGGTGGACGACATCTTAAAACGAATCAACACGGATACTGATCGTCGGCAATCGGAATGGTAACGATAAGCGGATCATCCCCACTCACAGTATAGACGAGATTCCGACGCTGCGACACCGAAACGTACGAACGGCGATCTATCGTCTCGGGAGATGCCGGAAACAGCTGTGCGCCGACCGTCGTCCACGAGCGCTGTGCCACGACCGGGCAGTTCGGAACGGACCCGCCGTCGTGGAGCCAAACGTACACGCCGGTTTGGGATGGCGTCGAACGGCCGGGGTAGTATTTCGACGCGATTCGCGTCATGTGGCCGTCGCTCGTCCATTGGTCGGTGTGCGTCGCCGCGAACGTCGCCGTCTCGAACTCCGATTGGGTCACCAGCGGTTGTGCGGACGTTGCTCGCAAGCCGCTAAATGCGAGGGGCGCACTCACGACCGAACAGAGGAGAACGACCACGACGAGGGCGGCGCGAATCGAACGCGAGTCCCACCGTCGGGCCGAGAGAATCACACCAATGCCAGCCAACACGGCAAAGGGGATGTGGATGAAGGTCTGGGCGCGAATCGCGAGGTCCTGATACGGAACGGTCAGCCCACCGGTCAGCGCGAAGCCGATTATCGACAGCGTGCCGAGAAGCAAGGCGAAGACGGCCGAACCATCGAAACCAACATCGACAATCCGCGGAACCCCGCGGAACGCAACGAGACCGACGAGTGCAACGGGAAGCACATACACGAACAGTAGTTTCCCCGTCGTCGCCGTGCCGGGGAATATGGGCGTCACGGCGTTTGCGGTGATGAGACCGGCCCCACCCAGGAGCACCACCGACGGCAAATCCCGCTGGATTCGGGAACTTGCCGTCGAGAGCCACACCGTGAGCAGGACGAGGACGATGACCCACGCGACGAACAGGCCCGGAGCCGAGGAGATTCGGCTCAGTTCGTCGAGTTTGAACGTGGTGTAGTAGACGCTTACGTAGGTCCAGAATCCGACGACCGTCAACAGCATGACTAATCCACGCCTGTCCGCGGACGAGCGAAGCGAGAGCGCCAGCAGCGAAACGACGGCGAACCCACCGATGATGGTGCTGAGATTATGCGTGAGCGGAAGAAGGACGAGCACCAATCCCGTGACCGCCATCCACGAACGACGGTTCGTGCGGAGCGTACGTGCGAACGCGACGACACCCAGAATAACGAAGACGTGTCCCAACCCCTCGCTCGTCACCGCCGTCGACCGGCCGAGGAAGATACCGTTCGTCGCCAGAACGACGCCCGCCACGAATGACGCGATACGAACGTCGAACCGCGACCACCGGAGCCGGGAGCCGATCCGACGAGTGACGACGACGACGAAGAGACACGCCGTCGCGCCGATGCTCGCGGTAAGGAGTTGAGCGACGTACAGCGGTTCGATACCCGTCAACTGACTACAGATGGCGAGCAGCGCGGAAAACGTGTATTCGTCCGGGTTGAAGGACGCAATCGAGGCGGGGATGTGTCCGTTCCGGACCGTCTCGCGGGCGAGTCCGGCGAATTTGAACCCGTCCGTATTGAACGCCAACGGACTCCAGTACAGCGGGATCGTGCGCGTGGCGAGTGCCATGAGAACGACGGCCAGCGCGACGAGTCCCACCGAAGGGCGTCTTCTCATTGGACACCCCTCCCGTCCGACGAGCGTCCGCGCTCGGTCGTTGCAACGGAATCTTTCACCAATTTTGCGGGTTGTCGGCGCGAGAACTGCGCCGCGACGAGACCCGCGCTCAGGAGCATGACGGTGAGGCCACCGAGGACGCTTCCGACGACGACACCCGGAGTCAGCGTGGTCGAGATGCGAACCCCATAGACGACGAGGTAATTCAGGCGGTCGAGAACGAACAGCGTGCCCGTCCCGAACGCCAGCGCACCGCTCACGGCGACGACACCGATGCACAACGCGTCCCCGACGACGAGTCGGAGCACGCGTGTCGGCCACGCGCCCGTCGCTCGGTAGATACCGATAGCCCGTTGGCGGGCGTGGACTGCTTGCGCGAAGACGGCCGTCGTGCTCCCGACGGTCATGAGCCCCGCGAGGGAGACGAGGACGAGGAGGAGCAGTTGCAGGTTTCCGAACGCCGTGGTCAACGCCCGACCGATTCCAGTCCCACCCGCTCCGTTGCCACCACCCGCGTAGGCGGTAACGAGTCGGTCGTCCCCGGTGACGGTGTACGATGTGGAAGCGATGGGTTGCCCGCCAGAGACGAGCGACAGCGAGTGTGAGCCGGGCGTCTGTTGCCCGAGGCGGACCGTCTTAACCACGGTGTCGCTAGGAGCGACCGAAACGGTCCGCCGTACGTCCGCACCGCCGCCAGAGAGACGAAGGTCCCGATCGAGGGTCCGGTTCCACGGGTTGAAGAGTCGAAGGCGAGCGCGCGTCCGCGACAACAGACTCGGCGTGCTCGGCAGAACCTCAACACCGGCGACGAGCGTCCGCGACGCCGACCCTGACACTTGCACCGTGTGCGTAACGGTCCGGTTTCCGGCGATGACGCGGACGGTCGAGTTCCCGACGGTCCCGAACGGGATTCCAACGCTGCCGTTTCCGTCGGTTCGAACTATCGCGTCCAAGCCGTTCCTCGGAGTGGAGACGCGAACGGAGGCGTTCGTTACGGGTTCCCCGGCCATCGTCGAAACCCGGACGTGGGGCGTACTGTTCGGCGGTGCGGCCTCCGGAAGCCCGCGGATTCGAATTGCGTCGGGGGAGACGACGGTTATCGAGCGCGTCTCGTTGCCGACGCGGAGCGTCGCGGTCCCCGGCTCCGGTGTCGGCAAACGAACGGTCACCGCGCGCTGTGAACCCGCATCGAGACGGACGGGGACGGTTTTCGAGGCGTCCCCGAGCGTGGCCGTCACGTTGTGTGTCGCCGGTTCGTCCCCAAAGTTTCGGAGTCGAACCGTCACCGGCAGGCGGTGAGTCGATTCGATCCGCGGCGGTGCGGACACGTCGAGGAGTTCAACGGACGCGTCAGGACGGCCTTCGAGCCGTTTGGGCGTCCGAACGATGTGGACGGAGCCGTTTGGTCTCCCCGCTAGCTGTCGAGCGACGGGAAGCGACACGAGGAGCTGATCGTCGTACAGCCCGGGCGCGGTGTAGGTGCCGACGACATGAACCCGCGTAAGTGCGGTTTGGGTGCTACCACCCAGGGAGACAGTGTCTCCAACATCGATCCCTGCTGTCCGAGCCAAGTCAGCCCCGACGACGGCTTCGTTCGCGGACTGAGGCGGACTTCCACGTTCGAGCGTCGCGTTGGAAACCGATGCGAACGCCGAATAATTCGCGCCGCGGGCGACGACCGGTTGACCGTCATGGACAGTAAAGAGGAGGATTTCCGCGCTCGCAGCGATTCCTTTCGCCCGGAGCGCATCGGCATACCGTTGCGGAACGTTACTCGCCACCGGATGTATCGCACCGGGTTCCGTGAGCGTCGTTCCCTGTGCACTCATGAGCGGCGTCATGACGCCAGCAATTGACCCCATGAGAAGGATGACGGTGACGAACACGGTCAGCGTCGCCATGCTCGGGGCGAGCGCACGCCAGTCGAGCAGTTGCAACGTGAACAGCCGTCGAAACCGGGATTGCGTGGCCTTTCGCGTCTGGTCCCGTTCCAGTTCGCCGGTGACGCGCGCAGGCGGTGGGCTGACAGTCGGCCACACGGCAGCGGCCCCTGCGACGAGTGCGACGAGTAGCGTCCCGACGTACAGGGGAACTAACACCGTGAGAACCAATCGAGTGACGTGTACCGACAGCGACGTCGGGAGGCCGAGCGAGACGGCCGCGTTGACGGAGATATTCGGGAGAATGATGCCGAGGGCGTAGCCCACGCCGATGCCGATGGCGGTGAGCAGTCCGGCCCGCAGTGCGAACAACGAGAGGACGGTGCGCGGCCGACAACCGGTCGAGCGGAGGACGCGAATCGACTGCCGACGGTCGCGGACGGTCATCTTCATCACGCTGTAGATGGTCACGCCGACGAGCACCGTCCCCCCGACCGCGGTCAGCGTCAGGACGGCGAGGAGCTGGCGCGTGCCGGTGACGAAGAACGCCAGCGCGGAGCGGAGCGTGACCCCACGGGATGGGATTCCAGCACCGTCCGCCGCACCACTCCCGGAATTCTCGGGCGTGATGACGTACGCACCGGACGCACCGAGTTTCCTGACCGTGTCTGGCTGGGTGACGTACCAATCGGAGGGTATCAATTGCTGACCGGACGGCCGCGGCGTGACGGCTACGGTGAGGGTCTCTCGGTCACCCACGAGTCGTTGTTTGCCCTTCGTCGTCCTCGTACCGCTCGTTACGCCCGCCGGCGGTGGCGCAGGTATCGAGACGTCGGAATCAGTTTTGAACGCGGACGCCTGTTGGTTCGAGATACCGGCAACGTAGCGCGTTTCGCCGTTCGGCAGTTCCACCGTCGCCATCGGGACGACGAGCGCGCCCGCGCCTGCTTCCTCCTGTGCACGAGCGACGGAATCGTAGTGAACGGCGGTTCCGTCCGTGCCGTACTCTGCGGCAATGCTCGTCGTTTGCGTGCTCACGGCGGCGACGACGATGGTCGTCCCCGTCAAAAAGCCGACCGTCACCGCGATAACGAGGATGGCGAGTTTGTCGCGGCGAGACCACCGCGTCAACAGTGCGCGTCGATACCCCACGGAATCACCTCATGGCGACGGCGCGCCTCGTTTGGCGGGGGCGGTTTCGTTGCCCGCGGTTACGTTGACCCAGAGGTGCACTTCCCGATAGGCGTTGTTCGCGGTCGGGTTCTGGGGGACGCCGTCCTTGTACAGTAGATAGAGCACGCGAAGTCGCTCACCCGTCATCCCTGGCGTGATTTTGTGTGTTGTTTGCCACGTCTTATTCTGTCCGAGCGTGGTCCGGTATCGTTGCAGCGGTTGCTGGTCGTTAACCACGGTCGAGTTGTTCTCCATCGTCACGTTCTGTAACAACACGACGACGGAGTAGCGCTCGCGGTCGTGTTCGTGATTCTCGATACCGACGATGACGGGCTTGCTCTCACCTCGGGTGAAGTTTGCCGGGTAGTTGTCGGCGACCAATTTCCCGTCGTCGTTCTTCGTCAGCAGGTAGAACTCGCTGAACGATTCGCCCTGCTTTGGAACCGCAACGGCGTAGGTGACGCTCGCCGTGGCGAGAAGGATGCTCAGGACCAAGACGACGTTCAACACGGCATCGGCGCGCGTATCGGGTTCGAACAGTTCGCCCCGTGCACGGCCGAACCAACTCCGGTAGGGAACGGAAAACCGCTCTTCTGTGGGCAGTTGGTTGCGTCGAACCGCCCCAATAGCAGTCATGCACAACGTGAAGGCACTAAGGCTCAACAGAACGGGAACGAGTCGAATCCCCCACGGGGTGAAATTGAGTACCAATCCGATGAGCGGGACGATTGCGATGCTCGTCCCGAACGACAGCGCCACTCGTTCGAGACCGTCGATTCCGGTACCCGGGCGTGGCAGTCGGGAGTCTTCGGAATCGGGCGACGATTCATCCGCTATCGATTCTGCCGGTGTATCCTCCGGGAAGAGTGCCGCGATGAACGCGTATCCCGGTGGGAAGAGGACGAATACGAGACCGACTGCGGGACGGAGCGGTGTCGTATTGAGACCGGGTATCAACACGACGACGAGCGTGAGGAAGACAAAGAGACAGAGTGCAGCCAAATCCGCGGGAAGAGAGCGCACTTGCCGAGGGAGAAGAAGCGGGAGGTCGACGTCACGAGCCATTGGTTTCCCATTACTCCCTACCATAATAAAAAATCCCCGATGGGGTAGCGATTTCTCCCTTCTTGGCCTGAAAAACCAATCACCGGAGGAGACAGTGCTCTACTGGTCGAGTGCTCACCATGAATATATAGACATTGGTAGTAAAATTATAGTTTCGACGTATTTGTAAATGTAGATGTTCGTGAAAGTCTCACATCATTTTAAGAATTTTCAATATTATTATCCGTAAATTTTGAATAGTTCCTGTATCTGATAACCAGTAGAGCGCAAACAATCAACCAAATATTACAGGAAAATGAATTCTAAATGAACTATATCCGAGCACTCTTGACACGCTGGTCGCGGCGAGATCGGCTGGCAATACTCATCATCGCAATCACTGTTGCATTTCTCGTCGGCGCAACACTCCTGGTCTCGGCGGCGAGCACTCAATCGGCGGCTATTGCGGGTGGCGCGAGCAACTCGATGGTCGTACACCAGTATCCCTCGTCCGAAATCGCACAGCAGAACGCAACCGAGAACGACCTCGTCTTTCCTCTCACGACTATCCGGTATAACGGAGCGAACCACACGGTAGTGGGGGTGCCAGCAAACGCACCGTCCGAACTGTCTGCCCTCTCCGTATCGTGGCGACGTGCAACCATTCCAGCACCACCGGACACCGGCATTCGTGGAGCAGTCTCGACACCGACCCACCAGCGTGTACGGACCAATTCGGGAACCCGTGTCTCCGTTCAGGTCGTTCCCTACGTGACGGACGATTCCATCTTCCCGCATGCGTGGTTCGTCGCAAACCCATCCACGGTTCGGACGTACGGAGAAACCGGTGCACTCGTCGTACAGACAACTGCATCGAGCGGGCATGGCCAGCACCTCTCGCAAGCGGGAACGATAACACCGTCCCTGTCTGCGTATTTCCTCCGCGGAATGCGTGAAGTGCTTCGAGCACTCACCGCGGCGACGATCGCTGCGAGCGTTCTGATTCTTGTCGTCCTCTACAACGTCACGAAAATGTGCGTCCGAGACCGAATCCAATCCATCGCCGTTATTCGGTCAACCGGCGGGACAGCGCGGCGTCTCGTCGGCATCTTTTCGCTACGGTCCGGTGTATTGGCCTCACTCGGTTGCGGTTTGGGCTTCGGTATCGGCGTGGCCGCGATACAGGCGGTCGTACAAATTGCGATACACCTCGGGATGACCTTCTCGCTCGACCCGAGTATCACACCAGCGGTCCTGCGTATCGTACTGCCGATGTTGTGTTGTCTGGTCGGTACCGCGATGCTCGCAGGCGCGAGCGCTGCGTGGTCGACGGTGACACGACCACCATCACAGCTCAATCACGACAACAGACATCCGTCCGTCACACGAACGGAGCAGGAATCGTGGATGGGGGTGTGCGTCCTCCCTCGATTGCTTTCGTGGCGAGCAGTGATTCCGACGGCGACGACGTTGACCGTCTTCGCCCTCATCGTTCTTCTTTCGGGGTCGCTTGCCGGGGTGCTTGCGCCGCTCGCTACGGCTTCGACGGGAACCGTCACGGAACCAGGCGCACCGTACCCGATGGCGAGCCGCATCGATACCCAGTACGCAACGGCGTTGCGCGACCAGGGCATCGACGCGAGCCCGGAAATCATCGCGGTACAGGTCACCGACGGAAAACCCTACCTAGCGAGGGGGGCGAACTATTCCGCCTTTGCCGCGGTTTCGAACGCGAAGCTCGTCGACGGACATCCGCCACGCTCAGCAAGAGAGGCGGTCATCGGGCGCGACCTTTCTCGGACGGTAAATATCACGATCGGAGATACGGTCCTCGTTGGCGGCAGTACGTCGCCCGCGTTCACACAGGTGAGGGTCGTCGGCGTGTATCGTGCGCCCGGAATACAGGATGACCAACTCATCGTCCCGCTGGAAACCGCACATACCGTCTCGACGAAACCGGGAACGGTTCAATTCATTCGGACAGCGGGCGGCACACCACAGACCGAGAGAGGGCAATCGGGGACGTCCGAGACCGAAAAGATAGTCATCAGTAGCGTGGCTGCCCCACAGGCGGTGGGTGTCGACCAGCCACTCACAGTTACCGTCGGCGTTCAAAACATCGGCACGTCGGAACGGACTCGAACCATCTCGATGTCGCTCGGTGAACAGACACACCACGAATCGGTCACGCTTCAATCGGGTGAACGAACGACGGTTCGGATGAACGCGAGCGTTGCCCACCCGGGCAACTACTCCCTGACCGTCGGGGCACATTCACAGCCGATTACCGTCTATCGAAAACCCCCACTCGTCCTTCCGATTACTCCCAGCGAGGCACCACCGGGAGCGAACCTCGGCGTCAACGTTCGAACGATCACCGAGAAAAACGTCTCGAACGCGAAGGTTACTATCGGGAACATCACCGCAACGACGAACGACCGAGGACGGGCGATAGTAACGCTGCCGACGACGCCAGGGACGTATGAACTGACGGCACGCAAAGGAGCGCGGACGAAAACGACCCGCATTCTCATCTCGCCGGACGTCTCGCGACACTTGGTCGCGGACATCGACATTACACCGAACGAGGGCAACGTCGATACGAAACCCGAAGCCGCCATCCAAGTTGCCAATCCCTGGGGGAGAGACATGAATCGAAACGTCTCGCTCGTCACACCACTCGAGACGCAGAGCCGGATTGGAACGGTTCCCGCATACGGTGTGAAAAACGTCCCAGCGACGCTCAACGAAACCGATTCATCGAAGCAGTATCCGCCGGGTCGGTACATCGCGAAAGTCGTTTCCAACGGAACGGTACTCGCGACCGATACGTACGACGTAACGGGTAATGTGCGGGTACGGTCGGCGCTCGCGCAAAACACCGACTATTCGAGCGGGAGTGGACTCGGGCAAGCCGTGGAAGTCGTCTTCGGGAATTTCAAACTCCTCATCGCGGGGATGATGGTCCTCGCGGGACTCACCACCATCGGGAGCACGACGGCGACCTTCGCACAGGAGGTACACGCTCGTCGACGAGCCATCGGCATTCACCGCGCCACTGGTGCCACCAGATGGCAACTGCTGAAGGTACTGCTGTGGGATGTGGTTCGGGTATCGATACCCGCATCTCTCATCGCGATTCTCTGTGCCGTCGGCATCGTCTCTGCCATGTCCCTCGGAGGGATGCTGACGGTCTTCGGAATCCGATTGACGGTGATGACGGAACCGTTCTTGATTCTCGGAACCATCGTCGGAGCGTTCGTGCTCTCCTGTCTGAGTGTCTCGGTCGCGGTACTCCCGTTCCTCCTGACCGACCCCACCGCACTGCAAGCCGAGCGGCGTACGCGCTCCTTACCGAAGAAACCGACCTCACGCGGTCTATTATCGCGGACCTCGTCGATTTTCGTAGTGGGGATGGTCCTGGCGTCCGCATTCGGAATCGTTCAAGCAGACCGGACAATCGACAAGGGGAAAGACGGCAACGAGTAGGTTCGGAAAGCCGGTTTCGAAATCGAGAGATCGGCGAGTAACGACCGGCGGTTGTATCCGGTCGACGCGCGAAAACGACAGAGCAGCGACTTCGCGTGTCGCAGAAATATCGTGGGTGGTTACGTCCCTACCCACTCGTCCACTGCAGGGTCCGTTTTCCGCCGGAACCGGAGTATTCGAGAGACGCGGTCACGTCACCGCGCGTTGTTCCTTTCGGGACCTCGAAGATGAGGGTTCCCGACTTCGTTGAACCAGCCCCGACCGACCGGGTCGTATAGAGGCTGCGAACGGCACCGTTGGAATCGGTCGGGTCGTATCGTCGTCCTCCGACCGTCACGTAAATCGACATCCCGGACGGAACGCTCTTACGGGAATTCGTGGGATTTGCGACGGAAAAGTCCACGAAGAGGAACGTCTGGTCGGTCGTTTGCGTCGTCCCGCCGCTCTCGTACTCCGATTCGAATCGGAATTTTCGGACCGTCCCTTCGAGGCCGTTTCCGAACGTCGCCGTCTCGCCGAGCGTTAGATTCGCGTCCGTCTGCCCATCGGTCGTGCTCGTCGTAGTCGAATCGGACCGTTCGGTCGTGGTAGCCGTCTCGGTCCGTTCACTCGTGGTCGCTGTATCGGTATGTTCGGTCGTAGTGGCCGTCTCAGCGGCCTCGGTAGTGGTCGTTCCCTCCGTTGTCTGCGTCGTCTGTGACGTGGTGGCCGTTCCGGTACCGGAACTCGTCTCGCCCGGTGAGTTCCCCGACGAAGAACACCCAGCCACGCTGATCCCGATGCCGGTACTGACCGTAGCGATGAAGTCTCTGCGTTTCACACAAGGGGGACCACCTCTTTGTTAATTATTCTATGCTAGAGAAAGTTATAAAATTGAGCGTTCAAAAATAGCGTAATGATGGCGCGTTTCGGTGGAAAGAGGGCGAATAAAAAGTCGAGAATTGCTCAGATGACGGTCGACCGACCAAACTAGTCCGGGGAAAACCATTTTTTACTAACTGGTTGACTGTCGGTTGGGGGAACCAAAATGAAGCAAACCAGACGACAGGTACTCAGAGCCATCGGCGTGAGCAGCGTACCGATTTTCGGGGGGATTTCGAGCGCACAGGACACGACCACCAGCCAAAACGGGAACGCGAGCCGCGTTCGGGTCATCCACGCGATTCCGGACGCTCCGGAAGTGGACGTCTACGTCGACGGAAATCGCGTCCTACAGAACGTCGCGTTCAAGGACGTGAGCGACTATCTCGACCTCGACGCGGGGAAGCACACGATACAGGTCGCACCGGCGGGACAAGGCCGGGGGAGTGCGGTCATCGACGAACAGGTCACACTCGATGCGAACACCGATTACACGATCGCCGCCGGGGGGACGCTCGACAGTCCGCAGGCGTTCGTGTTCGTCGATGAGAACGAGGAACCGTCCGGGGACCAGGCGCGCTTGCGGGCGGTCCACCTCTCGCCCGACGCACCGGCCGTCGATATCGCGGCTGACGGCGACGTCCTCGTCGAAGGACTGGAGTTCGGCAACGCCAGCGATTACGTCGAGGTTCCCGCGGGGTCGTACACCATCGAAATCCGACCCGCGGGCACGAACGAGGCCGCCGCCACGTTCGACGTGACCCTCGAGGGCGGCACGGTGGTTTCGGCGTTCGCCGTCGGACTCCTACAGACGAACGACGAGGCGCAGGCCTTCGACCTCTTGCCGACGATAGACGCCCCGACCGAGATGATGACCACGACGACAACGACGATGTAGCGGTCAGACGACCTGCGAAACGACACCGCATTTGTTTTCTGGTAGTCTTCGATGAGAGTGACCACTTTCGACGCGGCGTCGAGCGGTCCGGCGGTCTCGTCTCAGGAGGGCGATAACGTTACAGCGCCTGCCCGTGTCGATGAAATAAGCCGATGCCCAAGGACCTCGAACGCGACCTCGGTTTAGTATCGACGACGACCATCAGCATCGGCGCGATGGTCGGGAGCGGCATCTTCGTGTTGCCCGGTCTCGCGGCGGCGAAGGCGGGACCGGCGGTCATACTGGCGTACTTCTTGGCCGGGGTCGTCGTCCTCCCCGCGGCGATATCGAAGGCGGAGATGGCCACCGCCATGCCCGAGGCGGGGGGGACCTACCTGTACATCGACCGGGCGATGGGACCGCTTCCCGGAACGATCGCCGGAATCGGGGCGTGGTTTTCGCTCGTATTCAAGAGCGCGTTCGCGCTGGTCGGCCTCGGCGCGTACCTCCTCTTGCTCGTGGAGATTCCGCCCGGCCTCCTCACGGTCGTGGGACTGGGAATCGCTCTCCTGCTCATCGGCGTGAACGTGGTGGGCGTCAAACAGACCGGGAGATTACAGGCGACCATCGTCAGCGTCGTGTTGCTCTCGCTCGTCGGCTTCGTCGCCGACGGGAGCACGTACGTCGATGGAGACCTCTACCACCCGTTTTTCTCCCACGGCGGCGGGGGTCTCCTCGCGGCGACGGGGTTCGTGTTCGTCTCCTACGCGGGCGTCACCAAAATCGCGAGCGTGGCCGAGGAGGTCGAAAACCCGGGCCGCACCATCCCGCGCGCAATCCTCGGCTCGGTCGTCCTGATGATGTTCCTCTACACGCTCACGGTGTTCGTCATCGTCGGCGTCACGCCGCCCGACTCGCTCCACCACAACCTGACGCCGATGGCCGCCGCCGCCGTCCAGTTCGCGGGCGAAACCGCTCGGCTCGCCGTCGCGGGCATCGCCGTCCTCGCGCTCACGAGCATGGCGAACGCGGGCATCCTCTCGTCGTCCCGATACCCGCTCGCCATGAGTCGAGATTCGCTCGCGCCCAAACGCTTCAGCCGAATCAACGGTCGGTTCAAGACGCCGGTCGCCGCCATCGCGTTCACCGGCGTCGTCCTGCTCGTCCTCATCGCGTTCGTCCCGGTCAACGAGTTGGCGAAACTGGCCAGCGCGTTCCAAATCGTCGTCTTCGGCCTCATCAACGTCGCCCTCGTCGCGTTTCGCGAGAGTTCGTTGGACTGGTACGACCCGGAATTCGTCGCACCGGGCTATCCGTGGGTGCAGTTGTTCGGCGTTGTCGGGACCGTCGTGTTGCTCACGCAGTTGGGACTGATTCCGCTGGCGGGTGCCGTCGGCATCTTCGTCGTCGGCGTCGGTTGGTACCGCCTCTACGGGCGGGACAAGACGGATCGCGAGGGGGCCGCCCTCGACGCGCTCCGACGGTCGATGGGCCAGCAGACGCTCGACAGAACCGAGCGGGCGGTCGCCGACAGTCACGAAAACGTCCTCGTCGTCGTCGGCGAGGACGCCGACCCGTCCCGGATGCGGGCGCTCGTTCGGATGGGCGCGTCCGTCGTCGCGAAGAACGACGGGACGCTTCGAGTCGCCAAGATAGAGGCGGTCCCCGAGCAGACGACGCTCTCGTCGATGGTCGAATCGTCGGAAGCCGATATCGGGTTCGAACAACGAGTCACCGAATCGCTGCCGTCGATGGAAACGTCGGTCGTCGTCGACGAACTCGTGACGCACAATCCGAGGCACGCGGTCGTCAACGTCGCCGACGAGATGGACGCGGACGCGGTGTTCGGAGAACTGGAACCCGACTACCTGCACGCGGAGTTGCTCGGCACCGGCATCGACTGGTACATGAACCACGCCCCCTGTGACGTCGGATTCCTCCGAAATCGCGGCCTCGGGGACATCTCGACCGTGACGGTGCTCGTCGAACCCGGCATCTTCAACGCGGCGAAGGTGTCCGTGGCGACGGAAATCGCTACCCACAGCGATGCGACCCTCCACTTCGTCACCGCAGTCGCGAACGACGCGTCACCCGAACTGGTCGAGGCCACGGAGGACTTCTACCGGGGGCTCGAAGACGTATCGAGCGTGCCAACGGAATGGGAGTTGATACGCACCGACGACCGCGTCGGGACGCTCGTCGATACCACATCCGACTCCGACCTCGTCGTCCTCGGGACGATTCCCCACTCGACCCTGTACACGCTGTTGTTCGGCCACTTCTCGACCGACATCAGCGACCGCATCGACGGCAGCGTCCTGTTGTTCCATCCGGACGAGTCGGAGGGACGGCCGTTCCTGCGAAAGGTCCTCGAACGGGTCGCCTTCGGGACGACGGAATCGTCGTCGTGACTGCATCCCCGAGGCCGTGAAATTCGCACCGTCGGCGGGACCGGAGGGGGGCCGCGACGCCCCCCAGTCGAACCCCACTCGAACGTTTTCCCGAACATATTTGCGGCGTTCCACACCGATGGGAACGACGATTGAGTTACATGAGAGGCCCTATCGAAGCCCCACTTGTATGAGGGTACAGCGCTCGACGCTCGGAAAACTGCTCGCAATCGTCTTCGTACTGAATCTCATCGTGATGGGTGCAGGTGCGTGGTATTCCTACGAACACGCCCCACCGATACCACAGAAGGTCGTCGGACCGGACGGGGAGACGGTCGTGACGAAGGCGCAAGTACAGGAAGGAAAACGGGTCTTCCAGTCGGACGGCCTGATGAACCACGGGTCGATTCTCGGCAACGGTGCCTATTTTGGGTCAGATTACACCGCGAACGCGTTGTCGTTGAAGACGAAGTACATGAAGGAGTACTACGCGAAGGAAAAGTACGATAAACCGGTCAGCGCGCTCTCGCCGGAACAACGAGCGGTCGTCAACGCGACGGTGACGACCGAACTCGAAGCGAGTCGGCCGAGCGACAGCGTGCAGTACTCGGCCGCGGAACTGTACGCCCACGAGCACGTTCGGCAACTGTACGTCGAGCGGTATCACGACGGCGACCTCGAACGCGGCGTTCCGAGCGGGATGATCGCCTCGGAGGAGGACGCACGGGACTTCGCCGACTTCGCGATGTGGACGGCGTGGATTTCCCACACCCAACGGCCGGGGAGCGACCACACGTACACGAACGACTGGCCGTACGAACCCGCCGCCGGAAACACGCCCCCGACGGCGTCGATGACGTGGAGCGTCATCGCGATGGTGCTGCTCGTCGCGGCGGCCGGAATCGGCGTCTGGCTCTACACATCCATCGACCTTCCCGAACCCGAGACGAAGGGAATCACGGTACCGTCGCCGAAGGACGTCGTGGTCTTCCCGAGTCAGAAGACGGCGGCGCGGTTCGTCCCCATCGCCGCCCTCCTGTTCGTCGCACAGGTGTTGCTCGGCGGGCTGTTGGCCCACTACTACATCGAGCGGGGCGGGTTCTTCGGCCTCGGAGCGCTGTTCGGGATTAATTTCGTCAAGCTGCTCCCGTTCGCCATCGCGAAGACGTGGCACATCGACCTCGCGATTCTGTGGATAGCGACCCTCTGGCTCGGCGCGGGGCTGTTCTTACCCCCGCTGCTGACCGGACAGGAGCGAGCGAATCAGAGCACGTACGTCAACGTGCTCCTCGGGGCGCTCCTCGTCGTCGCCGTCGGCGGACTGACCGGCATCTGGTTGGGTGCGAACGGCTACATCGACGGCGCGCTCTGGTGGCTCATCGGTAACGAAGGGCTGGAGTACCTCGAAGTGGGTCGCGTCTGGCAGTTCGGCTTGCTCGCCGGATTCGGGCTGTGGGCCGTCCTCGTCGCGCGCGGGTTCAAACCGCTCCTGAAGTCCGAAGAATCGTTCGGCCTCGCGCACATGATTCTGTACGCAGGCGGCTCCATCGCCCTGCTGTTCACGGCGGGGATGTTCTACACGCCGAAGACGAACATCGTCGTGACCGAGTTCTGGCGCTGGTGGGTCGTCCACATGTGGGTCGAAGGAGCGTTCGAGTTCTTCATCGTCGCCATCGTCGGCCTGACGCTCGTGTCGATGAACCTGTTGCGAAAGCGGTCGGCCGAGAAGGCCGTCATGTTCCAGGCGCTGTTCGTGATGGGAACCGGCGTCATCGGCGTCTCCCACCACTACTGGTGGATCGGGCAACCGGACGTGTGGGTGCCCTTCGGCTCCGTCTTCTCGACGCTCGAACTGCTCCCGCTCGTGTTCATCCTGTTCGAAGCCATCGGGGAGTACCGGACGCTCGCGCGGAGCGACGGGTCGTTCCCCTACACGCTCCCGTTCATGTTCATCATCGCCAGCGGCGTCTGGAACTTCGTCGGCGCGGGCGTGCTCGGGTTCTTCATCAACCTCCCGCTCGTCAACTACTACGAGCACGGGACGTACCTCACGGTTGGGCACGCCCACGCCGCCATGTTCGGCGCGTTCGGATTCCTCGCGCTGGGGATGGCGACCTACATGCTCCAGCTTACGACGAAACCCGACGCGTGGACGGAACGGCGACTTCGGTGGGCGTTCTGGCTCTGGAACATCGGCCTCGCGGTGATGGTGTTCGTCTCCGTCCTTCCCGTCGGCTTCCTCCAACTGGAAGCCGCGTTCTCCGGGAGCTACGACGCCGCTCGGAGCCTCGCGTTCTACAACAGCGACACGGTACAGCTCCTGTTCTGGGCGCGGTTGCCGGGCGACTCAATGCTCATCCTCGGCACGCTCGTGTTCGCCTACGACGTGCTCAAAAAGCAGTTCGTGCAGCGCGAGGTGACGACGCCGGTCCCGGAACCGGACGACCAACGCGTGCCGAGTCGGGTGTTCACGGACGACGACGACTGAACCGCCATCGGCGGGTCCCAATCGGACCCGGCATCGACCGTTCGGCGGTTACTCCGCCACCTCGTCGGTCACGTACCGTTTGATAATCGTCCCCTCGGCGCGGTGCAGCGTTTCGCTGGCGGTCGATTTTGCGACGTCGGTCAGCGCCGCGAGTTCGGTGAGCGTGCAGGTTCGCGGCGAGTCGTAGTAGCCACACTCGACGGCGGTTCGCACCAAACGCCGCTGTCGGTCGGTCAACAGACTCTCGGAGGAGGCCATCTCGCGGACGTACTCCACCTCGAACGGGACGCCGAACAGGTCCAGTTGCGTGGCGAGCGCGGAAAGTCGCTCGCGCGCGGCCGTCACCTCGAACGTCGCGTCGCCGTCGGTTATCGTGAGCGGGAGTTCGAGCGGAACCGCCGACTCCTGTACCGAGAGCAAGAGGAGGGGTTCGGTCGTCTCGAACTCGACGAGACACGTATCGTCGGACGCCCGCAACAGGTCCAAGTGGACGATACCGTCGTGGTCGTCCATCTCGCGGAGTATCGGCGGGAGGTCCGCGGCCGTGAGTTCGAGCAATCCGACGCCGACGTCGTCGGCGGGAAGGGCGGCCAGTACCCTGAATTTCGCATCCGGATACGTCGTCGAGACGTCGCCGATCCACGTCCCGGCGGGAAGCGTGAGCGTGAGTTTCGCGGTTGCCATCGATACCGTACGATGTCGTCGGGACCCCCAATAATCCACGACGAACATGTTCGGGGGACGGTTTTCCATCGACGGCATCTAACCTGTACCTATGGCAGACATCTCGCACGACGACGCGGAACCGGTCACGGAGCGGGTTCACGACAACTCGTGGTCGGTGAACCTCGAAAAACCCGAGCACGCCGAGGATACAGGGCTCGTCTGCTCGCAGGCCGTGGATGCCGTCGAGCACACGGCACAGGGGAACCACGTGAACGTGGTCACGCACGCGAATCACGGCCACCCCGAAACGTACCTCTTCGACGCACTGGACGACGAGTTCGGTTCGGATATCGAGTGTGAATACGTCGACCAGTGCGGGTGCGGCGGCCACGTGACCCGAGTGTACGTCGGTTGATTCACGATGGACGCGAACGACACCCGGAACGGGAATCCATCCGTCCCGTCCACCGAACTACTCGACCGAAACGAAGCGGATCCCGAGGCGGTTCGGCGAGCGATTCACCGCCGGGGGGCGGAACTCGAACGGCGGGAGGTCGCGCGAGCGGTCGAACGACTCGGCGGCGAGGACGGTCTCACGGCGGAACAGCGGGCGGTCATCGAGCGGATGGCGACCGCCATCGTGAACGGTATCGTGGCGACGCCCGATTCGGTGTTGCAAGACGCGTCGACGGACGACGACGCGGTGCGAACGGCGATCGAACTCTTCGACCCGGACGGCTAACGGAGTCCATCACCCGAAATCGCTATCGACGAACCGACACGGCAATTCACCGTCACTCGGCGAACGGCTAGCTTTTCCGACGGAGTAGCCTCGGACGAGGAGGTCCGAAACGTTCCATTAGTTGAAATCCCCTCGTTGAAAGCCACAGTCGGTGAGGGTTCACAGCGACGTGCGGGATATACAGCGCAGATGCAGCACGCTCACAACGTCAAACAGGAAAAAGAGTTGCTCAGTGCCGAGAGAACTGCTCTCGGAACGGCTGAGTCGATCTTGCTACAGTTCTCATCGCAAGAACATCAGTATAGTATGTGAATTCACCATCATTTCTTTATCGGAGGGTGTCGTACGAGAGCACGAGCGGGATGGGGACAGTGCCGTGAATACCGCGTGAGGGGAGAGACAAGCACCAACCATGAGCAACGAGACACACGACACGGCGACTGACGCAGAATCGAATTCTAACTCGCTGCAAACGACCCGCCGAACCGCACTTCGCGTGGCAAGCCTCGCCGGGTTGCTAGCGATGGGCAGCGGTAGTGCCAGCGCTCACCAAGACATGCCGAGCCGGACCACCGAACAGACCCAGCAACAGACGACGGACAATGCCAATGCAATCCCGGTGACGTGGTCGAACTACCCACGCGCCAACTGTCATGCTTCATTCCAGGCAACCGTCGACACAGGCGGATTCGGACGGCTCTATAATTTCAGAAATATAACTCCCGTCGGGCAGCAGTTGGACGTCGAAACAAATCGTGACACTATCTACTCACTCGGGGTGTTCGATCTGACCGAGCCAGTCACCATCACGCTCCCAGACACCGGAGATCGATATCAGTCGATGAACGTCCAGAACGAGTGCCAATATGTGAAACTGAGCGTCACCGAACCTGGCACGTACACGATCACACAAGATATGGTAGAGACGCGGTATGCTGGCGTCCTGATCCGCACGTTTGTTGACCCTAACGACCCGGACGATGTAAAGCAAGTTCGGCAACTTCAGGACGAGATCGGCGTCGAACAAGCGTCGGCTGGCTCGTTCGAGATTCCCAACTGGGACCCACAATCATTCAAACGACTCGACGACGCGCTCACGACGGTCTTTATCACGCTCGAGAACTTCTCGGGCGCGTATGGTGACGTCGGTCAGGTCGACCCGGTAAAATTTTTCGTCGCCAGTCCGTCGGGATGGTCCGGCCCCCCGCAGCCATCGGAGGCGCTCTTCCTCCAACGGATTCCCACCCAGAATGACGGTCAGACACCATACGAACTCACCGTCGACGAAAGCGTTCCCGTCGACGCGTTCTGGTCAGTCACCGTCTACAACCGTGACCTCTACCTCGAGGAGAACAAGTACGACGCGTATTCGGTCAACAATGTGACCGCAGAGCGAGCCGATGACGGTAGCGTGACAATTCATTTCGGTGGCGACCCCGACCAGCCGAACTTCATCTACACGCCGGAGGGTTGGCACTATATCGTCCGGCTCTACAAACCACGCGAGCCGATCATCGACGGAAGCTATCAGTTCCCCGAGGCCCAGCCGGTCGAGTGAGATAAACGCGCGGATGTCGGCGGGAACGCATCGACGACCCGTCGGCCACGAACGTCACTCCTGCCGTTTCCGCAACGGTTGAGTCGTCCGACTCGGTATGGACGGTAGTGAGACGCCGCCTGTTCGGAACGCTTTGCGGGCTCGTATTCCTGATGAACTTCGGGCGAACCGTCTTCGCACCGCTGCTCGAACCTCTGACGGTGGCCTTTTCGACCGATCAGGCGACCATCGGCGTGTTGATATCGCTGGTGTGGCTCGGCACCGCACTCCCGCGGATCCCGATGGGGTACGTCCTCACCCGCGTCCCGCGGTATCAGGCCGTTCTCGCGACGGGGTTCGTCCTCGCCGGGTCGTCGGGACTCATCGCGGTCGCGGATTCCATCGCCTCGCTTCGCGTCGGGACGTTTCTACTCGGCGTCGCCAGCGGCGCCTACTTCGTCGCCGCCGTGCCGCTAATCGCCGAACTATATCCGGATGCGGTCGGGCGAACCGTCGGCATCCACGGGGCGGCGTCGCAACTGGCGGCGGTCCTCGCCCCCACCATCGTCGTCGGAATCTTACTCGTCTCCTCGTGGCGGACGGTGTTCGTCCTGCTCGCGGCGGTCGCAGTCGTCTTCAGCATCGTGTTGGCGAGCATCGTTCGAGGGTCCCGAATCGCCGACGAGTCCGCCCCGGATCGCGCGTTTCTGTCCGCCGTGCGCTCCCACTGGCGACTCATCGCGGTCGGCCTCCTGATGGTCGGCGTCGCGGGATTCCTGTGGCAGGGCTTGTTCAACTTCTACGTCGTCTATCTGGACTCGTCGAAGGGGATATCCACGACGACGGCGAACTTTCTTCTCACCGTCGTGTTCGCGGCCGGACTGCCCGCGTTCTGGTTCGGCGGCCGGCTCGCCGACCGCCTCCCCATCGTCCCGTACATCCTCGGGATACTGACCGGGTTCGTGGTGTCGGTGGTCGCGCTCACCGCCGCCGGTGGCATCGTCGCGCTAACCGTCGTCTCGGTCGCCATCGGGTACTCGATACACAGCCTGTTTCCGGCCTTGGACACCTACTTCCTCAACTCGCTGTCGGACGAAAACCGCGGCGTCGTCTACGCGGCGTTCACCGGGATTTCTCTGCTGGTCGAGGCGAACGGCACCGCGACCGTCGGATTGCTCACCGAAGCGGGCTATCGATTCGACGTCGTGTTCATCGGCCTCGCCTCGCTCGTCGGTTGTGTCATCGTCGTCCTCGCAGGGTTGTACACGACGAACCGACTGCCGGGGAATTCGCCACGCGACCATCGCGCGTAGGGTCCTCGAATCGCCGCGCGTCGTTCGATAGTCTGCCAGAACCGCATTCAACGAGGGTTCTGCGGCCGTAATCTAAAGATAGTACGGGTGATACGCCATTGTATGCGAATCGCGCTCATCGCACACGACGAGAAGAAACCCGATTTGGTGGAGTTCGTCCGGAGAAACATCGACCAACTTTCGACCGTCGACTGCATCTCGACCGGAACGACCGGACAGCGAATCAACGAGAACACCAACCTCGAAGTCGAACCGAAAGCGTCCGGACCGCTCGGCGGAGATATGATGATCGGTGCCGCGGTAGCCACCGGAGACTGTCAGGCCGTGATATTCCTCCGCGACCCGTTGACCGCCCAACCGCACGAACCGGACATCAACGCGCTCCTACGGGTGTGTGACGTTCACGACGTGCCGCTGGCGACGAATCTCGCCAGCGCGAACGCCATCATCGACGAGCTAATAAAGCAAGCCTAACCGCCCGACGAAGGGGTCTAGCATCGAGACGTGACGAGCGTCAGAGAACGCCCTCGTCGAACAGTCGCTCGATATCCGCCTCCGTATAGCCGTATTCGGAAAGGATTTCTTCCGTGTGTTCGCCAAGGAGCGGCGGGTGCGCGCGAACCCGCGTCGGCGTCTTCGAGAGGTGCATCGGACTCCCCGCCATCTCGACGTCGCCCGCGGTCGGATGGGAAACCGACCACTGCATGTTTCGCGCCTTCACTTGCGCATCGTCGAAGACGTCTCGCATGTTCTTGACGTCGGTCGCCGGGACGCCGTGGTCGTCCATCGTCTCCAATATTTCTGCCGTCGTGAACTCCTCGAACGTCGGTTCGAGGAGCGCATCGAGTTCGTCGCGGTTCTCGACGCGCGAGGCGTTGTCACGGAATCGCTCGTCGTCGATGAGGTCCTCGCGGTCGATGGCGCGACAGAACTTCGGCCAGAGGTTGGGCGACGGAACCGCGATGACGACGTACCCGTCCGCAGTCGGGAACGCTTGATACGGGGCGAGCGTCGGGTGTTTGCTCCCCATTCGTCCGGGCGGGGTTCCCGTGGCGAAGTAGTTCGAGGCCATGTAACTCATCCACGCAACCTGACCGTCGAGGAGCGAGACATCGACCTTCTGTCCCGTACCGTCCCCGAGTTCGCGCTCGAGCACTGCGGCGAGGATGGCTTGGGTCGCGTACATCCCCGCACCGATGTCGGCGATGGCCACGCCCACGCGAACGGGCGGACCGTCCGCCTCGCCGGTGATGCTCATCAGTCCGCCCTCCGCTTGCATGATGAGGTCGTACGCGGGTCGGTCCCTGTCCGGCCCCCACTCGCCGTATCCAGAGAGGGCACAATAGACGAGGCCGGGGTTGTCCTCTCGGAGGGTCTGGTAACCGAGTCCCCACTTCTCCATCGTGCCGACGCGGAAGTTCGAGACGACGACGTCGGCTTCGCTCGCGAGGTCGCGGAAGACGGTTTGTCCCTCGTCGCTCGCGAGGTCGAGCGTCATCGAGCGCTTGTTGCGGTTCACGCTGAGGTAGTACGCGCTCTCGTTCGACTCTCCGTACGTCGGCGGGTGCCACTCGCGCGTCTGGTCGCCCGTCTCCGGTCGCTCGATTTTGATGACGTCCGCGCCGAGGTCGCCCAACTGCATCGTACAGAACGGACCGACGAGGACGCGGGACGCATCGAGAACGGTGAGTCCGTCGAGGGGACCGGTCTCCGTCTCCGGTTGGCGGGTTTCGCCGACCATCCGTTACGGCGCTCCCGCCCAATTCACTGGCAGTCTCCGCTCGACCCGTCGACCGGTGAGAATCGTTCGACCGTCCCTCCGCCGTTTCGTGGAGGGACGGCACCCGATTGGCGGGACGGAATCTTCGATCGTCATGGGACGCTGTTCGGAAAAATAATGCTAAATTGTTTCGGTGGAGGCGATTCGGAACGGGAGCGAATAGGAAGACGCATCGATCAATCGTCGATTCGTCTGGACTCCGCGTCCGCGGACAACCCGGTGATAGTTCGTATCGGTTGCCGGGCGTCTCGCCCTCGTTCGAGTCCCAGAGTGACGACTCGAACGACGACGTAGGGGCCGACGACCGAGATGGTTGGTATCACGGTGAACGCCGCGACCACCGCGCCGAGAACGGGAGCAACGGCCAGTATGAGCCCGTACATCCCGAGCAGGGTGAGCCCGAACAGAGACACGAGGGTCGTGTCTCTCGGCGCACGTCGGGCGGGCGGCGTCCGGTCGGCCGGACGAGATGGTCGTTCGTGTGGCAATCGTCTTGGTGCTTGTCTCATGGGTATGTACCTCTTGTTCGGTCGATATGCGTGCGATGCGGCGAGTGTCGTTGCGACAGCGATGCCGCTACGGAGCCATCGGAAGCGAACTCGGTAGCGACGCTCTCACGACTTACGCGGTGCGGCGATGGTCCCCCGTGACGTCGAGGGGTGACTGACCGCCCTTCGAAGCGTGTCCACCTTCGTAGCCACTGCTATCGGTCTGAACGTGGCTCGGCGGACGAGCGAAGCGAGAGACGGGAATCGCTACGTCGGTGAAGGAATCATGAACTGACAACCTCGCGTAGTACGTCACTCGTGTCACCGTAGTATAAAATCACAGTGAATGATGGTATCCATCCACACGGATGAAAGCGGCGTTACGGTAGCTGACGACACAGACGGTGATTCGTGTAGTGGGAGTTATCGACTCGATGGCCCCCTTCCAGCTAGCAGCGCGAACTAACGGACCGTCGGAACCGGCGACCGGTCCCACAGGGTCGCGTCAGTCCGACGAATCGTACAGCGGACCGTCGTTCGACGGCGGAGATATCTGGGTCAGATAGTAGATTCCGACGAGGAAACACCCCTGTCCAACGGAGAAGAGGAGCAGTAACTCGACGGGAACGTGATACCGGCCGAGCAGACGAACGACGACCAAAGTGACGAACACACCGCCGATGAGAAACCACGAGAGCATTTTCAAACCCTCTTCTAAGAAGAGGAGGTCAGCGAGACGAGCACCCCTCGTTCGGACGAGCGAGTCCTCCCAGCCTTCCTGATCAGTACCTTGAATGGACATCGACATCTTGCCAAAGGATAGCACACGATATCAATACCGGGGATTGTACAGTTGACAGTAACTCGGTACACCATCCCCAATGCGGATAAGTCGATGCTGACTCCGGTCGAGTGAATGTGTCGTCTGGACGTCTCCGCGCCACCTCATCGTATAGTATCTTTCGACGACGCGGGCAAAATCGTAATCGAATCGGGTACCCAGAACCCCACGTGAGCGTCCCCGACCGCACGTCGAGAAACGAATCGGAAAGAACCGACAGGGGGATTTCCCCACGTACGACGCTCGAAAGCGAGTCGAAACGAGGTACTCGCGGCCTCAATCGAGCGTGCCGAACGTCTCCACCAAGTCACCGTTCACGTATCGACGTTGCGTGAATCCGAGCGCGTTCGTGAGCATGGTATGGGACAGGAACGTAGCCGTGTACTCCAGCATGCCGAAGGGATGGGCAACGCGTTGGTACGCGGGCGGTAACATCCCACCGATGACGTGAATCCCGGACCCATCATCGCGGCGTATCGAGCCTGCAGTCACAAGCCGATCCTGACCGTCGGTGACCCCGGCGACGGTTCCGCCCGCATCCTCGAATGCCGTGGGAGCAACGCCGGTCGCGGGGGCGTTGGCGATGGGATACCCGAGCGGGGGGACGTTGTAGAATTCACGCTGGACGTTCCGCGTACCCATCAACAACGGATGGTCGTCGTTACGTCGGTCGAAATGCGGAATCTCACTCTCGAACGTGGTAACGTCCGCCGCCGTAATCCCCGTGGTCAAGTTGTTTTCGAGGAGTCCGAGGTGGGAGACGCCGGCGTCGGTGAGAACGAGGTTTCCGCCGTTCGAGACGAATCGGTCGAGTTCCCGGACGTAGGCGTCGTCATCGGCACCATCCGCGTGAGAGACGACGAGGTTTTCGACGGCGAGTCGGCTGCTCCGCCCGCGAAACAGCGCCCCGTCTTTGATGTCTTCGACGGTTAGCCCCGTCATCGCGTCAGTGATGTTACCGTTGCCGTGCCGTCCTCGGTTCCCGTTCTGTCCGTGGTGACCGCGCGTCTCTCCGCTTTTTCTCCCCCGTCCGTCGGCCATGTACGCCTCGTAATCGGGGAAGTAGGCGAGCGGGGAGACGCTGTAGCTCCGTTGTTCGTACCCGAAGACCGACTCGGGGTCGGGGGACGTCACTGTGTCCGCGGTACTGCTGACGACCGTCCGATCGACCGTCGCCGTCGCCTCCCGCTCGCCACCGAGCGTTTTCACCTCGACCGTCCACTCGCCGCTGGATGGCTCCGGAATCGACCATTCTGCCGTCCGTCGTGGACGGTCGCTAGCGGAGTCGTGCGAGCGCACGACCCGTCCGCTCGCATCGCGGAGTTTCGTGAGGATGGGACCGGTCGGCGAATCGACGGTTATCGAGAGGTCGTGCGTTCCGTCCGGAACGGAAACGCTCGATGCGGTCCACTGCTTGCCGACTCCGAGCTTTTCCCTGGCCGTCGTCGTATCGATATCCTCGAACGAAAGCGCACTCGACCGTCGCGTGAGCGAATCGGTCTCGACGTATGCGGTGGTCGCTTTGCCGGTTCGGATGTCGGCGGTCACGTCGTTCGCGGCGTGTTCGGTGACGGTTCGAATCACCTCTTGGAACCCGCGCGCTTGCAGGTCTACCAACCACGGTCGGAACACCATCCGGTCGAAGACGCGGTTATCCCACCCCATCTCGTGAGCCATCATCGTGACCCCGAGGCCGCCCTGGTCCTCCGGGTGGCTCATCCAACTGATGAGCGTCCCCGAGGTCGTATACTGAATCGTATCGAAGATGGTGCCGTATTCGTACCCCGATTCCGGAACGGGGGTGTCGTATTGGTCAACGTACTCCGGAGGGACACCGTAGCCGTCGATGAGATATTCCCTATTCAGGGCCTCGAACTGCTCACGGTGGGCGTCGAGGTCGCTCTCGATTTCGTCTCGGACCCGGATATTCGTCCGGCGATTGAGTTCGTAGATGTCGTGGAGTTCACCGTGGTCGTACTGGTCGTTGACGATGAGTCCCTCGATGAAGTTCGACGACCAGAACATCCCGTGGAGGTCCGACCCGTAATTGAGGTTGTCGTACCCTCGAAGCGCCTCGACGATATCGAGTGAGTCGGGCACGATTTCCTCGTACTCCTTCGGCGACGTCGGAACGTCGTCGTCGACGCCCGGCATATCGTCCTGCAAGTCCCTTCCGTTCGGCTCGGCGGGATAGTATGCCGGATTGATCCACCCGACCGTCGGATACCCGCGATTCGGGTCGACACCGGTTCCGGTCACTCGTTTGAAGGAGTTGTTCTCCGGTTCGGGGTCCCCTATCGGGTCGTCGTTGACGAGATACTCCTGTCGACGCGCAGAGAACCCATCGGGATTCGTGTACGCGAACAGGAGGACGACCTCGTCCAACATCGCCTCGACCGTCGGCTCGTCGCCATCGAGCAGTCGCTGGACGAACCGGGAACCGGCCTCCGCACCCGACCGTTCGTCACCGTGAATGCTCAACGAGAAGAACACCTTCTCCTTTTCCTGGAACGCTCCCTCGTCGTCGATATCGTTCGTCACCTCGACGACCCACAGCTCCTGGGGGTCGGACGCCGTCTCTTCGAAGAGGTTCTCGTGTCCCGGACTTTGCCCCCACGAGCGGACGCGAACTCGGTCGCCGTGCTCGGCTTCGAGGTGGTGGATTCCGTCCACCATCTGTTCGTAGTCGATGTGATCGACGCTGTCATCGACAGGTGGGAAGGCACCGTTCGCGTACTCGCCGAGTCGCCAGAACGGATTCGACCCCGGCGAGTATTTGAGGGTTTCGACGACGTCGAGTTCGGCCACGTCTCGCGCTTCCGTCGGCGTCAGTCGAAGCCACGCCGCGGTTGCCGGGTCCGTCGTCGTTCGGAAATAGTCGTCCGAATAGGGTTCGAGCGCGTCGAACGCCGGTCGGCGCAGTCCGACCAACGTCGGAATCTCGTACTCTTCATCGACGCGCCCGAGGACGAAATCGTAGAGTTCCGTCGGCGCCGACGACGTTGAATCGGCGGCGACACCCTTCGAGAGCGACACTGCACCGGCCGTTGCAGCGGACAGTCTGACGAACTGGCGTCGTGAAATCGGGATGTCTTTCGAGCGGTCCAATTCGGTCGAGTGGGTACGTTCGTCGTGCACTTGATAACACGGCACAGGAGTGCCACCCTATCGTACTTGCTTTCAGCACTAATAATTATTCAGTATTAGTATTTTATTTAAATATTTGCTGTCAATTTTGGTGGGGTTGAGCTTGTCTCCGTTACCGTTCGACACGGTACGGCATCGCTATCGTCGAAAGTGCGGCCGGAGGCGGTGGGAAGGCTACTCGGACTCGTCGTACACGGCACCGTTCCGTCGTCCGTCCGCCGCGCCGCGGTACTTCCCGGAATCGAGCACCCGAATCGCCTGCACGTTGCCGAGTTGGGTGGGCTCGTCGTTCAACGCGTGGCCGCGGGCACGGAGCTTCTTTTGCACTCCCTTCGGGAGGCCGTCTTCCCAGTAGACCGACGGGTCGACGTCGGCGTAGATACGCGGGGCGGCGATGGCCGATTGGAGGCTCATTCCGTACTCGACGACGTTCAGGAGTACTTGTGCGACGGTCGTGATAATCGTCTTCCCACCGGGTGAACCGACGGTCATGTACGGCTCGCCGTCACGGAAGACGATGGTCGGACTCGTGCTACTCAACGGGCGCTTGTTAGGCTGGACCTGATTCGGTCCACCGGGGACGGCATCGAAGTCGGTGAGTTCGTTGTTCAGCATGAATCCGTAGCCGGGCACCATCATCTTCGTGCCGAAGAACTGCTCGATGGTGCTGGTCCACGAGACCATGTTTCCGTCGCTGTCCGCGACCGTGAAGTGCGTCGTCTGTCCCTTGTCGGAGCGAAGGTTCGTCGCTCGGCGCTCGCCCGTCCCGGAATCCGCGAGCGGACTGACCCGATAGGGGCTCCCCGGTTGGAACGACCACGGGTCGCCGGGCGACCGTTCCGGTCCGGCCTCGTCGAACGAGATGCGTCGGCGGCGACGCTTCACGTACTCCTCGTCGAAGAGTCCCTGCCACGGTGCGTCGGCGAACAGTTTGTCGCCCATGTACGCACCGCGGTCAGCGTAGGCGAGGTGGAACGCCTCGATGAGCGCGTGGTAGCGCTCGAAGGAGCGCGAATCGTACTGCCCGAGGTCGAAGGGTTCGAGAAGTTTCAGGATATGGCCGATGGTGAGTCCGCCGGAACTCGGCAGGGACATCGTCCGAATCGTCACGTCCCCGAACTCCACGCGTTCGGGGTGGTCCATCGTCACGTTGTAGCCCGCGAGGTCGTTGACGGTCATACTGCCGCCGCTCTGCTGGACCGTCTCGGCGGTCGCTTCCGCGATGTCGCCCTTGTAGAACGCACCGATACCCCCGTCACGGATGAGGCGGAAGGTTTTGGCCAGGTCCGGTTGCACGAGCGGGTCGCCCTCCTGGAGCGGGTCGCCGTTCGGCGCGAACACCGAACGCGCCGCGTCGTTGAACTGCTCGACGTTGTTGGCGATGGATTCGGCCAACGGAGCGTCGACGGTCACGCGGGGACAGGCGTTCGACGCCAGCGCGATTGCAGGGTCGATGAGCTCCTGCATCGACTTCGAGCCGAATCGTTTGAGCGCCACGTCGCAGGCACGGAGCGTCCCCGGGACGCCGACCGCCTGGCCGCTTGTGTGTCGCTTTTCGAACGGAATCGGCTCGCCGTCGTCGTCGAGGAACATCTCGGGCGTCGCGCCGAGCGGTGCGCGCTCGCGGTTATCGACCGCGTACACGACGTCCTCGTCGGCCGAGTACACGAGCATGAACCCACCGCCGCCGATGCCGGAACTGTGCGGTTGAACCACGTTGAGCGCGAACTGCGTCGCAACGGCGGCATCGACCGCATTGCCCCCGTCTTCGAGGACGTCCGCACCGACCCGCGTCGCTTGCGGGTGGACGGTGGCGACCATCTGGTCGCCGGTCGCCGTCGCGACGGTTCCCGACCCTTGTTTCACGCTACTCGCGTCGCCCGAGGCCTGCCCCGCGCTCGCGGACACGACGCCCGCCCCGACGGTCGCCATCGAACCTTTCAGGAACGTTCGTCGCTTGGTCGTTCCGCCCTCTCCGTTCGGTTCCGTCTCGGAGCGTCCTCCCCTCACGTCGTTTTCTCCACTCATCCTTCCGATATATGGAGAGGAGAGGAATAAGTATATTTTATAGATATCGACAATAAGAATTGTAGTTCGTACATCTATTTTAAGTCAAAATGAGACGGCGGACAAAAGCCGAGTCGAAGACGCGTTTCGTGTCCCTTTCGGCACGTTCATTTCGGCCCACCGTTGCTCTTGTCCACTCCCTATCGCTTGCGATGAGATGACTCGCCGTCCACTCCTCGCATCGATGGTTCCCGACAGC
This sequence comes from Haladaptatus sp. SPP-AMP-3, assembly GCF_049568665.1. Lineage (NCBI taxonomy): Archaea > Methanobacteriati > Methanobacteriota > Halobacteria > Halobacteriales > Haladaptataceae > Haladaptatus > Haladaptatus sp. SPP-AMP-3. The sequence continues at coordinate 541,531 of NZ_CP145901.1, read as the reverse complement.
AGGTGTTCGGACTCGTCCGAATCGAAATCGAATTGTGCAATATCGATTCGCCAGCTATAAATTTCGTATTATATCCATATAATTAGAATAGATATATGTATAGATACAACATTCATGAATATATGGGTAGAAATCTCACCCGCAGAGGGATACTCGCCGTGACTGCATCGACAGCGTTCCTCAGCCACGCCGGAACGGGGACGATGAGCGGAAATTCGTCGGGTCGGGACCACGAGGACGAGGAGGGAGCGACCCTCCATCGGTTCGCGACGAGCGCCACCGGCGCGGAGGTGACGGGACTCTACGTCACGGAGGAGGGGCAGTTCTTCTTCAACGTCCAGCACCCGAGCCGCGAAAACGACGACCCGTACAACGAGGGAACCATCGGAGCCGTCGTCGGAGTCGACATGAACGACCTTCCGCGGGACTTCCCGAGCGTTCAACCGTCCGAAAACGAGGAACAGGCGGGGAACGTGCGGTTGGCGCGCGGGAGCTACCAAGTCCTCGCACAGGGCGGCGACGAAACCGACAGCGGCGAGTCGCTCGGCATCCCGACCACGCCGGACGGAACGCCGGTCGGCGACCTCGACGGGTCGGAGTACTCGGAGTACGGGTACTGGCCCGATTTCAACGGGTTCGTTCCGGACGACGAGGCGAGCGACGAGGGCTACCTGTTCACCAACTTCGAGACGCAACCGGGGATGATAACCCGACTCCACCTCCGTCAGCGCGGGAAAAACGGTGGCTGGGAGGTCGTCGGTGCCGAAAACGTCGACGAACCGCTCCGCCGCGTCGAGGGGACGAACATCAACTGCTTCGGGAGCGTCACCCCCGAGGGGGTGCCGATGAGCGCGGAAGAGCAATACTCGCACCCGGCCACTCGGTTCTGGAACCGGCCGAAACCGGCCACCATCGACGACAGCCCCGGCATCTCCGAGGACGGAGTGCAGGGGAGCTTCGGACTCAACGGCGTCGAAAAACAGGCGTTGTATCTCGGCGGGACGCGGGACGGTGAGGAAGTCGAAGTACCCGAGAACGGAACGGCGACGCTCATCTCCGACACCTACGCCAACCCGTACCGCTACGGCCACATCGTCGCGATGGGGAATCCGACCGCGGACGACGTGACCGACGTGGAAGCCACGAAACTGACCACGTTCGGCCGCGCGGCGCACGAAGTCGCGGTGGTCATGCCCGACCAGCGAACCGCGTACACGAGTTCCGACGGCACCGGGAAGTGTTTCTACAAGTTCGTCGCCGACGAGGACGTGGCCGGACGGGGAGACGTCACGGAGTACGGGTCGAAGGGAACGCTGTACGTCGCCAAGGCGAACCAACGGGGTAAACTGAACGGCAATCCCGCCGAGGTCGGCTTCGAACTCGACTGGATACCGCTCGGACACGCCGACCTCGACGAAATCGAATCGTGGATAGCCGAGTACGACGGGGTGACACAGGCCGACTACCTCGCGATTCGAGAGGAGGTCGATGCGTTGGACGACGACGCGAGCCTCGCGGACATCGACGCCCACGTCGAGGAGAACGGGAACCCGTTCTACATCACGCCCGAGGAAGTCGACGCGTGGGCGGAACAGTACGAAGACGGCGGAATCGGCTGTATCGACGAGGAGCTTCGCCGCGTCCCGTTCCTCGAAACCCGGCGGGCGGCCGCGGCCGTCGGTGCGACCGACGAGTTCCGCAAGATGGAGGGCCTCAACATCCGCACCGGGGCCGTCCCGGGCGAGGACTTCCTCTACATGGCGATTTCGGAGACGAGTAAGACGATGAACGACGTGGAAGGAGACATCCAACTCGCCGGTGACGAGTGGGGTGCGGTCTACCGTCTGCCGCTGGAGGCCGATTACGACGTTTCGCGGATGGAACCCGCGGTCGTCGGCGGGCCGAACGCCAACATCTGCGGCGGCTGTCCGTACGACGCGCGACCGGATTCGAAGAGCAGCGTCTGTCCCGACTGCGGGTACAATCCGACCGAGGAGGACGAGAACGGGACCAGCGGCGGCGGCATGAAGAAGCTCGGGAAGGCCGCAACCGACCTCGTAACCGGTGACGACTTCGAGGAGGAGAACGTCATCTCCAACCCGGACAACCTCGTGGTCATGCGGGACAAACGAGTCATCATCGGCGAGGACACGAGCAACGAGGGACACGCGAACGACAACATGATCTGGATTTACACCCCCGAAGGCTGTTAGCTCCCCACCCCCGATGTCGGCGAACTCAGCACCCCATCACATCGGTGTGGTCGCGGCCGTTCGTTTCGCTTTCGAACCAGCGGAACGATTCCAAACAGACCACGTAGTTGTCCCCGGTTCTGGAATACCGAATCGCGTACGCGGTGGGATACCAGCCCGCCGTCGGAAACGCCGTCGGCATCGTGATGGGCCGTCGAATCTCGGTGCAGAGGTCGCGGAAGAACGACCGCGTGACCATCGGTTCGAAGAATATCAGTTCGCCGTCGAACGTGCCCCAGAGGAACGTCTGAGTGAACGGCTCGCCGTTGAACTCCGGTGCGGTCAGGTCCATCAAGTGGTTCCCCATCCCCGGTTCCACGGCACCGAGCGACTCGTAGTCGGGTGGTCGTTGACCGGACGGAAGGGGTTCCGTCCCTCGCTGCAGCGTCTCGCACGTGACCGCGGTGGACGCCCGCGGACAATCGCCGTTTTTGATTTCCGTTCGCTTTCCCCGCGGCATCAGATAGAAGTGGAAGTCGAAGTGGGGGACAGCGTAAACGTCCGGCGGCGGGTGGCCGGTCGGATTCCAGTTGAGCATAAACCAGCGGAACGGGATGGAAGCGGTCGTCTCCGGAAACCCGAGCACGGTTTCGTGCCCGCAACACGGCGCTTTGCCGTCCGGGATGTTCCACTTCCCGTCGGTCGGTGCGGTCGGTAATCCGTCCAGCGCGTCGGCGGTGAACCGGACGCCGACGGAGCAGGGTTTCCCGGAACCGGTGCTCGCAACGAACGTCCGAATCGTCCCGTTTCCGACGGCGGCGGGCGGTCCCCACGCGATTCGCTCCGACGGTGGACCCGCGTCCGTCGTCCCTCGCTCGGGGGGCGACGTCGAGGATGGCAACTGCTCGTCCGTGCCGGTCGCTTCCGTGCCGAGGGTGGCGTGCGCTCCGATAGCGCCGACTCCCAGCGCTTTCAAAAGGTTGCGACGATTCGGCTGCATTTGCCGTTCGTGTGACGGTCGGAGCCGACTTATTCTTGCCCCCACCCCGTCACCGAACCGTCCGTCGCTCGACGATATGGAAGACGCTTTGCAACGCGCGTTCCGACCCGTTCGGCCGTCAGACCACGCGAACCGGAACGTCGAGGGCGCCGAGGACGCGCTTCGTCGTCGAACCGATGAGCGGCTTGTCCGGGTCAGAACGCCCCCGTCTTCCCATCACTACCAGCTCGATGTCCTGGTCGCGGACGTACTCGACGATTTCGTCCTCCGGGATTCCGGATTTCACGACGGTAACGCAATCGACGCCGCTTTCGTCGGCTCGGTCTTTCACCGCGTCCACGAATCCCTGTCCCTTCTTTTCCAGTCGCTTTCGGGTTTCCTTGATGTCGCTCGGCGTGGCGACGAAATCCGCGTCTCCCATGTCCATCACGTACAGCGCGTGCACCGTCCCGCCGCTCTCGGTCACGAGTTCGACCGCTTGCTCCGTCGCGCTCTTCGCCGCTTTGCTCCCATCGGTCGGGACCAAAACGTCGTCGTACGATATCGCACCCGTTTCGTCCATGCGTACTCCCTCGACCCGATAGCTAATGAAACGATACCCCCGTTTCGAACGCCGTTGGCGGGGGTGAGAAGGAACCGCCGCTCGACGCGAACGCTACTCAACCTTCAAGAGGGTTGGCTAGTGAATATCCGACTGACAACGATGGACTCAGGAGACGAGGAGTGGTCGCCGTGATACCCGCGCAGTTCGCGGAGTTGTTCGGGGCGAATCCGGTCGTCAACGGACTCGTCGGGGGACTGATCATCGCGTTTTTCAACCTCCTCGGGGCGACGTTAGTGTTCGTCTGGCGGGACCCGTCCGAGCGGGCGATGGACGGCGCGCTCGGATTCGCCGCTGGCGTGATGCTCGCTGCAAGCTTCACGAGCCTCATCCTCCCCGGAATCGAAACGTACTCCAACGGCAATCCTATCCCCGTCTTGGTCGGGATGGCCGTGGGTGCCCTCTTTTTGGACCGGTCCGACGTGCTGGTACCGCACGCACACATCCTCCTCTCCGGCCAACGCCGTCCGGATGCCGCCAATCCGGACGCCGACTTGGGGGTGGACGACGAGCGACTCGCCGGTGTCGTCCTGTTCATCCTCGCCATCACGCTTCACAACATGCCCGAGGGACTCGCGGTCGGCGTCGGGTTCGGGAGCGGCGACCTCGGCACCGCCGTCCCGCTCATGCTCGCCATCGGCATTCAGAACATCCCCGAGGGGTTGGCGGTGTCGGTGGCCGCCATCAACGCGGGACTGGACAAACGCTTCTACGCCGCGTTCGCGGGGATTCGCTCGGGCGCGGTCGAAATCCCCCTCGCGGTCATCGGCGCGTACGCCGTCCAAACCGTCTCGGCCTTGCTTCCTTACGCGATGGGATTCGCCGCCGGAGCCATGCTGTTCGTCATCAGCGACGAAATCGTCCCGGAGACGCACACGAAGGGACACGAGCGTGTCGCGACGTTGGGGACGATATTCGGCGCTATCGTGATGCTGTATCTCGACATCTCGCTCGGATAAACACCGATTCGAATCGATTGTACGCACTCGTGGGGACTACAGGCGACCCAAGAGGACGTCCGTGTCCTCGATTCCCTCGATGACGTACTCCATGAACTGGTTCGCCTTCGCCCCGTCAACGAGGCGGTGGTCGTACGAGAGGTTGAGGTCGATTTGCGGTCGCACCTCGACCTCGCCGTCGATGGCGACCGGTTCCTCCCGAATCCGACCGAGACCCATGATGGCGACTTCGGGGTAGTTGATGATGGGCGTCCCTGACGTTCGGTGTTCGCCGAAGCTCGCGAGATTGGTCACCGTGAAGGTGCCGTCCTGCATATCTTCGAGGTCGATGGTGCGCTCGCGCGCCTGTTCGGCGAGGTCGGTCATCTCCCGCGCGACTTCGACGATGGATTTGCTATCGATGTCCCGTATCACGGGCACCATCAGTCCGTTGTCGGTGTGAGTCGCGAACCCGACGTTGTAGTAGTACTTCTCGACGATTTCGTCGGTGGTGTCGTCGATACTGGCGTTCACCATCGGGAATTCCTTCAGCGCCGGAACGACCGCCTTGAGCAGAATCGGCGTGTAGGTGATGTGCACGTCGTGCTCGGCATCGAGGCGCTCCTTGAGGTCCACGAGTTCGGTGGCGTCGGCTCGGAACCCGGAGGTCAACTGCGGGACGACGGCGACGGAGCGGGACATGTTCTCCGCGATGCGAGCGCGAAGCCCCGAGAGGTCGCGCCGTTCGGCGCGCTCCTCATCCTCGTCGATTTCGACCGGTTCGATTTCCGTGGTCGGGTGTTCGATGGCGTAGGTCCCCTCGCCCCCGGACTCGGCCGTCCCGCCGGTCGCCGCGCCGCCGGACACTCGCGCGTCGATATCGTCGCGGACGACGCGACCGTTCGGCCCCGACCCGTCGATGGACGCGAGATCCACGCCCTGTTCGCGAGCGTACGCTCTGGTTCGCGGTGCCGCGAACACCCGCTCCTCGGTCGTCGCCGGGGACTGCGATTCCTCACCCTCGGCTTCGCTTTCGGCCTCTTCCTCTGCTTGCGCTCCCGCCGTCCCTTCGGTTTCTGCTTCCGCTTCCGCCGTCCCCTCGGACTCCGCTTCCGCCGCTTCTGTTTTCTCCTCCTCGGCTTCCGCCTGTGCTTTCTCGGGGTCTTCTTCCTCGGCTTCCGTCTCCTGTTCGGTGTCGGCCCCTTCCGCCGCCTCCTCGGCCGCTTCGGCTTCCTCGCCGCCGCTCGGCGGCGAGTCCGTCTCGATGACGACTATCACCTCACCGACCTGCACGACGTCGCCCGGTTCGGCCTGCCGCTCCTCGACGGTGCCGGGACAGGGCGATGGAACGTCCGTGACCGCCTTGTCGGTCTCCACCTCGCAGAGGACGTCGTGCTCCTCGATGTCGTCGCCCTCCTCCACGTGCCACTCGACCAGTTCCGCCTCGGTCAATCCTTCGCCGGGGTCGGGAAGTTCGAACTCGTAGTCGGTCACGGCGACCACCTCGGTCTGGGGGTGCCGGGGTCGGCGAGCGGTTTCGAACGTCGCTGTCGGTCTATCGGTCGTTCAGTATTCATAGCTCATCACCGCCTCGATGGCGTATTTCGCGCGCTCCGCGTCCGTGAGATAGTCGTCTTCGATGTCGTTGTTCGGGAAGTGAACGTCGTAGCCCGTCGCCCGTTTGACGGGTGCCTTCAACCGGTCGATGGCGTACTCGTTGACCAGCGCCGAAAGTTCCGCGCCGAGGCCGAGCGTGCGCCGCGCTTCGTGGACGACGACACACCGGCCGGTCTTCTTCACCGACGCCAGAATCGTCTCCACGTCGAGCGGGGAGAGCGACACGAGGTCGATTACTTCGACGTCCGCATCGACTTCATCCGCGGCGCTCTCCGCGTGGCGGACCATCGCCCCCCACGTGAGTACCGTCACGTCCTCGCCCTCTCGGACGGTTCGGGCCTCGTCCAGTGGGAGCGTGTATTCGTCCGTCGGCACCGGTTCGTCGAAACCGCGGTAGATACGTTTCGGTTCCATGAACACCACCGGGTCGTCACACCGGATGCTCGACGCCAACAGTCCCTTCGTCTGGTACGGCGTGCTCGGGCAGAGGACGCGGACGCCCGGCGCGTGAATCTCGAACGTCTCGGTCGATTCCTGATGGTATTCGAGTGCCTTGATGCCGCCGCCGTACGGCATCCGAATCGTCATCGGCAGTTCGATGTCGCCCCCGGTGCGCTCGTACATCTTGGCGACGGCGTACATGAACTGGCCGAACGCAGGGTACGAGAAACCCATGAACTGGATTTCGGGAACCGGCCTGTCGTCCCGCATCGCCATGCCGACCGCGGTTCCGACGATGCCGTTTTCCGACAGCGGCGTGTCTATCACGCGGTCCGGGCCGAACTCGTCGAGAAGTCCCTCCGTGGCTCGAAAGACACCGCCGATGGGGCCGATGTCGTACCCGAGGATTCGCATCGTGTCGTCCCGCGACATCTCCTGACGGAGCGTGTGGTTCACCGCCGTCACGATGTTCCAGTCTTCCGTCTCCACGTCGTCCTCGCCGGGGTCGAGCGGCGCGATGTCGATATCGAGGTCGGGACCGTGCCCCTCCCACTGCTCGGTGTCGAACGCCTCCCCGGTAAAATCAGTGAACGGGTTTTCTCCCTCCTGTTCGCGCTGGAACTCGGTTCGCTGGTGTGCCTCCCGCCACGAGGTGCCGTGGAGGTGGTGATCGAACATCCGCATCGGGTCGGTGTCGGGGACGCTCCGGGCCGTCTCGACGGCATCGTCCACCTCGGCATCGACCTCGTTTCGAATCTCCTCGCGGCGGTCGTCGTCGAGGAGGTTCCGGTTGCCGAGATACGTCGAAAACCGGTCGATGGGGTCGCGTTCCTCCCACTCCTCCTTCAGTTCCGCCTCGTCGCGGTAGAGGTCCGCGTTGTCGGAGGTATTGTGGTTCCCCATTCGGTACGTAACGCATTCGACCAGCGTCGGTCCGCCGCCCTCGCGGGCGCGTTCGACCGCTTCGCTCGCCGCGTCGTAGACGGCGAGCACGTCGTTGCCGTCGACGCGTTCGTGCGGAACGCCGTACGCCTCGGCCTTCTTGGCGAACGTCTCGGCGGCGGTCTGGCGCTGTGACGGTTCCGAAATCGCCCACTGGTTGTTCTGCACGACGACGACGACCGGCGCGTCGAAGACGCCCGCGAAGTTCATGCCGTCGTGGAACGACCCCTCGCTCGTTGACCCGTCACCGATGAAGACCATCGAAACGGTGTCGCGGTCGCGGAACCGGTCGGTCATCGCCGACCCGGCCGCGTTCGTCACGTTCACGGCGACGGGCGTGTAGTCCGGCGAGAAGTTCACCGAAGAGTCCCAGTCGTCGAGTCCCTCGGCAATCGTCTCGGGTTCCTGTCCGGTCGTCCCGAGAATTATCTTCGCCATCGGCACGTCCCAGTGGAGCAGCGCCGCGTTCTGTCGGTAGGTGTAAAACACCCAGTCGTCCTCGTCGAGCGCGGCCGCGGCACCGAGCGGCGTCGCCTCCTCACCGAGTTCGCGGGCGACGAGGCTCGCTTCACCGCTTCGCTGCATGTTCAACATCGTGTCTTCGAGTTGCCGGGTCGCGACCATCGTCCGGTAGAACTCGACGAGTTCGTCGTCTCCGAGACTCGGCACGTCCGCCCCGTCGAGGAGGTGGCCCTCGTCGTCGAGGAGTTGGCGAAAATCGCGCGGGGGGTCCCGCTCGGACCATTTCTCCTCAGACATGGGCGGATACCGATGCTGTGAGACCCGTCGGTGGCTTCGTGTCGGTGCGAGGCGATTCGTTCGTCGGCGGATGGATGGGTTGGTTCATGATTTGGTCGGCGTCTCGAATCAGTCGTTTCGCGTGTGAATGGCGTGGTCGTGAGCGTTGGCCGCGGCTTCCTTCGCGGCCTCCGAGAGCGTCGGATGGGTGTGAATCGTCGCGGCGATGTCCTCCACGGTCGCGCCGAGTTCGAGCGCGAGGCCGAACTCGGCGACGAGTTCCGACGCTTCCGGGGCCACGAGTTGCGCGCCGAGGAGATAGCCTTCGTCGGCGTCGGCGACGACGCGGACGAATCCCTCGTCGGTATCGAGGGTGAGCGCACGACCGCTCGCCCGGAGCGGCATCTCGCCGGTTATCACGTCGTATCCCGCGTCGGCGGCCTCGTCCTCGGTCATTCCGACCGTGGCGATTTCCGGGTCGGTGAACACGACCGCCGGAACGGCCTGATAGTCGAGCGCGGCCGGTTCGCCCGCGATGACTTCGGCGACGACTTCGCCCTCCCGCATCGCCTTGTGGGCGAGCATCGGTTCGCCCGCAACGTCGCCGATGGCGAAGACGTTCTCGCGTTCGGTGCGGCCTCGTCCGTCGGTTTCGATGAAGCCGTCGTCGGTCGGTTCGATGCCGAGTGCGTCGAGGGTCACCGTGTCGATGACGGGTTCGCGGCCGATGGCGACGAGCACCTTCTCGGCGTCGTATTCCGCTTTTTCGCCCCCTTCGTCCTCCGTGACGAGGGTGATACCGCCGTCGCGGTCCCGCCAGTCCGCCGCGCGCTCTCCGAAGTGGAAATCGACGCCGAGGTCCGTCGCGCGCTCGCGAACGAGTTCGCTCGCCGCCGCCCCGTAACCGGGCAGTATCTCGTCCAGCATCTCCACGACGGTCACGTCTGCTCCGGCCTTGGCGTAAGCAGTCGCGAGTTCCATGCCGATGTAACCGGCCCCAACGATGACCAGCGACTCCGGCGCTTCTTCCAGCGCGAGCGCTTGCCGCGAGTCGAGAATCGTGTCCTCATCGAACGGGAAGTCGGGGAGTTCGACGGCGCGACTGCCGGTCGCAACGACGGCGTGGTCGAACGACAGTTCGTGGTCCCCTTCGTCGGTGTGGACCGCGACCGTCGATTCGTCGGCGAACTCGGCGCGCCCCTCAACGAGCGTCGCGCCCGCCCGCTCACAGAGTTGCTCGACGCCGCCAGTGAGTCGGTCCACGACGTCGTCCTTCCAATCGACGGTTTCCGCGAGGTCGATATCCGGGTCGGCGTGGATACCACGATTCCCCCCCGTCGCCGCCTCGTGGGCGGCGTCGGCCGCGGATATTAGCGCCTTCGAGGGGATACACCCGAAGTTGAGGCAGGTACCGCCATACGCCTCCTTCTCTACGAGCGTGACGTCGAGTCCGAGTTGCCCGGCGCGAATCGCCGCGACGTAGCCACCCGGACCCGCGCCGACGATGACGACTTCCGTTTCGTCCGGAACGTGCGTATCAGACATCTCTGGTCGGAATGAGTTGGGTCGGTCTTCGTTCGAAGTTCTGCTTCCCGATTCGTCCGCTTGCGCCGAGTCGAAAAGAGAACGCAACGGCCAGCGCATAATCACTACTGGCTAGTTGCTTACGTATCGACATAGGCACGCGTTCGGGTCTCCGATACGGTCGTCAGTGTATCGGACGGAAAAAGGAGACCGAGAGAGCGGCGTTCAGTCCAGCGACCGCGCCGAGTTGGCGACGACGATGCGGCTAGTTCTCATCGCGGCCGCCCTCTTCCCGTTCAGTCCATTCACGATTATTCCTCGACGGTACACGTGAGCGATTCGAGACCGTACAGGCTGTATAGCGGCCGTAGGTCCGTTAAATCCGCCTCTATCGTTTCGAACCGGTCGAGCAGGACGTCGAACGCGACGTCCGCCTCGATTCGTGCGAGCGGCGCGCCCAGACAGTAGTGGACACCCTTTCCGAATGCGATGTGGCGATTCGGACTTCGTTCGGGACGGAACTCCTCGGGAGCGTCGAAGAGCTCCGGGTCGCGGTTGGCACCACCGAGCCACGCCGTTACGACGTCCCCTTCCCGAATCTGCTTGCCGTTCAGTTCGACGTCCTCCAACGCAACACGGTCCAACGATTGGATCGGAGAGCGGTATCGGAGCACCTCCTCGATAGCCTGTTTCCGGTCGATATCTCCCGTCCGAATCGCATCGGTTATTCCCCGTTCCTCGAAACACCAGAGGGCGTTCGTCAGGAGATTCGTCGTCGTGATGTTCCCCGCAACGAGAAGGAGCATACAGAAGCCGACTTGTTCTCCCCTGCTCAGCTCCTCGGTCGTCGCGGCGAGCGTAATGAGGTCGTCCCCGCTTCCGTCTTGGCGCTCTTCGAGCAACTGGGCAAAGTACTGTCCCATCTGTTGCTGTGCCCACTGCGTCCGCTCTTGGCTCCGTTCGATCGAAGATTCGGATCCGTCCTCGGGACGTGCGACGAGTGCGTCCGACCACTCTTTAAACTCGTCGCGGCGTTCGGCAGGAATTCCCAACAGTTCCGCGATGATGGTTATCGGAAGCCGTATTGCGAACTCATCGACGAAATCGAATCGGTCCTCGCCGTCGATTTGGTCCAATACCTCTTCGGTCAACTCCTCGATTCGAGGCTGGTATTCCCTGAGCGTCCCCGGTTGGAATCGTTCGTTGACGAACCCGCGTAGTCGGTCGTGTCCCGGCGGGTCGACCATGATCATCGTCTGAAACATCGCTCCGTCATCGTCCGTGGCGTTCTCGGAGCCGGATCGATTCGCGGTAAACGACTCGTAATCGGTAAGGACCCGATCGATTTCTTCGTACCGAAAGAGGTCCCAGTGCTGTCGCTCCTCGTCGAAGTGTACGGGGGAGCGTTGACGCATTTCAGCGTACCACTCGAATGGTTCCAACTGTCCGTCTCGACTACGGATCGCTTCCGGCAGTTCGCTCTTTCCCACGACTGCATCTGTGGACTGCATGATTTAATTGACCAATTAATCAATTATAGGCCTTTTTGTTATTCCATCTGATGTGAGAGCGCGGAAACACAGGATATACGGAGCCAGAATCTCTACGAACAGACCTTGTGGGCCGTTATTCCGAATATAGTGTCTTCTCGAATTCGGAGGTCGTTCCGGATGTCGAAACGAGAACTCGACGGTATATCGATGACACACCGCCTACGGGAGAGCGGAGGCTAGTCTTTGCGAGAGATGTCTGCTACGATTCCATCGATCATCGTTAGAACTCGTTCGGCGGCGTCATCGCGGTTCGTCGTCGACCGTGTGTGTAGTCCCTGCTGGATGAGAAAACAGATGTGGTCCGCCGTCAGTTCCGCATCGACCGACCGGAACTGGCCGTCTTCTATTCCCGCCCGGAGTATTCGAGCGATCGCCGTCCGTAGACTGTCTTCCGCTTGTGTCGTTTCCTTTCGGAAGTTATCGTCCCACGTCGCGTGCGCCCACAGTTCGACGTACACCCGTGAAACCGCCGTCTCGATATCCGACGGCGGGGAAAACATGACTCGTTCGACTTGTTCCGATGTCGGATGTAGTATCTGTTCCACGAATCGTCTCAGTTCATCCTCCGCATCGGTGATCGGGTGATCGTCCTGCTGTCCGACGAATATGTCGACGAAGACGTCGAGCATCGAGAGGAGGAGGTCGTCCTTACTATCGTAGTAGTGGTAGATTATAGAGGGGTTTTGACCCAGTTCGTCACCGATATCTTTGATCGAGAGGTCCGCGTATCCGTGTTCGGCGAGCGCGCGAAACGCGGCCTCTCTGATTCGCTGTTCGGTTTCCGGATAGCTGCTCATCGTAATATCGTTATGTTGGGTGTAGGACTAGAAGGTGACTTCAATATTGCCCATGACGGGAGCAATCGAGGGACCCGCTCAGTCCAGCGACCGCGCCGAGTTGGCGACGACGATGAGGCTACTCGTTCCCATCGCGACCGCCGCGAACAACGGGTTCAACAACCCGAACGCCGCGAGCGGGACCGCGACCGCGTTGTAGAGGAACGCCCACCCGAGGTTGCGTCGGAGTCGCCGGTTCGTGCCGCGAGCGACCGCGAACACCTCGGGGACGGCATCGAGGTCGTTGCGCACGAGCACCGCGTCCGCGGCGTCACCCGCGAGGTCGGTGCCGCTTCCGAGCGCGATGCCGATATCGGCCGCCGCGAGCGCCAGCGCGTCGTTGCTCCCGTCGCCGACCATCGCCACCGTCCCCCGAGATTTGAGGCGTTCGATGGTCTCCCGCTTGGCCTGCGGGGGAACGCCCGCGAACACCTCGGTGACGTTCGGGTCGGCGCGGAATCGGGAGACGGCACGCTCGTCGTCGCCCGTGAGTATCACCACGTCGCGGTCGCCGCCGATAGCCGCGACGGCCGTCTCCCACTCGGGTCGCGGAGTGTCTCCGACGACGATGACGCCGCGGACGCGGCCACCCCACGCGACGACGACGGGAACGCGACCCGCGTCGCGGGCGGCGGCCATCGCCGATTCGTTCGACGATGTGAGGGCAACGCCACGAGACTCCACGAGGGTCGGGTGGCCGACGACGACCTGCTCGCCGTCTACGACGCCGGTCACGCCTCTGTCGTGCGTCTCGACGTCTTCGGCGTCGGGCATTTCCTCGGCCGCGTCCGCGACGGCCGCCGCGATGGGATGCGCGGAAAAGCGTTCGAGCGCGCCAGCACGAGCGAGCACCGCGTCGGTGTCGTCAACGCCATCGGCGTCATCGACGTCGGTGTCAGCGTCACCGTTGACCAGGACGTCCCGGACGGTCATCGCGCCGTCGGTGAGCGTGCCGGTCTTGTCGAAGACCACGACGTCGGCGTCGGGGACGGACTCGAACACGGCGTCGGAAGCGACCACGATTCCCCGGTCGGCCGCCTCCCGAATTCCCGACGCGACCGCCAGCGGCGTCGCCAACCCCAGCGCACAGGGACACGAGACGATGAGCACGGTGAGTCCGGTGAGGAGGGCGGCGGCGACCGTCGAACCCGTGACGAGGTGGTAGCCCGTCGTGACCACCGCGAGGGCGAGCACCGTCGGGACGAAGAGGGTCGCCAGTTTGTCCGCGAGTCGCTGGATGCCCGACCGCGAACTCTGAATCTGCCACAACCGTTCGACGAGTCGGTCGAGCGTGCTGGTCGCGTCGGTACCGACCTCGACGACGATGGGGTTGTCGGACGCGATGGTGCCGCCGAGCACGGGGTCGCCGGAACGTCGCGTCTTGGGAATCGACTCGCCCGTGATGAGCGACTCGTCGATGGCGGCGCTGCCGTCGACAACGGTCCCGTCCACGGGAACGCGTTCGCCCGGTCGGACGAGAACGCGGTCTCCGGGCACGAGGTCCTCAACGGGGACGGTCTCGTGGTCGTCGTCCCCGGTGATGCGGGTGGCGTCGTCCACGTGTGCGCTGGTCAACTCGGAGAGGCCGCTCGTGGCGCGCTGCTTGATGCGGTCCTCGTAGTAGTTCCCGACGGTGACCACGATGACGATGGTGACCGTCACGTCGAAGTAGACGTGGGTCCCCCCAACGAGCACCGCGACGGCGCTGTAACAGTAGGAGCTCACCGCCGCCAGCGATACGAGCAGGTCCATGTTCGGCTGGCCCGCGCGGAGGCTGACCACCGCACCGCGGAGTATCGGATACCCGGTGTAAAAGAGGACGATGGAGGACATGAGCCAGACGTTGCCGAACAGGTAGAGGCCGTCGAAGCCGCCGAGGTCCACGAGCGGTTCGAAGCCCAGATAGCTCGGGTACAAAAAGAGGACGTACCACATCATCACCATCATCCCGAAGACGCCGCCGCCGATGAGGAAACGGACGAGTTGCGTGTCGGTGCGCTCCTCGTCGGTGTCGTCGGGGTCGCCGACGCCGTAGCCGTAGCGGTCGAGGACGCGACGGACGTCCTCCAAGTCGGTGTCCGCATCGTGGGCGACCCGAAGCATGTCCGTCGCGTAGCTCGCGTCCGCCCCGTACACGCCGTCCGCGTCGGCGGCGGTCGATTCGATGAACGTCTCGCAGGTCGCACAGTGCATTCCGTCGACCGCGAGGTAGGTGTGGTCCGCGTCCTCGGGCGCATTTTCCGTCCCCGTTTTCCGCTCGCTTCGCACCTCGTCGGCGTCGGCCGCCTCCACGTCGTCCAGCGTTCGCGCGATTTCGAGACAGCCACGACAGCAGTAGCCCCCATCGACGTCACCGTCGGTGACGGGCGCGTCGCCGGTCGGTAATCCACAGAGCGTACACTCGTCGGTCGAACGTCGTTCGTCCGGTGCGCGTCGGTCGTCCGCCGCGGCGGTCGATTCGCTCACCGTTTCACCCCACCAGTCGATAGTTCGGCGACGGAAGCGGGAGCGCCACCCGCGGCACGTCGATACCGAACAGCATCAGTCCGTGTGCGAGCATCAGGTAGCCCAGGACGACGAACGCGACACCCAAGATACGGTGCAGGTGCTTGCTCGCCGACAGCGACCCGAAGACGGTGCCGTAGACCAGCAGCGTCGGGAGCGTTCCGAGACCGACGAGCGCGAGCAGGAACCCGCCGCGGAGCGGGTCGCCGAGCGCGAACGCGTAGACGTACGCGGGGTACGTTATCGGGCACGGAAGGAGCGCGTGAACGACCCCGAGCCCCGCGATGCGGGCATCGCCGACGAAATCGTCCACCCGGCGCGTCAACAGGCCGCTCAGTCGCCCGAACAGGTCGTTCAGCGGTCCGATGGACGGATGCTTGACCGACCCGCCGACGTACGAAAATCCCATGACGGCGATGAATCCACCCGAGAGCAGTGCGGTCGTGGCCTGAATCCCGGTGCCGACCGACAGCACCGCGCTCATCGACCCGACCGTGACGGCACCGAGCGCGGCGAGAAGGGCTCCGACGGTCGCGTACCCGGCGGTCCGGCCGAGGTTGAACACGACGTGCTGGCGCACCTGCAGGAGCGTCAGCGTCCCGGCCTCGGTACCCTCTATCTCCCGCAATCGGTCGGCGTAGACGCTCACCAACGGGCCGCACATCCCGAGACAGTGGCCGCCGCCGAGGAAGCCGATGACGAGAAACACCACGGCGTCCACGTTCCCGGTCGGGAGCGCCACGCCGTGACCGTGGAGCGGAACGAACATCGTCGTCAAGCCGTGGATTCGGCGACGTCGGTCCCGTGGTCACCCTCCGTCGGCGAGACGAGCAGGTAGATGCTCGTGAAGATGAGACTCACGTTGATAGACGTGACGACGCCCGCGTACAGACTCTTCTCGAAGGCGAACGCGACCACCGGAACGAGTGCAAGGAGAGCGATAATACTCACACTTCGAGGCGAATGCTTCGACAGCTCGGCTTTGAGCCGAGAATCACGTTTCGACGGGTCCATACCCGTACTTGGAACTACTGTACTTATGGTACTTCGCCGATTTCCAGCCGATGAGAATTACGGACACATAATTTAAAAAATCTCTTCGTAGCCTGAGCTATGTCGACAGAACTGGAGCAACGTTCGGTTCAAGAGAGCGACTCGGCGGAGCGTCCACGCGGATACCTCGTCGGGTCGGCCTCGAACGGCATCGAACGGGAGCTGGAACACGACGATTTCGACCCCATCGGAACGCTGACGCTGATTTTCGTGTACTTCATGATTTTGGTCTCGATGTGGGTGTTCATGTACTTCGTCGAGTTCCTCGGCCGCGGTATCACGGTGGTGGGATAACATGGAGATTCACGAGTACGAGAAGGTCTGGCTCGCCGCGTCGCTGTTGTTGATAATTGGCATCATCGCGACCGTCACGTACGGTGCGGTCGGCGTGGGCGTCTCGATGATCGACGACGAGGGCGGAACCATCGACCCGAAGGCGGTCGACCAACACCCCAAGTTCGGTAACCCCGGCGTCTACAAAACCGGGGCGAACGAGTACGACGTGTACGTCGTCGCCAAGCAATTCCTGTATCAACCCGGCACGAACGAGCCCATCGTCGTGCCCGCCAACAGCACGCTCACGTTCCACGTGACGTCCGCGGACGTGATACACGGATTCGAGGTGGTCGGCACGAACGCCAACACGATGGTGATTCCGGGACAGATAGCGACGTTCACCGTCGAAGTCTCGGGTCCGCGGGAGTACGGTATCCTCTGTAACGAATACTGTGGCGCGGGCCACCACGGCATGGAAGGGACGCTGAAGGTCGTCCCCGAGAACGAGTTCAACGCGACGGCGGGAGGTGCCTGAGATGTCGCTGTACGTAGACGAGTACCCCGAGGAAGCCAAAGTCATCAAGGCGACGTTCCTCGTCTCGTTCGTCGCATTGGGCATCGGCGCGTTCTTCGGACTGATACAGGGACTCCACCGGACGGGGTTCGTTCGGGTCCTTCCCTCGACCGACTACTACACCATCCTCACGGGACACGGCGTCCTGCTCGCGCTGGTGTTCACCATTTTTTACCTCCTCGGGCTCTTCACGTGGGCCGTCACGCGGAGTTTGGAATCGCCGCTCCCGAACATCAAGTTGACGTGGGCGTGGTTCGGGCTGACGACGACCGGCGCGACGTTCGCGGCGATCGCCATCGTCGCCGGTCTGTTCCCGAGCCTCGATATGAGCGCGGACGTGCTGTACACCTTCTATGCACCCTTACAAGCCCATCCGCTGTTCTACGTCGGATTGGCGATGTTCATCATCGGGACGTGGATGGCGGGCGCGGACTGGTTCCTCGCCTTCCGTAAGTGGCGAAGCGAGCACCCCGACGAGCGCATTCCGCTCCAGACGTTCATGGTGCTGACGACGATGGTGATGTGGTACCTCTCGACCCTCGGCGTCGCCATCTCGGTCGTGTTCTTCTTCATCCCGTGGTCGCTCGGCTTCATCGACACCATCAACCCCCTCCTCACCCGGACGCTGTTCTGGTACTTCGGCCACCCGGTCGTCTACTTCTGGCTGATGCCGGCCTACCTGCTGTGGTACACCGTGCTGCCGAAACTCTCGGGCGGTCGCCTGTTCAGCGACCCGCTCGCGCGCGTTGTGTTCGTGCTCTTCCTGTTGCTCTCGACGCCGGTCGGCATCCACCACCAGTATCTGGACCCCGGCATCGCGGAGGGCTTCAAGTTCATCGCCATGACGAACACGATGTTCCTCCTGCTCCCGAGCCTGCTGACCGCGTTCACGGTCGTCGCCAGTATGGAACACGGCGCGCGCCAGCGCGGCGGGAAGGGCTATCTCAAGTGGCTCGGCGTCCTCCCGTGGCGCGACCCGGCGTTCACCGGGATGGCGCTCGCGGGACTCATGTTCGCGGCGGGCGGGTTCTCCGGCATGATCAACGCCGGGATGAACATCAACTATCTCATCCACAACACGCTGTGGGTCCCCGGCCACTTCCACCTGACAGTCGGGACCGCGGTGGCGTTGACGATGATGGCGGGTGCCTACTGGCTCGTCCCGCAACTGACCGGACGGCGGCTCTACAGCCGTCCCATCGGCCTGTTTCAGGTCGTCACGTGGTTCGTCGGGATGGTGTTCATGTCGAACGCGATGCACCGTGCCGGGCTCCTCGGCATTCCCCGGCGGACCGCCGAACCCCAGTACCAGAGCTTCGACTTCACGGCGACCATCGGGTCGGTGGCCGAACTCCGCGCGCAGCTCGCTATCGGTGCCGTCCTGCTGTTCCTGTCGGTCGTGTTGTTCCTGTTCAACATCCTCCTCTCGTCCATCGAGGACCCCATCGAGATGCCGGTCGACGACAGGATTCCCGCACCGCTTTCGGGAGCGAGCGGAAGTCCGGTCGTCCTCGACAACCTGAAACTGTGGACGGCCATCGCGGCCATCCTCGTGATTCTCGCCTACGTCATCCCGCTGGCGAGCATCATCAGGGACGCCGGGCTGTTCGGCAGGACCGTCGCCGTCCCGGTGCTGATAGACGGATTCAACATGCTAATGGGGGTGATAGCATGAAACTCACAGCAGCCGGTGCTCTCATCCTCGTGGCGGTCAGCATCCCGATAGCCATCGAACTCCGGACGTTCTTCGGGTTCTTCAGTATCGAAGTTCCCATCGTGGTCGTCGCCATCGTGGAGGCGCTGTTCGTGCTCGCCGTCCTCGCCGTGTACGACGGGAGCAAGCGGGCGTCCAGAGCGAGCCACTGAGCCACCCAGCGGTGGCTCAGCGTCGGTCTGACGGAACATCGAACATCAGAACCATCGGAACTACCGAAATCGTCGTTCGAACGCTCGCGTCCTCTTTCTGTCGTTGTCGTCGAAAAAAGAGGGACGACCGCGAGCAGTCGTCCGTTCTCGAAACCGAGTCGCGTCGTGTTCAGTGACCCCGACCGGCCATCCGGCGCTCGAACACCTTCGAGGCGAGCAGGACGAACACGACGAGCGACGTGCCCGACAGGAGCGCGACCGCGGTGTTGGCCGAGACCAACACCGAACCGCCGCCCGCGGACAGGAGCGCGTATCCCGCGACTCCCGTCAGGGCGAGTCCGAGGACGGTGAAGACACCGAGCGCGATTTTGATGGGGTCGATCCGAGTGCGGAGTGTCGAAGACATGGTACGGTTATGCCTACTTCTCGACAGCTAATCAAATCGGATTCCGATTCTCACGGCGTGAAAACGGGGGGATAGCGCGAGGAACGGCGGGAAACGGATTCGACGAACGCATCGAATTCGAGACCGAAGACGCGACCGATACGAACCCGGATCGAGTCGCTCGATGGTGCTTCGGAAACGGAACCACGGCGACAGTCGGGGGGGCAGATTATCGCTACGACGGAGCGCACGAATACGCATAGTATTGCGTAGTTTGTACAATTCGGGTGACGGCTACCGACAGGGTGACAATTTCGGTCGGCCGAGCACACGGGTCCGGTTCTATTCGTCCGTCACCGTTCGGAGTGTTCACACTCGAACGGCCTCACGGGACTGTTTCCGGTGTTCTGAACCTGTTGTCGCTATAAAATACGAGATACAACCGGTAATCGAGAAATAGTGAAAAGCAGTAATCTATGTCAAAGATTTCCGCACCTATCTAATCCACGCTTATTAGCGTCGTTTATTACGTCTCCAAAACCGCTCGTCCCGGACATAATATTGTAGTTTATACACAATTCTATTCGGCTCGAATCGGTGCTCGAATGAGACGTTCAGAAGTTCGACAGACGCGACACTCTCTCGAAATATAAATCGTATTCCACGATATGAACTGAGCGGTACAGGGGACGGCGAGAAGGACAAGTATCTTACCGTATCGTCCCACAGTGCTACGTAACGAACGCAACACGAGAAAGCATGAGCGAAAATCAAACCACGCGACGGACGAGTAAAGTGCAGCGAGTCATCGACGAATACGGGTTGGATACCATGGGCGACACGCTCGAAGCGTACTGGCTCGGCGACGGCACCGAGCAGTACAGTCTTCGTGAGCTCGCGGACCTGTTCAATCACGAGGTGCTCCGGGCCGCGCTGACCGACGCCGAGGTATCGACCCTCGACGGCGAAGTAGAGAACACCTACCGACTGCTGACGAGCGACGAGATTAGTAGCGGCGTTCGGACGGAAACGGAGAACTCCCTCGAACGTGACGGACTCGACGTCACAAAGCTAAAACGCGATTTCGTCTCCCATCAGGCCATCCATACCTACCTCACCAAATACCGAAGCGTGGATTATCCCGCCGAGGACGACGGGAGGACGCGACTCGAAAAGGATACGGAGACGATTCAACGACTGCGCAGTCGAACGAACGCGGTGACCGAAACCACGCTCGAAAATCTCGCGAAATCCGGCGAACTCACGCTCGGCGATTTCGAGCTGTTCGTCGATCTACGCGTCGTCTGTAACACGTGCGGTCGCTCGTATTCTGTGGACGAACTGCTCCAAGGCGGCGGTTGCGACTGTCCGCCGGACAATTGATAAACTCGCCCCATCGGAGCCGTTTCGTCCTCGATGTCTCACGAAGCGTTACGGAAATAGTTCTGTAACGTTCCGATACGGAAAATGTACCATTTATATTGGGGGACCGACAACGAACGCGTATGCAACTATCGGACCGAACGTTGAGTCACGTACATCTACACGCTCGAAACATCGGCGGTATCGACGAAACGGAGATCAGCTTTTCTCCGGGAGTGACCGCCCTTACCGGTCGCAACGCGACCAACCGAACGTCCCTGCTCCAAGCCATCATGGCGACGCTCGGAAGCGACCAATCGTCGCTCAAAGGGGACGCCGACGAGGGGCGAGCCGAACTCACGATCGGCGACGAGACGTATACCAGAACGCTGACGCGGCAGAACGGAACGGTTTCCATGAGCGGAGATCCGTACCTCGACGACCCCGAACTCGCCGATCTCTTCGCGTTCCTGCTCGAATCGAACGAGGCCCGTCGAGCGGTCGCACGCGGAGACGGCTTGCGCGACCTCATCATGCGACCCGTCGATACCGACGCGATTCAGGCCGAGATCGAGGAGCTAAAGCGTGAGAGACAGCAACTCGACGACGAGCTCTCCGACCTCGAATCGCTCAAACAGCAACTCCCCGACCTCGAGGAGGAGCGAACGCAACTGCAGGACGAGATTGCCGAGAAACGGACCGCGCTCGCGGAGAAGGAAGCCGAACTGGAGGCCGCCGACGCGGACCTCGGCGAATCGAAATCCGAGAAGGCAGCGCTCGACGAGAAGCTCGAAGAACTGAGTCAAACCCGTTCGCGCCTCGAAGACGTTCGATACGACATCACGACCGAAGAGGAGAGCATCGAAGCGGTCGAAAACGAAGTGGACGACCTCGAAGACGAGGGCGCTGACGGTGCTGAAGTCTCGGAGGCGGACCTGTCGGCGGTGACGGATCGAATTCAGCAACGACGGGAGGAGAAACAGCGGTTGGAGTCGACCATGGCCGAACTGCAGACGATCATCCAGTTCAACGAGGAGATGTTGGACGGAACGAGCCCGGAGCTACTTTCCGCACTGCGGGGCGGCGAGCACGACGCTCATTCGAACGATTCCATCACCGACCAACTCGTCGACGACACAAAGACGGTCGTCTGTTGGACGTGCGGCACGGAGGTCGAGGAGCGAACTATCGAGGGGACCATCGAACGACTCCGCGACCTCCGAAAGGAGAAGCTCGCGGACCGTAACTCGCTCGAAAGCGAGATTTCCGAACTTCGAGACGAGAAACAGGAACTCGAAGAGACGCGCCGCCAGCGCGAGCGAACGGAACAACGGCGTCAGCGACTCGAATCTGAAATCGAGGACCGAAAGGCCCGTCTCGACGACCTTCGGGAGACGCGGGCGAACCTCATGGAGGAAGTCGAAACCCTCGAAGAAGCGGTCGAAGAACTCGAACAGGAGGAGTACAGTGACGTTTTGGACCTTCACAAGGAAGCGAATCAGATAGAGTTCGAACTCGACCGACTCGAATCCGACCTCGAAGACGTGGAGGACGAAATCGGGGCTATCGAGTCGCGGGTCGAAGAAGAGGAGCAACTGGAGGACAGACGAGAAGCGATCAGCGACGAGTTGGCGAACCTGCGCACTCGCATCGAGCAGATAGAGACCCGAGCAGTCGAGCAGTTCAACGGACACATGGAGACCGTCCTCGACCTGCTCGACTACGACAACCTCGAACGAATTTGGATCGACCGAACGAAACGAGAGGTTCGAGAAGGGCGCAGGAAGTCCACGAAAAGCGTGTTCGACCTCCACGTGATTCGGAGCACCGAGTCGGGAACGACCTACGAAGACACCATCGACCACCTCAGCGAGAGCGAACGGGAAGTGACCGGCCTCGTGTTCGCCCTCGCGGGCTATCTCGTCCACGAGGTCTACGATATCGTTCCGTTCATCCTCCTCGACTCGCTCGAAGCCATCGACTCGGACCGCATCGCCGTACTGATCGACTACTTCAGCGAGTCGGCGGGCTATCTCGTCGCCGCGCTGCTCCCCGAGGACGCCGCCGCCGTCGATGAGAAACACGAGCGCGTGACCGAAATCTGAGCCGCGTAGCCGTCGGAACGACGGGTATCATCCGGGGTCACGCAATCTGACCCCGATGGGCGGCCGACGCCGCGAAGAAAGACACGGGATTGGAGTTCCTTCAAGGTTTGAAATAATAACCCGGAGAAGAGTAACGATACCGCCAAAGGAGTAGTGACGACACCGTACCGACCGAGAGACATCCACTATCCCGAATTTCCTTCAAAAACGTACCGTTAGTTTTATATTTCATTGAAATAGTTCGGTTTTTGAAACACACTACCGATGCGGCCGCTCCGGCTACGCGTCGCTTCGGCAACCGTCGGTGGGTCGTCGGGAGCGACCCGAGAGCATCGAAATAGCCCTTTCGTTCCACATATTTCATATTCTTATGAAAAGTGCCATGCAACATACTTTAAATGTCGTCGGTATCTATTCAGTCCGTAGCGGCTAGGAAACAGGTCAGCTGCGATACTAGCCAGAGGTATCTCGAAATGAGCGAACACGAACCCACGACGTCCGAGACAGATAGCCGAACGGTTACGCCGACACGGCGGCGATTTCTCCAGTTGACGAGCGCAGCGGCGCTCCTACCGACCGTATCGAACAGTACGAACGCCGTAGCAACTAAAAAGTCGACCGTGAACGCACCGTCGACGGCGACCGGCGGCCCGGGGCGAATCGACAACCTCACGGAATACATCGAAGACCCGAGTACGTTTTCACAGCACCGCGAACCGACGCACACTACTCCGACGATACCCTACGGGTCGGTCGGAGGCGCCCGACGGTCGGACGAGAGGTTCGCGGCCTTGGAGGACCGATTCGCGGGGTCAGAGTACTTCGAACTGCTGAACGGCGAGTGGCAGTTCGCGTTCTACGAGTCCCCCGACAAACGCCCGACGGACCACGACGGGACGAACTGGAACAGCATCACGGTCCCGCGTCCGTGGCAAACCGAAGGATACGGGCAGTACACCTACGCGAACTGGCAGGAGACGTGGGTACACTACGACCCGCCGCTCGACGGCGATCTGGTGCCGGACGACGACGGGACCGTCGATATCCCCGAAACCAACCCGACCGCGACGTATCGCAGGACGTTCCGCGTTCCGGAGGGCTGGAATGGCCGGGAGACGTTCCTCCACTTCGCGGGCGTCAAACAGGCCTACTTCGTCTGGATAGATGGTCAGTACGTGGGCTTCCAACAAGGGTCGATGACGCCGGGTGAGTTCGACATCACCGACCACGTGACGCCGGGCGAGGAACACGAGGTCACGGTGCAGGTGTACCGGTTCTCGGACGGCGAGGCGATGGAAACTATCGACATGTTCCGCTACTCCGGCATCTACCGGAGCGTCTACCTGTTCTCGACGCCCGAAGTACACGTTCGGGACTTCGACGTCACGGCAAGTCTCGACGACGAGTACGAGGACGGTCACCTGCGAATCGACGCCGAGCTAGCGAACTACGAAGGTCACTGTGGAACCTACACCGTCCGCGCCGCCCTCCACGAACCCGAGGGGACGAACCAACGGGCCGGGGCAAACGGCTGTGATACCGGTCGTGAACCGAAACGGGTCGAGATTACGAGGGAAACGGCCGTCGATTCTGACGGCGGGGTCGTGACGTTGGAAACAGAGGTAGACGACCCGGAGAAGTGGTCCGCCGAACATCCAAACCTCTACACGCTCGTCCTCGAACTGACCGACGGGCGGGGTCGGACGACGGAGGTTCTCCTCGATAAAGTCGGGTTCCGAACCTTCGAGACGACCCGTGGCGGGCCGGGTGCGCAGGTGTTGGTCAACGGCGAACCGGTCAACCTCGGCGGGACGAACCGCCACGAAACCGATCCGGAGACGGGGCGAACGCTTCCGGTCGAGACGATGCGAGCCGACTTCGAGCGGATGAAGCAGTTCAACGTGAACGCCGTCCGAACGTCCCACTATCCCAACGACCCGACGTACCTCCGTCTCGCGGACGAGTACGGTATCTACGTGATGGACGAGGTGTGCTGTGAGACCCACTGGTGGGAGGGCATCCTCGCGCAGACGACCGCCTACCACGAACAGGCGGTCGAACGCTTCCGGCGGATGCTCCTCCGGGACCGGAACCACACGTCGGTCTTCGCGTGGTCGACGGGGAACGAGGCGGGAACGGCCGCCGAACACATCGAGATGGCCGCGCTCGCGCTCGGCACCGACGACCCCCGCGTTCCCGATAGCACCGCCGACGCGACCCGGCTCGCCCCCGAACCGGTTGAATCGTTCGACGGCGGGGACATCGAGGCACTCGCGCCGGACAGGCTCCTGTACCACCAGCCCAACCACGGCGGCTGGGACGTCGAGTTCGCCGACATGCTCGGGCCACGGTACATCGGCCTCGAAACGCTCCTCGGTCTCGCGGCGGGCGACGACGTCAGCGACAGTCCGAGATTCGGGGACAGGTCGGCGGGTGACGGGTCTCCGGGCGACGGCAAGCGACCGGTCGTGATGGGCGAGTACGACCACGCCATGGGCAACAGTCTCGGCTTGGTCCATCGGATGTGGTCGGAGTACATCCAACCGGCGGTCAGAACGGCGCGCGACGAGAGCGGCAACGGCAACGACGGCGTGCTGGTCGGGTCACCGACCGTCGGCGTCGGGCGGTCGAAGGGCAGCGTCACGCTCCGAGACGACGACCACATCGACGTCGATGTGTCGAAACTGGACCTCGATTCGTCGGCGTTCACGTTCGGAATCACGTTCCGAGGCGTCGAACCGGGAACGGGCGTCGGCCTCGTCTCGATAGGTGACCGGCACGCGCTGTCGATGGATGGTGACGGACGGGTCGAACTCGGCGTCGGGTCCGCGTCCGTCGGCGGCAAACCGTCGGCGACTCCCAGCGATGACGAATGGCACACGCTCGTCCTCGTCCGCGACGACGACGGTGTTCGACTGTACCTCGACGGCGAGCGCGTAGCGAAAACCGGCCGGTCGTTCTCGGCCGCCCTCGAGACGGAGCACGTTCAGGTCGGTCCCACGGGTGACGACCACGATTTCGGATTAACCGTAGATTCCGTCCACGCATTCGACCGCGCCCTCGCCCCGGACGAAATCATCGATATCGACGAGTTGGCCCCCGACGAGGGAGTGCTTAGCTACTCGTTCGCTTCGCTGCTCCGCGATACGAGCTTACAGGGCGGATTCATCTGGGATTGGGTCAATCAAGACGTCGCGCGAACGACAACAGTGGACGGGAAGGAGGTGGAGTACGCCTTCTACGACGGAAACCCGTTCTGTATCAACGGGATGGTTTGGTCCGACCGCGAGCCCCAACCCGAACTCTGGCAGCTCAAACACAGCCAACAACCCGTGAAGGCCGCGCCTGCGGACATTCGAAACGGCGAACTGTACGTCACGAATCACTACAACTTCACGAACGTCTCCGAGGTGGACTGCCGATGGGAACTCGTCGCCGACGACGTTCCCGTCCAATCGGGTGACCTCGGCCTCGACATCACCCCCGGCGAAACCCGTCGTGTTCGAGTTCCGTTCGAGGAACCGAGCGAGCCAACCCCCGGGACCGAATACCGACTGAACGTTTCGTTCACGAAGCCCGAGGCGTCGGCGTACGCCGACGCCGGACACGAAGTGGCTCGGGAACAGTTCGAGTTGCCGTTCGAAGTCGAGGAGCCGACGCTCGAATCGCTTGCGGACCTCCCGTCGCTCGATGTTTCCGAAACGGACGACGGAGCGGTCGTTTCGGGTGCCGCGTTCGAATACCGATTCGACGAAACCGTCGGAACAATCACGTCGATGCGGTACGAGGGGACCGAAGTGCTCGAACGAGGTCCCCTGTTCAACGCGTGGCGCGCGCCCATCATGAACGAGGTGCAGGCATGGGGTAGCGAGCAGGCGTCCAGTTGGAAGGCGGCCGGACTTGATTCGCTCGATACCGTCGTCGATTCCGCGTCCGTCTCACAGCCGAACGACTCGCTGGTCAGAATCGACGTGAAAAGCTTCTCGAAGGGGAAGAAAGCGGAATCGGGGTCGGCCCACGCCGGATTCGAGACGACCTATCGCTTCCGAATCTTCGGGGACGGAAGCGTCACGGTCGGCGTCGATGCCGCCCCGAACGAGGAGCTGAAGGGCATCGTCACGGACTATCTTCCGAAGGTGGGCCTGCAGGTGGATGCGCCGAGCGGCTTCGACCGGGTGGAGTGGTACGGTCGCGGACCACAGGAGACGTATCCCGACCGAAAGACGGGGGTCGATATCGGCCGGTACTCCGGAACGGTCGCAGACCAGTACGTCCCCTACGTCCCGCCGACGGAGAACGGGAACAAGGCGGACACGCGGTGGGCGAGCATCGCGGGCGACGACGGGGTCGGACTGCTCGCCGCCACGACGGACGAGCCGATGAACGTGAGCTACAACCGGTTCTCGAACCTTGCCGAGGCCGAACACGAGTACGAACTCGAAGACCACGGCTCCGTGGCGTTCAATCTCGACCATCGAGTGTCCGGCGTCGGCGGGACACCAATCGAACCGTACGACGAATTTCTGGTTCGACCGGTCGAAACGTCGTTCGAATTCCTCCTGCGTCCGTTCGCGGTCGGAGAGGACGACCCGATGGCCCTCGCTCGCACTCGGTTCGACGAGGACGCCTGAAAAAAGCGAACGTCCAAACGAGAACCGTCGATTCGGGGCCTACTCCCCGTCACTTGGTCGAACAGGAATCGATACCGCTTTCGTCGCGACGGAATCCGTCCCGCCGCGTTCGAGCATGCGACGCGCCGGGTCGATGACGACGCGAAGGGTTCGAGTTCCTTCGGGGACGCAGGCGGTATCCCAGTTCAGTGTCCCCTCGAACGTTCCGTGCGAGGCTATCGAATCGACCGCGGCCTCGCCGATTTTTGTGGCTCTACCGTCGGTGATATCGAAGACGCGGACGGTCGTCGGCGGCGTTTCACTTCGACTGGCATTTCGGACGACGACGGACACGGTGTGGACCGTCGAACGCGCGCGTTCGACCTCGACATCGGTTGGATGGACGGACACGCCCCGTTCGACGACCGGGGTCACGTTGTTCGTCCGGTCTCGGTCGGTGACTGCCGCATTCGGGTCGACGACGGCCCATACTTGCCCGAGGTGGGGCAGGGATTGCGTCGGTTCCTCGAACGTCACGTCGAACGTTTCGCCCGGACGAATCGTCGGAATATCTCGTTCCGCACCTATCGTCGGTCGGTCGGGGTCGCTGACGTCCACGAACCGCAACGTCGTCGCCGACGAGGCGGCAGTTCCCGCGTTCCGAACCGGAACGTCGATGCGCACCGTGTCGTCGGTTTCCTCGACGGAGAACGCCCCGGGATTCAGGGCCACGTCGGGAAGTTCGACCGGGTCGGCATGGAAGACGAGTTCCTCCCCGGGTTCGGTGTCAACCTCGACAAGTTGTGGCCCCAATCGGTCGATTCGCTCGTCGTGGTTCGCGCTCGGTTTGCGTTCCAACCGGACACCGAACGTCCGAAGCCGACAGGGGCTTCCCTCTAGCGAACGGACGACGACACGCTGGAGCAGTCCGTCCTCCCATTCCACGTCGACTTCGAACGCGCCCGCGGCCTTCAGCCCCGACACGCTTCCGGACTCCCACGCGTCGGGGAGCGCGGGAAGCAATCGGAGTTCCCCTTCGTGGTCTCCCAAAAGCATCTCCGCGATGCCCGCGGTGCCGCCGAAGTTGCCGTCGATTTGGAACGGCGGGTGCATGTCGAAAAGGTTCGAAATCGTCGACTGCTCGAACAGCTTCCGGAGATGTTCGTGAGCCAACTCGCCCTCCTCGAACCGCGCCCACTGGTTTATCGTCCACGCCCTGCTCCACCCCGTCCACCCGCCGCCGTAGGTGAGACGACGTTCGAGCGCGTTTCGGGCTGCGTTCGCCAAAACCGGTGTATCGCGCATCGTGATATCGCTTCCCGGGTGGTTCGCGTACAGGTGCGAGATATGGCGGTGTCCCGGATTCGACTCCTCGTACTCCTCCAACCACTCCTGCAAGGTTCCGTTCGCGCCGATTTGGAGCGGCGGCAGTCGGGCCACGGCGTCTGCGAGTTCGTCCCGAAACGGCGCATCCACATCGAGGATATCGGCGGCTTCGATACAGTTTTTAAACAGATTCCGGACGAGTTCGACGTCCATCGTCGGAGCGACGGCGTAGAGCGCCTCGTAGCCGTCCGAATCCACGAACCAGTTCTCCGGCGAGTTTGAGGGGACGGTTACGAGACGACCCTCTCCGTCCTCGACGAGGTAGTCGAGCAGGAACGTCGCGGCGTCCTTCATTACGGGGTACGCGAGCGATTCGAGGTACGCTTCGTCGCGGTTCACGTCGTAGTGTTCCCAGAGACCGCGACACATCCACGCCGCCCCCGTCGGCCAGACGCCGCCGAACCACGTCGGTTCGGTGCTCCCCCAGGGGTCAGAGGAAATGTGGTTCACGAAGCCATCGGCGTCGTAGTGGACGGCCGCGGTTTCCGAACCGGGGTCGCGGAGGAAATCTACGTACTCGATCATCGGAACAGCGCACTCAGAGAGGTTGCAACGCTCCGCGGGCCAGTAGTTCATCTGGAGGTTGATGTCCTTGTGGTAGTCCGCCTGCCACGGCGGCGTCATGGAGTCGTTCCAGATTCCCTGCAGGTTGGCTGGAAGCCTGCTCTCCGGGCGGGAACTCCCCATCAGCAAGTAGCGACCGTACTGGAAGTACAGTTCGGTGAGGTGCGGGTCGTCCGCACCGTTCTGCACCGCGTCCAGCCGCTCGTCGGTCGGTATCGGTGCGCCGCTTTTCCCTCCCAGTTCGAATTCGACGCGACGAAACAGCTCCCGATGCGCTTCGACGTGACGCCGCCGGAGCCGCCCGTACGGTCCTCCGATGGCATTCAGTCCCTCGGAGACGGCGGCCGCCGGGTCCTCGTCGGCGTCGTAGTCCGTCGCGGCGTCGAACACGAACGTGAGGGCGTCGGCGTCGCTCACGCGAAGCGTCCCTTCCCCCGCCGAGACGACCCCCGAATCACCCTCCGGAATCGCCCGGACTCTCCCCTCGAAGGTGACGCCCGGTGCCGGGTTTCGAACGGCTCCACGAAGGACGAGCTCGTCCCCATCGGTCTCGGTTCGGGCATCCTGCTTCCGCGTCATCGTTATCGACGCCGATATCTGGTCGTCCGATTCGATTCGGACGACGAGCGCGTCGTCAGCCCCCGACACGAACGCCTCGCGGGAGTACCGAGTTCCGTCCGCGAAGTACCCCACGCGGACGATTCCCTCGT
This sequence comes from Haladaptatus sp. SPP-AMP-3, assembly GCF_049568665.1. Taxonomy (NCBI): domain Archaea; kingdom Methanobacteriati; phylum Methanobacteriota; class Halobacteria; order Halobacteriales; family Haladaptataceae; genus Haladaptatus; species Haladaptatus sp. SPP-AMP-3. Next base: position 511,753 of record NZ_CP145901.1, on the reverse strand, counting down.
CCAGATCGAGTTCCCGACGGTAGTCAGTCACGTCGTCAGCGTGGTCGAACGTCAATTCGAGTTCGCCGAACGACTGATACGGCCTGATGAGCGTGCCGTACTCCGGCGGGTCGCCGAGCATCTCCGGGTCGATGAGCGCCTCCGCCGCCTCGTGGTTTCCCGCGAGGAGGAGTTCCCGAACCCGAGGCAGAACGTCGGCCGCGTCCGGGTTGTTCTTCGGCTCCTCGTCGAACCCGCCCGCCCAGAGGCACTCCTCGTTCAGTTGGATTCGCTCCCGTTTCGGAGTTCCGTACACCATCGCCCCAAGGCGACCGTTTCCGAGCGGTAACGCCTCCAACCACTCGTTTGCGGGCGATTCGTACCATAGTGATAGCGGACCCCTCTCCGCATCCGCTTCGGACGGCCGGTCCTCGCCAATTGCAGTTCCCGTCGTCCCCGCGACGGCCGACCCGATGCCGGTCGCTCCCGCCATGCGAATGACGTTCCGCCGGGTGTATCCCGACGGTACAGAGGCGTCGTCCGCCGTCGAATTCGGTGTCGTGTTCGATTCCGATGCCGCATCCGTCCCGTGCGTCTCGTTACAGTCTTCTCGTTCGTTCATTCGTGTTATCAAAATCGATAGTCGATCGTTACGTTCAGTCTCGGGCACGACCCGATTACCGAATCGTGCCGTCGGCGATACCGGATGGTTCCCGTACGGGTTGCGACGATTTCACTCGAACTGGACGGTGTGAACGCGGAACTCGCCGCCGCGTGCGACGAGATACACCGTCCGATGGCTTCCGCTCGCTCTCCCGAGCCGCGTCGTGACCTGCTCGTACTCGTAGACATCGCCCGTAGACGGAACGGTAGTCGAACCCAACAGCCGCCCGTCAGGGGAGTCGAGTCGAAGCTCGACGGTCGCCGCTCCGTCGTCCGAGCGTGCTACGGAAACAGTCGCCTCGTCCGGTTGATCGCGTAAGTTTACGTCCTCGAACGCGACCCACGAGCCGTCGGTGAGGCCGACGACGGTTCCTTCGGCCGTCGATCTGTCCAGCAGGTCGATCTCAGACCACGACCAGTCGTCGGCATCGACGGCGCGGGTTTCCTCGCCAAGGTCGCGCTGGGGAATCCGGTCGCCGTCGACGCGGAGCGCACCGCGGGGACCGAGGTCGTCGGACGCCGACCCGACGGCCACGTCGTGAGTCGCACGCTCCACGACCCGTCGATTTCGTGTGACGTCCCAGAACGAGAACTCGTCGTAGTCGAGTTCGAACTCGACGCACGTTCGCTCGCCCGGTTCGAGATGGACGCGCTCGAATCCGCGCAACACTTGCTCCGGTTGCTGGGTGCGCGACCGGCGCTGGCGGGTGTATAACTGCACGACCTCCTCGGCCGCCATCGACCCCGTGTTGGTAACCGCGACCGTCGCCGTCGCTGTCTCGCCGGGCGACAGCTGAGAACGCGGCGAAATGCGGAAGTCCCCGTACTCGAACGAGGCGTACGAAAGCCCGTGGCCGAACGCGTAGAGCGGGTCAGGCTGCCCGTAGCGGTACGTCATCCCGGTTCGGGCGATGTTGTACTCCTTGATGTCCGGGAGTTGGTCGGCCGACCGTGGCCACGTCTGCGGAAGCCGACCGGACGGCGAGACGTCACCGAACAGCACGTCCGCGAGCGCCCGTCCCGTCTCCTGCCCGGCGTGCGAGGTCCAGAGGATGGACGGCGTGTGTCGGTCGGCCCAGCGTATCGCCATCGGATAGCTGCTCTGGAGCACCAGCACGGTCCGCGGATTGGCCTTCGTCACGGCTGTGACCAGTTTTTGCTGCGACTCGGGAAGGTCGAGCCGTTCGCGGTCGTGGGTTTCCCGCGCGCCGATGAGGGGATGGGTACCGACGACGAGGACGGCGACATCGGCGTCACGAGCCGTCCGAATCGCGTCCTCGACGCCCTTCCGGCGACGTTCGACGGCGAAGTGGGCGGCGTCGGACCGCTTCTCCCCGTTCACCCGTAGCCCGCCGTCGGACGCCGTGACGAACCGGTCGATCCCTCGATGTCGGAGCGCCACGGTATCGTCGTCCAGGTCCACGAACTCGAACGCCTCCTCGACCTCCTCCCAGCCGTACGGCTTCTCGACCGAATTAATCAGCTGACCGTCGTCGACGGTGACGTAGCGGTTGTTGCCCGTCGCCCGGAGCGTCCACGCGTCCGGACTCCACTGCGCGGCGTCGAACATCTGAACGCCGGGTGCGTTTTGGTCGGACAGATAGAGTCCACCGCCGCCAGCACTCACGCCCGCGGTGACGTAGCTCCCGGAGGACTCCTCCCGAAGGGCGATTCGGTCGGTACCCTGTGCGGTCGTCACGTTGTCGGCACCGATACAGTCGCGGATGCCCTCCTCGGCCGTGATTCGATACGGCGGCGTGCCGCTGTACCAGTCGGTGAACACGCTGTCGGCGAGCGGGCCGATGACGGCGACCGACCGCTCATCCGACAGCGGCAGGTTCGCCCCGTCGTTTTTGAGCAACACCTGTTGCTCCCGCGCCGCTTTCCGAGCAAGTTCCCGATGCTCGGGAGCGCCGACGACCTCGTTCGTGAGGTCGTCGTACGGTGTTTCGGGCGCGAACTCGCCGAGACGGAACCGAACCGAGAGAACGTGGCCGACCGCGGCGTCGATTTCGTCCTCGCGCAGGACGCCCTCGTCGACGGCCTCGGAGAGCGCTTCGACGGTGGTGGTAGCATCGGGACCGTGCTCGGTGAAGACGTCCAGCCCCGCGACCACCGCGGCGGCGCGCGCTTTCGCCTTGGTGTCGAAGTACTCCTGTGCGCCGGTCAGATTCTCCGGTGCCCACGCGTCGCTCACGTTCATCACGGACGACGCGTCGGGTGCCCAGTCGCGCACGGCGTCATCGAGCAACGGCGAGACGGTCATTGGGCGGCCGTTGACGAGGTTGTACGAGGCCATCACTCCGACCGCGTTCCCGGATTCGACCGGCGGGCGGAAGAATTCGAGGTAGTAGTCGTGGAGCAGTCGGGGCGGCAGTTCGGCGTTGGTGGTGGTGCGGTCCGTTTCGTTGTCGTACGCGAGGAAGTGTTTCAGGGACGGCGCCGTCTTCAGGAAGTCCGGGTCGTCACCGGCGAGACCGTCCGTGTACGCGACGGCTATCTCGCCGCTCAGGAACGGGTCTTCCGCGTATCCCTCTTCGTTTCGGCCCGCTCGCGGGTCTCGAAGGGGGTCCACGGTTGGCGCCCAAACGTTCAATCCCGCGGCGCTGGGGGTGACGTTGTGTTTCCCCCGAACTTCGTCGCCGACCGCGCTTCCGACGCGCTCTATCAGTTCGGGGTCCCACGTGCTGCCGAGGCCGACCGGTTGCGGAAAGACGGTCGCTTCCCCCAACCACGACACACCGTGTAACGCCTCCGTTCCCGTCCTGAACGCGTCCACGTCCAGACGCGGAATCGGCGGTTGATACTGATGTAACAGCGACAGCTTCTCGTCGAAGGTGAGTCGAGAGACCAACTCCGCGACGCGTTCGTCGACGCGCTCTGCGGTATCCGTCTCCCGGTCGTCCGGGGTACCACCGTCCGTTTCCACGCTCGCCGCTACATCGTCGAGTGACAGTGCCGAACCCGCACTGATACCTGCCAGTACCGTTCGGCGGCTCATATCGACCATTATTGATGCCTCTTCAACCACCATGCAGTACGCTTTAAAAAACATTTCGAAAAATGGGATTTTTGATATTTTGGATTTTTGTTCTGAAACAGGGAACGAAGATACAACGGAGGTCGAAAGCGAATCGACGGGGCGGTGCTGAAACACGCTCGAATTGCGGTGTTTTCACGCGATAACGCGCGCCCTATCCCGAACGACGGTCCGTATCGCGGTCGTTCGGGGACCGGTTCTTCGTTCTCTATTCCGCTACGTTCCGCGTCCAGCAACGGGGCGACCCGAGCGGGACGTGTTGAGTCGGGACGATCCGTCGATCAGTGTTTCCATTACAAAACTATTGATGTTCGCCGAGCGGTATCGGCGGACCGCGCGCAAACAGTCGGAGATGACCGCTGACACAGGAGAGTCGCCTCGGTCACGCGCTTTCGGTATCGAGCGCTCGTCAACGTGAGTCGCACTATCCGTTCCGTATTTCAGAACGAGTTCGTATCGCTCGCTTCGTTAGATTGTTCGTGCGAACCTCGATATCCTCGCCCTCGGGAAAATTGGGTGTTACGGAAGATATATATGAGACAGCGGAAAACAACTGCGTCACATGGGATCGCTTCGCTTGAGCAACGTGACCAAACGGTACGACGACGTCGTCGCTGTCAACGACATGAACCTCGACATCGAGGACAGCGAGTTCATCTCGCTCGTCGGACCGTCAGGCTGTGGCAAATCGACGACGTTGAAAATGATCGGTGGGTTGGAACATCCGTCCGAAGGAACCGTCCGTATCGACGGCGAGGACGTGACGGACGACCCGCCGAAGGACCGAGGGTTGGCAATGGTGTTTCAGAATATCGCCCTCTTTCCGCACATGAACGTCTACGACAACATGAGTTACGGGCTTCGGATACGCGGTAGCGCGAGCGACGAAATCGACCACCGCGTGGACGAGGCCGCCGAAACGCTCAAACTAGAGGGGATGCTCGACAGGATGCCGAGCGAACTGTCCGGCGGTCAGCGCCAACGCGTCGCCATCGGTCGCGCCATCGTCAGGGAACCCGAGGTGTTCCTCATGGACGAACCGTTGGCGAACCTCGACGCGAAACTCCGCGTCCACATGCGCACCGAGCTCCAGCGCATCCAACGCAAATTCAACGTCACCACCATCTACGTCACGCACGACCAAGAGGAGGCGATGACGATGTCCGACCGGGTCGCCATCATCAACGACGGCGAACTCCAACAAATCGCACCACCTCTCGAATGCTACCACGAACCGGAAAATCGGTTCGTCGCCGGATTTATCGGGTCCCCCTCGATGAACTTCGTCGAGGGAACGGTCCGTGACGGTCGGTTCGAATCCGAGAAGTTCGACCTCGACGTGCGTGACTTCGACCTCGGCGGCGCGGAACACCTCACGGTCGGAATCAGACCCGAGGACGTCTACTTCGCCGAGTCCAAGGAGACGAATTCCAGCGAGCCGATTCGCGCCACCGTCGACGTCACCGAACCCATCGGGGAGAAAGTGTTCGTCTACCTGTACACCCAGTCAGAGAACGAACTATCGAACCGAGACCTGACCGACATCGATGCGGAGGGCCGTTCGCAGTTCCTCATGAGCGCCCCACCGGACAGGGAAGTCTCCGAGGGGGACACCATCGATGTCGTCCTCGACCGACGTTCCATTCACCTGTTCGATACGGAAACGGGCGAGGCCGTCGCCCACGGTGTCGAACCGAAATCGACGCCGACCCCGTGACCATCCGGCGAACGGACGCTAGCGACCGACACTCAACCGCGTTAGTCGAACCTATCGCTCAAAAATAACCATCGTTGATGAAAATGTATATATGGCACTAGTTAAGAAGGATGAGTATGCCTAGCAAGCACCGGCCAGACAGACATACTGATAGTTCTATCGGGAGAGCAGTGGATCGGCGAACATTCGTCAAAGCCGTCAGCGCAGGCGGCGTCGCCACCGGGCTAGCGGGATGTTCCGGGCTCGGCAACAGCGATTCGGGGTCGAGCGGCGGAAACACTACCCTCCGAATCACCGCGCATACCGAGTGGCGAAACAACAAGGAGAAAATCACCAAAGCACTGCACGACGCCGGACTCCCGGACGACATCAACGTCGAGATGATAAGCGCCGGGCAGACCACCGACGAGATGCAGACCAAATATCGTCAGTGGCTCTCCGCCGGTCGGCCGGACCCGGACCTAATGGTATTCGACTGCGGATGGACGACGCCGTTCATCGTTCGCGGCCAGCTGAAGAAGCTCGACGACGTGCTTCCGAAGAAGGTGTTGAACACCGTCAACAACGACTACTTCCAGCAGAGCGTCAACTCGGCGAAGTCGAACGATGGGAGTCTCTACGGCGTTCCCCTGTACACCGACCTTCCGACGATTCAGTACCGGAAGGATTTGGTCGAGAACGCGGGATACGACTGGTCGCAGTACAAGACGAAGGCGATGTCGTGGAAACAGTTCTCCGAGGAACTGGCCGACGTCCACAATCAGTCCGACGCGAAGTACGGGTTCAACTGGCAGGCGGCGTCCGAAATCCAACTCGCCTGCTGCGTGTTCAACGAGTTCCTGAGTTCGTGGGGCGGCGCGTACTTCGGCAACCCCGAGGAGAACCTCTACAAGGTCGGCGACCGACCGATAACGGTCGAAGAGAAACCCGTCATCGACTCGCTGAAGATGGCGCGGACGTTCATCCACGGTTCGGACGCACCGGACACGTTGGACAGCATTACCGGGAAAATCACGTCCACCGAAGCGTCCCAGTGGGGCCTGTCGCCGTCCATGCGGCCGTTCACGCAGGGTAACGCGGTCGCGCTCCGCAACTGGCCGTACTCCATCAACATCAACGGCGCGGACGACGCCCTCGGGGAGAAGATGGGCGTGATGCCGATACCGTACGGCGTGAAACCGGGCGAGGCGAAGTATCCCGGAACCGGCGGTTCCGTCGCCGCGCTCGGCGGTTGGAACTTCTCGATGAACCCGAACACGGAGAACGAGGACGCGTGCGTCGAGTTCTTCAAGGCGATGTCTACCAAGTCGTTCCAACTGGACAACTTCAAAATCGCGGGTCACATCCCGCCGGTCCCGAAAACCTTGCAGAATGCGACGGACGTTCCGGTCATGGGCCGCTACGTCGATACGCTCGCGTTTGCCGGGCAACACACGCTCGCCCGACCGGCGACCGTCATCTGGCCCGAACAATCACAGGCGGTCGCCCAGAAGGCGAACGCCGTCATTATGGGCGACGTCAGTGCCGAGAAGGGGATGAGCCAACTGGCGTCACAGCTGAATAAACTCGAACAGAAGGTGTAGGAGCACATGGCTACAGACGAAACAAGCGCGACGTCGAACCGTCGCTGGCGCTTCGGCCCAGGAATCGCTATCCTGAATCGAATCGAACGTCTAAGCGAGACGCAGTTCGTATACCTGATGCTCACGCCAGTGCTGTTGCTCCTCGGGACGATGGCCATCTGGCCGCTCCTGTACACGGCGAACATCTCGCTCCACGCCGACAGCATCACGACCGCGAATCCCGTCGGGGAGTTCGTAGGTCTGCAAAACTACATGGACCTCCTCACTGGGCAGGCGGACGTCATCCTACAACGGCCGTTCTTGGACCTGAACCAGCCGTTCAAAAGCGCCGTCCCCGTAACGATGCTGTTCACCGTCGGTGCGATAGTCATCGAGACGGTTCTCGGATTCGCGATGGCGCTCGTGCTGGACCAGCGGTTCCGCGGCCGTAAATTGGTTCGTGTCGGTCTTATCATCCCGTGGGCGGTTCCCATCGTCATTCAGGGGATGATCTTCTACCTGATGTTCCAGCCGTCCATCGGGTTCGCGGTCGAACCGCTCCATCAGATGGGTCTCATCTCGGCCTCGCCGCTGGCGACGAGCCACGACGCGCTGTTGATAACCATCGTTGCCGACATCTGGAAGCAGTCGGCCTTCATGGCCCTGCTCATCCTCGCGGGACTCCAAAGTATCGACCGGTCGCTCTATCAGGTGGCTAAGATATCCGGCGCATCGAAGTGGCAACAGTTCCGAACCATCACGTTCCCGCTGGTGCTTCCCACGCTGCTCGTCGCCCTCCTCTTCCGGACCATCGCGGCGGTCAAAGTGTACGGGACGATAGAGACCATCTCAAGCTGTAACACGGTGCCGTCGCTCAGCTGTCTGGTCGTTTCGATGTGGAACGCCAGCCGATACGGCTCCGCGGCGGCGATTGCGTTCATCATCGCCGCCACGATAGGTGTGTTGTTGATAGTGTACCTGATCCAATTCCGCAAGCAAGAGAGCATGGGTGTCTAACATGTCTAGCATAAACTCGGACGACGAAACGGCCAACGCACTCGAACGATTCGCGCAGTACTCCATCCAGCAACCGGACGCGGTGTACAAGGTCGTCATGGCGGTCGCCATCGGCTTCTTCATGCTGATGTCGCTGTTCCCGTTCTACTGGCTGCTCGTCATCGCGCTCACGCCGAACCGCGCGATAGCGGACATGGGGCTGTTACCGAAGGGATTCAATCCCGGCGTCTTCATCGACATCTTCCGGGTGGCTCCGTTCCACCTGTACATGTTGAACAGCCTCATCATCGCCACGCTCACGACGATAATCGTGTTATTGATCGGCAGTTTGGCGGGATACGTCTTCGGTCGGCACGACTTCCCGGGCCGCGCGCCGTTGATGTTGGTCGTGCTCGTCATCTCGTACTTCCCGCCGGTGACGTTCCTCATCCCGCTGTTCCGGCTGTTCAACGGGAACGTGAGCATCCTCGGACTCCCGTATCCCGAGCTGTACAACACGCCGTGGTCGGTCGTGATGCCGCTGAGCGCGCTCACCCTGCCGCTCATCATCTTCCTCCTCTCGACGTTCTACAGCCAAATCCCGGACGGGTTGGAGGACGCCGCGCGAATCGAAGGATCAACGCGACTGGGCGCGCTGTTCCGCGTCATCGTTCCGCTGTCGGCTCCCGGCGTCGCCACCGCGGGCATCCTGACGTTCATTATCGTCTACAACGAGTTCTTCTTCTCGTATCTGATGGTGAACGGTGCCGTCGAAAACTGGGCACCCGTTCTGCACGGCATCCTCCAGTTCCAAGGCACCCAACAGGTCGCGTACAACATGATGGCCGCCGCGAGCATCGTCGGCGTCATTCCGATGGCCATCATCGTCCTGATAGCCCAAGACCGCATCGTGAGCGGACTCACGCAGGGCGCGCTCAAGGGATAATCCGGTCTTCCGTTTTCGATAAATCCAACCGCGAGCATCGGATGGACAAGAGTTATTAGATACCGGCGTCCTGTCTCAGTCGATTGGTAACTATGACCTATCGAGTCATCCAAGTCGGTACCGGCGGACAGGGCAAACACTGGTGTTCGACGTTTCTCCGCGAGAACGTGGACGAGGGGCGCATCGAAGTGGTCGGCGCGGTCGATATCGACCCGGAGCAACACGAGAACGCGATGGAGCACCTCGGATTGGACGAATCACAGTGTTACACGGACGTCGAGGAGGCCTTCGAGGAGGTCGACGCGGACTTCTGTACGGTCGTCATCCCACCGTGGCTTCACGAGGATGTCGTGGACGCGGCCATCGAACACGACCTCGACATCCTGAGCGAGAAACCAATCGCCGACTCCCTCGAAGCGTCCGTTCGGATTGCCGAGAAGGTCCGGCGAGCGGGAGTGCAGATGGGGATCACGATGAGCCATCGGTTCGATCAGGACAAGACGTCGCTCCGTCGTCGCATTCAGGCGGACGAAACCGGTCCCCTCGACTACATCGTCGGGCGATTCACCTGCAACGCGCGGTCGTACGGGACGTGGGGCGCATTCCGTCACGAGATGGAGGACGTGTTGATGATCGAGGGAGCGGTACACCAACTCGACTTTATCGCCGACATGGCCGGGAGCGACTGCGAGACGATTTACGCGGATACGTGGTGTCCCGAGTGGGCCGAGTACGAAGGCGACGTGCAGGCGCTCGTCCAACTCCGGTTCGAAAACGGCACGCGGGCGACGTGGGAGGGTGCGAAGGCGAACGCGGTCGGGTTGAACGGGTGGAAGAGCGACTACGTTCGCGCCGAGTGTCGGGACGAGACGCTCGTCCTCGACGACCGGGAGCTGGTTCGGTATCCGTACGACCCCGACGGCGAGCAAGTCGTCGGCGGACGGACCGCAGACGGCGAATCCGTCGCCCTCGACGAACAGGACAAGTGGAGTAACACGTGGCTCGTCGAGCAGTTCGTCGAGTGGCTCGACGGCGGCGAGCCGATGGCGACGAACGTGCGAGATAACCTGCAATCCATGGCGCTGATAGAAGCCGCGATGCAGAGCAGTCGAACCGGCGAACCCGTCGACGTCCAGTCGTTGCTCGCGGACACGAGAGCGTCCGTCGAGGCAGAACTCCCGACGGAGTGAATCGCGTCGTGGACGCCGGTCGGACCGACGGGAGAGGCGGTATTCACGGTGCCGACACCGCAAATTATTTGAATCAACCGTGGTATTCGTAACCATGGATGTCGGAGTCCTAACGGTCGCATTAGCCGAAGAATCGATAGAAGACACGTTCTCGTATCTCGCCGACCTCGGAGTCGGTGCGGTCGAACTCGCCTGTGGAGGGTTCGTTGGCGACCCACACCTTCCTCGGGAGGAGTACTTGGATGACGAGGAAGCTCAAGCCGAATTGCAGTCGTTGCTCGACGAAAACGACCTGTACGTCTCGGCACTGGCGACACACAACAATCCCCTGCATCCCGTGGAGAATAAGGCGGCCGAAGCCGACAAGGAGCTTCGCGAGGCCATTCGTCTCGCGAGTCAACTCGACGTAGACGCCGTCACGACGTTCTCGGGACTGCCCGCCGGCGGCCCGGACGACTCCGTCCCGAACTGGATCACCGCGCCGTGGCCCGACGAGCATCACGAGGCCCACGAGTATCAGTGGCAGGAGGTCGCCATCCCGTACTGGCAGGAACTCGAAGCGTACGCGGACGACTACGGCGTGGACATCGCCATCGAGATGCACCCCAACATGCTCGTCTACGAACCGCGCGGGATGCTCGAACTCCGCGAGGCGACGGGCGACCGTATGGGCGCCAACTTCGACCCGTCCCACCTGTTCTGGCAGGACATCGATATCACCGACGCGATTCGTCTCCTCGGCGAGGAGGACGCCATTCACCACTTCCACGCCAAGGACACCAAGGTGTACGACGCGAACGCCCGCGAGAAGGGCGTGCTCGACACGACGCCGTACACCGAGGAGGCGAACCGCTCGTGGCTGTTCCGTTCCATCGGGTACGGCCACGGCGAGGCGTTCTGGAAGGACGTCGTCTCGACCCTGCGGATGGTGGGGTACGACGGCGCGCTCTCCATCGAACACGAAGATTCGCTCACGTCGGCGACGGAAGGCTTGGAGAAGGCCATCGACGTGCTCGACCGAGCGGTGTTCGAATCGAACCCCGGCGACGCCTACTGGGCCTGAGGTGGACGAATGAACGAACCACTCTCCGTCGGCGTCCTCGGCTATCGTTTCATGGGTAAGGCCCACGCGAACGCGCTCGCCCGCCTGCCGATGTTCTTTCCGGACGCGCCGGACGTCGAACGACGCGTTCTCGTCGGGCGGGACGAGGGCGCACTTGCGGACGCCGTCGAGGAACTCGGGTTCGAGGAGTACAGTACAGATTGGGAAGATGTCGTCGGCGACGTCGACGTGTTCTACAATCTCGGCCCGAACGCGATTCACGCCGACCCCTCCGTCGCCGCGCTCGAAGCCGGAACCGCGGTGTTCTGCGAGAAGCCGTTGGCACACACCATGGCCGACGCCGAGCGAATGCGGGACGCCGCTCGCAACTCCACCGCGCCCGCCGGTATCGCGTTCAACTATCGGTTCATCCCCGCGGTTCGCTACGCGAAACGACTCATCGATTCAGGGGAGCTAGGCGAGATTCACCACGTCAGGGGGAGCTACCTACAGGATTTCCTCGCCGACCCGGAAACACCGTGGTCGTGGCGACTCGACGCCGACGTGGCCGGAAGCGGCGCGCTCGGCGACCTCGGCGCGCACACGCTCGACCTGACGCGCTTTCTGGTCGGGGACCGAACGGGATCCATCGAAAGCGTTCGCGGGCAACTGCGAACGTTCGTGGACGAGCGTCCAGTCTCCGGGGGGGACGAAACGCGTCCGGTGACCGTGGACGACGCGTACACGGCGCAAGCGACGTTCGAGAACGGCGCAGTCGGGACGTTCGAGGCGTCGCGATTCGCGACCGGACACAAGAACGACCACTCGGTCGAGGTGAACGGGTCGAAGGGAAGCCTCCGGTTCTCCATCGAGCGACCGAACGAGTTGGAGTTCCTCGGTCCGGGCGACAGCGGCTTCCAGACGATTATGGTCACGGCGGACGAGGACCCGTACCTCGAACAGTGGTGGCCGGACGGGCACGTTCTCGGGTGGGAACACACCTTCGTCCACGAGAACTACGAGTTCCTCTCCGACGTTGCACATGGGACGAGCGCCGAATCCAGCGACCGACCGTCGGGCGACGTTCCCTCCTTCGAGGACGGTTACCGCGTCCAACAGCTACTCGCCGCCATCGAGACGTCCGACGAGACGGGCGAGCGAATCGACGTTTCCTGACCGGCGAAACGGCCTCGAGAGAACCGAGCGGTCCACCGGACGATGGACGCCTCCCGGGTCCGAAATCGTCTTTTCCGGCACTACGAAGCGGTCCGTCCGTCGACGATCAGATTGACCGTCGCGCCGCTTAGCTCATCGTCTCGGCGAGCCACTGCTTGATGAACCCACCGTGCTGTTCGGGGCCGTCCTTCAGGGTCCACGGCTCGTTCGCACCCGAACCCGGAGAACTGAACATCGTCGGCGCCCACGAGTCGTCGAAGCACCACGCGAGCCATCCCATGTTCTCGTACGACGCCACCCAGTCACGGAACGGCTGGCCCCAGCCGGAGTTAGTTCCCTGATCCAACCCGCCGCTGTCGGGGTCCCACCCGAACTCAGTGATGACTATCGGCACGTCCTCGGCCGGTGCGCCGTAGGTCGCGTCGAAGTCGCTAGGCTGGCCATTGTCCGGGTAGATGTGACCCGAATAGACGAGGTTATCGCCGTCAAAGGGGTACTGTGGAGCCATGTTGGGCACGGACGTCCATCGAGGCGACCCGATTATCACCGGCGTCTCGGGGGCGTGTCCCTGCACGAGGTCCACCCACGGCTGGGCGGTGTCCCGCCACGTCAGCCACGCCGTCTCGTCGTCGCCCCAGTACGCGGGCGTGGTCGGCTCGTTGAACAGTTCGAAGAGGACGTGCTCGTCGCTCGCAAACGCGGGAGCGACGGTCCCCCAGAAGTTCCGGAGGAGTTCGTCGGGGTAGGCGTCGTACGACGTGTCCGCGTTATCGGTCGCCTCCTCGGTGTACGGTCTGACGAGGTGGTAATCGACGAGTGCGTACACGCCGCGCTGCCCTAGCAGGTCAACAGCCGGTCGAAGCACGTCGGTGACGAACCCCCGCGGCCCACCGAACGCCTCGACCGAATCCTGCGTGCAAGGAAGTCGAACGATGTTGGGGTACCAACCGCGACTCTCGTCGGTCGCCCACTTCAGCACCTCCGCCGCGCTCTTCGGATGGTATTGCACGTAAAATCCGGGGTCCGCACCCGCGAGACCGCGCAGCTTGACTGCATCGCCGTCGGGGTTCCGTATCCACTTTCCGTCGGTGTGGAGTCGCGGAGTCGGCCCCGCTGCGGCCGCGGTTTCGACAGTCGCTCCCATAGTCAACGCTCCGATGCTCGCACCCGCGGCGCGGACCGCACTCCGCCGAGTCAATCGAGTGCGACTTTCGGCTGGCTGTTCCTCTCTGTGTTGCTGGTTGTCGCGCACCATGCACTCATTAATCCAGTACCACCCATATTAAAATTTTTTCTGAGAATTATAGTTATTGTTCCATATCTGCTGTCACCGTCAGCAATAGATGACGGACGAAGCACGGCGGTGGTAACGCACGACCGTTCCGCGCGGTGGTGGCACCGACCTCACACGGTTCCAAAAGTCGTTTCGAGCGAGGCGAGTCGCTCAGTAGTTAATGTTGAGTTCGACGACGTTGGCCGCGTTGAGTACCCGCTTCGACAGTTCATCGTGGAGGTCGTCGTCGCTCACCCTGTTCGCGGGAGCGGAGACGCTGATGGCACCCAACACCTCGTTCGAGGAGGTGCGAACCGGTGCTGCGATACAGCGGAGGCCCTCCAATCGTTCCCCGTCGTCGATGGCGTATCCTCGCTCGCGGACCTGTTCCAGCGTCTCGAACAGCTCCTCTCGCGTACCGATGCTCTGCGGCGTGACGCGTTCGAGTCCGTGCCGTTCGACGATTTCGTCGACGCGCTCCTCGGGTAGGTGCGCGAGAATCGCCTTTCCGAGTCCCGTCGTGTGGAGGTACGTTCGGAGACCGGCGTGCGTATCCAAATCGACCGCTTTCGCGCCTTTGGCTCGCATCAGGTAGACGCCCTTTCCCTGTTCTTCCACGAGGAGATTCGCGAGCTCGCCGGTTTCGTCAGCGAGCGCTTTGATTTCCGGTTCCGCAACCTCGTAGAGTTCCATCGATTTCCGTGTGTGGCCGCCGACTTCGAGGAACTTCAGCCCGAGTTGGTACTCGCCCCCGACCTTCACGACGTATCCGTACTTCCGGAGGGTCGTCAGATGGTTGTGAACCATGCTCTTTCCCATACCCGACCCCTCGGCGAGTTCGGTCACGCCACACGAACCCCGTTCCATCAACTCCTCGACCAAGGCGAGCGTTTTTTCGGTGGTTTGCACCGGGTGTTTTGCGTCCATGTCAATGGAAGGCACACATTCATCACTCATAAACATTCTGGAGACCAGAACGGAAAGAAAACGACGAAACCCGTTCGAATCGCGCACCCGAAACCGAACAGCGCTCTTCGCTCGCCCGAGAACGCACCGCGCTTCTCGCACCGTCCCATCGAACGACGTTTTCGACCACTCGGCGGTTCGGTCCGAGGCGGGATTCAGTCGGCGTCTTCGACTCGCGTCTCCGTGAAATGGGTTCGGCCGGTCGTCTGGATGTCCATCGTCGCGGTGACCGCGAACTTCCCGAAGAAGGCGGACGAGAAACCGTCGCACCGTCGATGGATTTCCGTCCTTCGTCTTGATTTCGACGGTGGGAGGACCGAACCGTTCTCTGATGCAAAACGGAGAAGGCGAATCGACGTATCCATTGACCGTTCGGCAGAATTGTGGCGACTACCGTCGCCACGTAGGGAAAAGAAACGAACGCGGAGCGGAGAGCACGTCGGTGAACGTTATTCGCCCCGTGACGTGAAATTTGTCTGTCGTTTCGATACCGTTCTCCGCGTTCCGCGGTTTAGAACGCCGCGGTCACCGGTTGACGGTCGAGTAGATTGCCGCAATCGACCGAATCATATGCCCCCGCTTCCGTAAGTGGAAGTCATGGCCGACAAAACCAGCGCGCTTCTCATCGGGGAGAACACGTTTCCCTTCCACGAATTCGACGAAATGGCACCACGTATCGAGAACGCTCTCGGGGACGACATCGCCGTGACTCGAACGACGGACCGTGATTCCCTGCGCAGCCTCGACGACTACGACGTCCTCGCCGACTATCTCACCGACAGCTCCCTTTCCGGCGCTCAGCGAGACGGTCTCTCGTCGTTCGTCGCGGATGGTGGCGGTTATCTCGGGATACACTGTGCCGCGGACATCACCAGTACCCACGACGGATCCGGTGGCATCGACCACCGGGACGAACCGTTCCCGGAACTCCGGGAGTTGCTTGGCGGGCACTTCATCGGGCATCCGGAGCAATCGACGTTTCGCGTCGATATCGCCGATACCGATCACCCGGTTACCGCCGGGGTCGAGGATTTCGAGGTGTTCGACGAACCGTACACGGTCGATTACGATGAGGACGCGATACGCGTCCTTGCTCGGATGGACCACCCCGATCTCGACAACTATCCGGTCGCCTGGGTACGGACGGTCGGCGACGGAAACGTCTGCTACGTCTCGCTCGGGCACACAGCTGAGGCATTCGAAAACCCGCAGTACCGACGCCTCCTTCGAAACGCCGTTCGATGGGTGAGCGCCTGATCGGCGTCTTACCTTTCCACCGCTACGTCCGTAGGAGTCCCCTCGATCACGAGCAGGTCGTAGCCGGGAACGGTTTCCTCGCCCAACCGAACGTCTGCATCGCCGACGTCGACGTCTATCGGTTCGCTGCTGTAATTGAACACCCACGTCAGATCGCCGCGGTGAGCGACCCGGACGCGGTCCGGGAGCGGGTCGGCCGCGTGTGTGACGTTGGCCCGCGTGAGCACGTCGGAGACGAGGGCGTCCGCGAGTTCGGCGTCCGGCCAGATCCCGACGTAAGCGACCGACCCGGGTTCGGCTTCACGCACGGTGATGGCCGTACGTCCTTCGCCGATCCCGGTCGCGTACTGCCCCACGACCCTCGCGTCGTCGGCGTCGATCCACTCCGCCCACGTTCGATATCCGTACCGTTCGTCCCGATACGAGAGGTGGGCGTCGGGCGAATCCGCTGGGACGCTCTCGTGTTGATCGACGCGAACACCCGCGAGGTCGGCGAGCGGTCCCGGCGGTCGCGTGGCGTGTAGCTTGTTGTGCGGGTCCTTCTCCCCCGAACGAATCGTGAACAACAGGTGACCGCCGCTCTCGACGTATCGTCGGAAGGCCGACTCGACATCGTCGCCGACGAGGTGCAGCGACGGGGCGAGGACCGCATCGTAGTCTTCGAAGTCGGTGTCGGCCGGAAGTACGTCTACTTGTACGCCGCGACCGCGAAGCGCGTGGTAGTACGTGTGGAGGTGGTTCCAATAGTCGAAATCGGGCGACATCGCCTGTTCGTCGAGCGCCCAGAGGCTTTCGTAGTCGAGGACGAGCGCGACGGGAGCGGTGACCGAACCTCGGTCGAGATCGGCGAGTTCCGCCGCCGCCGCCGTCGCATCGTGATATCCGCGGTCGACGGTCCCGTCCCGCTTTCGAAGCCCGGCGTGATACTGCTCCTGTCCCTCCAGACACCGTCGCCACCTGAAGTAGGAGACGACGTCGGCACCGTGAGCGACCGCGTGGTGTGCCCAGAGACGCATCGCACCCTCTGCCGGTTGGGTGGTCTCGGGCGGCCAGTTGATCGCCCCCGGTTGCTGCTCCATCACCCAGAAGTTCCCGGGTGCGGCGCAGCGATAGCGGTCGTGATTGAATCCGATCTGGTCAGGGTTTCCGACCCGAAGTTCGTCCGCATCGGCCGGATCGTCGTCGGCGACTTGGGGGAATCCGGTCGGATACGAATCCCACGCGGCGAAGTCGAGATCGTCGCCGACGTCGTACGGGTCCAGCTGGCCGAAATCGAACATGAAGTTGTGGGTGACGAACCAGTCGTCGTTCGCCTCCCGCAGTCGATCCGCTTGGGATCGGTTGTAGGATACGACGCTCGCGCTCGCGAAGCGGTGGTAGTCGAGTAACCGTCCCGGATGGTGATCGGTGACCGTGTGACGCGGCGGATCGATCTCCTCGAAATCGGAGTGGTGCTGGCTCCAGAACGTCGTCCCCCACGACTCGTTCAGCGTGTCGATACCGCCGTACTTCTCACGCAGCCAGATCCGAAAGGCCGTCGCGCAGTCGTCGCAGTAGCACCGGATGGTGTCGTGACAGCCGTACTCGTTGTCGGTCTGCCAGCCGACGACCGCCGGATGGTCGGCGAAGTGTTCGGCGAGGGCGGTGACGATGCGGTTGGTCTGCTCCCGGTAGGTCTCCGAGTTGAAGCAGTAGTGTCGCCGACTGCCGAAGTGACGGGCGCCCCCGTCCGGTTCCTCCTGAAGGATGTCCGGATGCTGGTCGACCAACCATTTGGGTGGCGTCGCCGTGGGGGTACATAGTACCGCCTTCATCCCGTGCTCGTGCACGAGATCGACCGCGGTTTCGAGCCACTCGAAGTCGAGTTCGCCGGGTCGCGGTTCGAGTCTCGACCAGGAGAACTCGCCCATGCGGACGTATTCGATTCCCGCCTCGGCCATCTGCTCAACGTCGGTGGCCCACCGTTCGCGGGGCCAGTGTTCCGGAAAATAACACACGCCTATCGACATACCTTCGTGTGGCGTGGAAACTATTATCAAGTTATCGGTGGCATCGAACGGTCCTCGATTCCGGCTTCTCGTCGATCACGTCATCGAGGTGAATACGACGAAGGCGACGGTCGTCGGAAGCAGCGCCAGCGTGCTTCGAATCCGACCGAGACCGTAGCGCCGTGCGAGCACCAGCCGAAAAAGTAGCGCGCAGAGGAGCCATCCGCTGATCCGGAGCAGCCGTACGATTTGCATCTGCTGTGTGCTCCGGATGTTCATCCGTACTTCCATGATCTTCGGTGCCATCTGTGAGACGTTGCCGCCGGAAACGGCGGCGATGCCGACGTCCGAGCCGGAAATCGTGAGCGCGAGAACTGAGGCGACCACGAAAATCGGGACGAACACCACGGAGAGGTACCCGCCGACTTTGAACGTGGTACCGTCGAGACTTCGATTGGAGGCGATCAACCCGGCGATCGCACCGATCGTTCCGAAGAAAAAGAACAGCAGCAACAGGGTCTGGAAACTCGTGTAGATGAAGTTGAGGACGAACGCCGACAGCAGCGACGGGAACGGTTCCCCGCCTCTCATCACTCCCGGTTCGATGAGGTACGTAAACCCGCTCCGAAAGATGACGTGGGCGAACACGCCGATCGCGGGCGCCGTCCAGCCGTAATATTCGATGGATTCGGCCGCCTCGCCGAAGTCATCCGCGTCGAGGAAGGCCCGCCACGCGTCGGTGGTCGAATCGACCCTAGCGCGCCAGGCCCCGTATGCAGTTTCGAACGCCATGCAACGTTCAATTTCACTAGACTGTCAAGGGTGTTTCGACTAGACACCGAGCATCGGGACGTTCGGTACCAAAATGTTATTACCATCCCGGAGAATTTAGTGAGACGAAGTAGCATGGTGAAATACTATCAGTTACGGAATCAGTTTCTCAACCGAGTTTCGCTACCACAAAAGTATCGCCACCTCCTGTCGAAGGAGAGCGTCTGGGGTTGGTTGTTTCTCGTTCCGACCCTGGTCTCGCTCGGTCTGGTAAGCGTCTATCCCGTCTTCCGTGCGGCGTACCTGAGCATGAACGAGTACAACGGAATCACCCCGCCGACGTGGGTCGGCCCGGCACACTACGTGAAGATACTGTCGGGGTGGCCTGAGTTCTGGCAGGTGTTGCTCAACACCGTCTCGTGGGCGTTCGGCTCGATCATCATCATGCTCCTGGTCGGGATGGGGTTCGCCGTCCTTCTCAACCGCGAATTTCGAGGGCGAAACGTCGTTCAGGGGTTGCTCCTGCTGCCGTGGGCGATGCCGTACATCGCCGTGGCGCTGAACTTCCAGTGGATGTACAACTACAATCTCGGGGTGTTCAACGGCCTCTTGCGGCTGGTCGGTCTCGGCGCGATTCCGTGGATCGGGAGTTCGAAGTTCGCGCTGTTTTCGGCCATGCTCGGTTGGGTGTGGCGAAACTTCCCGTTCTTCATGATCAGCTTCCTCGCCGCGATGAAGGCGATCCCGGATTCGCTGTACGAGGCGGCGCTCGTCGACGGCTCCTCCCGATGGGAGCTGTTCCGCCACATTACGCTTCCGTACCTACAGCCGGTTATCATCGTGACGACGCTGCTGATGAGTCTGTGGACGTTCAACAATTTCACCATGATATTCGTGCTGACGAGCGGCGGTCCGGGGATGTCGTCGATGGTGCTCCCGGTGTACGTGTACAACAACGCGTTCCTGTCGAACTCCGTCGGGTTGGCAAGCGCTATCGGAATGGTCATGATGGTCATCATGCTCGGATACGGACTGGTGTACCTCCAGCTCTACCGGCAGGACATCGGTCAGGTGTGAGGTGAACACGATATGGCAACTAAATCACCGCAATCGAACTCGTCGTTCCTGAACGACCCGATGCTCAAGACGATCGGATTCCACGCGTTCGTGTGGAGTCTCACGCTCATCGTCCTGTTCCCCATCATCTGGATGGTCGTCACGTCGGTGAACGTAACGACCGTCGAGGAGCTAACGCGAATCGGTATCACAGGGTGGCTAAGCGGGGTGAGCCTGAACAACTACATGACGATGCTGAACCAGACGACGTTTCTCACGTGGTTCATCAACAGCGCCATCGTCTCGCTGGCGTCCACGCTCATCAGCATCGTCGTCTGTATCTTCGGGGCGTACAGCATCGGACGATTGCGATTCCGCGGTCGAAAGGTGGTCGCGACGTTCCTCCTCATCACGCAGATGTTCCCGTACGTGGTCATCGTCATCCCACTGTTCCTCGTCTTCCGTGACCTCGGGCTGTTCAACACGCTCACCGGCCTCGTCATCGCGTACATCGCCTTCACGTTACCGTTTACCACGTGGATGTTGCGGGGATTCTACGAGAACCTCCCCGCCCAGCTAGAAGAGGCAGCGATGGTCGACGGCAGTACCCGCATCGGGGCGGTCATCAGTGTCATTCTCCCGCTATCCGCACCCGCCATTGCGACGACGTTCATCTTCGGGTGGATTCTGGCGTGGAACGAGTTTCTCTTCGCGCTCGTGCTCATCAACGACCCGACCAAGAAGACGCTGCCGCCGGGAATCGGCTCGTGGATCGGACAGAACACGGTTAACTGGGGACTCATCATGGCCGGTTCGACGGCCGTCAGTTTGCCGCTCCTCCTGCTGTTCGTCTTCCTGCAACGCTACCTCGTCGAGGGACTGGCGGAAGGTGCCGTCAAGTCGTAACGGACGTCCGCGGGTAGAACAACACGAATTTTCACAAAAGTAAAGTCCGGTGGGGTCCGTTCTGTTTTCTATGGAGCAACCACCTACTTCCCCATCCGGTCAGATCTCCGGATACACTCGTTTCGACCGGTCCGAAACGAGCGAAATCATCGAAACCGCGGCCGAGGAGATGGGAAGCCTCGTCCGGAGCACGCTCGGACCGTCCGGCCTCGACAAACTCGTCGTTCGCCGACAGCAAGACGACGAGATTCGCGGACTCGCGAGCAACGATGGGATTTCCATCATCGAGGAGTTCGAGGGGGAGACGAACCATCCGGTCGCACAACACCTCATCGAAACGGCGGAGGCACAGGAGGACGACTTCGGTGACGGGACGACGACGACGGTACTGCTGACGAGCGAACTGCTCACCGCCGGACTCGACCTCGTCGCCGAGGGTGTCCCCCCGGCGACCGTCATCGAGGGGTTCTCCATCGCCGCCCAGCGGACGCTCGAAGTCTGGGATGACTCCAGCGTCTCGCTGGCGTCGTCAGACGGTGCATCGCTCGACCGCGATCTCCTTCGGAACGTGGCGATAACCGGGATGACGAACGGGAGTACGAAATCCTGGTCGCTGCACGGTCTCGCCGACCACGTCGTGGAGGCCGTCCTCCGCGTGTCGAACCCGCAAACCGGTTCGGTGGACCTCTCGTTCGTCCGAACGGAGGCGATGCCGGGCGGGGGCGTCGCCGATTCGTCCCTCGTGCCCGGTGCGTTCCTTCCCAAGGAGCCGTACTGGGGAACCGGCGAACTGCCGGTCGAGGGACCGGCGCTGCTGGTCGGCGGCGACGTGGCACCCCGTGACCCGGCGTTTCAGGGCAACGTGACGGCGGACACGGACGGATTCGACGGTGTGCGGACCGTGGACACACGACGCTTCGACGACATCGCGGCCGCGATTCGCGCGACGGGCGCGGTTACCGTCCTCGCGAGCGGGGATATTCACCGCGATATCGCCCAAGAGCTGGGTAGCCGTGGCGTGCTCACGGTGCAGAACGTGAAAGATTCGCGCATCGAGTTCCTCGCCCGTGCGACTGGAGCATCGGTATCGACGCCGCTCGTTTCGGCCGACGTGGTGGACGCCGAAGCGACGGCACCCGTGCGCATCGACCAACGGTTCGACCAGCAGGACGAGAGCTGGTTGGCAGTGATGGCGACGGGCCCGGATGTCCCCGAGGCGGTGTCGTTCGTCGTCCGCGGCGGCAGCGACTCCGTCGCCCGCGAAGCCGAGCGGCGGGTCAAGGACGGGCTGAACGCCGTTCGAGCGGCGGTGATGCGCCCGGAAGCGCTTCCCGGCGGCGGGGCGGCGGAAATCGCCGCGGCGGTGGCGCTCCGCGACTTCGCACCGGGCGTCCCCGGACGGGCACAGCTCGCGGTCGAAGCGTTCGCGGACGCGATAGAGACGATTCCGCTCACGCTGGCTCGGAACGCCGGTCGCGATGCGCTCGGTACCGTGCTCGACCTCCGGAGCCGTCACGCGGGCGGGAATGGACGGGCGGGGATCACCGCGAACAGAGTCGTCGTCGACGACGTGTTCGACCACGGCGCGTTCGACCCGCAACTCGTTCGGACCAGCGGATTCGTTCGCGGCGTCGAGTTCACGAACAGCTACCTCCGCATCGACGGCATCCTCTACAACGCGACCCCCGGCAGTCCGCTCGACGGAGCATCGCCGTGACTCAAAAAAGGTCGGTGGTGGCGAGAGCGAAGCTGAGTGCGGATACGGGTGTAGCCGTCCAGTGGTAGGTCCCGTCTGGTCGGCAGTGAGCCGTCCGTTTTCCTCAAACGGCTATCGAACCGGTGGGTCTTCCCGCTGCGTCCGCCCCTCGACGAGGAGGTTGTCGCCCGTCTCCTCGTCGAACAGGTGAATGTCGTCATCGTCGAAGGTGATGTACACCTCGTCGCCGACGTCGGGATTCACGTCCGGCGGGACGAACATCACGTATTCTCGCTCTTCGTCCACGTCCGCCCCCGTCGCCGCCGGCTCAAAGTACAGGAGGTTGTCCCGGCCGAGCGGTTCGACCAGTTCGACGGTGACCGCGCTCGCGTTCCGGTGGGACGATTCGCACAGTTCGAGGTCCTCCGGTCGGATGCCGAGGGCGAATCGATCCGAGGCGGTACGTTCGGCCTTCTCGGCGATATCGTCCGAGAAGACGTGGTCGATCTGTCCCGTGAATCGGGAGACTCCTTGTCGGTCCTCGACGATTCCGTCGAAGATGTTCATGCTCGGACTTCCGATGAACTGGGCCACGAACAGGTTCGTGGGGTCGTTGTACACCTCCCGTGGGCTGCCCACCTGTTGGAGTTCGCCGTGGTTCAGGATGGCGATTCGGTCCGACATCGTCATCGCCTCCTCCTGGTCGTGCGTGACGTAGATGGTGGTCGTGCCGAGTTCCTGCTGGATGCGGTTGAGCTCCGTCCGCATGTGTTTGCGGAGCTTGGCGTCGAGGTTCGACAGCGGTTCGTCGAAGAGGAACACCTCCGGTTCGCGGACGATAGCGCGTCCCGTCGCCACGCGCTGTTTCTGTCCGCCGGACAGCTGACGGGGTTTGTTGTCGAGGAGTTCCGGGATGCCAAGCAGATCGGCCGTCTCCTCGACGCGTCGGTTGATCTTCCCCTTGTCGAGCGTCGTCGAACGCTTGAGCCCGAACGCGAGGTTTTCACGCACGCTGAGGTGCGGATACAGTGCGTAGTTCTGGAACACCATCGCGATATCCCGGTCGCGGGGCGGGAGAAAATTCACGACTTCGTCGTCGATGGATATCTCCCCTGCCGTTATCTCTTCGAGCCCGGCGAGCATCCGGAGCGTCGTCGATTTGCCCGAGCCGCTCGGCCCGACCAGCGTCAGGAATTCTCCGTCGGCGACCTCGAGTTCGAAATTATCGACGGCAACCGTTTTGCTGCCGTAGACCTTTTGAACGGAATCGAAAACTATTCGTCCCATATACCATGTTGATAGGGAACAGTTGTCTATAAAAATATTCCGTCGTCGTCGACGGGAATTTCCCATCAGATACGGCTCTTCGACCCGAGAAATCGTTGTTTCAGTGGATCGGGTGGCGGAGGTTATCGACTCGGATCTGACGGGACTCACGTATGTGGTGTCAGGAACGGGGGGCGTACCCACCTCGGCGTCATTCGTAGGGATTCCAGATCTTCGGCGTGTTGTTCGAACCGGTGATCCAATCCTGCACCTCCTTCGGGGCGTCGTCGAGGCTCGGTTTCTCGGACTTGTTCTTGAGCGTGTAGTCGAGCTTTTTGTTCGCCTCGTTCCGAACGTTGTTGGCCATGCCGACCAACGCTTCCTTCGGATCCTTGTTCGAGCCCAGGATGGCCGAAATAGCTTGGCTGTATCCGGTCGTCGAACCTTCGACCGATCCGAGGAACGGCGTGTCCTGTCCGCCGCCGAAGACGCCGTAGCGCCGAGTCTTCTGTGCTTGGGTGACGAATGCATCGAGCCAGTCGTCGGGTAGCTTCGTCGGGTTCTTCGTGAAGAGGTCCATCTGCTCCTGACTCTTCCGTACCGGCATGAAGACGGGTGCGGACGCCGCGAAGTAGTCGGACTGGTTGTCCGGTTGCATCATGTACTTCACGAACGCGTTCGAGAGGTCGCCGACATCGTGTTTGGAAACGTCGTCGGTGAACGGGCTGAGACAGGAACCGCCGCGGAACGACCACCGTTTGCCCAGCGGTCCCTCGGGCATCGGCTGGATACCCACGTTGTCCCGGAGTCCGGCGTGTTCCTTCGTCCGGGCGAGACGCGCGTCCTCCGCGCCGAGGTGCGCCATCCCGGCGTCGCGCTCCCGGAAGAACTTGTCCGTCGCGCTCGAATCCTGGCTCGTCCAACCGTCTGCCGGCAGGTTCCACGCTTTCTTCAGGCTGGCGTAGAACAGGTGGCCGAACAGGGATCCGGCCGAATCGAGTTCTACCTGCCACTTCCCGTCCTTCTTGCTGTAGAACTTCCCGCCCGCGTTCGCGGTGTAGGCGAACGTGTGTTGACCGGTCGTGAAGTCGCGAGCGCCGGGTTCGATGTACCCCGGATTTCCGGTCTCTTTGACCACGTCTTTTCCGATTTTAACGAGCTCCTTCCAGTCCTTCGGCGGCTTGCTGTGACCCGCCTTTTCGAGGAGGTCCTTCCGATAGTACATCGGTCGCGTCTCGACGAACCACGGGACGCCCCACTTCTTGTCGTCCCAACTGGCCCACGATTCCATCGGCCCGTACCAGTCGTCGTACGAATCGTAAATGTCCGTGACGGGTGCCGTCGCACCGAGACTTCCGAAGTTCACGGCGTGTTCGTTGGCCATCTCCGAGACGTTCGGCGTCGTCCGTCCCTGAATGGACGCGTTCCACTTCGGGAACACCTGGTTCCACACGATGACGTTCGTCGAGACGTTGACCGGCGAATCCGAGTGTTTTTCGAAGCCCTTGGCGGCCTGTTTGATGTTCTTCGTCACTTCCGGGATGTATCCGCGCATCGTCCAGAAGATGAAGTCCTTTTCACCCTTCGTTTTGCTATCACCGCCGCTACCGCCGAACTGTTCGGTACATCCGGACAATCCGGCTGCGGCACCGGCCGCGCCCATGGATGCAGCGGCCTCCATGAAACCGCGCCGGGAGTAGTCTCCCTCGTCGGGGGTACCGGTTACCGTCTCGTCAGTAGCGTCGCCGACCGATGAATCAGTTGCCTTCGGCATAGTGACACGGATTATCATTACTATAGGGGACAATAATCTTTTCCCTTAGGATGATTCGCTCCTCGTCGAACAGCCCTTCGAAGGAAAACGAGAACCGCTACCCGTTTAGGATAGCACGACAGTCGCTCACGGCTGCGGCGTCGTCACCTTCGGGGGAGAATTCGCACCCGATGTATCCGTCGTACCCCGCAGCGGCGAGCGCGGGGAGGATGTTCTCATAGTCGAGTTCCCCCGTTCCGGGTTCGTGTCGACCGGGAACGTCCGCGATGTGGACGTACCCGATATGGTCGAGGTGACTCGTCATGTTGGCGATGACGTTTCCTTCCGTGATCTGTTGATGATACACGTCGAAGAGGAGTTTGACGTTCGAATCGCCGACCGCATCGACGATGTCGTATCCTTCCGCCGACGATTCGAGGAAGTAACCGGGGTGATCCACGGTCGTGTTCAACGGTTCGACGGCGAGCGTAACGCCCGCGTCGGCGGCGTCGGGGGCGACGCTCTCGAGAGCGGCCACGATAGCACCTCGTTGGGCTGAGTGGTCGATATCCGCCTGTTCCTGTCCCACGGTGATAATGAGGGTCGAACAACCGAGGCGTGCGGCCGTTTCGATGGATTCGCGCATGGACTGGCGGGCTTCGGAGGTTCGGGTCGGGTCCGTCAGCGGGACGTCGCTGCCGAGCATGGCTGCGACGTTCAGGTCGTGTTCGTCACACGCGTTGGCGACCGCATCGAGGTCCTTGTCGCGCCATCCCCAGAACTCCACCGCGTCCGCGCCGGCCGCCGCGGCGAGACCGATCCGCTCCGTAAACGGTGCTCCTTCGAAGACCATCTCGACGCAAACCGACAGTTCTGGCATCGGTCAATCCTCGGCGGGTTCCGGAGTGAGCGTTCCGTCTTCGATGAGCGCATCGAGGGGGTTGTCCTCGATGTCGAGCGGCAACTCGACGCGGCCGTGTCGTCGTGACGATTCCCACGCGCCGAAGATTATCTCCGTCGCCTTGAGCGCGTTCTCCGCGTTCAGTTCGGAGGTGGAATCGTTCTCGACCGCTTCGACGACGTCGGCTATCGCACGGTCGATGAAGACCCGACCGAACTCCCGAGAATCGAGGCCGTGAAGGCCCTCGCCGTCGCAATCGACGTGTTCCCACTCGTCGTCCCCGTCGCGCTTGATGCGGAGGATTCGGTCGTCGGTTTCGTTGTTCGGGAAGCCGTGTCCGATTTCGACGGTGCCCTCACTGCCCACGAGGCGGTTGTGACAGTTGACCAGATCCGCCCCGATTCCGGTCGTCGCGAGTCCGTAGACGCCGTTCTCGTATCTCCAAGCGGTGAGCGTCTGGTTCTCGTTGTGGGCGCCGAACCACAGGTCCTCGTCTCGGTAGTCGAGTTGGGAGATGACCCACTCGGCCCTTCCCTCGTCGTTGAAGTAGTTACAGAGGTCTACCGAGTGGGACCCGTAGTCGTAGATGTTGGGAGCCGCGCACTCGACCCGCTGGAGATCACCGATCTCCCCGGCATCGAGCAATTCCTTGGCCCGTCGATATCCTCGGCCGAAGCGGCGTTGGTGATTGAACGTCAATTTGACGCCCTCCTCGTCACACACCTCCACCATCCGTTCGACGTTCGACCACGTCCTGTCCATGGGTTTCTCGCAGTGTATCGCCTGCACCGCATCGCTCCGCGCGATGTCGGTCACGATGTCCGCGTGCGTCGGCGGGGGCGTACAGACGCTGACGATGTCGGGTTCGACCGCGGTGACCATGTCGAGGTACTCCTCGAACACACCGTCCGCTTCGATACCCCAGTAGTCGGCGAACGCTTTCGCGTTGGGTTCGACGATATCGGCACAGGCGACCAACTCCGCCCCCGCGTGGTCGTACGCCGCGGCGTGACGATACGCCATCGCGAATCCTTGGTTGTTCTGTGTCTCGGGGTCCGGTCCGGTTCCGACGAAGGCGCTAGTAACTGCTTTCATTGCCTCTGAATCACGTACGGAGGTTATTCGAATCCCGCAATAAAGTTTGTGATTTGGTAACTTGTACCTCTCAGATGACGTTCGGGAGTGCTGACATCGCACCGTATCCGAATCGAGCGCGAGGGTCACAATCACGGATGCGAACTGAAGCACCTCGGTCCGGCCGAGCGAGGGGAAACGGTGAAACTGGACCGACGAACCGGACGACCACCGGCCTCCCGAAACGGCATGCGCATTCTGAATACCAGAACGAAACTTCGAACACCGTTTCGAAACGGTATACCGTGCTACTCCACGGGTTCGACTCGCGTCGTCGTGAAGTACGTTCGGCCGGCCGCCGGTACTTCTTTCGTCGTCGGAACGTCGAACGCCGCCGTGGAGACGATATCGCTCGCCGAGCGACCGACGCGGAGTTCGTACGGACCTCGCTCGACGGCGAGATTCATGTCCCGGTCGTGGAACGCGAGTTGCGAGGCGTCGATTTCGAAGATGATGCGTTTCGACTCGCCAGCGGCGAGGAATATCCGTTCGAACCCGACCAGTTCTTGAACCGGTCGTGCTTGACTCGGGGACTTCGCGCTCGCGTACAACTGGACGACTTCGTGTCCGTCGCGGTCGCCCGTATTGCTGACCGTGACTTCGGCGCTCACCCGCCCGGACGGAGCGAGCGAGTCGGTCGATAGCGAGAGGTCGCCGTATTCGAAGTCGGTGTAGCTCAGACCGTGGCCGAACGGGTACAGGGGTGTGTTCTCCGTGTAGACGTGCTCTTCGTTCGCGGTGTTGGGTTTTCGGTTGTAGTAAACCGGCAGTTGGCCGACCGACCGCGGGATGGAGACTGGGAGGCGGCCGCCGGGGTTGTGTTCGCCGAACAGCACTTCAGCAATTCCTTCACCCCCGCGTTCACCCGGAAGCCACGCGTAGAGGAGCGCGGGCGCTACCTCAGCGATCCACTCGACGGAGTGAGGTTTCCCGCTCACGACGACGACGACCAACGGCGTTCCGGTCTCGTGGACGCGTTCCACGAGTTCCTGCTGGACGCCGGGGAGATTCAAGTCGACCACGTCACAACCTTCGCCGCTGGTGGGAACGCTCGGGAGGTCGGCTTGCTTCTCGTCGATGTCGGAGAAATCGACGGCGGAGCGCGCGCCGACGAACGTGACGGCGACGTCGGCGGGTTCGGCCGCCTCGGCCGCCGAATCGAAGTCTTCGGTCGAGGATCCGGTCGTCGTACACCCCTGCTCGTATCGAACATCGAATCCGGCGTGCTCGCCGCGTGCTTCGATAGCGTCGAGCGGGGTCGTGGCATCGAGGTCGACTTCCTCCGTGGGATAGTGTGCCGGATACGCGTAATCGCCCATGAGTTCCTGTGCGTTGTCGGCTTTCGGACCGACGACGGCCACGGTCTCCAGTTCCTCCCCGTCGAAGGGAAGAAAATCGTCCTCGTTCTTCAGGAGGGTCATCGATTCGCGGGCGGCGCGGGTGGTGAGGTCTCTCGCGTTCTCGGTGTTGAACGGGGCGGCGGCGGCGGCGACGTCGACGGTCGGATCGTCGAGGAGTCCCTTCTCGGCCTTCGCACGGAGGACCCGACGAACCGCCGTATCCACCGTCGCTTCGGCCACGTCCCCGTCTTCGACGGCGTTCACGAGATGGTCGCCGTAGCAGTCCGTGTAGGGGAGTTCGACGTCGAGACCGGCCTCGACGGCCATCACCCCCGCCGCTTGCTTCGATGCCGCGACGCCGTGCTCGCTTTGCAGGAACTCGACGCTGTAGTAGTCCGAAACCACCGTCCCGTCGAATCCCCACTCGCCACGGAGAACGTCCGTCAGCAACCACTCGTCGCTCGCGCACGGGATGCCGTCGATGTCGTGGTAGGCGTTCATTACGGACTCGGCGTCGGCCGTTTTGATGACGGCCTCGAACGGGAACAGGTGGGTCTCCCGAAGTTCCCGGCGTCCGACGTTGACCGAACTGCGGTTTTTCCCGCCCTCCCCGGCGCCGTGACCGGCAAAGTGCTTGAGCGTTGCGGAGATGCCGTCGCCATCACCCTGCAAGCCGTTCACGTATCCACGGGCCATCGCCGCGACGAGATACGGGTCCTCGCCGAACGTTTCCTCGACGCGTCCCCACCGAAGGTCCCGAGCGATGTCGAGCACCGGCGAGAGCGCGTGCGTCGTCCCAATCGCCTCCAACTGACCGCGGATGGTGTCCGTTATCTCCCCGACGAGGTCCGGCGACCACGTACTCGCGACGCCGATCATCTGCGGGAACGTCGTTCCGTTCGGTCCCATATAGCCGCTCAGACACTCCTCGTGGGGAATCGCGGGGATGCCGAGTCGAGTCTCGTTCCCGAGAAAGTCCTGGAGTTCGTTCGTCCGGTTCGCGGCTTCCCGTGGCGGAAGGCTTCCTTCCCCGCCGAGTCTCGTCAGGTGACCGATTCCGTTTTCGAGGAGTTCCTCCGTTGCCTTCCGGTCGAGGCTTCCATCGTCCTCGAGCAGTTTGTTCGCGTTCACCGACCCCAGTTGTGCGACCTTTTCCGCTATCGTCATCTCTTCGAGGACCCCTTCTACTCGCCCTTCGTCGGCGATACGACGGTCTCCACGATCCGATTCAGTTTGCATCAGTTGGTTTCTCGCAATCACATCTCTTAATGGTTTGGACGGGAGGTGTCGCGGTATTTCCACGCTTGGTTACTCGCCTCCCTCAGCAACGATGGAGTTGTCCGTGACGATATCTATCGCCAATTCCTCGATTCGGTCGTCGAAACGTCATGAGCCGATAAATCCGACGCGAGGTGCGAACACGTCACCGACTTCGTCGGGTACCTCGACGAGACCGACCCCAAGGACGGACAGATTCCAACGACCGGAACCGAATCGAGGGAACGAACGTCACGTCAAAAAAGGACGAACCGAACGACGGTACCGAGTGGTTCCTCAGTAGCTGTCGTACACCGTCTTCTCGATGGTGTAGAACTCCAGTCCCTCGTCGCCCTGTTCGCGCCACGTCTCGCTGGACGAGCGCTTGAACCCGCCGAAGGGAACGTGAAGTTCGAGTCCCGTCGTCTTGTCGTTGACCTTCACGACGCCCGCCTCCACCTCATCGATGAAGCGGTTGGCTTCCGTGTGGTCGTCGGTGACGATGCTCGCCGAGAGGCCGTAGTGAACGTCGTTCGCGACGTGGAGACCCTCGTCGAAATCGCTCACCTTGATGACGGCGACGACCGGCCCGAAGACCTCCTCCTGTGCGATTCGCATCTCGGAGTCCACGTCGGTGAACACGGTCGGTTCCACGAAGTACCCGGTCTCGACCGCTTCACCGTCGGGAGTGTTGCCCCCCGCCGCGAGCGCCGCACCCTCGTTTTCGGCGATTTCGATGTAGTCGAGCGTCGATTCGAGTTCGCTTTCGCTCACCTGTGGTCCCATCTCGTGGTCGGCACCCGGACCGACGTCGATGGATTCGGCGCGGTCCACGAGTTCGGCCACGAACTCGTCGTACACGTCCTCGTGGACGATGGCGCGGGAACACGCGGTACACGACTGGCCGGTCGTCCCGAACCCGCCGCCCGCGACGATATCGGCGGCCTCCGCCGGGTCGGCCGAGGCCGCGACGACCGTCGGGTTCTTGCCGCCGAGTTCCGTCTGGACGCGTTTGCCCGCGTCGGTCGCCCGGTCGTACACCATCTCGCCGACTTCGCTGCTACCGGTGAACGAGACGGCATCCACCGCATCGTGTTCGACGAATTCGGTGCCGACGGTGCTCCCCGAACCGGTGACGACGTTCAGCACGCCGTCGGGGAGTCCGGCCTCGTCCAACGCCCGCGCGAGTTCGATTGCGACGCCGGGTGCGGCCGACGCCGGTTTGAGCACGACCGCGTTCCCGGCCGCCAAGGCCGGTGCGAGCTTCCATGCCGGGATGGCGATGGGGTAGTTCCACGGCGTGATGAGCGCGGCGACGCCGACCGGTTCCGTTCTCGTGTACAGGTTCTGGTTCGGTGCGCTCGGACTCTTCATCGTTCCGCCGAGGTCGGCCGCCTTCCCGGCGAAGTAGTGGAAGATGTCGATAGCCCGCTGGACCTCCCCACCGGCTTCGGCGTGGGCCTTCCCTTCCTCGGCGACGAGCACGTCCGTCAGCTCGTCCTTGCGCTCTTCGAGCAGGGTCCCGGCCGCGCGGAGGATTTTCCCGCGCTCCGGTCCCGGCGTCGATGCCCAGTCGTCGGCCGCTGCAGCGGCGGCTTCGACCGCGGCCGTCGCGTCGGTCGCGCTGGACGACTGATAGCGTCCCACTGTCTCGTTCGGGTTTGCGGGGTTCTCGACTTCGATGGTGTCACCCGACTCCGATTCGATCCACTCGCCGTTAACGTAGTTGTACGTCGTCTCCGACATCACGCCGTTATTCTCACTTCTGCCATACGACTGTTACGGTTCGACGAACGTTTGACGGGAATTTTACTACGGCCATCACTAGTTTTTTGCCGACTGGGTTGAATCGTCCGGGTATGACCGTCGACGACTACCTGAGCGGTATCAGACAACGGGATTGGGAAGAACTGGAATCGGGCACGCTCCGCGTCGCCCTCGTGGGTCTCGGTTGGTGGACGCGCGAGCAGGCCGTCCCGGCGATTCGAGAATCGAAGTTCTGCGAGACGACCGTCGCCGTCAGCAGTTCCCACGAAAAGGCTGAGACCGTCGCCGACGATAGTCCGACCGTCAGTGCCGCCCTCACGTACGACGAGTTCGTGAACGGCGACGCGACCGACGAGTACGACGCGGCGTACGTCTGTACGCCGAACGCGTCTCACCTGCAGTACGTGTCCGCCGCGGCGGACCACGGGAAGGCGGTGCTCTGCGAAAAGCCGATGGAGGCGACGCTCGACCGCGCCGAGGAACTCGTCGCGGCCGCCGAAGACGTTCCGTTGATGGTCGCCTACCGAATGCAGACCGACCCGCAGGTTCGTCGGATGCGTGAACTCGTCCGCGACGGTGCCATCGGCGACCCGGTGGCCGTCCACGGCCACATGGAACAGCAGATGCTTGACGTCGTTTCGGGCAACCCGGACCAGTGGCGACTCGACCCCGACCTCGCCGGATACGGTTCGACGGTGATGGACCTCGGTATCTATCCGCTGAACACCGCTCGGTTCGTCCTCGACGCCGACCCCGTGAGCGTGACCGCACAGATGCACTCCGAACACGAGGCGTTCGACGACGTTCCGGACGAACACGCCACCTTCTCGCTCCGGTTCGACGACGGCACGTACGCCGCCTGCACCGTCAGCCAGAACGCGCACCTATCGGGCGGGGTCCGAGTTATCGGCACCGAGGGCGAACTGCGTCTCGACCCGGCGTTTTTGGGTGCCACTCCACAGACGCTCACGCTCCGACTGGCGGACGGCCGCGAGATGGAGATCGACGACGGCCGCCGCGACCTGTTCGGCGACGAGATGACCGAGGAGTTCGACTACTTCGCGGACCGAGTCGTTCGAGGGGTCAAGCCGACGCCCGACGGCGAACACGCCCTCGTCGATATGCGGACGCTCGCCGCCATCTACGAGGCCGCCGAAACCGAGAGATGGGTGTCGGTCGAGTGAGCGACTCGGACGATATCTCCCGAGTCGCAACCTTTACTACTGACCTCTGGGAATCCATCGCATGCAATGGTTGACCATGCGAAGCTCTGCGACCCGAACGCGGAGTATACGATGCGTGACCTCTCCGCCGAGACGATGGGCCTCACCAACCGACGCGGCGGGGTCCGCGACGCGGAGATAACCGACGTACAGACGACGATGGTGGACGGCAACTACCCGTGGATTCTCGTTCGCGTCTACACCGACGCTGGCGTCGTTGGAACCGGCGAATCCTATTGGGGCGGCGGCGACACGGCCATCATCGAGCGGATGAAGCCGTTTCTCGTCGGCGAGAATCCGCTCGATATCGACCGACTCTACGAACATCTCGTCCAGAAGATGTCCGGCGAAGGCTCCATCTCCGGGAAAACCATCTCAGCCATCTCCGGTATCGAAATCGCCCTGCACGACCTCGCAGGGAAACTCGTCGAACTCCCGGCCTACCAACTCGTCGGCGGGAAGTACCGCGACGAGGTTCGGATATACTGCGACTGCCATGCGGGAGACGAGTCGGAACCCGAATCGAACGCGGCGGAGGCGGAACGCGTCGTCTCCGAACTCGGCTACGACGCAATCAAGTTCGACCTCGACGTTCCTTCGGGGTACGAGAAGGACCGCGCGAACCGCCACCTTCGCGGTCCCGAGATAGACCACAAGGTCGAAATCGTCGAGCGAGTCTGTGAAACGGTCGGCGACCGCGCGGACGTGGCGTTCGACTGCCACTGGTCGTTCACGAGCGGTAGCGCGAAGCGCCTCGCCCGCGAACTCGAAGCGTACGACGTGTGGTGGCTCGAAGACCCGATTCCGCCGGAGAATCACGACGTACAGCAGAAGGTCACGGAATCGACGACGACGCCCATCGCCGTGGGCGAGAACGTCTATCGAAAGTTCGGTCAGCGGACGCTCCTTCAACCGCAGGCGGTGGACATCATCGCGCCGGACCTGCCCCGCGTGGGCGGGATGCGCGAGACGAGAAAGGTCGCCGATCTCGCGGACATGTACTACATCCCCGTCGCCATGCACAACGTTTCTTCGCCCATCGGAACCATGGCGTCCGCACAGGTCGCGGCGGCGATACCCAACAGCCTCGCCGTCGAATACCATTCCTATCAACTCGGTTGGTGGGAGGACCTCGTGGAGGAGGACGACCTCATTCGGGAAGGGAGGATGGAGATTCCCGAAGAACCGGGCCTCGGCGTGACGCTCGACATGAACGCCGTCGAGGAGCACATGGTCGAAGGTGAGGAGTTGTTTGACGAAGCGTGAGCTTCGTCGAGCCAGCAAAGCTCTGCTTTGCGTCGTTTGATGAGGCGTGATCCTCACCAAGCCAGCGGGGTTCTACTCCGCGCTGTTTGACGAAGCATGAGCCTCGTTGAGCCAGTGAGCCGCTGGCTCGCGCGGGTCGTCTAAGCGTCGAAGGAACCCGTTTCGTCACCGGCAAAACGGGTTTCTCCACGGCGATACTCTTTTAACACCTTCCGCTCATCACTGTGTATGCGCTATTACCGACTCCCCGGGGGAGAGCCTCGCTCATCCGCGGATACGTTGGTCGTGATCGACGACGACGGAACCGCATACGACCTCACGTCCGTCTCAGCTGACCTCAGTTCGTTCAGGGCGCTCGCTCGCGCGGCGAACGCGAACGACACGTCCATCGATACCGTCGCTCGAAACCGCCTCGACGACGCCGACCGCATCGAGTTCGACGACGCCGACCGGAACATCCGCCAACCCATCGTCGCCGACGAGGTGTGGGCGGCGGGCGTCACGTACCGAATCAGCGAGGAGGCGCGCAAAGCCGAGAGCGGCAAACCGGAGGTGTACATCGACGTGTACGACAGCGGGCGACCGGAGCTGTTCATGAAGGCAACGCCGTCGCGGACGGTCGGTCCGTGGGAGAATATCGGCGTGCGTGGCGATTCGGAGTGGGACGTTCCGGAGCCCGAGCTCGGCATCGTCCTGCACCGCGGCGAAGTCGTCGGCTACACGGTCGGAAACGACGTCTCCAGTCGGGATATCGAGGGAGAAAACCCGCTGTTCCTTCCGCAGGCGAAAGTGTACGACCGGTGTTGTGCCATCGGTCCCTGCATCGCTTCGTCGGAAACGGTCGGCGACCCGCACGACCTCTCGATGTCCCTCTCGATACGACGCGACGGGGAGACGGTGTACGAGGGATCAACCACGACGAGGGAGATGGTGACCACCTGCGAGGAACTCGTCTCGTACCTTCGACGGCACAACAGCCTCCCCGAGACGTTGGTTCTGCTCACGGGAACCGCGCTCGTACCCCCGGAGTCGTTCACCCTCACCGAAGGCGACGAAGTTATCATCGATATCGACCGAATCGGGCGGCTCGTGAACGGGACGGTTACGGTCTGACCAGACGACAACCGGCGACGCGACCGGATAGAGACGTCTCTCTCCGAGAATCGACCCCGACGTGATACCGTCACGCGACTCGTGAGGGATCCGTTCCCAATACCAGAACGAGCCAGGTGCCAGCGTCGATGTCCGTCAGGTTTCGAAACGGCCGATAGCCGAAAGATAGACGCCGGTATTCGCCGGAGACGGGGAAATCCGACACCGAAATCCGTCGGGTCGGACCGCGAATTCGTTCTGATATAGAGAACAAAGTTCGGTCGAAGCGGTCGAGGAAACGGTGACGCCGCTTTTCCTCGCGCAAGAGATTACAATACTATTGTTGTAATGTTAGGGGTCTTCGGAAGTCCCGTTCGACCGCGGTGGGTCGAAGACGTCGAGATGCGGTGCGTTTTCGATGCCAGAACCGGGTTTTCCGTTTCACCCGTCGGACACGGTACGTTCCACTCCTCGTACGTTTTCGCCCGTCGAGTGCGAGCGACGGGCGTTCGGTACGGACGGCGGTCGGCGCTACGCGGTCACCTGTTCGGCCAGGTTGTCGATGTCCTGCAGGTCGTTCGGCACCAAGACCAACCGAAGTCGCGGGCGGCCGACGTCGATGGGGACCTTTTCCGTCTCTATCAGGCCACGGTCTTCGAGCCGCGTTTTCGTCCGCGAAAACGTGGCTTTACTCGCGACGCCGGTATCCTCTCCCCATTTGCTGATGTCGTAGAGCAGTTCCTCGTTGTTCGCTCCGACCAGCAATGCGATGGCGACCTCATCGAGTTCGTCGTCCTCCCCCGGAATCGTGTCAACCGACTCGACGACCATCATGAAATCGTCCTTGACGTCTTCTCCGAAGTCTTCGTCGAGCGTTTCTTTCACGCGGGAGAACGGCGGGGTTCGCAAACTGAACGTATCGCCCGTCTCCCACTCGTCCATGAACGTCGTCCGAACGTTTTCGACCAACTCCTCGTCAGACGACTGCAGCCCCGTCAGTTTCCCGTCCAAGGTTATCACCGTCACGACGAGGTCGTCGCTGACGAGCAGGGAATTCCGTGCGATATCCGAGGTCGTCCGGAGTGTCAGTACCTCCTGTTCGACTAAATCCGCGACGCGACTCGCGAGGATGAAGTCCTCGACGGCCGATTTCAGCACGTCCGAACTGGCGAGCACCTTGAGGTCGGGGAGGTCGATGTCGGATTCGACCGCCGTCAGTATGAGTGCTCGGAACACGGGCGGTGCGGGATTCACTATCAGGACGGAATCCGCATCTTCGAACAGCGAGCGAACGGTTTCTTCGAATTGTTGATCGACGACGGTTGTTTCGGATAGCATACATCCACCATGGAGCGGAGGTATCTTTGTTTCGACCACATTACTAATCGAAAGAGGCGGCTAAAAATAGCGGATGGAACGGATTAACTTGGGGTGTGGAGAAATGCGAAAAGTCTCAGAACACGACGGGTCGATTTGTTACCGATGTGAGACCACTTACTGAATTCGGTCTCGTGAGTGCATCCTGCTAGGCCTCCCAAAACGTATAAAAAATCGGTGAAGAGAGAAGATGAACGACACGGTTAGTTCCTTTTTGAGATATAGAACTCGGTATAGACGGACTGTATCGGGTGATAATCCGAATATCTGTTTCACGCATTTCAGAAACGACCTCGAACCAACCACCTCCCGAACTGTCAATTTGGGAGTTCGTTCTCGGTCTCGGGTCCCGGGTACCGGTATCGATATCACGAGGGCGTCCGCAAGTTCGCTCGGACTACCCGCGGTAGCGTGCGCAATCCTCGGTTATAGTCGGCGATTACCACCGTGTTCACTGCCGGATACGGCCCGAGAACGCTTCGATAGCGACGGTCGCCGAAAATCGGGGTCGAGGGTGACCGCTACCGTCCCGACGCCTCGATGATCTCGACCGGGTGGCGAACGTCGGTGGACAGGAGGTCCACGAGTTGCTCCGTACAGGAGGTCCCGGAGGCGACGATGGTCCGGTCGGTCTCGCCCTCGAACTGGTCGCGGAGCGTCTCCCCGACGTCCATGCTCAACTCGTAGTACTCCGATTTGTACCCGAAACTTCCGGCCATGCCGCAACACTCCACGTCCGACGTAACGACGTCGTAGCCGAGGCGCTCGAAGACCGCCTCGGTGTAGGCGTCCACCCCGAGCGTTCGCTGCTGACAGTGGCTGTGATAGGCGAGTTTCGTGCCCGGACTCGCAAGCGCGTCGACGTCAGCGCCGTTTTCCAGCAGTCCGAACACGTATTCGAGCACCTCGTAGCTGTTCCCGGAGAGGGTTTCGAAGGCGCGCGCGGGGAGCAACTTTTCGTACTCCCGTCGGAACATGGCGAGGTCGCTCGGTTCGATGACGACGACGTCGCGGCCGCGGTCGATGTGCCGACGGAGGTGGTCGAACACGCGACGGGCCTTCGATTCAGCGGTGTCGACCATCCCCTGCGAGAGCGGTGCGCGTCCGCTTCCGGGAACGTCGGGGACGACGACCTCGACGCCGAGGGATTCGAGGAGGGACACCGCCGCCTTCCCGCGGTCAACGAGGACGTAGTTCGTGTACACGTCGGGATACAGGACGGTGGTTCGGTCGGCGTCGCGGACGCGGCTCCCGCCACGCGCCGCGAACCACTCGACGAGCGATTCGCCCCGGAAGGTCGGCAGGTCGCGGCGGCGGTCGATACCCGCGAGTCGGCTCATCGCGGCACGGACGGGAGACGAACCGAGCAGTCGATTCGAGACGGGGGCGGTTTTGCTCGCCACCGTCGCCAGCGTCTCGAAGTTGCCGAACGCCCGCTTCTGGAGGTCGAGACCCGCGGGTTCCTCGTCCGGCGTCAGCCCTTCGACGAGGAAGTCGAACTCGGAGGGGTCGTGTTCGCGGTTGAGTCGGTCCCGGACGACCGTGTTTATCCACGGGATGTCTATTTTCACCGGGCAGGCGTTGACGCAGCGCGAGCACCCCGTACAGAGGTCGTTGAACTCGCCCGCGCTCTCGATGCCGTGGACGCCGGTTTCCCAGCCGGTGGCGATGCCGCCGGTGTACGTCTCGCCGCCGAAGGCGTGGCCGCCGACGTGCTGGAAGTTCGCACAGGAGTTCGCACAGGCACCACAGCGGATGCAGTACAGCGTCTCGCGCAACTGGTCGTCCTCGCGCATCGCCATGCGGCCGTTGTCGATGAGGACGAGGTGGAACTCCCGGTCGCGCTGGGGTCCGAATCCCGGCTCGTCGGGGTGCTCGAAATCCAACGTGGGCGAGTCGGTCGGCGGGCTGAACAGCGAGACGTACTGGGCGATGTCCTGGCCCGTGGCCGACCGGGCGATGAGTTCGACGAACGGCCCGAGCTCCGACAGCGACGGGATGACTTTCTCGACGCCGGTGACCGCGATGTGGGTATCGGGCGTCACCGCACACTTTCGCGCGTTCCCCTCGTTGGTGACGAGCGTTATCGTTCCCGAGTCGGCGAGGACGAAGTTCGCGCCGGTCATGCCGACGTCGGCGTCGCGGATTCGCTCGCCGAGGTAGTCCCGGGCGAAGTCGGTGAGCTGTTCGGCCGTCTCGAACGGTTCGTCCGGGTCGAAGTACTCGTTGAAGAGGTCGGCAACGTCGTCGGTCGTTCGGTGGAACGCAGGTCCGATGAGGTGCGACGGCGCTTCGTCCGCGACTTGGATGACGAACTCGCCGAGGTCCGTTTCCCAGACGTCGACGTCGTCGGTTTCGAGCGCCTCGTTGACGTCGAGTTCCTCGGTCGTCATCGACTTGCTCTTGACGACGGATTCCGCGTCGGCATCGTCGGCGACGGTTCGGATGTACGCGTTCGCGTCCGCGGCGTCGTCGGCGACGTACAGGTGGCCGCCGTTGTCCTCGACCGACTCGCGGAGGGTTTCGATCAGTTCGGGAAGTCGGTCGATGGCGTCCTCCTTGATGGCGCGCGCTTCCTCGCGGACCGCTTCGTACCCGTCGAACTCCTCGACCGCGTCGTAGCGTCCCTCGTTGAAGTGCGTCGTGTTCTCCTGAACGCTCTCTCCCTCCGTTTCCAGCAGGTGGCGAATTTTCGCCGCCGTCCGGCGTCGGCTCTCGCCGCTCATCAGCGTCCCTCCACGACGATGACGCGGACGTCGCCCGGCCCGTGAACGCCTTCCACGAGCGCGCCCATGTCGCCCGTGGCGCTGACGCCGGTGGCGAAGACGGCGGACCGCCGACCGGCGTCGAACTCGCCGTCGAGCCGTTCGAGCGCGTCTCGAACATCGGGAACGATGTCGCTCTCCCGAACCACGGCGACGTGACGAGGGGGATAGAGACTGACGGGTTCGGTCCCCTCGGCGGACGATTGCAGAAGGAGACTTCCGTGTGCCGCGACGCCGAGCGCGGCGGGCGTGACGCCCGTCTTCGCGTCCGCGAGTTGTCCCGTGGACGGCGAACGCGTCACGTCCGCGTCGCCCAAATCTAGTCCGTCGATGTCCAGTGGGACGCCCACCGCGGGCGCCTCGATTGCCGCGTCCAGCGCGTCGGGGAAGTCATCGACGGTCGTCACTGTGCACGGCACGTCGAGCGTCCGTAACGACGATTCGAACGTCGCGGTCGATTCCGTCGGCATGTTTGGGTCGTTGTGGTGGCGGCCTAATAACCATTCCCGTGGCGGCGATGTTCCACGCGTTTCCTCGGAATCGCCGTCTTCCTGCCGCGATATCGATGCTTCCCTTCGACCCGTGTGTGGATTTCCGTTCGCGCACGTCGAAGAACCAGCGTGGCCGGTGGGACGGTCACCGACCGTCCACATCCGTCCAAACGGTCCGCCAAATATTCATTACAGAACTAGTGGTGTAATTCTCTATCGAGTCGGTAAACGCGAATCGTTCGAACGTTCCGAGCGCCACAGATGGTTTGATAAATTCAAACAGAAGACGGACCGGGACTACCCGTAGAAAAACGCGCGACTGCACGACGAACCGTAGCTGAACGAGGTCGTTTCCGTCCGAACCACCAGTTGTTCACGAATAAATAGAACGTTCGTTGTTCCGGAAAGCTCGTCAGCCCGTGTGAGCGTCCCGACGGTACACCGATTTTTGTTTTAGGATATCAAACGGAGAGGGAAGTCAAATCAAGGAATTTGACGATTTCAAACGAGAAGCGGTAGTTCACACTCACTCCCACGCCACCGGAATCGGTGCGAGACGCGCGATATTTGCCGTTTAGGTGCGCGCTTTGTCCTTTCACGGAGCGGTTCCGTCCCTCGTCACGACGGCGTATTCGGAATCAGTATTCACATTATTTGATAAAGTCAAACACCTCCGCCGCTCACTTCGACGGCGAACCATTATCTCATCGGTGTCGAAGTCGCAAATATTCGTCCGGAAACGCGAGAATCATCGGTCGCGTATCCGTGGTAACCAGACGGACTATCCGACGAACTACCGGAGCGGCCGCGGAAAGCGTGAGCGTTGCGGGTGTCGCCGCGGGAAGTCCGGCAACCCGTGCACGGACCGCCGAGTGGGGAAGAACGAAAACGAAGTGAGCGGTTCGGTCAGTACGTCTCGGCGAGGTGGCGAACGGAAATCGTCCCTTTCAACTCCTCGTCGGATACGTCACGCTCTGATTCGTACGCGAGCGTCCGCTCCTCTCCCGGCGCGAGGTGGAAATAGTTGTCCTCGAACCGCCCGCGCCCGTCGCTTCGCAACTCGACGAAGAGCGCGGCTTCGGGGGCGCGAACGATTGCGTTTCCGTCGCGCACCGTCAGTTCGATGTCGGAGTCCGGCAGCGAGAGCCGTTTGTACGGGACGAGCGTATGATACGCGGTCGAATCGATGTCGAGAGTCGCCGAGGTCGCCCGGAACAGCACCTCCGAGCGCGCGGCGTCGCCGAGCGCGGTTTCGACGTCGACGGTGCCGATTCGGTCGCTCCCGTCTCCGTGTACCTCGGCGGCGAATTCGGTTTCGAACAGGTGCTCGCCGTCCATCGTGACGGCTTCCACGCGGACCGTCCCGGAAATCGGCTCGCGGCCGTCGTTCGTCACCCACAGTTCGAGGTCCTCCTCCTCCTCGACCATCGAAACCAACGTCGGTTCGTAGAACCGCCGCGCGATGTGGTGGAGCGCCTTCCACTCGCCGCCGTATTCGACGGACGACCACGACGCGCACTGCCAGAGGTCGTTCAGCTGCCAGTAGAGCGTCCCCATGCAGTGTGGTTTCCGCCGTCGCCAGTGTTCGACCGCGGTACGGATGGCCAAGCCCTGCTGAATCTGGCTCAAGTAGACGAAATCGTCGAAGTCCGACGGCATGCGGAAGTGGTCGGCCATCCGTTGGAGGATGCGCTTGTTGCCGACCTCGTTACGCTGGTGGTGTTCCATCAGCGGCGCGGTCGGATTGTGCTGGTCGGTCGGAACCACGTCGGCCAGCGTTTCGACCGAGGGGAAGGACTGATAGCCGAACTCCGAGACGAACCGCGGTTCCGTCTCCAGAAACGCCGAGAACGGTTTCCCCTCGTGCCAGACGCCCCAGTAGTGGATGTCTCCGCATCCTTCGTCCTCCGGGTCGAGCCTGTCGGGACCGCTGGACGGGGAGGCAGACCAGTACGGACAGGACGGGTTCTCCTCGTCCACGACCGCTCCGAGGGTTTCCCTGAACAGGCCGTCGTAGTCGTCTTCGAGTCGGTCGATGTGGTCGCTGTCCGCGAACCAGCTCTCCACGCCGACTTCGAGTTCGTTGTTGCCGCACCACAGCGCGACCGAGGGATGGGTCGAGAGACGACGGACTTGATAG
This sequence comes from Haladaptatus sp. SPP-AMP-3, assembly GCF_049568665.1. Taxonomy (NCBI): domain Archaea; kingdom Methanobacteriati; phylum Methanobacteriota; class Halobacteria; order Halobacteriales; family Haladaptataceae; genus Haladaptatus; species Haladaptatus sp. SPP-AMP-3. The sequence goes on along the minus strand of NZ_CP145901.1, from coordinate 469,757 downwards.
CGCGCCTCCGCCTCGACCGAGTTCACGAACGCGTCGTCGCCCGGATACAGCGCACAGGAGAACATGAAGTCCTGCCAGACGAGCAGTCCCTTCTCATCACAGAGGCGATAGAAGTCGTCTCGTTCGTAGTAGCCGCCGCCCCAAACGCGAACCGCGTTCATATTGGCGTCGACGGCGCTGGAGAGCAAGTCGTCGTACGTTTTCGTGGTCACGTTTCGATACATGGCGTCGGCGGGAATCCAGTTCGCGCCGCGGGCGAAAATCGGCTCGCCGTTCACGCGGAGGTGGAAGCCCTCGCCGTCACCGCCCCCGTCTGGCGGTCGAACGAGTTCGACGTCACGAAACCCGATCCGTTCGGTCACCGAGTGAGCGGTGTCGCCTTCGACGGTCACGCCGAGGTCGTACAGCGGTTGGTCGCCGCGACCCGCGGGCCACCACAGTTCCGGCTTTTCGACGGTCATCGACAGCGCGATTTCCCCGTCACCGTCGAGCGTCACCCGCCGACTCGCCGACGCGTCGGTTCCATCGACCGCCGCGGAAACCTCGTACTCGCCGGGGGTCGGCACCGAGAGTCCGACTCGAACGTCGAGTTCGACGTCCCCTTGGTCGTGGCGCTGTACGGGCGTTACGTGGTCGATTCGCGGCGACGAGTGAGCGACCAGTCGGAGGTCGCGCCAGATGCCGACCGTGGGAAGACACGGCCCCCAGTCCCAGCCGAAATGACACTGGGCCTTTCGGATGAAGTTTCGAGCGGGCTGGTCGACGGGATAGCGAAGCGTGGGCACGTCGTACGGGTGGTCCGCTGCCCGCTCGGCCGCGTACTCGACTGGCGAGCGAAACCGGATTCGAACCTCGTTTTCCCCCGCGGTCAGGGCGTCGGCGACGTCGAACACGTGTCGTCGGAACATGTTTTCGGCCCCGCCGACGATTTCACCGTTGACGTAGACGGTCGCAACGGTGTCCAGACCGTCGCACTGAAGCACGACCCGCTCGTGGTCGAGGAACGATTCGTCGACCGTCACGACCCGGCGGTACTCCCAGTCCGATTCACCGACCCACTGCAGGTCGAGTTCGTTGTCGTTTTCGTACGGGTCGTCGATCTCGCCCGCGCTCAGTAGGTCTCCGTATATCCCACCGGGAACGGTCGCCCCGCGCCAGCGTTCGTCGCCGGAACGTCGAAACTCCCAGCTCCCACTAAGGGTGGCTGTCTGCATACTGCTACCAAATTTCGACGGGGAGATATAATACTTCCCCTCTCGACGATGCGACGGAAACCGCCACCCCAGAAGAACGGATCGACAGCGGGGTCGTCGAAACGGGATACGACGACCGGGCCGCTTCGCTCCGACCGCTTATCGCACGGTTCTGGTCGAGGATATTTTTATGCTCCGTCGCCGAAACATGGGGCCATGCTCGAACGGACGAGGGACACGACCACGCTCCGCTACGACATCGACGAGGCGCAACTGACAGTTCATGACGCTAACGGCGTCGTCTTCGCCGGTTCTCCCGGTGTCGTTCTCGACGGCGAGCTCGTCACGCCCGACGGGTCCGAAGCCCGCTCCGCCGACGCCACGCTCGACGATTCGACGCTCGCCGTCGTCCACCGTTGCCGACGCGACGGCGGGGAACCCGTCGAACTCCGTATCGAACTCGACGCTCACCCGGGCGGCGTCGTCGTGACGATGGGACTGGAAAACGCGTCCGAAACGACCGTGACGGTCGATTCCTTCCGGATAGCGGGTGGCGACGTCGAGTTCGGTTCGGACGCCCGCGTGTACCGACACGGCTACCAATCGTGGACGCCGACCGGGGCGCTTCCGGTCGGGGAATGCTTCCCGCCGGAGAGCGAGGACGCCGCACCGATGATGTACGACTTGGCGGCCGACGAGGAAACGCGGACGAGCAACTACGTCACGGCCGTCGCTGACGGGTCGCGGTCGCTCACCCTCGGGTTTCTGGACCACGACCGCTACGTTACACGGTTCGACATCGCGGACGATTCGAGCGGTGTCTCCGGCGTGACGGCCGTCTGTCCGGCCGACGGCTACCGTCTCGCGCCCGGCGAAACGCTGACCGGGTCCCCGCTTCTGGCGGACGCGTCGCACACCGTATCCGACGCCCTCGCCGCGTGGGCGTCCGCGGTCGGTGAGCGAATGGACGCCCGCATCCCCGAGTCCGTCCCGACGGGGTGGTGTTCGTGGTATCACTACTTCACGGACGTCTCCGAGAGCGACGTTCGGGAGAACGCGGAGTGGTTGGACGAGTGGGGGATTCCCGTCGATATCGTGCAAATCGACGACGGCTACACGACAGCCATCGGCGACTGGCGGTCCGTCAACGACGACTTCTCGGACATGGGCGCACTCGCCGAGGACATCGAGTCGGCGGGCTACACCCCCGGCATCTGGCTCGCACCGTTCCACGTCGCCGCGGATTCGACCGTCGCCACGGAGCATCCGGAGTGGCTCATCGCCGACGAAGACGGCCCCGTGGGAGCCGGATTTCGGTCGGGGGAGTACCTGTACGGCCTCGATGCGACCCATCCGGAGGTCCAGAGGTGGCTCCGCGAGACGTTCCACACCGTCGTCCACGAGTGGGGCTACGACTATCTCAAACTGGACTTCCTCTTCGCCGCCGCGCTGCCGGGCGACTACCACGACGAAACGGCGACGCGGGCGGACGCCTACCGGACCGGGCTGTCCATCATCCGCGACGTCGCGGGCGACGAGACGTTCATCCTCGGATGCGGTGCACCCGTCGGCCCCAGCGTCGGCATCGTGGACGCGATGCGAATCGGCCCGGACGTGGACCCGGTGTGGGAGACGCCCGGAGAGCCGGACAGCCAACCCGCCCTGAAGAACGCCGTCCGGAACGCGCTCAACCGCCAGTTCACCCATCGTCGCCTGTGGCTCAACGACCCGGACTGTCAACTCGTGCGGGCGACGACGGACCTGACCGACGCCGAGCGGCGGGCGTTCGCGGCCGTCGTCGCGCTCACCGGCGGCCTCAACGTCTTCAGCGACGCCATCGAGGAGATCGACGACGCGGGACGCGACCTCCTCGAACGAACGCTTCCGCCCGCCCGAACCGGCGATGTCGTCGGCGTCGGGAGCGAGGAGTTCCCGGACCGCCTCGTCTGCGACCACCCGTTCGGCGACGGCGCGACGGTCGCGGCGTTCAACTGGACGAACGAACCGGCGACCGTCTCCCTCTCTCCCGAGGAGTTCGGCATCGGTTCGCCCGTCGCGTGGGACGCGTTCGAGGAGCGCGTCGTGTCGCTCGCCGGGACGAGTATCGAGCGCACGCTCGCCCCGCACGACGTTCTCCTCGTCCACCTGTCCGAATCCATGGACCGACCAGAGGTCGTCGGGACGCGCGACGCGCTCACCGGCGGGTCCGGCGCGATTCGTTCGACGTCGTGGGACGACGGGACGCTGACAATGGAACGCGCGGACGCTCCGCCGGTCGAAGCGCTCGTCTCGGTTCCCGAGGGGTGGTCGTTCGACGGCGAGGAACCCGCACAGGGCGAGGACGGAACCCGGATTTTCGCGGTCGAACTGGAGGCCGCCGTGACGGAACTGGCGTTCTCCCCCACGTCGGACCTCGACTGAGACGGAAACCCGCGAACGGTAGCGGCGGGACTTATCGTCCGTCCTCGACGGCGGTGCGGACGTTCTCACCGGCTTCCCGGAGCGCGGGGAGCGCCCGGTCGTCCGGGAGTTCGTACTCGACGACGAGCGGCGCGTCCACGGTCGCGTGGTCGTCGAACAGGTCGAGGACGGTCGGGAGGTCGAGCGTTCCGGAACCGGGGAGGTCCTCTATCTCGTCGTCGCTGGTGTCCTTCAGGTGGACGGCGACGATTCGGTCGCCGACCGTCGAAATCGCGTCCGCCGGTGACTCGTCCATCACGAGGAAGTGACCGGTGTCGATGCAGACGCCGAGTCGGGGGTGGTCGTATCGGTCCACCACGGACCGAACGTCGTCGATGTCGGAGAACACCGTCGAGAGGTCGTCGTGGTGGACGGTCGAGTAGTTGTGAATTCCGACATCGAGGTCGAACGCCTCGGCGAGATAGACGAGTTCCTCGGTAATGTCGTCCCGCGCTGGCGGGTAGTTCACGGTGACGTACTCCGCGCCGAGGTCCGCGGCGAACGCGAAGCGGTCCCGCGCTTCCTCCGCGTCTTCGATATCGATAACACCGTATCCATCGACCGCCACCGACGACTCCTCGATGCGGCGTCGTCCCGCCGCGATGGTCGCCTCGTCGTCCTCGGGGGACAGGTGCTCTCCCCAGAGTTCCAGTCGGTCGATGTCGGTCGATTCGAGCGCGTCGAGGAAGTCGCCGAGCGACCGGGAGTGGAACACGACGCTCTGTACACTGACGCTGTAGTCGGAGGGATTCGACATGGTAGCACCCACGACGAGGCGCGCGAAAAGCGCACCGACACGTCCGAATTTCTCGCACACTTATTATCGGCACCTTCGTACGTTGAACAACGTCATGCACTCCGATACGTATCCATCCGTGTCGCTCCACAACGTCGCGGAGACGATTCCCGCCGACTGGGCGAGCGACGGCGAGCAACTGTGTCGCGTTCCGTCGTCCGTCGGGAACGACCTGAACATCAAGGCGCGCGAACGCGTGCGCCACCCGACCGGGTGCGAGGTTCGCTTCGTCCCGAGACGCGACGACGCGACCGTCCGTGTGACGCTCTCGGCGGCCGAATCAGCGATTGTCCGGGCGTTCTGGGGCGAGTTCCAGCCGTCGGAACCCGTCACCGTCGGGCCGACGCCGACGACGTTCGAGTTCGCCGTTCCGGAACGGCTTCGAAAACTCGACGCCGCGGCGGAGCGGGCGGGCGCATTCTCCCCCCGAATCTGTCGGCTCCGGTTCGAAGCCGGTGCGCCAGTCGCCCTACACGGCGTTTCGGGAGACTGCCGCCCGCCGACATCGGACGAACTCCCGAGCGGACGGTATCTCGCGTACGGCACCTCGATCACGGAAGGAACCGCGGCTTCGGCGGTCCACCTCTCCTACGTCGCCCGGGTCGCCCGCTACCTCGGTTTGGACGCGCTGAACCTCGGATGCTCGGGGTCCGCGTTCTGTGAACCCGCCATGGCCGATTACCTCGCTGGTCGTGACGATTGGGACGTCGCGACCCTCTCGCTCTCGGTGAACATGGCGAATCGAGGGTTCACGCTCGCGCAGTTCCGCGACCGCGCGGAGGCGCTGGCGAACGAGGTCGCCGGTGCGCATCCGACCCGTCCGGTCGCGTGCGTGACGCTGTTCCCGTACCACGCCGACGTGGTTCGGGACGACGACGCTCGGCGCGCCGCGGACTTTCGAGCGGCGTTACGGGATGTCGTCGCCGAGTCACCGCATGACAACCTCCACGTCATCGACGGCGACGAGGCGATGGACGCGACCGGACTGACCGCGGACGCGCTGCATCCCGGGGACGCCGGAATGGAGGCCATCGGACGCACCGTGGCCGGACGACTCGCCGAACTGCTCGATTGAATCGATGACCGCCGGTTCGTCGACGGATGTCGCGGGACGACTCCGCCGACCGTCACGTATTTCTATCGGGCGTCGCTGTCTTCGGTCGAATGACGGGTGACAACGACGAAATCACGGCACTCGACCCGGAAACGGTTTCACCGGGCGACGTGGACACCGAACGCCTCCGCGCGGCGCTCGAACGCGAGGACAACCTCGTCCGAACCCACGCGGCGCGACTCGTCTCGGCGGTGGCCGAACGGGACCTCGATAGCGTCGAACCGCTCGTACCCACGCTCGTCGGGGCGCTCGACGACGACCGAATCGTCGTCCTCCGGGAGTCGCTGGTCGTCCTCGCCGCCATCGCCGATGACTCGCCGGAAGCCGTTCGTGAAGCGATTCCACCGCTGTGTTCCCTACTCGAACACGAGACGCCGCTGATTCCGGCCCTCGCCTCCGAAGTCGTTCGGGTGCTGGCGGTCGAACGCGCCGAGTGGTTCGTCCCGCACGTCGGCGAACTCGTCACGGCCATGGAAACCGAACCCACGGACCCGACCGCGGGCGGCGCGGACGCGTTTTCGCACGATGCGGAACCGCGGGCACACGTGACCGACGTTTCTCGGGCGGAGCTGCAACGGCAAATCACCGCGCGAACCGTCGTCGCGAACGTCGTCTACGAGGTCGCAACCATCGACCCCGAGGCTGTTCGCCCGCACGCATCGCGGTTCGTCGCCCTCATCGAGGACGAGTCCGGTGCGGTACTGGCAGCGAGCGTCTGCGCGGTCAACATGATTTCCGAGGCGCATCCGGAGGCCGTGACGGATGCGGTCGAGCCGCTGTGTGAGCGCCTCCCGGTCCGGGACAGGACCGTACAGGTTCACGCCGTCGGTGCGTTAGGTAACGTCGGCGACCCGTCCGCGGTCGAACCGCTCCGCGAGTTCGCCGACGGCGACGCGCCGCTCGACGACGAGATTCGGTCGTTGGCGCGGGCGACCGCGGACAGGACGGGCGACGATTCTCGAACCGCGTGATTGTGGTCGGGCCGGGGGATTACCGTCTCGCGTATCGACGGACGCTGTACCAATACACTCCGGCGACGACGGCTCCGAGACCGACGATGAGAGCGAAATCGACCAGAAGCATCGCGGCCGACGCGGGGTTCGACTGTCCGAAGACGAGTGCGGCCCCCGAAAGCACGAGAAGGAACAGCAGGAAGAACAACAGCAACTGGAGGTACCGTCGAGCGCCGTAGACGAGCTCCCAGAACCGGTCGTATTCGTTCATACCGGCGTATCGTCCGATTCCGTCAAGAAAGTTCGCAAACCGGTTCGTTCGGGACGAATATCGTCGTTCCACCCCGGTACGTCGCTTTTCGTCCCGAACGGAGCGTACTGGTTGATGGTGTGCAAACATTTATCTATGACTAATGTTCTGGTTCTATTGGACCATGAGAGACGATTCCACGAGTTGTAGTGACGTATATAGCCGTCGGCATCTCCTCGCGATGGCCGGGACCGCTGGCGCTGCCGCGCTGGCCGGATGTAACGGCGGCGGGGACGACAACAACGGCGGAGATGGAACCGGCGACGGGTCGCAGATATACGACAAAAAACACAGAAGCCGTGTGAATCAGGTTCCGACGAACATCCAGTGGAACCCCTCGAACCCGTCGAGTTACGCACAGGCGTCACAGAACCTGTTGTTCGACCGCTTCGCCCAGTACAACCTCGCGAAAAACGAGTTCGTCCCGTACGCGATAACGGACTGGTCGTTCGGTGACAAATCGTTCACCATGAAATTGCGAGACGGCCTGACGTGGGCGAACGGGGACGCGGTTACCGCGGACGACATCGGTACCCAGTTGAAACTCGGCATGCACACGGGCACGGGGTACGCCGACTACACGAAATCCATCGAGGCGAAGGGCGATTCGACCGTCGTCATGCACTTCTCACAACCGGTCAACGAGACCATCGTCAAGTTCCAAGTGCTCGTCAACAACTACGTTCAGCAGAAAAAGAGCGTATTCGGAAAGTACCTGAACAAGATAGAGAAGGACGAGAAGTCGGGACTCCACGAGCTACAGAACTTCGCGTGGAAGGAACCGATAGCGAGCGGCCCGTTCGCGTTCGAGAGCACCAGCCAACAACAGGTGGTCACGAAGCGCCGGGACGACCACCCCGATTCGGACAAGATCAACTTCGAGACGTACTCCTACCTGTACATGGAGGGGAATCAGTCGGTGTACAACGCGATGACCTCCAATCAGATCGATTCGGTTGCCACCGCGTTCACGCCACCCCACATCCTCGACCAGTTGCCGAAGAGTTGGCAGGAGATCAAGTTTCCGTCGGGCGTCGGCTACGGCTTGGTGCCGCAGTTCGACCACAAGCACGCGGGCGACCGCGCGGTTCGACAGGCCATCGCCTACGTTCTCGACCGGAAGGCCATCGTCAAGAACGCCGGACCCGCCTCGAAGAAGCCCGCCGAACTCTCCGTCGGAATCGCGTCCAGCGCCGTCGACAAGTGGCTGGGTGACGCCCGGAGCGACTTCACGGACTACGGTAAATCCGAATCGAAGACCGCGAAGGCCACAAAGGTCCTCGAGGACGCCGGATACAAAAAGCAGGGCGGAACGTGGCACGACAGCGACGGCAACGTCGTGAAGCTCCCCGTGCAGGTCCCGTCCGGGTGGTCGGACTGGGTGACCGCGACCCAGACCGTCGTCGACCAGCTCAACAGCTTCGGGTTCAAATCGAGCGTGGACGGTCGTACCTTCGGCAACCTGCAGGGACAGGTGTGGCCGAACGGCAACTTCGTCCTCGCCACCGGGAGTTGGCTCCCGGGCGGCGGACAAGCGACGTTCCCGTACTTCTCGCTGCGCCAGATGATGTTGGAGAACTACCGCGGGTTCACGTACAACTACCCGGCGGCGAACGAAAACCGCGGCGGGAACCACGGCACGGTGACGGTCCCGAAACGCGGCGGGTCGGGCGAGATGACGGTCAATCCGTCGGAGCGGTTGAAAGCCATGTCGCACGCGACGGACGAGGCGAAAGTCACGGATATCGCCGTCGAGCAGGCGTGGGTCACGAATCAAGACCTACCGATGCTGCCCGTGGCCGAGAAACAGACGCAATCGTTCCTGACGGACGACGTGTGGGACATCCCGGAGGAGGGAGCCGACGTGTCCAAGGTCCGGTGGCCGGAGACGTGGTTGCCGCGTCTCGGAAAGATGAACTATGCGAGCAACTGAGAGACGGATAACGAAATAACGCATCCACACTATATACCACTGCGAAGAATATATCGAAACCATGGCCAACTACTACGTTAAACGGACGGCACGGGCGCTTCTGACGCTCTGGCTCGTCGTCACGCTCACGTTCGGCATGATTCGGCTGTTACCGGGAGGGCCGTTGACCCAGCTCCGAGGAAAGTTAATCCGACAGGGATACCCACCACAGCAGATCAACTCCATCATCGAGACGTACCAGAACCTCCAACCGGACGCACCGCTCTACGCCCAGTACTTCGATTACATCACGGCGCTGCTACACGGCGACATGGGGAAGTCGTTCACGTACCCGCGAACGGTCGCGAGCATCATCGGCGAAGCGCTACCGTGGACGATATTCGTCATGGTGACGGCGACGATAATCATCTTCGCCATCGCCATCGTCTGGGGCGCATTGATGGCGTATAAGGAAGGCACCAGATTCGACGTGGTGTCGAGCAGCCTGTCGATTCTTCTCTCCTCGATACCGTTCTACGTCCTCGCTATCGGGCTGGTAGTCCTGCTCGGATACAAATATCAGGTGCTGCCGGTTCGGTATCGGCTCAGCCCCGGCGTCGAACCCGGATTCACGCTTCAATTCGTCATCGACGCGCTCTATCACGCGTTCCTGCCCATCGTCTCCCTCGTCATTTCCGGAGCCGGATTGCAGGCACTCGCGATGCGGGGGAACAGCATTCAGGTGCTCGGCGAGGACTACGTTCGGGTCGCGCGACTTCGCGGCCTCTCGGACCGCCGCATCTCGGTGTGGTACGTGGGGCGGAACGCCATCCTCCCGATGTACACGGGGTTTCTGACACTCATCGGATTCAACCTCGGCGGGTCCGTCATCCTCGAACAGATATTCACCTATCCGGGCGTCGGCTACTACCTGTTTCAGGGGTTACAGAACCGCGATTATCCGCTGATGATGGGTATCTTCCTCGTCATCACGACGGCGCTCGTGCTCTCGGTGTACATCGCCGACCTGAGTTACGGAATGGTCGACCCGCGGGTTCAATCGGGTGATTCCAGTGAAGCGTACTGAGGACTCGAACGCCGTCGCCGACGGCGGGTCGAGGGTCGAGGAGTTCAGCTTCGAGACGACCACCTCGGACGTCGAAGTCACGTGGAAGGAGCGACTCGGGGACTTCTACACGGAGTTCGTCTATAAGCCGGGCCTCGTCGCGTGGGACGACCGCCGGACCCGTATCGGCGGTATCATCCTCTTCGTCTACGTCTTCATCGGAACCGTCGGCGCGTGGTTCTACCCCGAGCCGATTTCGAACCAAGTGCCGCGGAATCTCGCGCCGTTTCAGGACTGGAGCGCGCCGCTGGGGTCCACCCAGTCGGGCGTGGACGTGCTGGCGATGGCGATTCACGCGACGCCATCGATGCTCATCATGATCGCGACCGGCGGCATCTTCGCGACCGCCATCGCGCTGGTCATCGGGACCGTCGCCGGGTACAGCGGCGGAACCGTCGACGCCGTGCTGACGTCGTTTTCCGACATCGCGATGACGATTCCGGGGCTTCCCCTCATCATGGTGTTGGCCGTGGTCTTCCGACCGGACAACCCCGTCCTCATCGGCATCCTCATCACCGTCAACTACTGGGCCGGGCTGGGCCGGTCGATCCGGTCCCAAGTGCTCACCCTGCGCGAGGCGTCCTACGTGGAGGCCTCGCGGACGATGGGCGTCAGCACGCCGCGCATCCTGTTCAAGGACATCATCCCGAACCTGATGCCGTTCGTACTGGTCAACTTCGCCAACGCGGCCCGGTACGTCGTCTTCACGTCGGTCGGTCTCTACTATCTGGGAATCCTCCCGACGTCGGTTCCGAACTGGGGAATCCAGCTGAACAACGCGTACAAGCAAGCCGGTGCCCTCGTCGGGACGAGCGCGCTGTACCAACTGGTCGTGCCGATGGTCATGATAATGGGTATCGCGCTGTCGCTCATCCTGCTCGCACAGGGCCTCGACCGCGTGTTCAACCCCCGCGTTAGAACCCGTCTCGCGGGAGAATCGTCGTCGCTCGAAGAGTCAGACGAGAACTCCGAAGTGATGTCACAATGATATCCGAACAAACGAACGTCCACTCCTCCGAGGTAACGGATCCGATACTGAGTATACAGAACGCGTCGGTCACCTACGACGACGGCGAGTCGTACGTCCTGAACGACGTAAGTCTCGACATCGGGCGCAACGAAATCGTCGGCGTCGTGGGCGAGAGCGGGTCCGGCAAATCGATGTTCGCCGAGACCATCCTCGATGCGATTCCCGACCCCGGGATACTCGAAGGGCGGGTCGTCTACCGGCCGGACGAGGGAACGGAAATCGACGTCCTCGAACAGAGCGACGAGGAGCTACGGTCGATGCGCTGGGAACAGATATCGATGGTGTTCCAGGGTGCGATGAGTTCGTTCAATCCGACGATGTCCATCGGAGACCACTTCCACGACACGTTGGACGCGCACGATGCCGACCGAACGGCGGGAATAGAGCGGGCGCGGGAACTCCTCTCGGACCTCTACCTCGACCCCGAGCGCGTCCTCTCTTCGTACCCGCACGAACTTTCCGGCGGCATGCAACAGCGGGCGCTCATCGCGCTGTCGCTGGTACTGGAACCCGATATCCTCGTGATGGACGAACCGACCGCCGCACTCGACCTCCTGATGCAACAGTCCATTCTCATCCTGCTGAAGGAGCTTCGGGAGAAGTACGACCTGACGATGGTGTTCATCACCCACGACCTGCCGCTCGTTGCCGCGCTGGCGGACAGACTCGCGGTGATGTACGCCTTCGACATCGTGGAGGTCGGACCGGCCGAGGAGATAGTCGACGACGCGGCACATCCGTACACGCGGGCGCTACTGAACTCGACGCCGAGTCTGAACGCGCCGCTGGAGGAGATGCGTCCCATCGAAGGCCAGAGTCCGGCACCCATCAACGTCCCGGACGGCTGTTCGTACCATCCGCGGTGCCCGCTCGCAACCAGCGAGTGCGTCCGAAACGACCCAGCGTTCGAAACGCCGTCGCCGAACCACGCGGCCGCGTGTTTCCACTGGGAGGAAGCACGGGAGGAAATAGCGTTGAACTACGAAGACCTATTGGAACAGCCGTCCGAGCAGCCGGGAGGTGAGGACCGATGAACGACGCGCCGCTCCTCTCACTGAAGAACGTGGAAGTCCACTTCGAGAACGAGCCCGGACCCCTCGATTTCGACGGGGAGGCACAGACGGTCCGCGCCGTCGATGGAGTCACCATCGACATCGAGGAGAACGACGTCATTTCGCTCGTCGGCGAGTCCGGGTGCGGGAAGACGACGCTCGGCAAGACGGCCATCGGACTCCAGCGGCCGACCGCCGGGAGCGTCGAGTACAAGGGCCACGACATCTGGGACATCCGCGACGGAAACAGCGACGCGGACATCGCGTGGAGCGACGTGCGCCGGTCGCTACAGATAATCCACCAAGACCCGGGGAGTTCGCTGAATCCCAACCGTCGCATCGTGTCCATCCTCTCGGAACCGCTCCGGCAGGTCAGTCCCGGTCTCAGCACCGGCGAGCGACGGGAGCGCATCTATTCGCTGCTCGACAGAGTTGGCATGAGCCCGGCACCGGACTTCGCCGAGCGCTACCCCCATCAACTGTCGGGCGGAGAGAAACAGCGCGTCGTCCTCAGCCGCGCGCTGTTGATGAACCCGGACGTGATTCTGGCGGACGAGGCCATCAGCGCGCTGGACGTCTCGTTGCGCGTCGAGATGATGGACCTCATGCTCGAACTGCAGGACGTGTTCGACACGTCCTACGTGTTCATCTCGCACGACCTCTCGAACGCGCGCTACTTCACCGAACACGGCGGCGGGAAAATCGGCGTGATGTACCTCGGAAAGCTCGCAGAACTCGGCCCCGCCGAGCGACTCATCCAGAATCCACAGCACCCGTACACCGAGGTGCTCCGCTGGGCGACGCCGAACCTCGGCATGAACATGTCCGTCACGAGCGACTTCCCGATGCGGAAGATAGACGTCCCGGACCCGATAAACCCGCCGTCGGGCTGTCGGTTCCACACGCGCTGTCCGAAGGCGCGGGAAGTCTGTACGCGCGAGACGCCCGAACCGATTCCGGTGGACGAATCGTCGGAAGCGGCGTGTTTCCGGGTCGACGAGCGACACGAGTACTGGAACAGCGAGCCGCTCGACGGCGTGGAGCCGGAGTCCGACCCCGATTCGACGAGCGGCGGCGTCGAGATGGACTGATTCGAGCGCTCTGTCCGTACTTCGTAACCCGTTTTTCGATTTTACCGCCAGAAAAGCGGCCGAACGGCGTCGAGCGACGCGAAGAGGGGTTCTCCGTCTACTGCTCGGCTTCCTCGGGAGCGGGTTCGGGGACGATAGCACCCGAATCCACCATCGATGTGAGCGGGTTGTCGTCGATGTCGAGGGGTAAGTCCACTCGGCCGCGACGGCGTACCGATTCGTAGCCCGCGAACAGTATCTCAGTCGTGTTGAGTCCGATGCGGCCGCTGATGGTAGATTCCTCGCCCGTTTCGAGCGAATCGACGATTTCGGCGACCGCACGGTCGTGGAACCCCGAACCGTATCGCCCCTCCTCCGTTCCCGTGTGGTGCATCGTCTCGCCGCCGACGTCGATTTTCGTTTTAGTCCCATCCCGTTCGAGTTCGAGCATCGGACCGTCGGTCGCGTCGATTCTGATGACGCCCTCCGTTCCGCGGAGGAGGAGCGCCGCGCCGACGAATTCCGCCTCGGGTTCGGTGGAAGCCATGCCGTACACCCCGTTCGTGTAGCGCCATTGGGCCCACATCTGGTTCTCCTGATGCACGCCGAACCGAACGTCCTCGTCCCGGTAGTCCAGTCCCGCGATGACCCACTCGGCCGGTCGGTCGTCGTTGAACATTCCGGCGAGGTCGACGGTGTGCGCGCCGGTGTCGTAGAAGTCACCCCAACCGATTTCGACGCGTCGAAGCTCGCCGATTTCGTCCGCATCGAGCAGTCGTTTGGCCTCCGTGAACGGACGGCCGAAGCGCCGCTGTCGGTTGAACGTCAGTTGAACGTCACGACGGTGGCACTCCTGTACCATCCGTCTGGCGTCACCCCATTCGGTCGCCATCGGCTTCTCGCAGTGAATCGCTTCGACGCCGCGCCGAGCACAGCCGACGACGATATCCGCGTGTATCGCGGGTGGGACGGTGACGCTAACGATGTCCGGGTCCAGAGCGTCGATCATCTCCCCGTACGATTCGAAGACGCCGTCGTCCGGAATGTCGAACGTGTCGGCGAAGGCCGCTGCGTTCTCCGGGACGACATCCGCACAGCCGACGAGGCGGCAGTCGTCGTGGTTCGTGTACGCTTCCGCGTGTCGATACCCCATAGCGAATCCTTTGACGGTCGGGTTGGATGGGTCTGGCCCAGTCCCGACTATCGCGACGGTGTGCTCACTCATTGAGACATGTACTCAGTGGGAGAGCGGTATCATAGTGGTTTCCCCTGCTCCGCACCGTTTCCCGTCCCACCGGGTTCGTTCGTTGCCACTACCCCGTTATTTTATGGTGGTCGATTCGCCTACCGTGGGTATGAAACGCGGAGTGATAGCCATCGACGAGACGGAAACGCACGAAACACTTCTCCGAGAGGCCGGGCAGTGGGCCGCCGCGGCCGACGCGGAACTCGTGGTACTGACCTTCCTCGACGAATCGGAGTACGAAAAGGGCGTCGAGACGCTCGAATCGGTCGGGAAAGTCGAGAACGTGAGCTACGACACCGGTGCCGTCACGGAGGCGGCGGCCGACGACGCCACGGCGTTCGCCGCCGGTGTCCTCGACGGGACGGGCGTCGAGTTCACGACCGTCGCCGCCGTCGTCGGGGACAGGGAACGCGGCTCCCGCGTCGTCGAGGCGGGTGAGAAATACGACTGCGACCACGCCTTCGTCGTCGGGACGGGACGCTCTCCGGCGGGAAAGGCGCTCTTCGGCGATTTCGCACAGCAAGTGATACTCAACTTCGACGGACTCGTCACAATCACGATGGAGTGAGCGGTGTGGTCGGGGACCGGGGTAACGGAAAAAGCGTGAATTCGGGGCCGTTCTTCGCCGGTCGCTAGAACCGTCCCAAAACGTCGCCTCCGTGGGAGAGCGATTCCAACGGGACTTCGGGTTCGTCGTGTTCGTAAATCGCCCACTCGACACCGGCATCGCGGACGGCGCTCGCACAGGCCGGGACGTCCAGCACGCCGTCCCCGACCTCCGTCGGCGAGCGCGTCCCGTCGGCGTCGGAGACGTGAACGATCGGAATCCTGTCGCTCCAGCGTTCGAGGAACGCCGTCGGGTCCGCGCCCGCCGCCGCCGCCCAGCCGAGGTCGACTTCGAGTTTGAGCGCGTCCCCGGACGCTTCCGCGAACCGTTCGAACGCCGGGCGGTCCCCGACCGTCTCGAACTCGTGGTCGTGGTTGTGGTAGCCCAATTCGACGTCGTGTTCCGCGACCGACCGCGCGAGTGACGTGAGTCGCTCCGCGGTTTCGTCGATGGCCGCTTCGCTCTCGAAGTGCTCCGGGTCGAGCCACGGGACGACGAGTCGGTCACAGCCGAACGAGCGATAGAACGAGACCGTTTCGTCGAGGCCGTCCTCCAGTTCGTCGATACCGACGTGCGCGGCGACGGATTCGATACCGCCGTCGTCGAGCGCCGCTTTCACGGCGTCGGCGTCGGCGTCGGTGATTCGGTTCGCGAATTCGACGCCCTCGAATCCGGCGTCCCCCGCACGGGTGATCAGTTTCGAGAGGGGTTCGTCTACGGTACGGAGCGAGTACAATTGCACGGCTGGTCGTGCCATACTCGTACCACTCGAACGGGCGGGTGAAAACAGTTGCTTTCTCGGAAATCGTATCGAAACGCACCTCGACGGGTCGGCCGTAGGGTAGCGGTCGGTCTCGGCGGGGACGACAGGGAAAACTGAATATCGTCGCCTCCAGAGCAATGGGCATGCGTAACGACCAAACGCTCGACGTCGGGGTCGTCGGTCTCGGAACGCACGGGTTGAACCGTGCACAGACGCTGGTCGATTTCGACCAGCGAGTGTACGGTTCGGACGCGAGTCCGGACGCTCGAAATCGGTTCGAGCGGCGGTTCGGGAGTGCCCACTTCGAGAGTCCGACCGAACTGTTCGAGGAGGACCTAAACGCCGTCGTCATCACCACGCCGAACAAGTTCCACGAACCGGTCGCGACGGCCGCGATGAAGCGGGGTATCGACGTGTTTATGGAGAAACCGTTAGCCCACACGTTGGCGTCCGCGGAACGCATCGCGGACACCGCGGCCGAGACGGGCCAAACCTGCATGGTCGGCTTCCAGAGCCGATTTCTAAACGTCTGCAAGATACTCAAATGGTACATCGACAGGGGATTTTTCGGGGAGATAACGCACGTTCGGTCGGCGTACATGCGCCGCCGCGGTGTTCCCGGCCGCGGGTCGTGGTACACCTCGAAGGAACTGGCGGGTGGCGGCGCGCTCATCGACATCGGTATCCACGTGATAGACCTGCTCTTTTACTTCCTCGACGAACCGACCGTGACCGACGTCGCTTCGACCACGCGACGAGATTTCGGCAATCAGGAGTCCTATGCGTACCTCGATATGTGGGGCGAGGACGACGACGCAAACATGTTCGACGTGGAGGATTCGGCGTCGGCGTTCCTGGAGTTCGAGGGCGACAGGACGGCGACGATGGAAACCGCGTGGGCGGTCAACGCCGATTCCGTACACGCGTATCAAATCCACGGCACGGAAGCCGGGGCGCTCTTGGATATCACGGACATCCCTAACACGGACGGCGAGGTGTCCCAGACGCTCGAATTCTTCGAGACGCGGAGCGGCGGTGTGGACCACTACCTCGACACGTCCGTCACCGCGAACCGGAACAACCCGTACCGGGAGCAGATACGGGCGTTCCTCGACGCCGTCGCGGCGAACGACACGCCGGACACCAACACGGTCGAGCAGGCGCTCGCCGTCCAACGCCTCGTCGACCGCATCTACGCCAGCAACGAGTGACGGACGGCGTTTGACACCATCAAATCGAGAGGTACATTCATATATCGACGGGATACAGGTAGGGTCATGGCGAGAAACGGTCACGGAAGCAAGACCATCAAATCGGTGGGGAACGCGTTTCGGATTCTGGAAGCGCTGGAAGCGAACGAACCGATGGGCGTTACCGAACTGAGCGACGACGTTGGACTCTCGAAGGGGACGGTACATCACTACCTCGCGACGCTCCTCGAACACGATTTCGTCGAGCGGTGCGACGGGAAGTATCAACTCGGCCTTCGACCCCTGACGTACGGCGGCGCGGTGCGCGAGCGGGAGAAGGTCTTCCAAATCGGCAAGGAAGGGGTCGATAGGCTCGCGACGACGACGGACGAAACGGCCCGTTTGGTCGTCGAACGGGGCGGTTACGGAATCACGCTCTACCAGTCCACCCATCACGACCGCTCCGGGATACGGACCCACCTCGGAACCCAAGAGGACCTTCACAGCACGGCCGCCGGAAAGGCGATGCTCGCGGCGATGGACGACGAGCATATCGACGACGCCCTCGAATGGGGAGCGTTGCCCAGACACACGGGCAACACCATCGTCGACGAATCCTCGCTCCGAGCGGAAATCGACGATATCCGGTCCCGCGGTATCGCCTTCGACGACGAAGAGCAGTTCGAGGGAGTCCGCTGCGTCGCGACCGCGCTGGTGACGGAGATGGACGAACTCCTCGGCGCGATCAGCGTCAGCGGTCCCGTGGACCGAATCGACGACGGGACCTTCCACGAGGACATCCCACAGGAGATCCGGAACGTCGCGGGCGTCATCGAGGTCAACACGACGTACCTCGACTGGATGGAGTAGTTCAATGGCTGAACCAAATACCGATATTAATTTTAATTTAATCTGAATAACTTTTATTTCCATTTGAGTCATCTATTCGGCCGCGAGTGAACTATGATAACACGACGCGAGATACTGCAATCATCGGCAGTAGCATCGAGCATTGGAATCGGCGCGCTAAGCAACAGCACGACAGTCACGGCGACGGGAGCTTCGTTCGGCGATGGCGTTAACCTGCAACCGGCATACTTCTGCAACGGCGACCAGAACCTCGGTTGGGACTTAATGGACGACTATTCGGACATTCAGTCCGTTCGAATCGAGATAGAACCCGACGCACAAGCGACGGTGAGTGACGCGAAGCGATGGATTCGGGAGGCGAACGATCACGGCTATCACGTCGTCGCGAGTTACCATCAGGCGAGCCAGAACGGATCGGCGAACGGGTCGGCGCTCTCCGACGCCGCCGACTGGTGGGTCGATAACTACGACACCCTCGCACGGGGTGGGTCCTTCACCGTGAATCTGATGAACGAGTGGGGAGACCACAGCGTCACCGCGAGTGAGTATGCCTCAGCGTACAACGACGCTATCAGCGCGGTTCGGACTGTCTACAGCGATACCATCGTCTGTGACATCCCCGGTTGGGGACAGGAGACGCACGTCGCGGCCGATGCGTCGTCCGATATCGTCGACGACGATATCATCTTCTCGGCGCACGTGTACCCGGGCGCGTGGAACTCGGTCAGCGGCGACTGGCTGTCCACGTTGGACCTCGACTATCTGAATGATGCTGGAAGGCCGTGCATGCTCGGCGAGTTCGGAAGTGGCGGCAGTGGCAGCGCCAACTGGTCGGGCTTGGTCAACCACGCGAAGTCGCTCGGATGGCCCGTTCTCGGCTGGGCGTGGAACGGCGACGGGTCGTCCGACCCGATGAACATGAGTTCGCCGTACTGGGGCGACAGCTGTAGTGCCAGTTCGTACTCAAGGACATCGTACTTCGACACGGTATACGACAAGCTTGGCTGACGGTGCAAAGCGGGCGTGTGACGGCCGGGACGCCGAGAGGTATCTCTCTAACTTCCACACCCCGAACCGTCCGAGCGACGGGAAGGATTTATATACTTTCTTCGAGAGCTACCTCTCGTATGAGCGAGTCGTCCGCCTCGTTAGCAGAGGCATATCTACCCGAGTTGCGACGAATCCTGACCGACACCGTTCTCGATTTCTGGTACCCCCGCTGTCTCGACCGCGAGCACGGCGGCTACGTCCTCGGATACGACCGGGAGGGCGAGTTCAACGGGAACGACCACAAGATGATCGTCAGCCAAGCGAGAATGGTCTGGCTCTCGGCGCGTCTCGACCGTGAGGGGTACGGCGACGGCGAGTTCCGAGACGCGGCGGATCTGGGCTACGAGTTCCTCCGCGACGAGATGTGGGACGACGAGCACGGCGGCTTCTACTGGGAGGTGGAACGCGACGGGACGACGACCAAACCCGACAAACACCTGTACGGCCAGTCGTTCGGCCTGTACGCGCTGTCGGAGTACCATCGTTCCACCGGGTGCGAAGAGGCACGGGAACTCGCCGTCGAACTGTTCGAACTGCTGGAGTCGGAGGCCAAGGACGAACGGAACGGCGGGTACGTCGAGTACTTCGAACGCGATTGGACGCCCATCGAAACCGGCCAGACGTACCTCGAAACCATCGAACCCGACTGGTCGCCGAAGGAATCCGGCGACACCGTCCTCGACCCGACGCTCAAGCTGATGAACACGCACCTCCACCTGCTGGAAGGGTTCACGACGTTTCACGAGGCCATCGGCACGGACCGGAGCGCGGCGCGACTCCACGAACTGCTCCACATCCTCACGAGCACCGTCGTTCGGCACGACGTGACCGCCTGTACGGACAAGTACGATCCCGATTGGTCACCGAGACTCGACGACGAGGAGTTCCGTATCGCCTCGTACGGTCACGATTTAGAGACGGTCTGGCTGACGATGGAAGCGTGCGACGCGGTGTCGATGCCGGAGTCGCTGTTCACGGACCTGTACGAGGAGCTGTTCGACTACTCTCTCGAACACGGTTACGACGACCAGCACGGCGGCTTTTACTTCTACGGACCCCTCGGAGAGGGCGCGACGAACCGAATCAAGGCGTGGTGGGTGCAGGCCGAGTGTCTGACGAGCGCGTTGAAGATGTATCGCCACACGGGTTCCGAACGGTACCGCTCGGCGTTCGAGAACACCTTCGAATTCATCACCGACCATCAAATCGATTGGGACGACGGCGAGTGGTTTTCCGGCATCGACGAGGACTTACAGCCGGTCGGGAGGAAAGGCGCCGAGTACAAAGCGGCATACCACAACGGCCGTGCGCTGCTCGAATGCATCGCGGAACTTGAGTCACTATAGCGACGGATACAGCCGCCGCGGGGCGCAACCGCGATGCTCGAAGGGTGGCTGAGAGCTGTCGAATTGAAATCATCCCTTTATGAATGAAAAAATTAAGTGACAGATAGTCGTTTAGTATATTCACATCCAATATTTTTGAGAAATGGATGGGAAGGTACGCTATTCGAACGGACCTCAGCGGAGAAATTAGCACCCACTATGCCCTTAGAGATTATCTCACCTATCATCAATACGTCTTAAATTGATGTACGGGAATCGGAATGACTATCCACTCACCTCGGAACGGACATTATCGATTCATATATCGAAATATAGTATATCATTCACTGCGAACGTCGGTCACTCTCGCCTCGTTTAAACTCCCCCATATGTCGAGGGGAAACTCATTACTCCGGCGCTAGCAACTATCTATATAAGGGCGGATACATTGCATCACTAGCAACTGTCTCCACAACGAAGGAACCGATATCCAATGAACGAATACGAATTCACCTGCTCGGAGTGTGGGCAACAGATCGAAATCAACGGGCCGATGCGCGAGGCGACCCTCACGCACGGGTGTCCCGTGTGCGGGGCGGCCGTCAGCCAGGACAATTTCGCTCCGTGTTAGGAACCCGACCGTTCGCTCGTCTTTTCGACACTCTCTGTCTCGACGGTCGTTATTCGTCCTCTTCGCGGTCGATTTCCGTTCGACGGCCGCTCAACGTGGTCGGTTCGAATTCGTAGAGTCGGATGTCGAGGTCCTGTTTCGACTTACCCCAGATTTCGAAGAGGGGACGCTTTGCCGCACCGTACTGTTCGATGCGTTCGACGGTTAGTTCTTCGGGGGGAATCTCTTCGAGCAGTCCGACGGCGACGGCGCTTCGGTACGTCGTTTTGTCACCCGTCTCATCGTACACGACGAGGCGAGCATGCGGTGAGGACGCGAGGAAGCGTCGCTTTTCGCTCTCGGGCGTCGAAACGAGTCGCATGAAGAACGTCCGTTCACTGGCGTCGTACCCATACGAGATGGGAATCGAATACGGCTGTTCGCCCTGAGCGAGAGATAAGACGCCAGTCTCGTGCTCGCCGAGGAAATCGTCGATTTCCGACTCCGTCATCTCAGTTTCGTGGGCGAGTGTCATGGTCAGTACGTTTACCGACCGCGCGTTCTGCCTTAAACTATTCCCACTGCGATAGGCCACCCCTACCACAATCGGTACGTGCTGGCCAACGGCTCAGACGGGCGTGAACACGTCGGACGAGACGACGCTCCCACAGACCGCGCATCCGTGGTCGAGAAGGGCGTCCCTCATGACAGAGTCGACCGCGATCGACCGGGTGCACTCCGGGCAGACGAAGGTGTAGTTCTCGGTCCTGCTCATCGTTAGTTTGTAGTACGTCGTTCGGGGATAAATGACGTCCTCTATTTCCAAGGGCGTGAGAACACACCCGTCGAACCGCCACCCGACGGACGGCAGGGGTTCCTGCGTGCGTCACCACCAGTACGCTAAAGGTGTGCGGAGGGAAAGACAGGAATGGTACGATGGCGTCCGGGATACGAGCGACGGTGAAATTCGATTCTCCGGGTGAGTGTCCGCTCGCCCGGTTCTCGGAGACAGCGGACACGACTATCAATCACGTCTCGTCGAGCGTCGCCCTACCGAATTCGACGGGGAGCGTCACCGAGTTTTTCGTCGCCGTGGACGACCTCCCGGACGACGGAGACAGGGAACCGGTGTTCTCGTACGGGTCGTCGAACCTGTATCGAATCGCGCACGATGGAGACGTATGCTGTCCGTGCGAGTGTCTCGGTCAGTTCGGCTGTCCCGTCCACCGATACACCGCAGCGGAGGGTGCGCTGACGCTCGTGTTCCACGCGGAGGATTTCCGCCAACTACAGGACGTGATGGCGGAGTTCCGGGAGCGGTACACGTCGGTCGACGTGCAGCAATTACTCCAACCGCCGCTGGAAGGAACGCCGGAAGAGCGGGTGTTCGTGAACCGAGGGAAACTCACGGACAGACAGCTGGAGGTGTTACAAGCCGCCTACGAGAAGGGGTACTTCGAGCGACCGAAGCGGGCGAACGCGACGGAAATCGCTTCGGAACTCGGTATCAGCCAATCGACGTTCACCGAACATCTGGTCGCGGCACAGTCGAAGATTTTCGAAGACGTTCTGTGAATCGGCACGTCCGTTCGGTTCGCTTCTCGAACCGCCTCGCGCCGATATTCACCGGGAGTATATAAACCACCCCCGATATGAGTGGTGCAGACTGGTTTCGATGGCAGCCATCCAATAGTGTATGAGCCAATCATCTATGGCGGCGGTCGGAACGCAGGTACGACAGGGATACGCAACCGATTCGACGGTCGTCACCGATGCCGCCGAGGTACAGGCGATTCTCGATACGATAAACGACGCCGACTGCCGTGCCATCCTCGACGTGACCGGCAATGAGGTCCTCTCGACGAAGGAGATATCCGAACTCTGTGACATCCCGCTCTCGACCACGTATCGGAAACTCGACTGTCTCACCGACGTCGGACTGCTGGAGGAAACCATCAGTATCCGTCGGACCGGGAAACACACCAGCGAATACTACACGCGCGTCGCCGACGTGACGATGTCGGTCAACGCCACCGACGGACTCTCGGTCACGATTTCGTACTCCGCACCCCCGAACTAGTTCTCGAACACGCCGACGACGGGAGGACGGGAAATCCTTATTGTGTACTGACCGATTACCGACGGGTAGTATGGACGGATTCGGCGACGCCGTGGACGGGTATTTCGACGTCGAAGATCAGCTCTCCCGCTATTTACTGCAGCGTGCGGACGACCTCCGCTCGAAGGGACGCGACCGAACGGCCGCCATCGATTCACGAGAGGACTTCGAAGCACACCGCGAGCGCGTGCGTTCGACGCTCCGCTCGCGTATCGGCGGCGTCCCCGAGCGACCCGACGAGCTGTCGGTCGAGACGACCGGCCGCCGTCGGGGAGACGGGTACTCGGTCGAACTACTCACCTTCGAGAGCCGTCCCGACTTCCACGTGACCGCGAACTGTTACGTCCCCGACGGCGACGGCCCGCATCCGGGAATTCTCTTCCTCTGCGGGCACGCCGAACCGCCGAAGTCCGACCCGTCGAACCAGAAGGCGTGTATCGAACTGGCGCTACACAGGTTCGTCGTCCTCATCGTCGACCCGATAGGACAGGGGGAACGCAAGCAGTACCGCGACGTGGAGATAGAGGGAACGACCGTGAGCGGCGGCGGCGGGACGTTTCCACACAGCTACGCGGGCCAGAAGTGCTTCTACGCGGGGGCGAACCTCGCGCGATACATGATAAACGACGACCGATGCGCGCTCGATTACCTTCACAGTCGAAACGACGTGGACGACGACCGAATCGGCGTCGCGGGCACCTCTGGCGGAGGCGTACAGACCCTGTACCTCTCGCTCCTGGACGAGCGAATCGATGTCGCGGTCCCCTGCTGTTCGATTTCGCACCGGTACGAGCGGCTGAAAACGGGGGGACGAACCCACGCGGAACAGGCGATTACCGGCAGCGTCGCCGAGGGAATCGACGACGCGGACCTCGTGGCCGCGATGGCACCCCGGCCGGTCTGCATCGGCGCGGCGGCGTCCGACCGGTACTTTCCCATCGAAGGCGTCCACGAGGCGGTCGCCTCCGTCCGGCGTCTCTACGATATCTACAACGCCGGAGAACGGGTGAACCTCGTCGTCGGCGATACCGGACACTGTTCCGTGTACGAACTCGGAGAGGGGGTGTTCGAGTGGCTATGCGAGCGACTCGGCGACACCGAGCACGAACCACACGACGAGCTACCAACCCTCGACGAAGCCGAACTCCACTGTACACCTCGTGGGAGCGTCCGCGACGCGTACGCGGACGAACGGACGATAGACGACCTCATCCGGGAGTACGTCGCGAAGACGTATCCGGATTCGGGGACGAAACCTGCCGCCGATGCCGACTGCGAGTACGCCGAGCGGTTGCGACGGACGCTCACCGAGGCGTTCGTCGCCGACCGGGAAGGGTGTGAGCTGTTCCCGCGTTTCATCAGTCGAACCGAATCGGACGGGGTGGGGGTCGAGCGCGTCTGGTTCAAAACCGAACGGGACCCGGACATCGTTTGCACGGGCGCGTTGGTCACGGACCCCGAATCGGCCACCGAATCCCCCGCCGTGGTCCTGTACGAACGCGGGACGGACGAACTCCCGGAGCGGAGCGAAGACGTCGCGTCCCTCGCGCGCGAGCACGGGACGGCGTTCGTCTTCGACCCGCGCGGCGTCGGCGCGGTGCGGAACCGAAATATCCCGGTGCCGAACTGGGCCGACCACCACGACGGCATCTACGGCACCGAATTCAAGCTCGCGAACGACGCGTTGCTTCTGGGGTCGTCGCTCCTCGGAATGCGCGTTTTCGACGTTTCCCGCGCCGCGTCGTTCCTCCGCTCGGAAACCGACGCCGAGCGCGTCTCGTTCGTCGGCGACGGAATCGGCGCGTATCACGCCCTGTACGCCGCGGGCATCGCCCGGAACGTGGACCGGGTCACGCTCCGGTCGCTCGGACCGAGTTTCTTCGAGTTGGCGACCCGTCGGGAGGCCCCGTTCCGTCCACAACTCACCGCGTTCGACGCGGTTAACGACCGTGACGTCCCCCACGTGCTCGCGGCGCTCGACCGGCGAGGGGTGCGCGTCGAGCGGGAAATCAGCGAACGGAAAACCGCCGACCGATGACCGCCGACGATGGACGCGGGCGACGGCACACCGGCAAACGGTGAAGGGGGAGGACGGCGAATCTCAGCGTAGGACAATGTACTCTCACATCGTGATCGCCGTCGATGGAAGCGACGAAGCGAACCGGGCGGCGCGGCGGGGTCTCGCATTCGCGGGGGAGTTCGACGCGACCGTCGACCTCCTCCACGTCGTCGAACGGAAAGCGCTCGGACTCACGACGAGCGCCGACGAAGCGGAACGGCTTCGAGAGCGCGGCGAGCGAATCCTCGGTGACATCGAGGACACCGCTTCGGAACGCGGGCAGTCGGTGACGACGGCGCTTCGGGAGGGCAAGCCCGCCGTCCAAATCAGCGAGTTCGCCGCCGAACGTGACGCGGATCTCCTCGTCATCGGTCGTCAGGGGATGAGTGGGGTGGAAAAACAGCTCCTCGGCGGCGTCACCGAACAACTCCTTCATCGGAGCGCAATTCCCGTGTTCGTCGTCCCCAAGGATGTGAAGCAGACGGCGAAATCGACCGGCTACGCTCGCATCCTCGTCCCGACGGACGGGAGCGAAAACGCCGACGTCGCGGTCCCGCACGGAATCGAAATCGCTCGGCGGTACGATTCGGCCGTTCACGTCCTGAACGTCGTGGACCTACAGGTGGCCGGGGGAGCGTTCGACGCGGGTGGCCTGGAAACCGAATTTATCGAACGACTCGACGAGCGGGGACAAGCCGCGGTCGAGGAGGTTGCAGGTGAGGTCGAAGAAGGCGTTTCCAGACCGGTGAAAACCGCCGTCGAACGCACGACGTCCTTCGAGGGTGCCGCCGCGGGCATCCGAGAGTACGTCGAGAAAAACGACATCGAACTCGTCGTCATGGCGTCCCACGGCCGGTCGAACGTCGGGCGGCAGTTCCTGGGAAGCGTCACCTCGACCCTGCTCCGAACGGTCGAGGTTCCGATAGTCGTTGTGAAACGGGATTCGTGAGTCGCGACGCGACGGAACCCGTTTTTGAAGGGAGTGCGCTCACCGGAGAGTACACCTACGGAATCGGGAACGCGATTGAAGTCGTTTCGAGACGAACGCTTCATGGGGGTTCGATGTACGACTCGATTCTCATTCCGACGGACGGCAAAGACGGGACGAAGCCAGCGATCACACACGGTATTCAACTCGCAGCCGCGTGCGACGCGACGGTACATGCGCTGTACGTCGTCGATTTACCGTACCTCTCCGGGTCGCGGGCCGAACAGCGGGTCGAACCGCTCGAAGCCAAGCTGAACGAAGAGGGGCGGGACGCGACCGCTTCGGTCGGAGAGCGGGCGCGCGAACACGGTCTCGACGTGACGGAAACGGTTGCGACGGGGCTCCCGTTTCTGTCGATCATAGAATACACCGACGCGCACGACATCGACCTCGTAGCGATGGGAACCGAGGGTGCCGGAAGCTCCAAGGCCCGGCTCGTGGGGAGCACGGCGAAGAAGGTGGTCCGTCTTTCGGAGGTGCCGGTACTGACGGTTCGGTCGGTCGAAACCGCTCCGACGACGGAGTATACGGACGTCCTCCTCGCGACCGACGGAACGCGAGGGTCACGACGAGCGATTTCCCACTGCAGCGAGTTCGCCGCCGCGTACGATGCGACCGTCCACGTGGTCTCGGTCGTCGATTCGCGGGTGACTCGAAAGGGGGCGGGGCGTGAACTCATGGCTCAGCAAGCCGAACAGGCGTGCACGGATGCGGTCGCTCGGATTTCGAACACCGGCGTTGCGACTACCAGTGACATCCTTCACGGTCACCCCGCGGACCGAATTCTCGACTACGCGGACGACCACGATATCGACCTCGTGGTCCTCGGGACGCACGGCCGCTCCGGCGTCGACCGGTTCGTGATGGGGAGCGTCGCCGAAACGGTTCTAGGGCGAGCCACGACGCCGGTCCTGACGGTTCGGGACCTGAGCGAGGAGGACTGAGCAACGGCGACTATGCTTCGTGAGTGGAGAACTCGGTAGCTCAGCACGAATCGCTTCAAGACGGGCGTCGCGGTTCGTTTTGCGTCGATGGCGTTCGCTCTCGCGGCGAGCGTTTTTGTCACCCTTCGGAGGTCAACCGGGGAGCGCAGTCGGAACGGACAGCAAGGAGTAGATGTTCACAACCGCATCACTCGATTTGACGCCAACTCCATCGAGGTTCCCATCCGAACAGGTCGCCCGCCTTCCCGGTATCGACCAGCGACGAGTAGTCGTCATCGCCAAGCGCATCACGAACCTCGACGTCGGGGAAGACGTCCTCGATGAGTTCACGAGTGGGCGTCTCGGCGCTGGTGTCGGGTGCGGACACCCAGACGCGTTCGTGGCCTCGAACGCTCGCCTCGACGGCCAGACGGACGAGTTGGACCGCATCCGACATGTGAACGTACGTGAACAGCGTGTTTCGCTGGGTGTGAAAGTTGTCGGAGTTTCGCATTCCGTCGAGGGTTCGGTCGGCCTCGACGAACGTCTCTCGGGCGAGGTGGTCGTCGACGACCCACGGGAACCGCAAGGAGATTATCGTCCGGGGGCGGTCTTCGACGCGACGGGCGAATCCGTCGGCCGCGATTTCGACCGTTTGTTTTCCCAATCCGTAGGGGTTCGATGGCGTCAGGCGGTGATGTTCGTCCAGCGGAAGATAATCGACGGTGATTCCCTCGGGCTCGAATCCGCCGCCGATAGCGCTGAAACTCGATGCCAGTACCACCGTCTCGATTCCCAACGCGCCCGCGGCCTCGAGAACGTGATAGCTGGACATGACGTTACTCTCGTAGGTACGGTATCCGGGCGTTTCGTCCGGCGTCGGAATCATGCCCAAGTGCACGACCGCATCGGCGTCACTCTTCCCGAGCGAACTGTAGACCTCCCCCGCATCCACTAAGTCGGTCCGCAGATAGACGTCCGAGTGGTTCTCGTCGCGCTTGCCCCGCGAGAGGTTCACGGTTCGATATCCCTCCTCGTTCAGGTGCGCCAGCACGCCACGCCCGACCCGGCCGTTTCCGCCGGTGACGACGACTGTCTTTGTCACGACCCCCCCGTTCTCGCTCCTGCCGTAAAAATACTCGCCGCGTGTCGCTCCCCCGGTGGCCACAATTCATATACCCGTTCGGTGGCCCTCTCCGATACACTACCCCTCTTCTTCAATGAGCCATATCGAAAGCGACGATGATGAACGTACGGGAAGTATAGAATACATCCTCGGAAGGTCGTACGAACTCTTCGCGACTACCCTGTTCAGGGGGAACCGAAAAGTCGTACTCGTCCTCACGACTGCCGTCTTCGTTAGCATCGCCTATCTCCTGACGCATCGCTATCCGGCGTACGGTGCCGGACTCTTCCTCAAAACATCCGAAACCATCGTGAGCGGGAACTACGCGTTTCCCGACCGGGTGATGGGCTATACGCGAAGTGGGATTCCGTTCGCGTATCCTCCCCTCACTTTCTACGTCAACGCCATCCTTCTCGACCTCGGCGTGAGCCCGTTCCAAATCTCGCGCGTGCTACCGGCGATGGTGACGTCCATCGCCTTCGTTCCGTACTTCTATCTCGCCCGCGAGTTCCTCCCATCGTCCGAACGGGCGGGTGTTGCGGCGATCATCGCTGCCGTCACGCCGACGCTTCTCCAGTGGCATCTATCCGCCGGGGGAATCGTTCGAGCACCCGCGTTTTTCGTCCTCCTGTCCGGATTGTACGTCGGAATTCGACTGTTCCGCTATCGAACCCGCCGTTCCCTCGTCGTCGGCACTGTCCTGTTCGGGGTGATGCTACTTACTCATCCGACGTATTCGATGTTTTTCGCGGCCAGTTACGTCCTCTTTTTCCTCGGGGAGGACCGGTCGCTCGACGGTCTCGGACGGGGACTCGTCGTCGCCGGAGGTGGACTGCTAATCGCAAGCCCGTGGCTCGTGCGGGTCGCCTCGACTCACGGCATCGGCGTGTTCACATCGGCGGCAGGGACGCACGGTGGACTCGGAGCGGGCGTGACTGTATTTCTCGACCGGCTTGGCGACCCGTTCGCCGGTTTCCCCGTTATTTTGGTCTGGTACGTGTTTCTCACCTTCGGCATCTACTACCTCCTCCGGCGGCGACAGTACTTTCTTCCCCTCTGGTTCGGCGTTTCCGTCTTTCTGATGGACGAGATACGGTTCGCGTTCATTCCGGGCGTCATGATTCTCACGCTCGGGGTGACCGACGTGATGCCGGCCATTCGTGCCCGTCTCTCCCGGTCGGAACGGACCGCCACGTCGCAGATTGCCGTTACCGCGGTCGTCCTCTGCTTGTTCGTTAGTCTCGGCGGGATGTTCGTCGCGAATCAGTCGGTCACGAATCACGACCCGATGCCGTCGTTTATCGACGGCGAGGACACGTCGGCGATGTCGTGGGTACGGGCGGAGACGCCATCCGATGCGGAGTTCGTGGTCATCGGCGACGCCGCGGAGTGGTTCCCGTACTTCACCGACCGAACGATTCTCGTCGGTCCGTGGGGCGTCGAATGGAAGACACCCGCGGCGTATCAACGGCAGATGGACGCCTATCGGAGCCTCTCGGATTGCGACACGGCTCGCTGCCTGACCGATGCGCTCCGTTCGAGTGGCCGTCACCCGGCGTACCTCTATATCCCGAAAGGGCAGTACACGGTACGAGGAATTTCCACTGTACAATCGAGCCGTATGCGTCGTTCGCTCGAACGAAGTGACCAATACGAAATCTCGTACGAAAATACGGGCGTGCTGGTCGTCCGGATTCGTCCGCATACGTGACTCGCGTTGTACGCGTTCACGTTCGCTCGGCCGCCTATCACGAGGACGAGGAGGAACACAACTCAGCGATATGTAAAATCATCTCCATCGGGCACAGTCTTTATCGTACGACTCGACAATCGACCTTCTACGAATGGATTCCCGGATTTCCCGCCGTCGTTTCCTCCAAGTGGGTGCAACCTCCGCTTCCATCGGAGTCGCTGGCTGTAACGCGTGGTCCGTCTCGTCAGCCGATGAGACGGGTCGCACACGAGGCGCAAACGCTTTGTCGCGCGAACTGGCATCGAATCGGGACCCGGTGGACATCCGTGGGGCCATCTACATCCCGACGCGGGCGTTCAACCGGTACCAGATGTGGCGCGAGTACGACCCTGCGATTATCGAGCGCGACCTCGGGTACGCCGCCAGCCTGAACCTGAACGCCATTAGAACGTGGTTGAGCTACGAATTCTGGCTCGAAGACCGTACGGCACACGAGGAGCGATTGGAACACTTCCTCGAAACCGCCGACTCGTACGACATCGAGGTCCTTCTCGGCCTGTTCGACAGTATCGGCGAAGAGCCGACCTTGGAGAACTTGTACGACACGGACCTTCTCACAGGCGTCCAAACGTTTTCCCCATCGACGAGAACGATGTTGGACAAGGAACTCTGGGGGAACCCCCGCGACTTCATCTACTGGTTCATGAAAAAATACCGAGACGACGAACGGTTGCTCGCCATCGAACTCTCGAACGAACCGGGATGGAAGCGGTCGTCTCGGAAGTTCGTCGAGGCGATGACGAAGATGTTGACGCACTATCGGGGTTCGATTCCGCTCACCATGGGGTCGACGAGCCTCGCGAACAATACCGACTATCTCGACTGGGGGTTGGACATCCTTCAATTCCATTACAATTTCGCGCAGACCCCGGCGCTGTTTCGGCGAGTGCTCGAACAGGCGGCGCTCACGAAATCCAGACAGGGAAAGCAAGTGTGGCTCTCCGAATGGCAGCGGGTGCGGCCGGGTGAGGGGTTCTTCGCGGACGTGACCGGTGAGGCACGCTATCCGGACTACTCGTCGCTCGCCCCGCTCATTCACGAAGCGAACGTCGGGAACTTCTTCTGGTCGCTCATGCTACGGCCGGCCTCGGAACTCCACTTCCGTCGCCAAGGCGTGGTGAACGGCCTCTTTCACGAAGACGGTGCCGTCTGGAATCTCGACGACGCCCGCGCCATCAAAGCGATGTCCGGCGACCCGGAATACGACGGAACCGAACGCAAGGAGTACCCGGACTGGATGACCGAGATGAAGGGGTCGACGATTCCGAGAACCGGCCCCCGTCCGAGATGATGCGTGCCAACCACGCGGTACTGCCTAAGGTGCATCGTTTACCCCTCCCGAGTCGTTCGACAACCAGGGCAGCGGTTACCAGCGAACGGAAACGCCGCCCGTTCGGATCGAAATCGACGACACGTCACCGTTCGTCGGGAGCGTTATCGTCGTCGGTTCGACGATGATAGCGATGTGCCCACTGCCGGGTATCGGCACGTTCGCGACGCCGGTCCCCGCAACCGTCACCGTCGTGTCTCCTTCTACCACCGTCACGTCGCCGTTGACTCCCGTGCCCGCCGGAACGACGGGCGTGACCGGTGCGTCCGCTGGCTGGTCGGCCACGAGCGAGCCGAGCCAAATCCCCCCCAGGAAGAGCGCCAGTACAACCAGCATCGCCAGCAAGAGAGCGCCAATCGCTCCGATGACGACGGACAGCGTTCCACGGCGATTCGACCGCCGAGTGCGGCGCGATGCCTGTTCGTACCCCTCGTCGTAGCCACGGTCGTACTCCGACCCCACTTCTTGTTTTTTATTTGTCATTGTGCCACCCCCTACCGAGTAGGAACGCGCGAAATCCGTCGCGGAATAGCGCGACGGAAGACGAAAGTCGATGGAACCTCACGGACACCGTACGCAACGGCTGATTCATAGCGGTCCTCTTGCCCCCCGACGACCGGTCGTTCGTCGGTACCCCCGGTGAGTGCCCCTCGCCTCTCCAACTATAGATAGGACAGCTATCAGTATAAAGATTTGTAGAAATGGAGAACAGTCGGGGGGCGAGAGTGGGGAGGGTCGGCCGCTCCGACGCGAGGGTCAGCGGCGACGAAATGCCGATATCGTGGCCGAGCGCGCCGAGAAAATTAGACCTCGGTGAGAGAAAGTCCGAAAGATACCGTTCCGACTCCGATTTCGCCGCTATCGATTCGCTATCGGTCGGATAGCGACCCCGGAGTCCACGACCCGACGAAATCCTCGTGCGTGAACGGCTTCGCGTCCGCCCCGGCGTAGGTTCCGACGACCTGTCCGTCGCCTTCGAGGTAGTACTGGTAGGTCGTCAGGCCTTCGAGGCCGACCGGTCCCCTCGCGTGTATCTTTCCGGTACTGATTCCGACTTCGGCCCCGAGTCCGAACCGGTAACCGTCGCTGAACCGGGTCGAGGCGTTGTGGAACACGCTCGCCGAATCGAGACTCCGCATGAAACGGCTCGCACGCTCCGCGTCTTCGGTCACTATCGACTCCGTGTGTTTCGACCCGTACGTGGTGATGTGGTCGATGGCCTCGCCGAGCGAGTCCACGACTTTGACGGCGACGACCAAATCGCCGTACTCCGTCGCCCAGTCGTCCGACTCCGTCCGTTCCATATCGACGATTGCACGGGACGCCTCGTCGCCTCGCATCTCGACGTTCGCGTCCTCGTACCGCTCGACGATTTTCGGCAGGAACTCCGCGGCCGCGCTCTCGTGGACGAGTAGGGTCTCCACCGCGTTGCACACGGCGGGGTACTGCACTTTCGCGTCGTACGCGATGTCCGTCGCCATCGAGAGGTCCGCCGCGTCGTCAACGTAGACGTGACAGATTCCCTCCGTGTGGCCGAGGACGGCGATACTCGTGTTGTCCTGTATGTATTCGACGAACGCCGAACTGCCCCGCGGCATGAGGAGGTCGATGGCGTCGTCCATGTCGAGCAGCGCATCGACGTCCGCTCGCGCCTCGATGAGCTGAGACCATCCGTCGGGCATCTCGGACGTCGCGTCCCGAATGATTTCGAAGAGCACCCTGTTCGAATGGCTCGCCTCGCTGCCACCCTTCAGTATCACCGCGTTCCCCGACTTGAGGCCGAGGGCGGCGATTTGGACGAGCGCGTCGGGCCGCGATTCGAAGATGGTTCCGATGACGCCGATGGGAACGGTGCACTTGTACAGTTCCAAGTCCTCGTCGAGTTCGCGCGCCGTTTGGGTCTCTCCTAACGGGTCGTCCTGGGCGGCGACGCTCCGAACCATCTCGGTGATACTATCGAGCTTCGACGGCGAGAGTTCGAGTCGGTCCACGAGGGCCTGACTGTACTCCCCCGCCGCGAGGAGCTCTTCCGCCTCGCCAACGTCTCGTTCGTTGGCTTCGAGTATCTCGTCGCTTCGCTCGATAATCGCATCGGCAATCGCGTTCAGCGCCGCCGACCGCTCGTCGTCGGACAACTGTGCGAGTTTCAGTGCGGCACTCTCCGCCTCTTCCACTTTCGTTTCCGTCGATTTTTCAGTCATCGTTGGCTCCGTCTTCGGGAATGAATATCGTTCCGACCGCGGTTCCGTCTACGATTCGGTCTACGACGTCCTCCTTCGTGGACCGTGCGATGATGGCCGGGATGCCACGCTCGCTCACCGAGTGTGCGCCCGCAACCTTCGTTTGGATGCCGCCGAACTTGGCGGTCGCGCTTTCGTCGACCATCTCCTGTACGTCCCCGTAGTTGCGACCCACCGCTTCGATGCGCTCCGCCGCGGGATTTTCCTTCGGGTTGCTGGTGTAGACCCCGCCGACGTCGGTGAGCGTGACGAGCAGTCCCGCGTCCACGCCGACCGCCACCGACGACGAGAGCATGTCGTTGTCGCCGATTCGAATCTCCTCTGTCGCGACCGCATCGTTCTCGTTGATTATCGGGACGATACCCCACTCCAGCAGCGTTTCGACGGTGTTCTTGAAGTTGGTGAACCGTTCCGCGCTGTCGAGGTCGTTCTGCGTGACCAAAATCTGGGCGATCTTTTGGTCGTAGCGTTCGAAACTCTCCGTGTATCGACGCATGAGGTGAGATTGGCCGACGGTCGAGAGGGCCTGTGATTCCTCGACGGTATCGTTCGGATAGCCGACCCGACCCTTCCCGGCACCGATGGCACCGGACGAGACGAAGAGCACCTCCCGCCCGCGCTCCCGGAGCGTCATCACGTCGTCGACGAGTTTGTCGAGCTTTTCGTCGTCGAGCTTCGACGTCTCGTCCGTCAGCGAGTTCGTCCCGGCTTTCACGACGATTCGGTCGGCCGTTGCCGCCGCCCGTCTCGCGCGTTCTAGTGCCCGCGTTTCTCTGGCTTCATTCGTCGTCATAGTCAGGCGCCAACTCCTCCGAGCGATTTTCCGCCGCCGCAACTGCTTCCCCAATCGTTGCCTCAACGGAACTGTCGCGAAGGACTTCCATCCCCGCTATCGTCGTTCCTTTCGGTGAACACACCGCGTCTATCAGGTCCTCGATGCTCTCGTCGGACCGGAGCACGGTCTCGGCGGCCCCTTTGAACGTCTGTGCGGCGAGTACCGTCGCGTCCTCCGGACGCAGGCCGCTCTCGACGCCGGCCCACTTCATCGCGTTGAGTAGATAAAAGACGAACGCGGGTCCGCTGCCGTTGACGGCGGTTGCAACGTCCATCTGCGCTTCGTCTATCTCGACGAAGACGCCGAGGTCTTCGAGGAGCGACGCGACGTCATCGGATATCTCCGCTCCGGCGACCGCCGCCGCCATCGTTCCCGATTCGGCCGCGAGATTCGGCATCAGACGAACGACCGTCGCGTCGGTTCTCGCTTCGAGCGCCGTCGTCGGAACACCCGCGGCGATAGAGAGTAGCGTTTGTTCCGGGGAGAGGTCGAGTTCGGTAACGACGTCAGCGACCAAATCGGGTTTGACCGCGACGAACACGATTTCCGGTTCGGTTGCCACCGCGATATCCGTCGTCGTTTCCGAGCAGTGCCCCGATATCGCATCAAGGGCGTCCGGGTCCACGTCGTACGCGACCACGGAATGGTTTCCAGTTCTGGAGAGTCCCCGAACGAGGGCACCCCCCATGTTTCCACACCCAATAACGCTAGCCTGTACCATCCTATACTGACCCGTCGTAGGGACGGAGACTAAATAACGTTGGTAACGGCAGGGACTGCCATTCGAGTGAACCGGTATCGAATGGAGGGGAATTCGGCCGGTTCGTATCCTTTCCGCGGACCGACGAACGGGACACGACCGTGGTGGCAGATATCCCAGCGTGGAATCCCTGTCGTCGCGGGTCCGACGATGCGATTGTTCGACAATCCCCGTAGTGCGTTACTTCACTGCGCCGAATCCGTTTGCGATGGACTCGGCGTTTGTACGTCCGAGAGATACCCGGTGAGGTCCGTCGTCGAAATCATTCCGATGACGCCCTCCGTCTCGTCGACCACGGGCATGTGATGGAATCCGCCTTCGACCATGCGGTCGGAGACCTCCCGAATCGAATCCTGTATCGACGCGGTACTCACGTCGGCAGTCATGTAGGCGGAAACGGGCGTTTCGTCCTTGGGCTGGCGTTCGGCCACGATTTCGACGAAATCGGTGGTCGTTAGGATACCTTCGAGGTGGTTTTCGTCGTCGGTGACGATAACCGACCCCACGTCGTTAGAAAGCATCTTCTGTGCCGCCTCTTCCACGAGCGTTTCGGGCGTTACCGTCTGGAGCGTGGTCGACATGAGTCGCCCTACCAAAACGTCTTCCATACCGTTGTCTCTCTCCGAATATGGATAAAAGTTGCCGCTGATACAGTTTCAACTATCGGAACGATTGAACCGTTTGGGACTACTCCACGGGTACCCAGTTCGGCACCGGTAGCGGACGAAAAGCGCCGTGTTCCACAACCGGCGATTATGTCGTCACCTTTGTCATTGTCGTTTACAAACCACAATATCTGCCAGTCTCACTCACCTTATATGGGTCTGGGTAGCACACTGAACTGGCTATCATGACCAGGGATCGATTTATTCGGGGACTTCCCCGAACAAACTCCACCTTCCGATTCTGACGTACAGTTCCTCGATACCACGCTCCGCGATGGCGAACAAGCGCCCGGCATCTCACTGACGCCGACGGACAAAGCCGAAATCGCACGAAAACTCGATGCGACCGGCGTCGGCGTCATCGAGGCGGGCAGTGCGTGCACGGGAGCGGGCGAGAGAGAAACGATTTCGCGCGTCGCCGACCTCGGCCTCGATGCGACGGTGACGAGTTTCGCTCGCGGTATCAAGGGCGACATCGACTTGGCGCTCGACTGTGCCGTCGACGGTGTCAATCTCGTGGTACCGGCGAGCGACCGCCACATCGAGGGGAAAGTCGGGACGACGCGCGACGATGTTGTCGAGACAGCAGTCCGTCTCACCGAATACGCGAAGGACCACGACCTGTGGGTCGAAGTCCTCGGCGAAGACGGGTCACGCGCCGACCTCGACTTCCTCGAACGACTGATGCGCGCGGCCCTCGATGCTGGTGCCGACCGCATCTGCTACTGCGATACGGTCGGGCACGCGACGCCGGACCGCACGGCGGACGTCATCTCTCGATTGGCCCCGCTCGGTCCGACGAGCACCCACACCCACGACGACCTCGGCTTGGCGCTCACGAACGCGCTGGTGAGCGTCGCGGCCGGAGCCGACCTCGTTCATGCCACCGTCAACGGCATCGGCGAACGCGCCGGAAACGTCGCGTTGGAGGAAGTCGCTGTCGCGCTCGACCACGGATACGACGTCAAGACCGTCTCGACCGAGAAGTTGTACGACCTCGCACAAACGGTCGCCACGGCGACCGACGTTCCGCTCGCGCCGAACAAAGCCGTCGTCGGCGAGAACGCGTTCACGCACGAGTCGGGCATCCACACCGACGGGACGCTCAAGGACGACGCGATGTACGAACCGTACTCTCCGAGTGCCGTCGGCCGCGAACGGCGACTCGTTCTCGGAAAGCACGCCGGACGGGCGGGTGTTCGTGCGGCACTCGACGAACACGACGTCGACGTGACCGACGACGAGTTGAACGCGATAGTGGAGCAGGTGAAGGAAATCGGCGAACGCGGAAAGCGTATCACCGACACCGACCTGCTCGCCATCGCCGACGAAGTACAGGGCCGCGAACGGGACCAGCGCGTCGAACTGCTGGACCTCACCGCGACGAGCGGCGGTGCGACGCCGACAGCGAGCGTTCGACTGGCCGTCGACGGCGAAGAACACGTGGCGAGCGGCGTCGGGAGCGGTCCCGT
Source organism: Haladaptatus sp. SPP-AMP-3 (assembly GCF_049568665.1). Taxonomy (NCBI): domain Archaea; kingdom Methanobacteriati; phylum Methanobacteriota; class Halobacteria; order Halobacteriales; family Haladaptataceae; genus Haladaptatus; species Haladaptatus sp. SPP-AMP-3. Next base: position 432,810 of record NZ_CP145901.1, on the reverse strand, counting down.
CGACGCCGCCATCACCGCCACCCGGCGGGCGCTCGACATCGACGCGACGCTCGAATCGTATCACGTCGATGCGATTACCGGCGGGACGGACGCGCTCGTCACCGCCGAAGTCGAGGTCTCGCACGGCGACCACTCGGTGACGGTGAACGCGAGCGATTCGGACATCACTCGCGCCAGCGTCACCGTCATGCTCGATGCGTTCAATCGACTCCTCGACAGGAATCCGGAACCCGCTGTGGCCGACGATTAGCGCCTCGTACGGGGACCGGACGGGAACTCTTTTTTAGGGATACGTCCGTCGAGAGCGGAGTGCCGTTCGGGTCTCGGTGGGAACAGAAATCTACACAGTGCGTCTGTCTAATAGCAAGAATTATGTGAGAGAATGACTAACACAAAATCGTCGTCGTATAGTCATCCAACCAAGGTGGTCAGGAATGATTGCCTGTCGTCCACGCCACGGGGCAGACGTCACGCGACGTCTGCTTTCGATACGCTCCTTCATCCCGAACTAAGAGTCACGGAGACCGCAGGGACCGGCGACGAGATGCGAGTCTGACGATATCGGATTCCGTACATCGACCGGGCGAACCGCCCACAGATAGCACCGCTTCGGTACGCCACCGTGAGATTGCGATTCAGTAGAGCGTTCCACCGGGAGGAACCGATTTCTCGGGGGTGACGAGAACCGGATTTCCGTCGTCGCCCGGGACGCCGACGGTCAGCGCCTCCGATTCGAACCCCGCAATCCGAACCGAACCCAAGTTCGTCGCACAGAGCACCTGCGTCCCTACGAGGTCGTCGACGTCGTGGTGATACCCCAACTGTGCTGCGGATTGGAGGGATTCGTCGCCCACATCCAACCAGAGTTTGACCATCTCGGGCTTCTCCGCTTCGGGGAACGCTTTTGCCTCTCGCACCTCGGCCACGCGAATGCTCGCGTCGAACGGACTGTCGGTCATACGGCTTCACTACGGAAGACGCGAAGTAAGTAGTGACGTTCGCCGTCGGCCGTTGTTCGATGGATAGTGCAGTGGAGACGGTGATTACTTCGACCGAAGTCGCTCGATGATGCTCGCCGTCTTATCCATCGCCTCGATGTCGGAAATCGAATCGCCGACGCCGATCCGACCGGATTCGACCACGTCCGCACAGATTCCGCCGCGGCCGTCTTTGAGCGCTCGGGCGACGCCCTCCTGTTCGTTGAGTTGTTCGACGTGCGCACAGGGCGGCCGCGGTCTCGTCCCCTCCAACAGCGCGTCACCGACTCGAAAGCGGTGTTTCAGGAGGTCGTGTACGTCGATGCCCTCCGTGACGACGTTGCGACGATGCTCGCCAGCCGTCAGGTCGAGGCCGAACTCCCGGTCGATTTCGTCGATTGCTTCGTTCGCTATCAACGTAATCTGACAGACATCGTAGGGGGAGTAGTAGCCCGTCCCGTTGAAATATCGGTCCCCCCGCAGTCCCCTGTCGGCGACCGCGTGTACCTCCGTGACCGACTGCATCGGTTCGGACCCGGCCCCTGTGATGAAGAGGTCCGTAATCTGTGCCATACCGTCCCTTCGTCACGAACACGGATAACGACTCATCTCGGGTTTTCTCTCTGACGTGATGTCCAAAGCGGTGTTTTCGACCGCCCGATTCGAGCACCTATGCAGGAGGGTTCCGGGGGAGAACTCGGGGACACTCACTGGAAATCGTGAAGCCGATTCCTCGACGGTCAAATTACGGCTTGAATATGCAGCCCCACCGAGTATAATGCTCAAATACCACATCTTGTTGGAAGGAATTATTATGATACGACGGTGCTCGGAAAACGATACCGGACCCCCTGAAAAGCACGAATCGCTTCGACACCTCTCTTCTGATGACACGAGCGAATTGAATCGCGATAGCGAGCGAACCACGCATCAGGATAGCTCGGATTTGACTAGCACTGGTCCCACGTAAAATGGTCGAGCATACCCGTACACTCGGATTCAAGGTTGCGTTCGCGCTCGGCCTCGGGACCATGATTGCCGCCGGTATCTTCTCGCTGTCCGGGACGGCGGTGGCGGCGGTGGGGAGCAGCGCGATTATCTCGTTCGTTATCGCGGCGGTCATCGCGAGTATCACGGCGTACACCTACTCGGAGTTCGCCTCCATCTACAGCGAAAACGGCGGCGGATATCTGTTTTCCTCGCGCACGTTCGAGGAGGACCGATTGCTGTTCGCCATCGGTTCCTCGTTGTTCCTCGGATATTGCGCGACCACGGCGTTCTACCTCGCCACCATGGGCGAGTGGTTTCACCAGTTCATCATTCCCCACGGCATACCGATTCCGCACGGCGGTATCGCCGTTCTCACCGCGGTTCTCCTCGGCTACCTCAACTCGAAGGGGACCGAGGAGAGCGGCACGTTTCAGGTACTCGTGACCAGCGCGAAGGTGGCCGTTTTGGTGGTGTTCATCGCCGGTGCCTTCGGATTTGCCGGACCTACGCAAGCGGTCGGGGAGTTCGCGACCGGTTTTCAGACCGACGTCGGCGGCATCGTCTCCGTCGCCGCGGTCGCGTTCATCACGTTCTTCGGCTTCTCCGCCATCGCCGCCAGTGCGGGTGAAATCATCGAACCGCGGAAGACGGTCCCCAAAGCAATCGTGGCGAGTATCCTCACGGTGACGGTCCTCTACATCTTCGTCATCGTCGCCATGGTCAACTCGCCGATTCCGGCGGAGGTCGTCGCGAAGCAGGGCGAAACCGCCATGGGGAAGGTCGCCGCCGCGTTCTTGGGTTCGTTCGGAAAGTGGCTCATCGTCGCCGGTGCCATCTTCAGCATGGTGTCGGCGTCGAACGCCTCCATCCTGGCGGCGTCGGGTATCGGTTCGTTGATGGGGAAACAGGGTCAGGCACCCCGGCGATTTAACCGCATTCATCCGACGTACGCTACCCCGTTCTGGAGCGTTATCACGACGACGGGAGTCATTTCGACCCTCATCGTCGGCTTCATTACGCTGTTTCCTAGCGAGGGCGGGGTCGGCCCGCTTCACCTCGGTCTCAACGCGCTGACCGGGTTTGCGAACCTGAACCTCCTTGCACCGTTGGCGGTCGTCAACGTCGCGCTCATCGCCTCCCGACGTCGATTCCCCGACCTCGAACGGCCCATCCGGGTCCCGTTCTCACCGTGGTTGCCCGTGTTGGGAATCGTCGCCAATCTCGCGCTCATCGCGAAGTTGCCGCCGACGGGAATCGCGGTCGGCGTCGCCGTCGAACTGCTGTTCATCGCTGCGTATCTCGTCTGGGGCGGCGCACCCAACGTGGACGAACTGGTCAGACACGCCGTCGAACAACAGACGCAACCGCTCGGAACGACCGGGGACGGTCGAGCGGAAGAAGGGACGCTATCGGAACTCGATACCGACGCGGAGGCGACAGGAGAGGAACCGGAAGACCGCTATCGCGTACTGGTACCGATGGCGCGCATCAATCGCGCCCCTGACTACGTGCGATTGGCGGCGAAGCTGGCGAACGCACGCGCCGAAAACCCCATCGTTCACGTCCTCAACGTCACACACATACCAGATCAGACGCCGTACGAGATGGTCCAAGAGACCGCCGAAAAGCGAGCCGACCGACTCATGGAACGACTCGAGACCGTGGACGTGAACGCGGAGTATACCGTCGGCGGACACATCTCACGGGACGTCGGGTTCGATATCAACGAGACCGCTCGCAGTACCGGGGTGGACCTCATCCTGATGGGATATCCCGAGGAACACTACGAAATCGCGGAGTCGGTCGAATACAACGCTCCCTGTGACGTCCTGTTCGCACAGAACTTCGACATGGAGGGTTCGGAGGACCTCGACGCCATCAACGTCGGTGTGGGCGGCGGTCCGCACCACGAATCGATGCTCTCGCTCGTCGGAACGCTCGGGAAAGCGGGCGCAACGGTTCACGTCATCAACGTCAGCCCGACCGGTAACAACGGGACGCCGGAGGAGATGCAGGAAACCCTCGATGAACTGCCACCCGATATCGCCATCGAGCGCCACGAGGTCACGGCCGAAAGCGTCGCCGACGGAGTGGTCGACGTCGCCGCCGAGAACGGCGGGCCGCTGTTCATCGGAGCATCCCGGACGCGGTTGCTCAAACGATGGGTCCTCGGGTCGACTCCCGATCAAGTCATTCAGCAGGCCGACGCCGTCGGTGTCCCGGTCATCGTCTACGCGACCCCCACCGGCATCACCGGCCGTCTCGGTGAAGCGTTGACCCCACTCGGTCGGCTTACCCGACGAGTGTTCAGGCGAGACCAGGAACGAGATTCGGCCACGCCGGTTCGGTCGGACTGACGCCCATGTCGACGGTATTCGAACGCACACTGCGACGAACGTTTCGACTGGGGGCAATCGGCATCACCGTGTTCTCCGGTCTTTTCTTCCTCTATTTACTCGGTGGTGAAGCGATGGTCTCGCTCTCGACGGTGCATCTCACGTACCACTTTTTGGGCGTGCGGTCCGACTTCGCGTTCGACCTTCTCACGTCCCTCGTTGCCCTCTTCGTCTGTCTCTTTTCGCTCTCAGTCATCTGCTTGACCGCCCTCGGAAGTTCTGTATCGACGTATCGGGACGAGGTATCGCTCCTCGCCGCGTTCACGGGACTCGGGTTCGGCATGGGCGTGCTGAATACGACCGTACCGGCAACGGTCAGACTTCTCATCGCCCTCCTCTAGCCGCTTTGGCCAGTTCCCCGAAATCATCCGTCCGGGTACGGTCCTCACTTTTCCGCTTTCCAGTCTCCAGCCTCTTCGCCGTGGAACTCGCCCTTCGCTTCTCGCGTCGTCGGCCAAAACGTCACGACTGCCGCTAGCAAATAGAAGAGGAGGACACCACCGATGACGACGACACCGGGGATTCCCGGGACGGCAGCGGTCGCGAGCGGACTCTCGTTCGGAACGAAGACGGTGATGCGGAAGAACCACGCCACAAGGAGGACCGTGAGCAGCGGAAAATAGATCCGTTTCAATCGGCGAGACAGCGCTTCCCGTAGCGATACTTTCACCGTCGGTTTCCGAAGGTCCGCGCCGATCTTTTCTCGCCAGTCTCGGTGTACCGCGCCCTCCGGGTCGAACGCGTTGGCGAAGATATTCTCTTCGATCATCCGCACACGCGAGCGGGTCGCATCGTACGTGCGATACCGTCGAACGTCGAACAGCAGGAACATGACCATCGCAAACATCCCGATCAGCAGGAAATAGGGCGGACTATCCGTACTTTCGAACGAAAGCGCGAGCATCGCTACGATAACGGCAATCGCCCAGTCGATAGTGAGGTCCAAGCGGTCCAACCGAGTGGACATCTGTGAGACTTCGCCCCGGTAGTAGTGGGGCATCAACGAGAGGAAATCGGAACGCTCCTCTGCCGCCTTCGTCGCTACTTCGCGGGCGTGACGTTGCTCCGGGTCGAACTCCTCGTCTTCGCGGTCCCCCATACGAGTGAGTTGGAGATACGCGGATAACTATCGCTCGGTAGGTACGACGGGTACCACGTATCGAACAGCGCGGTCTCTGCGTCTCGCGACTGTATGGAGCAAGTTGTTCGGCAACGAGCGCAACCGTGCGAACCGCGAACAGGAGCCGATAGTTTCCCGTTCAGCGGTTACTGGACGATTTCCGGCCGTAAATCAGAGTTCACGAGCGGCCCGTTCCCCTTCGTGAATGGCCTCTTTGATGGTCCTCGGGGCGACCGCATCCCCGACGACGCGAACCTCCGATACCACATCCGACAGTGGGGCTTCGAGGCCGTCGTTCGACCGGTGAAATCCCGCGAGAACGATGCCGTCGAGGTCGGATAGTTCGACCGCTTTACCTTGTGTTTTGAGTGTCACTGTCGGCCAGTCGATGCGGTCGACGGTTGCAAACGTATGTAGTTCGACCGGGTTTTCCATCCCGAAGAGGTCGCGATGAAGTTTCGCCTTCGTCGGGCCGGTGAGTTCACCACCCGGGTCACCTCCCGGTTGTGCGAAATGCACCGTCCGCCCTTCTTCGGCGAGGAACTTCGCGGTGCCAACGCCCTTCCAGTGGTGCTCCCCGTCATCGATAACGAGAACTCGGTCTCCGGGGTCCTCGTACGTCGTTCCACCGGGGCCAACCGCTTCGGACAGTACCTGCGTGCTCGTCATCACTCGGGCGTCGTCCCATCCCGGAACGTCTTTCGCACGAATTCCGAGGCCGTGATACCCCCGCGGGAACGTCGGCTGTGCGGACCCAGTCGCTACGATGACCGCGTCCGGGGCCGCTCGTTCGACGAACTCGGTCGTCACCTCGACGCCGGTCCTGACATCGACGTTCTCCCGGTCGAGCGCTTCACGGAGCCAGAGGATGGGTTTCTCGAACTCCGCCTTGTTCGGAATCTCCTTCGCGAATCGAACCTGTCCACCGAGCGTCTCGTCCCGTTCACACAGGGTAACCTGATGACCAACACGGGCGGCGACCTCCGCGGCCTTCATTCCTGCTGGGCCGCCCCCGACCACGAAGACGTCCTTCGGGTCGGTCGTTTTCGTGACCATCCCGACGCCGAGTTCGGCTTCGAACCCCGTCGCCGGATTCAGCACACACCGGCAGGCTGCACCGTCGTAGATGCGCTGAATACAGCCTTGGTTACACCCCATACACTCGATGAGTTCGTCGAGGCGGCCCTCCTGGGCTTTGCGTGCGATGTGAGGGTCAGCGATGTGACCTCGCGTCATCGAGATGATATCCGCAGCACCTTCCTGGAGAATCTGGTCCGCTCGACGCGGGTCGGTGATTCGTCCTGTCGTGGCAACGGTCATCCCCGGATTTACTTCGTCGACGGTGGTACGGATTCGCTCGGCAAGCGGCGCAAGCAGCGCGCGTTCGCGTTGCATATCGGGAACGATGTAATCCTGTTTCTGGTACGTACCTGCTTTCACGACGAGATAGTCGATCTGTCCCGTCGCTGCAAGCCGACGGGCGACTTCCTCGTACTCGTCGATACCCATGCCGTACGGGGCATCGTCCATCGCATTCACCTGCAGTCCGACGACGAAGTCCCCGCCAACCTCGTCTCGGACGCTATCGACCGTCTCGTAAACGATACGCAACCGGTTCTCCAGCGAGCCACCGTACTCGTCGGTCCGTTCGTTCGAGTACGGTGAGATGAATTGCGAGAGCAGGTAGCCGCCGTACCCGGAATGAATCTCGACGCCGTCGAACCCGCCTCGTTGGATAACGCCCGCGGTCGTTGCGTATCCCTCGACCAACTCCTGAATCTCCTCGCTGGTCATCCGTCGAGGCATTTCCCGGTTCACCGGACCCGGAATATCGGACGAGGAGAGCACCGGTTGCTCGCTGATGAGACTCGTCATCTGCCGTCCATAGTGGAGGTCCTGGCAGAATATTTTCGCACCCGTTTCGTGAACGGCATCGGTCAGCCGTCGGAGTTGGGGCACGATGTCGTCATCCCAACCCCGAATCGCGCTCCCGGACATCGAGCTCGGATGGTTCGCGAGATACGCCATCACGATGAGCCCGATACCACCCGCACCGCGTTCGACGTAGTAGTCGATGAGGGTATCCGTGATTTCGGAGCCTCGGGCGTAGTTCGTGGTGTGGCCGGTCATCATCAAGCGATTGCGCAGGTCGACATCGCCGATGCTCGTCGGTTCGAACAGCCGCTCGTAGTGATACTCGTTCGGGTCGGTGTCGCCGACAATCGAGACGTCTTGTGTATCCTTTGTCATTGAATTCGAAGTGTGAATGTGTGAGATGCTATTCGTCTATCCGTTCCTCACCACCGTCAGCAAGGACACTCGGTGGCAGACGGCCACCCTTCAGGCGTCCGGTGTCGAGAACCGCCTTCACTTCCGGTTTCAATTGGTCGTACGTGGCCGTCGACGTGACCAACGAAACGAGGACGAACACCGCGATACCGATGACTTGCGCGACCTGACCGCCGAGAAAGCCCATCGGAATCGTCCAACTGAAGTACTGACCACCATAGGCCAGGAACAACGTCAGCAAGAGACCGACACTTCCGCCCCAGAGAATCCCTTCGGTAGTGGCACCTTTCCAGTTGTACGCGAGTGCGACGCCGGGGAAGATGACCGTCGCAAAGATGGCCCAGCCAGCAGCACCGAGAACGAAGATGAGACCGGGGAACGTTGCCGCGATTACCCCCGCGATGACGAGAATCGAAGCGGTTGCGATTCGCCCGTAAAGGACTTCCTGGCGGTCGGTCATCCCGGTGTTTCTGTACTCTTTCATGAAGTCGTGTGTGACGGCCGACGCACCGACGTTGAGGAACGCGTTGCTCGTGGACATGATCGCGGCAACGATGGCCGTGAGCACGAACGCCGTCACCACGTCCGGGGCGAAGTTAATGAGTGCGAGCGGCAACACCAAATCCGGGTTCTCGAAGCTCTGGATATCGCCACGTGCGACGGCGGCACGGACGTACGGACCGGTCCACCAGAACAGCGTCGTCATCAGATACGCCGCCCCCGAGATGAGTGCACCCCACTTCAGCAGCGAGACGCGACGAATCATGTAGAACTTCGTGATCGCCTGTGGCTGTCCAGCGTGTGTGAGGTTGATGATTAGAATAGAGAGCAAAAGGCCGATGGGCGCGAGACCGTTCCCGCCCAACGTCGTAAACTGGAAGTACTGTGGAAAGTCGGCCTGGACGGTGCTGATCATCGCGCCGACGCCACCGGGGTTAGAGGTGACGACGAACGCGAACGTCAGCACACCGGACAGTGCCATGATAACACCTTGAATCGCATCCGACCAAATCGCCGCGAGGACGCCACCGATGACTGTGTAAACTCCAACGACGAGAAGTCCGATGACGAGTCCCGTGATGAAACCGACGGGGAAGATTATCGACATGATAATGCCCAACGCCGCGTACTGTGCTGCGAGATATCCCATCGACCCAAGAAAGACGGCGACGGTTCCCAGCAATCGAACTCGCTCGTCCTCGAACCGATGATACATCGCATCGGGGACCGTGATCGCGTTGACCGTCGTTCCGAGAACGCGCATCTTCCGGCCGACGAGCCAGTACGAAAGAACGAACGAGAAGATGATGACCGTCGTCGCCCACATCATGAACTCGGTACCAATGGCGTACACCGTCCCGGAGAGGCCAACGATACCCCAACCACTCTGTGTCGACGCGAAAATGGACAGGGCGATGACGAAGATTCCGGCGTTGCGCCCCGCGACGTAGTAGTCCTCTTCACTGTTCATATGCCGACTCGCTACGTAGCCGATGCCGAGCATCAACACCGAGAAGAGGAGGAAAAAGACCATCGCGGTGGCCGATTGGTACTGCACGCCGAGGTTTTCCCCCCATGACTGAAGGACGATCCAGTCCATGATTCAGTCCTCCATGAGATTCGTGTCCTGCTCTGGTTGGGTTCGCTGCACGCTCGGTTGTTCGATACCCGAAACGTCCTCAATGTTCGTCCCGAGCGTCACCGCGCCGATGAGGAAGAGAACGACGCCGACGATGAAGAATTCGAGAACAGGCGACGGGAAGCCCCCGAGCCACAGAAGCGGGTCCATACTACCGTCCCCCGCGTTTTCGCAGACGAGTGTTCGTTCCTACCTGCCACCGATAGAGGTTGGTATGGTTGGACATGACATTCATAGAATCGCGAGTATATGACTTAAACTTTAATTACATTCACCCATGTTTCCCGCTGACGGGGACGAACATCCATTCGGGTACAGATCGATACTCGCGCGCTAGAAATTGAAGTTAAGGTCCCGCTCGGGTCGCCGACTCAGCGGTCGTTCGCTCTCGCCATCCGTCGCGCCGCTTCGACGAGGGTTCCGAGCGCCTGTTGAACGTCACTGTCCCGTAACGCCGCGATTAGGCCGAACAGGCCGAGTTTCTTCGGCTTCGTCTCGTCTGTGAACGCGCTCAATCCGGCGTCGAGCGAGTTGACGACCTCGGGTTGGGCGGCCGTTTCGGTCAGCGCGACCAAGCCCTCCACGTTTCGCCCCAGTTCGTACATGTCCGGCGTCTCGCGCTCCCGGCGGGCGTCCGCGAACCCCTCGACGGCAAGCCGCAAGTCCGCGATGGGTTCGCGGTTGTTCCGAGCGACGTCCGTCAGTTCGGGAACGAGGTCGTCGGCCAGTCCACGCGTCACGTCGAGGAGTTCGAGGAGTTCAACGAGCGCGTCGGCGTTCTCGCCGAGTCGTTCGAGGAGGACGATGGTTTCTTCCTTCTCGAACGCCGCTCGCAGTCGTTCGACGGTCGCACGGTTCTCGCGGACGACCGTGACGAGTTCGGGCACGAGGTCCTCGGTCAGCCCGGCACTGACTTCGAGCACGTCCAGCAGTTCGACCAACTGTTCCGAGTTGTGCCCGACCTTCTGGAGCAGGACGAGCGTCTCTTCGCGCTCGAACGCGACGCGAAGTTCGCGGATGGGTTCGCGGTTGTCGCGGGCGACGTCCGTCAGTTCGGGGACGAGTTCCTCCGCGAGCCCCTGCGTCGCGTCGAGGGCGTCGAGCAACGCGATGAGGTCCTCGGCGTTGTCGTCGATTTTGTCCACGAGCGCGTCGAGGTCCTCCGAGTCGCGTTCGGTAACCGCTTCCTGGGTCTGTGTATCACTCATTCGTGATCACCTACGGGAGCGGGTCGTAGCCGTGCAGCCAGAGGTTCCAGTACACCGACGGCAGCACGTTGACGTCCAAAATCCAGTTCATCTTGCTCTCGACGGGCGCAGAGATGCTCTCCTCGTAGTCGAACTCCGCCATCATCGCCTTTCCCTTCTTCGTGAGGAGCGGACAGGCGGCGTAGCCGGAGTACTCCGCGTGCGGCGTCCGTCCCTCGATGAGTGCTTCGAGGTTGTCGGCAACGACGTGCGCCTCTTTGCGGGCGGCCGCCGCGGTCTTCGAGTGCGGCGCGTTCTCACAGTCACCCAGCGCGAACACGTCGTCGTACTCCGTGTGCTGCAGCGTGCGTTCGTCTATCGTCACGTACTCGCCGTCCTCGCTGCCCTCGGTCAGGGGCGAGCCTTCGGTGATGGCCGTCTGGCCGTACTGGGGCGTCACCGGCGCGAGGATGTCGTACTCTATTTCCCGGCCGTCGGCGGCGCGGACGACCTGCTCGTCGGGGTCGACTTCTTCGACTGAGAAGTTCGCTTCGAACTGTATGTCGCGGTCGTCCCACAACTGGTAGAGTTTGTCCCGGTAGGGCTGGACGCCGAAGTGGTGGTCGGCGTTCCGGGTCATGATGAACTCCGTCTCGTCGCGGATTCCCTTGCGCCGAGCGAAATCCTCGGCGAGCATCGTCATCTTCAGCGGCGCGCCGGGACACTTGATGGGTGTGTCCGGTTGGGTGACGACGAACGTTCCGCCGTCGAAGTCCTCGAACGCCTCCCGCATCGCCATCGCCGCCTCGTAGTGATAGAACGGATAGACGGAATCGGTTTCCTCCCACCCTTCGAGCAGTCCGGGAGTCGCTTCGGGCGCGAGTCGGTGGCCGGTGGCGACGACGAGATAATCGTACTCGATGTCGCCCTCGGCGCACTCGACGACCTCCTCGTCGGGGTCGACGCCGGTCACCTCGTCCTGCACGAACTCGATGCCGTTGTCGAAGAGTTCGCGGACGTCCCGAGCCTGCTCTTCGGCGTCGAGATAGCCGAAGGGGATGAGGTAGAACGACGGCTGATACATGTGCTTCGTGCTCTTGTCGACCACCGTGATATCCGCGTCAGTGCCCAACTTCCGCCGAAGGATGTTCGCTGTCATGGCACCGCCCGTACCCGCACCGAGAACGACTATCTTTACCATACCTACTTACACGTGTAGTCCAACGCCCATCAAACTAAAGATAGAAGCAACATTGTTGTGCAATACTCACAACACCGAGAGGCGGCGGCAAAATTTGTATCCGAGCGGAAACGGGCGATACAGACCGATTGTGGTGTGTAGGGTCACTCCGTCTCTATCGGTGCGTCCACGAGGTTCCCCCATTCGCTCCACGACCCGTCGTAGTTTCGCACGGTCTCGTAGCCGAGGAGTTCGGAGAGGACGAACCACGTCAGGGCGGAGCGTTCGCCGACGTGACAGTAGACGATAACGTCGTCGTCGGTCGCCACCCCTTTCGCCTCGTAAATGGCCCGGAGTTCGTCGCGGCGCTTGAACCAACCGTCGTCGTCGAAGATGTTCGACCACGGAACGTGGACGGAATCGGGAATGTGACCGCCCACCATCGTCGCGGGCATCCCCTCGCCGTCCGGCGGTGCTCGGAGGTCGCCGACGAACTCCTCGGAACTCCGCACGTCGAGCAGCGTCACGTCCCCCGCGAGCGCCCGTTCGACGTCGTTACGAGTCGCTCGAAGGTGGTCGAACGGACCGCTCGCGTCGTACTCGCGCTCCGTAACCGACGGAACCTCGGTCGTCGTGGGATAACCCGCCTCGACCCAGTAGTCACGACCGCCGTCGAGGAGATAGAGGTCGTCGTGGCCGAAATATTTGAACAGCCAGTAGGCGTAGGCGGCGAACCAGTTCGACTCGCCGCCGTAGAGGACGACGGTGCTTTCGTCGGTGATGCCGTGCCGACCGAGCAACTCCTCGAACGTTCCTTTCTCCGGAACGCCGCGGCCGTTTTCCGCCGTTAGATGCGTCAACCAGTCAAATTTGATCGCGCCGGGAATGTGACCGTCCTCGTAGGCGTCGCCCGCGTCCGCTTCTATCAGGCGAAACGACGGGTCGTCGCTTTGCACCTCGTCCAAGCGCTCGGCGAGCCACTCCGCCTCGACGAGGGCGTCCTTCGCGTAGCCACTCTGTTCCGGCCCATCCAACGACAGTCCGTAACAGGTCTGTCGGGCGTCGCGGAGCGCCGGTGACGATTCGAGTAACCCAGCGTCGTCGAGCTGTTTGATACCGTAACGCGTCGTTCGTGCCGACAGCATCGTCTCCTCGATGAGGGCCTTTTGAGTCATTCGACCGTTCCGTTCGAGCGTCTTGTAGATGAACTTAGAACTGGGAGGGAGCCCATCGAGTTTCTCACGTATCGAGTCCGAATCAGACATCGCAGGTCACCTATCCGTCGTAGTGGTCCCAACGTAATGTGGTTGCCGGTTTGTTCCAGACAATTAGGACATTACCACACAATACTGCCGAGACCACCCCGAGCCTCGCCGGGCGGTCAGTGGAAGATGCGGAAACGGCCGGAAAAGAGGCAACAATGTAGTTTACCCGTGTCGAATATCCGATATCGGAGCGATAACCCGGCAACAAAACCGTCCTGACGAACCCTTATTATTGCATGGACAATACAATTCGATGCAATGGTTCAGGAAATCACGGTGGAGGAGTTGCGAGATAAGATCGACGCGAACGGAGACGTTACCCTGTTCGATACGCGAAACCCCGAAGACTACGCGGACTGGCACATCGCCCAGGCCGAGAACGTCGAGTACTCGGGCGCGAACGACGAACTGGTCGGCGACTTCGACGACCACCGCGAGGAACTCGACGCCGACGACGAGATTATCACCATCTGTGCGACCGGGAGTTCGGCCGGACAGTTCGCCGAGTGGCTCGAAGCGGACGGGTTCGAGAACGTGCTGACGGTCGAGGGCGGCATGGAATCCTGGAGCATGCTCTACGACGTCGTACCCATCGCAACGCGGAACGACGACGTGGAAATCCTCCAGTTACAGCGCCGTTCGAAGGGCTGTCTCGGCTACGTCGTCGGCGACAAGCGCACCGGAGAGGCCGCCGCCATCGACGTGACGCGCGCCACGGAGACGTTCAAGAACGCCGCCGCGGAGCGCGGGTTCGACATCAGGCACGTCTTCGATACGCACATCCACGCCGACCACATCTCCGGCGGTCGCCGACTCGCCGACGAACTCGGCGTCCCGTACCACCTCGGTTCGCCCGCCGCGACGCGCGACCCCGAATACGACTTCGACGGCGTCGACCCGAACGACACGATAAACGTCGGTGACGTCGATATCAAGTCGGTTCACACGCCCGGCCACACGACGGGCATGACCTCGTGGTTGGTCGACGACGAGGCGCTGTTGACCGGCGACACCCTGTTCGTCGAGTCCATCGGCCGCACCGAACTCCAGTTCGCCGACGCCGACGCGCGCGACGGGGCACGCGTCCAGTACGCGACGCTCCAGAAGGTCATCCTGTCCCTTCCCGACCACGTGAAGATTCTCCCGGGTCACTTCTCGGTCACCGACGACGGCGAATACGTGGACGTCACGCCCGGCATGCCGATGGTCACGACGGTTGGCTCCGTTCGGCAGACCAACGAAATCGTCCAGTTGGACGAGGAGGCGTTCGTCGAGCACATGTTCGAGAACCTCCCGTCGAAACCGCCGAACTACGAGACGGTCATCGCCACGAACCAGGGTAGCTACCGACCGGAAAGCATCGACGAGGAGAACGAACTCGAACTGGGACCGAATCGCTGTGCGGCGACCGAAGACAGCGTGGTCGCCGACGACTAACGATTCGATATCAACGCTCCTCCCGACGGCGTGAACGCCCGAGAACTCGTCGGAATCTCACTCACAGGTAGGCTAATCACGAGCTTTGTCTATTCGACACTCGTTTTGAGGACTCCGCCGAACACGTCGAAGAACGCCCGGGGCGAACCGCATGGCGGGCGAATAACTCGGCTGAGATACACATGTATATCTCGAAACTTACTGACTAGTCAATCCAACGGAACCGGGTGGGAAGACATCTTATACCAGCCATATCCGTCCGAATTCCCGCATTTCAAGCGTTCGTTCCTGTCCGTCAGCCGGTCGGAACCTCCCACGCCGGAACGTTTATCCGCGTGGCTAACTGAGTAGTTAGTAAGAAATGATTCGGAGCCACAGCACACATCATCGCACCGAGGAGGGACCCCGATAGTGGGCGTCCTCGATACGGACCGTCGAATTCTCGCGCTCGCGTTCGCGCGGATGGCCGACTCAATCGGGAATTCGTTCCTCATCGTCGTCCTTCCGCTCTACATCGCCAGCGGCGTGGTCAGCGGCGGAACGTTCGGCCTCAGCACCGCCCTCGTCACGGGACTCATCCTGTCGGCGTTCGGGTTCTTCATGAGCGGCGTCCAGCCCATCGCGGGGACCCTATCCGACAAGACCGGGAAGCGGAAAGCCTTCGTGGTCGCCGGACTCCTCATCCTCGCGGTTTCGAACTTCACGTATTCGCTCGCCGGGAGTTACGGCGCGATGTTGCTCATCCGCATCGGACAGGGAATCGGCGTCGCCGTCACCGTCCCGGCGACCATCGCGCTCGTGAACGACCTCTCCACGGACGACACGCGCGGCGGTTCGATGGGCGTGTTCAACACCTTCCGCATGCTCGGATTCGGTATCGGTCCCGTGGCGGCGGGCACCGTCATCTACGGCGGTCCGTACGCCGTCCTCGGCTACGCGGTCACGGGTTTCGAGGCGGCGTTCTACATCGCCACGCTCGGTGCGCTCGTCGGCGCAGTCCTCGTCGTCGCGCTGGTGAGCGACCCCGACATCGATGTCGACGCGGAGAACGCTGCAGACGCGGGCGGCGAGCACAGCGTCGCCGTCTTCGAGCGAGACGGCCACGGCGTGCTCGACTCCGTGTTCACGCTCGGCGTCGCGTCGCTCTTCATGGCCATCGGCATCGCCATCCTTGCGCCCTTGGAGAGCATCATCAACCAGCATCTCGGCCAGAGCGCGACGCTCTTCGGCATCGAGTTCGCGGCGTTCACGCTCGGTCAAGTCGTCACGCAGACCCCCGTCGGCACCGCGAGCGACAGGTACGGCCGGAAGCCGTTCATCCTCGCGGGCCTCGTCCTCCTCGTTCCCGCGACGCTCGCACAGGGACTCGTCGCGACGCCGCTCGGGATGGTCGCCGCTCGGTTCGTGCAGGGAATCGCCGGGGCGATGGTGTTCGCACCCGCCTTCGCGCTCGCCGGTGACATCGCGCGGAACTCGAACGCCGGGACGACGCTCTCCGTGCTGACGATGGCGTTCGGTCTCGGCACCGCCATCGGCCCGCTCGCGGGCGGGTGGCTCGTCGGCTTCGGCTACGTCGTCCCGTTCGCGTTCGCCGCCGCGCTCGCAACGTTGGGCCTCGCTCTCGTCTACACGCAGGTCGAGGAGACGCACGCTGGCGAGAATCTCGGCGAGGACCTCACGCGGGTCCTCTTCGGCCGCGACTCCCAGCCCGCGGACTAGCTCGACGGGGGAGCGCGGTTTTACACGGTTACTCGAATAATCGAAAATACGGTTAGGCGGCGGGCCGTCCCGCGGTGCTGTCGTCGGTTATCGTCTCACCGAAGTCCTCATCGTCGGAGGCGTCGAGTTCGGTGTACGCCGTCGCGAGCACGGCGGTCGCGAAGACCGTCGCAATAGCGCTGGCGGCTTGCGCGAACACCAAGGCGACGATATCGCCGACGAAACTGCCGCTCGCGAGGTCGCCGAAACCGAAGACGAGGTTGACGAGGAGCGCGATGAACGCCACCGCCACGCCCAGCACGAAGAGGTTGAGGCGGTAGCCCCGCGTCAGTCCCCAACTGCTTCGAAACGCCTCGACGAAGTTCTGGTCTTCGACGGCCACGAAGACCGTCCAGAACACCAGGGTCACGAGCAGGAAGATACCCGGAACGACCAGCGCGACGAGACCCAGTGCCACGATGATTGCGAAGACTATCGTCCCGACGAAGAGGTTGACCGCGGCCCAGACCATGTTCCGGGTGAAGAACTCTCGCGGGAGCCGCTCGGTCTCGTCGCTCACGAACACGCGGATGGCCGCGATGCTCACGACGAGCGAGGCGATGCCCAGTATCAGGGAGACGATACCGGCACCGAGCGGCGGAACTATCACCAACGGATTCGCCTGCACACCGGCGGCCCCACCCTGCCTGGCGACCCACCGGTCAACACCGAGTCCTAACACGCCGTTAAAGACAGAGATGACGAAGAGAATCCCCATGAGCATGAGGCCGTTTCGCTCGATACTTCGACTGAAACCTCGCTTGAGGATGGTTGTAATGTTGATCGGCATGGTCGACAGTATATATGTCACGAGAGACGATATACTCGCCGAGTAGTTCTCAGCGGGCGGGAAAACGGGGAGAGAGTGGGGTCAGTTCGAGCGACGGACGAACAGGCCGAGGACGAATCCGAACGCGAGCGCGAGCGCCACGTTCCGCGACTCCGAAAAGCGGACGAACCGCGTCTCGTCCGGCGTGATTTCGAGGACGCCGACCGGGGACGCTCCCACGCCGCCACCCAGTCCACTTCCCTCGTCGCCTCCGCCGCCGCCGAACCCGTAGCCGACTGTCGCAACCGGGACGACGGTCCGGTCGCCGGTCGAAATCGGGTCGCCGTACACCGTTTCGACCGTCGCGGTGCGCCGGAGTCGTTCTATCAGCGAGTCGAAATCGTCGAAGCCGTTCATAGCCCTCCGAGACGACGAGCAGCGACAAATGAGTTTGGGGAGCCGACACGATTCGGCGGGGGTGCTTCGGCACCATCACGGGCCGCAGCCGAGAATTCGGTCGGGAGATACACCGAGACCGCTCGTGACCGTGGTTCCGAGGTCAGTCGGGAGACGAGCCGGGCGGCGTCGAGTCGGTGACGAGGGCGTCGACGCGGGCCACGGTTCGCGTCGCGACGAGTTCGAGCGCATGCCTCGCCTCGCCGCCGTCCTCGCGGAGTACCATCGGCTCGGCGCTCGTGGAACGTTCGCGTTCCGCCTCCGTTCGGGGCAGTTGCAATCGGCCGAGGAGCGGAACCGAGACGCCGGGCGGGTCGGACGGGTCCTCACCGCGTTCGAGTTCGCCGACGGCGGGGTCGAGCGGAATCCGCCCGAGAACGGGCACCTCGAACGCCTCGGCCAATCGGTCGCCGCCGCCCGCGTCGAAGATGTCGTGGACGGAACCGCAATCGGGACAGCGGAACCCGGCCATGTTTTCGACGATACCGAGGATGGGAACGTCGTACCGGGCGAACCCTTCGAGTCCACGCCGGGCGTCGTCGACCGCGACCGCTTGCGGCGTCGTCACGACGACCGCACCTGTCACGGGCAGGTGCTGGACGAGCGAGAGCTGTACGTCCCCGGTACCGGGCGGGAGATCGACGACGAGGTAGTCGAGGGGACCCCAGTCCACGTCGCCGAACAGTTGCGTTAGGAACCCGTCCACGACCGGGCCGCGCCAGATGACCGGGTCGTCCTCGCCGACGATAAACCCCATGCTCATCACCGAGACGCCGTGCGCTTCGCGGGGAACCATTCGGTCGTCGGGGGTTGCGGTCGGCGTCCGTTCGCCGACACCGAGCAGTTGGGGCGCGTTCGGCCCGTAGACGTCGGCATCCAGCACTCCGACCGACGTGCCCGCATCGGCGAGCGCGACGGCCACGTTGGTTGCGACGGTGCTTTTGCCGACGCCGCCCTTCCCGGAGGCGACGGCGATGACGTGTTTCACGTCGGGGAGCAACTCGACGCGGACGCCGGGGTCCGGTACCCGCGGCTCGAAGCGGCACGTGACCGCATCGATGCCGTCGATAGCGCCGACCGCCGCTCGAACGTCGCGCTCGACGACCGCTCGGACGTCGCTCGCGGGGAGCGGCAGCGTCACCGGGACGATGGCCATCCGGCCATCGACGCGAACGCGTCCGAACCCGTCGAGTTCGTCCAGAGAGTAGAACAGACCGTCTCGCCCGATGTGGGCGTCCGCCAGCGCGCGTTCCACTTGAGCGGCGAGCGACTCGTCGTCGGATGGTGTCGTACCCATCGGTGTTAGTCCTCGTCGGCCGTCGTCGACAGGGATTCGGGGTCCCAGCGGCCGGGGCGTCCGATGGGACCGTTCACGAACCACCCCGCGTCCGCTCCGGAGTCGGTCGGGGGGGCGATGGGGCGTTTGAGCCACTTCGGGCGGCGAAGCCCGTCGGGTCCCGGAGCCGGTTTCGTCTCGGCGAGCCACTCGCGGTAGATTTCGAACGACCGCTCCGTATCGACGTAGATGTCGCCGTAGTAGTCGTCCGCCTCCGCCGGTCGGACGGTCACCTTCTGGTGCCAACAGTGCATTCCCGAGACGGGGTCGGGATGCGGGGCGTGCGTGAGGTTCTGTGCGACGCCGCCGTCCGTCCACCAGACGCGCTCGCTGTCGCGGTCGTCGCTCTCGAACGGATGGATGCCCTCGACCTGTCGCATCCCCCACCGGCCCGCCTCGGTGTTCAGGTCGACGGTCACCTTCCCGTACGGGTCGCCGCCCTCCTGAACGTCCGACTCGTCGTTGTCCGGGCGGTCGATTTTCCACTGTCCCATGTGGTGGCTCATCGCGGCGATTCCCGGTTTGATGGACTCCGTGACCCAGACCTCGTTGACGTAGTAGCCGATTTCGGTTTCGACGCGACAGAGGTCGCCCGTTTCGAGGCCGAGTCGGTCGGCGTCCTTCGTGTGAAGCCACACCGGGTTGTTGTGCGAAATCTCCTCCAACCACTTCGAGTTGGACGACCGGGAGTGAATCGCCGTCGGGAGGCGGAACGTCGGTACCAGCACCATCTCGCCGTTCTCGTAATCGACGTTCTCGGGGTGGACGTGGGATTTCAGGTAGTGCGGAACGGTGTATTCGAGGTCGTCCCAGCCCCACTCGGCCATCGTCCGCGAGTAGAACTGCTGTTTGCCCGTGGGCGTCGGGAACCCGCGTTTGGGTTCGCCGTCGACCATC
Organism: Haladaptatus sp. SPP-AMP-3; assembly: GCF_049568665.1. NCBI lineage: Archaea > Methanobacteriati > Methanobacteriota > Halobacteria > Halobacteriales > Haladaptataceae > Haladaptatus > Haladaptatus sp. SPP-AMP-3. The sequence goes on along the minus strand of NZ_CP145901.1, from coordinate 413,114 downwards.
ACGCCGAGAACGTCCGAGCCGTCGGACGCGGACGCGCTCGACGGTTTCTCGCCGCGACGAATCGTCCCGTACTCGTCGACGGTTACGTCGTCGGCGTCGAGGATGGACTCGTCGAGCGGTTCCCGATGCAGTTCGTAGTCGTTCTCGGACGCCTCGAACGCCCCGTGGTGTTTCATGTATTCGAGGGGCGTCATGTCCTTTTCCGCGGCGAGTTCCACGAGGTTGTCCTCGTGCTCGAAGATGTACCGGTAATATTCATCCACGGTCATCTTCGCCGGGTCGTCGCCGTCGCGGTAGGGTGACTCGAAGTGCTCACGGATGCCGAGGGTTCCGTCCTCGTCGAGACGCCACGACAGTTCGATCCAAAATTCGTCTTCCTCCCAGACCTCACCAGGGTTGGCCTCGTAGGTGAACTCGACGTCCTCACCCTCTCGTTCGGCGTACTCGCGGAGGACGGGCTGTCGGTACGTGACCCACGTCCCGGCGTGCGTCTCTTGGCTCTGGATGTCGTGTCGTTCGGGCGAATGACCCATCGGGAGCACGTAGTCGGCGAAGTACGCCGTCTCGTTCCACGTCGGCGTGAGTGCGACGTGCATGCCGACCTTCTCCTCGTCCGTCAGCGCCTCTATCCACGAGAAGCCGTCCGGGTACGTGTAGACGGGGTTGAACACGCGCGTGAAGTACACCGAGAGCTTCCCGCGACCCTCTTTCAGGAAGTACGGGAGCAGTTGGCTCAGCTCGTAATGGGCGAACGGATACTCGGGCGGAAGTTGTAATTCGTCCCAGAGCCGCTGGCGTGGTGGCTCGTTCGGCAGGTGCGGGTCGAACGTGTGCCACGCGTTGGGCGCCGTACCGCCCTTGGTTCCGACGCTTCCCGTCAACACCGAGAGAAAGTGGAGGGTGCGCGAAACCTGCCAACCGCCGTCGTTGCCCGAGGCCGCCGAGCGCCAGATGTGGCTGGCAAAGCGGTCCCCGGCGGTGCCGACCTTCCGAGCGACCGTCTCGATTGTGTCGGCGTCGACGCCGCTTTCGGCCGCCGCGAACGCGGGCGTGAACCCGGCGTACACCTCCCGAATCGTCTCGATGTAGGACTCGAAGCTTCGCTCGCGGTCCGGGAACTCCTCGTCGAGAAACTGCTCCCAGTTCACCCAGTTGCGGACGAACTCGGCGTCGTACAAATCCTCTTCGAGGATGACGTTCGCCATCGCCAAGAGGACGGCCGCCTCGCTGCCGGGCTGGGTCGGGAGCCAGAAGTCGGCCATCGCGGCCGTGTTCGACAGCCGCGGGTCCACAACGGCCAACTGGCCGCCGTCCTGCATGCTTTCCATGATTCGCTGGGCGTGCGGGTTGAAGTAGTGGCCCGATTCGAGGTGCGCCGACAGGAGGAGGATGAACTCCGCGTTTGCGAAGTCGGGGCTCGGACGGTCGTACTTGTGCCAGAGGCCGTACCCGGCGCGGGCACCGGCGCTACAGATGTTCGTGTGGGAGTTGTGGCCGTCGACGCCCCACGCTTGGATGACCCGGTCCATGTACTCCTCGTGGCCGGGGCGACCGACGTGGTAGGTGATTTCGTTGCCGCGGTCGGCCACGATGGCCTCGCGCATCTCCCCGGCGATGTCGTCGAGGGCCTCGTCCCACGAGACGCGGGTCCATTGGCCGCTCCCACGGGGACCATCGCGCTTGAGCGGGTGCTCGATGCGTTGGGGGTCGTTGATCTGGTTGACGGTCGCGGGCCCCTTCGCGCAGTTTCTGCCGCGGGAGCCGGGGTGCTCCGGGTTCCCTTCGATCTTCCTGATGGAACCCGTCTCCTTGTCGATGTAGGTGAGAAGTCCGCACCCGGCTTCGCAGTTGAAACAGGCGGTCGGGACGACCGAGTACTCGGTCGGTTCGCCGGTCGAATCGTACTCCACCCACTCGTGCCACGTTTCGGGGTCGGGGTAGCTCGATAGTTCGCCCGGTTCGGCGATTCGATTGACAGCGCCACTGGTTCCCTGTCGTTGCTTCGACGTGCCCGTCGAGCGGTCGGACAACAGCCCGAGGCTCTCGGCGAGTTTCTCGATTCGACTGAGTTCGTATCGGTGTCCCATGGTTATGCGAGCGAGATGGTTTGTGGAGCGGTTATCCAGCAGTACTCGAAGGCGAACAGCCCGGCGAGGGCGAGCACGCCGCCGACCGCGACGACCGCGGGACTGGCGCTCACCGCGAGGGCGACGAGCGGCAGCGCGATACCCACGAGGACGCCGCCGAGCCAGAACGCCCGGCTGAATCGACCGCGAGTGATGCGCGCGGCGGCCTCCTCGGCGTCCTCGGTCTGGTGCGGCGTGAATATCTCCGAGGCGATTATCAGCAGATGGACGACGAGGCCAGCGGCGAGCGTGAGCCGAGAGAGGCCGACGAACGCGTCGAACCCGGCGACACCGGCCAGCCCCAACAGCCCCGTTACGCTGGCACCGGCGACCACCGCCTGGGTGAACATGTGGAGCGGCATCGTCGGACTCTGCCAGAGGTCGCGGCCCTTCGACTGGCTGAACAGGAATGCGGTGTAAACCGCCGTCGCGGCCGCCAGTACCGCCCCGACGCCGAGCGTGACCGGGTTGGTCACGAGCGTCTCGACACCGAGCAGCCAGCTCCCCGCGACGAGCGTCAGGAAACCGCCGGTGGCGGTCAGGATGTATCCGCCCTTCACGAGCCACGAGTTCCAGTTCGGGCGCAACAGGACCCAGTGGAACCGGGTCGGCTGTTCGAGGTCGAGGACGAGCAACAGCGTGGTGAGGCCGAGGAAAACGAGGCTCACGAGCGACGCGACGCCGATGGTGGTCGCGTTCGGCTCGACGAGCCCCGCGAGCGTGAACAGCGCCGGGAGCATGAACACGCCCGCGGCGATGGATTTGGTCCACGTGTACGAGTAGACCTCCCATCCCCACGATGTGTAGTGGCTCTCGCCGATATCGTAGACGCGTCGCGCCTCTTCGTGGAGGAGTTCGTACGCGCGCTCGGTCCGACTGTTCTCCCGTTCGTCCGACCCACCGCTGCGGTGTTCGTCCGCCCTTCCCGCGGCCGATGTCGCTGCCGTACCCCCGTCCGAGGCAACGCGGTCGTCGCACCGGCACTCACCGCCGCACTCACCGCCGCAGGCACACCCACCGTCGGACCGCGCCTCGTCGCTCCGTCCGAGGTCGACATCCGAGTTAGCGAGCGATTCGGCGGCGCGACGGATGTCGAACTCCTCCCGCGCTGCCCCGCGCGTCTCCACGCGGTTCGGGGCGTCCGACCACATGTAGTGGTCCTCGCGGGCGGTGGTTCCCGGCGTCGTGCTCCCCTCGTCCCCGTTGACGTAGAACAGCGTCGGGTCCGTCCCTTTCTCCGGTTTGCGCGCCTGCACCTCCTGTTTGGAAATCGTCTCGGCGATTTCCGTGTCGGGGTTCTCCACGTCGCCCGCGATGATGGCGTCTTCCGGGCAGACGGTGACGCAGGCCGGTTCGCGCCCCGTATCGACGCGGTGAGAACAGTAGTTGCACTTCGCCGCGGTCGAGGTCTCCGGGTCGATGTAGAGCGCGTCGTACGGACACCCTTGCATGCAGGCCTTACAGCCGATACATCGCTCGGGGTCGAAATCCACGATTCCGTCCTCGCGCTCCCAGAGCGCGGTGACCGGGCAGACGTCCGTACAGGGCGAATCGTCGCAGTGGTTACACCGCATCACGGAGAAGTTCCGGTTCGTGTTCGGAAACTCCCCTTTCTCGATGTACTTCACCCACGTTTTGTTGACGCCGATGGGGTCGTCGTGCTCTGTTTTACACGCGACGGTGCACGCGTGGCAACCGATACATCGCCTGTTGTCGATGACGAAGCCGAAATTGGTGATTGTCACCACCTCTCTTGAACAATGTTATCATTAAACGTGACATGGGCACTTATACTTTTCTTACTATTCACAATACCACACAATACCGGTAGCACGGTCGTCGGGAAGCGGATTCGAAGGGTATCCGAATGCGGAAGACAGTCAGCAGGTAGCACGTCACTGCCGGGTATCGACGGGTCGTCCGCTTGCCGCGCATCGAGAAGCGACCGATGGACGAAAACTCGAACGAACGCTCTCCGAACGACCGGTATGTGAAGATGGGTATTGCACGGAGGGAGCATACGTCACCGAGACGCGACGGGAACCAAGAGACGCGCCACGGAAACGCCCGACGCCGCCGACGACCGTCGTTCAGACGCTCGGTCGCACACCGCGAACGAGACCACGTGTGGTAAGGACCGCGAACGCGAGCGCAAGGAGCAGGCTCACCGCGAGGTGGACCGGGAACGTGAACAGCGCGTCCGCGCCGGGGGCGTTGACGTATCGGAGTCCGGCGATGGCGAGGAACGCGACGCCGAAGGTCGCGTACGCGACGAGCGCCGACAGGGAGATTCCGGAGAATCGCCCCGCCGTAACCGCAACGCCAGCACCGACCGACGCGCCGACGGCGAGACCGACGACGAGGCCGAGCATGCCGACGCCGGGGTTTTCGCCGTACAGGGCACTCAGTAGTTCGATAGTCGCGGCACCGGCGAGCAGGACGGTCGTGACGGCGCTCGCAATTCCGAAAAGAATGGCACGTGCGTTCATAGGTATATATTGGCGCGAGAAGAATATAACCGTAGACTGTGGCTCTTGCTCGGTGAGAACTAACTCGGCCGAGCGACCGATTCGACACCGCGCTCGCAAGAGTTGGGTAGGTCAACGGAGCACGTCGGACGTGGCTCGAAACGTCTCGTACGTCCGCTCGGCCCAGTCGCGGACGTCGGTCGAACTGCTTTCAACGAGGGCGCGCGGCATGCCGTCGTCGTCCTCGACGCCGATCTGGACCACGGTGTCGAACAAACCGAGATAAAACGGAACGTCTCGGTCGGTGACGCGAACGTCGAGGCAGTCGGATTTCCGCGTCTTATCGAACAACTCGGCGTACTGTGAACTGGATTGGAGGGTTCGGGCACAACCATCGCCGACGATGAGTTCGTATGCTACGTCGTCGTCTCGGATGCGTTGCCACGACGTTTCCAGCGCGTGTTTGCCGACCACGGGAAGCAAGAAGCGGGCGGTGTCGGCGGCTTTGATGGCATCGATATGACGATTCACGGTGGCGTACGGATTGGTCCGAGTGGCGAGGACCAACTCGGCATCGGCGAGTGCGTAAAGGTCGAGGTCGAATCGGTCCGGGTTAAGCCAGTCGAGGAAGGGTTTCAATCGTTCGAGCGTCGTGACGTATCGTTCGAGACGACGGTACTCCCGAACGGCAAACCTGCCGTACGTGGTTAATTCGTAGCCGTTCGACGTGAAGGCGAGAAGGTCGTTCACTTCTAACTCCCTGACGCCGCGGTCGACAGTCGACCGCGAGCTATCGAGTTCCTCGACGAGCGATCGCTTATCCACGGGTCCGTTCCGTACCGCGTTCAGGATTTCGATTCGCTTCCCCATGAGTTCTATCACCGCACCCCCAGTGTGCATTGGTATCATTACTCATCCCCACACTAGGTGTCCGACGAAACAGGTCAAATAGCTTCTGTTGACCACGACGGTCGTTTTTACTCGTCAGTGGAAACACGGAGTAGAAAAGGTGACATCCGCCTCGTCGATAACCGAGGCCTCGTGCAGGTGCTGATCCGTGCTACGGCAAGAAACCCGTACGACCGACAGCGGTGGGCAGCACCGATCAATCGTCTCCCGGCACGGCTGTCGATGGGGGGTCACCGGTCGCGGGCGACACCGTTGCGGCCTTCCACGCCATGATGAGCATGGTCGTGATGAGACAAAGCGCCCACAAGAACGTCGTCGGCATCAAGACGAACAACCGGAAACCTTGCCCTATCCAGATGGTGAGCGGAAGCAGCCACTGCCCGACGACGAAGAGGCCGACGACGGCGGTTCTGAGGGTACCGACGAGTTCGAACGCATCGACGGTGAATCCCAGCACGATTGCGAGTATCGACAGCACGCCCAGATGGGCGTGACCGCCGATCAACCACGGTGGAACGGCTCCCGAACTCTCCAACAGTGTGAACTGGTAGACGCCGACGACCATCATCGTCGCCAGTCCAAGGAAGCCGGACGTTTTCAGGATGCGACTCATGACACTAGATACTCGTTCCGACGCCGCTGTTACACCACTGGTCGTGATTTTGTCCAGTCGATGAACAACACTATATAAAACTATGGCACTGGGATGGGAGACGGTCAGATGCGTTGTCGAATAACGATATCGACGTTCCCGGAGGAGGTCCAGAACCGTTCGATACGGCCGCTGAATCGGTATTGGTCCCACGTCGGTTCGCTTCCCCCGAGTTGCCATTCGACCTGATGGTACTGGCTATTCGGCGAATGTCTCCGGGTCGAATAGATGCTATCGGAGACGCGGATGAGATAGTTCACCGGACGACCAACGTCTCTACTCTGAAGTCGGATTTCGCCGGGTCTGTAGTTTGATTCGTTCGTTCTCGATGCGCGTAGTTCGTCCCCATCGCCAGAACTGGACTGGGCGGTGGCGGGGGCGCTAAGCAGTGACCCCGCCCCGAGAACGGCGAGGAGTTTCATCGACGTTCGTTTCGTATCTTCCATAATCGTGGTCTGTGCCCGTACGAATGCGGAGCGGTCGGTGTGTCGGTACTGGTTCGTCCGTCAACGGGCGTTTCGTCACTGCGACCCGTCTGATACCTTCCTCCCGCCGCTAGCACCCATCGACAACGAACGTTACACGCGAACTCCCAATACCTCACTTGTTGCCATCGGACCCGGACGATGGAACGTCCTATATAACGATACCGGGAGAGCGGGAGGCGCCCTCGGGCGTCGAAGACGAACGAATCGAAGAGCGGATGAGAGCGAGCGGAACGGTATTCAGCGGATTTCGATGTCCGTCCAGTCGAGATATATCTCGAAGTCCTGATAGTCGCCGGTGACGACGCGACCGAGGGTGGCTTGATAGGGCGTAATGTACCGGGTACCGTCCTCGTCACGTTCGGGCAACGGGATAGCCGCATTCCGTTCATCGACGGAAACGATGACGTGCGATTCGACGGGAGACGTTCCGTAGAAGAGATAATACTCGTAGCTACGGCTCGGCGCGGGGAGTTCCGACGTCCACTCCTGTTCGACATCCGCCGCCAACGCCTCGGTTCTCTCCAAACGGAGGTTTACGTCGTGTTCGTACACCCAACACGCGCGCACCGAGTCGTCGTCCGAGCGAACGGGATGCATCGTGAACGGGTGTTTCTCCCAGCTTTCGATTTCCGATTTGCCGACCGCATCTCGGATTTTTGATTTCGAAACCATGATGCTATTCCAAAAGAATGTTTGATATATAAATTTTTCAGCTGGGCTGTCCATTGACCACAGCGTGAATACCGACATCGAGATGCGAGCGGAGCGTCGTAAACACCGTCAAAAAAAAAAAGATTCCGCCGAGACGGGCGACATCTATCCGAGAGTTGATTTCCGAAGTGAATGAATTCAGTACGGATACTGACGGAGAATAACGAGAGTATCATTCAAACCAAAATTAGGAATTTACAAAATTTAAAATGAAAGCCTATGAGAATATATGAACGAGATAATATCAGTGGTACGTACAGTATGCCGATGTTCGTAGACATTTCCTCACACGCCCGAATTATAATCGCATAATATTAGACGGAATATAATACAGTTCACACAAACATGATTTACAATTTGTAGATTGACGGGACAAACCACAATAGTTTCTCTGACTAAATCAAAAAATCAGTGTTATATTCTCAATAGGGAAAGTTTTAATATATTATGTATTAATGTGTTAATTGCATGTCCGTTGCAATCAACAGCACGGCGGCACAGATCGATAAAGAAAGCTACGACGCGGAATTCGACGCCGCAACGTCGGAAACCGAATTCGACGAGGACGACCTTCTCGGACCGGCCGAGATGTGCTGGTTCTCGTGCGGCCTCAGCTGCGGCCTCACCGGATGAAATAACGAAATCACAGATGCCCTTGCATCTGTTGCCCGAACGCTCCAGTCGAATGCGACAAGGGTCGAGGGTGCGGATCGTTTTGGTCAGTCACGTAAAAATAGTAGTTTGAGATGAAGTACGCCAAGCATGTCCGAACAAGAAATTTTAATAAACGCATACGATTCGCATCGATATATGTCGGTTGAAATTTGTGATATGTCCTTCGAGACGTATGAAAATTGGAGCGGCGTCGGTTCGACGGTGGTCGGCCGGCGTCATCGGTTCGGCGGTCGGCGTGCCGTCTACGGGCTAGATTGTACCACCCACACGACGCGGTTCGAATCCGTCACGGACGACACGAATTGAAACGACGAGACACGCCAACGGATTCGACAACAAACCACACTACGGACGTTTTCGAGGATACGATGGACACGACATTCACGGAACAGGAACGGCGCGAGATTGCTGGACGGGCACGAACCGTCCACGAACGAGTTGAAGGGCCCGCGAACGGGCCGGGAGCGGAACCGCCGATAGAGCCGGAACGGATTCTCCACGAGTGGAAGGACAAGTTCCCAAACGAAGAGGCGTTTTACGAGCGTCTCGAGCGCGACGGACTAACGGAGGAAACCGTCCGCGAACAGATCGCCGCAACGCGCTGGCCCGCCGACCATCCCCTTCCCGACTGGATACACACGGTCGAAGAGATGATTCGACACGTCGAAGCGACGCCGACCGGCGACCGACGTGAAATCGACGTTACGGTTCCCGAGGAGACGCCGTTCGTGGAGCTGTTGGCCAGCATCGCGGAGTACGCCCGGGAGCGACTACCGACGGATACCGTCACCGCCGACGCGGTGTCGCCGATGGTCGAGGGGTTCGTCTCACAGCTCTCGAAAACGTGTGTTCGGCCTCTGTACGTCGAATTCAAGAGCTTCGTCGAGTATCACGACCCGGAGTTGGCGAAAGCCGACCCCGGCGACGTTGCGAACCCGGACACGACGTACTACGACCAGTTCATCGACGCAATGTTCGAACACGGCTTCAAAAATCTCTTTGTGGAGTATCCGGTGCTCGGACGGCAGGTCGTCGTGTTCGTCGAAAACTGGATCGACGCGGTTACCGAGGTTTGTGAACGGTTGGAACGAGACGAGGCGACCCTCCGCGAACGGTTCGGGATCGGGGGAGATATCACGGCACTCTCCCCGCTCGCCGACGACGTTCACGGCGGGGGTCGTATTCCGGTCCGCGTCTCGTTCGAGACGGGTGACGTGATTTACAAGCCGCGACCAGTCGATGGGGGCGTCGCGTTTTACACGATTCTGGAACGGCTCGACGAGTATCTCTCGCTTCCGTCCTTCGAGACGCCGACGTACGTCCCCCGCGAGGGATACGGATGGATGGAGTACGTCGAGTATCGGGACGTACCCGACGAAACCGCCGCCACTCGGTACTACGAGCGTGCGGGTGCGATGTTGTGTGTCGCGTACGCGCTCAACTTCACCGACTGCCAGTTGGAGAACCTCATCGTCGACGGAGAGAACCCGATGATAGTCGACGGGGAAACGCTCTTCCACCCGCACATGGACGCGGACGCGAAACAGGTCCCGGAGGAGATATTCGACGTGATGGACGGCTCGGTCCTGCTGACCGCGCTTCTTCCGTGGTCCGCCGGAGACCCGCGCGAACCGGACAAGGAAGGGTTGGCGGCGTCGGTGGCCGGTTTCGGGAGGAAAAGCGGCCAGACGCAACTCGCGAATCGGTCGCTCCCGTCCGTCGAGGGCGTCAACACCGACGTGATGTCGGTCAAAGAAGAGGAGATGACGGTCGGATTGAGCACGAACACGCCGAGCATAGACGGGGAAGACCAGTCGCCGGACGACTACATCGACGCGCTCGTTCGTGGGTTCGAGGAGACTCACGAAACGATTCGTCGGCTCCACGTGGACGGAAAATTCCTGTCGACCATCGCAACGGACGACCTCATCGACGGCATCGAAAACCGTCTCGTGTACCGGGCGACCATGCAGTACCGGTCGATTCGGCGCTCGACCACCGCGCGAAACCCGCTCCGGGACGGTGCACGGTTCACGGTCGAGTTCGAAGACCTCGCGGTTCCGTTCTTCGACGGCCGGATCAAAACGGACCGACACTGGGAGTTGTACGAAGCCGAGCGGCGCGACCTTCGGCAGCAAGATATTCCGCGGTTCACGTCCCGGCCCGACCGACGACGGCTGTTTCACCACGGGGAACCGCTGGACGTAGTGGCGGACGAGTCGGGATACAACCACGCGAAACAGCGTCTCGACGCGATGGATGAGGGCGATTTGGCGGAACAGGTCTGGTTGCTCAGACAGATATACGATACCGCGGAAGCGGACGAATCGACGCCCGAACCGGCGGAGGTAACCGAAGACCGACTGCGACGCGACGCGTCGGAACTGTTCGACGACGTGATGGACGCGGCCATCGACACACCGGACGGTCACGGATGGATTTCGGTGTGTCCGACCAATACGATGGTCAATCTGGCTCCGGCGAGTTATTCGTTGTTCTGGGGACGAGGTGGTATCGCGCTCTCTGCGGCGGCGCTCTACGACGCGACCGGCGAACAGCGGTACCGACGGATGGTTTCGGAAACGCTCGACCAACTGCTCGAAGACCTCTCCAGCGGAAACTTTTCCGCGTCGCTGGGCGGAACGAAGGGGGTCGGGTCCGTCGTGTACACCCTGTCGGTCATCGCCGAGCTGCTGGACGACGACGCCTACCGAGCGGGTGCGTTGGCGGCGTCGCAGAAAGTGACCGAGGACAAACTCGCACGCGACGACGTGTTCGACGTCATGGAGGGGACCGCCGGGACGTTACTCGGACTGCTCGCCTACTACGAGCGGTACGGCGAGTCGAGCGTCCTCGACTGCGCAATCGAGTGTGGCGAACGACTGCTCGAAGCGCGCGTCACGGTCAACGGGTGTCGGGTGTGGAACACGGGCGACAGGGAGACGCCGATAACCGGCTTCTCGCACGGGTCGAGCGGAATCGCGTACGCGTTGGCTCGGCTCGCCGCCGCGACGGACGACGCGCGATACGCCGAGGCCGCGCGGGAGGCGCTCGATTTCGAATCGAGTTTGTACGCGCCCGACCAGGACAACTGGGCGAGTTCGTCGGCGGTCGAGAACTATCGGGACAGGTGGTGTCACGGGCGGGCCGGAATCGCCCTCGCTCGCATCGGTATCAGCGAACAGCTAAACGACGAGTCGTTGCTTTCAACGGTGAACGATGCGCTGTCCGCGACGGCGACGGAGCGGCCCTCCCATCTCGACAACGTTTGTTGTGGAAACCTCGGCCGCGTCGAGACGATGCTCGTCGGCGCGACGCGCGCCGACGGCGACCTCGATGCGGCGGAAACGTTGCTGGGTCGCTGTCTCACTCGTCGGGACCGCGACGGCGTACTGTCGCTCCCCGGCCACTCGGAGGCGTTCGTCAATCCGACGTTCTTCGACGGGATTTCGGGAGCGATTTACACGCTCCTTCGGCTCCGGGACCCCGACTCGCTCCCCAGCGTCCTGTTGCTGGAGTGAGCTCGCGACACCACAGTCGCGGAAATCAGCTGTGTACCGTTCGAATCGGTACAAGATACGCCACCGAAGAAGTCACTCGTCGGGTAGAACCACTGTTTTAATAATTTAACTAGAGCAATAAGTTTAATATGATTGCACTAATATGATTGTATTGCATGTCAGTTGTGATAGAAAATAAGAGTTCGATTCAGTTCGACAAGAAAAAATACGATGCGGAATTCGACGTGCCGATAGAAACGCCAGATATCGATGACGACGAGTTCGTCGCAAAAGCTGACGATTCGTGGTGTCTGATTACGTGTGGCGTGTTCACGTGCACGATCACCGGCTAACGCCGCCGCATCAAACGACGGTCCCTATTTTTAGTCGAGCGATGGTGCTACTCCCCCACAAAGGATTCTCAAAAGAACTACACAGACGAGGGATGATGACAATAATACAAAATAAAAGAGGAGTTAGTCGGACACACCATTAAATATCATCCTTAAATCGAGAATATTAGTATAGTACTATATAACGTAGGTACAATTTCAGTCCGGTAGTAAATTTTAATATATATCATGATATACGTATTGTATGTCAATCGTGATTGACAATCCGGTGGCAGCACAGCTTAACAAAGACGTCTACGATTCAGAATTCGAGATGGATGCGCTGGTTCCTGAATACGAGGACGAAGAAGACCTCGGCCCGGCGAAGCTGTGTCTTCTCACGTGCACCGTCAGCTGTGCAGTTACGGTCAGCATCTAAGCGACGGCGAGTGCTCGAACAGATCGACACATCACGCTATTTTACGCGACGCGCCATATCCAACTGAGTCACGACAGGATTATTTTCCACACCACAATATAAGAATATAATACAGAAATACAAAATTGAATATAATACTAATATTTAATACTGTACAATTTAAAGTGAACAATGCATGTCAGTTGCAATTGACAACACGGTGACGGCACAGCTCAACAAGAACGCGTACGACTCCCAGTTCGACGTCGAGATGACGGCCGACCTCGACGATGACGCGCTCGGTCCGGCGAAAATGTGCATCATCACCTGCCTCATCACGGGCATCTAAGCCGTCGGTACTGAGGAGGGAACTCCCCTCAATTCGAACGAATTTTATGTATCACCGTTCCCGTCCCCCAGCACCGCATACCGAAGCGCCCGCAGTAACAGGAACCGCCATCCGCCGTCCGTACAGTCGTCCGAAACGGGAAGCCGTCAGTAGTGTCCCATCACGCCTCTCGTGCGCGCTGTAATACCTGCTCGGTAGAAGCAGTAGTAGCCGATCACGAGGTAGAAGACGCTGGTTGCGACGAACAGCGCGAGTTCGGAGGTGGGAACCTCCCAGAGTCGAATGCCGTTTTGCATCGCCATCCGCGTGAGATAACTGCCGTGTGCCACCGGCAGGAGCTTCAGCCACTCGATGTCGCCGGTCGGTGCGGCGATGAGGCCGATGAAACCGAACTGGACGATTTGGAACACGTTTTCGATGCGTTTGTACACGAGGGCGAGTCCCGCGAACAGGAACCCGATTCCGATGACGGACATGAGGGTCAACAGCACCAACGGGACGACCGTCAGCGGGTCGATGGTCAGCCAGCGCCCCGTCGTGAGCATCATAAACACCAGCAGAACACCCGCCCAGAGGACGCTCATGCAGACGTTGACGACCGTCTTGACGGCCATCACCGTTCCAAGCCCGTGCGGGGACATGAACAACCGCTCCAGCGTCCCCCACTGGGCTTCGCGCGTCACGTTCCACGCCAGTCCCGAGTAGGCGATGATCGACAGGGTGAACAGGAAGAATCCGACGATGATTCCGTCCCACGAGTCCGTCAGGGCGGCACCGGAAACCGCCTGCCCGCCGAAGAAGACCACCGCGAAGAGGATTATCAGCGTGAGCAGTCGAGCAACGGTGTTGACGGGATAGCGGACGAGGAGGATGAGGTGTTTGAACACCATGACCTTCACGAGCGCGAGCAGCGAGGCGTCGTCCCGCGTCTCCGTTCCGGTATCAACGGTCGCCATCGGCGCTCACCTCCGTCGTGGCCGCGGTAGGCGGACCGTCCGAATCGCCGGGAACCGGCCGAGTACCCGTCGGGACGGACGATTCGTCCATCTCCGAACCGTCGGTCGGTCCGTCGCCGGTCTCGGTGAGTCGGAGGAACACCTCCTCCAAGTTCGGGTCCACGGACTCGACGTCCCGTAACTCCGCTCCCGCGTCCCGAATGGTGTCCATCACGTCGTATATCTCGTCGCCGTCGGTCGCGGTGAACGTGACGGTAACGCGGTCGCCGTCGTCGGAGCAGTCGGCTCCGACCGCCCGTTCGAATCGACGGAGAACGTCGTCGGCGACCGGCGATTCGAGCGTGACCTGATACTCGCGGGTTCGGAACAGTTCGAGCAGGGAATCGACGGTATCGTGTTCGACGACGGAGCCGTCGTTGAGTATCAGAACGCTGTCGCAGACGGTCTCGATGACGTCCATGTCGTGACTGCAGAGGACGATGGTGACGTCCTCTCGGTCGGCGAGACGGTCGAGTTCCGAGCGGAGTTCGAGGGAGGATTCGATGTCGAGTCCCAACGTCGGTTCGTCCATGAACACCACGTCGACGTCGCGTGCCAGCGTCGACGCGAGCGAGACTTTCTGTTTCATGCCGCGAGAGAGGTCGTTTACCGGCGTATCGGCGTACTCCGAGAGACCGAACTGTGCCAAGAGGGACTCGTGTCGCTCCCGAAGGTCGCTCGGGTCGTCGCCGCCCAGTCCCGCGAAAAACGAGAGGTTTTCCTGGACGGTGAGCCGCCAGTACACGTTTCGAGCGCCTTCCAAAATCGCACCGACGTTCCGATACGCTCTCCGTGGTTGCTCGTGGACGTCGATACCGGCGATTTCGACGGTCCCGGAATCCGGGATTACCAGTCCGAGGATGGACTTTATCGTCGTCGTCTTTCCGGCCCCGTTCGGCCCGAGCATCCCGACGACGGTTCCCGTTTCGATTTCGAAGGAAACGCCGTCGACGGCTGTGACAGCGTCGTCGCCGTCGCCGAACGACTTCCGTAATCCGTCGACCCGAATCGCCGGGGTCCCGCCCGAGCTCGTGTCAGTGACCATAGTTTTCTATTTGAATTTTACTTCTTCAGATACTTTAATTGTTATGATTATTTTTAACAGAGATTGCGTCTCACAATCCTGAAAGCGGCCGATTCAGGTGTCGAGCTTCGAATCACCGATATCGGCCAGGTGCCGAGAAACGGGACGGGCACCGTCAGGTTGGAATGCGGATGGTCACGACGCTCCCCGACGGGTCGTTTTCGCCGATGGCGATATCCGCACCCAAGCGAGAGACCCCCCAGTACACCAACCACAGGCCCAATCCGCTTCCGTGCTGGAGTGGCGTCTCTTCGCCGTCCAGCAGAACCGCGCGCTCGTGGTCCGGAATCGCGGGACCGTTGTCCCGCACTTCGACGACGACGGACTCGTCCGCTCGCCGGACGAAAATCGTGACTCTGGGGTCCGCCGTCCCGGTGTGTTTGAGCGCGTTATCGACGACTTCCGCGAACGTCGCTTCGAGAATCTCCCGGTCGGTGCGCGCGTCGATGCCGTCTCCCGGTGTCGAAATCGTGAGTTCTCCGTCCGGGTACGTTCGAGCGACGTCGGAAGCGACCGACCGAACCAACGCATCGACGTGCACCGGTTCGCGGTCGAGGGCCTCGCGCGCGAGCAATCGCTCCGCCCGTTCGACGGTCGTTCCGAGGTGGGCCAGTTCCTGCGAGACGTTCCGAATCCGCGCGGCGACGGTCGGCGTCTCCATGGGGCCGTCGTCACCGAGCGTTTCCGCGAACGCTCGAACGGCGTCGAGTTCGTTCCGGAGGTTGTGTCTGAGGACGCGATTGAGGACTTCGAGGCGCTGTTCGTGCGTCCGTTGTTCCGTCACGTCTCGGAAGAGGTAGACGTGGCCGATGTGCGTTCCGTGTCGCTCCGTCAGGGACGAGCGACTGACCTCGAACTCGCGGCGACCGTCGACGGTTTCGAGAGAGATGACTTCGCCCGTCGGGACGTCGAGCGCGACGCCGAGAACCTCGTCTACCGACTGGCCGATGGCGTTCTTCGTTTCGATGTCGAAGGTGCGCGTTGCCTCCCGATTCGCGTCCAGGAGGCGACCCTCTCGGCCGACGACGCAGACGGACGCCGACAGTTGGTCGAGAACGGTTTTCCGAGCGAGATGACCCGTGCTCGGGCCGCTTTCGAACAGTTGGTAGTTGCGCTGGACGAGAACGGCCGTCGCGCTGATGGCGACCGCACCCAGCAGAACCACGTCCGTTATCACCTCGAACCGTGCCGTTTCGAGGCTCGCCGGAAGGGCGAGGAGGGTAATGGTCGCCCCGAAAACGGTCAGGACGAGCGCCCTGTCGGACGGCAGGTCGTCGTACGAGATGGCCGACTGGAGGACGAGAAACACGCCGAAGCCGCCGGCCGAGATGGTCGCTAGCAACACGACGCTCCCGAAGGCGAACGAGGCGGATTTGAACGGGCCGGAGAGCGAACGTCGAATCACCGCGTTCACCCAGACGAACGCGGGTAGCAACAGCAACCCGGCGACCCGGCGACCGGTCATCGTCGGACCGCGACCGGTGTACTCGAACGCGAAGACGGCCCATATCACCGACGCGACCATCCAGCAGATGATGAGGCCGCCGAGAGCGAGTTCCGTCGAAAGGACCCCCGTTCGCCCGAGAACGACGAACCCCGTCATCGAAACCAGCGCGAGCAACAGGAAGACGAACGCATCCGCACCGGGGAGTTTCCGATGACGAACGGCCATGGCGGTTGCAACGGCGAACAACCCTATCGCACCGACGCTGGAGACGAGAACCGACGCGTCGGTCACGGTTCGACACCTCCATCGACGGGAGATGGAGCGCCTCGACCGGGGGAACCATCCCGACCGGACGAATCCGTCCGTCCCGAAGCACGCGACGCCGAACCGATTCCGGGAAGTCGGACGCGGATACGTCGACCGCCGGTTTCGTCTGGTGAAACGGAGACGGATCCGTTCGCGTGTTCGACCGCGAGTCGGGCGATCCGCATCGAGATGCCGTCTGAGAACTGTCCTTCGTCCTCGGCGGGGTCCGAGTCGGATGGACCGTCATCGACGATTCGTATCGTCACCATCTCGTCCATCTCTTCGACGGCGACGGCGACGGTTTCGACGGCGTGACGGACGGCATCGTCCAGCAGCGTTTCGACCGTGGTCCGGAGGAGCGACCCGCCGATTGCAACCGGGACCGGACCGTCAGGGAGCGTCGGCACGACGTCGATGGCAGCCGAATCGGCGTTCACCACGTCCCGGACTATCGGAACCGCATCGGTTCGCTCGTCGGCGCCGGTCCCGTCTCCGTTGGCCAGCGCGCGCTCGACCTCGCGGGTGCGCTCGACGAGCGTCAGCAGGTCCGTCGTCGTCGTGTAGATGCCGTCGCCGACGCCTTCCGGGTCCGTCGCCTCGGCCGTCTCGGAATCGAGCAGCGCGGTCACATCGTCCGCGACGGCTCCCATCTGCTCACGCATCGCGCCGGTCAGCAGGTGGTTGAGGACCGCCAATCGATCCTCACGATTTCGGCGGTCGGTGACGTCCTGACACACCAGGAGGTGGCCAAACAGGCGGTCACGGTCGTCCGTGACGCTCCGCACGGTGACCGACAGAATCGTGTCGTCGTCCGTTCGGACGTGGGTCGGTTCTTGGGCGGCGGCGGCGCTCACCGGGTCGAACGGAACCGGGAAGACATCGCCGAGCGACCGTCCGAGGACCGCGCTCCGGTCGATGTCGAACACCGTCTCGGCGCTCGGATTGAGGTCCCGAACTCGACCGTCGCGGTCGACGACCACGACCGCATCCGATAGCTCTTCGATGATTCGGTCCCGCCCGGCGACGCGGACGACGGGAAGCGTCTCGAACGGACGATAGCGGCTCACGGCCACGCTCAGCAGTCCGCTCGCGACGATGAACATGGACGGAACGACGATAGGGTTCGGAAACTTCGACGCGACCACCGGAACGAGGACGAGGACCGCGGCACCGCCCGAGAGTAGCATCGACCCGCGAATCAGGAACTCGTTTTCCTCGTAGGAGACCGTGACGACGACGATGAGGCCGATGACGACCAACGACGCCAGCACGAGGATGACGGAGTTGAGGAGAACGTTGACCAGAACGAACCGCTGGAAAAGCGACGTCGCACCGGCGATATCGATGCCGAGCATAGTGACGGACAGCCCAGCGACGAGCGCAACTGCTAACGGAGTAACGCGTCCGCCGCGGCCGGTATACCGGAGGGCGAAGAGGAACCAGAACCCACCGCCGAAGACGATGACGGAGTACATGCTAAGGAACCAGAATTTCGTGAGGAACGTAGTCACGAGCGGGTGGACGACGGCGCCGAAAAACACGACGACCGCAACGCCGAGCAAGGGCAGGGAGGTCGGTTCCGACCGAACTCGCCACATGGTCACGAGGAAGTATCCCGTCACGAGGACCGAGACGAGATTTATCGCGACGCGCAGCCCCAACTCGACGTCAATCATTCGACTAGCACATCACCGCGTGCGGCGCTGGGTTCCTGCTGACGGTGCGATACACTTCGCGGGGGAGAGACATGGTGTCACGGTCGGGGGTCGAACGGATGGAGCGCATATAACGGGCGGACACTGACGGATAGGTCTTATTTGTGAACGGTATTAAACCAAGAGGAAACCGACGCGGCCCGGAACGGTCGACGATAGCGACATCGGAACGGAGGGACGGGAAAGACGCCGCGGTCGTCCCGAAAATCGGCAGCAGACGGGTCGGGCACCGCATCTGACACGACCGCCGTTTCGAGATCGACCGGTCCGTTCGACAATCCATATGAGGTAGCTAGCGTCCAGCACTGAAAACGTCCCCTCTAGGAGTACAGATACCGTACGGGTCAGCACCGCGAGACGGCACCGACGTCGCGCGTGAACGTGGCATTTTCCCGTCGAGAATAGTTGGTGATTATATGATGGCGACGAGATACGACGGGTAAGGCTCGATTCAGATGGATAGCGATACGGACGACGAAACACTGGCGAAGGCACTCATCGTGGACGACCAAAAGGAAGTCGCGGACGCGTACGCGCTCCGACTCCAAGGACTCTGTTCGGTCGAGACCGTCTACGACGGGGAGGCCGCTCTCGCAACGGTGGAGGACTCGACGGTCGACGTCGTGCTCCTCGACCGCCACATGCCCGGCATGTCCGGGGACGAGGTGCTTTCCGAACTCACCGAGCGGGGGTTCGACGGCCGCGTCATCATGGTGACAGCCATCGACCCCGGCTTCGACGTGCTGGATATGCCGTTCGACGACTACCTCTGTAAACCCGTGGACCGCGAGGACATCCGAACGGCCGTCACACAGCAGTGTACGATTCTGGGATACGAAACGCTCGGCGAGTACTTCAGCGTCGAGTCCAAACGGGCGGTTATCGAGGCGGAGATACCCGAAGGAAAGCGCCAAGACCATCAACGGTATCTCGACATCGAGCGCAAAGCGGCGCAGTTGGCCCACCGAATCCATCGGTTACTCGACGACCCGCGCGAACTGTTCGAGGCGTTCGACGCCATCGACCGCGAGGGACGCTAAGTCCACTGGTACTCCCACACCGAACCGTCGCCGAATCGAGAGCTGGTGTGTTCCCGTTTCGTCTCCTACTTTCGAACCACCGAAACCGAGTCGTCGAAAAACGAATCCAACAGCTTCCGCTGTGCCGCCCGAAGGTGATAGAGGAGAGTCGAACCGGTGATACCGAGGGTGCTTGCGACCTCCTCGGCGGTGCTTCCCCGCGGCGATTCGAAGTAGTCGGCGAAAAAGGCCGTCCTGAGCACGGCCTCCTGTTGGTCGGTCAACCTGTCGCCGAGTTCGTCGCGGAGTTCGTTCGCGGTCGTAACGGGTCGCTCGCGTTCCCGCACGGCAACGACGTCCGCGTCGAACTGCCGCGTCACGGCATCGGCGATTCGACGAACGCTTTCGTCCGGGGAGAGTTCGACGACGATTCGCCCGGACCCGTCCTCGAACTCGGCGGACCGGATGGAGACGCCCAGCGTCGAGAGCACGCCGAGCAGGGTTTCGGTGCCGAGTTCCATCTCGACGGAACCGGTCTCCGCGCTATCGGTGACGATGCGGGAGACGACGGCATCGTCGCCGAAATCGAGCGTCTCGGCCACCGTCGCTGGCGGCTCGCCATCGACCCTGAAATAGCAGAGCAGTCCCCTGTCGTCGTGTGAAACCATCCCGGCGAGCGAGAGTGCAGCCGAGAGGTCGGCGCTGGCGGCCACGAGAGGAGAGGCCGGGTCCGTCACCTCGAACGTGAGTTCGGTGACGGTATCCGATAAGAGGAGGTTTCGATTGCGCGTCGCGTTCACGGCGAATCCGGCGATTTCGCCGACCGTCTCGAAACTCGCGCGCTCGCGGGAGGAAAACGCCTCCCGTTCGGACGAGTAGACGCCGACGACGCCGTGAACCTCCGTTCCGAACGTGAGCGGAATCGCGAGCATGGACTGCAACCCCTCGGCGAAGGCCGCTCGACGGACGGCCTCGGGGACCGTCTCGTCGCTCGCCAGCGAGCGAACGACTTGGAGCGTTCCCGTCTCGACGGCGCGTTCTTCCGGACCCATCGCGGGGGCAGACAGACTCTCCGCGAGGTTCTCGAACGTCCGACCGGTCGCCCCCGAGGACGCGCGGACGACGATTTCGTCCGCGCCGAGTTTCCGCTCCCCGACCCACGCGAACTCGTAGATGTCCGTCTCGCCGAGGCGCTCGCAGATGGTCTCGGCGATCTCGTCCCGCGTGGACGCGTCGACGAGATCGGTGAGAATCTCGGAGATGAGGCCGTTGAGGAGAATCAACCGGTCGAGTTGCCCTCGGACGTCCGCGACGGTCCGCTCGTGGCTCCGGCGGTCGGTCACGTCGCGGAGGTAGACCGTCACCTCGTCGCCCACCGGGACGAGCGAAACCACGAGCCACCGTTCGAGGTCCGGGTAGTACTCCTCGAACTCGCGGTCCTCCGTGAGCGGTCCCGCATCGAGGACGGTCGAAAGCGTGTTCTCGACGCTCCGCGGAAACACGGTTCCGACGTCGGCACCGGTTACGTCGTCCGTTCCGACGTCGAGGAGCCGCCGGGCGGCTTCGTTCACGCCGGTGACCGTACCGTCCGTCGAACAGCCGAGAACGCCTATCGGCGCTCGATCGAGTTTTTCGTCCATCGTTGTCTGGTGTCGAAGTCGCCCCTGTCGGTTTATCGATACGATTCCTGGTATTTCACCGTGTCGCTCGCTACGACCGCGGTGTCGAATCGTCGCGGCGAACGTCGCGGACATCGAATCTGGCTCCGCCGTCCGCCGACTCATCGATTCGAATCGTCCACTCGTGGGCCGCGACGATGCGAGCGACGATGGCCAACCCCAAACCGGTTCCCCGTTCGCGGGAACTGTATCCGGGTTCGAACACGACCTGTCTGTCCCGCGGCGGTATTCCCGGCCCGTCGTCGGCGACGTAGAAGCCGTCGTTCGAGTCCCGCGATAGCCCGCCGATGCGGACGGTCGGCGTCTCGCCGCCGTGTTCGACCGCGTTTCGGAACAGGTTCTCGAACAGTCGGCCAACGTGGTCCGCGTCGGCGACCGCCGTCGGAAGCGAGTCTTCCACGGTCAGCGTCGCCCCGTCCGTCTCCACCGTCTCCCACGCGGCCGCGGCCAGCGCCTCGAAATCGACGGCTTCGGAGGGGTCGACCGCTATCGTATCCGTCCCGCGGGAGGCGGTCAGAACGTCCCGTATGATGCGCTCCATGCGCTCGTGTGCCCGCTCGACGTGCTCGAAGTGCGCGTCGTCGCCGGTTTCCCGACCCGCGCGGAGACGGGCCTTGGCGACATCGAGCGGATTCCGGAGGTCGTGGGTGATGACGCTCGCCACCGACCCCCACCGCTCGTCTCCCGGTTGCGTCCGCGGACCTTCGCCACCGGGTGCGAAGACGACGTGTCCGCCGGACCCGTCGGACGCGGGTACCACCCGGACGAGATAGCTCGTCCCATCGGTTCCGTCGTTTCCGCCGTCCCCGTTGTCCCCATCGGCGTCGGCCCGTTCCGGGACGCGAAGACGAGTACTGAACTGCTCGTGCCGAGAGACGCGAGTCACGAATTCGGTCGGGGAAGAGGTCCCGGAAAACTGAAATCGGTCGAAGACGGTTCGAAGCGAGACGTTCGACGCGGCCGCGTCGAACGTCGACCGGAACGCCTCGTTACCCGCTCTCACCGTCGGTCGTTCGTCCTCGAAGTTGTATTCGAGCACCGGGTCGGGGTACCCGTCCACCGGGAGCGGTTGCAGTCCGTCGTCGGAGTCGTCGTCGGTCATGTGTCGTTAACGGTTCTGACGGCTGTAAGCTCGAAAATACGCGGAATCCGGCGTCCCGTTCCCGAGAGAGCGCGTCGCATTTATCCTACGTTACGCCGCCTCGAACTTAGTGGTGGATTCTAGCTATGCAGAGGTCGGCGTCGAAAGGAGGGCTGTCGAGAAGAAGGACTGTCGAGAAGGGAGTCAGTCCGGAAGAATGTCGGCGGGAGGTGGGTAGGTTGGGCGGGGGACGGAAGTGAGAGTGGAGGTGGAGTGGCGTCAGCGGGGGAGCGAATGGAGGGCGTCAGCAGGTTAACAGCGAGGGAGGAGGAGCGCTGAAGGAGGGAGCCGAGAGCGCCAGCGGGGAGTCGGTGGGAACCGTGGTGACTGAACGAGGTGCTCAGGTCTGTCGAAGCGCTTCGATGGGGTCGATTCGAGCGGCGCGCACGGCAGGGTACAACCCGGAGACGATACCGACGCCGACCCCGACCGCGGCGGCGATGGTGATCCAATCGACCGGATACGTCATCGGCCACTCCGCGAGGGTGACGGCGAGGTAGCCGAATCCGATACCGACCAGGATACCGAAGACCGCGCCGATGGCACC
Source organism: Haladaptatus sp. SPP-AMP-3 (assembly GCF_049568665.1). NCBI lineage: Archaea > Methanobacteriati > Methanobacteriota > Halobacteria > Halobacteriales > Haladaptataceae > Haladaptatus > Haladaptatus sp. SPP-AMP-3. The sequence goes on along the minus strand of NZ_CP145901.1, from coordinate 390,553 downwards.
GAGGATGATGGATTCGACGAGGAACAACTGAACGATGTCCCGTTTCCGTGCGCCGATGGATTTCATGATGCCGATCTCCCGCGTTCGCTCGGTGACGCTGACTATCATCATGTTGGCGATGCCGATGGACCCGACGACGAGCGAAATCGCGGCGATGCCGCCGATGAGGACCGTCAGTTGGTCGAGAGTGGAGGACACGCGGTCAACCTCGTCTTGAATCGTCTGCACGACGATATCGAAGTCGTCGGCCTTGAGCTTCCGAGCGTCCGACCGTTCGTGCATGTAGCTCGCCGCGGCTTGCTTCACCGAATCGGCGTCATCCATGCTGGTCGCCCGTATTTCGACGCCGGAGTAGGCGCGCTTTTCCTCGCCGCCCGGCGTCTGGACGGTGGTCGCGTATTGTGAGCCGAGCGGGACGTACACGATGGGAGACGCGGCGTGACTGCCGATATCCTCATCGACGATGCCGGTCACGGTGACGGTCTTTTTCGAGCCGTCCTGGAACGAGAGGGTCACCGTCTCGCCCGCCGAGACGTTCCTCTCGAACAGCTGTGCCGCCCGCGTGTTCATCACCGCTTGGTCGTCCCCGGAGAACACCTCGCCCGCCGTGAACTCGTTCGGTTCGCCGTGTTCGAACCGATCGGGGGTCGTGGCCTGCACCGCGAACATGCCGGTGATGCTGTCGTTTCCGTGCGACAGTTGGGCGGCCGGAACGCTGCCCAACGGGGCGACGTACTCGACGTTATCGAGCTGTCGCAAGGCCTCGACGTCGGATTCGGTGTAGATGGGAGAGTGGCTCTGTTGGATACCGACAGCGCCCGTCGACCGCTGCGTCGATATCTTCATCACCGGTTCGTTCATCGCGCCCACGTCACCGAGGATGTTCGCGGAGAACGCACCGCCGAGAATCATGAACGTGATGACGGACCCGATGCCGACGATGACGCCGAGCGTCGTCAGCGTGGACCGGAGTTTGTGCGAGGTGATCGTCCGCCAACTGATGCGGAGGCTTTCGCCGAGCTTCATTCGTCGGTCCCTCCGGTGTCGTCGGTGTTCGAACGCTCCATGGAGGCCGATAGAACCTCGATGTCGTCGATAGCGCCGTCGACGAGGTGGATGATTCGGTCGGCGTATTCGGCGATTTCCCGTTCGTGAGTGATCATCACGATGGTCCGCCCCTCGTCGTGTAGCTCGGTGAACAGCTCCATTATCTCCTCGCCGGTTTCGGTGTCGAGGTTGCCCGTCGGCTCGTCGGCGAGCACGAGCGTGGGTTCGTTCGCCAGCGCGCGTGCGATGGCGACCCGCTGGCGTTGCCCGCCGGACAGTTCGTTGGGCGCGTGGTCCAATCGGTCGCCGAGGCCAACGCGGTCCAAGAGCGTGCGAGCGCGCTCGCGGCGGCTTTCTTCGACGGCATCGTGAAACACCATCGGCAGGGTGACGTTTTCCGCCGCCGTGAGTTTCGGCATCAGGTTGAACTGCTGGAAGACGAATCCGATTGCCGTGCCGCGGAGGCGCGCCCGTTCGTTGTCCGAGAGCGAATCGACCGCCTGCCCGTCGATACTGACGGTGCCGTCGTCGGGCGTGTCGAGACAGCCGAGCATGTTCATCAGGGTGCTCTTCCCGGAGCCGCTCGGTCCCATGACCGCGGTGAACGACCCGTCCGGGAGGGAAACGGAAACGTCGTCTAGCGCGTGAACCGGCTTTCCGAGGTGGTAGGTCCGTCGAACGCCGCTGGCCGAAACCACGGCCGTCCGGCCGTTCGCCGCCTCATCGTTCGTTCCGGGGCGAGATCTGTCGGTCGACGAGTCGCCGTCCAACACCGAGCGTTGGGAGCGACCCCCGTCGTCAGCGTCACTCATCATGTGTCGAAATAATCGAGGAGGTCCACCCCCCTGTCATGACACGCTAGCTATCACGATGCGTCACCGAACCGCGTCTAGTAATCACGACGGCGGCGACGAAGCGGGGTGAAAGCGTCACGACCGCGGTGCTGTTCCGTGGAAAACGACGCACCGAACCGGGCGCTCGCAGTCTCGCCGAGTCGTGTGAGGTTGTGACGGCTTCGTTCGAACGACGATACGATGGATCCGTTCGACCTCGTTGCCGATAAATTCGTTCAACCACGTTGCCGAGTCGGGCGCGCGTACGCTGAAGACTTCATATGTTGGGACGGGGGTTCAGACGAAGAGAACGCCGTTCCCGTCCAAACTGATAGACCCGTCGTTCGGCGGTCGTCTGCATAGTAAGACACCCAAACCAGAAGGCGGTGAACCATCCGTACGGGTAGAGATGAACGAGTCCTCATCGAACGACCGAGAACGGCACGCGTCGAATCGAACCACATCCCGGTCACGGAGACGGGTGCTGCAGCTAGCCGGGACGGTCGGAGTCGCGCTCGCCTCCGGCTGTCTCGATATGTTTCCCAGTGGGAGCGTCGAAGCGGAGGCGACTCCCGTCACCATTTCCGACGAGGCGCTCTCGAAAACGGGGTACAGTCTGGTCGAGACGAAGGGGTTCGGACTGACGAGCGGGTTCGACCTCCCGGACGGATTCAAGGGGGTTTCGGTGCACAGCCAGATTTCCAAATACCGTCGGAACGGGACGGATGCATCCCTTCCCGCATTGTATTTCGGCCTCAGCGTGCCGATAGCCAAAGCGAACGGGCGGACCATCGATCCGCTTCGGGAGATGAACGAACGGGAACTCATCGAAACCGAAGGCGGCGTCATCGACACCACCTTCTCGAACAACTACGGGACCGTGACCGTGAGCGGGAAAGACGGCACCGAGTCCATCAACCTCCTCGGAACGACGACGGACCTCGTTACCTTCGATGGCACGGCGAAGAAGGACGGAACCTCGACCGACTTGCGGTTTTTCGTCGCAAAGACGGTCGACAACGGGGACCAAATCGCTGTCATCGGTGCACAACCCTCGAACGCCGCGGACGAGGACGCGTTTAGACGGTTGACGAGGGCGCTCCAGCACGGCTAACGGGTCGGCAGCGACGGGATTCGTGAGGAGTCGAAGGCAGGAGCGTCGAACTCGTCCGGTTACTCCCGTTCGTCGAGCACGTCCCGAATCTCTTCACGGACGATGCGTCGGAGTTCCGCCTCGCTTCGCCCCCCGTCGTGTCGAGTTCGACGTCGCGCGGGACGGGAATCGGCGTGAGCATCTCGTTGCGGACCGGCGCTCGGTTTTGAAAAACGCGGTCCCGCGTCGGTTAGTAAAACTCGCGTCGGTGGCGGATATAAAGCCGTTCATCGAGAGGGGACCCGTCGTGCGGTTTCCACACTCAGCCGAGACTCGTTCGAACGGTCGGGAGCCGCCAACCGAACCGAACCGCGGCGACCCGCGTGACGAGCGTGACGGCCGCGCACCCGCTGGCCGCGACGTTCGCGTCCCCGCCGAGGGCGAGCAGGCACCAGTAGGCGGAACCGCCGATGACGGCGCAGCTCGCGTAGAAGTCCCGCATCAGCACGAACGGCGAGCGGTCGAGGAGGATGTCCGCCATCGCGCCGCCGCCGACGGCGTTTATCGTCGCCACCGCGACGACGCCGAACGGGGAGACGCCCGCTCCGGACGCGACGATGGCACCGGCGGTGGTGAACGCGGCGAGGCCGACGCCATCTGCGGCCAGCGAAATCGGGTGTCGGTCCGGCTCGTCGAGCAGGATGGACAGCGCGACCGCGGTGGTCACGCCGACCACGCCGAACCCGGTGTTCGAGAGGGTCTGGAGCGAGAGCGGGACGCGATTGACGAGCACGTCGCGGGTCGTTCCGCCGCCGAACGCGGTGACGAGGCCGACGACCGTCACCCCGAACGGGTCGAATCCCTCCCGAATGGCCTTACTCGCGCCGACGAGCGCGAAGGCGACCAACCCGACGGCGTTTGCGATATAGAACAGTTGGTTCGAAAGCATCAGTCACCGTCCCGTTGTGTCACCGCGGTTAATACGACAGCGATTGCGGTCGAACCGTCGGAAGTCGGCCGCGGAGTTCGTATCTGGTCGAGCGTCCGTGTGTGAAAAGACATGTTTTCGGCAGTAAGATACGCTCATCCCGTCAGACAATAATGATTAACCATGGTTGATGCAACCATCGACGTGATCCACCGGGGCGGACTGGAGTGCGACCTCAACTACCTCATCGAAGGCAACACGCTCGGGTCTCACGACGAACCGAATCCGGACACCGACTACGTGGAGATTCCCGTGTTCAACCTCGTCATCGACCACCCCGAGGGAACGATTCTCTGGGACACTGGTAACCACGAGGACGCGCTCGACGGTCACTGGCCGGAGGGGTTGAAACAGGCGTTTTATCCGCACGACGTTCGGGAACACGACCTTCGGGACGACCTCGCGGATGCGGGGTACGACATCGACGACATCGATTACGTGTTCCAGACACACCTACACCTCGACCACGCGGGCGGCCTGCACCACTTCGACGGGACGGACACGCCCGTCTTCGTCCACGAGGAGGAGTTGAAGTTCGCCTACTACAGCACGAAGACGGACGAGGGAAGCGGCGCGTACATCCTCGGCGACTTCGACCACGACCTCAACTGGCGGGTGCTCCACCGCGACCGAGAAACGCACTTCGAGGACGTCGAGTTCGTTCGTCTCCCGGGTCACACGCCGGGGTTGACGGGGACGGTTTTCCACCTCGACGGTGCGGGAACGGTCGCGTTCGCGGGCGACGAAATCTACCAGACCGAGAACTACGAGAACGGGACGCCGCTCGGCGCCGGACTGCTCTGGAGTCACCGCCACTGGTTCGACAGCCTCCAGAAACTGAAGGAGATAGAGCGCAAGCACGACGCCGAGGTGGTGTACGGCCACGACCCAGAGCAGTTCGAGGAGATTCAGGGAGGGTGGCCCTGAGATGAGTTACGAACGCTCCGTCTCCGCGCCGTCGCACGAACTCTCTCCGGAAACGGTCTGGCACATCCAGATGCCCCAGATTCGGTTCGGGCGGGACGCGACGGAGGAACTGGCGTTCCAGTTGCGCGACCTCGGCGTCGAGGAGGGCGCACACGGCCTCATCGTCACCGACGAGACGCTCTCGGACATCGGCCACGTGGGACGCGTCGAGACGCACCTCGAAGACGCCGGGTTCGCCGTCGACGTCTACGACGAATCGGAGCGCGAGCCGTCCATCGAAGCCATTGAGAACTGCTTGGAGTTCGTCCGCGACGAGAAGGGCGAGGTGGGTTACGACTTCTACGTCGGTCTCGGCGGCGGCAGTTGCATGGACACCGCGAAGACGACCCGCGCGGTCATCGCCAACGGCGGCGGCCCGCTCGACTACATCGCCGAACCGACCGGCGAGGGGAAAGCCCTTGACGAGTCGGGGCCGCCGCTCGTCCTGATGCCGACGACCGCGGGAACGGGGGCCGAAATATCGCCGGTTTCCATCCTCTCGGTGGAAGAACAGGAAATAAAGGAGGGCATCTCCAGCAACCACATCCGGGCGGACGCGGCGGTCCTCGACCCGACGCTCACGACCACGCTCCCGCCGGAACTGACCGCGAAGACGGCGATGGACGCCCTCGGTCACGCCATCGAGGGGTACACCACCCACGAGTACGACTCGCTCCTCCGGCCGACGGACCCCCGCGAACGGCCCGTGTACGCCGGACGGACCCCGCTCACCGAGATGTTCTCCGAGAAGGCCATCGACTTGCTGTCGGGCAACGTCCGAAAAGCGGTTCACAACGGGGACGACCTCGAAGCGCGCGAGAACATGTTGCAGGGTGCCCTCTTCGGCGCTATCGCGGGGCTGACCGCGGGCGCGAGCCTCTGTCACGCGATGGCCTACCCCGTCGGGAACAAGTATCACACCTATCACGGCGAGACCATCGCGGTGCTCACCCCCGCGAGCACGTTGGGATACAACGCCGCGAGCGACCCGGAGCGGTTCGCCTCGCTCGCCCGTCGGTTCGGCGTCGACACGACGGGGATGAGCACGAACGAGGCCGCGGACGCCCTGAAAGGGGAGTACATCCGACTCCAGCGGGACTTGAACGTCCTCCCCAGCGGCCTCGCCGAGTTGGCCGGGATTACGGAGGACGACGTGGATTGGCTGGCGAAACAGACCGTGGACACGCAAGCGCGGTTGCTCCGCTGTAACCCCCGGCCCGTGACGGAAGAAGACGTCCACGACATCTTCACGGACGCGCTGTACAACTGGGAACCATAGCACGGAACGCATCGGGTGCCGTGCGCCGCGAGCGATGTAGTTGACATCGATAACTATTCCCCGTATAATCTTTCCAAAGATAACGAATATTGGTCCGTCAGTCACCATCAATAAACACTTTTGCCGGTGTGGACACACGGCACGGACGACGCATGAATCTCGTTCACCACGTGGCGGACGCGGCGGCGGAACGCGGCGACGCACCGGCGCTCGTCTACGACGGACAGGAGACCTCCTACGAAACGTTCTGGACGCGAACGGGGCGGTTCGCGGCCGGACTCGCCGAGCGCGAAATCGGCGCGGGCGACCGGATCGCCATCTACCTCCCGAACCTTCCCCAGTTCGTCACCGCGTTCCACGGCACGCTCCGCACTGGCGGCGTGGTCGTCCCGATGAACCCCCAGTACAAGCGCCGCGAACTCCGCCACCTCCTCGGGGACAGCGGTGCGAAGGCGGTCGTCACCCTCCCGGACCTCGTACAGCACGTCGATGCGGTTCGGGAAGATACCGACGTGGAAGCCGTCGTGACCGTCGGCGAGGGTGACGGCGACGTTCGGTTCGAGGCATTCCTCGCCGACGAAACGCGTCCCATCGCCGACCGAGCGGACGACGACGTCGCCGTCCAACCCTATACCTCGGGGACGACGGGGACGCCGAAGGGCGTCCTCCTCACGCACCACAACCTCGCGTGGGACGCGGACGCCTCGATGGACCCCATCCCGGACGGAATCCGCCCGACGGACCGCCACCTCGGCGTCCTTCCGCTGTTCCACATCTACGGAATGACGGTGACGATGAACGCAACCCTGTTCGACGGCGGAAGCTACTACCCGCTACCGGCGTGGGACGCGGAGGCGGCCGCATCCCTCATCGAGAAAGCGGAGCTAACGCTGGTCCACGCCGTACCCGCGATGTACAACGACCTCGCGAGTCTGCCCGAAGACACGGAGTTCGACCTCTCATCTATCCGGTTCGCCAACTCCGGCGGAAGCGGCCTGCCCGAAGAGGTTCGCCGGACGTTCGAGGAACGGTTCGGCGTCGAACTACACGAGGGCTACGGCCTGACCGAGACGAGTCCGGTCACGCACGCCAACCACGCCGGGGAGCGGCGACCGGGCAGTATCGGCAGACCGCTGGACGGCGTGTCCGCCCGCATCGTCGACAACGCGTTCGACGAGCGACCGCCGGTGGAACGCGGCCCCGTCGAGGAGGGAAGCGTTGACCTCGACGAGATAACCGGCGAACTCGTCGTCGCGGGACCGAACGTGATGGCGGGGTACTACGAACGCCCCGAGGCGAACGCGGAAGCGTTCACGGAGGCGGACGGAAAGCGCTGGTTCCATACGGGCGACATCGCCTACGCCGACGAGGACGGCTTCTTCTTCGTCGTGGACCGCAAGAAGCACATGATCAACACGGCGGGGTACAACGTCTATCCGCGCGAAGTCGAGGAACTCCTCTTCGAACATCCGGCCGTCGCGGACGCCGCCGTCGTCGGCATCCCCGACGAACGCCGGAATGAGACGGTCAAGGCCTTCGTCGTCCCCGAACCGGACGCGGACGCGACGACGGAGGACGTGCGGGAGTACTGTCTCAAACGACTCGCGGCGTACAAACATCCCCGCGAGGTCGAGTTCGTGGAGGAGTTGCCGCGGACGACGACCGGGAAGGTCCAGAAGTTCCACCTCGAAAGCCGGGACTGACGGGACGAAAGGGGAAGAAACAGCGGGAGACGGAGACCTTTGAACGCGGACGAGAAGGGGGAAGTATGGCACACCCCAGCGTGCACCACCACGGAATCTCGGTTTCGGACCTCGACCGCGCGGTCGAATTCTACAGCGACGTGCTCGGACTGGAACTGCTCGACCGTTACACGCTCTCCGACGACGCGCTCGCAACGGCCATCGGGAGCGGACCGTTGACATCCTCCCCGCCCTGAAGGGCGAGGATTCCCGACCGCGTTGGGATATTACGGTTCGCGGTTCACGACCTGTTCACGTGGGGCGAAACAGCCCTCACTACGGTCGAACAGGTGAACCGCTGGCTGTGCCAACCAGCCGTTATCCCTATCTCCGCCGTCTATGGCGAGACTCGGGAGTACCTTTTGCCGAATGTTCTCCGCGCCGTTCACGTCCGCGTTCGCAACCGTATCGCACGTCTCACACACGTACAACCCGCGTTCAACCCGCTGGTTATCGTCCGTGTGACCACAACACGAACACGACTTCGACGTATCGCGTTCTGACACCAACTCCACGTCGATACCCTCGGCTTCTGCCTTATAGTCGAGTAGCGTCGTGAAGCGGTCGAACGCCCACCCGTGCAAGTCGAGATTACCGTGATCGCCCCAATTCCGGGGGTCGCCGTTCTCATCGTCTTCTCGGAGGCCGCCGAGGTCGCCAACGACAAGTCTACCGACACCTCGTTCGACGCACTCCTCAACAATCGCTTTCGAGAGTACGTGCAAGAAGTGCGTCCGACGACCCGTCCGTGTCCGGTCGAGACGAGTAGCCTCTCGGGACGACGAATCGTCGCACTTGGCTTTCTTCTTTGTGAAGTAGTATTCGTCTTCTTTGAGTGCGCCACCCGGATACAAAACCGACTCACCACCAAACGAGATAGCGGCAAAGTTGCAAATTCCGAGGTCAACACCAGCCACCTCGTCACCCGGCGGTTCCGGGTCGATAGTGGTGCGACAGACGAATTGTAACCGCCACTCGTCGCGTTTGTAGACGGCGCGAACCTGTTGAATGTCCCACTCGGTCAGGTCAACATCCGGGCGCGTCTGGTACTCGCACAGGATGAAGTCCGAGCGGTGTTCTTTGAGGTTGCGACCTTTCGAGAGGCGAACACGGGTGAACTGTGCGTCGTGCTTGAAGCCAGCCACTTTGAACGACACGGTTGAACGCGGGTGGGAGTCTCCGTTTTTGCGGTAGCCGGGCGGTCGGGCACGGTCGTCGCCGTTCCGACGCTTGCCGAACCAGCCGTTGAACGCTTCAGCGAGTTCTTCGAGAACGCGCTGACTGGATTGCGAATGCAAGTCCGTGTAGCGTTCGTGGCCTTTGAGTTCGGCTTTGAGTTCCCCGTCATCGGGAATCTCGCCCGTTTCGTCCCACTGTTCTTGCGTGTAGTAGCGACCGACGTTCCAGAGTTTTGAGGCGGCCCATCCGAGTTGGTCGAGGTCGTCACGAACCTGTCGCTGGTTCGCAATCGTGGCCTCGAAGGTTCGGACGGTTCGACTCATTTCTGGCTTCATAACTGGTTATGAAGCTCGTTCTCTTAATAGTGTCGGCAGCGTTGAATATCCGACCTTGCTATTGGTGGTGGATAGGGTAGGAGTTGTCGGCTGTATCCCCGCCCTAAAGGACGGGGTTTTAGCCTTGCAACTTCCATAATCGGCCGCTTCGCCCAACTCGGGGACGAGACGGCCCGCGTCGAACTCATCGAGTACGAGAAGGCTGACGGCGAGACGGGGAATTCGGACGACGGCGACGAGACGAGTGGCGCGGACCGCGCGGGCGGCGGCGACGACGGCCGCGCCCGTGACGTGTACGAAACCGGTGCGAAACACCTCGGGTTACGGACGGACGACATCGAGCAAGCGTACGCGAACCTGCCCGATGACGTGGAAACCGTCAGCGAACCGCAGACGACCGGCAGCGGGACGCGGATTTGCTTCCTCCGGGACCCTGACGGGAACGCGGTCGAACTCCTCGAACTGTAGGAACCCGTTCGAGCGATGCGGGACGGTTGGACGCGGGTTTTTTCTTCCAACCATAAAAAGAATCAAGTATTCAGCTGACAGTCGTTGCGTATGCGGCTCGAAGGTAAAACAGTGTTCGTCACGGGTGCGGGACAGGGTATCGGCGAAGCGACGGCCAAGCGGTGTGCGAGGGAGGGTGCGTTCGTCGTCTGTACCGACGTGAACGAGGAGACGGGACCGGAGACAGTTGCGGACATCGCGGACGACGGCGGCGACGCGGAGTTCTTCGAACTCGACGTGACGGACGCCGAGTCGTTCTCGAACCTCGTGGACGCCGTGGTCGCGGAGCACGAACTCGACGTGCTCGTCAACAACGCGGGGGTCGGTCACCCGCCAGCGTACGTGGAGGACGTACAGGATTCGGTCTTCGAGGGGGTCTTCGACGTGAACGTCCGCGGCGTCTGGAACGGCTGTCAGGCCGCGCTCCCGCACCTGAAAGAGCAAGGGTCGGGGAACATCGTCAACGTCGGGTCGCTGGCGTCCTTCTACGGACTGCCGATGCAGTCCGTGTACTCGCTGACGAAGGGTGCCGTGCTCAACTTCACCCGCGCCGTCGCCGCCGAGGCGGGCCGTGCGGGCGTCCGCGCGAACGCCGTCCTCCCGGCGTTCACGGACACCGAACTCGGGCGCGAGTTCTTCGAGACGCGACCCGACCCGGAGAAGGCGAAAGAGGAGTTGCTGAAGCGGTATCCGCTCGGCCGACTCGCGCGTCCGGAGGAGATTGCCGACGCGGTATTGTTCCTCGCGAGCGAGGAAGCCTCGTTCGTGAACGGCCACGGCCTCGTGGTCGACGGCGGATTTTCGGTGCAGTAAGCGCGCTTCAGAGAGTCGGGTTCCACGGACTCCGGCCGACGGATAAATCTCAACGCCGTGCTAATTCATCACATCTATCAGAAATTCATAAAAGATTTCATCAAACGGCGGTGGTAATTTTCGGTCGCATGGTCACACGAAAGTCCCTCCTGATACTTGGTCTCCTCGCGCTCGTCGTCGCCGCCTCGGTCGGCGGCTACGCGAGCATGAAGAGTTCCGACCAGGCACAGGATACCTCGACGCCATCGGAATCGACCATCGAACAGCACGCCCTCGGCAACAACACCACGGTCACCAGCGTCACCGGAACGGTGACCGTCGAAACCGAGCGGGCGAACGACACGCAGACCGTACGCGCCGACGTCTGGCAGCGACTGCCGAATCACGTCCGGTACGAGTACACGGACGGACCCACGGCGGGCGACGTGATGGTCTCGAACGGATCGGACGTCTGGATGTACAACGACACGCGGAACACCGCCCGTCACCTGCGGCTCAGCGGCGAGAACGCGGGTCTCGTTCAGAACCTCACTGAAGCGTTCCAGCAGTTCTCGGACGCGTTCACCGCGGAGTACCAAGGGGAAGCGATGGTCTCCGGTCGCGAAACCTACAAGGTGACGCTCCAGCCGAAAAACGAGTCCTTCGGAAACCTGATGCAGAACCAGACGGTCTGGCTCGACCAGGAGAACTGGTTCCCCGTCAAGACGCACGTGGAGACATCCGTCGGAAACGATACGACCGCGACGACGATGACGTATTCGAACCTGTCGTACAACGCGTCGATTTCCGACGAGCGGTTCACGTACACTCCGCCGGAGGACGCAAAGGTCATCGACGTCGGGCTGCCGGAAACCACGACGTACTCGTCGGTCGCTGACGCACAGGAGGCGGTCGATTTCGCCATCCGCGAGCCGACCGACGTTCCGGACGACTACTCGCTCGAAAACGTGACGGTTACGACCTCGAACGGCAACGCGTCGGCGTCGCTGCTGTACTCGAACGGAACCGACTCGCTGGTCGTCTCGCAGACGTCCGCGATGCGCCCGTCTCGCGGGGACCAGACCGTCTCGGTCGCCGGACACGACGCCACCTACAGCACCGTCGGCGAGCAGGGCCTGCTCCAGTGGTCGGACGACGACAGCGGCTACTCGGTGACCGGGTCGCTCTCCAAGGCGTCGCTCATCGACGTCGCCGAATCGATGTACTGCTGATTCGACGCCGATAAACCGGAGGTTCGATTCCTCCAACGATTTTTATTCGTCCCTGCCAACCGAGATGGGCTTCGGTTTCACGGGTCACGCTCCGTGCGCTCGCAGAAGTGCAGGCACTGAGTCGTCACGAAAACCGGTTCAGGGACCGCCTACTCGGCACCCACGGTACGGACTTCGACGTTAATTTTCGTACGTCCGGTTGATTCCGTGTCGTCGCAACAAGTGCCGAACGATGTTGAGTTCCCAACGAGTCCGCGTTTTGAGGCTCGTCCCGTACCGGGTCGTCTCGACGATGAATCCCGGCTCGTTCAGGTCGGCGTCGACCTTGTGGATGAGTAACGGACGGTCCCCGTCTATCAGATTACCGCGCTTGAATCGATAGTAATCGGGGAGCGAGTCGTCGAGGTGATACTGATTCATGTACTCTTTCGTGCGGACCGCGTCACGGGCGGCACCCGAAACGGTCGTCGGGTAGACGGCCTGGCCGACGCCATCCGGTCCGATGTCTTCCCGATAGATGCCTCGCGAACTGTGGAGATTGATAACCACGTCCGGGTCGTACGACGTAAGAACGCCCCAAATCGTCCGTGCGAGCGGTGTCGTCGGCGTTTCCCCCGGTGGGAACTTCCGATTGAGGTTACCATTATCATTGAAGTAGGTATCGCGTCGAATCGCAACCGGATTGGCCCGCGGAATCGTAACGAGCATTCCCTGGTCTATCGACCACGTTTTGATATCCTCGGCCGCTTCGTAACCGGCGGGTTCGTTACCATGTATGCCGCCTACCACGACCGCCGTCGGTCCCGATTTCTGCGTATCAGTCACGTAGACATCGGTTTCGTCCGGCGTATCATCGCGGATAGTGTATCTGGTCCGAGTCGCGGCTCGAGTCGTCCCCTGCGTTGCGAGAAACGCCGAAGCAGTAGCCGCGACTCCGGCGTGACGAAGGAACGAACGCCGTGTTCTATCGACTCCCGCATCCTCTCCTCTCTCGTTGTTTGACATCGGGTTACAAATTAAGGATTTTAATAATTAGTTATGTGCCGATATCTATCACGTCCGGAGGACGTACCGTTCGACAGGGGGTAATCAATTGAAATGAAGGGTTCAGGTAATTTACGACAAGGAAGGACAGAAACGACGATACCGAGGAACGTTTCGAAATCAAGGTGCAATGACGCTCATCAGAGCCTTTAGCCGGGGACTCACCTCGATTCGCCACATTCGCCACATTTGTTCGCGGATACGATACGGAAGGAGAGCAGGAAAGGCCTGTTCGCGCATCACGCCGGAACGATTTTGCTCGTCGTGATTGTGAATATCACCCATGGGAGAGAGCACTGGACGGGATTCACGGCACGGAGAGATAAACGGCATCCTCGAACGGAAACCCGGGACGCGGGAGGCCCGTGACGAGGAGAACCGGTACACCGTCGTCGGCGCGGCGAGTCGGGGGACGTTCGCGGACTGGCTGACGCCGGTCGAGGAACACTTCGTCTGCCATCGGAACGACATCCCGGACGCCGACGCGGAGACGTGGCGAGTCCGGGTGACGGGCGTTGACGACGGCGAATCGCTCTCGATGGAGGCGCTCCGGGAGGACTATCCGACGGTCGCCGTCGCGCACACGATGGAGTGCGCGGGGAACAACCGCGGCCAACACGACCCGGAGACGGGGAGCGTCCAGTGGACGTGGGACGCCGTCGGGACCGCGATGTGGAGCGGAACGCCGGTGAGGGCGGTACTCGAAGACAGTGGCGTGGACGTGAACGACGATTCGGACCGCTGGCTCACCGCCGTCGGCGGGGACATCCCAGCGGACGACGACGTGTACGTGAAATCGATTCCGCTGTCGAAGGCACTCGACGATTGCGTTCTCGCGTACGAAATGAACGGCGAACCGCTCCCGGTCGAACACGGGTATCCAGTCCGACTCATCGTGCCCGGATGGTACGGCACGAACAGCGTCAAGTGGGTCGAGGAACTCCGGGTGACGGACACGATGGTCACGGACGCGACGTTCGCCGAGGAGGACGACGGGCGGACGTACACCTACTGGCAACACGGTGCCTACCGCATCCATCCGGCGGACGCCGAACCGGAAATCGAGGAGACAGTTCCGACGGCCGATACGTGGGAGCAACTCGTCGGCGACGTGACTCATCCGTACACGTTCGACGAGAACGTGATGTCGCTTATCGGGGAACCGGACGGCGAACGCCCGGTCACACCCGACGCGGACGGACGGGTGGAGGTTCGGGGCGTGGCGTGGGCGGGGGACGACAGGGTGTCCCGCGTCGAGGTATCGACGGACGACGGCGAGACGTGGCACGACGCCGACCTGTACGGCCCGGACTACAGCGGCGCGTGGCGCTTGTTCGGCTACGCGTGGGAACCGAAGACGGGGTTCGACGGGACGGTCACGTTGCTCTCGCGGGCGACCGACGAGGAGGGACGGACCCAGCCGTCCCGCATCGCCGTCCTCGACGATTGGGCGGAGATTCCCGAGGAAGTTTACCCGTGGAACGAAGGCGGCTACGCGGCGAACGCTTACCGACCGAACGGCATCGAAGTGGAGGTCACGTCACGACGGGACGAGTGAGAGATTCGAAGAACGAAGGCGGATCGATGGCGCGCGACACCATCGATGTACTCCCGTTCGATGTTCACCGACTCTGCAACCCGAAACCATCCCGATTTTAATTTTCGTACGTCCGGTTGATTCCGTGTCGTCCCAGTAGATGTCGAACGATGTTGAGTTCCCAACGAGTCCGCGTTTGCAGATCCGTCCCGTATCGGGTCGTCTCGACGATGAATCCCGGCTCGTTCAGGTCGGCGTCGACCTTGTGGATGAGTAACGGACGGTCCCCGTCTATCAGATTACCGCGCTTGAACCGATAGTGGTCGGGGAACGAGTCGTCGAGGTGATACCGATTCATGTACTCTTTCGTGCGGACCGCGTCACGGGCGGCACCCGAAACGGTCGTCGGGTAGATGGCTTGGCCGACGCCATCCGGTCCGACGTCTTCCCGAAAGATGCCCTGCGAACTGTGGAGATTGATAACCACGTCCGGGTCGTACGACGTGAGGACGCCCCAAATCGTCCGTGCGAGCGGTGTCGTCGGCGTCCGTCCCGGTGGGAACTTCCGATTGAGGTTACCATTATCATTGAAGTAGGTATCGCGTCGAATCGCAACCGGATTGGCCCGCGGAATCGTGACAAGGGTTCCTCGGTCTATCGACCACGTTTTGATGTCCTCGGCCGCTTCGTAACCGGCGGGTTCGTTGCCCTGTATGCCGCCCACCACGACCGCCGTCGGTCCCGATTTCTGCGTATCGGTAATGTACACCTCGGTTTCGTCCGGCGTATCCTCGCGGATGGTATATTCGGTCCGAATCGTAGCGTCGCTAGTCCCCTGGGTTGCGAGAAAAGCAGAAGTAGTCGCTGCGGCACCAGTAAAACGTAGAAACGAACGCCGTGTTCGATTACATAACGCATCGTCCCCGTTCTTGTTATTTTGCATCGAGTCGTAGATATAGATAACAGCACTTAATTGTTCACAATTTAAAATACATTATAGATTTATAATAAGATAATAGTTTTTAATTAAGGTTTCCAATATAGATATTTTCCGAGGATATAAGCAATCCGACGTCGAGCCCACCAGCAATAGCCACACACGAGAGATGTAATGGGAAAAGACGGACGCAGCCATCCAGCATCGAGATTCTCGATAACTGGTCCAAAGGTTCTGAATGCGACAATTCGAAGGACGAAGACGGTCACTACTTTACACGCCGCGTCCATCGAGTACGCATGCACCTCTCCGAGTACGTCCACACGCCCGGAGCGCACTGTGGCTCCGCGTCGCTTCGAAACCTATCGGACTTCTACGAGTGGGGATTCGACGAATCGCTCTGTTTCGGCCTCGGTTCCGGACTCGGGTTCGGATACTACGAGCGCGGCCCGGCGAGCCGTCTCATCATGGGGCGCAACGGGCAGTTGGAAACGGGGTTCTTCGAGACGCTCGGCATCGACTACCGGGAGGACAGCGAACGGCCGTGGGATTCGGCGTGGAGCGACGTTCAAGAATTTCTCGCGGACGACGTTCCGGTGATGCTGTTCGTCGACCTCTACTACCTCGATTACTTCGAGACGGACACGCACTTCGGCCCGCACATCCTCCTCTGCGTCGGCACCGACGGCGACGACGTGCTCCTATCCGACAGCGAGTTCGACGCGATACAGCGATTGCCCGCCTCCCACCTTCGGGAGGCGTGGGACTCCGACCACGGCTTCGGCCCGCTCGATAACCGATGGCTCGTCGTGACCGACCCGACCATCGAAACCGACCGCGCGACCGCGAGTCGGGACGCGATTCGACGGACGGCAGACCTCATGCTCTCTGCGGAGGACGGCGGCTGGCACTCGCAAGGCATCGACGGAATTCGCCGGTTCGCGGCGGACCTCCCCTCGTGGACCGAGTTGGAGGATTCGGGCTGGTGCGCCCGATTCGCCTATCAGAACATCGAGCGGCGAGGAACGGGCGGCGGCGCGTTCCGCCGGTTGTACGCCGATTTCCTCGACCACGTTGCATCCGACCTCGAACTCGAAGGAAAGATTCCCGACCGCTTCCACGCCGTCGCGGACGACTGGACCGAACTCGGCGACACGCTCAAAGAGGCGAGCGAAGTCGAAGAGGAAGCGCAGCGAGCGCTGTTCGAGGACGCCAGCGAGCAGGCGGCGGCGCTCGCGGATCGCGAAGAACGACTGTTCACGCGACTTCGAGAAAAACTCTAAGACCGCACCCGACCCAACCACCCAGTCGCCGACGGAAGTCCACGATTCTCGATTCCGGATTCTCAACTCCCGATTCACTCCGACGGCGCGACGGCGCACGCGTCGCCCGCGGACGCGCCGGTCGCCCGAATGATGCTCCAGAGGAGCAACAGCACGCTCGCGGCGAAGAACGTGGACCCGACCGGCGACGACGGAATCATGAACGACCAGTAGACGGGAGTCACGGCGGTCCCGAACAGGACGCTGAGGGCACCGTAGAATGCGGGCGCACAGCAACAGCACGCGGTCGCGCCGGAGGCGGCGAGCGAGCCGGAGAACAGCGGTGTGGCGGAAACCGACTCCGAACCGGTCCACTGTTGGGTCACGATGGACGCGTTCAGGCCGGTTAAGCCGCCAAGGATAGCCATCAAGAGGAACGAGCCGACGGAGAGATAGCCGGTGAACGGAATCGACGGGAAGTACCACTCCACGGCGGGCCAGACGACGAGCGGACTGGCGACATCGTAAGGGATGATGAACGCGCTCGTCGGCGCGTTGATCCCGGAGTCCGGTTTGATACTCATCGTTCCGGCTGAGAACGCGAAGAAGACGCACATCAACAACCCCGCGACGATGCCGACGAGCTTCGGCGTCGTCTGGAGGCGGAGGCTCTGGAGGACGCCTCGCGCGTCGGTCCAAACGATGTACGCGATTATCGCCGGAAGCGAGAGCACGAGCAGGTACCCGAGCGGGTTGTAATACCCCTGTCCCGGCATGACGGTCGGGTAGAGTATCCACCCCGCCAACACCATGCAAAGCAGGGCGTACTGCGGTTTCGTCGGGTACCTCGTGAGCACGAGGAGAAAGCCACCCACGGCGAGGAGGCCGCCGATGAACAGGCTCAGAACAGGATAGATGGCGATGAGCTGCGGTGCCGCCCGACCGACGATTTGGGTTTCGACGAGGCCGATACCGCCGAAGACCGCGGTGACGGCGCTCGCCGTCAGAAGGACGCCAGCGAGCGGTATCGAGAGGAGTTCGCGCCGAATCGCCGCGGCGACCCCGGCCATCACGCAGATACCCCCGACGAAGAAGGAGAAGAGAATCCAGTGGGGCGTTGCCGCGTGCGTCGTCCCGGTGTGTGCCGCAACCGGAGACGCCGCGACTTCCAAACCGATACCGAGGAAAAGGAGGTTCCGGAGGGTTCGTTCGACGTTCATGGTATCGTTCGGGGTTCAGACTGTCGTGTGGCCGAGAATGCGCTCGACCGTCGCTTTCGTTTCATGTGCGTCTCCGTCCAGTACGGTGTCGGTTATCGGTGGCGTTGAAAGTAGGTTCTGGTGTGAACATCGAAAGAGGTGTCGATACGGGAGGAAAGGTCGGGACTCGGGGGAAAAAAGTCGGAACCCGGGAGAGAGAGGAGGTCAGGACTTGGGACGGAAGAGGGGGTGATTCTCCCGCTTCGACGGACGAACCGGACACGGCCTATTCGGCGAGGAGGCTGTCGACGAGTCGGGTGAACCGGTCGATGAACCGGTCCGGAATCGACGGCGCGATTTGCTTCAGGAGCGTTCGCGTCCGGTCGGGGCAGTTCACCACGAGCGTCACGCGGTTTTGGCCGTCTCGTTCCTTGACGATGACTTCCTGTTCGACGAGGCGACTCAGGTGCCACTCCAGCGTGCTCCGGGCGATGCCGAGGTCGTCGGCGACCGTTTGCGGGTCGGTCGGTTCGTGTTCGAGAACGTACCCGATGATGTCGCGCGACGTTTCCCGGCGGAACAGCGCGAGGAGACGCCGTTCCCACGGGTCGAACGACGGCGAGTAGTAGTGCGTTCGGCCGTACAGTTTCTCTTCGACGATGGAATCGTCGTCGAGCAGCCGGTGGACGTGATACTGAATTTGACCGGGAGCGAAATCGACCGACCGCACGAGTTCGTTGAAGTGAATGCCGGGGTTTCGCCGGATCTGAAGTTCGATTCGGGTACGTGTTTCCGTCATGTGTAGCTGTGGTTCCGTGTCGCTGTTCCTACCCGTTTCTCAGGTGACGAGACTTCTAAACCTCACGATGTTCCCGCGTGCTGTCGCGGTGAGCGCCTCGAAAAATGGGACCTCACGGAGCGACCGGGGTGCGGTCGGAGAGAAATCGTCGAAGTCACTGTTCGAACCCGTTCGAGAAGTCGGTGTCTACCCGGTCGTCGTCGGCGTCTTCGCGTCGAGGGCGGTCATCGAAGCCGTCGGATTCCATCCGAGCGAAGACCACGGCCGTGATGAGCAACAGCGCCGTGGCGAAATCGAGCGCGTGCTCTATCAGGTGATGGGTCGTCCCGGGCACGAACCCGAAGGCAGTGAGTCCGCCGACGAACGCCTTCGCCGCGAGCATCCCGAGCGCGAGCGACACGAACAGATAGGGTCGGGAGCGGCGCTGTGAAAAGGCGAGCACGCTGGCGCTAGCCAGCACGCTCGACGCGATGCCGCCGAGCACGATGAAGGCGAACGTCATATCCGTCGTGGTACTAGCGAGATGCAAGGGCGTAACCGGGTCGGCGAAGCCACCGCTCGTCGAACGAGCGAGCGCTCGCATCCACGGGGAGCCAAAGACGAGTGTCGGGATACCGAGATTCATACGGAGTCAGCGGCGTTACGTGGCGAGTTTGCTTCGATAGTGTATAAACCCTGCCACGACCGTCGTCGCGTTCGAAGGGTTACTCATCATGGATTCCTCCGGGCCGTATTCGGTTTCTCTTCGGGCGTTCGTCGGATCGGAACCGAACAACGTCGAGAGCGCGATGCGGAGCGGGCGCGGTACCGATTGGGCAGGGCAGGAGAGGCGGATAAGACGGACGAAACGGGCGAGACTGTCAGGTGTGTCATTGACGGCTATCGCCGCGGGTCGGAAAAGGCCGTTCTGGTGCGAGCCTCGAATGCGGGTCCTCGGGGCCGTATCATCCGTTGTCGATCCCGGTACGATTCGACGCGGCGAATCGCCGCCGCGTTTCGAGACGCGCGTTGGAGCGGTGTCGCCGCTGGACCGCTCCGCGCTAAACGAACGAAATGGGGCGAAAACGGCGCGTACCGCTCCGAGACCGGAATTCGAGGACCCTACCAGACCGTATTTGGGGAACGACTAGGTAGAACAGATAATGACGAAGCTTCGACCCGCCCCGACGCGGCGGGCGGTCCTCGTAGGTGCCGGAACGACGGGCGTCGCCCTCCTCGCCGGGTGTCTCGGGAGCGGAAACGCGAAATCGGTGGAGCCGATGGCGCTGACGGGGACGAAACAGTGTGAGACCTGCGGGATGATTCTGGAGCAACATCCCGGCCCGAAAGCGCAGTTCTTCTATCGGGACGAGGGACCCGAGCACGACGGTCCCGCGTGGTTCTGCAGCGCGTGGGAGGGATTTCAGTACGATATGCGAGCGAGCGACCGCGACTGGACGCGACGGGAGGGGTTCATCACGGACTATTCGGCCGTGGATTACGAGGTGTTCTCCGACGGCGGCGACCGATTCATCTCCTCGCATCTCCAAGAAGAGGCGTTCTCGCCCGTCAGCGAACTGGTCTACGTCGTCGGGAGCGATGTCGTCGGTGCGATGGGCGACGACCTGTTACCGTTCGGCGAGCGCGCGGACGCCGACGCGTTCGCGGACGAGTACGGCGGTGACGTCATCGACTACGACGCGGTGACGCCGCGGCTCATCGGACAAATCGGTCGCTAAAGGCTGAACGGTGCGGCGGGGCGCTACCAAACGCGACGGATGGCGACGGCGAGCAGAACTGCTGCCCACGCGAGAAGCGCCACGGTCGGAAAGAAGGGGGAAATCGTCGTCACGCCGCTCGTCGTCGCACCGATGACGGTCGTCATCACGAGCGCGCGATACGCGCTGGCCGGACCGAGCGCGAGGGCGGCCGCGAGCGTTCGTTCCCCGAGCATCCCCTCCGCGAGTCCGCTGAGCACGAGTAGGTCGAGACCGAGGGAGAGCGTCACGACCGAGATGACGGCGACGACGACGCCCGTGCGAACCGAGCGAGCGGTCGCGGAGACGGCGATACCGCCCACGAGGTTCACGATACCGTAGAGGAGCGTCAGCGAGACGAACCGGACGTAGAGGACGGGAGAATCGGCACCGTTCGTCGTGGCGAACAGGTATTCGGCGGGTTCCGGCCGAAGGAACGCTATCGCGCCGACAAGCGCGAGCGGCACGGTGAGGAGCACGACCAGCGCGCACAGTCGCGCCGACACGACGCCGACGACGTAGGCAGCTCGCGGTAGCGGAAACGTCCGCAGTACGGCGAGTTCGCCGCTGATTCGGTCGTCGAGCACGGCCCGGTAGCCGAGTGCGAACGCGACCACCGGGACCAACACCTCGACGTAGGTCAGGAGGTCGATTATCATGGGCACGTACCCGACCGTGACGCCGCCGCCCAGAAGCGTGAGTCCGATGACGGCGACCGCGAACCCGCCCGCCAACCCGAGATAGGCGCGGCTCCGTCGGATGGTCGTCAGTTCGCGGCGGAAGACCGGCCCCGCGGCGCGGAGTCCGAGGCCGCGGTCGGCGCGCGTCGGCCGTTGCGTGCCCGTCGCTGTCTCGTCGCTCACGCGTTCCCTCCGGCGCTTCGAACCGCGACGCGACCCTCGTGGTCCGCGACGAGATCGTCGAACAGCGTGCGGAGCGACCCCTCGTCGTCGGTGACGCTCTCGATACGTCCGCTCGTCGCCACTTCTCCGCGTCGGAGCGCCACCACGCGGTCCGACCGTTCCGCCACGAGTTCGAGGTCGTGCGAACTCAACAGGACGGCCGTCCCGTCCGCCGCGACCCGGTTCGCGATATCGAAGACGCGCTCGCTCATGGACGGGTCGAGGCCGCTCGTCGGTTCGTCGAGGACGACGAGCGGCGGCGAGCCGAGGAGCGCCGTGGCGATTCCGAGTAACCGCGTCATGCCGCCGGAGAGGTTCGACGCGCGTCGGTCGCGGGCGGATTCCAGTCCGACGCGAGCGAGCGTCGATGTCACGTCGTCCTCGCCGACGATGGCGGCGTACGCCGCGACCGTCTCCTCGACCGTCAGTTGACCCCGGAACGAGGGCGTCTGTGGAAGGTAGCCGATTGCCCGTCCCCGGTTCTCGGGACGCGTAATGTCCCCTTCGGTCGGTTCGATGAGGCCGGAGAGGGTGCGAAGCAGCGTCGTCTTCCCCGACCCGTTCGGCCCGATGAGCGCGGTTACGGTTCCCATCGGCACCGCGAGGGAAACGCCGGACAACACGGCGACGTCGCCGAAGCGTTTCGTGACGTCGGCGGCGGTGACCGCGGAGCGTTCCGTGGATTCGCGGGGTCCAGCGTCGTCGGTCGCGGACTGTTCGACAGCGTTCGGAAGGTCGGGATGCGTCGTCATGAGTCGTATGCAATCGCGGTTCGGTTGGCTGAGTCGTGCGCAACCACGGTTCGGTCGGAGAACTGTTCGGCGCGGGAAATCCGGTCGGGGTTGGACGGGTTCGAGAGCGGACGACGGTCCACCACGCCGTCGGTGCGCATCCCGGGGACGGTTCCGCGGAGGAACCGCGTCAATCGATACCCCGGTGACTCCGCCACCACGCGAACGGCGGGCACAGTGGCGAGTCGTCGTCCGACCGGGTCCGTCGGGGAAAACGAGCGGTCGAGGCGATCTCCCGCTGTTCGGCCGGGAGCGCCGCTCCAGTAGTTACCGACGCCATCGTACGTCCAGACGTGCAACGTGCTGTACGTCGACGCCGCGTGGCGCTCGTTTGAGACGAAATCGTTGTTCGAAACCGAGTTCGACGCGAGGAGGTCGGTCGCCTGCGCGCCGATTCGGTTTCCGTAGACGACGTTCTCCTCGTAAATCGAGTGGCTGGTCGTCACCTCGAAGCCGTACGTGTTGTTCGCCACGATGTTGCGCGCGACGTAGGCTCGACTCCCGGCGACGGAAATTCCGATGTCGGCTCCCGCCACCCTGTTATCGACGACCGTGGTGTTCGTCGGCTTCGTCATCACGCTGATTCCCGAGCGCCGCTGGTCGCGCATGGTGTTGTTCGCCACGAGCGTCCCGGAGGTGTACATCAGGTGAACGCCGATGCGTCCCCCGATCATGGTGTTGTTCCTGACGGTGAGGCCGTCCGCGCGGTGGGTTGCAACGCTGTCGCGGCCGTCGAGAAACCGCGAGTTCTGGACGACCCCGTTCGAGTACATCCACATGACGCCCATGCCGCCCTCGTACCGGTCGTCGCTCCCGTGAAGCGTGAGGTTCGTGACGACGGTATCGGTGCTGTTCGTGACGAAGACGCCGGTATCCGGCGTCGTGACCGTCACGTCGGCGACCAGCGCGGCGTCGGCGTCGTCGACCCGCATGGCCGCGCTGCTGTCCGCGTAGGCGTTTTTCACCCACGAATCCCATCCGCGACCGCTTCCGACCCACCCGGACGAGTCGGACCCGGCCCCGGACTCGGTTCCGGTGATGGAGAGTCCGACGACCGCGGCGCGGTCAGCACGAACGGTAACGACACCCGTCGAGTCGTTACCGCGGACTGTCGCACCCGGCGCTCCTCGGAGCGTGATGGGTTTACGGATGGTCACGTTCCCCTCGTAGGTGCCGCGGGGAACGAACACCGTCGTGTCGGCGGGCGCTCGGTCGATTGCCGCGGCGATTGTCGGCGCGTCGCGGCCGACGACGACGGACGTCGGCCGGTCCCGATAGGCCGCCGTCGCTCGCACGTCCCGGTCCGCCCCGTCGCGCTTGGACGACGCGTCCACTCCCGCACGGCGGTCGTCCGCCGTCCCAACCGTCTCCACGGCGGTCTCCCACCGAACGACGCGACCGCCGTGGTCCGCCGCGAACCGTTCCGCGTCGGTTCGGTCGCTGAACGCGGGGACGGCCGGTCCGGCCATCGTCCTGCCGTCGCTGTCGCGGACGAAGAACGCCCGGTCGGCGCGAACCCAGTCGGGAGTGCCGTCGTGCGCGAGATAGCCGTCCTCGGTCGTGCGGAGCGAAACCGTCGAGAGGTCGCTCACGTAGACGGCGATGGGCGTCCCGTACCGCTGTGCCGTCTCCGGAAGCCGGGATACCCGCGCGTACGCCGAGACGCCGTAGTATCCCAGAACGTACCGGTAGCCCGAGTAGAAGACCTCGACCTGCGGCACCAATAGGTCCCGCTCGCGGCTCTCCTCGATGGCGGTCGACGAGAGACCGGCCGAGACCGTTTCGTGGAACGCCACCGGTTCGGGTGTCGCCGTCGTATCGGCGGCGAACGAGCCGACCCCGACGGCGGTCGTTGCGATGATGAACGCGACACCGAGCACCGTCACACGTCGAAACACATCGATACTTCCCAGGCGACCAGTATAGCGTGACTGGTACACATCTCGAACCGCGCGACCGCCACCAGTGGTCCGTACGGTCGAAGAACACAGTCGAGCGCGATGTTTCTACCGAGTGATATCGCGTACATGCCGTTTTCAGCGTCTGTTCGGGCTGATTCGCCCGCCGTACCAGAATAACCTAATAAATATACTGGGACCGTTACTCCATGGTACGAACAGACCAGTCAGAGACCGAAGGGAGACTCGGCCGTCGGACGGTGCTGAAAACGGGTGCGCTCGGCGCGGGAATCGCTCTCGCGGGATGTCTCGGCGGCGGACCGGGCGCTGACGACGGCGAAACGGTCGCGGCGACGATGAGTCAAACGGGTACGACGAACGACGGGGAGACTCGAACGGAGGACGGAACGGAAACGGAGGACGGAACGGAAACGGAGGAAGGAGAGTCGGAACGAGACGACGAGACGACGGACGGTGAAACGTCCCGCGAGGACACCGCCGAGGGAACCCCCGAAACGCCCGCGAAGGACGAGAAATGCGCCGTCTGTAACATGAAAGTCGCGATGTATCCGAAGTACAACGCGCAGTTGCAGCGGACGGACGGCGAGCACGTCCACTTCTGTTCGACGGGGTGTTTGGTCGCCTACGTCGAAAAGCCGAGTCAGTTCGACGACGACGCGTCCCCCGACGACATCGGGACGAAGTGGGTTCACGACCACGAGTCGAAAGAACTCGCCAGCGTCGCCGACGAGTACTTCGTTCTCGAAATGAACGCCGAACACGTCGACGACCCGATGATGAAAAACCCGCTCGCGTTTTCGACCGAGAGCGCCGCGACCGCGTACGTCGAGGGCTACGACGACCTCTCGACGGACGATATCGTTCGGTTCGATGCGTTCACCCTCGAAACCGCGAAACAGTATCGAGGACGGTTCTTCTAGCGAGGCGAAGCGTTTGCAAGAACATCGATGATTTTCGCGGATAGTCTTGTGCAGTCGTCCGTTTACTCTGCACGTCCGCTCGACGACCGTGGCCGGACAATCACGGAGCGGTCACGATAGGCGCGGACAGTTCGGCAAGAGGAACCGTCAATCACCGTCGTACCGTCGCACCGGACATCAGTCACCGTCGTACCGGGCGTAGAGCGTACACCACGCGTCGGGTGCGATATCCCCTTCGACGATGGCGCACGCGCCGAGGTCGTCGCCGTTCTTGTCGGGGAGGTAGTGAATGCAGTTCGCACAGGTCGCGGTCCCTCGTGCGGCGTGGTAGTTGACGCCGCCTTTCGAGCGGAGCGCGTCCGGGTTCCGAGCGGTTCCGCCCTGCGCCGTCGCGGTCCGGTACGGTTTCGGAACGGGGTCCGCCGGTTCGTCGCCGGACGGACCGCCGAGACAACCCGCCAGCGCTACCGCGGGGGAGGCCCCGAGCCCTCGAAGCAGTCGCCGTCGAGAGAGACGAGTCGAACGGTCCATACGGCGATAACCGGGTGGACGGTAAATCGGCGTTCTGGTGCATCCCTCGAATTCGAGAATCATGCCGGTCGGTGGAGGGTTCACCGATATGCGTTTGAAACCTATTTGGTGTATTTTCGGTTGCATCGTGAAGTCGATGCGGGGTTCGAGAGGGGTCGATTTACACGCTGTCGGCCTTCTCGACTCGCTGTCGAGTGAGTTTGAGGACGCCCCGATAGAGGTCCAGCTGGACCTCCTCGTCGAGTCCGAGGAGGTCCCGGACCACCAACCGGTCGAGTTCGAGTCGGTCGGGAGCGACGCGCTCGAACGATACCGATTCCGGGTTGGAGGTTCCTAGTTCGTCGAAGATGGACGCGATGGGACGGGCACCGAGTTGCTCGAACCGCGTCGCTATATCGGCTTTCAACCGTTCGTCGACGACATCCAACCGCGGAATCGGCGTCCTTCCGTGGTCGTCGGTCGCGATGTCCAGCGCGCCCTGTCCCAGATTCACGCGGCCGTTTACCTCCGCGGCGAGCGCGCCGTACGTCGAATTGAGCAGTCCCGCGACGAACCGCCGGTTCCGTTCGCCGCCGGGAACTTCGATTCCGTGAAGGCGGTTGTCGATCCACGGTTGTTGGGTCGGAAACCAGTAGGCGTGGCGGCGGTCGATGTTCTTCATCGGGAGCACGTCCCCACGCTGGAGGTCCTCGGTGAGGTCGTACCACTCGACACCCCGGCCCGAAACCGAGGACGGGAACGGCGTGCGTTTGCGTCCGATATCGTCCCGGCTCGGGTCGTACTCCTCGCCCCAACGGACGTACTCGGCGACGTCTCCATCCAGTTCGTCCCGCGGTTCGTCGATGCGGAGGACGTATCGGAGCCCCCGACCCGGTTCGAGCGATTCGGGGTCGAACATCGGCGTCTCGAACGATTTCGGCGTTTTCAACACGAGATTCGGCTCCCATCCGTCCGCCGTCTCGTGCATCCAGTACGACCGCGGTATCTCCAGTTCCGTCGCGTAGCCGCCGTCGGGCCACTCGCCGGTGGCCGTCAGGACGAGGGAGTCCCCCTCCGGACGCGCGTCGTAGTAGTCGCTGGGAAGATAGAAGAACTGGTTCGCGCCGGTTCGGGTCCCCCGCTGGACGGCACAATGGGAGCCGAGCGGGACAAGTTCAGGGTCCGCGTTGCCCACGATATCGAAGAAGACCGTCGGCGCTCTGGTGTATTTTCCCCACTTGCCCGAACGGTAGTCCCCCCGCGGCCGCACCGACCCGTCGTCCTCGTCGGTGGTCATACTCGCGCCGCCCAGCCGCCACAGCGTGGGTTCGGGAACGCCGATGGACCGCCACCCGTCACCGGTTTTGAGCGTCAACCGTTCTCCGCGGAAGGGGAGGGAAGTGCCAGTTCCAGACCCGACGAGGACGGGTTCAAGGACATCCCCGGAGACGAATCGGTCGTATCCCGTGTACGCCGCCACGAACTCGACGTCGTTCGACAATCGGTCGGAGGAATTCCGATTTACGACGGAGAGAGCGGTGTTGACGTCCGCTTCCTCGAACGTCCGCCGGGCGCGGCTCTCGAAGAGATAGCGGACGTCACCCTCGGAGAGAAGAAACTCCTGTAATCGAACGCCGTAATCGACGTCCAACCACGCGTTCGAGGTGACGAACGACAGCGTGCCACCCTCCCGAAGCACGTCCATCGAGCGGAAATAGAAGTACAGGTACAAGTCGCTCGTCTTGTACGGTGCGATGTCGAACCGCCGTTCGACGAACTCGCCGAGCGCTCGTTTGTACGCCGACTTCGACTCGCGGGACGCATCGGTGCGGAACGCATCGGTAGCTGTGGCCGCGGTGGCGGTGGTCGTTGTGTCGGTCGTCGCATCGGGACCGGACTGGTGGGCGGTCGGCGGGGTGATGTTTTCGTGGCGAACGTACGGCGGGTTGCCGATGACGATATCGAACCCGCCGGTCGTCATCACGGCCGGGAAATCGAGTTCCCAGACGAACCCGTCTCGGTCGTCCGATTCGACCCGCTCCCGAAGCCGTTCGAGTCCGTCGAGCGTGGTGGGCGTACCCGTCGAGGACGCCGACTGCCGGTCGATGGCCCGCTCCAGGGCGGCGAGGACTAGATTCGTTCGCTGTGCTTCGACGAGCGTCGGGTCGTCGAGTTCCCCCTCGAAAAACCGGGTCTTTCGGTTCACGAACTCGCGGCGTTCCCCCTCCAGTTTCCCTCCCGTATCGTCCCCTTCATCGGCGCAGTGACGGAGTTGCTCGAAGGGGAGGTGCTCGTCAGCGCTGGCGTTCTGAACCAGCGTGTCGCCGACCAGCAGGTCGAACGAGAGGTCGGGAAAGAGGGATTGTTCATCCGGACGGGGAGCATCGGGATGAGTATCGCCGGGATGGGTATCGGTTGGGCAACCGTCTTCGGAGCGGAGCAACGAGAGCCAGAGACGCATCTCCGCGACGTGAACCGCCCACGGTTTGATATCGACGCCGGAGACGTTCTCGGAGAGGACTCGCTTTTTCAACCCGTACGTCCCCGCGTAGCCGAGTTTCCGATAGAGTTCGGTTAGAATCTCCGTCATCCCGACGAGGAACGCACCCCCGCCACACGCGGGGTCCACGATGTCGAGCGAGCGAAGGACGGACTCCAATTCATCGGTCGGGTCGGCGGGTTCGGGGTTCCAATCGATGGGGTCGCCGAAGACGAACCCGACCAGACGCCGTTCGGCGTCCGCCTCGTCGATGTCGAGTCGGTCGCGGAACTGTTCGTACAGCGCCATCCGGCACAGCAGGTCCACCTCGGTACGTGGCGTGTAGAAGATACCCGCCTCGCCGCGTTCCCGCTCGGCGATGAACGATTCGTAAATCGTCCCCAATATCCGAGGAGAGACCGCGATGTCGATGTCGTCCGGTCGCTCCTCGGCGAGCGTGAAGGAGTACCCCTCGAAGAAGTCACGGACGACGGAGCGCAAGGTGGCGTCCGAGAGGAAAGCGCCGTTCGTCTCGACGACATCCGGTCGGAATATTCCGCCGTCGAGTTCCGGACGTTCGGAAAGAGCGTCGGCGACCGGACCGGGGAACGCCGAGGAGTTGGGGAACGGCGCGGAGTCGGAAAGTGCCGAGGAGTCGAAAAGTGCCGTCGAATCCGATACTGCGGTATCGTTGGAAGCAGTCGTATCGGTGGGCGTCCCGTCGGGTTGATCGACGCGACCGAAGAGCGCGGAAAGCCATTTTTCGTGGAAGCAGTCCACATCGTCGGACCGTTCGTACTGCCGTAGAAACCACGGGAGGAAGTCCGTTCGCCCGCCGAGTCGCCCCGTTTTCTGCAGGAAGTAGAGAAGCGACAGCCGATTCAGCGTGAGGTGCGCACTCCGGTCGGCCGCGGTCTCCGCCACTCCCTTCTCCCGGAGTTCGGTGCGGAGGGTATCGAACATCTCCGTGTACCCCTCGTGGAACCGCCGCGTGACCGGCTCGAGACGGAATGCGTCGTGAATCCGGTCGTCGAGGTCGTCCGCGGTCGCGTTCAGCCCCCCCAGCGCGCTGGCGACGGTTCGATGCGTTTCGCCCGCTCCGAGGACGTGCCGCCGGAGAGCGGGTCGGCCGGTGGTGATGTCACCGATTCCGTCCTCGTACGGCGTCACGAGATGCCAAACGTCGGCGCCCGGAGCGTGAAAAACGGCCACGAAGGAACCGCTACCGCCCCACGCACCCGACAGGTCGGAATCGGCGATGTCCCGGACGACGCTTCGCTCGGCGGTCCGTGTGAGTTCCTCCAGTTCCACGTAGACGACCCGAAACGGCCCGGCTTTCGCAAACACGCGGGCGGCCATCGCCCGCGATTCGCGCGACCAATCGCTGACCGGGAGGTCCCCCCACGGAGTCTCGCCGGGCGACGAGGGGGTCGCTTCGAAATCGAGCACTTGCACGAAGAGGGTCCGAAAGAATCGAGTCGCCGCCTCCTCCGTTGGACGGGACTCGCGCTCGAACGTGCCGATCGATAGCCCGTCGTCGAGGTGGCGACGAACGACCCGCGTTCGGTCATCACACATGTTCGACGGGGAAGACGAGAAGTATTGGACCGTCGATACTGGTTCGCATGCGGGACCATGGTGTTCCGCCTTGCTTAAAGGTTACAAACGCGACTCGGGGTATCCACAGATAGAAGTGTGGTTGATTTAATGGATGAGAGAACGGTGCGGTGATACATCGGACAGCGACGGTTTTCCTCACGCCGTTCCGAAATAGTTTATTACGAATGGAACGGATTCAAGACGTGTTTCCAGAGTCCCCGCGGGTTTCACGCCGACAGCTACTCACCGCGGGAGGTGTCGCCGCCCTCGGTGCGTGGTACGTCCGCCCGTCCCTGTTCACGAGCGAGCAGTCACTCGACCCGTCGGTTCCGCCCGACGCGTGGCCGATGCGCGGTCGGGACCCGTCCCGGTCTGGATACGCGACGACGACGAGCGCGCCGACGGACGACGTTCGAGTCGCCTGGCGGACGACCGTCGGCGACCCGCATCTGTTCCAGTCGCCGACCGTCGCGGGCGACATCCTCTACGCCCTCACGCGACACGAGTTGGTCGCGCTCGACGCGGCCACCGGAACGGAACGATGGCGGTTCGCTACCGGAGGCGAGCTCCCGCAGGGAGGGCCGGTCGTCGCCGATGGGCAAGCGTGTTATAGGGCAGGAGTGAGCTTGTACGCCGTCTCCGAGAACCAAGCCCGGTGGAAGTTCGCCACGAACAGCAGTTTCGACGAAGTGCTCCCGGTCGGGAACACGATTTTCCTCGCATCGTACTTCGGGAGTTCCGACTCGCTCATCGCGTTGGATACATCGAACGGGATTCCTCGCTGGAAAACACCCAGCGAACATCGACATCGACCCCTCGCGTACGCGGACGGTATTTTCGTTGGAGCGGAAAGCTCCCGAAACACTCTCGTCGGCCTCGACGCAACGAACGGCGAAACGCGCTGGCAACTGTCACGGCCCGGGCTTCCCGGCGATATCGAAGCGGCGTTCGGGAACGGTCCGGTTATCTCGAACGGAACGCTCTACGGCGGCGCGGGGCGACTCTACGCGGTGGACGTTCGGGAAGGGTCGGTCGAATGGACCGCCGACGCGACCGGGGCGGTGATGGCGACGAACGGGAAAACGATATTCCGCGCCGGAGAGGGACACGTCGTCGCGGTCGATTCGACGGATGGTTCCACGCGCTGGAAGACGTCGGTGGGACGGACGGGGGAGAACCGGACGAGTTTCATCTCCGGCCTCGCGGTAACGGATACCGCCGTGTACGTCGGAGCGGAGTCGAGCCTCGTCGCGCTTGACGCTGCCAGCGGGGAACGGTTGTTCGCGTTCGAACCCAAGGAGGGAACCGGTTCAGTCGGACCGCCCGCCGTCGTCGGAGAGAGGGTGTACGTCGGCATCGAAAACGCGGTGTTCGCGTTGGAGGAAGCATGACGGACGAGAAAACGGCAAGTGGAAAAGCAACAGATAGCAAAGCGACGAGTGGCAAACCGACAGATAGCAAAACGGCGGATGACGAGGAGGGAGTAATCCGTCGAATCGAGACTGCGCTCGACCAGCCGCTTCGGCTGGTCGGCGTCTGGGTCGGGTTATCCGGTATCGTCAATAGCGTTCTCGGGTCGTTGCTTCAAGCGTGGATGATACGACCGCTCCCGATTTCGCCGTTTGTCGTCGGTAGCATTGTAGCTGTCTTCCTCGCGGTTCCACTCGTCGCGTATCGACCCGGCGTGGGGTTCGGAACGGCGTTCGGGTTTACCATCGTCGCTGTCGTCGCCTTCGGCGTACTGAACGCGATTGTTGGCAATGGATACGACACCGGCGCGGGGGTCAGCGGGTCGCTCTATCCGGTCCTCGATATCGCACTCCTCTGGACCGCCGCACTGCTAATCGCCGCCGCGCTGGTCGTTCGTACCGACAGCTAAGTGCACGGTTCCGCTTTCGACGGTGGATTACTCTGTTCGTACTCGGGAGGACGGCGACCGACTCGAGCTCGAGACCGAGCGATGAATTGATAGTTAGGATACATACTTTGGTTCACACACACCCCTCGTCCAGAGTGTAACGGGAGAAGGTGGGGGTGGGGTGGAGAGATGGGACAGTAGCGGTGGGGCAAAAAACGGAGTGTGGTAGATCGAGGAAAAAAACGAACGGATGGCGAAACGCATGGACGGTCCCGGAACATTACACCCCACACATCACACTCCCACAAACCCACGTTTCAGCGGTCTTCTGCGGGGTCGCTTCGACTGGAATGGAGTCGAAGACGAATAGAAATTCGTCTTCTATAAAGTGAAATTAGCTTAATGGACTTTTTGTGTTCTAGCATATTATACTTAACTATTTAATGATGCCCATAGACACGTGATTGATTATTAGTTCACTCCCGCCACCTCACGACGTCATCCTATATATTCCTCTATCTCTCATTTCCATTATATAGAACACGACGAACCGATATTGAGTATCCATTAAATTACTGTTGAATATATATCTGTTAGTTCTGCCACTCCGAGCAACGTCCCGAGTTACGCGACTGTCTCAATACTACCGTTACAATCCGTCTGAGCCCTTTAGACCGTGTTTTCCCCTTCTATCATAGTACGCCCCGTATCTCTTCTATCCCACCCACCATCCTCCCCGTTACACTCTGGACGAGGGGTGTGTGTCACCCCTTCCTTGCTTCCGACAAACCGACGCTAACCTCCAGACGAAACGTACCTTCCTTCGTCCAGTAACGCGTTTTCTCGCCCGTTATTTTCAACTGTCGTTCATTCGGTCTTTATCATCGAGATTTACTACCGACTTTCAGGAATACCTCTTTCAAAGACACCCGATTTTGCCACCGTTACACTCTGGACGAGGGGTGTCCAACATCACACAAAAAATATACGTTACTGCTCCGTTCGACTCCCCTGACGGTTTTCTACACGTCCGTTTTACGCTCCCGCTTTCGCTTTTTTGCTCTCCCGTCTTGTTCTTCTCTCCTGTCTTGCTCTCCTGTCTTGCTCTCATTTCATCTCGACTGCTCTCGTCGTTCGTGTTTCACTCTGGACCGGGCGTCTGTTCGGCGAGCAGGCTTCGACTTTCCGGCTCGTCGTATCCACCCTGTCCGTCGTATCCACCCTTCCCGTTCTCTTCTCATCCACTTCCCTTTCTCACCTTCTCCCTATCTTCTTTCGTCCTCTCTCCATCTTCTTCCGCCCTCTTCTCACCCTCTCTTTCCCCTTTCGATTCTTTTCACTCTTTCTCGGGTCTTGGTGATGAGAATATGACACCGACGAATTACGCCTCTTCTCTAGCATATTCGGTCGATATACACTCGACACGTTGTGTGTGGGGAAGGCCTAGTTATTTATACTGAGCGCACGCTGGCTGTCGTATGTCCGATGAACCTCCCCGGCTCTCCGATTTCGATACCACGGACGACCCGGCGAGCGACCCCCTGTTCAACGTGAACGACGAAACCACGACACAGGTGTTCGAACGAAAGGAGTTGCTGAAAGTCGGTCACGTCCCCCAGAGTACGCGCATCGTCGGGCGTGATTCCGAAATCGAATCCGTCGCGGCCGAACTCCGACCCATCGTCCGTTCCGACCCGCCGAACAACGTCATGATATACGGCAAGACCGGAACCGGGAAATCCCTCGTCACGCGGCACGTGACCGAACGCGCACGACAGGCTGCCGGTGCACAGAATGTCGACGTCGGTACCGTGTACGTAGACTGCGCACAGCACAACACCCATACCAGGGTCGCTCGGTCTATCACCCGAACGCTGAACGACGAGGACAAGACGGCGATTTCCATTCCGCGGACGGGTATCGGAAGCGGGGAGTACTACGATTACCTCTGGGAGGTTCTCGACCGCTGTTACGACGCCGTGATCATCATCTTGGACGAGGTTGACCGACTCGAATCCGACGACGTACTGATGCAACTCTCGCGCGCGCGAGAATCGGGGAAGGCCGATTGCCACCTCGGTATCGTCGCCATCAGCAACAAGATAGAGTACCGCGACCGGCTCAACGAGCGGGTCAAGAGCAGCCTTCGGGAGGAGGAGTTCGTGTTCCAGCCGTACGACGCGAACCAACTTCGGGATATCATGGAACACCGGCGCGACGCGTTCAAGGAAGGAGTCCTGACCGGCGACGTCATTCCGCTGACCGCCGCGTTCGCCGCACAGGAACACGGTGACGCGCGAAAGGCAATCGAAATCCTCCGCCACGCCGGGGAACTCGCGGAACGGCAAGGCGACGAACTCGTCACCGAGGAACACATCCGCGACGCACAGGAGTGGGCCGAGGTGGACCGCTTCGAGGAACTGCTCCGTGGGTCGACGACGCAGGTGAAGTTCATCCTCTACGCACTCGCGCTCCTGACGAAGGAAAACCGCGGCTCGGAGTTCTCGACGAGCGAAATTTTCACCCGCTATCAGCAGATCTGCAAGCAACTGGATGCGAACGTGCTGAGCGAACACCGCGTCTACGAACTCCTCAAGGAACAGGCGTTCCTCGGCGTCGTGGAATCGACGCGAACCGGCGGCGGCCGCGGACAGGGAAGCTACCTCGAACATCGACTCGTGCAGGACACCGACATCGTCCTGAAATCCGTGCTCCGTGATAGCCGATTCGACAGCATCGACATCGACGAGTAATCTGTTTTGTGTCACCACCGGACGCGCGTCTGACACCCCTCGTCCAGAGTGTAATATCGGTCGAGTGGGCCACTTACCGTCGTCTCCGTAGCTTCGCGCTGTCTGTTTCTGTTTCTTGAGTTACCGCTCTCCGTTGCGCTTCGGGCAGGCAGTACCACTATCCCGTTCGCCCTCGTTGGGCGAACCGATGTACGACGAGATTCTCGTTCCGACGGATGGCAGCGGCGGTGAACAGCAGTTCGTCGAGGAAGCGATTTCGCTCGCCGAACTCACGGACGCAACGGTTCACGTCCTTCACGTCGTTGATTCCGGACTTGGCGATTCGCTCTCCGAATCGACACAATCTATGGTTCACGACGACCTCAAAACGACGGGCGAAACGGCCGTATCCTCTATCGAAGGAACGGCGGAGCGTGCCGGTCTCGAAACGCGGACCGCCATCGTAAACGGCGACCCGGCAGAAGAAATCGTGAACTACGCCGAGGAGAACGACATCGACGCCATCGTGATGGGCACCCACGCCAATACGGGCGTCAGCCACCTCCTGCTCGGGAGCGTCACCGAGCGAGTCATTCGATTGACGACGGTTCCGGTGCTGGCGGTCAACCTGACGGAACACCACAAACAAGGGTGATTCCTGACCGACGCCGCGGTCGGAATCCTGACTGACGCTGCGGTCGGAAACGATTTCCCCACCGGGCCGTGTGGAAGCCACGGAAAACCGTGGGGCGGCTATTTGCCCGTCGCCCTCGAAGGAGTTCCATGACCAACCGACGGCTTGCGACGCTGGGCGTCCTGCTCGGTATCTTCCTCGCGGCCATCGACGGAACCATCGTGAGCACGGCGATGCCGACGGTCGTGCAATCGCTGGGAGGACTCGAACTGTACGCGTGGGCCTTCGCGGCCTACATGCTGTTCGCGGCAGTTTCGATGCCCCTGTACGGTCGCCTCGCCGACATCTACGGCCGGAAACGGCTGTTCTTCGTCGGCGCCGCCATCTTCGTCGCCGGGAGCGCGCTGTGCGGTGCGGCGGGGAGCATGCCCCAATTGGTCGCGTTCCGGTCGCTCCAGGGAGTCGGAGCGGGCGCGATGTTCGCCATCCCGTACACCATCCTCGGGGTGGTGTATCCGCCCGAGGAGCGGGGTCGAGCTATCGGCCTCGGGAGTACCGTCTGGGGGATTTCGAGCGTCGTCGGTCCGCTTCTCGGCTTCGTCATCGTCGAAACGATCGGCTGGCGAGGGGTGTTTTACCTCAGCGTTCCGGTCGGGTTGGTGGCCGTGGTCCTCGTGGCCATCTCGCTCGACGAATCGACCGGCAGCGCCGACCGCGACGTCGACTTCCTCGGCGCGGCCGTGCTGTCGGTCGCCGTCGGGGCGCTCCTCGTCGGGCTTCAACTCCTCGAAACGACGAGTTCGTGGGCGCTTCCGCTCATCGCGGCCGGAATCGTCGGCCTCG
This sequence comes from Haladaptatus sp. SPP-AMP-3, assembly GCF_049568665.1. Taxonomy (NCBI): domain Archaea; kingdom Methanobacteriati; phylum Methanobacteriota; class Halobacteria; order Halobacteriales; family Haladaptataceae; genus Haladaptatus; species Haladaptatus sp. SPP-AMP-3. Next base: position 354,859 of record NZ_CP145901.1, on the reverse strand, counting down.
GCGTGTTCTACGCCGTCGAACGGCGCGCGACCCAGCCCATCGTCCCGCTGTCGATGTTCGACGATACTGTGTTCATCACGACGAACGTGACCGGATTCCTCACGAGTTTCGTGCTCTTCGCGGCGATTACGTACGTGCCGCTCTACCTGCAAAGCGTCCGTGGCGGCGCGGGAAGCGCGGCGCTGGCCGTCTTCCCCATCTCCATCGGCTGGTCGGGGACGAGCTTTCTCTCGGGCCGACTGGTAAATCGGGTCGGCGAACAGCGACTCGCCACCGTCGGGACCGTCCTCCTCGTCTTGAGTTTCGGCGCGGCGACGGTCCTCTGGACGGCAGATACGGCCCTTCCGCTCGTCATCGGCAACGTGTTCGTGATGGGCGTCGGCATGGGAATGGTCACGCCGCCGCTGTTGACGGCGATTCAGAACCACTTCGGGACGGCACAGATGGGCGTCGTCACCTCCTCCCAACAGTTCTTCCGCAACCTCGGCGGGACGATGGGCGTCGCACTCCTCGGGTTCGCCCTGAATCTCGTCATTCGAAACCAACTGACGACGATTTCCGGCGTCTCGAACCTCGGTCAGCTCCAACAGCGGTTACTCGGGTCTCCCACGCCGCCCGCCGGATTGGCGACGATTCTGACGGATGGACTGACGACCGTGTTTGCGCTGTCGGTCGTCGTGTCCGTTCTCGCGGTCGGGTTCGCCTACTACATCCCGCGTGAACGCGGCGAGTCGTCGGCCTCGGCGACGAGCGGCGACTGAGAATTTATCCCCTCGATTTCCCCAGCCCTCGGCTATTTGTTTCGGCTCCGCCAATCCATCCGCATGAGCAACCGGGATTTCGAAGATCTCGTCGTCGGCGACCGCGAATCGTTCGGCAGCTACACCGTCACCGAGGAGGAAATCCTCTCGTTCGCGGAGCAGTACGACCCGCAGGAGTTCCACGTCGATTTGGACGCCGCGGCCGAATCGATGTTCGGCGAACTCGTCGCCAGCGGGTGGCACAGCACCGCCATCTCCATGCGAATCCTCGTGGACAACTTCTTCGAGAACAGCGGCAGTTTAGGCTCGCCCGGCGTCGAATCCGTCACGTGGCCCGCTCCCGTCAAACCGGGCGAAACCCTCTCGCTCACGCTCGAAGTCACCGACAAACGCCCGCTCGAAAGCGACCCGAACCGCGGCCTCGTCACCTTCCACCTCGAAATGCAGAACGAGGCGGACGAGACGAAACTCACCATGGAGCCCAAGGTGTTCTTCGCGCGCCGCGGCGGGAACGAAACGGATACCTCGTAACAACCGTAGCGGACATCGCATACCAACCGAATACCAACCGAAGTGGACGACCCGTAACTACAATCGGTGTTTGTGTCTTACCAACGTATTTGCTCGCGAAGGTGAAACGTGGAGTATGTCACCCACCCGCCGCCGCGTTCTCGCCCTCTCGAACGCGCTCGTCGCCGGAACTCTCCTTTCGGGTTGTCTCGCCCCGCTCTCGTCGAACGATACCGGAACGAACGTTCGGACGGTAACCGGAGCAGAGAAGTCGAATCCCGTTTCGACCGACGAAGCGGCGATTCGAACGCTCGCCCGCGGAAACTCGGAATTCGGCCTGACGCTGCTCTCCTCGCTCGCCGAAACCGACCCGAACGAAAACCAGTTTCTGTCCCCGTTCAGCGCGTCAGTGGCGTTGGCGATGACGCACGCCGGGGCGCGCGGCGAGACGCGGGCAGCGATGGCCGACACCCTCCGGTTCCCCTTCGACGGCGAGCCGCTTCACGCCGCGTTCGGCGAGACGGACGAACGACTCGAAACCGCGGACGAGCGGGTGAACACCGACGCGGACAGGGGGACGCCGTTCCAGTTGACCACCGCGAACGCGATTTGGGGACAGGAAGGTTACCCGTGGCGCGACGACTTCCTCACCACGCTTCGAACGTACTACGACGCCGGTCTCAACGCCTGCGACTTCCAAGAGAATGCCGACGAAGCCACGGAGACCATTAACGCGTGGGTCGCCGACCAAACGGCGGGCAAAATCACCGACCTGCTGGGGAAAAACGCGCTCGATGCGCGAACGCGACTCGTCCTCACCAACACCATCTACTTCCGGGCGACGTGGGCAAGCACGTTCTCGGAGGAGAACACGAAACGGCGGCCGTTCACCGCGCTCGACGGGACGACATCGCGGGTGCCGATGATGTCCCAATCCGACTCGTTCCCCTACGCCGCCGTGGACGGCCAGCAGCTGATAGAACTCCCCTACGTCGGCAACGAGGTCGGGATGGTCGTCATTCTGCCGAAAAGCGGCACGTTCGAGTCGTTCACGGCCTCGCTTTCCGCCGACCGACTGGAGGCGTTGCTGGGAGAGATGGAGCGAACGGACGGCTCGATTGCGCTGCCGAAGTTCTCCCTCGAATTGTCGCTCGACCTCGGGACGACGCTCTCGGACCTCGGTATGTCCCGCGTATTCTCTCCGAGTGCCGATTTCGGCGGAATGGCCGACATCGAGGAGACGGGCGACAACCTCTTCATCGACAGCGTCCGTCAGAAGAGCGTTATCGAAGTCGACGAGAACGGAACCGAAGCGGCGGCCGCGACGGCCGTCGAAGTAGGTGTCACGTCGGCACCGCTGAATCCGTTCGAAATGACCGTCGATAGGCCGTTTCTGTTCCTGATTCGCCACAAACCGACAAATACGGTCCTCTTCCTCGGCCGCGTCGTCGACCCGACCGCCGGTCGTTCCGACTGAGTTCGCGGTCTCGAGACCGAGTGACTGTTCCGCTGTCGTGCTGGAGTGGCTGTTCTGCTGTCGGTACTGCTGTTCACCGCTCGCCGTTCACGTGGCCTCTTTGCGTCGCATCTTCGTCATCAGTCGCTTCGCCGACTCCGCTACCGAGTCCCGCCGCTCGGGTTTCGTCCACGTGTATCGAACGCGGCCGTCCTCCAACTGTCGTTCATCTCTCATCTCCCATCCTCGCCGTTCCAGCACTCGTTCGACCGTCACGTAGGGAAAGTACTCCTCGATGTACTCCCCGTTCGTCTCGTAGATGTTCGGCGCGTACAGTCTGGAAACCATGCCCTCCTTTTCCAACCCCCACTTGAGGTGGTAGTACCAGTAGTTGAGGTACGACGGCAGGTCGAGTTTCGGCAGTTTCCCGTAGCGTAATACGCCCTCCTGATTTTCCTGGGGGCCGTTCCACGACAGTGACGTGATGGCGTCGTACTCGTCCCCGTGACTCGGCGAATCGTTGAACGTTTCCAGCCATTGATGTTCTCCGCGCTCGGCCCTCGCGGTTTCTACGACGATTCTCCGCGACATGGACGACACTACGTCGTGCAAAACTATGATGATTGTGCACGCATCGTCGTCCGAGTTAGGTACGCACCGGTGCGCCAGGGGACGCACCGGCATCGGAAGTCAGAGGCAAGTGACGGTAGCACGGGGAACGGGTATCCGCTCGCTTTCGTGACGACTGCACGCCGTTCCGCGTCAACGACCGTGAAACTACCGCCACGGGTCCCAAATCCATCGAATCGTGCAAATGCTTTGTGGCGGAGACGACGCTCGATGCCATCTGCATCTCACCAGCCGTCGGGTTTATTGCGTCTCGGAAACAGGTGTGTCCATGAGCCGCAATTCGGATTTGAAAGACGAGTTCGATTTCGAGGGTGAACTCCCACCGACCCTCGACCGTGCGGCAATCGACAGAATGCGGACGGTAGCGCGCGTCTTCGACGACTTCATGCGCGTTCCGGGGACCGATTTCCGCGTCGGTCTCGACCCCATCCTCGGCGCGCTTCCGGGGGTCGGCGACGTCATCAGTGCCGGATTGTCCCTGTACCTCGTCCTCGAAGCGGCCCGCTTGGGCGTCTCGTTCACCACTCTCTTGCGGATGATAGCGAACGTGAGCATCGACGTGGTTGGCGGGTCGATTCCGGTCGTCGGCGGCATCATCGACGCGGTGTGGAAGGCCAACAAACGAAACATCGAACTGGTGTTGGAGGACCTCGCACACGACCCGCTGGACGATGACTTCGACAACGACCCCGAGGTCGTCGAGATAGAAATCGAGTAACCGTCACGAAACCTCCAGTCCGAAACGCGGCCGATAGTCTCTTCGCTTCCCTACGATACCCCCGGACGAACGCGCAACCCATCCGTTTCGAAGGTAGTTCTCCGCGGGCGCGATCGAAGCCGTAAGTTTCTCTACGCGGAACTGCCATGCTCTGCTCGATTGGCCATCCCCATGTTCGAGACGACCATCGGTGTCCTCCACGAATCGCCGTCCGCCATCGTCCCGCTCGCCGTCGTTCTCTGGCTCGTCGTGCGGGGCGTCCGCCGGAGCGGCTTTCCCACTCGACTCGCGCGATACGCCGTCGTTTTCGGCGCGCTTCCACCGTTCTGTCTCTTCGTCCTCGCGGAACTCCTCGGGAGTCGGTCGAGTCGGGACCTCGCACGCGCGCTCCTCGACGGCGAGATACGACTGCTCGCCGACACGCTCGGCCTTATCGACGCCGTGACCGCCGCGCTCCTCGAAGCGACCCTCCAGTTCGCTGCCGGTGTCCTCCCGAGCGACCGGCTCGGCGGCATCGCGTCGTGGGACCCGTTCGCGGCCGTTTCCGCCCTCGGCTTTCTCGCCGCGGTGTTCCTCGTCCAGTTCGTCACGGGCGTTGCCGTGACGCGACTCGCGGGACGGGCGGCCGACGCGTCCGATACGAACGAGTGGCTGACCGTCGCCGGAGTGGTCCTGTTCGTCTCCGGGTTGTTGTGGACGCTCCTCCAACTCGATCCCCTCGAATTCGGACGCCTCGAACTCCAAACCGCGGTGCTGGCGTCCTCGATGGGCCTCACTACCGGCGTCGCCGCGTCGAACCTCGCCGTGGACCTGCCCGTGGACGTCTCCGGGAACCTCCGTGCGTGGCGGTCGAAAGCCGAGGAGACGGACCCGACGGACGTCGGAACCTCCTCGTCCGAAGCCTCCACACGTGATACTCCCTTGTCTGAACCCCACACGTCCGGCACCTCGTCGTCCGAAACCGCTCCGTCGGAATCCCCGTCGAGTTCGGACCCCGGCGCTTCGCGGTACGCCGATTCGCTCCGGCGGTTACGGGAGTCGGTTCGGTCGCTCCGGCGTCGATAGCCACCGGAGCGATTACGACGCCGTTCCCTCGTCGCTCACCGCTTCGGCGGACGCGGTTTTTCGCCACTCATCGATGAGGTCGTCCGTCGTCGTTATCTTCGCATTGTACACGTCCGCGAGGTATTCGAGTCCTTCCGTGTGAGCCTCCTCGCTGAAGGCCTCCACGCAATCCCCCGGAATCACGATGTCGTAACCGCGGAAGAACGCCCCGGCCGAGGCGTGACGGATGCACATGTTCGTGTGCAGGCCGGTCAGGACCACTCGGTCCACGCCCAGACTCCGAAGGTGTTCGTCGAGCGCCGTTCCGTAGAACGCGTCGTAGGTCCGTTTCTCGAACACGTGGTCTCCCTCGTCGGGTTCGAGTTCGGGAATCACCGCCGCTCCTTCCGTCCCCTGCATGGCGTGTTCGCCCCACACGTCCAACTCGAAGTCTTCCGGTCGGTGGGCGTCGTTCGCGTAGACGACCGGAACGCCGTTCTCGCGCGCCGCGGCCGTGAGTCGGTCGAGCGGCGAAATGATGCCTTCCGCGCGCTCGGCGGCTATCTTCCCGGTCACGAAATCGTTCAGCATGTCGATGACTAGCAGTGCGTCAGTCATTGTTTCCCCCTCTGAAGGGGGTTGGCGTCCGACGGACAAAACGGTTCCAGTCGGGTCGATTTTCCTACCGAGAATCGTCCGGCGAGATGCCGACAAATCCCGCGCTCACGTCCCACAACCGCCGTCGAACGTCGTCGTCGTGCGCCTCGTCGGAGGCGTCCGCGATTACCCCGTCGCTGACATATTCGCCGGTCACGTCGGCGAATTCGGGCGAGGCGGCCGCCTCGATGACGGTCTCCGCGCCTTCTTCGACGTTCTTCGTGAAGGGAAGCGGCAGGACCGAGAACAACCCTAACAGTAATCGATTGCGAATCGAGGCCTCGCGGGTGAATCCCGTCCCCGGAACGAAACCGGGGTTGACCGCGGTCGCGGTCACGCCGGTGCCGCGGAGTCGCTCGGCCAGTTCGCGGGCGAACAGGACGTTCGCCAGCTTCGACTGGCTGTAGGCCTCCATGCCGTCGTAGTCGCGCTCGTGCCCCAAATCGCCGAAATCGATTGTACCCCGCTCGTGCAACTCGGAGGTCACGGTGACGACCCGAGCGGGCGCACTTTCGACTAGCGTATCGACCAGCAGGTGGGTGAGCAGGAACGGCGCGAGATGGTTGACGGCGAACGTGGCTTCGATGCCGTCCCCGGTTTCTGACCGACGGTGGCGGAACGTTCCCGCGTTGTTCACCAGTACGTCGAGCCGGTCGTGTCGGTCCCGAAACGCAACCGCGAGGTTGCGGACGCTTTCTCGGGACGCGAAGTCGGCGATGTACAGTTCGGCCCACCCGTCGCCGTTCCGCGCTTCGATTTCGCGCGCAACGCGCCGCCCGCGCTTTCGGTTGCGCCCCACGATTGCGACCGAGGCACCGCGGTCCGCCAACGCGAGCGCCGTTTCCCGACCGATGCCGCTGGTACCGCCGGTAACCAGGGCGACTTGACCGCCGAGATTCGAATCCGAGAACATCTGTACCCACTCTTCGAAGCGGGGGAAAGTGTGCGTATCGACGTGTCGTCGGACCGCCGTGTCAGAATATATTTCTGTTTCGGGCGAAACACTGTTTGTTCCATTCTAACTCTTCAATACATCAATATCTTACAGGTGGCAACAATGCCTTAGTAACTTCGAACCGACTCAATAATCGGTCCCACCATGCCAGATACCGACAAACGAGAGACGCTGAAACTGCTGAGCCTCGGAGCCGTCGCCCTCAGCGGCGTCGGCGCTGGAGTAGTCGCCGGAAACGATGACACCGATTCGGACTCGAATTCGGGTTCGGACGCCGAACAGCAACCGCCGACCGAACTGTTCAGCACGGGGGTGCTAACTGGGGAGAACGAGGTTCCCCCGAACGAGAGCGACGGACGGGGGGTCGCCGTCTTCCAGTGGACGACCGACGGCGAACTCGAATACGGACTCCTCGCGTTCGGACTCGACGCGTCGGTGACCAAGGCGCACATCCACACGGGCGAGTCGGGCGAAAACGGCCCGCACGTGGTCAATCTCATCGACGGCAGCGGCACGGAAGAGCAGTACCTCTTCGGCACCAGCGTGGTCGCAACCGGGACGATTTCCGACGACGATCTGGTCGGTCCCTACGAGGGATCCTCGCTCGACGACCTCGCTACCGAGATGACGGCCGGGAAGACCTACGTCAACGTTCACTCGAAAGCGTATCCCGACGGCGAGATCCGTGACCAAATCTATCCCGTCGGGGCGGTCGACGTCGGGTTCGAGACGACCATCGACGCGGGTAGCGACGAGGAAGCGAGCGCACTGCCGTCGCTCGACGTGAACATCTCGGGAACCGAGTGCCGATAACTCCGCCGAGGTGACACCGACGTTTCCCGTAGTTCCCTTTTTTACTCGCACGGTCGAACCGAACAGCGGGTGAGCTCAAGGATTAACAATCCTCCTCGTCGTACGGTTTCGTGGTGCTCTCTTCGATAAAGACGGTCTTCTGGAACGCGACGGACCGACGGCTTCGACTCCCGTGGCGGTTCGTCGTCGCCGGAATCGTGTTCGTGGTCGTTTCGCTCGCGGCGGCGGTTTCGCTTCGTCCGGTGTGGGTGTCCGCGTTCGTCGGGTTCCAATTCGCGTCGTTCGGGCGTCTCGGCAGCCTGTTGTTTCGAACCTCGTTCGAACTGGTTATCGTCGGTCTCTTCACGTACCTCGTCGGTCGGTTCATCGACCGCCGTCGGTTCGCCGACTTCGGCTTTCACCTGTCGGGGACGTGGTGGCTCGATTTCGGGTTCGGCCTCGCCCTCGGCGCGACGCTCATGACCGCCATCTTTCTGACCGAACTCGCGCTGGGATGGGTGCGCGTCACCGGCTTCTTTCGAACGGTGTCCGACTTGTCGTTCGTCACCGTCTTTCTCACCTCCGTTCTCGTGTTCGTCGTCGTCGGCGTCAGCGAGGAACTGCTGGTGCGAGGCTACATCCTGACGAATCTCGCGGAGGGTTTCCGCTGGTTTCCGCGGGTGTCAGGTGAGGTTGCGGTCGCGGCCGCGACGCTCTGTTCGTCGATTCTGTTCGGCGTCGCCCACATCTTCAATCCGAACGCGACGCTCACGAGTACGGTCGTCATCGTCCTCGCGGGAGTCATGCTCGCGTCGGGCTATCTGTTGACGGGCGAACTGGCGATTCCGATAGGATTGCACATCTCGTGGAACCTGTTTCAGACGAGCGTCTACGGCTTTTCGGTCAGCGGGCTTCGCCTCCCCGTGACGATTATCGCTACCGAACAGGTCGGTCCCCGCGTGTTCACTGGAGGACCGTTCGGTCCCGAAGCGGGGCTGGTCGGCGTCGGCGCTATCGTCGTCGGAACGGTCGCCATCGCCCGATGGGTTCGTTCCCGCGAACCGCCGCTCTCGCTGTCCTCGTCCGTGTGGACCCCGGAACTTCGATAAAACGGGTCGATAGGCGGCTCAGACGCCGGGGATTCCGAGCGCGCCCGAGGCGACGATATCGAACAGCGCGAACAGGTAGAGGACGATTGCGGCCGCGAACCACGCGACCAGTCCGATGACGACGGCCGTCCCCCACCCCCCGGGATACCGCCAGTTGATGACGCCGACCCACGCGACGAGCGCCAACAGCGCGCCGAGGATGGGAATCCATCCGACGAAGAAGCTGATGATTCCCCACACTATCGACCCGATAAGCGCCGTGACGATGGCGTGGCCGTAGCTTCCCGCGTACTCGGTCGTCACCCGCGCCCCGGCGTAGATGCCGAACCCGCCGATGAGCAGGCTGACGATGAAGACGATGATGGTGTCCACCACGGCCATACTATCGCCTCCGCTCCGTCCGTCGTCGTTCGGTTTCGAGACCGTTCCCCGCCGTATCGTATGAACTCACTGTCTTTCCCCCGACGGTCATAACGCTCCCCGGCATCGTGTGTCTGTCGGCTGTTCAGTTCACGTTCTCGACATACAGAGAAAAACCGCAGATCGGTTCGAGCCGCGTTCCAGCGGGCTATCTTTCTTCGCTGAGGCTATCACCCTTGCCCGATGAGCCGCTCCTCGTCCTCCCAGAATTCCTTGCGCAGTTGGTACTTCTGGACCTTGCCCGTCGCCGTCTCCGGCAAGTCCTCTTGTACCAGAATCTTGCGCGGAATCTTGTATCCGGCCATCTTGTCGCGGCAGAACGCCTCCACGTCGTCCTCTGAGAGGTCAGCGTCGGGTTTCGGGACGACGACGGCGGTTACCAACTCGCCCCACTCGTCGCTCGGCGTGGGGATGACGGCCGCTTTGGCGATTTCGGGGTGGTCGTAGAGCACGTCCTCGACTTCGATGGACGAGACGTTCTCGCCGCCCGAGATGATGATGTCCTTCTTGCGGTCCTGGATGGATATCATCCCGTCCTCGTCGATGGTGGCGAGGTCGCCGGTGTGGAAGTAGCCCGCGATGCGGTCGTTGAACGCTTCCTCGGTCGCCTCCGGCTTGTTGAGGTAGCGGTCCATCACCTGATTGCCGCGGACGACGACTTCGCCCATCGTTTGCCCGTCGGCGGGAACGTCCGTTCCGTCGTCGTGGACGACGCGAACGTCGGTACCGAGCACTTCGCTCCCCTGTTTGACCTTGAGTGACCGGCCGCGCGTGGCGAGGCGGCGCGGCGAGTTCGAGGTCGTGATGATGGGTGCGGTTTCGGTCAGGCCGTAGATGTGGATGATGCGCCAGTCGATGTCGTCCTCGACGGTCTCGATGGTCGCCGTCGCGGGCGCGCTTCCGGCGGTGGCGATGCGCAACTCGCGGTCGCCCGTCGTCTCCACGTCGGGATTGTTCTCCGTGTAGGCGATGACGCGGTTGAGTACGGTCGGCGCGCCGCACATGAACGACACGTCGTGGGTTCGAATCTTTTCGAGCGTTCGCTCCGGGGTGAACTTCCGGAGACAGACGTGCGTACCGCCGGTGCCGGTGATGGCGTAAGTGTGCCCCCAGCCGTTGCAGTGGAACATCGGGAGCGTCCAGAGGTAGGTGTCGTCGTCCCGAATCTCCATGTGCTGGTTGAGCACGAGCGCGTGCCAGTGTTCTGTCCGATGGGTGCGAACGACGCCCTTCGGGTCCCCGGTCGTCCCCGAGGTGTAATTGACGCTGGCGTCGTCGTCCTCCGAGATGTCGGCCCGCTCCGGCGGGTCGGCCGACGCCCCGTCAACGAGGGTCATGTAATCCTCCCAGTCGCCGTCGATTTCGTCGGCCTCGTAGCCGATGAACGTCTCCGCCGGAACAGAATCGCGGACCGCCTCCACCTTCTCGGCGAAGTCGTAGTCCGCGATGACGACCGACGCCTCGCAATCGTTCAGGATGTATTCGTAGTTCTCCGGAACGAGACGGTAGTTCATCGGGACGTACACCGCGCCCAGATGGTTGGTCGCGTACAGCGCTTCGAGGAAGTAGTGCGTGTTCGATGCGAGCATCGCCACTCGGTCTCCCTGTTCGATGCCGCGGTCGGCCAACACGTTTGCGAGACTGTTGACTCGCTCGTTGAACTCCGCGTACGTATATTCCGTGCCGTCATCCGCAATGACGCCAACCACGTCGTCGTAGAGATCGACGGCGCGGTCGAGGAAATCCATCGTCGTCATTTCCTTCTTCATGAACTGTCATGTACATGGTTTCCGGACGACGGCGTAAAGATTTCGACTCGTGCTAGCAATTACCGGATGGAAAAGAGACGCACTCTCCGCGGTCGCGACGCACATTTCGTTCGACGACGACCGACCCGGAACAACGCTCCTGTCCTTACGACCGTTCGTGAATCAAACAAAATACTTTTGGATTTTTAGGCCAGCCTAAAAACATGGCGGTGACACGGGTACCGTCGGAGGGTCCTCCTGACCTCCGCGACGGAAGCACGACTGACACATGGTAGGAAACACCCTCCACGACATTCGTCGGCACGTCGAATCGCTCGCGACCAACGGCGGAACGTACCACATCGTTTGCGGTCGAACCGGGACGAGTCCGGTCCCCGTCGCGGGACAACGGTTCGAGAGCAGGGACACCGCACAGACCGCGCTCCGTTTCGCCGAACGATACCGGGCGGCGCTTCGACGCTACGACCCGCACCTTCCCTATCACGACCTCATCGTATGCGAGACACCGAGGAGTTCCGACGCGGCGAGGGACGCCACGCCACCGTTCCGGCGTCCCTCCTTCCAGCGTTTCCCCCGTTCCGTCGGCGATGATTCGGTCACGGACCACCAACCCCTCATCGACTTCTGTCACGACGTCACCGGCGCGCTCTTCGAGACGCTCGCAACGGAGGGGTTCGCCGCCGTCGAGCGGGCGGTGATGGACGTGTATCTGGACGCCGCGGAGTCGATTTCGGACCGCGACGAGTTCTGTCTCATCCTGCTCGAAAGCATGGTCGAGGAGTTGACCGACCGACTTTCCGCCGACGAACAGGCTCGCGTGCTGGCGTCGGCAGCGGCCCGATTGCCGCCGACGGTCGATGACGGGGCGACGATAGAAACGGTGCTGGAGTACCTCGTTTCGGTGTCCATCGTCTCGGACTACCGGCTCACCTCGCTGGACGACACGGCGGACGAGCGCGCGTGGCTCGTCAGGCTCTCCGAGTACGCCCTGCAGGCGGACGAACGGTACCTCCCGACGCTCCCGCTCGCCATCGAACTCCGCCGAATCTACCCCGATTCGGTGTCGGTAGAGTGGGCTCGATCGGTCGATGCCGACGACTGGGAGTTGTGTCTGTCAGTGCGCTCTCCGACGGAATCCGACGGGACCGGACTCCTCCGTGCGGCGGTGCGCGATAGCTGAGTTTCTCGACCGCAAACCACACGAAGAACCCGTCCTCAGTCGTCGCTCGGAACGACGATGGGCCGTTCGTGGTCGTCCTCGCCGAGCAACGTGAGCGCGGCGAGAATTCCAGTCAGAATCACCAACAGCACGCAACCCAGATACTCCGTCGTGTAGCTGAACCGTACCGCGAACGGGAGGGCGACGAGCGGGCCGACCGTGGAGCCGAAGTCGCCGAAGACGTTGTACACGCCGCCGAGTTTCCCCACGTCGTTCTCCGGGCTGATGTCGCCGAGGTACGCGAGGAGCGGAATGTTCACCCCCTCGACGCCGATTCCGATGGCCGCCACACCGACGAACGTTCCCACGAGCGAGGGAACCAGCGCGAGGAGACCGAACCCGACGGCCAGAAAGCCGAGCGACGGAATCGAGACGAACGCCCGGTTCGAAACGCGGTCGGACGCCGGTCCCGCCACGAGCGTCGTCCCGCTGGAAAACAGCACGCTGACGGCCATGACGACGCCGCTGATTCCGGTCGCATCGAGGAATCCGATGCGGATGCCGACGACCGCCGCGTACTCCACGACCGTCGAGAGGAGCACCCCCGCGAAGAGAAACCGGACGACGAAGTTCACGAGACCAACGGAGAGGATGCGGACGTCCGAGGCGACGATGCCCGGAATCTCTCGGAGTCCGGTGTCGGTCTCGACGGTCGGGTTCAAATCCGGCAGGACGAAGAACGCGACGAGCGCCGCGAACAATCCCGCGAACCCAGCCACGAGGAACGCCGGGGTGAAGCCGTAGAGGTTGGCCACGAGTCCGCCGACGACCAGTCCGGCGGGAAAACCGAGACTCTGGCCGCCGCGCAAGTAGCCCGTCCACTTGCCCCGGTTCTCGGGCGTCGTCACTTTCGTCACCGTGCTGAACGCGCCGACGAACACGAACGCGGACCCGATTCCCCACAGCACGCGCGACCCGGCGAACGTCGTGGCGCTCACGGCGGTCGCCGTCACGGGGACGGTTCCCGCGAGTCCGTCCGTCCACGCGTCCGTCAGTCCGAGCACGTAGCCGAACGGCGCGAGTCCTTGGAGCGTGAAGCCGACGAGCATCGGCCGCCGCGTTCCGAATCGGTCGAGAATCGTCCCCGCGGGCGTGTTCAACAGCATCCGGGTGAAGCGGTTGATGGCGAGGATGATTCCGACGGTCAGCGCCGAGAAACCGAGCAGGGTGCCGAGACGGGGGAGCGTCGGAAATGCGACGCCGCCGCCGACGCCGCCGAAGAAGACGCCCGCGATGAGGCTGAGAACGACCGTTCGGGTGTCGCGGTCGCTACTCACTCCGCGACCACCGCGTCCCCGTTCCGTACGCCGGACCCTCCGCGGTCCGGTGGCGCGAAAACGAATCTCCACTCATATCTAGTCGGAGAGGGTTCACCCGGATAAACGGATGGATTACGGCAGTTTCGTCGATCCGGTCGTCCCGTTACCGTCCGGTCGTCGCCCGCCCGTCCCCCGCCACACCTCGATTCGGGTATTAGAACGCCGATTCGCGTGTCGAAAGCGGCGCTTATCGGTTGAGAATCGGGTCCTTGAGCGCGACGACTTCGCTCATGATGCCTTCGACGTTCTCGTCGTCCACGCCGTTCGTTCGGAGCGCGGTTTCGAGATGCTCGCCGACGGCATCGAAATCGGATTCGTCGAGGTCGAGGTGCGCGTGGGCTTCGCGCATGTCGCCACCCGTGTACTCGACCGGACCACCGGCGACCGAGCTGATGAACTGAATCTGGTGGGCGCGCAGTTCCTCCATGTCCATCCCCTCGAAGTACGGAATCAACTGCTCGTCGGACAGCACTCGGTCGTAGAAATCCGTGACGACAGCTTCGACCGCGCTTCGTCCGCCGATTTCGTGATAGACTGATTGAGACATTGCGTCACCACGATTGTCGGTCCGGGTTCCGCATACGACCTTTCACTACCATACTCGGGTTTATTTAAACTAATGTTATTTGATACCAAGGCTCGTGTGAACAAGCTCCGTGCCCCTCGATTCCATCCCTCATTCGGTCGATTCGTGGATTTCGACGACCGGCGATTCACTCCCGACCGTCGTCACGTCGAGAGAATCTGGTCGAGCAGTTTCGTCTGTGCGACCGAGAGGTGTTCGAGGAACGTCGCCACGGAGATTCCGATTTCGGTGGCGACCTCCTCGGCGGTTGTGCCCTTCGGCGAGTCGAAGTATCCCATCTCGTGGGCCGTTTCCAGTGCCTCGTACTGGCGGTCGGTAAACGCCGTGCGGTCCACGAACAGCAACGACCGCTCGTCGGTGGCCGCCGAGCGCGTGAGTCGGTTCACCGTGACGCCCTCGCAACACGACCGCAAGTCGGTGACGACGCCCCGGAGCGTTTCGAGGTCGGGCGCGATGAACGAGACGATGAGTCGGCCGGAGTCGGCCCTGAGGGTGCGGACGGGACACCCGTGACTCGGCACGCGCTGGCACGGACACTCGTTGTCGTGCGTGTACCGGTACACCGATTTCGTCTCGTCGACGAAGACCTCCTCGGCCGCCTCCGGTTCCGTTCCGGCGTCGTCGGACCGATCCACCGTCAGCTCCCCGACGACTTCGGTCGCCGTTCGGGTAGCGTGTTGGGCCACGCTGAGGGATTCGATTTCGAACTCCTCGCTGATCGACGAAACGGGACACCCGTCCGCGTCGCTCACCGCGAGTTGGACGTGGATTCCGGAGACCATACCTAAACGAATCCGCTCCCGACGGATAAGTGACTCAGTTCGCCGTCCCCCCATGTCTCGATTTCTCACCCCGACGACTGCCGGTAGCATCGGGACAACGAGTCGCGGGACGCGTCGTCCGAATCGATCACCGAAGCTGTGTCCGCGTGCTCCCCTCCGTGACCCCCCGGATTTCGAACCGCGCACCGCCGCTCGACGATTCGGTAACGTCTATCTCCCAGCCGTGGTCTTCCACGCACTCGGTGACGATGGTGAGTCCGTACCCCGTTCCGTTCCCCGAGGTGTGCCCGTAGTCGAACACCTCGGAACGTTCGTCGGGAGGGATTCCCCGCCCGTCGTCTTCCACGAAGAACCCGTCGGAGAGCGCCCCGACGCGCACCGCGACGTCCTCGCCGCCGTGTTCGACCGCGTTTCGAAACAGGTTCTCGAACACCGTCCGAAGTCGGTCCTCGTCGGCCAGCACGGTCGGCATCGCACTCTCCACCGAGAGCGTCGCGTCGAACGTTTTGACGTGCTTCCACGCCCGCTCCACGACGCTCGAAAGGGAGACGTCGTTCGGTTCGATGGCCGTCTCCTTGTTCTGTGCCATCCGCAACAGGTTGCGGATGATTCGTTCCATCCGGTCGTGTGCGCGTTTCACCTCCTCGAAATCGCTCTCCCGCCCGTTCATCTCGGCCTCCGCCAGGTACATCTGCGCGATAGAGAGCGGGTTTCGAAGGTCGTGTGAGACGATGCTTGCGAACTGCTCCAATCGACGTTCGCGCTCCTTGCGGTCGGTGATGTCGTGAAAATAGACCGAGAGACCCGTTTCAGACGGGTACGCGTTCATCTCGATCCAGATGCCGAGCCGTTCGTCGTTGAGTTCGAAGTTGGTCGGCTCCTGGGTGTCCATCGCGGTGTGAAACTCCTCCCACATGTCCGTCTCGGTGGCGGTGGGCAAGACGTCCCAAAAACGCCGCTCGAGCACCGCTTCGCTGGACTCCGGGAGAATATCCTCCGCACGGTCGTTGACGTGCGTAAATCGCCAGTCGTCGTCGAGCGCGAAGAAGGCGTCCGAAACGCGGCCGAGAATCTCGCTTAACTCGGTTTCGAGTTCGCTCCGTCGGCGTTCGAGTTCGTGCTCTCGCTGCTTGAGGTCGGTGATGTCTTCACCGGTGGAGATGACCCGTTCCAGCTCCCCGTCGGGCCCGTACACTGGACCGGCGCTGATGGACAGCCACAGGCGTTCGCCGTCCGGTTTTTCGATGGCGATCTCCTCGTCGTACACCGTCTCGCCGGTCGCGCGGACGCGCTCTGCGGGCGACTCCCCGTCGGCGAGCGGCTTTCCGTTCGCGTCGAGGGTCCGCCACTCGTCGGCGTCGTCCGACTTTTCCTGGAATTCCTCCTCGGACCGGCCGAGGAGTTCCTGCGCTCGTCGGTTCGCGAGCAGTATCTCCCCGTCCGAATCCTGTACGTAAATTCCGACCGGCGACGTTTCCAACAGTCGTTCGGTCTGGTTTCGCTCGCGGAGGAGTTGGTCGGTCCGTTCTTTCTGCTCGGTGATGTCGTCGATGGCGTACACCAGACGGTCGATTTCGTCCCCGTCGTCGATGGGGGCGACGTTGATAGAGAGCCACCGACGACCTTCCCCCTCGAGGTGGAACTGGCACCGAAAATCGACGACGGGGTCGCCGGTTTCGGCGACCCGTGCAAACGGGCGGTCGTCGGGTGGAATCGACTCGTCGTCCTCGTCGTAGAGGTTCCACGACCGCACCGTGTACCGGTCCAGCTTCGACTCCTCGATGCCGAGCCGGTCGGTGAGGCGGGAGTTCGTCCGGACGAACGTACCGTCCGACGAAACGACGGCGATGCCGACCGGGACGGTTTCGAGCGCCTGCTCGATTAAATCGCGCTCCTCCTTGACCCGCTGTTTCGCCGCCCGCCGTTCGGTCATGTCCCGAGTGACTTTGGTGAACCCTCTGAGTTCCCCGTCGTCGGTCCACAGGGCCGTGATGACGACGTTGGCCCAGAACCGCGTGCCGTCCTTCCGGACGCGGTACCCCTCGTACTCGGTGCGCCCCCGTTCGACCGCGATTTCGCGGTGGTGCTCCGGAATTCCCGCCTCCGCGTCGGCTTCGGTGTAGAACTTCGAGAAGTGTTCGCCGATTATCTCGTCGGCGGTGTATCCTTTGATCTTCTCCGCACCCTTGTTCCACGTGACGATGTGTCCCTCCGGGTCGAGCATGAAGATGGCGTACTCCTCTACCTCCTCGACCAACGAGTGAAACTGCGAGTCGCCGTTTCGTTCGAGGTCGCCGTCGCGCCACCACACCCGGTTTCCGGACGGGAGCTCTTTCTCCTTCACGACGCCTCGCTCGGCGAACCCTTCGAGGTTCGTCACGGCGACGTCCGGCCGACAACCCAGTTCCGTCGCAAACTCTCGCGTCGAAAACGGCTCTCCTCCATCCCCGATTCTGTCGAGCGCCTCGCGGGCCGCGTGCTCGGGGTTCATACACCACTCCTCTCGAACGGATTACCATAGTGTTTTCGTCGTCCGAATCGACGACCATCTCGCGTTCGCGTCTATTCCGGCTGAAAATAACGTCTAAATGGGGTGTTCGCTATCGCTCGCCCAAAAACCGCTCCGCGGTTCGACGGAAGAGGTCCGCGTACACGGCTTCCGATAACTCGCGCTCTATCAACCCTCGTCGCTCCGCTTCGTAGGGGTAGGGAACGTTCGGAAAGTCCGTACCGAACATGACCGACTCGGAGAGGGCCGCCAACTCGTCGTCCCCGATTTCCGACGGGTCGAACCCCAACACGTCCGCCGACCGCGGCGAGAGCGCCATCGTCGTGTCCAAAAACACCTGCTCGTGCTCCCGCGCGAATCCCATGAACGCATCCGCCTCGAACGTCCCCATGTGGGCCGCACAGGCGCGCACCTCGGGGTACGATTCGACGAACTGCTCGAACTGGTCCGCCCCGACGTGGGGACTCGATTCGAACATCGGAGCGGTCCCCGCGTGGAACACGATTGGGCGGTCGTACTCGGCGGCCAACTCGAACGCCGGGTCGAGTCGCGGGTCGGCCGGACCGCACTCCTGTACCGGACACTGGAACTTCAACCCGCGCGCACCCGCCTCGAACGCCGCTCGCACGACCGCCGCAACGTCGTCGTCGCCGTGCACCGTGGCGAACGGAACCGCCATCGCCGAGTCCTCAGCCGCGGCCAAAACCCACTCGTTCAACTCCGCCGCCATGTCCGGTTTGTGCGCGTAGGGAAGCGCGATGTACCGTTCGATGCCCGCCGCACGCAACTCGGCCTCCATCGCCTCGCGCTCGGTCGGGTGGTCGAAGGTCCACCCCGCCTCCGCCGACAGCGATTTCCGAATCGCCGCCATCAGTCGCGGCGGCATCAGGTGGACGTGTGCGTCGATAGTTCCCGAAACGGCCATGGAACTAGTTGTCATGCGACTCCTTTCAACAGTCCGGTTGCGGAAGGTTGGGTTCGGGTGATATGCCCGTGCTATTCGACTTCCCGCTTTCGACGGACCAACGCGGTCCCGAACAGCGCAATGCCGAGACCGATGAACACGAGCGGAACACCCATGTCGACGCTTTCGGCTGTCGTTCCGACGAAATCGATCGGCGGCGCACCGTTGAGCACGCCGACGTACCACAGAAGCAGATAGGAGAGTTCGAACAGCGTCGAGGAACGACTCCAAATGCCCGCTGCGACCGCCAGCGACGGGGCAAACAAGACCGCGCTCGCGTACCCGAGCAGTATCCCCGTCTGACCGGTAACGGCGAACAACACCACTGCGCCGCTTCCGAGCGCCATCGCTAGCACAACGCCCGCGACCCACTCCGCGACGAGTTGCCGTATCGGATACCTCGACGAGAGCACGAGGGCGGTCAGTCGGTGGTGAACTGTTCGGACGCCTATCGCCGACCAAACGAAGAGCGGCCAGACGAAGGCGAAAGGAAGAACCGTTCGTCGGAACGTTTCGACCGTGGCGGTCGAGGCCCCGGTCGTGAGGAGGGACAACGGTGCGGCGACGAGCGCGACTCCGCCGACGTACCACCACCACGGGTGTCCGCGGAGTGCAAGCCGGAGTTCCATCACGACGAGTCGTCCGAATCCGCCCGCATCGCGGTTCGTAACCGGTGTCAGTGCCGGGTCGAACCCCTGCCGTGTAGTGCGCTCCGTTTTTGCGTCCCCGCTTCGACCAACCGTCGGTAACGTGGGAAGGCGGGTCCGAACGCCGCGACGTATCGACGGCACCCCGACCCGCGAGAGCAAGCCGAATCGGAGCGATGGTACCCGGAATCGTGGCGACCGGTCGGACCCGTTCGAACCGAAGCGGTCGAACGACACCGCCGAGACGAGTACGATGACGACCGCGGTAGCGACGACACCGACACGCTGAGGGAGTACCCACCGTGGCCACGCTCCGCCGCTCCAGTAGAACGTTCGTTGTGCTTCGAGCATTCCGACGGACGGTAACCCACCGTCGTACATGGATACTCGTCGGACGAGCGCGTTCGACGTCAACTGATACACCGTGAGATACCCCATCACGTCGATTCCTTTCGTCCACGCTGGAATCTTCGCGGGAAGTCTGCCGTTTACCGAGGACAGGGTTGTTGCCAGTACCATCGGTACGAGCAGGAAGTAGCCGACGTTCCCGAGCGTTCCGTCCAGCGTCTCGACCGTCTCGAACAGCAGTGCCACCGCACCCACGAGGGCACCGACGGGGAGTGCGAGGACGACCAACGGGAGCAACAATGGAACCGGTTTCGTCGGTCCGATACCCGAAACCGCGTGATTGACGACCGTCGAGACGCCGAGCGTTACGACGATAACGCAGCCGAGTGCGACGTTGCTGAGCCACTTGCCGAGCAGGTACGTCCGGTCAGAGACGGGCGCACTCGCAACCAACGGTGCGATGTCGAACGTCCGGTCGCGTTCGAGCGCGTTCTTCATCAGGTAAAAGCCACCTAACAGGAGGACCGCCGCTCCGGTCAATCCTGCCTTCAAGCCGATGTACGCCGCCGTCGATTCCCCGTGGTACGCGGCGACCACCGTCTCGCCGTCGGTGATTTGATAGGCGAGTTTTATCTGCCCCACGTTGACGAGGTAGCCGATGTACGCGATAACAGCGAGTACGACCACCAGCTTGCGTGACCGGGTACGCTGACGGAAGTCGGCCCGTGCGACGTGGTACGCTCGTCGCACTTTCGTTTTTACTCCGGCCGGGCGTGACATCTCAGACCGCACCGTCCCGGTCGATGGTTTCGAGATAGGCGTCTTCGAGCGTCGGTGATACCTTCTTCCCGCCGTCCGTCGGTGGCGTTTCGGCGATGAGACGGATCGAGACGCCGTCCGAACACTGGAGTGTGCTACACACCTGATACCGCTCTCGAATTTCGTCTACCGTCTCGCTCGGGACGACACACTCGTAGACCTTCCCCTCGACGCGGCTGATGAGCTCCTCAACGCTTGAGTGGGTTATCAACCGACCGTTATCGAGAAGTGCAATCTTGTTCGCCGTCGCTTCGACGTCCGGAACGATGTGCGTCGAGAGGATTACGACTCTATCCGTCGCCGTGTTCGACAGTGCGCTTCGAAGCCGGACGCGTTCCTCGGGGTCCAACCCTACCGTCGGTTCGTCGACGACGAGCAGGTCGGGGTCGTTGAGCAACGCTTGTGCGATGCCCGCTCGTTGGCGCATGCCTCCGGAGAACGTCTTGAGCTTCCGCGTTCGGACGTCGACCAGATTCACGAGGCTGATGAGTTCTTCGATTCGTGCACTCGCGGTCTCGCCGTCGAGACCGCGCAACGCCGCGATGTATTCGAGGAACTCCGCGAGCGTCAAATCGGGATACACGCCGAAATCCTGCGGGAGATAGCCGAGTACCGGCCGAACCGCGTCGGGGGATTCGATGATATCCGTCCCGTTCCAGTATGCGGTTCCAGTCGTCGGCTTCATCACCGTCGTCAGAATGCTCATCAGGGTCGACTTCCCGGCCCCATTCGGTCCGAGGAGTCCGTGGATTCCCTCGTCCAGTTCGAGGTCGATATCCCGGATTCCCCAAACCTCCTCGGTGTAGCGTTTCCCGAGGTTCGTCGTGTGGAGATTCATATTCATCACCGCTCAATTATCTCACAAAAACATTTCTAATTGATATTTATGTCGGTGGTTCCCTCCCCGAACTCTCCCTCTCTTGAGACTATCACCGTTTCCCCGAACGATTTACCGTCTCCCCGCCTTCCCCCCGTATGCGACTCGACGACCTGTTCGTCCTCGACTGCTCCAGACTCCTGCCCGGGCCGTACGCGACGCAACTCCTCGCCGACCTCGGCGCGACGGTGGTCAAAATCGAGGAACCGGGCCGCGGCGACTACGCCCGGTCGATGGAACCCATCGGCGAGAGCGGCTTCGGGGAGATATTCGAGACGGTGAACCGCGGCAAACAAAGCGTCACCCTCGACCTCTCGGACGACGCCGGACGCGAGGCGTTCTACGAACTGGTCGAGGCGGCGGACGTCGTCTTCGAGACGTTCCGTCCCGGCGTCGCGGAGCGGTTGGGTATCGACTACGAGACACTGACCGAATACAACGAGGAACTCGTCTACGTCTCGCTTTCGGGCTACGGCCAGACGGGACCGAACACGGACCGAGCGGGCCACGACCTGAACTACGCCGGACTCACGGGCCTCCTCGACATGACGCGCCCGAACGAGGACTCGAAACCGGCGATTCCGGGCTACCCGATGGTGGACATGGCGAGCGGCCTGTTCGCGGCCTTCGGAATCGTGAGCGCGCTGCTCTCCCGGGAACGCGGGGCGAGCGGCACGCATCTCGACATCGCCATGACCGACGTGATGCTGTCGTTCGCGCAGGTGTTCTCCGGGAGCGCGTTCGCCGGGGAGACGCCCCGCCCGGGGGAGACGATGCTGACGGGCGAGTTCCCCTGCTACGACGTCTACCGCACCGCCGACGACCGGTACCTCACGGTCGCCGCGCTCGAACCGAAGTTCTGGACAGCGCTCTGTACCGCCATCGACCACCCCGAACTGATAGACGAGCATCTGAGCGACGACCCGGCGGTTCGGGCCGCCGTCCGCGACACCCTCCGGGACACTTTCGTAGAGCGGACGATGACCGACTGGCTCGTCGAGTTGGACGACGTGGACACGGCCGTCGGCGGCGTCCACACCGTGACCGAAGCCTTCGACCACGAACAGGCGCACGAACGCGGGATGGTCGTCGATTCGGACGACGCTCCGCCGCGAATCGGCTTCCCGGCCTTCGAATCCGACGAGCGATCGGTTCCGACCCGGCTTCCGAATCACGGCGAACACACCGAATCCGTCCTCCGGGAGGCCGGGGTGTCGGCCGAGACGCTCGCGCGGTTGACCGGCGATGAAGGGGAGAGCTGACCGGCTTCGGTTTCGCGTTCGTCGCCCGACGGCGGGCGGTGGATTATTGACACTCCCCGAGAGAGGTGAGCGTAGTGACACGAGCTACCATCGTCGGGGGCGGAATGACTTCGTTCGGCCCGCACGACCAACCGCTGGAGGAACTGTTCGCGGACGCCGCGTTCGCGTCGATGGACGACGCGGGCATCGCTGGCGACGAAATCGACGCCCTCTACCTCGGCAACGCGCTGGGCGGCCAAACCGAATCCGACACCCACCTCGCGCCGAAGCTGTCGACCCACATCGGGTTGCAGGGAATCCCCTGCCAGCGGTTCGAGGACGCCTGTGCGACTTCCTCGAACGCGTTCAAACACGCCGTGCAGGCGGTCGAATCCGGCGTCCACGACGTCGCCTTGGTCGGCGGCGTCGAGCGCTGTACCCCCGAGACGGGACTCGGGACCGGCGAGATGACGCGCATCTTCGCGGGCGCGTCCCACCGCCGGTACGAACAACCGACCGGGTTGACGTTCCCCGGCGTGTTCGCGCTCCTGACGAAGCGACACATGCACGAGTACGGCACGACGGAGGAGCAACTCGCCGAAGTCGCCGTCAAGAACCACCACCACGGCCAGTCCAACCCGAAGGCGCATTTCGGCCGCGACACCGACGTCGAGTCGGTGCTCGAAACCCCCATCATCGCGGACCCGTTCCACCTGATGGACTGCTGTCCGTTCTCCGACGGCGCATCGGCGGTCCTCGTCGTCTCGGACGACCTCGCAGACAGCTTCGCCGGTGAACCCGTTTCCGTGACCGGCGTCGGACACCGAACCGACGCGGTGCCGCTCGCGGACAAGGCGTCGCTCCCCGAAACCCGGGCGGCCCGCGATGCGGCCACAGAAGCCTACGAACAGGCCGGAATCACCGCGAACGACGTGGACGTCGCCGAGGTCCACGACTGCTTCACCGGGGCAGAGGTGCTGGCCATCGAGGCGCTCGGTCTCTTCGAGGACGGAACCGGCGGGCGTGCGGCGGCCGACGGAGAGACGTACATCGACGGCGAGATGCCCGTCAACCCGAGCGGCGGCCTCAAGGCGAAGGGCCACCCCATCGGTGCGACGGGGACGGCCCAACTCGTGGAGCTGACCGAACAGCTCCGCGGCGACGCCACCGACCGGCAGGTCGATGACGCACAAACTGCAGTCGCGCACAACCTCGGCGGCGACGCCGCGACGACCGTCGTCACCGTTCTGGAGGCACGAGCATGAGCGGGGACCGAACGTCGGAATCGGGGCCGCTGACCTACGCCGACTGGCGGGACCGTCTCGAAGACGGCGAACTCGTCGGACTCGAATGCCGGTCCTGCGGGCACGTCACCGCGACGCCCAAACGCGCTTGCATCGATTGTGGCGACAGAATCCTCGATACCTGCCCCCTGCCGACCACCGGCACCGTCCACAGCGAGACGACGATAACCGTCCCGCCGGTGGGATTCGAGGGGCCGTATCAGGTTTCCGTCATCGACCTCGGAGAGACGAAGCTCATGGGCCGAATCCGGAGCGACGAAGGCGTCGAAATCGGCGCGTCCGTCGAGTTCGTGGATACCGTCGAACTGGACGGCATGCCAGCGCCCGTGTTCGAACCGACGGGATAGGAGACGACCCGCTACCGACCGCGGTGGGGGTTCACGGCGAGCGGCCGGTGATGTTCTCGTAATCCGCTTCTATTTCCCGTCGGCCGAGATTCGTAATTTTGTAGAACGTCTGGCGGCCGTCCGCACCCTCCGGGGCACCGGTTCGGGAGACGAGACCCGTATCTATCAGTTCGCCCATGTGGTGAGTCAGGTCGAAACTCCCGTCGTCGATGGCGTCCGCGAGCGTCTTCCGCGAGAGCTCCTCGCGCTCGTAGAGGAGAAAGAGAACCGAATACCGCCGCGCGTCGCTGAGCGCCGCTTTTCGCGCCACGTGGTCGGCGAGCGTGCCGAAACCGCCGTCGAATAGCCGTTGGTTCACGTAGTCTTTGATGTTCCGTTCGTCGTCCGGAATCGGCGTCGATTCGGCGGCCATGTTGAATGAACGTAGGACGGCGAGGAACATCACCCTACCGATTACACAGAATATTTTCTTTGCTTTTGTGTTCTATTTTCGGCTGTCGATACCGCCGTCGATAGCTGTCAGTGTAACAATCGGCATACCAGTGATGAAAATCATGGAGACATGATTGTTTTATATCGCCACTCAACTACATAAAAATGTGAGTGAGAGCACGAGTTGGACTCAAGCGTTTTTGAAGAATATAGTGGCCCTATTTATTTCGTTGCTTATCGCAACTGTTGCAGTTATTCCCTTCGAGAAGAGTCCTGAACCGGGAACCGTGCCGAGGCCGGTCATGGTTATCGTATTCTTCACTGTATTCACGCTTCTGTATTTGTGGGATTCAGGGTATTTAAGACGCTGAGGCGGTGGTGTCGAATATCCCTCGCGTGATGTTGGGACTACCACTCTCGTTTCTGTAGTGGTGATTAGGACCGCAACGGCCAGACGAAGGCAGAGAGCGGTGAAGACGTATACTGTAACCTTACTCGGTCGGAACCCCGCGTGTCCGGGGCCGAAATCCTTGCAAACGCTTCAACGTCTCTCTCGTGAGTAGCTTACGAATTACTTCGTTTTATCGTGATTGGACTTCCGGTGAAGTAGCCGATTTCTCGGCGCTACTTCGCTTTCAGATTGTGCACCACGTCCAACCGCTCCACAACGTCAGCGGTCGGCTTGATCGCCTCTCGAATCGCGTCCGCCGGTTTGTACGCCATCGGCGCTTCGTCGCGCACCGACTCGACGACGGACTCGGAGTAGATGCCGTCCATCGCTTCGCCGAACTCGTCCATCGAAATCGTCTCGAAGGCGTCGCCGCGACTCATCGTTCGGCCCGCGCCGTGCGGGGCCGTCGAGTGGTACTCCTCGTTGCCCTTTCCGCGAGCGATGATGGAGCCGTCGGCCATGTTGAACGGGACGACGAGTCGCTGGCCCTCGCGGGCGGGCGTCGCGCCCTTCCGAATCGTCATGTCGCGGAAGTCGATGTAGTTGTGCGTCGATTGGAACCGCTCGACGGCTTCGACGTTGAGCGCGCCGCAGATGGCGTCGCTCATCAGTTCGCGGTTCCAGCGGGCGTACTGCTGGGCGAACAGCATGTCCACGTAGTAGCCGTGTGCCTCCCGCCCGTCCAGCCAATCGAGGTCGTCGTTCCGCTCTTCGTCGGGGCGGAGGGTCGACCCCGAGAGCGCGTCGAAGGCGTCCTCGATGTCGCCGCCGTCGAAGGCTTCTCGGACGCGCTCCGCTCGGATGTGCGATTCGCCCATGCCGCCCGTGACCCACGTGAACAGCTCGCCGTCGCCGGTGGTTTCCGGGTCGAACTCGAGGAACTCCTCGTAGCCGTCCGGAATCGCGTCCCGGATTTGGTCGGCCGCGCGGTAGTCCGAGGCGCGCCCTTGCCAGTACTCGGCGACGGCTTTGCCGAGGTAGCGCGACCCGCTGTGGATGACGAGCCAGTAGTCTCCCGACTCGCGCCCGCGGGCGAACTCCACGAAGTGGTTGCCGCCGCCGAGCGTCCCGGCGCTCTTGATGACGTAGCCCATCCCCTGTCGTTGCCCCGAAAGGACGCGCTCACAGAGGGACTTGAAGTACGACTCGCCGTAGCCGTCGAAGTCGAACGGGATGGGGTCGATGTCCCGACCGAATCGCTCCCGGTACGCGGCGTCGAACCGCTCGAAAGCTTCGTTCGCCCGTTCGAAGGGAAATTCGTTCACGAGGTGCGGTGCGTCGTCGTAGTCGTGGACCTCGCGGCCCATCGGAACGACGTCGCGGACCCGCCGCTCGCGCTCCGCGTGCGCGAGCGGGAGGTCGTCGCCGAGGTTCGTCGCGCACATTCCGCATCCGACATCGACGCCGACGATGTTCGGCACCACGCGGTCCGGGAGCGGCATCGTGAACCCGATGGGTGCGCCCGCGCCCCAGTGGGTGTCCGGCATTATCCGCACCGGTTCGGTGAACGCGGGGTGGTCGATGAGCTCCTGAATCTGGTTTAGACAGCCTGATTCGACGAGGCGCTCGTCCTCGACCATCACGCGAGCGGTCGTTCGTGACCCGTTCAACTCGATAGGCATTCTCTGGCCGATTGGAGACGTCGAACCGCCATGAAGATAGCTGAGGTGTGTCAGCACTTCCCGTCCGATTCGGAACTCGCCTCGTCGTCGCCTCCCCCGTACAGGTGGCACCCGACGTCCCGGCCGTCCACGCTCCTCCGTTCCGGGTGCTCCGTCTCGCACACCGTCGGGAACCGCTCTCCGAGCAGTTCCGCCGCGGCATCGGCGTTTCCGTCTATCGCCGCTCCGATGGCGTTCGAGACCGTTTCCTCCGCGTCCTGCTGGTCGAGCGTCGAGGGAATCCCGTACTCGCGCCGGATTTCGGACCGGAGGTCGGTCTCCGAAACGGTCTTCGTTCCATCGTCGCCGCTCCCGTCGGCTACCCGCTCGCGGACGGATGCGAGCCCGAAATCGCGGTCCCTGAGCGCGACGCGCAACGAGAACACCGCGTTCCACGTCGATTGCGTGAGCGACCACCCTTCCGGTGGAACCACCTTCGGACAGCGGGTGTGGAACCGACACCCCGACGGCGGTGACGCCGGGTCGGGCACGTCGCCGGTCAACTCGACCATCTCGTTCCTGTGGTGGGGGTCGGGCCGCGGAACCGTGTCGAGCAGCGCCCTCGTGTAGGGGTGTTTGGGGTCCGCGAACAGGGATTCGGTTCGTCCGGCTTCGACGGCTTCGCCGAGGTACATGACCACCACGCGGTCACAGAGTTGGTGGACGACGCTCATGTCGTGGCTGATGAGCAGAATCGAGAGGTCGAAGGCGTCCTGTAATTCCTCGATGAGCGCGAGGATTTCCGCCTGCACGGACACGTCCAGCGCCGAGACGGGTTCGTCCAACACGAGCAGGTCGGGATTCAGCGCCAGCGCCCGCGCCAGCGCCGCCCGTTGTTTTTCGCCGCCGGACAGTTCGTGCGGGTAGCGCTCCCGCTTCGCCTCGGCGAGGCCGACGAGTTCCAGCAACGTCGTAATCCGCTCCTCCAACCGCTCGTCGTCGGTGAGTCCGTGGGTGACCATCGGTTCCGCGATGGACTCGCCGATTGTCATCCGCGGGTCGAAACTCGAGGCCGGATTCTGGAACACCATCTGTACCCGCCGCCGGTATCGTTTCGTCTCGCGCTTGGACAGCGACGCGACCGAGCGCTCTCGGAATCGTATCCGACCCTCCGTCGGCGCTTCGAGCGAGACGACGGTCCGGGCGACGGTCGATTTGCCACAGCCGGATTCGCCGACCAGTCCGAGCGTCTCCCCGCGGCGGAGTTCGAAATCGATGCCGTCGACCGCACGCACGCGCCCCGTTTCGCGGCTCAACAGCCCCGAGGTGACGGGGTAGTGTTTTTTCAATCCGCGAACGGTGAGGAGGGATTCTTCGCTCGCGTTCGGTTCGCGTTCGGTCGCGTTCTCTTGTCTCATCGTTCGTCACCTCGCGGTGCCGTCGGCTCGGTTCGCGGTGTCGATTCGTCGTCGTCCGCCGCCAATCCGTCCGCTTCTGCGAGTTCGCTCGCGTCGTGGTCGTCGTCGTAGTAGACGCACGAGACGTCGTGGTCGCTTCCGTCCACGGCGTGCACGGGCGGTTGGTCGCCCGTCCGGCAGTCGTCCGTCGCGTGCGGACACCGGGGGTGGAATCGACATCCCGCTGGCGGGTCGGTCGGGTCGGGAAGCGACCCGCCGATGGGTTCGGGCGTCGCCCCTCGCCGCGGGACGCTATCGAGTAGTGCACCGGTGTAGGGGTGGGCCGGTCGGTCGAAGATGTCGAAGACGTTCCCGCGCTCCATCACCTTCCCGGCGTACAGCACGACCACGCGGTCGGCGATTTGGGCGACGACGCCGAGGTCGTGGGTGACGAACAGGACCGCCATATCTCGCTCTGCCTGCAGCGTCTGGAGCAGGTGGAGAATCCCGGATTGAGTCGTCACGTCGAGCGCCGTCGTCGGTTCGTCGGCGACGAGCAGGTCGGGGTCGCACGCCAGCGCCATGGCGATGACGACCCGCTGTTTCATCCCGCCCGAGAACTCGTGGGGATACTCGTCGAACCGTTCCGCGGGGTTCGGGATGCCGACCCTATCGAGGAGTTCGACCGCACGCCGCCGTGCGCGCTTTTTCGGAACGTCTCGATGGAGTCGAATGGCCTCCACGAGTTGGCTTCCAACCGTATACACCGGGTCGAGCGCGTCTTGCGGGTTCTGGAAGACGTACGCGATGCGGTCGCCCCGAATCGAGCTCAGCGTTCCGTTCTCGGCCGACGACAGGTCGTGCCCGTCGAACGTCACCGTCCCGGAGAGTCGCGCCGGTGGCGTCGGGACGAGTCGCGTCAGCGATTCGCACGCGACGGTCTTCCCGGACCCGCTCTCGCCGACGAGACAGACCGTCTCGCCGCGATTCACCTCGAACGAAACGCCGTCGAGCGCCCGAACGATGCCGCGGTCGGTGTCGAACGTCACCCGAAGGTCGTCCACCGAGAGGAGCGGGGCCATCTACACGTCACCTCGCGGGTCGAACGCGTCGCGGAGCGCGTCGCCGACGATGCTCAGTGCGACGACGGTGGCGACGAGCACGACGACAGGAACCGTCCATATCCACCAGACCTGCATCGGTTCCGTGTAACTGTGCGCGTTGAGACCGACCGATATCGTCTCGCCGAACGAGGGCATCCACCGACCGATGTCCCCGATTTCGATGAACGTGAGCGCCGTTTCGAGGAGGACGAGCTGTGGAATCTTCTGGGTTGTCCCGATGAGGACCGTGTTCGAAACGTTCGGGAGGAGGTGTTTTCGAAGGATGGTCAGCCGACTCACCCCCGCGCTTCTCGCCGCTTCGATGTACTGTTCCTCTCGACGTTGGATGACTTCGCTTCGGACGAGGCGAGCGACGTTCCCCCAGTTCAACAGGCCGAACACCACGACGAACGCGAAGAGACTCGGCCCGGTGAGGAAGACGAGGATGAGGTAGACGACGAACGCCGGAACGGACTGTTGGACGTCCACGTACCGCATGAGAACCGTATCGATGGCCCCACCGCTGTAGCCCGCGACGAGACCGACCGCCGTCGCCAGCGGTATCATGAACACGGCGGTGATGACGGCGACTTGAAGACTCACGTGCATTCCCGAGACGACGAGCGCAACCATGTCCTGTCCCAGCGCGCTCGTTCCGAGCGGGTAGGTCAGCGACCCCTGACAGTACCCCCCGACGGTGTGACCGATGCAGTTGGACGTGACCATACCCTCTTTGGCACTGAAGAGGAGGGGTGGCTGACGGGCCGCGTGGATGTGGGGTCGCGGCCGTCCCATCAACGCCGGGCCGACCAGCGCGAGGAGGACGAAGACGACCAGATACGCGAGACTGATGACGGCCACCCTGTTGGTTCGGAACCGTCGCCAGTACCGTCGATTTTTCGCGGCGTTCCGGAGCACGGGTGGAACGGCGAAACAGACGAGCACGAGCAGGCTCACCCGGAACAGCCACGTCAACTTCGTCGGCTCCCACCAGTAGATGATACCGACGTGGTGCGAACTCGTGTAGCGATAGAGCAACACCAGACCGGCGAGTCCGACGACGAAGGCGACGAGCCGCCACGGAATCGTCCGTCCGGTGCCGTCGAGCCCGTCCCAGTCGATGGATTCGAGCGGCGCTTCGCCCGTCCGTGTGCCGGTGTCGTTGCTCATGGGCCGTCACCGTGGAGGGGAGAGATTGGAGTCGGCGTCCGGGTCGTGGGCGATGGCATAACCGTACTACGCCATGGTATTTATCCCCGCGAGAAAAAGATGCCGAATCAACACGTTTGCCGCTCCACAACTATTATATCGCTATCACGTAATCGTTCGATGTCGAACACAATGAGTCGCCGCTCTTACGTCGTCAAACGGGTCGCGTTCTCCGTTTTCGCCCTCTATCTCGTGTTGTCCGTCACGTTCGGGTTCATCGCTCTCACCGCCGACCCCGGCGTCGCCTTCGTCGCACACGGGGCGTCACGACAGGCCGCCAGCGAACGGGCGAACATGTCCGAACGCGAGCAGATGGTCCAGCAAGCCATTGCGGAGTACAAAGCCGAGCACAACCTGAACAAACCGATTTGGCGGAGTTACGTGGACTGGCTGGTCGATATCACGACGCTCGATTGGGGGCGCTCGTACTCGCTCAACGGGACGCCCGTGCTGACGGTTCTCGGGCAGGCGATTCCGGCGACGCTCACGTACGTCGTTCCCGCGATGCTGTTCGCGCTCGTCGGGGGTATCGGTCTCGGCGTGTACGCCGCGCTCAATCCCGGAACGGCGCTCGAACGGGTCGTGACCGGCGGGTCCTACCTCGGCTTCGGGATTCCGAACTACTGGCTCGCGGTCGTCGCCGGGCTCGTCGGCGTTACCGCCTTCGCGACTCGATTCGCCCCGCCGGACATCGTACGGAGCGCGCTCCCCGCGGTTATTTTGGGGACGAGTCTTCTCGCCGGTCAGTTGCGGTACGCGCGAGCGGAGTCGCGCGAGTACGTTTTCCGCGAGTTCGTCAAACTGCTCCGCGCGAAGGGCGCGACGAACTGGCGCGTCGCGCGACACATCCTTCGCAACGCCGCGATTCCGCTCTTTTCTCTGTTCTTCGCCGACCTCATCGGCACCCTGGTCGTGAACGTGTTCGTCCTCGAATCCGTCCTCGGAATCCCCGGAATCGGCTATTTCGGGTTGCGAGCAATTCAGCAGCGCGACCTGCCCCTCATCCTCGGCGTCGCGATGGTCATCGCCATCGCGGGCATCGTCGGTAACCTCATCCAGGACCTCGCGTACTTCGGTCTCGACCCGCGCGTGGACTCGGAGTGAGCGACACTCGCTCTATTCCGCGATATCATCGAACTCCGGGCGCGTACGGTCGGAATAACCGTCCTCGAAAAATATCAGTGAAACACCATTCCTTTCAGAAAGTATATCTGTTATCGTCCCGGGCGTTGTATCAACGATATAGTAGAATGAGTAATCCAAACGACACCGACGACCCCTCCACGTCCGAAACGGTGCCCGTACCTGCCGATGATGGTTCCGAATCGGACGGACGAGGTGGTTCACGGCCTGTCTCCGACGACCTCTCCTCCACGCCGACCCCCGCGACGGGTGACGCTCTCGGACAAAACATCGACGCCTCACTGATCGCCGACGATTTCGACCCCGAAACCGACGACGACCTTCTCGGAGGACTCGACGTCGAAACGACCGAAGCGATTCCCATCCCCGACCGATTGGTCGACCAGGTTATCGGCCAGGATACGGCACGAGATATCGTAGAAAAAGCGGCGACACAGCGCCGTCACGTGATGATGATAGGGTCGCCCGGGACCGGGAAGTCGATGCTGGCGAAGGCGATGAGCCAACTCCTCCCGAAGGAGGAACTCCAGGACGTCCTCGTCTACCACAACCCCGACGACGGGAACGAGCCGAAGGTCCGCACCGTGCCTGCCGGAAAGGGGAGACAGATAATCAATGCCCACAGGGAGGAAGCACGGAAGCGCAATCGGATGCGAACGTTCCTGATGTGGACGCTCATCGCCATCATCGGCGGCTACGCCATCTTTCTCGCCGGAGATTTGCTGTTGGGCGCTATCGCGGTCGCGGTCGTCTATCTCATGTTCAACTACGGTTCGCGCGGGAACAACGCCGTGATTCCGAACCTGCTGGTCGATAACGCCGATACCGAAACTGTCCCGTTCGAGGACGCGACGGGCGCCCACGCGGGTGCGCTGCTGGGCGACGTGCGCCACGACCCGTTCCAGTCCGGCGGGATGGAGACGCCGAGCCACGACCGCGTGGAACCCGGCGCTATCCACCGCGCGAACAAGGGCGTCTTGTTCGTGGACGAGATCAACACCCTCGACATCCGCAGTCAGCAGAAGCTGATGACGGCGATTCAGGAGGGCGAGTTCTCCATCACCGGCCAGTCCGAACGCTCGTCCGGTGCGATGGTGCACACCGAACCCGTTCCGACCGACTTCGTGATGGTCGCGGCGGGGAACCTCGACGCCATGGAGAACATGCACCCGGCACTCCGGAGCCGAATCAAGGGATACGGGTACGAGGTGTACATGAACGATACCGTGGACGACACGCCGGAGATGCGCCGCAAGTACGCGCGCTTCGTCGCCCAGGAGGTCGAAAAGGACGGCAGCCTTCCGCACTTCACGCGCGACGCTATCGGAGAAGTCGTTCACGATGCTCAGCGCCGCGCGATGCGCAAAGACCACCTCACGCTCAAACTGCGTGACCTCGGTGGCCTCGTCCGCGTCGCGGGTGACATCGCTCGGGCCGAGGACGCCGAATTCACCACGCGCGACCACGTGCTGCAGGCGAAACAGCGCTCGCGCTCCATCGAACAGCAGATCGCCGACGACTACATCGATCGCCGCAAGGACTACGACCTCACCGTCTCCGCTGGCGACGTGGTGGGACGGGTCAACGGTCTGGCCGTCATGGGCGATGATAGCGGCATCGTCATGCCCGTCATGGCCGAAATCGCGCCTTCACAGGGACCCGGCAAGGTCATCGCCACCGGGAAACTGCAGGACATTGCCGAGGAGGCCGTCCAGAACGTCAGCGCCATCATCAAGAAGTTCAGCGACGAAAAGATTGCGAAAAAGGACATCCACATCCAGTACGTGCAAGCCTACGAAGGTGTCCAAGGTGATTCCGCGTCCGTGACGATGGCCACCGCGGTCATCAGCGCGCTGGAGAACATCCCCATCGACCAGAGTATCGCGATGACCGGTTCGCTGTCGGTCCGCGGCGACGTGCTCCCGGTCGGCGGCGTCACGCACAAAATCGAGGCGGCCGCGAAGGCGGGCGTCGAGACGGTCATCATCCCGAAGGCTAACGAGCAGGACGTGATGATCGAAGAAGAGTACGAGGAGATGGTCGAAATCATCCCCGTCTCGCACATCAGCGAAGTCCTCGAAGTCGCGCTCGTCGGAGAGTCCAAAATCGAACGCCTCACCGAGCGGCTCAGAACCATCACCGGTCACGCACTCGAACCGAGCGTCGAACAGGGTTCTCCGAGTCCGAGTACCTGAACGCGCTTGTCGCCGACGGTTTCGAGTCAGAGTTCTTTTTCGATGCGGAGTTCCTTGTCGGTCACGGTGTCGATAACGTCGCCGGGGACGCTCAGGTCGTCTTCGTCCACGCTTCCCCATCCGAACGCCTCCAGCCACGCTTCGCCGAGGCTGGGGTCGGGGTCCACGTAGGCCGTGTCATCCTCGACCTCCGTTACGATTCCGAGTTGGTCGCCGTCGCCGTCCATCAGGAACTTCCCTTCGTCTTCCTCACCGAGCGTTGCCATGTCCGTCGTGTTCACCGCGGTGCTATTTTCCCTTTGTGGCTACCGAAATGTAAGAAACGCTCCGGGACGAATTACAGGTCGTAGCCCCACTCGCGGAGGATGTCCGCCGCGGTGTCGAGGTTCCGCATGCCCGCGAGATAGATGGCCTCCCGCGCGTCGAGTCGGTAGATGTCGTCGCCGATAATGGACTCCAATTCGCGTTCGGCGTCCTTGGCGCGCCCGTCCGTGGAGTCCTGCACGAACAGCTGGTGAACGCTTTCGCGCTCGTCCTTGACGGTATCACGACGGAGTATGAGTGGTAGGTCTGCCCGGTTAATCTGTCTGGTATTATTCTCTGGTGTTACTGGCTCGGTTGACTCCTCGGTCGTCGTCTCCGAGTCGGTCGGTTCCGTCTCCGAAATCTCGTTCCCGTCGTCGTCGAAGGGATCCGATGCGCCGGTTTTCATGCTACCGTCTCCTGTGTCACGAACTGCTCCGAGATGTACGCCGCCAGCTCGTCGAACTTTTCGAGCGTCGTCTCCTCGTACTCCCGGAGGTCGCGGTAGTCCTCGCTCTCACCCAGTTCGAAGATGCTCACTTGGTTTTGCCACGCTTCGCCGAGCATGGAGCCGCGCTCCCGTATCGATACGGGCGCGACAGGGAGTTCCTGTTCGTTGAGCTCGTCCATCACCGACTGCTGGACGTTCGTTCCGCTGACTTTGTTCGGGACGACTCCAAGAATACCGACTTCGATGTCGCCGAGCGTCTCCTCGATGTTGTTCACCACGTCTCGAAGCCCCTCGACGCTCTGTTCGCCTTTCGCGCTCAGTTCCGCCGGGATGAGCAGGTTCGATGTCGCGTAAATCGAGTTGTAAATGTGTTGTCCGACTGTCGCCGGGGGGTCGATAATGAGCACGTCGTACTCGTCCGGGACGCCCGCGTCGGCGAGCACGCGCCGAAGTTGCTTCTCTTTCGGCCAGCGGTAGTTCGCGTCGTGCATCGACTGTTCCATCTCGGCCGCGCGTGTGAGGTTCTGTTCGAGCGAGCCGAGCATGTTGTGGCCCGGAACGAGGTCCAGGTTCTCGCCGACGTTCATCACGAGGTCGTCGAACTCGCCTTTCGGTCGTTCGACCATGTGCCGGACGATGTTGTCCACGTTCGCGTCCGACCGATAGTCGTCCGCGCCGAAGTGGTGTGTCAGTCCGCCCTCCTGCGGGTCCATGTCGATGACGAGGACTTGTTGTCCGCGCCGCGCGTGCGCCGCCGCGAGGTTCACGGAGAACGTCGTCTTTCCGACGCCTCCCGCCTCCGACCAAACCGTGTACGGAATCATACAGGAACCCTATCGTAAGCAACCCATAAAAACACTAGTCAGACGCACTGGGCAGTATTACTGAGAAGTAACAACGCTCAGTACCGTTGAATAGTATTTCTGGTCGTTGTGCCTGATCAGTACTGTTGCGCAGTACCTCTCCCGATACCGTCGGAACGGTCTCTGTGGTTGGTGTTTCTGAGCAGTAATGTTAGTGCGTGTTCCTGTCTAGTGTTGCTTATTGATGTTATTGAATAGTATGATCGGACGGTTTTACTAATCAGCCCGTTCGGACATTTGGGCGTCTTAGGCCTTCTAACCGCAATCTGGGGGGTGCTACGCTCGCTCGAATCAGCGGTCGTTTTCCTCCGAGCGTGGACTCGGCCAGCGTCGAATCGAGTCCGACTGTCGAACTGTCCCGCTCAGTCCGAACGGTCGATACCTTCTTTCAATACTACTGGCTAGTCTGTCTGGTCAGTAATTCTGAATAGTATGTCTACACAGTATTACTGTACAATAACGCTGCCCGGTCCCGGAGGGCAGAGTGCTCCTCCGCCGCGGACCGGGCGACCGCTCGGTTCTCAGGGTTCCAGCACGGCGCGGAATCGGACTTCGTTCTCCATCATCCGCTCGTAGGCTTCGTCGGCGTCGGCGAGGTCGAACGTCTCCACTTCGGGCGTGATGTCGCGGAGCGCGCTGAACTCCAAGGTGTCCTGTGACTCGCGGGCGTGTCCTGACGCCCATCCGCGGACCGCGCTGCGACTTCCGACGAGGGCGGCCCCGGAAACGTCGATGGGGTCGCCGGGAACGCCGACGACGACGACTTCCCCGTCCGTGCCGAGGCCCGGAACGACCGAGGAAATCGC
The DNA here is from genome assembly GCF_049568665.1 of Haladaptatus sp. SPP-AMP-3. Taxonomy (NCBI): domain Archaea; kingdom Methanobacteriati; phylum Methanobacteriota; class Halobacteria; order Halobacteriales; family Haladaptataceae; genus Haladaptatus; species Haladaptatus sp. SPP-AMP-3. The sequence continues at coordinate 319,122 of NZ_CP145901.1, read as the reverse complement.
GTCGGCGTTCGGCGCGGTCGCGAGGACGACCTTCGCACCGCCGAGTTTCTGTAGCTCTTCTGCCGGGTCGTCGGCCTTCGCATCGATGAAGTGGTCGGCACCCAACTCGCGGGCGTACTCCTCCTTGTCGGTGCCGCGCGAGATGGCCACCGTTTCGAACCCGGCCTGTCGGGCGTACTGCACGCCGAGGTGCCCGAGGCCGCCGATGCCCTGCACCGCGACCAGGTCGCCCGGTCGGGCGTCGGTGTGTCGGAGCGCGTTGTACGTCGTGATTCCCGCACAGAGCAGCGGTGCGGCGTCGGTCGCGTCGAGTTCGTCGGGGACGCGGGCGAGCGCCTCGGCGTTGACCGCCGCGTATTCGGCGTACCCACCGTCGACCGTCACGCCGTGGATGTCCGCGTTCTCACACTGCTGGAACTCGCCGCGGCGGCAGGCTTCGCAGGTGAAACAGTGCCCGCCGTGCCATCCGGCACCTACGCGGTCGCCCTCCTCCCACAGGTCCACGTCCTCGCCGACCGCATCGACGCGCCCGACGATTTCGTGCCCGGGAATTCGCGGATAGGAGAGGCCGGGGTAGCCGCCCTCCTTCGCGTAGGCGTCGCTGTGACAGACGCCACACGCCTCGACTTCGACGCGAACTTCGGTGGCACTCGGGTCGGGAATCTCCCGCTCCACGAGTTCGAACGATGCGCCCGGTTCGGCGACTTCGACTGCTCGCATCGACTCTGACATAGCACCTCGGGTAACGCCCCAGACGTCGATAAGTGGTCTGGAAACCGGAATCCGTCTCCCCTTTCGCCGCCGTTCGTGGCGGTCGAAACGAGGCATCGTTTTCCCGAGTCGTCACGCTTACCGCGCCGCCGGGCGATTTTCGACCGAGGAATCTACCTCCGTGTCGAGAAACTGGCGGTCCGTTGCGACGGTCACCGGGTGGCAAACGGCGGCGAGCCTCTGTTATTACAGCATCTTCGCCGCGACTGGCATCGTCCGAGACGCCTTCTCCCTGTCGGCGTCGAGCGTCGGCTTCTTCCTGACGGCGGCGCTGTTCGGCTACACGCTCGCGCTGTTCCCGAGCGGTGCCGCGGTGGACGGCTACGGCGAGAAACGCGTGATGGTCGTGGGATTGGTCGCGCTCGCCGTCGCCACCGTCGGCGTCTCCGTTGCGTCATCGTACGCGTTGTTGCTCGTGGCGGGCCTCGCGTTGGGTGCGGCCTACTCGTCGGCCATGCCCGCGTCGAACCGGGGCATCGTCACCAGCGCGCCGGACGGACGGCAGAACCTCGCCATGGGGTTGAAACAGGTCGGCGTCACGGCCGGGAGCGCCGTCGCCTCGCTCGTCATCACCGGCGTCGCCGCCGTCGCGGCGTGGCAGCTCGGCTTCTGGGTCATCGCGGTGCTCGCTGGTGGCTACGCGCTGGGGTTCGCCGCCGTCTACGGCGGGTCGTCCGGCGACGGACGGCTGTCGCTGCCGGACTTCTCGGAACTCCGGTCGAACGTGCCGTACCTGCTGCTCGTCGTCGCCGGGTTCTTTCTCGGCGCGTCCATCTTCGCCATGCTCGGGTACATCGTCCTCTACGTCGTGGACGGACTCGGCAAAACTACCGCCGTCGGCGGTATCGTGTTGGCGCTCACCCAAGTCACGGGAAGCGCCGCACGCGTCGGTGCCGGAACCGCCGCGGACAGGCTCGGCGGTGCCCGCGGGTCGGCCACCGTCGCGCTCGTCCAGATTGCGACCGGTGTCGTCCTGTTCGGCGCACTCGCCGCCGGGGTCCCCTCGTTCCCCGTCGCGCTCGCCGTCTTCGCTGGACTCGGCCTCTCCATCTACGGTTCGACCGGCGTGTTCTACTCCTGTCTGAGCACGCTCGTCGACGGCGACGACATCGGAGCCGCGACGGCGGGCGGGCAGACGGCGATAAATGTCGGCGGACTCGTCGCACCCCCCGTCTTCGGAATGCTCGTCGAACGGTCGGGGTACGGAACCGGCTGGGAACTGTTGGCCGGGATGACGCTGGTCGCGGCGATACTCCTCGTCGTCGTTCGCCGCTCGGCCTGACTACCGAACTAACTCGGCTATCGCGTCCGCCGTTTCCCGGTTCGACTCTACGCTCTGTAAAAATCCGAACACGCTCCCGGCGCTCCACGCCGCCGGAATACAGGCGTCCGGGTGTCGAACCGTCCCCGCCGACACGTCGCCGTCGAAGCCGACCATGAGTTCCGGGAAGCCGAACCGGTCCGGGAAGTCCGTCCGAACCGTGTCGGCGAGCGCGTCGAGTCCTCGAACGGCGAGCGTTTCGGCCGTCTCGTGGTGGCCGCGCTCCGCGAATCCCATCGCGGCGATGCTGGTGTCGTGGGGCCAGACGCTCCCGCGGTGGTACGAGAGCGGGTCGAACGAGTCGTGTGACGACGCGAACGTCCTGACCCCCGCCGACGTGAGCATGTCGTCGTCCGTCAGCCGGGTTGCGACTCGTGCGACCCGTCTATCGCTTCCCAACCCGCCCCAAATCGCGTGACCCTGATTCGACGCGACGCTCGGGATGACGCCCCGGTCGTCGATGCCGAGCGCGTAACACCCCTCCTCGGGGAGCCACAGCCGTTCCTCGAACGCCTCGGCGAGCGTTTCCGCGGCGTCCTCGCACTCCGCCGCGAGCGTCGAATCGTCCGCCCGCTCCGCGAGCGGCGCGAACCGCGTCAGCGCGCGGAAGACGTACCCCTGTACCTCGGCGAGGGCGACCGCCCCCCGTGCGGGCGTCCCGTCCGGCCGCGCGAGCGCCTCCGCGCTGTCCTTCCACCCGAGATGGGCGAGACCGAGCGGATGGTCGTGCGGTTCGTAGAAGAGGAACCCCTCGTCGTCCAACTCGGCGAGCGTCCACTCGACGGCCGATTTTGCGTGGGGATACACCGAATCGAACAGCGTCTCGTCCTCCGTCTCCGCCACGGTATCCGCGAACAGCGCGGCGAACAGCGGCGTCGCGTCGACGGTGCCGTAGTACGGCGTTCGAACGCTCTCGCCGATGGCGGGGAGGTCGCCGTGTCGTTTCTCGTGCATGATTCGGCCGGGCGCTTCGAGCGTGGCGTCGTCGGTTTCCGTTCCCTGCTCGTCGGCCAAGAACCGGAGCGTCCGCTCGGCGACGCTCGAATCGAACGGCAGGAGTTGATAGCTCACGAGCAGCGAATCGCGGCCGAACGGCGCGAGAAATCGCGGCGCGCCCGCCGCCGGGACGCCGCACGGAAGCATCAGCCCCCCGAGCGTTTCCGCGGCGCGGTCGATGAGCCGACCGTACCGCGGACAGTCGATATCCGCGTCGATTTCGGGCGTGTTCCGCGCCCCGGCAGGGAGGTCGATGTCGAGTTCGACCGTCCGCGTCGAAGCGGGTGCGACCGTCACGTCGGTCGAAATCGTCGCCGAACCGTCGGTAACGGCCGTCTCGATGCTGGTGTCCGAACTGACCGTCACGCGCCGTTCCGTTCCGTCCGCGAGGGTTCCCACGAACGCACACCCGTTCGGGTGCCGTTCGACCGAAACCGTCCTGTCTTGGCGCTCGCGCGGCGAGAAGAACGATGGAATATCGAAGACGTGGCCGAAATCGGGGGCGAGTTCGAACGCGACCGTCGTCTCCCGCGTGTCGGCGGTGTTGTTCGTGAGTCGCGCCGTGGCCGTCACGCCCATCTCCGTGAGTTCGACGCGCTTTTCGAGCGTCCACGGCCGTTGGTCGCCGCGACCGGTGCCGACCGTCGGGCTGGCGAGCGTCGTCGTCACGCCGCGGTCGCGGACTTCGCGGCCGAGGACGGTCCACTCCCCGCCGTCTCCGACCTCGATTTCGAGGGTCGAGAGGTAGCGATGGTCGGACTCGTACACGCCGGTTTCCGGCGTCCTCGGGGTCACGTCTCCCCTCGAATCGACGATCACCTGTCGGCCGGAGTCCACGGCGAGCGCACAGTCGTCGGGAAGCATCAGGCGTCCTCCTCGTCGTCAGGGTAGCTCACCTTTTCGATGATGATTCTGTCCGCTTCCATGTCTTCGAGCACGGCTCCCCATCCACCGATACCGTATTCCCCGTCGTCCGTCTCGATGACGATGGTCGCCTGTCCCGCGAGCGAGGAGAGCGATGGCGTCGCTTCCCCGTCCCGGAGGTCGCCGTTGGCGTACAGCACGTCGGTGATTTCGCCGGTGAGCGCCACGGTGTTTCGCTTCCCCATCTCCCGTCCTCTCGCTGTCGCGGTGATGGTCGCCCCCTCGGCGAGCACCGGCGCGATGTCGCGGATGCACCGTCGGATGTTCACGTACTCCGCCGGGAGCGTCTCGCTGTGGGACGTGTGGACCACGGCCCACGATTCCCAGAGCGCGGCCTCGAAATACCAGTGGAAGACGTACGAGAGCGTCTCGTCCTCGAACACCGTGCCGTACTGCTCGACGGGCTCCATGTGCGGCGCAAAGCAGGTTATCTTCCGGTCGACGAGCGCGAGAAACGGCGCGGGGAGGTGGCGGTGGCGCGCCTCCGTGACCACGCCGGACAACTCCTCTTCCGACGGGAGTTTGCTCGGCAGTTTGTGACTCGTGTTGAACGACACGGAGACGAAGACGCCGTTTTCGTAACAGGCTTCGAGGGCCGGGGCGAGTTCCTCGTACTGTTCGGGCGTCACGGATAGCTGTACTTGACTGGTCGCGTTTCGTATCGCCTCCTCGGCCCGTTCGATGACCGTCTCGACCCGTTTGAGGACGCTGATGCGGTGCCCACCTACCCCCGCCTGTTGCCACCGATTTTGAATCTCGGTCGCCGTGTTCGAGAGGGTTTCCGCCCGCGACTGGAGTTTCTGTAGCACCTCCGTCGGCTCTCTGGCGCGCGCCCGAAGCGCGTCCTGTTTGTATGTCTCCACGTAGCCCTCTTCCTCCAGGTCCCGGAGCACGTCGTAAATCCGCGACCGCGGAACGTCCGCCTGTTCCGCGAGCGACGTCGCCGACGCGCTCCCGAGATTCAACAGGGCGACGTACGCGTCGATTTGGTAGGTCGAGAGCCCCGCCTCTCGGAGTCCGTTGCGAAGTTCGTCGGTGTCCATCTGTGTGTCCCTTCCCATCCTATCGTGTTGAATGTTGTAACTGTCTCTCGGAATTGTGCGTCGTACCGACCATGCGAATTCTCATATTCACTCCTGTATCAAACTCATGAGCAAGATTTATATATGTCTTATTCTTCATGGTTGAGTAGGACAGAGCTCCTATGATAGGCGACCACAAACACGGGGAAAAAACGCGGCGTACGGTGCTGAAATCACTCGGCGGAGCGGCTGGCGTAACTGCTCTTGCGGGTTGTCTCGGCAGTCTCGGCGGCAGTGGTGGAGACGGTGGCTCGAAGGACGTCACCTTCTGGACGAGCAACGTGGAAAACGACCGACAGAAGGTTATCAAGGACGTGCTCAAATCCTTCGAATCCGACCACGAAGCGGCGGTCACGATGAATGCAGTCAAGGAGGACGACCTGCCGACCCGCATCTCCTCGGCGCGCGCCTCCGATACGCTCCCGACCGTCGCGGAATTCGGCCTCTCGCCGATGCAAAAGCTCGGTAGCGGCGGTCTCCTCTCGACGAAGGCGGCGGACGACGTTATCGATTCCATCGGCAAGGACGAGTTCTACAAGGGCGCACTCGACCTCACGAAAGCGCCCGACGGCGGCCACTACTCGATTCCGATGTACGGCTGGGTCGAGGGAATGTGGTTCCGAAAGAGCGTCTTGGAGGACAACGACCTGAAACAGCCGACGTCGTGGGACACCATGCTGAAGGCGGCGAAAGCGCTCCACAAACCGGACGACAATCAGTACGGTATCGTCGTCGGCACGAAGAAGACGGCGTTCGCCCGCCAGTGTTTCACCCCCTTCGCCCGCTCGAACGGCGCACGCGTGTTCGACAAGGAGGGCAACATCGTCTTCGACAGCAAAGAGATGATAGAGGCGCTCGATTTCTACGGTAAACTCTCGAAGTACACGCCGCCGGGCAAGGACACGTGGAAGACGGCGAACAACACGTACCTCAACGAGCAGTGTCACATCATCCAGTATTCGACGTTCATCATGGGCGACATCGTGGATAAAGGCGAGAAGATGGTGAAGGACACCGGATTCGCCCCGTACGTCGAACACGAACGAAAGAGCTCGTTCGGTCAAATCGTCGGTCTCAACCTCTTCGAGTCGGCCTCGGACGGCCAACTCGAATCCGGGAAGAAACTGACCGAATACATGATGAACGAGAAGTACGTCGACTGGCTCCACATGGCTCCCGGCGGAATGAACCCCGTCCTCAAGAAAACCGCGAGCAGTGACGAGTTCAAGGACAACGAGACGCTGAAGGCGTGGGGTTCGACCGTCGAGGACGTGTCGGCCGCCTTCGAGAACATCGAACGATTCGGCTACGTCGACGGCAAGGCGTTCCCGGAACTCGGCAACATCACGAACAAGTTCCTCATCGCGGACGCCATCTCGCGCGTCACCGACGGCGAGAGCGCCGATACGGTCGCGAAAGAACAGGCGAAGAAGATGCGCGACGCCATCTCGGAGTAATCGGTCGCTCGAAATCGACCATGATCCCATTTCACTCATGAGTTTAGCAAATCGTACGAAGCTGTCGCTGGACGGCGATTACACCGTCGAGCAGAAGGAGGCCATCCTCGGCTACCTGCTCATCGCACCGGCGCTCCTGCTGGTCGCCGCGGTCATCGTGTATCCCGTCCTATACAACGTGTACCTGAGCTTTACCAACGTCCCCCTGTCGCCCGACGCGTCCCCCACGTGGGTCGGTCTCGAACACTACCGAACCCTCCTTTCGAGCGGCGAGTTCTGGGCGGCGCTCAAGACGACGGTCATCTTCACGCTGTTCAGCGACGTGCTCGCCACCGCCGGTGGACTCGGCGTCGCCATCCTGTTCAACCGGAAGTTCCGCGGCCGTCGCCTCGTCCGCGGCCTCATGCTGTTGCCGTACGTCGCCCCGCTCATCGCGGTGGCCTACGTCTGGCAGTGGCTTCTTGACCCGCTGTACGGGATGGTTCCGTACTTCCTCAGCAACGTCCTCGGCATCTACTCGGGGAACATCGACCTGCTCAACAACGGCAAGACGGCGCTCTGGACGGTCATCGCCTTCGACGCGTGGCGCTACTTCCCGTTCGCGTTCCTGATGATCATCGCCCGACTGCAAGCGATTCCGAGCGACATGTACGAGGCGGCGAAAATCGACGGCGCGGGACGCATCGCCCGGTTCAAGGACATCACGCTGGCCGAGTTGAAGTACGTCCTCGCAACCGTCTTCCTGCTCCGCTGGATTTGGAACTTCAACAAGTTCGCCGACATCTGGCTGCTGACGAAGAAGGTCAACACGCTGTCGCTGTACGCCTACCAGACCGCGTTCGCGAACTACAACCACGGACAGGCGGCGTCCATCGCGATGGTGTTGTTCGTCGCGCTCATGCTGTTCGTGCTCATGTACGTCAGCTGGATTCTGGAGTGGTAACACATGATACAGACAATACTCGCTACGGTGTCCGAGGGCTTCGGTAACGCCTTCGGGCGAAGTCGCATCGAAACCAGCCTGTGGGAACGGGTCGTGTTCTACGGGGCGATAGTGCTCACGCTGTTCGTCTCGCTCCTCCCGTTCTACTGGATGGTCGTCACGAGTTTCATGCCGGAGAGCGCCATCTACTCGCTCCCGCCGTCGTTCGTGCCGCAGGACCTGACGCTGAAACACTACCAGAGCGTCTTCAGTCCGGAGACGTTCCCGTTCGTCACCTACTTCAAAAACAGCCTCATCATCTCGGTGATAACCGCGGGGATGTCCGTCGTCGTCGCCACGTTCGGCGCGTACAGCTTCGCCCGCCTCGACTATCCGGGACGGGGGCTGTTCTCGCGCGGCGTCCTGCTCGTGTACATGTTCTCGGGCATCCTGCTGGTCGTGCCGCTGTTCAAAATCATCGTCTGGCTGGGACTCGTGGATAACCTCGGCAGTCTGGTCATCACCTACCTCGTCCAGACGCTGCCGGTGTCGCTGTACATGCTCGGGAACTACTTCCGGAGCGTCCCGCCGGAGATCGAGGAGGCGGCGATGATGGACGGTTACTCGCGGCTGGAAGTCATCTTCCGCATCACGCTTCCGCTTTCGGCACCCGCCATCGTGGCCGTGTTCATCTACACGTACATGATAGCGTGGAACGAGTACCTCTTCGCCAGCATCTTCCTCCGAAGCCAATCGACGTTCACGCTCCCCATCGGTCTGGACGCGCTCTCGTCCGGGTTCCACCAAGTGTGGGGACAGATAATGGCCGCATCGCTGCTGACGAGCATTCCCATCGTCATCATGTTCGTGTATCTTGAAAAATACATGGTCGAGGGCCTCACCTTCGGCTCGGTGGAGGGATAATTCGTGTCCTCCGAAACGACCGAAATCGACGACGAATCGCCGACCCCCGCCGAAACGGACCGCTCGGCGGTCGAGACCAAGCGGGCCGGAATCTCGCTCTCGAACATCGAAAAGGCGTACGGCGACGTGCTCGCGGTCGAGGACCTCTCGCTCGACGTCGAACCGGGCGAGTTCCTCGTCCTGCTCGGCCCGTCCGGGTGTGGGAAATCGACCACGCTCCGGATGATAGCCGGTCTCGAAACCCCGACGGACGGCCGCATCGACATCGGCGACGAGGAGGTGACGAGGACCCTCCCGCAGGAGCGCGGCCTCTCGATGGTGTTCCAGAGCTACGCGCTCTACCCGCACAAAACCGTCCGCGGCAACCTCGAATTCCCGCTCGGGAAGATGGACGTCTCGGACGAGGAGCGCGACGCGAAAGTCGAGCACACGGCTGAACTGCTCGAAATCGAGGACCTCCTCGAGAAGAAACCCGGCCAACTGTCGGGCGGCCAGCGACAGCGCGTCGCGGTGGGCCGCACCATCATCCGTGAACCGAAGGCGTTCCTGATGGACGAACCGCTGTCGAACTTGGACGCGCAACTGCGGGTTCGAACGCGCTTCGAGATTCGGGAACTCCAGCAGGAACTGGGGACGACCACGGTCTACGTCACCCACGACCAGGAGGAGGCGATGAGCGTCGCCGACCGCATCGCCGTGATGAACGACGGCGAACTCCAGCAGGTCGGGACGCCCGAGGAAATTTACAAGACGCCGACCAACGAGTTCGTCGCCGGGTTCATCGGCAACCCTCCGATGTGTTTCTTCGACGTCTCCGTCGGGGAGGGCGTCGAACTCCTGCCGAACGGGGAGTCGGTTCGACTCAATACGACGCTCCCCACGGACACCGAAACCCTCGGCGTTCGACCGGAGGACGTCCATCTGCTCCGAACTCCGGCGGCGGACGTGGCGAACGTCTCCCGACCCGACCCGGACGACCTGACGAACGCGATGACCTGTGCGGTGCGGGTCATCGAACCGCTCGGTAACGCCTACGAACTCGAACTCGCGCGCGGGGAGTACACCTTCACCGCCCGCGTCCGGGCGCTCCCCGAGGGCGTCTCTCCGGGGGCGAACGTCGAGGTGGCGTTCGACCGCACGGAACTCCACGCGTTCGACGCGGCGGGGGAGGCGATTCGATGAACCGACCCGCGGACTGCGACCACGGAGGTGAAACCCATGGCGACGCTTGAACTGACCGACCTCACGAAGATATACGACGACGCACAGGGCCGCGAAGTCGCGGTCGATTCGCTCGATATCGACATCGACGACGGCGAGTTTCTGGTTCTCGTCGGGCCGTCCGGGTGCGGGAAATCCACCACGCTCCGGATGCTCGCCGGTCTCGAAACGGTGACCGACGGGACCATCACCATCGGCGACCGCGAGGTCCAACACCTCGCGCCGAGCGAGCGCTCCATCGCGATGGTGTTCCAGAGCTACGCGCTCTACACCAAGATGACCGCCCGCGAGAACATGGCCTACGGGCTGAAACACTCGACGGACTTGAGCAGGACGGAACGCAACAGCAAGGTCGAGGACATCGCGGAACTGCTCGACATCACCGAACTGTTGGACGACAAACCCGACGAGATGAGCGGCGGGCAGAAACAGCGCGTCGCGCTCGGCAGGGCCATCGTCCGCGACCCGGACGTGTTCCTGCTCGACGAACCGCTCTCGAATCTGGACGCCAAACTTCGGGCGCGGATGCGGACGGAACTCCAGCAGTTGCAGACCGACCTCGGCGTCACGGCGGTGTACGTCACCCACGACCAGACGGAGGCGATGACGATGGCCGACCGCATCGCCGTGATGAACGACGGCGAACTCCAACAGGTCGCGCCGCCGGAAGTCGCCTACGACCACCCGGAAAACGAGTTCGTCGCCACCTTCCTCGGCAGTCCCTCGATGAACACCTTCGAGGCGACGGTCCGCGAGGACGGCGACGAACTGTCGTTCCGCCACGGCGGGACGACGCTCGCCGCAGTTCCATCCGGCGCAGTTTCCCTCGCGGACGGCGAGTCGGTCACGCTCGGCCTCCGACCCGAGGACGTTCGACTCGCCGACAACCCGGCCGACGGGACGTTCGCCGCGACGGTGACCGTCTCCGAGTATCAAGGAAACGATAACTTCGTTCACCTCTCTATCGCGGACCGAGACCTCATGGCCCGCGTCCCGTCCGACACGTATCCGAACCCGGGCGAGACGCTCGGTGTGACCGTCTCCCCGCGGGACGTGTTCCTCTTCGACGCGGACTCCGGCGCCGCTCTCAAGACGCGAGGATTCCCCGACGAACAGACACAGCGACCATCCATCTCCAACTAATCCCTCCATCGACAAATGCCAAACCATACGACGGAAAACGCGATTCACGATTCGCCGACGACCGACCTCGACGACCCGACGTTCCACCTCGACGTCTTGGACGACCTCGTGTACCCGGCCGACTGCGACGGGTCGGTGCCGCTGGCGAGCGACCCGGACGACCGCTATCCCTACGCCTATCCGCGGGACATCGCCTGCATCACGAAGTCGTGGCTCGGCGCTGTCGAGGCTGATGTTCGCCCCGACCGGTGCAGACGACACATCCTCGACGCCGCTCGGTTCTTCCTCGACGCACAGGAGGAGGGGGGGCAGTGGCGACAGCGCTACGCGCTCGACGGCACCGACCGCGGAATTTACCGACAGGAGGACAACGTGGGACACGGCCTTCGCGTTCTCGCGCACGCCGTGTTCGCCCTCGATGCGACCGACGCGCTGGAGACGGTCGGTGCCTCCTTCGGGGAGGGCGTCATCGACGCGGCCGACCGCGCAGTCTCGCACGTCCGCGACGACCTCTTCGACCCGAACGCCCACCTCGTGGAGAGCACGACGAGCATCCACGAGGGGCGCATCGAGTCCGGCTACACCCTCTGGGTCAACTGCGTGTTCGTGTCCGCCCTCCGCGACATCGAACGGGCGCTCTCGCTCCTCCCGGAGGAGTCGGCGGCCGTCGAGGACGACATCCACCGCTTCCGCTCGCACCTCGAAGGCGGCGTGAAACGCGCGTTCACGAGTCCGGCACAGGTTCCGCGACGCTACTCGCCGGAGGGCGACCTCGACACCCGTCCGGACGTGACGCTGTTCGCGCCGTTCTACTTCGACCTCGAAGACCTGTTCGGGGACGCGCTTCACGAGGCCGCGAACCGAAGCGCGACCGCGCTTGAGGACCCCGAAATCGGCGGTATTCAGCGATTCATGGGCTTCTACCGCGACTTCGACGTCCACCAGCACGGCGGAAACGGACCGTGGTTGCAGTATACCGCGTGGCACGCCCAGTATCGGTTCGCCACCGGCGACCCCGACCGCGGAAACGACGTACTGGCGACGATTGCGCGCCACGCGAACGAGGAGGGTCACATCCCCGAACACCTCACGACCCGACGACGGTTCGAGGCGTTCATGGCGAACGAGTGGGACACGGGACTCGACTACGAGAAGGAGTTCGACGAGGGCGTCTTGCGCGACGTCTCGTTCGACTTCATCGCCGAGGAACTGGGCCACATGCGGGAAGCCTACCGCGACCTCGAAGCCCAGACGAAGGACCGCGACGTGGTTCGGTTCGCCATGCCGCTCGCGTGGTGCCACGCGGAGTACCTGACCGCACTCTTGACACGGGACGAGACCGAAGCGTGACCATGAACGGGGCGGACCACCGATGACCCACGACCGAACCGACCGACCGTCGCCGCGAACCGTCGCGCTCGACTGCCTGCACGCGGGTATCGACGCCGCACGGCCGCGGCACGTCGTCCGTCGAACGCTCTCCCGAGACGGGACGACGCTCACCGTCGCCGACGAGACGTTCGACCTCGACGACTTCTCGCGCGTCGTCGTCCTCGGCGGGGGGAACGCCGCCGGGGAGATGGCGACCAGCCTCGAAGTCGTCCTCGGCGAGCGCCTGACCGACGGCATCGTCGTGACGGACACGCCCGCCGAGACGACCCGAATCGACGTTCGTCTCGGTGACCATCCGCTTCCGAGCGAGCGCAACCGGGACGCGACCGGCGATATCCTCGCCGCCGCCCGCGACGCCGACGCGGAGACGCTGGTGCTCGCGCCGATTTCGGGTGGCGGCAGCGCGCTCCTCTCTTCGCCCGCGGAGGGCATCTCGCTCGACTCGTTTCGGACGGTCACGGACGGCCTGCTCCGCTCCGGTGCCGACATCCACGACATCAACACCGTCCGCCGCGCGCTGTCGAGCGGGAAAGACGGCGGTCTCGCCCGCGCCGCCGCTCCCGCCCGCGTCGTCGGTCTGGTCGTCAGCGACGTCATCGGCGACGACCCGTCGGTGGTCGCCAGCGGGCCGACGTATCCGAGTCGGGCGACGTTCGCGGACGCGAAGCGGGTCCTCGAAGAAAATCTCGATAGCGTTCCCGCGGACATCGAAACGGCGCTGCGCGAGCGGGAAGCGACTTCGCCCGAAAACGATGCCACCGACGCGTTCGCGCACGTGACTAACCGCGTCCTCGCGGACAACTGGACGGCGCTCGACGCGGCGGCCGACCGAGCGCGGGAACTGGGCTACACTCCGCTTGTCCTCTCGTCCCGCGTCGGCGGCGAGGCGGCCGAGGTCGGCCGCACCCACGCCGCAATCGGCGTCGAGTGTGCCGCGACGGGGCACCCGCTCGACCCACCCGCGGTCCTCCTCTCGGGCGGCGAAACGACCGTCACCGTCGATGGCGACGGAACCGGAGGGCCGAATCAGGAGTTCGCCCTCGCCGCGACGCGCGAACTCGACCGTTCCGGTATCGTCGTCGCCAGCATCGACACCGATGGCTTGGACGGGAGCACGGACGCCGCGGGTGCAATCGCGGACCACGAGACGATTCCGCCCGAGGCCCGCGACGACGCACGCGGAGCGTTGCGAAACCACGACGTGTACCCGTTCCTCGCCGCTCACGACGCGCTCGTCGAAACCGGCGAGACGGGAACCAACGTCAACGACTTGCGCGCCGTCGTCGTCGGGTCGGCAGACGAGAACGGAACGGGAGCGACGGACGACGCCGAACCATGAACCACAGGTACGGACTCAATCAGGCCGGATTTCCGGCGGCGGACATCGAAACGACGTGCGAAGTCCTCGCCGACGCCGGATACGACGGCGTCGAACCGAACTATCGAGCCGACGGACTGCTGACGACGCCGGGCGGCCGCGAGCGAGCTCGGCGGGCCGCCGTCGAACACGGACTCGACGTTCCGGCCGTTTCGACCACGCTCCACTGGGAGTATCCGCTGTCGAGCGCCGACGAGGAGACCCGAAAACGAGGCATCGATATCGCGCAGGAGATGGTGGACGCGGCGGTGACGCTCGACGCCGAGGAGATACTCATCGTCCCCGCGGTTATCTCCCCTGGCGCGGACTACGACGCCGACTACGACCGCGCGGTCGAATCGGTCCGCGAAATCGCGGGCTACGCGGCGGACGCCGACGTCGGCGTCGCGGTCGAGAACGTCCAGAACGATTTCCTGTACTCGCCGCGCGAGTTCATCGAATTCCTCGAAGCCGTCGAGGACGCCGGACGGGTTTCGGCCTACTTCGACGTGGGCAACGGCTTCCGATGGGGGCTTCCCGACCGCTGGATTCGCGGTCTCGCCGACCGGATTTCGAAGGTCCACGTCAAGGATTGGTTGACGGACCCCCACCGACCGACGTACCCGCTGCAGGGGGACATCGACTGGGAGAGCGTCGTCGCCGCGCTTTCGGATGTCGGTTACGACGGGTGGATTTCCGCCGAGATTCCGACGTACAACGCCGAACCGCACCGCATGCCCCCCGACGTGCTCGACACGATGCGGTACCTGTTCGAATAGAAAAATGACGTTTTAACTGAACACCATGACACGCACAATCGTCGTAGACCCGCTGTTCGAGGACGTATGGCCGCTCGCGGCGGACCACCTGCACCGACTCTGGACCGACGACGGCACGCCCGTCGAGTTCGTTCGGCTCTCCGAAACGAGGGAAACGAGATTGGGGGAGGCCGTCTCCACGCCCGAATCCGTCGAGAAACTCGTCTCGCTCGGCGTCCGCGCTTCCGTCGCCGACCTCCGAGAATTCACGAACGTGACGGAGGCCTTCGTGATGACTGACTCCATGTACGACGCGGACGAGGAGATAGCCGACTACTTCCGGGACCGCGGCGTGACGGTCCACGACCACACGAACGAAGGGTTCTGGAGCGAGTCGGTGTCCGAGTTCGGCATCGGACTGACCATCGACGCGCTCCGGCGGATTCCGCAGAAACACGCCGCGATGACCGAGACGCACGACCCGTGGGACCTCGACCAACTGGACAACGAGGTGCCCGGCGCACGCGGCCACCAGTTCGCGGACGACCCGAACTTCGTGAGCGGAACCATCGCCCGAAAGCGCGTCCGGGTCGCGGGAATCGGCAACATTGGAAGCCGCTACGCCGCCACGGCGAACCACCTCGGTGCCGACGTGGCGGCCTACGACCCGTTCGCCGACGAACCGTGTTTTCACAGCACGGGTACGCGGCAGGTGTACAGCATGGAGGAACTCGTGAGCGACGCCGACATCTTCGCCCCGACGATTCCGCTCACTCCCTCGACGGAAGGCGTCGTGACCGCAGACCACATCCGCGCGCTCCCGGAAGGGGCGATACTCGTCCTCGTCACGCGGGCGGGTATCTGCGATATGGACGCCGTTCGGGAGCGCGTGCTCGCGGACGAAATCGTCCTCGCCGCGGACGTGTGGGACGAGGAACCGCTCCCCCTCGACGACCCGCTCCTCGGGCGTCACAACGTCGTTCACACCCCGCACATCGCGGGCCGGACGCGCGACGCGAACGAGCGATGGGCCGAACACCTCGCCGCTCACTTCGGTTCGCCATAATAGGTTCCCCACCGAACGATGTATCGCCATCCGAACGAGGATCATCCCTTTCAGTACATCCAACGAAATCCACGACCATGACCCTGAACTATCACGACCCACGACAGCTTCGCCGCGAGATTCTCCGCGTTCTGAACTTCTACTACCCCGACTGCATCGATACCCGGTACGGCGGGTACGTCGCACAACTCGACGAACGAGACGGCTTCGTCTACGACGGCCGGACGAAACACCTCGTGGCGACCGCGCGTGCGGTCCACAACTTCAGCGTGGGCGCGCTCCTCGACGGCCCCGTCTGGTGCCGAACGGCCGCCGAACACGGTCTGTCCTTCCTCTCGAACCACCAGTGGGCCGCCGAGAACGGCGGCTACGATTGGATACTCCGCGGCCGGGAAACCGCGGACGACACACGCTACTGTTACGGTCACGCCTTCGTCGTCCTCGCCAGTGCGCGCGCGCTCGAAGCCGGAATTCCGGGCGCGGAAGAGGAACTCCGACGCGCCGTCGAAACCATCGACCGGCACTTCTGGGAACCTGACCACGGACTGTACGCCGACCGTGCCGACGGTGCGTGGGACGACCTCGCCCCGTATCGCGGGCTGAACGCGAACATGCACACCTGCGAGGCCATGCTCGTCGCCCACAAGGTGACCGGGGATGCGCGCTACCTCGACCGCGCTTACTCCATCGCCGAGCGTCTCGTTCGGGACCTCGCGGCCGAAACAGACGGTCGTCTCTGGGAACACTACGATTCGGACTGGGCGCACGACATGGGCTACAACGAGGACCAACCGGACCACCAGTTCCGACCGTGGGGCTACCAACCCGGCCACCATCTGGAGTGGTCGAAGCTCCTCTCGCAACTCGCCGACGTCCGCGACGAGGCGTGGCTCCGAACGTCCGCCCGCGAACTGTTCGATCACGCGACCGAGATGGGCTGGGACGACGACCACGGCGGCTTCTACTACACCGTCGATGCGGACGGATCCCCCGTCGTCGCGGACAAGTACGGCTGGGCGATAACTGAAGGCATCGGCGCGGCGGCGCTCCTCGGTCGGGACGACGAGGCGTATCGCTCGTGGTACGACCGACTCTGGGAGTACGCGGAGACGAACTTCGTCAACCCGAAACACGGCAACTGGTTCGAGCGCCTGTCCCGAACGAACGAGCGCGACGACCCCAACCGCGGCACCGCCGTCGAACCCGGCTATCACCCCATCAGTAACGTGTTCGCCGCGATGGACGCGTTCTGACCCGCTTCGTCCCTCGTGAATTCGAGATGGCGGTTCGCGGAGTTCCGCGACGACACCCCGAATCCGCGAGTGGATTTATGCGTCTCGGTGACTAGTAGGCGTGTATGCGTTCCATTCGCCTCACACGTGCATTGAGTCGCGCCCGTCACGCAGCCATCGGTGCCGCCATCGGCGGCGCAATCGGCGGGTTCATCAGTCGAAACGCGGCGAGCACCGGCGGCGCCATCGGCGCGTTCGTCGGCGCGATGGTCGGAGAGACGCGGGTAACCGCTCGCTCGCGTATCGACCGAGTCAGAGAACGGGGACAGAAACGCGTCGAACGGCCGAAACCCTGACCGCGCGTCCACCGACCCAAACGATTTCTATCGGACACCCCAACCGTCCACCATGGACGACGAAGACGGGAGTTCGCTGTCGCCCGAGGAGTTCGTCGAGTACTGCGAGACGCAGGCGGGCCTCCTCTCGGGTCGCGTCGAAACGATGGCGTCCGAAGCCGACGAACTGTTGGACGACATCGACGCGGAAATAGCGGAGATACGGACGCGTCTCGACGAAGGCGGCCCGGAGGGGGACGACATCGACGCCGCGGCGGTCGCGGAACTGGAGACGGACCTCGACGAAACGCGGGCGGTCGTCGAGACCAAGCGAGCGCGGATGGTCGCCTTTCGGGAACTGGCCGACGGATACGTCTCCCTCGCCGAGGACCTCCGGTCGGACGTTGACGACGGCCGGGAGGCGATGGAGCGCGTCGTTCGGTTCGAGGCCGACGCCGACGCGCCGGTCTACTTTGACGACCGGAAGACGGTGTACGAGGCCGCCACGGAGGGGAACTCGGACGGGGAATAGCGCCCACGGAGCGCATGGTTTGTCCGACGGAACGCGGTCGAACGCTCGTCGGAACGGTCGAATTCGATTCGGTATCGCGCCGTCGCCCGTCGTCACGTCGCCCACGAACTCGCTCGCGGTCGTGGCGGCCGACGGAGCGGTCGCTCTCGCCGCGGGCGTCGCCGCGTATGTCCCGCGTTGCCGCTTTCGTTCCACCGCTCGTCATCGGAGAATATATAAAATGTAAGACGTGTGTCCGAAGCGATATTTTATGTGGCGGGGGTGGTTGCTGACAAACGAGAATTTCCAATGACCGATAGATCACGCTCCCGTCTGTCTATACTGGATACACTGACGATCGACGGTTTCGACATCAGACCGAAGCTGATATTCGCATTCGTTCTGGTCGCCGGGCTGGTCGCCGTGACGGGGGCCGTTGGGTACGAAGCCGTGGCGTCGGTCGATACCGAGTCCCACAAAATCGCCGAGGACGGACGAGAGATGGACGCCGCAGCCGAAGTGATAATCGCCATCGAGCAACAGAAGGGGGCGATTCAGGCCGCCCAACTTGGGGAATCGGGGGCGAAAGCGGACTTCGAAGATGCGAGCGAGCGGTTCGACGAGCAGATACGAACCTTGGAATCCGCGCACTTGAGCGCGGAGGAAGAGGACCGCCTTTCCGCGATTCGCTCCCAGCACGAGGAGTACGACGAACTCGGAAGCCGGTTCTTCGACGCGCGAGCGGCCGGTGAGACGGACCGTTCGGCGCGGGTGGCGGGGGAGATGACCCCGTTGGGAACCGAGATGGAATCGGAGGCGCAGTCCATCAAACAGTCCGTTCGAACGCAGATGGGAGAGCAGGTGGCCGTCGCCGACAGCGCCACGCGGACCAGCCAGCTCGAAATCGTCGGATTGACTGGCCTGTCGTTCCTCGCGGCCATCGCCATCGGTCTCTTCGTCGCCCGCCGTATCACGTCGCCCGTCGAACGACTTTCGGAAGCGGCCGTCGCCGCGAGCGAAGGCGACCTCGACACCGACCTCGACGACCACCCCGAGGACGACGAACTGGGTCGGATGGTCGATGCCTTCAACGACATGCAGGAGAACTTGCGCGGGGTCTTCGCCGACCTCGACGGAGTTAGTCGCAATCTCAAGACCGGACGGCTAGAACAGGATATCACGACCGACTACCCCGGTACCTACGGCGAAATCATGCGAAACATCGACGAGGGAACCGACCAACTCTCCCGTAGTTTTCGGGAGATTCGGAGCGCGAGCGACGACCTCCGCGAGGGCCGACTCGACCGCTCCGTCGAGACGGACCGACCGGGCCAGTACGGCGTCGTTTTGGACACTCTCGACGACGGGATGACTCAACTGTCGGCGAGTTTCGACCAGATTTCGACCGCGAGCGAGGGGCTGAGAGACGGCCGACTGGAGCAAGCCATCGACGCCGACCGGCCGGGACAGTACGGTGCCGTCTTGGACGACCTCGCGGACGGCACCGACCAACTGTCGGCGAGTTTCGACCAGATTTCGGCCGCGAGCGAGGGGCTGAAAGATGGCCGACTCGACCACCGGGTCGAGACGGACTTCCCGGGCGACTACGGCGACGTGACGGCCGCCCTCGAAGCGGGCATCGAGCAACTCGGCGACAGCATCGAAACCGTCCAGCGCATCGCGGACGAGGTGGCGGGGTCCAGCGAAGACGTGGCGTGCAGCACGGAGGAGATAGAGCAGGCCAGCGAGGAAGTCGCCGAGTCCGTCGAGGAAATCTCGTACGGCGCGGAAACCCAGAGCGAGAGCTTTGATGAGGTCCTCTCCGAGATGAACGACGTCTCCGCGACCGTCGAGGAAATCGCCTCGGCCGCGGACGAAGTGGCCGCGACGGCCGCCACCGCCGTCGAACGAAGCGAAACGGGACAGGAGCACGCCGCCGAGGCGACCGACGAGATTCACGCCATCGAAGCGCGGGCGGACGAGGCGGTTACGCAAGTCGCAACGCTGGAGAACGAGATGGCCGAAATCGGCGATATCGTGGATATGATCGCCAACATCGCCGAGCAGACGAACCTGTTGGCGTTGAACGCGAACATCGAGGCCGCCCGCGCCGGTGAGGCGGGCGACGGGTTCGCCGTCGTTGCGAACGAGATCAAGGACTTAGCGGAGGAGACCACGCGTGCGACGGACGATATCGAATCCAGCATCGCCGATATTCAGGCGCTGACGACCGAGACGGCCGACGGGATGGAGGCGATGAGCGCCCGCGTGGAAAACGGCTCGGAGACCATCGAGGACGCCATCGAAATGTTCGACGAAATCGCGGACGCCAGTCAGCAAGCGGAGGGCGGCATCAGGGAGATCAGCGACGCCACCGGCGAGCAGGCCACCTCCGTCGAGGAGGTCGTTTCGATGATCGACGAGGCGGCCAGCGTGAGCCACCAGACCGCGGCGGAGGCGAGCACCGTCTCGGCGGCGACCGAGGAACAGACCGCTTCGTTGGCGGAGGTGTCCGGAAACGTCCAGCACCTCTCCGACCTCGCCGAGTCGCTCCACGAGCAGGTTTCGGACTTCGACGTCCGAGACGGGGCGACGACGGCGGCCGGGTCCCCCGCCGCGAGCGGGACCGCGACGGAAACCAGAGCGGACGGCGGGTCCGTGGCGGAAACCGTCGCCGATTCGCCGTTCGACCGCTCCGCCGACTCGTCGTTCGGCTTCCCCACCGATTCACCGTCGGGAACTCGGGACGACTGAGAGAGTAGTGGTCCGGTGCTGGTGATGACCGCGGCAGTCGCGGTGGTGATGGCCGCGAGCGGACGGCGCGCGTCAGCGACGACGACCCGTTCGCCATCGTCGGGGACGTTGCATCGTCGTCCGCGCCAAGCCGACTTTCTCTATCGTCTCTGCTATCGTTCGCCGACGTGTTCCCGACTCGTCGTCGGCCACAGGTGGCGAACCTCCTCGAATCCCGGTGCGCCGTCGAACATCCAGACGACCAGCGCGACTCCCGCGAGCGCGAACTGGAGGAGGACGAACGGCGTCGGTTCGAACTCCGCGAAGTGAGCGAGGAAGCTCTTCGGCGTCGAGTATGCCGGTTGCGAGAGGACGGGCCACAGCAGGAAACTCGTATCCCCGAAATTCCCGTTCATGACCGGCTTCACTGCATCCATGGCGAGGTGGCTCAGGTAGCCGATGGCGAACGCGCCCAGCGGCAGGTGTTTTTCGTATCGTCGCGCGCCGACCCAGAGGGCGGCGAGCAGGAGTCCGGCGGTGAAGACCGAGTGGGTCAGCGAGCGGCCGGTCGGAAGCAACGCGAACGTCCACGCGAGCGGTTTGTCTATCAGGTCGGGAAACTGCGTGCCGACGGCGACGGTCACCGCGCCGAGGGCCGACGGCGGTCGGTTCCGGTATCGACACCACAGCGAGTAGCAGAGGTAGCCGACAGCGAGGTGTCCCCAGGGCCACATACACTCTCATTTCTTGGACACGATGGTAGGTATTTCGGCTCCGAGAACAACCCACCGGATACCGAAGACCGATACTTTGGTAAGTCCGGTCCCTGTGGTTAATTATAGATGTCGACTCAACGTCGTCAACGATTTATCCACGGACAACTCGCGTGGATGCTCGTCTCCCTCCTCGCACTGGCGGCGTTGGGGTCCCTCTCGCTGGAACTGTTCTTCGTCCTCTCGCTCATCGGACTGCTCGTCATCGTCGAACTCACTGCACCGTTCAACGTGACGCCGCGGTGGCGACGACGGCTGAAGTGGTTCATCGCGCTCGGGCTGATCGTCTTCGGTATCATCGTCGTCCGACGAATTCTCGCCATTCTCCCGCCGGGGGTGTTCTGAGCGTGAAACGGCCGACCGACTACCCGACGCCGACGCTCGTCCTCGGGGCACTCGTCCTCGTCGTCGTTGTCGGACTCGTCGTCGCCTCGTCCACGTCGAGCGCCTCGTTCGGCGCGTACAACGGTGCGTGGGACGGAACGAGTAAGCTCCGCGGCATCGCGACGGACCGCGGGGCGGAGCCGCTGGTCGCCCACGATACCGCCGCCTACTCGCGCGTCTCGCCCAACGAAACCGTCGCGGTTATCCTCTCGCCGGGAGGGAACTACTCGGCCACGGACCGGGAGCGCCTTCGCCGGTTCGTTCGACGAGGCGGAACGCTCCTCGTCGCGGGCGATTACGGTCCGGAAACGAACCGACTGCTCTCGGCGCTCGGGACGGACGCGCGCCTCGACGGCCGTCCCATCCGCGACGACCGACGACGGTACCGCTCCCCCTCGATGCCGGTCGCCGAAAACGTCTCGAACAACTCGCTCGTTGCGAACGTGTCGTCGCTCACGCTCAACCACGGCACGGCGGTCGTGCCGAACAACGCGACCGTGCTCGTCAGTACGTCCGAGTTCGCCTACCTCGACACGAACCGCAACCGGCAACTGGACGACAACGAGACGATTTCGTCGCTGCCGGTCGCCACCGTCGAACGCTTCGGCGACGGGCGGGTCCTCGTCGTCGGCGACTCCAGCGCCATGATAAATTCGATGCTCGACCGAACGGGCAACCGCGAGTTCGTCCGCGCGGTCGTCGCCGACAATCGCACCGTCCTGCTCGATTACTCGCACACGTCGCGCCTCCCGCCGCTCGCGCTCGCGGTCTTGGTGCTTCGAGAGTCCCCGCTCTTGCAACTCCTCTTCGGCGGCGGCTGTCTCGCGCTCGTGTTCGCGTGGGCACAGCGGCCGGACCCCGTCCGTCGGCTGTGGTCGTCCGCCCGGTCCCGACTGGACGAGCGAACGACTCGTTTGACGGGCGAGCGAGCAACGGAGCGGTCGCCGGTCGAACCCCCCGAGATGTCCGAAGCCGCGATGATAGCGTATCTGCGCGACCAACACCCCGACTGGGACTCGGCGCGCATTCGACGCGTCGTCGCCACGCACCGCGACGAGCGCTCGAAGTGACGGTTCCGTTCAGCGAATCCATTGATTTATCCCTTCCCGTTCGAAAGACTCGGCAACGATGGACCCCGAGGCAGTCTACTCCGCCCTGACCGAGGAAATGAAGGCCGTTCTCATCGGCAACGACGACGTTGTGGAAGGAATCACCGTCTCGCTTCTCACTCGTGGGCACATCCTTCTCGAAGGCGTCCCCGGTGTGGCGAAGACGACGATTGCGAACGCGTTCGCACACGCGACCGGTCTCGATTTCACCCGCGTGCAGATGACGCCCGACCTGCTGCCCGCCGACATCACCGGCACCCACGTCTACCGGGACGGGACCGGGGAGTTCCAACTCCAGCGCGGGCCGATATTCACGAACCTGCTCGTCGCCGACGAGATCAACCGCGCCACGCCGAAAACACAGAGTGCGCTGCTCGAAGGCATGCAGGAGCGAACCGTCACCATCGAAGGCGACACCCTGTCGCTGCCGTCGCCGTTCATGGTCATCGCCACTCAGAATCCCATCGAGATGGACGGAACGTACGAACTGCCCGAAGCGCAACGCGACCGATTCCAGTGTAAACTCACCGTGGACCTCCCGTCGGACGAGGACGAGTTGCGACTCATCGACCGGTTCGACGAGACGCCGGACCTCGACCCGACCGACCTCTCGCGGGTCATCACCGTCGGTGACATCCTCGACGCGCGCGAGCAGGTGCGAACCGTGCACGTCGCCGAATCGGTCAAATCCTACATCCAGTCGTTCGTGAGCGCGTCCCGGACGCACTCGGACCTCGCGCACGGGGGGTCGCCCCGTGCGACGCTCGCGTTGCTCCACACCGCGAAGGCGCGCGCCGCGATTCACGGCCGCGACTACGTGATTCCCGACGACGTGAAGGCGCTCGCGGTCCCCGTGATGCGCCACCGCCTCGTCTTGAGCACCGAGGCGGAGTTGAGCGACCGCTCGTCCGTGGAAGTCGTCGAGGACCTCCTGGACACCGTGACGCCGCCGAACGGCGTGACGGACGAGGTTCCCGTCGAGGGGAACGCCGACGACTGACTCGACGACCGACACCGACTACCACCTCGTCGATCGACCGACGACGGTACCGCTCCCCGAACTACTTAGTTCTTCGACACGGTTGTTCGAGTACACCCGTGTCGCTCACGAAATCCGCGTCGAGAACGACCGTTCATAGCTTCGTCGCAACGGTGTTGACCATCTCGGTATCGTTTTGGTTCATGACCCCAACCCGCGGCGTTTCCAGAATCGTGACCGTCGCTCTCGCCGCCGTCACCGGGTCGCTCTCGTTTCTGTTCGTCACGTGGCTTCGAAACCGGTAGCGGCTCGAACGACCCACGTCGCCCCCTTTTTACGTCGGATCCGCTCGAATCCGTCCGTCCTCCAATCGAACCACGGTGTCGAACCGCGGCGTCAACTGCATGTCGTGGCTGATGACGACGAGCGCCGTGTCCGCCGTCTCCTGCAGTCGAAACAGCAGGTCGAGCACCTGTTCGGTCGTGTCGGGGTCGAGTTGGCCGGTCGGCTCGTCCGCGAGCACGATGGCAGGGCGGTTCGCCAGCGCGCGGGCGATGGCGACGCGTTGCTTCTCGCCGCCCGAGAGCGTCGCCGGATACTGGTCCGTGCGGTCGGCGATTTCGAGCCGCTCGAACAGCGTTTCGAGCCACTCTTCGTCCCGTTCGCCCGTGTGGTCCTGCGGGAGGGCGGCGTTCTCCCACGCGGTCAAATCCCCGATGAGTTGGAAGTCCTGAAAGATGAAGCCGAGCGTCTCCCGTCGCAGTTTCGCGCGTTTTCGTTCGGAGAGCGAAGCGGTGTCCTCGCCTCGAATCGTGACCGTCCCGTCCGTCGGCGTGTCGAGCAACCCGAGCACGTTGAACAGCGTCGTTTTACCCGCGCCGCTCGGTCCCTGCACGAGGAGCTGTGCGTCCGTCGGTATGGAGAGCGAGGCGTCCTCGATGACGTCGCGTTCCCCTCGAACGACGCGGACGGCGTTCGCTTCCAGTACGGTTTCGGTCATTCTCCCCCATCTACAATCGTTTTCGTCTAGTCTTTTCCGGTTCGATTAGGTCGCGTCCTCATAGACGGTCACTCCGGTCGCGTCTCGTGACGGTCGAATGACGATTCCGATTTGCGGCCGAAGGGCGATTCCGATTCGCGGCCGAATGACGATTCCGTTTCACGGTCGAAGGCCGTTTCCGTCTCGCGGTCGGCGGCCGTTCCGTTAGCCGTTCCACGCTGAACCGCGGTCGGCGTGGCGAGGAGGTAGGGAAGCGCCGCGATGAGGACGCTCAGCCCCATCAACACGAGCGCGCTCCCCACCGCGAGGGCGAGTATCGGGAGCGGGATGGCGGTCGAGAGCCGGATGCCGAAGACGGTGAACAACCCGGTGACGGCGAGGAGCCGCACCGTCACCAGTGCGGCCACGAGCGCGGCGGCGATGGCCGGAATAGAGAGGCGGCAGGCGTCGGCGAGGAGGATGCGAACCAGTCTCCCCCGCGTCGCGCCGGTCGCGCGGTACACCCCGACGGCGCGCCGTCGCGCGTGGACGGCTTGGGCGAACGTCGCCGTCGTTCCGCCGACCGCAGTCAGCCCGGCGAGGACGACCATCACCAACAACAGGAGGTTGAAGTTGCCGAACACGCCGCGGACGGCTTGCCCGAGTCCGCTTCCGCTGGCGTACTCCGTGTTCTGGGCGAGCGTGGAGAACGTCCGGTCGTCGCCGTGGACGGTGAACGAGTCCGCCGCAATCGTCCGTCCGCCCGACACCAGCCGAACCGAATACTCTCCCGGCGTCAGGCGGTCGTTCGAGTCACTCGACCCGGAATCTCCGGTAGCGCCGAGTTCCGACGTCGTGACAGCGGATTCGTACGGACCGAGGGAGACGGTTTTCTCTCTCGTCCCCGTCGGTGCGACGAGCGAGAGCGTCCGCGTTATCGGTTTGCTCCACGGGTTGAACACGACGAGTTTCGTCGTCGGACGGGAGACGGCGCTCACCTCGTCCGGCGAAACGCGAACGGCTCCGATCGGTTCGCGCGTCGCCCCCGACGCGACGTGTAAGCTCGACGTGTTCGTTCGGTTCCCCTTGCGCACGGTCAGGTCGTAGTTACCCTCCTCTCCCGGCAGGCGAACGACCGCGATTCCGTCCTCGTTCGTCCGCGCGGTTTGCTCCCCTACGCGAACCGTCGCACCGGAAACGTTCCCGCCGTTTACCGTCCGAACAGGGACTGCCATCGTCTCGTTTGGCGGTGCCTGTGACGGCAACGTGGGCACGGACAGCGGCGGCTCGCTGTACACACCGACCGACTGCGTGTACCCCTCGACGCGGAGCGTCCGATTTCCGAGCGACGATGCCGATACGTTCATCGTCACGGTCCGCCGTTTGCCACCACTGAGCGTGACCGTGCGCGAGGTCGAGGCGGAACCCAGTTTCGCCGTCAGCCGCCGTGTCTTTTCCGTCGAACCGGAGTTTCGCACCGATATCCGCACCGGTAGTTTCGTTCCGCGGACGGCGGTCTCCGGTGCCGAAACGCTGCTGACGACGATATCCGGCGTGTTCGATTGCGACCGCGACAGGCGAGCGTCGCCCCCCGCCGTGCGGATGAAGTGGACGGTGCCGGGGTCAGTCGAGAGGTCGTGTGCGGTCGCGAGCGGCACCACGAGTTGGTCGTCCCCGATTCCTTCGGCCGCGTACACGCCGGTAATCGTGACCTGCGTGAACGCTGGGGAGGACGCGCCGCCGAGCGTGAGGTTGTCACCGATGCCGACGTTCAGCGTCCGCGCGAGGTCGCGGCCGATAACGGCGTCGTACTTGTCCCGCGGTGCGCGCCCGGCGACGAGCGTCGCGTTCGACACCCCCGCGAACGAACTCCAGTTCGCCCCTCTGGCCAGATACGGCTGTCCGTCCCGGAGTTGGACGACGATGATTTCCGGGCTGGCCGTGACACCCTGTTGGCGGAGCAAGTCGGCGTATCCGGCGTCGATTCGGCTCGCCATCGGGTACGGCGCGCCGGGTTCGGTTACCGTCCCGCCCGACGTCGTGGCGAGGGGAGCGAGGACGCCGACCAACGACCCGACGAGGAGCACGATGAGGACGAAGATGGTCAGTACCGTCGCCGCCGGGACGACCGCCCGCCACTGGAGCACGGTCGTATCCACGACCGACGGCACCCGCCCGGCGGCCTTCGACCACCGCGTTTCGCTCGTCGCCCCTCCGCGCTGGCTGTATAACTGCTGGAGGCGGGACGGGGGCGTCTTCGTCGCCGGTCGGACGGCGAGCACGCCCGCGGCGACACCGGCGAACAGCAGGCAGGCGAATCCGGGGAGGAGAACCCGGAGCACGGCCGGTGTGACCGACGGCGACAGCGAAATCCGAAGCCCGGCGGCCACCGCGGCGTTGACGACCCCCCTCGTGACGATGATGCCGACCGCGTAGCCGAGGGCGATGCCGACACCGGTGAGCAGTCCGGCGCGAACGCCGAAGATGGCGAGCAGACTTCGCGGCGTCCCGCCGGTGGCGCGGATGACCTCGATGGCGTCCAATCGGTCGCGGACGCTCATCCGGGTGACGTTGTACACGACGACGAGAACGAGGACGCCGCCGCCGACGGTCGCCAGCCCCAACAGGTCCACCACGCCCCCCATCCCCGCGATGAAATACTGGTACAGGCCGGGCGTGACGACGCCCGCGATTCCGCCTCCCGCCCCGCCGCCGCCGCTCTTCGGCGTCGTATCCACGACGTACGCGCCGGTCGCGCCGAGCGACCGGACCGTGGAGGGGTCGCCGACGTACCACGACGACGGGAAGACGGACTTGTCCGCCGACGCCGGTGCGACGGAGACCGTTTTCGTCTGTCCGCTACCGACCAACCGCTGTCGAGTTCGGTTCTCGACCGGCCCGACGAGCGTCGCGTTCGACGGCGCGTGTGGAAACCGGGCTTCCCGCCACGAGACGGAGATGTCCTGAAGAACGGTCGGCGCGCTTTCCGGGACGCCGACGACGTACCCGCTCGTCCCGTTTTGCTCGACCGCCGCGACCGGGAGCACGATGTCGTCGCCCCCGGCGGCAGCGGTCGCCTCGTCCATCGAGTCGTAGTGGGTGACGGCCATCGAATCGCTGAATCCCGACGAAATCGACGACGTTTGCGTGTTCGCCGCGACCAACAACACCGTCGTTCCCACGAGGAACGCCACCGCTACCGCGATGATGACGATGGTCAATCGGTCACGTCGTGACCACTGCGTGCAAAGCCCCCGCTGATACCCCATTCAACCCCCTCGTTTTCCGTCCACTCGGGAGCCTCAATAGTATAGGCTCCTTACGCGGTGGAAACGAGTCCGTACCCCGTTCGGGAGGTCGCTGGTGCTCGTGGGAGTTCTCAGTCCGATGAGCCCATCGCATCCGTCGTTCCCGACTCCGTGAACCGGACGGTAACGTAGATATTCCGGTTCGAGTCCCGCTCTATTTGCCGTTCCAATCGGGTGGGATGGTTGCCGTACGCCGTCGTCTTTAGGGATATCGATGCGCTATGCTCGACGGAGAACGATGACAGACACACTCATCGACACGAACGTGGCGATTTTCATCGCACGAGCCGGAACCGAGGAGGTCGAATTCACCGAGCCACAGCAGGCGGTTGCCGATGCGGGCGCGACCGTGGATGTCGTTGGTGCCGAAACCGGCGAGGTTCGGACCGTCAACAACGACCTCGACGAGGGCGGCACCTACGAGGTCGAACGGACGTTTTCGGAGGTTTCCGCCGCCGACTACGACGCCCTGTTGATCCCGGGCGGTGCCGTCGGGGCAGACCGACTCCGTGCGGACAGCGACGCAGTACAGTTGCTTCGGAACGTTTTCGACGCGGGCAAGCCAATCGGCGTCATCTGCCACGGTCCGTGGACGCTGGTCGAGGCCGATGTCGTCGAGGGCCGGACGCTGACCTCCTACCCGAGTTTACGGACGGACATCCGAAACGCGGGCGGGGAATGGGTGGACGAGGAAGTCGTCGTGGACGAGGGACTGGTTACCAGTCGCAACCCCGACGACTTGCCCGCCTTCTGTGACAAAGTTGTCGAGGAGTTCGAGGAAGGGCGACACGAGCGGAACTGAACGCCGACCTGCTTCTTTCGCACGGCGTTTCGACCCGACTCGACCTGTTCTATGCCCCCGTTTTAGAATCCCTGCGCATGTAGCCTCGATTCTCATTGTGGTGGGTCTACACGACCTAGTCGGAGATTCACCATGACGACAGACTCGACCGAAAAGCTGCTCGTAGAGGGACTGCAAGAACTGTACTATACCGAACAGCAACTCGTCGACGCGCTGGAGACGTTGGCCGACCAGACCGACGAAGAAAGCGCGAAGAACGCGTTCTCCGAGCATCGCGGCGAGACGCAGGAGCACGTCGAGCGCCTCGAAGAGGTGTTCGAACAAATCGACGAGGAACCGCAGGACCGGAATGACCGCGTCGTGGACGCGCTCATCGAGGAGCACGAGGAATTCGCCTCGGAGAACGACGGCGAGGTACTCGACCGCTACAACATCGCCGCCGGGCAGAAGACCGAACACTACGAAATCGCCGCCTACGGTAACGTCACGTCGCTGGCCCAGAAACTCGGCCACGATGAGGCGTCGGACATGCTGGCGGAGACGCTCCGCGAAGAGCAGTCAGCCCTCGACGAACTCTCGCAGGTTGGCGAACAGTTCGACCAGCAGGCGACCGCAGATGACTAAGCATGCCAGCGTTCCTCGTTTTTTGCCGCTCGTTGGAAATGTCCGCTAGAAACCGAGCCATTGGTCTCGCTGATTCACAATCGAGAGGTGTCCACGAATGACGCTCGTTCAAACGCTTGGCGACGTGGAATTGGGTGAACGAATTCGGATGACGGTCGATGGCGACTCGACCATCGAGGGGGAGGCGACGCTCGTCGACTACGACCCGGAGGAACGACTGCGGGTCGAAATCGACGGCGAGGAGGATTCACGCGTTCGACGCGACGTTCGCGCCGACCGGAAGAACGGCGACTGGACGACCCCGAAGGTACGACGATATACTCCTGACCAAGGCGATTGGGCGGTGCGTGGGGTAGTCACAGACGTTCGAATCGAGGAACGATGACCCCCCGTCGAAACCCGTTTTAAATCGCCTGCGAGTTGAGCCCCGTCGTCTAAGCCCGTCGCGCCTGTCCATCGAACATCCATGAGTCATCAACGAGACGCGTTCGGCGGCGTGACGCGGCGAGCACTCCTCGCTGCCGGTATCTTCGGATTCGGATTCAGCGGCCTGATAGACGTACTGGTGCTCCACCTCGTGTTGCAGTGGCACCACCTCGTCTCCGGCCTGTATCCGCAAACCACGATGGCAGGACTGCGAACGAACATGCTCGCCGACGGGTTGTTCTCCATCACCATGGTCGTCATCATGGGAATCGGCGGCGGACTCCTCTGGCGGGCCGAACGACGCGCGGCGAGTCCGTTACCCGTTCGCCCGATAGCCGGTTCCGCCGTCGTCGGCCTGGGCACGTTCGACCTCTACGACGTTCTGGTCGACCACGTGCTTCTGGGACTCCACCAACCCCTCTCGCGGGGCGGTCGCTACAATCCCCACTGGATAGTCGTCAGCCTCCTCATCATCGGGGCCGGTCTCTACGTCTACCGAACGGGGTCGAGCGAGGGACGGGAAACTCCCTCCGAAAACGTCTGAACACCGATTACGATGACGCTCTCCCCTTTCATCCCGCTCCACCCGGGTTCTCCCCCGACGCCGGTCCCTCACTGGGTCGTGCTGATAGCCGCGGTTCTCGTCCTGTGGGTCGTCATCGCCGGAGGGGTGGTGGTGATAGACCGATTGTTCGACCGACTCCCGTGGACGACGTGACAATCCGAACGATTCGGCCGTCTACTCCTCGACCGAAACGGAGACGCCGAGCGGACCGTAGGCGTTGTTTCCGTACCCCTTCTCGTTCCACGGGTATTTTCCGTCCGTAATCCCGCGAAGCCCTTCGTCGGGGTCCGAGACGGTCGCCGGTTGCGTGCGTCCCTCTTCGTCGGTCGCCCGAGAGAGCAGCGCGTGCTCTCCCGCCGTCGCGTCCCACACGTACCGGAACTTTCGGACGGCGTGGCGTCCGAGGTCCGGTCCGACGAACTCGGCGTCGTCCCACGTCCCCCCGCCGTCGACCGACACCTCGACGCGCTCGACCGCATCGTCACCGGACCACGCGACGCCCGTGATTTCGACCCGCCCGTCGGCCGACGGCGCGGCGTCGTCCGTCGGCGACGTGATGAGCGACTTGACGAGTTGGTCGAAGCAGTAGGCGTTTCGAATCTCGTCGGTCTCTCGCATCTGTTCGTACGTGCTGAACGTCTCCACCGACTCGTAGCGCTCCGGTTCGTCGTCCTGGGCCGGAACGATTCGATACGAGGACTGCTGGTACTCCGTGTAGTCGCGCCCACCCTTCGACTCCCACTCGTCTCCCGACACCATCGTCTCCATGACGTGCATCCGGTCGACCCATTTGACGCTGTTGTTCCCGAACCACCCCGGGACGAGGAGGCGAAGCGGATAGCCGTGCTCCGGCGTCATCGGTTCGCCGTTCATCTCGTAGGCAAGCAGGCAATCGTCCAGCACCTTTCCCATCGGAATCGACCGACAGAACACGTCCTCGTCCTCTTTCGCTTCTCCGCCCATCACGGACAGCCATAGTCCGTCGTCGATGGCGGCGTCGTGCGCTTCGAGGACGGCACGAACCGGCGTCCCGGTCCACACCGCACTCCCGACTGCGCCGACCGTCCACTGGTCCCCCTCCGCGTCGGGGTCGAAGTACGCCCGTCCGTTCCCCGAACACTCCATCATGTGCACGACCGATTCGGTCGGGTAGTCGTGTTTTATCTCCGCCACCGAGAGTTCGACCTCATTCTCGACCATGCCGGTCAGCGAAACCGCCCACTCCTCGGCGTCGATTTTCGGCGTCCGGTGGTGAGTTCGGATGTAATGCTCCTCGCGCGGCGTCAGGTAGTTTTCGAGGTGTTCCCGGGAGGCGGTCTGTGCGTTCTCCGGCGATTCCGTTAGCACCTTCAACCCCGGATAGCGCTCGTCCAACGGCGCGTCCGGTCGGTCCGCCGGGTCGCGTTCGCGGTGGTCTTTCGGTTGCATTTGGGTTCGTCCTTCGACGAGGGGCCACTCCTTCGCTGTGCCTGCTGGTGAAAGGTACTTTGTGATACCGGCGAGAGGACTTCGCACCGCGACCGAACTATTCACGCTCCGTGCGGGCTCGAAACCCTGGGGTGCGGGAACGAACGATACGTGTTCGAGGTGTTCCTCGCGTTCGCCGTTCCCGACTCGGTGAATTCGACGGTAACGTGGACGTTCCGGTTCGCGTCTCGCTCGATTTGCCGCTCCAACAGGGTGGGGAGGTCGCTGTACGCCGTGTTGGAACTACGACTGACGACCACCGTCACGTTCGCGGGCGTCGACCGCCACCCCATTCCGCCGTACGCCGTTTGCACCCCCGACAGGGAGAGGTTCGAGTACGCGGGTCGGTCGAGCGTCGTTTCCACGTTCCGGTTCGTCGTCCGACTGAACGCGACGTTTGTCCCGGTCAGAACCCCCGTCCCGACCGTCGCGAGCAGGAGGATGGCGAGCGTCCCGTACACCGCCGTTCGTCGCCCGGACGGAATCGACTCGCGGAACGACCCATCCTCCTCCGCCCATCTCGGCGCGTACCCCATCCCGAGGAGCGTGACCAGCGCGCCGATGTTGATGGCGAGGATGTTGACGAGCAAGAGGAGAAACGCGCCGACGGCGAGCAGCGGCGTCGCCCACGCGATTGCGAGTCCCGTCGCCGCCGCCGCCGGGATTATCGCAGCCGCTATCATGACGCCGATGATGGTCGTGGACTGTTCCGTCGTGTAGCCGAACGCGCCCACGATACCGGCGATGATGGCGCCGAGCGTGGACAGGGCGGTCGGCGCGAGTCGAACGCCGACGAGTTCGACGTGCAGTATCGACAGTCCCGGCGGGACGACCCCCGTCCACCGGACGACCCATCCGAACAGCGCCGCGACGAGTACCGCGACGCCGAGACCGAGTCCTTGTTCTCTCACGCTGTCGACGAACAAATCCCAATCGCCCAAGAGAACGCCGGTCGGTACCGCGAGGGCGGAACTCACCTGCGGCGCGATAATCATCGACCCGATGATGAGCGCCGGTTGGTCCAGCAGCAACCCCGCGGCGGCCGCGATGACGGAGAGGAGCGTCCCGAGGTAGTAGAGTTGATACGGCCACTGCATCTCCCGGATTTTCGCGTGCAGTTCGACTTTCGAGAGTTTCTGAACGGACCCGCTGTACCGCTGTCGGAGTTCGGTGAAGTTCGGCGTCTCGACCAACTCCGCCTTCGTCGAGACGGTATCGACCTCCGCGTCGAGTCCCGACTCCCGAAACTCGTCGAGAATCGGTTCGACCATCGCGGTCGGAAGCGGAAAGAAAAAGAGCGCGCTCCCCTCGTCCTCGCTCACGACCGTGTAATCGACATCGTACTCGTCGAGAATCGACGCGACGGTCTCCCGTTCGTCGTCAGGCGTGTGGACGTGGAACTCTCGCATTAGTTGGTAGAATCGCTTGACTTTGCTGTATCTTCCGGCCGGTTTGCCCCGCGGAGGTACGCCCGCGGTTCACTGCCGTCCCCAGAATTCAGGTTCCCTCGGGGTTCACATCCTGCACCTCGACGATTTTGGCCTGCGAAACGAACGTTTCACCGCCGCCCGTGCGGACCTGAATCGTCCGACCCGGCAGGTCGGGGTCGTCGTCTTCGGCGGGTTCGTCCGGCACGGAAATCGCAACCACGTCGTCGAGGGCGACGGTTCGTCGTTGAATCGGGTCTCCCTCGTACTCGACGGTTTCCCACGTCTCGATGTCGAACTCGTTCATGTTCTTGCCGAAGTACTCCTCCGCGTCCTTGTCGACCGAATCCTCGGTCTGGGACTCCCCGGCCGTCCGATTGGCGTCCGCAACCTGCTCGTGTTGATACTGGTGGATGTGCGCGAACATCGTCGTGGCTACATCGGCGACGTCCTAAAAGATTCGGCGCGAACGCGGGTTCGACACGCGCGCTATTCGGCGTCCCCCTCCGCGTTACCGCCGCTCTCGTCCGCTCTCTCCTCTTGCGGTACGTCTCGCACCGAGCTCGGGTTCGTCCCGACCGATTCGCCCATCGAGACGGTCGGGGTGAGCGGGTCCCCGTGAAGGAGTTCCGGGAGGACGATGCGAACCGCCTCCAGCATCAGGATGAACAGTATCGGGAGCAGGAAGAAGCCGTACCAGCCGAAGAGGATGGGACCGAGCAGGTAGGCGAACATCATCATCACCATGTCGAGTTGGCGGCCGGTGATGTACGGTTGGAGGAACGTCTGGGGCAGCGTATCGAGCAGGAGGAAGTAAATAACGAGCACACCTCCGACGAACACGAGGTAGTCTCCGCCCGCGTTCACTGCCTGTATCCCGAGATAGCCGACGACCGGCAGGTAGACGAGTTTCCCGACGACGATGGGAATCAGGCTCGCCACGCCGGTGAGGAACGCGAGCACGAACACCATCGGAACGTGAAGGTCTCCCGGCGCGACGACGTTCGTCCCCCAGTAGGCGGCCGCCGCGATGAGTGACATCACGACGATGAACAGCAGGTTCCCGAAGAAGACGGATTCGAGGTCCTCGTCCACGGCGACGGCGTAGGCGTACGCCGTCGTGTCCTTTCCCCCGAACAATCGGATGAGACCGGCGGAAAGCTGGTCGTCGTTTTTCAGGAAGAAGTACGCGAGCGTCACCGAGAGCGCGATGAGCATTATCCCGCCGATGACAGCCGATGTGACCCGTAGTCCCGAGTGAAGCACCGTCTGCACGGTCTTTTGCGGGTTGGAGACGAACTGCTGTGGTTGCTGCATGGCGGCGAGGACCCGCTCCTGTTGTGCTTTCGGAAGTGCGCCGAGATAGTTCCTGACGAGCGCCGAATTTGCGGTACCGCCGAACGCTTGCTGTGCCTGCTGAAACAGATGAAACCCGGCGTACAGAGTGAGTAGGAAGATGGGAAGGAACACCACGAGGAGGGTCAATCCGGCTATCACCCCGTCCGAATCGGCCATGATGCTCACCCGTCGATAGATGGGACGGGTCGCGTAGTAGCCGAAGACTCCGAGGACCACCATCCCCACGAACGAGTAGGCGACGAACCCCGCGACGAGCGCGAGAAGGACGACGAAAATCCACCACCCGAGTCGGTTTCTGGGGGGAAGCGTGTCGAAGCGAATGTCTACCATCGTCTCGTCTAAATCACTCCTCCCTGCAAACCGTTGTGGCCGCATCGGGTGTTGCAGAACGAAACCGGCAGCGAAAAATGGCGTCGGTCCGCGTTCGATTTCCTACTCGTGTTCGCCACGACCATCGTGGTCGTCATCATCGTGACCGTCGTGTCCATGGCCGCCACGACCGCCGTGACCGTTGAAAAATAGTTTCACCGTTCCGTCCTCGTCGGCGGGGATGTGGACACACACTGCGTCTTTGTCCTCGCTGTAGCCGTACGTTTCCGGCGTGTCGGCGACCGTTTTCGGGTCGGCGCGCTCGTACTTACTCGACGCGGCTTGCACCTTTCGCGGCGCTTCCGACCGGTCGAGTTTCAGCAGGTACGACGACAGTTCCGACCCATCGTAGTTATCGACTTCAGTTTCGTGTTCGAAGGTGACGACGCCGCCGTTACTGGCGGAAACGGAGAATTCGGTTAGGTTGTACTCCCCGTCCTTGTAGTTCGGCGTCTCGCCGTCGTCCTCGTAGAAGGAGTACGTCGCCGCTTCGTCGAGGTAGGTGTCGAGTTCGAGAGTCGTCAGCGGTTTCTCGCCCGTGTATTGCTGGACGTCCCGCATCGGAACTATCGAATCCCGCTTCACGAAAATGGGGAGATGGTCGAGCGGTGCATCGACCATCAGCGTCTGCCCGCCCTCGTACTCCTCGCCGGTCCAGTAGTCCGTCCACCGTGCACCGTCCGGCAGGTAGACTTCCCGACTCGTCGCCCCCTGTTCGACAACTGGCGCGAGCATCAGCGCGTCCCCGAACATGAACTGGTCCGCGATGTCGTACGTCCGTTCGTCGTTTTGGAACTGGTACACCAGCGCCTGCTGGACTGGCTTGCCGGACTCCGAGGCTTCCTTGAACTCGGTGTAGAGGTACGGCAGCAACCGGTAACGCATTTCGATGTACTTCTTGCTGATGGCTTCGACTTCCTCGCCGAACGCCCACGGCTCTTGGCGCTGGTTGCCGTCCCCGGATTTCGCGTTGCTGTCATAGTGAATTCGGGAGAACGGGAGGAACGCGCCGACTTCTATCCACCGACCGAAGAGTTCCGCATCAGGCCGTTGCGCGAACCCACCGATGTCGTTGCCGACGAAGGAGACGCCGGACAGTCCGACGTTCATGTTCATGGGCAGGGACATCTGGAGGTGTTCCCAACTGCTCACGTTGTCCCCGGTCCACAGCGCGGCGTAGCGCTGGGTGCCCGCGTACATGTCGCGGGTCAGGACGAAGGGACGCTCGTCTGGTTTGTGCATTTCGAACGCGTCGTACGTCGCCCAGGTTTCGTCGTGGCCGTACAGGTTGTGATACTCTTTGTGCGATTTCGTGTCGGGACCGTCGTTGAACACGATGTCCAACGGCATCGTGTGGAATGGACCGTCGAACACGGCCGGTTCGTTCATGTCGTTCCAGATTCCGTCCACACCCGCCTCGAAGAGGACTTCGTGGTTGTCCGACCACCAGTTTCGAACGTCCTCCTGCAGGAAGTCGGGGAACGCGGAGTCGCCCGGCCACACCTCGCCGATGTACGCGGTGCCGTCGGGATTCGTCGCCCAGTAGCCGTTTTCCGTACCCTCTTCGTACATCTCGTACCCGAGGTCCTGCTTGACGGCCGGGTCGTTGATGGCGATGGCGTGAAACCCCTCCATCGATTTCAGCTCTTCGAGGGCCTGTTTGTACTCGTCGTCCCACGTGAATACGCGGTAATCCCGCATGTAGTCGATGTCGAAGTGCATCGTATCGAGCGGGATGTCCCTTTCGCGGTAGGTCCGTGCGACGTTCAGTATCTGTTCGGGCGTGTACTGCCACTTGCTTTGGTGATGCCCCAGCGTCCACTTCGCAGGAACGTCCATCTTCCCCGTGAGTTCGGTGTACCGGTCGACGACATCGCCGACGTCCGGTCCGTAAGTGAAGTAGTAGGTGAGTTTGCCGCCGTTCGCGTAGAAGTAGTAGTAGTCGTCGGATTCGGAGGCCATCTCGTAGTACGAGCGGTACGTGTTGTCGAAGAAGATGCCGTACGCCTCCTCGTCCCGAAGCCCGACGAAGAACGGAATCGTCGTGTAGAGATATTTGGTGTCCAACCCGTACGAGTACGCGTCGGTGTTCCAGAGACCGATGCTCTCACCGCGCTGGTCGAGGTTCAATCCCGCCTGTTCGCCGAACCCGTAGAACGATTCGTCTTCCGTCGTTTCCTTGAATACGTACGGTTTTCCGCTTTCGTAGCCAGCGGTGCCGTAGTCGAGGTAATCCTCGTTGATGACGGCTCCGTCGGCGTCGAGGAACTTGATTCCGAACGGCCGCTTTTTCACCTCGACGGTGATGGCGTCAGTTTCCAGCGCGTACCGGTTCGGACCGTCCCTCCTCGTGAACCGTGGCGTGTTCCATTCGTCCGACGTTTTTGCGATGCCGTGCGATTCGAACTCCGAGTCTCCTGCTTCGAGGATGGATATCTTTGCGAGGTCGGCATCGAAGAGGCGAACGTACGCCTCGTTCGTTCCGAGGTCGAACTTGACGCCGTTTTCGAGCGGTTGGATATCCTGCACGGAGAGATCTTGCAGTTCGTCCTTGTCCAATTCCGTGTCGTCTCCGGGTTGTGTTACCGCACCGACGCCGCGCGAAGCGACGGCGGTACCGGCCATCGCCACCCCGACGGTTTTCAGAAACGACCGGCGGTTAAATCCGTGTTGAAATTTTTCACCGTTCATTGCATTTGGAGGGTTAGTGCATGAACGTATATATTTATTTTATAATTTGAATACTTTCATACTAAAATACATACTCTTTTAAAATCCTATACGACAAATTTCCATTATATTGTAATATCTGGTATTATGTTTGAATATGTGTTATTCTCATTCCCTCCTCCCTCGATCTGAACGATATCGAAGCTTTGTCCCGGTCGAAGCCCCGCTCCGACTCGTCGGGTTCGTCGCGGTCGGCTTCTTGTTCGGGGCGTCCAACGGCGGCATCCACACCGGCCTCGATTCGGTGAGCTTCGCGCCCATCATGGTCGCCGCGATGTCGTTCGTGGTGTTTCAGGGCTGGCAGCTACTCATGTACTCGCAAGGGACCATCGAGGACCACAGCGACACCAACCCGACCGCAATCTACCTCTCGATTCCGACAGCCGTCTTCATCTACATCGGCGTCGCCATCGTCACCACCAGCATCGTCGGCGTCGCGCTGGCGACCGCCGCCTCGCAGTTCGGCGGCTACTGGGGCAAACTCGTCATCTCCCTCTCGGCGCTGTTCTCCACTGCCAGCGCCATCAACGCGACGCTGTTCACGAGCGCACAGTTCTCCGACCGTCTCATCGAGAACGGTCTCCTGCCCAAGAAACTCGACGCCAGTTCGCCCGACGAGTTCCACGTCGGTGAGGACTTGCCGAAGCGCATTATCCTCGTTCTCGGCGTGCTGACCGCGGCGTTCACCGTCGTCGGGAGTCTGGAGGGCATCACCTCGTTCGCGTCGCTGACGTTCATCGTCGTCTTCGGCGGGACGAGTTTCCTCGCGTTGACCCAGCGCGACCACGAAGACGTGTCGGCGATTCCGCCCGCAATCGGACTGGTCGGCACGGTTTTCTTTCTCCCCACGATGCTCTGGCACCTCTTTTCGGCCCAGCGCGGCGTCTTCTACACCGTCGCGGCGCTCGCCGTGGTCTCCGTCACCGTCGAACTGGCCTACTTCGAGACGGACCTGTTCAGTTCCTCCGCGGACGACCGGTCGTCTGTCCGTGGAGACTGATTCGAAAAATACCCATTCGTCGGGCCGCCGCCTTCGTCCGCCGATTAGAGTCCCTCAGTTCCCGCCTTCGTCCGAATCCGGTCCGATATCGTCGTCGTTCTCCGAGGGTCCGGCCGCTTCCGACGGCTCGGCCGCCGACGGCGATTCGTTGGTTTCGTCGGTGAGAGATCCGGTGGACGCACTCGCGTCCGAGGGGGCCGCCGCGGACTCCTCGCTGTGTTGCTCTTCCGGGGTGATGCCGTGTTCGTCCCGCATGTGCTCGTAGAGCTGTTCCTCTCGGTCGAACTCCTCGTCACAGTGCTCGCACGAGTACGTCTCCTCGTTGGATTCTGTTGCCATATCCTTCATTTCTCCCGCGAGACGTGAAAGGATTGTACTGGCACACGCAACCCCGCCCTATTCCCTCCCGTTTCGACATCGATGTTCGTGGAGACGTCCGGTCGAACCGAACGCTCGTCGTCTCGGACCCGTCAGTCGAAATGCACCATTCCCAACCCTGCAGTGGAGATTTAATACAACCGCCACTGTCTAGCTCTGCCATGGGATATATTGTCAAAATGCCCAAACTGGGGCTGGAGATGGACTCCGGGACGCTCAACGCGTGGACCGTTTCGGAGGGCGACGCGATAGCGGAAGGCGACGTCATCGCCGAAATCGAATCGGAGAAGACGACGGCCGAAATCGACGCGCGGGAGGAGGGCGTGCTCAGGCGGGTCTTCGTCGAGGAAGGCGACGTCACCGACCCGGGCGCGCCGCTCGGCATCGTCGCCGCACCCGACGCCGACATCGACGGGTTGGTCGCGGAGGTCGAAGGAGCGTCCGCGGAAACACCGTCCGAAGCGTCATCCGCCGCCGCGAGCGAATCCGCGACTCGAACCGCCGACCGGGAGTCGGCCGCCGAATCCAGCGGTACGGCGACAACGCAGGTCAAGGCGACGCCCCGAGCGAAGCGACGGGCCGACGAACTCGGCGTCGACCTGACGACCATCGACGGCACCGGGCCGCAAGGTGCCATCGACGAGAGCGACGTCGAAGCGGCAGCCGAAGGTGAAACGGCCGAACCGCCGACCGAAGACGAGACGGCCGAACCGCCGACCGACGTCAAAGTGACGCCGCGGGCCAAGCGACGGGCGGAGGAACTGGACGTGGCGCTTCACACCGTCGAAGGAACCGGACCGCAGGGTGCCGTGACCGAGGGCGACGTCGAGGCCGCAGCGGAGGCGACGGAAGCCGAGCCGGTGGAAGCGGAGGCGGCGGAAATCGAATCGGAGGCGAAATCGTCCGCCGAACCCGACGTTCCCGCCGGACGGGTGTTCGCCACGCCGAGCGCCCGCCGTCTCGCACGCGAGTTGGGTGTCGACGTGGAAACCGTCGGGGCGGCCGTCGACGGTCCGCTCACGGAAAGCGACGTTCGGTTGGCGGTCGAGGGAACGGAACGCGACGAACCGGAGACGGTCCCCGGAACCCGCGACGAGGAACGACCGCTGACGGGAATGCGCCGCACCATCGCGGACCGCCTCGGCCAGAGCGACCTCGAGGCGGTGCACGTCACCGAACACCGCTCCGCCGACGCCGAGGAACTGCTCGCCGCGTCGGCGGCCGCGGACGAGGCGCTCGCCCCAGACGTGTCCGTGACGGACGTCCTCCTGACCGCCCTGTCGGCGGCGCTCGACGCGCACCCGGAGTTCAACGCCACCTTCGAGGACGGCGTGCACCAGCTTCACGAATCACACAACATCTGCGTCGCCGTCGATATCGACGCCGGACTCATCGCCCCCGTCATCCGAGACGTGGATTCGCTTTCGCTCTCCGAGCTCGCGGCGCGGCGGAGGGAAGTGACCGCCCGCGCGCTCTCCGGGGAGTACACGATGGACGACCTCACGGGGGGAACGATGACCGTCTCGAACCTCGGCGTCCTCGGCGTCGAGCGGTTCGACCCGGTCATCAACCCACCCCAAATCGCCATCCTCGGCGTCAACGCCATCAAACGCGAAGTGGTTCCGACCGACGACGACGAGGTAGCCGTTCGCAAGCGCATCTCTTTCTCGCTCTCGTTCGACCACCGAATCGTGGACGGGGCGGACGCCGCACGCTTCCTCGGAACGCTCGTCGAGCACGTCGAAAACCCGTGGCCGCTCGTGATTGCGGCGGGCGAAAAATAGGGCGAAACTCCGTCACTCGACGCCGAAGTAGCCCTCGCTCGCGGCCCGTTCTACCACCCGCTCGATTCGGACGAGTCGCGGCCCGTCGGCGACGGGTCGCAATCTGACGGCCGCGTCCCGAACTTCGAGTTCGCGCTCGCCGTCGGCGCTGATAACGCCGCTCGAAACGTCGAACTCGAACGCCTCGCCGTCGTCGAGCACCCGGTGTTCCTCGACGGAAACGGTGGAAACGACGCCCGGAACGGTGACGGCCCGTACTTTCCGTCCTCGATTCCGGCTCTCGTCGCGGTCCTCTCGCTCGCCTTTCGCCTCCAATCGGAAGCCGACGCCGCCGGGGTCGTCGGGGCGGTGGACCGCGAGTCCGCCAGCGATGCCGGGGAGACCGATTTCGGTCGGCGACGCGCGCGAGACGACGCCGCCGATGATGTCCTCCGGGTCGAGAATCGCTCGGGTTCCGACGAACTGCCGGTCTAAGACCCCGAGCGTCGCCAGCCCGCGGATTCGGCGCACTCCCGTTCCGTCGTCGACGACTCCTTCTACGCTTCCGTGCCGCACCGTCGCCTCGTCGGTCGGAATCGCCTCCGTCGCGACGACCCCCGCGGCGACGCCCGCGACGGTTCCGTCGACGGGCGTCGGGACGACGTTATTCGTCCCGGTGGAGATGCTCACCACCGGCACGTCGCCGATACCGTGGGCCACGTCGCGGTTCGTGCCGTCGCCGCCGAGCACGACGACGGCATCCGCCTCGGCCGCGAACCGCTCCGCCGCGGTCCGAGCGTCCTCGCCGGTCGCCGTGACCGTCATATCCAGCAGGTTGACCGCGAGATCGTCCGGCGCGCCCGTCACGATTCGGTCCGCGAGTCCGGCGTTGTCCGGCATGACGAGGACTTCGATGTCGTCCGTCACCGTCAGGCCTTCGAGGGCGCACGTCGCCGTCCGACGTTTCGCGTAGTTGCTACTGACGCTGGCACCGCCCGTCAGCCGCCGGATGTCGCGTCCGGCGACCGGGTTGACGATGAGTCCCACTGTCTGGGACACTTATACGATGCGGTCGATGGCCGCTTTCACGTCGTCCGCGTCCGGGAGCACTTCCTCCTCCAGCGCGGGACTGAACGGGATGTGAACGTCCGCGACGCCGACGCGCTGAATCGGCGCGTCGAGGCTGAAGAACGCGTTCTCCATGACTCGCGTCGCCACCTCCGCGTGGGTGCCGTACGAGAGCGGACTCTCGTCGGCGATGACGAGGCGACCCGTCTTGTTCACGCTCTCGACGAGCGTGTCGGTGTCCAACGGGTAGAGCGACCGGAGGTCGATGACCTCGACGCTCGTCTCGCCCGCCAGTTCGTCCGCGAGGTCGAGCGATTCGCCGACCAGTCGTTGGGTCGCGACGACCGTCACGTCGTCACCCTCGCGTTCGACCTTGGCCGTCCCGAGCGGGATTGTGTAGTCCTCGTCGAGCGGTACCTCGCCCGTCTGTTCGTACATCGCCTTGTTCTCGAAGACGAACACGGGGTCGTCCGAGCGGATGGCCGACTTCAACAGTCCCTTCGCGGCCCGCGGCGTTCCGGGAGCCACGGCGATGATGCCCGGGAAGTGGGCGAACCACGTGTGCAGCGTGCCGGAGTGCTGACTGGCCGCGCCCATGCCGCCGCCCTCGGTCGTTCGAACGGTCACCGGCATCTCGGTCTTGCCGCCGAACATGTACCGATTCTTGGCCATCTGGTTGATTATCTGCTCCGAACAGACGCCGAGGAAGTCCGCGAACATGATTTCGACGACGGGTCGCGTCCCGGTCGCCGCCGCACCGACTGCCGCGCCCATGAATCCGGCTTCGCTTATCGGCGTATCCCGGATTCGGTCCTCGCCGTACTCGTCCACGAGACCGCTCGTCACTTCGAAGACGCCGCCGAACTCGCCGACGTCCTCGCCGATGACGAAGACGTCATCGTCGCGGTCCAACTCCTCCCGCATCGCCAGCCGAATCGCCTCTCGAACCGTCATCTCCTCCGTCTGGGACGGTCCGGACGACGGCGCGCTTTCCGTGCTCATCGGTCCTCACCTCCGTCGGTCCGCATCTGCTTTGCAAAGCCGTCTATCTCCGGTACCGTCGCGTTGAACATGTCGTCGTAGGCCTCGTTCGGGTCGGGGTAGTCCGCTTCTTTGGCGTTCTTCGCCGCCTCCTCCACCTGTGCGCTGATGTCGGCTTCCATCTCCTCGAACTCCGATTCCGTGATGGTTCCGGCGTCGATGAGTCGTTCCCTGAACGTCTCGATGGCGTCGTTCTCCTTCCAGAGGTCGATGTCCTCGTCCGTTCGATACGGTTGTTGGTCGCCCTCGAAGTGACCGCGGTAGCGGTAGGTGTCCGCCTCGATGAAGGTCGGTCCCTCGCGATCCACCGCGCGCTTTCGGGCCTCCTTGACGGCTTCGAAGACGGCGGTCACGTCCATTCCGTCGACCGTGAAGCCGGGGATGTTGTACGCCTCCGCCGTCTCGCTCAGGTTTTGGAGGTTGTGTTGCTTTTCGACCGGGGTCCCCTCGCCGAACTGGTTGTTCTCGACGAGGAATATCGCCGGGAGGTTCCACGTCGCGGCGAGGTTGATGGCCTCGTGAATCTGCCCCTGCGCGACGGCACCGTCGCCGAAGAACGCCAGCGCAACCGTGTCCTCGCCCGTGACTTGCGACGTGAGCGCGGCACCTGTAGCGAGCGGCGGTCCGGCACCGACGATACCGTTCGCGCCCAGCATGCCCGCATCGACGTCCGCGATGTGCATCGACCCGCCCTTGCCGTTGCAGTAGCCGTTCGCCTTGCCGTACAGTTCGGCCATCATCCGTTCCAAGTCCAGCCCCTTTGCGATGCAGTGGCCGTGGCCGCGGTGCGTGCTCGTGATGTAGTCGTCATCTTCCAGCGCGGCGCACGCTCCGACGCCGACCGCCTCTTCGCCGATGTAGAGGTGGACGAACCCCGGTAGCTCCCCGTCGCCGAACAGTTCGCCCGCCTTCGTGTCGAAGGCTCGAATCGTCAGCATCCGACGTAGCGCTTCTTTTTGTCCGTCTTCCGTCTCGATGTTGATTGCTACCATTGCCCACACAATAGACGACTCATCGACCATTAACTGTTATGAACATTTATGGACGTATCATCGAACCAATTCGAGTCGTTTGTCGACGCGCGCCCACTTTCGGAGAGAACCCCGTCGTCGAATACTCCCTTCCTCGACCTCCCTCAGAACCCGTCCCCGTGGATGCTGACGTCCGCGCGAAGCTCCTCTCGAATCGCGTCGTGGACGTGACAGAGGTCGTTCGCACGGTCCACGACCGCCCGCAGCGTCTCGTCGGGAGCGTCGGTTTCGACGGTGACCGTGAACCGAACGGCTTCGAGGTCGTTTTCGTCGTCACGGTCGGCTTCGGTGTCGATTTCGATACGGCCGAGTCCGTCGATGTCCCGTTGCCGTGCCCCGATTCGAAGCGCCACCGTGTAGCAAGAGGCGTAGCTCGCGAGCAAGGTATCGGTCGGGCTCGGGTCGTCCTCGGTGCGCGCGTCGATGGCGAGTTCGCTCCCTTGGATGCGGGAGACTGTTCTGTACCCGTCGGTCGAAGTCGTCGTGCTCTCGAGCATCGTCGGCTCCACGGTCAGCATGCACGTAGGGATTGTCGCCGTCCGCTACGGAAACGTTCGTTCCGAAAGAGGGACCTCGGATTAGAGATACGACCCGTCGTACGATTCCGCCGACTTCGGCGTGTGGACGTTTCCGCACTCGGCGCATTCGATGTGGTCTTGGGTGTCTCGTGTCGTCTCCAGCGACCCACAGTTGCCACAGTAGTAGCCGAACTGGTCGGTGAACTCCT
Source organism: Haladaptatus sp. SPP-AMP-3 (assembly GCF_049568665.1). Taxonomy (NCBI): domain Archaea; kingdom Methanobacteriati; phylum Methanobacteriota; class Halobacteria; order Halobacteriales; family Haladaptataceae; genus Haladaptatus; species Haladaptatus sp. SPP-AMP-3. The sequence goes on along the minus strand of NZ_CP145901.1, from coordinate 274,668 downwards.
CGTCGGTGTACGTGACGAAAAACGGATTTTCGGTTCCCGATTTCGCTTCGTCCGCGTTCGGATACACCGTCTTTCCGTCGTCGGTCGTGACGGTCGTCACTCCGTCGCGGGTTTCCGCGTTCTCCAGAGCTACTTCCGTCTGGTCGGGTTTCTCTTCCGACCCATCGTCCGACGCCTCCCGCTCGGTCGCATCGAGGATGTATCGATACTCGACCAGCGACTCGCCGCCGTATTCGACCCGCCGACTTCCCGCCTTCGAAAAGTCGAAGCCTTCGAGGAATCCTGCTCCGTCCCTGTTTGCTTCGAGCACGCTCGCGTGAATCCGCTCCGCGCCGTCCTCACGGAGCTTTTCGAGGGTCGCTTCGAGCAGTTCCTCGCCGACGCCCCTTCCACGGTGTTCGGGGTCTTCGAGTATCCAGCGTATCTCCCCGGTGTCGCCATCGAGGTGTCCTTCGACGAATCCCACGAGCGTCTCGAACTCCTCGTCTTCGAGCGCGAACACGTAGCCGTCGGAGCGCGCTCCCAACTCGGTCATTCTCCCTTCGTCGAACTCCGCACCGATGACGTTCTCGATCTGTTGTGGGCTCAGGGAGTACGAGGCGGTCATCGAGCTTCGCGTCAGCTCGTGAATCCGCTCTGCATCGTCCGTCGTCGGTTCGCGTAGTTTCACACTTCACCTTTCTCGGTGAGTCGGATAAACTCGCGCCAGAACGGTTACGGTGCTGTAGATGTCCCCCGATTTCGGTCCGCACGGCCTCTATCGGCTCGACCCCGTGCACCCCATCCAACTGTTCTCTGTCCGTCTTTTCACCGAACTTCCAAAAAAGAGCCTGTGACTGCAACGAAGAGACCGACTCACCACGGGTGATTGGCACTCGGTAGCACGGCATCCCTTCCGAAGCGAGCACGATGACTCGCTCGAAACGAGTACCGGGACGGGAGTCCGGGTACAGCGACTGCTGGTGCCGAATTGCGGCTCGTTCGTCACGCCGCAGTTCGCCCGCGCTTCGGGAACAACGACGACGAAGTGTTCGGTTGTTTCGGCTGTATGTCGGCTACGGCGGTCAAAAATGGGGCGGCGCGAGCCGAACGCTCTTCTCGTCACTCCTCGTCGTCGAACCGACACGTAACGAGGTAGTCCGACCGGTCGTCGTCGCTTTCGGCGCTTTCGAGCGCGACCGGGCGGTCCGTCCCGCGCACCAGTCCGACGGCCACGAACGACGCGATGGGGTGGTCGAACCGGTCCACCGCCCCGTACCGACTCCCGGTGATAGCGACGGTGACGCGGCCGTCCTCGTCCACGTCCGGCGTCGCGCTCTCGACCAGTTCGAACCCCTCGACGAGCGCGTCTGCGAGTTGATCTGCGAGTTCGGGGGGTCGGTCCGCGGTGTCGCCGACCATCCCCTCGAACTCGTGGAACAGTCCGGCCCCCGTCGGCGGCACGGCCACCCCTCGCTTGCGTTCGTCGTCCGTCACGACGAACAACGTCGTCGCATCGTCCCCGTCGGGCAGGTCGTACTCGCGGTGTTGCGGGACGAACAGCCGTACGCCCGCGTTCTCGTCCGCCGCGTTTCCGGTCGGGAGGTAGACGGACGTCCCCGACAGCCCCAGCGTCTCGACGAGTTCGGCACCGGTCGCGGCGTGGGCGGCGTAGGTTCGCTCGCCGACCGACGCCGAGACGAACTGTTCCGGGGTGAGGAAGTACGTGAGTACCCCGGCGAACAGCCCGGTTCCGGCCAGCGCGAAGAGAACGGTTTGCGAGGAGGGAAACAGCAGGCCGCCGAGCCCCGCCAGCGTACCGATTCCGGCCATCCCGAGCGCGGTCCGCCGATAACTCGTCTGCCGTGCGCGACGGTACTCCTCGCGCAACCGTTCGTTCTCCTCTGCGAGCAGTTCGAGTCGGGCGGTGAGGTCGGCGACGGATGCGTCGTCCGACGCCGCCCGCCGGTCGTCGTCGTTCGTGGTCGATGAAGCGGATTGGTTACTCATATGTTGTCCTCTACGAGTCCGAGTGCGACGTGTTCGTACCGATGCAGGCCGTACGAGACGACGCCGACGACGAGCACGACGGCGACGACGACCAGCGGGAGTCGGCCGCTCCACCGATAGACGGCCAGCGCTCCCCCGCCGAACAGGGCGGCGACGCCGCTCGTGACGCCGATTCGCCACCCCGGTCTATCTTGCCTGAGCGACGGTCCCGCGAGCACGGCGAGCAGTCCGAGTTCCAGCGGGACGAGGAACGCGACGCCGATGTCGTCGGCGAGGGCGGCGACGACGAGTTGTCCGAACGCCACCGTGTAGAGCGTCGGTACGGTGTACCACAGCACGAAGAACACTGTCCCGGCGACGAATCCCGGCAAACCGGTTGCGACGGTGCATCCAATCGCGACGAGCAGCGCGCCGACGCCGCCCAGCCACGTGGGGCGTTCGCGTCGCATCGTTACCGTCCCCCCGCGGCTCGTTCTCTCGTACGTCGCGTTTCGGCGAGAATCGCTTCGATTCGGTCGGCGGGGGCGACTTCGAGCGCCGTCACCCCGTCGAGCCGCGTGAGGTCGCGCCGGAACTCCTCGAAATCGACGTAGCCCTCGTATGCGCTCTCGACGGTTCCGACGCCCCCGCGCTCGAACAACACCGTCGGCGCGAGGAAGACGAGCACGTGTTCGGAGTGCCGTTGCGCCGCCCTGGCCGCCTCCCGAACTTCCATCCGATGCGTATCGTCGGTGAGTATGACCGTCATTACCGACCCGCGGACGCCGCCGAGGTAGGTTCGAACCGTCTTGTAGAGCGGGTCACCCTCGATTCGTTGCACGTATCGCTTCGACTCGACGACGTACGGGAGCAGGGTCCGCCCGAACGCCGAGTCCTCCGACCGGAGATGCGTCGCCATCTCGCGGGCCTCACGCGGCGTCTGCGCCCGCGCTCCCGACGGACCGTTCGTTGCCCGGTCCGTCTCAGTCGCGGTTTTCTCGGCGGTCGAAACGAGGTCGTGCAGTCGCGTTTCGATGGCGGTGTAATGTCGAGCGCTCGCGTCCGGTTGGCGGGTGGTCGTCACGCCAGCATCACCGACGGTGTACAGTGAGAGCGGTTCGGTGTTCGTCCGCGCGTTGTCGGCGTAGGCGAGCGCGACGTGCCGAAGGTAATCCAGTTTCGTCTCCCCCTCGATTCCCGTCGTCATCGAGGACCGGTGGTCGACGACGAGGCTGGTCGAGAGGTCGGTTTCCGCGTCGAATTCCCGGACGTGCGGGGTATTCATCCGAGCGGTCGCCTTCCAATCTATCTGCCGCACCGTGTCGCCGGGCACGTACTGGCGAATCTCGGCCGGGTCGAGACCGACGCCGCTGTCGCCAGTCTTGTGTTCGCCGAACGCGGTCGACATGCTCTCGCCGCCCATCCCGACGTGGAGCGCTCGCGGCCGTCGCGGCGCGACGGTCACGCTCGCGGCGTCCCCCATCGGCACCGTAGAGCGGAAGAGTCCAGCGCGGTCGGTGAGCGTTACGGTCGGCGGTTCACACTCGAACTTCCCGGCGACCGGCCAGCGGAGCGAAAACGTCGTCGTCGCGTCCCGCTCCCCGGCGGGGAGGGTGAACGATTGGTTCTCCGGGTCGCGCCCGGTCGCGGTCACCGGCGGACGCGGTTCGATCGCCGCTACGAGCGGCGACGGCTCGGAGAGCGTCGCGCTGACGGCGACCGACGTGTCCTCGTCGGTCGCCACGCGGCGCTGGGATATCGATTGGGTCACGGTGAGCGCGTCGGCGGTGGCCAACACGTCCCGCGTGAACCGATACTGTTGGACGAGCAGCGACGCACCGATTCCGGCCCCGCCGACGAGGAGCAGCGGCTGGTCGAGCAGCAACGCTCCGCTTGCGAGCAGACAGCCGAGCACCATCCCGACTTCGTATCGGCGCGTCACCTCCATACCGTTGACAACCCTCCCCCTCCCAATTTAATGTATTGTATTGGAAGCCGAAATATCCCCTTCTCCCCGCTCTACCTGTGAACTTATTTACACCCGTTTCGTCCTCCCGTTGGTCAACGAATGCCTGACGAACACGACCGATGGACGATTCGACGGTATCGAGACGCGGACAAAAACGCGGTTTTGCGGGTCCACGACCGGTCGCTCCGCGACTTGGCCGTGCGCTACTCACCGGAGGACAACCGGTGTCTTCGACACACCCCGACCGATTTCCTCGAACGCGAGGGGGAGTTCCTCGTCGTGACGGACAACGCGACGATAGTTGACGACCGCCTGCACGCGCGGACGAACGGAATCGCGGGCTGTGGTGGCTTTCGGCCGCGCGCTCGTGTGAGTTCATCCGGACGACGGGGTGCCGACGAACGTGGTCGCTCCCCGATAGTACCACTCACAGAAAGAAGCTGTTTTCACGGATGACTGTAATGCAATAGATGTGTCTCGGTTCGCCGCATCGCTCGGTCTTCTCGCCCTCCTCCTCGTAGCTACGGTACTGCCCGCACAGGCAGCGGCAGTGTCGACGTCCGACGTCGCTCGATTTTCCTCCCAACCGGAACACGTCGGGACGGCTTCGTTCGCCCGCAATAACTCCACGGTTCACCACGAAAACCCCGACGACGTGCAGTCAGAGGGTGACGTCTCGGAACTCGAACGGTGGCTGTCCAGTCGGCTCTCGTCGCAACTCGGGTCGAGCACCGTAAAAATCGAGCAAGGTCAGTACGAGAAGGCCCACTCGGTCCTCGGCGACGACTACGACGACCTCCTGAGCAAGTACGTCGAAGTCTCGGGACAGACGGACGGGACCGCGGACGACAAAACGGCGAAAACCCTGAAGGACGCCCAACAGAGTCAACGACGGTACGTCTCGCGCGTCCAACGCTATCACCAACTGTACGACCGCTATCAGCGGGCGAAACGGAACGGGAACGACGAGAAAGCCCGTACGCTCGCCCGGAAACTCGAACGTCTTCAGAAGGACATCGACCGCTCCAGTAGCAACCTGACGACGAACTACAACCGCCTCTCGAACGGGACGAACGTCAGCACGGCTGACGAGATGCGGCGGATTCGGAACGTCACGCAAAACGTCTCCAGCCAGCAGGCGACGGTGCGCGAGGCGGAGTTCACCCAGACGAACCTGACAGCCACGATACGGACGCCGAACGTGTCGTTTTTCGATCCGATTCGCGTCACCGGCCGACTGACGGACGAGAACGGCACCGGTCTCGGAAACCAGTCGATTCAGCTCCGTCTGGGTGGTAATCGTTCACAACGCGTCCGAACGACCGAGAACGGGTCGTTCTCGCTCGTCGGCAGACCGGCGGTGGTGTCGCGCGGCAACCGCTCCTTCCGCGTCGAGTACCACCCCTCCAACGAGTCCATCTATCTCGGCTCGAACGCGACGGTTCAGGCAAACGTCTCCCCCGTCGCCGCCATGATCGATATTTCGAACCACACGCGGCGGGTGCAGTACAACGACACGGTGGCCGTTTCGGGGCGCGTCCACGCCCGACAGGTCGGCGCAACCGACGTGCCGCTCGCCGTCTTCCTCGGGGAGACGCGACTCGGAACGACGCGCACCGGCCCGGACGGTTCGTTCTCCTTCAACACGACGCTTCCAGCGGACGTTCCCGCCAATTCGAGCGCCATCCGCGTCGCGTTTCCCTTCCGCGACCGTGCGATCAACGCCCTGAACGCGACGGCTCCGGTCGTGGTCGACCCGTCGGCGACGACGCTCACGCTCTCGGGAACGACCGGGAAGACGCGGAGCGTGGACCTCTCCGGATATCTCAATACGACGACCGGCGCACCGGTCGCGAACCAACGAGTGTCGATTCTCGTCAACGGGACGCAGGTCGCGTCCACCCGGACGGACGAAAACGGAACCTACCGGGTTTCGCTCGTCCTGCCGCCGTCCCTCGTTTCCGCGGACGGCAACGCGACGTTCGTCGCCCGGTTCGACGGACGGGGAAAGAACGTCGAGTCGGCGCACACCGCGACCGAACTCGCTGTTTCGGGTGCCGACGACGGTCCGCTAGACTCGACGACCCGCGGCTGGTTGGTGAGTCTCGGCGTGGCCGCCCTCATCACGCTCGGCGGCTTTTTCCTCTGGCGCTCCGACTTCGGTGGCGGCGACGCCGACCCCGATGGACCCGGCGGAGTGGCAACGGACGCCGATACCGTGACCGAATCGGACGACGCCACGACCGACCCGTCCGTGTCCGCGGCGGCGTTCCTCGACCGCGCTCGTTCGGCCCGCGATGCGGGCGAATTCGAGACGGCCGTCGAGATGGGGTACGCGGCGACCCGCGACCGATTCGACGCCGCGGTTCCGACGGCCGCATCGACCCACTGGGAGTTCTACAACGCCTGCCGGGAGGCCGACCTCGCCGCCGAGACGCTTTCGACCATCGCCGACGTGACCGAACGGTACGAACGGGCGGCATTCGCCGCGAATCGGGTGAGCCGCGAGACGGCGACGGCGGTCATCGACGCCGCCAGCACGCTCGTCGAAGACGGCGCTTAACTCCTTCCCCACGAGATATCCGCTATGGAACCGGATGACAATCGTCGCACCTGGGCCGAGCGCTCGGGGGCGTATTCGCCCGCCTACTACGCTCGAATCGGGGCGAACGAGGTGAGCGACATCCTTCGCACCGTCTTCGAGTACTACGTCGAGGAGGACGCGGCGATTCTCGAAATCGGCTGTAGTTCGGGACGTCACCTCGACCGCCTCCGCGACGAGGGGTACACGAACCTCACTGGCATCGACATCAACGACGAGTCGTTCGACGTGATGGCCGAGAACTATCCGAACCTCGCCGCGACGGGGACGTTCCACACCGGCGCTATCGAGGACCTCCTCCCCGAATTCCCGGACGACGCGTTCGACGTCATCTACTCGGTCGAAACGCTCCAGCACATCCACCCCGAGAACGAGTGGGTGTTCGACGAACTGATTCGCGTCACCGGCGACCTCATCATCACCGCCGAAAACGAGGGGAACAGCCCGCTACGCGGTCGCGGTTCCGAGAAAGTGAGCTACGTCAACGACGAATTCCCGCTGTACCACCGGAACTGGAAGCGGGTGTTCTCGGACCTCGGCCTCGCCCAACTCATCCGCGAACGGGGTAACCGCGACACGGTTCGCGTCTTTCGCGTGCTCTGATTCGACGGTCGGAGTCGGACGGTCACTCCGTGAGCAACCGTCGGAGGACGAGGTGGAGAATGCCGCCGTTCTCGACGTATCGAACCGCCGCGGGGGTTCCCACTTGGGCGGTCACCGGGAACTCGATTGTCGAACCGTCCTCGCGTTCCGCGACGACCGTGAGTTCGTCCTTGACGTCGAGTCCCTCGTCGAGACCGTGGACGGAGAACGTCTCGGAGCCGTCGAGACCGAGTGATTCCCACGAATCTCCGTTCTGGAACTGGAGCGGCAGGACGCCCATGCCGACGAGGTTGTCGCGGTAGATGCGCTCGTAGCTCTCCGCGATGGTGGCCTTCACGCCCAGCAGGTCGGTTCCTTTCGCCGCCCAGTCGCGGCTCGACCCGGTTCCGAACTCCGTTCCGGCGGCGACGACGAGCGGGGTTCCGTCCTCCCGATAGCGTTCGGACGCCTCGAAGACGGTCGTCTCCTCGCCGGTCGGCCGGTGGATGGTGTAGCCGCCCTCCACGCCGTCCAACATCTCGTTCTCGATGCGCACGTTGGCGAACGTGCCGCGCATCATCACCTCGTGGTTGCCGCGCCGCGACCCGTAGGTGTTGAACTCGTGCGGTTCGACGCCGTGGTCGAGGAGCCACTGCCCCGCGGGCAGGTCCGGGCCGAAGGGACCGGCGGGACTGATGTGGTCGGTGGTCACGGTGTCGCCGAGCAGCATGAGACAGCGCGCGTTCTCGATGTCCGCGACGCCGGGTTCCTCCAGCGGGAAGTTCGTGAAGAACGGCGGTTCGCGGATGTACGTGGACTCCTCGTCCCACTCGTACACGTCGCCGCTCGGCGCTTCGAGGCCCTTCCAGCGCTCGTCGCCCTCGTACACGGAGGCGTACTTGTCCTCGAACATCGACGTATCCACGCTGTCGTGAACGGCCGCGTGAATCTCGTCTGACGACGGCCAGAGGTCGGCGAGGTAGACCGGTTCGCCGTCGTCGTCCGTCCCGAGCGGTTCGCGTTCGAGGTCGATGTCCATCCGTCCCGCGAGACCGTAGGCGACGACCAGCGGCGGGCTGGCGAGGTAGTTCGCGCGAATCTTCGGGTGGATGCGCGCCTCGAAGTTCCGGTTGCCAGAGAGGACGCTCGTCGTCCAGAGACCGTGTTCGTCGATGGCTGTCTCGATGGGGTCCGGGAGCGGTCCGGCGTTGCCGATACAGGTTGTACAGCCGTATCCGACCACGTTGTACCCCAAATCTTCGAGGTACGGGAGGAGGCCGGACGCGTCGAGGTACTCCGTGACGACGCGGCTTCCCGGCGCGAGGCTCGTCTTCACGTAGTCGGGGACGTCGAGGCCGCGGTCGACGGCGTTCTTGGCGAGCAGCCCCGCGGCGAGCATCACCGAGGGGTTCGAGGTGTTCGTACAGCTCGTGATGGCGCTGACGACCACGGAGCCGTGGCCGATTTCGACCTCGGACCCGTCGTCCATCTCGACGGACACCCGCTTCGTGAGTTCGCCGAGATCTGGTTCCTCGGGCGCTTCCGCCGTTTCCGGCTCCGCCACCGTTCCTCCGTCCGTGGACGCGTCCGTTCCCTCCGCGTTTCCTCCCGCGCCGCCCTCGCCGAGCCAACGGGTGATGGCCTCCTCGCCCACGTCATCGATTTCGTCTCCGAACTCGTCGTAGAGCAGGTGTCGGAAGTGGGTCCGCATGTTCCCCATGGGAACGCGGTCTTGGGGGCGTTTCGGTCCGGCGAGGCTGGGTTCGACCGTCGAGAGGTCCAACTCGACCGTCTCCGTGTATTCGGGCTCCTGTTCGCCGAACAGCCCTTGCGCGTCGAGGTACTCCCGGACGAGTTCGATGTGCTCGGGGTCGCGTCCGGTGAGTTCGAGGTAGTCGAGCGTCGCCTCGTCTGCCGGGAACACGCTGACGGTCGACCCCTGTTCGGGGGCCATGTTCGAGAGCGTCGCCCGGTCCGGGACGGTGAGGTTCGACACGCCGGGGCCAAAGAACTCGACGAAGCGGTCCACGACGCCGACGCCGCGCAACTTCTCCGTGACGTGCAGAACGAGGTCGGTCGCGGTCGCGCCCTCGGGGAGTTCGCCGGTCAGGCGGACGCCGACCACTTCGGGGAGTTTCATCGTGATGGGCTGGCCGAGCATCGCCGCCTCCGCTTCGATGCCGCCGACGCCCCACCCGACGACGCCGATGCCGCCTATCATGGGCGTGTGGCTGTCCGTCCCGACCAGCGTGTCTGGGAACAACCAGTTCTCCCCGCCGACGTCGCGGTCGTGGACGACGCGCCCCAGATACTCCAGATTCACCTGGTGGACGATGCCGGTTCCCGGCGGGACGACGTTGAAGTCCTCGAACGCCTGTTGTGCCCACTTGAGCGCCTTGTACCGTTCGGCGTTTCGCTCGTACTCCATCTCGACGTTCCGCTCGTAGGCGTCCTCGGATCCGAAGTAATCGACCTGAACGCTGTGGTCGATGACCAAATCGATGGGGACCTCTGGTTCGACGATGGACGGTTGCTCTCCGGCGCGGTCCGCCGCCGAGCGAAGCGCGGCCAAATCGACGACCGCCGGGACGCCGGTGAGGTCCTGCAGAACGACGCGGGAGGGCGTGAACGGGAGTTCGACGTCCGGAACCTCGGGTTGCCACGAGGCGGCGTTTCGAACGTCATCCTCGGTGATCGTTTCGCCATCGACGTTCCGGAGGACGGACTCCAAGAGGATTCGGATACTCACCGGCAGTTCGTCGAGGTCGCACAGACCTTCGTCTTCGAGGACCGTGAGATCCGCCATCTTGTACGAGGTTCCGTCTACCTCGAACTCGCGGACCGCATCGAACGGGACTGAGTTACTCATCGTACCCGAAGCTTGGATGCCCGTCGTTATCAATAACCCCCCGAATCCTACGCCGTGAGAAGATGACTGGTGCGCTCACGGCACGCTCGTCGTTTCCACGCTCGGCGCTCGGTACGGGCATACATCTCGGAGATATCCGAAAGTAAAACGAGACGTGTCAGCAAGAATAATGACAATATATTAATACTATTGCCTGTCGTACACGACGCTGATAGCTCATGCAAGACGCCTCCCAAGCGCGAATGCCGCTGATCGGCGATCAGTTCCCTGACCTTCATGTGAACACCACGCACGGCGAGATGGATCTCCCCGACGAGTACGCCGGTGAGTGGTTCGTCCTGTTCAGCCATCCCGGAGATTTCACGCCCGTCTGCACGACGGAGTTCGTCTCCTTCCAACAGCACATGGACGAGTTCGACGAACTCGACGTCAACCTCATCGGACTCTCGGTCGACCGGGTTCACTCGCATATCAAGTGGACCGAATGGATAGAGGACGACATGGACACCGAGATTACGTTCCCCATCATCGCCGACGAAACCGGTTCCGTCGCCGAGTCCCTCGGTATGATCCACCCGGGGCAGGGCACCAGCACCGTCCGCTCCGTGTTCATCGTCGACCCGGACGGTATCCTCCGCCTGCTGCTCTACTATCCGAAGGAAATTGGGCGTAACATGGACGAAATCGTCCGCTCGGTCCGCGCCCTCGTCACCGCCGACGACGAGGACGTGGCGACCCCGGCTAACTGGCCGAACAACGACATGCACGGCGACAAGGTGCTCCTCCGGCCGCCGGGCGACGTTTCCGCCGCCGACGCCCGCCGCGAAGAGGCCGACGCGGAGGGTTATGAGTACCACGACTGGTGGTTCACGCTCCGCGAACCCTGACGATACACGACCGCGGTCCTCGAATTCGTCTTTTGATTGGACGTCCACTTTTGCGCCCTGTCCCATCCGTACCGTCGGTCCACCTTCGCCACTCGGATTTACACTCTGGATATCGGCCATCGACCTCAGTCGAGGAGTGGCTCCGCGTCGGTCCACAGCCGCTGAAAGTGCCGCTCGAATTCCTCGACGACCTGTGAATCTTTGACTCCCACCACTCCGAAGCGGTCGTCTCCGGACACGGGATGCGGAATGTCGATGGTCGTCTCACTTCGGTCGACCACATCGAACGACAGTTCGACATTCGGAATCGTTCTGATAGTAACGTCGACGGACTGTTCATCGAGTCGCTGTGGGAGTGTATCCGGGAGCGTCGTCACTACCGCTTCACTAAGCAATAGATCAACAGCGATGTCCGCGCTAGCACCCTCGAAAAACGCATCGAATTCCCGCTGTAGCGTCTCCCACGTCGCATTCTCGTAGGGTGTTCCGACGGCGGCGTGGACGTACTCCTCCGCGGTACGCACGTGCTGTCGAAGCGCCGTCCCCATTTCGTCGCTCCCGAGCGACCCGAGCCAGAAACTGCTCTCGGTCGGCGGCGTGGGTAGGAGGTTCGAACGCACCGTTTCGGCTCTCTCTCGATAGCGATTCCACTCTCGCTTCAGTTCGTGCGTTCGCTCGGCCAGTAGTCGCTCGACGACGGTCTCCGGTTCGACGGCGACGTACCGTTTCGGTTCTCCCGACCGCGTTCGTACGAGCGTGCGTGCTTCCAGACCGTTGAGCACATCGTAAATGCGGCCTCTGGGGACGCCACTATCCTCGGAGAGTTCGGTTGCGGTTACCGCTCCAGTCACTAGCAGAGTCCGATACGCCTTCTCCTCGTAACTTGACAATCCGAGCTCTCCTAACTCCGTCATGGGTGGTCGTCCTCGCCCATCCAGTAAATACGTTGGTCAATCGCGAGATTCGTGAGACGACTACTCGGAGGGGTTCGATACGAGCGGCTACGGTCCGTTCGTTCAATCGCTGGCGGTCGTCGCATGTCGAACCGCCGCCGTCGAACGCCATCCTGGTGAAAACGAATCGGAAGTGGCGGGTTGTTTCACTATTTACATATCCGTCGGCGCTGGAGCTGTCGGTATGAATCCGTACGTGTTGCTCGCCTGCGCGATCTTCTCCGAACTCGTCGGAACGACATCCCTCAAACTCTCGGAGGGATTCTCGCAACCGGTCCCCAGTCTCGGCGTCGTTATCGGTTACGGGTTGGCATTCTATTTGGTCTCACTGACGTTGGAGGAACTGCCGATCGGCGTCGTGTACGGAACGTGGGCCGCGTTGGGAATCGTCGGCGTCGCGGCTATCGGCACCGTCGTCTTCAACGAACCGATAGATATGATCGGTGCTATCGGAATTCTCCTCATCATCGGCGGTGTATACTGCGTTACCGTCCTCTCAGAGATGTCCGCACACTGATTTGACCCCCCGATTCGTCGTTCCGTTCGAAGCGATTCTCGCATCGGTTCGACCGAAATCGTACGCTCGAGCGGGCGCCGAATCCGCCGTCGTCCCGGACCTCGTGATTACCAGAAGTTGAGACCGGTTCTCTCAATGCATGTGGTGCAGATGTTGATAGAGATCATTGTACTTTAACGAGGATTGAGTGCGTAACTCGCGTATTCAGTCCTTTCTCTACATCCGCACAAGACCGGGTCCCTCTCAAGCAAGATTAAACGGGACAAGCGATAATGTACAGTAACATGCGGGAGTTCGTCTTCACAGTCGAATACGAGAACGGGGCTGAGGGGGTGATGGATCTATTCATCGAACATCCGGATTTGTATGCCCGGTCGATGGAGATCAATGCGACCAGCGGGACTGTGTGGGGTATTGAGAAGGTCGTCGGCCCCGCTGCTGTCCTCGACGAGTTCGATGACGAGTTGGAACGCGTCGCTAACGATCCGAGTACTACCGGAATGTGCGGCGCACCTGTGACTGAGTATGAGTACACGATCCTCTCATCGAACGCCGAATCGCGGAAGATTCACTGGCTTCGCCGAGAAGGCGACGGCCCACAGTCGATCCCCTTTGTCGCGGCGAAGCACATCGGCGAGGGGTTGATAATGCGCACTGAACGGCGTGGCAACCAATACCGGTGGCGACTGCTCATCGACGGGACAGCATCGGAGACTCACGAGGAAGTCCGTTCGAACCTACGAGAGGGGTTATCGCTTACTGTCGAACGACTCGGGACGCCACCGTGCTTGCTCGAAGACGGCCGCGTCCAGCAGACCCTCACGCCCGAACAGAAGTCAACACTTGAGGCTGCAGTCGAACGCGGGTACTACGAAGAGCCACGGCAGCAGTCGGTCACGGAAATCGCCGAAGACGTCGGTGTGTCGCGCTCGACGTTCCAGTACCGTCTCAACCGGGCCGAAGCATGGCTGGCACAACAGTTCGCCGCCGATTCACTCGATGTCGACCTGAACGTGGATCTCGACCCCGAGGACATCGAGTTCATCCAGTAGATGACACTTCGAACCCACGGGGTTGGAATATGTCGAAGTAAATCTCACCCCGACACCCCTCGTAGACCATCTTGTATGGCAACCGCGACTGATGCTAGAGTTCAGTTGATTCGCAACGCAACCATCCTCCTGGACGTTGGTGACACGACGTTCCTCGTCGACCCGATGTTCACACCGCAGGGCGAGATGCCGACGGTGACGGACAGTCCGGAGGTGCCTGAGTTCCTCACGACGGCGAACCAGAAGCGGAATCCGCTCGTTTCGCTGCCCGATGTCGACCTCACCTACGACGCTGTAGTCGTCACGCACCGCCACCCCGACCACTGGGACGAGGCGGCCCGGGAGGAACTCGACGCCGACGTGCCGCTGTTCTGTCAGCCCGAGGAGTCCGACGCCTTCACCGACGAGGGCTTCACCGACGTCCGGCCTGTCGACGACGAAACCTCGTTCGAGGGCGTCACCATTCATCGGACACCCGGTCGCCACGGCCACGATGAGTTAGCCGAAGGAATGGGCCCTGTCTCGGGATTCGTATTCGAGGGCGACGAGTCGGTGTACGTCGCCGGCGACACGATCTGGTACGAGCCGGTTGAGGAGACGCTCAACCAATTCGAGCCGGATATGGTGGTTCTCAACGGCGGCGAAGCGCAGTTCGACCAGGGCGAGCCCATCACGATGGGCGTCGGGGACATCAACGCTGTCCGTGATACGACTACTGCTATGGTCGTTGTCGTTCATATGGAAGCGATCAACCACTGCTTGCTCACCCGCGAGGAACTGCGGACGGAGACAGAGGGTGTTCACGTTCCTGAAGACGGAGAGCAAATCACTCTCGAAAACTAGCTATGGCTCGAACAGGACTCATACCACCTGGGGAGATACCTGAGGAGTACCGCGATCTGTTCAGCGAGGACTACGTCGGAGACCGGAACATCATCCGACTCCTCGTGAACGATCCTCCACTCCTAGAGTCGTTGTTCACCTCTACCGAGGTAATGACTAGGCATTTCACGTCCCGCGAAGAGGAGCTTATCGCCCTCGCCACCGCACGTGCATCCAACGCTGAGTACGAATGGCATCAGCACGTAGACTTAGCGTGTGATGCTGGGATTTCGACGACCGAGATTCGTGCTATCGGCGGCGACTACTTCGAACAGTTCTCAGATGACGAACGGACGCTCCTTCGGTATTCCGAAGCTGTGGCATCCGCAGAGGTGACCGACGACACGCATGCCGACGTGTCTGGAGTCTACGATTCGGCCCAACTCGTTGCGCTCGAAATGTTCGTTGGCTTCTATGTCGGACACTCGCACGTTGTCCGTGCCGAGGGGCTCTCCTTTGAGGAAGGTGAGTTCGTCGGCTGGACACCGAGCGACCAGCAAATCGAGAAAATCTTCGGATGAGCATTTAACACAGGGGTATAGATACCACAAGATGACCTCGAATCTCGTAAGGAGCGTTCCCGAAGTCCTTCTTGCGGATTCAGCCTAATCTACCGGCGACTGTTTTGATCAACGGTTCCACTCGTGCTTGACGCGCGGCCAGTGCGACGGGGAGAGTCACGGAAAGAAATCGGCGAGGATCTGCTTGACTCTGCCGAGGACCTCGTTCACGTCGATAACGTGCTAATGGACCGAAAGTTCGATAGCCAGCACGTCTTAGCGATGATTAGCCAGCGCGGGCTCTCTTACGTCGTGCCCAAGCGGATGCAGACCAGCGAGAAAGCGCAGGCAAAGCGATTGCGCCGACGTGATCAAGATCGGTATGAGACCGACCGGAAGCTCCATCTCGGGAAGAACGAGTGGCACAAGACGACGCTGGTCTGTCGCCGGAAAGAGGACTCAGAGTATGATGGCCATCGGCAGTACTCAGTGTTCATGTCCAACCGAGGCGGCAGTTTCCTCACTGAGTATGGATATCGGTGGGAGATTGAGCGCGGCTACAGGTCGATCAAACGATTCATGGCCGCCACGATGTCGAAGAATTTCGGGCTGCGGTTCTTCTATTTCGCGTTCGCGTGTCTGCTGTACTCGATCCGGCGAGCGGTTGATTTACTCGTGCAAGTCGAGTTGACCGGTGAGTACGAACACGCTCCGATTGTAACGGCCGATAATACGCTCACGCTGCTGAAGAAAGAGACAGGAATCGGCGAAAGGCTACTCTGTTCGAGGAAGCGCCCAAGTTCTGAGCGGCAACACTGGTAGCAGTTTCGGAGATCTCTCGAAATAGTTGGTAGTGAGACAAGAATGGTCGTTCGAGCGTCGGTCTGAAGCAGTTTTTGTTCACTAATTCGGCTAAAACCGCGCATCACTGCCCCTCTAAACCCGGTGAAGTCTCAACTTCACCCGATTGTAATTTGATATAGCTGTATGTAATTTATAAATAGCGGTACGATGCTTTCAGACTCTCTCGTTACTGGTTTCAGCATTTTAGCCAAAAACCCATTCACTTCCGCTTATATCGATAAGCGGAAGTAACTATGAGCGGATCGTCGCCCTCGGGGAAGCAGGTTTCGGCCACTCATCGGTTCGGTACCTTCCCAGCCCGGGTTTACACCGCTAAATAGTATCAACGGAATCTATCTGCCTTCGAACGCTGCCACCGATTCCGAGATCGAACGACGACTATCTCTTCGAGGTTGTCTGCCACATCGCACCAGTCGTCAAGTCGCCCGCTGGTCACGGTGGGTTACGAATTCGTCTGCGAGCCTCTCTTGCTGGAGTTTCGCGGAGTCCTGTGTCACAAGATGATAGAGGTACTCTCTCCCGTCCCCGGATTAGGCACGCACAGACTTTATAATTTTATATTCCAAAAAATATAAAATAATATGGCTCATAAGTTCAAACGACGATGAGCGACAAAGAACTCGGACGACGGCGCTTCCTACGATCGACTGCGGCCGTTGGTATCGGCGTTACCGGTGGAATCGCCGCGAACGGGACGGCAGCGGCAGCGAACACGCATGAAATCCGGATATCTTCCACTAGTAATTATTGGGAGTATCAGATACTCACTTCCACAGGCTACGACGACTTAGAGAAGGGTAATCGAGCGAACGGAGATGACTCGATTATCGCGCAGGGAGATATTGCGGATGGGCAGGTCAGTGATGGAGGGACAGACAACTACTGGATGGATTCTGGCGATTCGATCACCGGCATTGATGTTACCTATAACGATTACGGATACATACATATAGATGTAGACACACTATCGACTTATCAGGGAGTACTTGGGGTACGGAGAGACCAGAATCCGGACTGGCCCGGATATGATTACATCATTGATATCGATGGAGACGTGCAACCTAATGATAATCACGGGTATTTCGACTATGGTCAAGATTCTATTTCCGGTGGCACATTTTCCGGTACTGTTGACCCCGGAGATATAGACAGTGTCTATAGAACGGGTCCACCTACCCACGTATTTATTGAAGATCCAAACTCTCCCGGCCTCGGGTTGGAGATATTTTTATAATCTCCGCATAGATCGTGTACGAAATCGCGAAGAAAACCTTTTAGTGGACCGCAGACGCCGAGACAGCGGTCGATACCAGTCCAGAGCACCTCGTCGAGACCGCAGTCGGTATGATCGCTTCACTCCACCCCCCTGTTGGCGATTTTGGAATCTGACTCGACGAACTCACGGAAATTCCCCGCTAGCGTCTTTTTCACGTACGTTAGAACCTCCATACCGCGCGGAATCGTGTAGAGCGTTCCGGGCGAATCAACGGTCAGCGGCTCCGAACCCGGATTCTGAAGTCGGTCGATAGCAACTGCAAGCATCCCTTCGCATACCTCGATTTGGCGGCGTTCGACCTCGCGCCACGTGTATGCATCCGCTATCGAAACCTCGTCCTCGACGACGATCTCTCCGGCATCGAGTGAGTCGTCGATTCGTTGGAGCGTTATACCTGCAGACGGTTCATCGTGGAGGAATTCCCAGAGTCCTCCGGGTTGGCCACGATACGAACGAAGATCGCCACGATGAAAACTCAGTACGCCGTGCGTCGGCATCGAGAGAATCGGGTCGGTGAGAATTCCGAATCCGAACCGAATCACGACATCAGTGTTCTCGCCAACGGTTTCGGTGACGTTATCGGGCAGGTGATTTCCGAATTCGGTGTCGGTGACTGGCTGACAGTACAATCGTTCGGCACCACCCGTACCGACGACCGAATCGATGTGGCACGGCTTTCGGTACTCCGGCGATTCGGCCAGTTGGCGGGCGATTCCGAACAGTGACCAGAGCGCATGTGAACTGACCCGAGTATAACACTGTCGAAGGTATGCCGTGAGGTCGCTCGATGAGGCGTCGTGAAGGAACTCCGTGAGGTGTGCGGAGGCGGAATCGGCACGGATGACGAGATGCGTAATCTCGACGTTCGTCCGGGTTACCATCGTCTCGATGGCTCGCTTCTGCCAAGCGGGTATCGTTTCTCCGGGGAGAAGGATACCGACACGCAGCGGTTGTCGAGGCGGGGGATCCGTTGCCCGCGATTGCGCCGAATCGAGTGGTCGTTCGTGGACAGTCGAACACGTGTCTTCAGATGAAGGCATCGGGGTACACCTGACACTGGATGGTGACCGGTTTTACTTAGTTATCCGATGGACTAGTATGGATACTGAGTAGTAACCCGTGCCTGCTCTGGGCACACAGAGCTCATCCTATTGTCACATTATCGTTTACGAGTGTAAGAATATACTTCGTATCCCGCGGTGTGATTCTTTCGACACACTTCGCTCGCATACGCTGTGATAACGGCGGCGTTCGCGGACAGACGGCTCTTTACGACCACACGATTGCTCCACTTCCGCTCAAAAATAGGCGAATGTACCGGATTCGTTGCCTTTTGGAGCCTCAACCCCTTCGTCGAGATGTCGGATACCTGTATTCGCCAGCAACGGCGTGGACTATCGTCGGACCTCCTGATCTACAGCAGGTGAATCCCGGGGCGCGATAATCGACGATTCCACACTCGGCCACCGATTTATAAGACGAAAGCACGAGTCGTATCGTCATCCTTCGTCTCAACCAGTACGATTCGGAGGTACGATTTCACGCCGATGTCGGTACAATACCGGCACTCACGAAGTCGTTATCGAACCCTCCATGACGGCGTCGAACACCTTCCGCTCTGCTGTTCGAAGGTGCTGGTGGAAAGTTGGCGACGAGATACTGAGTGACTCGGCAATATCTTCCCCAGTCATCGGACGAGGCCATTCGAAGAATCCGGAGTTGTAGGCCGCGTTGAGCGATGTTCGTTGTTGGTCGGTGAGGTTCTCTTCGAGGAACTGGTCTAATTGAGCTATCGGATCACCAGTACGCGTGACCTGCCGTTGAGCGAGCAATTCGATACCCGGATATTCGGCTTGAACGGTTTCGATTATCTCCCGTACTTCGACGCTCGGTGCGAGGTGAATCCGCATGTGGTAGTCACCATTCTCGATCCGGGCCGTGTCAACGGAGCCTCCTTGCGCGGCTACCGTCGCGAGCACAGGTGGCTCGGATAGTCGGAACTCGAAGCGCGAAACGTCCTCTCCTTCATCGATTACGGTCATCGAATTCCAGTGAGGGAGCTGAGTAATCAACGCATCGAGTGCATCGCGAGCGTCGGTCGTTACGGTGCCGTATACGAGGTGCATTCCACCGCTGGTCGGAACGGATTGGTCGAGGGTGATTCGACCATCGGTTGTTTCGTCGATTCCGAGGGTCTCGAAGACGTTGGAGAGTTGGAACTCGAGTTCGACGACTTCGTTACTCATCAGTGCCCGCTTGCGCTCGACGGCGGCGATTGCTTGCCCCGTGATTTCGCCGAGTTGCCCGATTATCTCTCGTTTCTTGCCCGTGAACGCATCGGGTCGGTCGGAGTAGAGGTTAAGTATACCGTACAGCGTCTCCTCGTGGACGATCGGAACCGCCGCGGAGGAGCGAAATCCATACTTCTGTCCGAAATCCCGCCACGGATCGTAACTAAAGTCGGTGGAGATGTCCTGCGTGGTCTGTACCTCACGCTCGAGGATGGCTCTGCCTGTGGGTCCGTTGCTCCGTTCGTCGTTCGGGTCGACGGAAATCGTAATGTCGTCGAGATATCCTTCGACGCCCGTTTCCGTCCGAACACTCACCGTCTGGGTATAGTTATCGACTTCGCCAATCCATGCGGCTCGGTGGTTGTCCGTGTCCGTAAGTCGGTCACAGACTATCCTTTCTATCTCCTCGCGGGTGGATTGCTCGATAACCGCCTCGATGATATCGTGGAAAACGTCGTTGAAGTGGTTGAGTGCAGAGAGGTGCTCGCGTTGACGCTCCAATCTCCGCTCACGTTCGATCCGTTCGGTAATATCCTGCGACATCGCCATTCCGGCGAATACCGTTCCCCGTTCGTCGTAGATGGGGAAGGCCTGAACGCGACGGATTTGACCATCGAATTCGACTTCGACATCGTTCGTTTCACCGTCGAAGACCGCATTGAACCGTGGTTCGAATTCCTCGAGGAGTTCTTCGGGGAGGTGGTCGGACAGCCGTTCTCCTTCGAGCTCATCAGCCGAGATGTCGAGCCCTTCGAAAACGTCGCCCCCTACTGTCAGATATCGCAACTCTTCGTCGAATAGCACGACCGCCCCGTTCGGGAAATTATCTATGAGTGCCCGATACCGGCGTCTCAGTTTCTCCAGTTTCCGTTCTCTCTTCACGCGCTCGGTCACATTTCGAACGACCCCGATACGACCCATGTCCCCGCTCTCGAGTTCGAATCGGCCGAACCTGCTTTCGACTGTGAGCGTAGAACCGCCTGCCGTGTATATCTCCTCCTCGAGTTTTGCGACGCTCGAATCACTCGACTCCAGCTTAGCCAGTTTTGCCGCCTCGACGTCGAAGAAGTCGTCGCCAAAGATAGTTTGGACGTGGGAACCGATGAGTTCATCGCGTTCGTAGCCTGTCAACGATGTGAGTCCGTTGTTGACCATCGTGAATCGATAGTCGCTATCGAGGACGTAGATTCCGTCGTCAATAGCCTCGACGATGCGTTCGTACTGTTTGACCTCGGCCCGCTGCTCTTTGTACTCGGTTATGTCGTGGAAATATATCGAGACGCCCATCTCGGACGGATAGATGTGGGCTTCGAACCAGATTTCGCGCGGTTCGTAGAATATCTCGTGGGAATTCGATTCCTGATTCTCCATGACATCGGTGATTATCGACTCGGCGGCGGCTGTTTTGTCGAACGCGTCCCAGAGGTACTCGCCGGCGAGTTCGGTTCGTCGACGTCCGAGGAGGTCGCTTGCACGGTCGTTGACGTATGTGAATCGGTGGTCTTCGTCGAGTGCGAGGAATCCGTCGTCCATCCGCTCGAACACGTCCCCGAGTTCTTTCTTTCGGAGTTCCCGGTCGGTCATCTTTTGGCTCGTAATATCGGTGATGATTCCTTCGAGTACCGCGGTGCCGGATGTGTCGGTGACGCTACGACCGCGCTCCCAGACCCAACGAGTGTTACCATCCGCAGTTAGGATGCGATATTGGACGGTGAACTCACCGTCCCGTTCGAGTCCAGCTTGAATGGTCTCCCAGATTAGATCACGGTCATCTGGGTGAATGATGTCGTCATTCCAGCCGACCTCACCGGACTCGATGGCGCTAGCATCATATCCGGTGAGGTCGGCACAGGCATCACTAACGAACTCCATCGGCCACACGGGTTCGTTTCGACATCGATAGACCATTCCGGGCAGATTGCTGACGAGACTCGAGTACTGCTGTTTGTTCTCTTCGAGCGAGCGATCGGTCTGCTTGCGATCGGTGGTGTCGTAGTAGCGTTCGATCCGGCCACCGGCATACACACCGGTCTCGATGGGTTTACTGCGGTGTTCGAGCCACCGCTCCTTTCGGCCATCGTCGGGCGTCACGTGGCATTCGAACTGCTCCGTGTACGTGTTGTCGTCGTAGGTCGCAAAGACCGTCTCCCTGAACGCCTCTGACTCGGCGATAGTCGGCGCGATGTGATCGGTGATGAGCGCGCGCTTGTCCCGCTTGACGACCCGCTCATCGTCGAGCCCGAAGTATCGTTTCGCTGTCTCGTTGACCCATACCACTTGGAAGTTCTCGTCGAGAACGAACGCTCCTACCGCGGTGTCGTCGAGCAAATCGATGAGCGATTCGGCGGCAGGCGGATCGAGAGTATCATGTTTGGTGGGTGTCGGCGGCCGCCACCAGACTCGTGCGCTGGCCCCGACTTTCTTCGTTTCGAGTTCATCGTGTTCGACGAGGCGCTTCAGTCGGGTGTAGGTGCTTCGCTGTCCGAGGTCGAGGTGGTCTGCAACCTCGCTCGTCGTCCGAGGTGTCGCGTCTTCATCGAAGAGTGCGAGTGTTTCTCGAAGCGCATCCGTCAATGACGGTGGTTCCATTATTCCCGCTAGTAGCGATTCACGGTTATCAACCCTCTGCCGGAAGAGTCTCTGGCGCTATGCGTACTCGGGTTCGCTGAAACCCATTTGTCCTCGGAACTCGTAAACGACGTCCTTTATTTCTCGAATTTTTAATCGATTTCGAGAAAACACCCTAACAGATTAGAATGAACTCTTACCCAGTGACGGTACTTCCGGGAGTAACAACACCAGCAGTTACCGGTCGAACCGGCGCGAGAAACACGAGCAAATCCGTAAACGAACGAAACATGAGCAAGACTTCAAACGAACGAACGGGCGAAGGCGAGAACGCAGCCGCTATACAGGGGACATCACTGGACACCTTCTTCGAAATATTGGCGAATACGTCTCGCCGACAACTGCTATTTTCCCTCCTCGAACGCGACCGTCTGGACGACGACCACCCCTACGTTCCCACAGACGTGAACAGTACCGACGATCGAGAACGCCTATCTTCACTTCGAATGAGACACGTCCACCTCCCGATGCTCAGCGCTGCGGATGTCATCGAGTGGGACCATGAGAGCCGTACCGTTTGGAGGGGACCCCGCTTCGACGATATCCGACCACTGGTACAGATGGTCCAGGAACGAGCGGATGAACGCTCGATGAATTCATCGGGAAATGATGGAACGAACTCACCATGACAAAAACAGACCAGCGAACAGGTGACAATCTCGAACCGTGTGAGAATTGTGCGGTGCAGACGCCCCACGAAGTCTCGATCGAAATTCGCACTGAAAGCGACAAATCCCACACTGCGAAGTTCTCTCGCGAACCGTACCGGGTCATTCGCTGTCTGATGTGTGGCACAACGACGGCAACGCGGATGAACAACGCCTGAAGTATGTGGTCTATTCGCATCATCTCCCATAGATGGCTTCTACCCGGAGTGCGATGGAGTGTAAAATCGAACACGCGGGCGCCTCGCACGGATAGCGAGCCGAGCCCACCCACCATCCACGACACATGACCAGTTCAATCGTTGACGTAACTATCCCGAGCGAGCAGTTCGCGCTTGCACATACCCTTGCGGAACTCGAGACGGTGACGGTTGACGCTGAGCGGATCGCCGCCACCAGTGACGAGTTCTTGCTGTCCTTTCTCCGGTTCGACTCGCCCGAACGCGCGACGCTCGAAGC
Organism: Haladaptatus sp. SPP-AMP-3; assembly: GCF_049568665.1. NCBI lineage: Archaea > Methanobacteriati > Methanobacteriota > Halobacteria > Halobacteriales > Haladaptataceae > Haladaptatus > Haladaptatus sp. SPP-AMP-3. The sequence continues at coordinate 251,704 of NZ_CP145901.1, read as the reverse complement.
GGCGTTTGCCGAGGACGACAGCGTTGTCGACTTTCGGCTCATAGCCGAGTTCGAATCCGATTGTCTGTATCAGTTCGAATGGGACGACCACATCGAACATCTGGTTCGTCTTCTCGTAGAACAAGGGGGGACGGTGCTCCGTGCGACGGGCCACGACGACCGCTGGAATATCCGTCTGTTGTTCGCTGATCGGATGATGGCTACGCGCACCAACGACTGCTGTCTGGAACACGGCATCGATTTTGATGTCACTTCTATTCACGACCTCACCGACCAAAGTAGTAGTCGAGTAGGACTGACGGACCGCCAGCAAACGACGCTTCGGCTCGCTGCCGAGCGCGGCTACTACTCGGTGCCACGCGAGGTGACGGCAGACGACCTCGCGGAAGAAATCGGAATCACCCACCAAGCGCTCTCCGAACGCCTCCGGCGCGCGCATGGAAACTTGGTCCATCACGTCCTTCGCGGTGGAAAAGGGGGGTCAGACTCGGCGGAATCAGCACCGGCGGAATCCGAACTGGAGACGAGCGGGAACTAACAACGGCCTGCGTGCCCTCCGACCGCCCAAATCCACGAGCGGAAGTGAACTCCGAGGAACCCCGCCCCCGGGGGTGCGGGAAACCTGTCCTCGCCAAACGAACCTCGACACGAAAACCTCACCCGGTGTTCGAAAGCCCTCCGTCCAGAACGAGCGACTCCCCGTTGACGTAATCCGCGAGGTCGGATGCCAGGTAGAGTGCGCCGTTGGCGACGTCCGTCGGCGTGCCGAATCGACGCGAGGGAATCATATGCTCGTACATCTCCCCCTCTTCGGTTCCGACGATGGCAACGTCGTCGGTGGTCATCGTCGTCTCGATGACGCCGGGATGAATCGCGTTGACGCGGACGCCTTCCGGCCCGAGTTCGTCGGCGAGTGCGTACGTCATCAGTCGAACGGCCCCCTTCGAGGTACAGTAGGTGACGTACTCCCCGGTTCCCTCCAATCCAGCGACACTGGAGAGGTTGATGATACTGCCGCCGCCGTTCGTAACCATCCGTTTGGCGGCGGCTTGCGTCCCGAAGAACACCCCCTTGACGTTGACGTCCATCAATTGGTCGTACTCCCCTTCGGACACGTCGAGGAAGTCCTCTCCTCGGAAAATCCCCGCGTTGTTGACCATGACGTCGACTCCACCATACCGTTCCGCCGCTTCGACACTCGCCTCCAGGTCATCAGGCTTGGACACGTCACAGTCGACGTACGTCGCCTCGGAATCCGTTTCCTCGGAAATCAGTTCGTGCGTCGGCGTCCCGCCTTCGCGAGCGTCTTCACGAACGTCCGCGACGACGATATCGGCGCCCTCCTCGGCGAACGTTTTCGCAATCGTACGGCCGATACCACTCGACCCGCCGGTTATCACCGCTACCCTGCCGGACAGTAGTTCATCCATGATACCACCCCTCGCTAGACGGCAGCGAACAGAATATCAATTATTCAATAGTTCTGGCTTCGTCCAGTCGTAATTATCGTCTGTTCCATCGTACCGAAGCTGCTTCCTTCCGTGTACCGAAATCGGCCGTTCGTCGGCACTTTGGGCGGGGGAGTGGCGTGAGACCCTCTTTTCGTCCGACGGAAGAACGACGAGACCCGACAATCCGCCGACCCGACGCTCGCGGACGGAGTTTGTGTAGCTCTGCTCATACCTGCTCATCTGCTCGTATCCGAACCTCTGCTCATTCCTGCTTACGGAACGCACCCGCGAACGCCCCGCTATCGACGTCAGCGGCCGCTGTACCGGTTTCGAAGAGAATGTTCGGTCAGCGCGGCATCCGCTAGCCGTTTTCACCCTGAAAACTAGAGCGGTTCGTCTTGATAGCTAGCGGGGTCCTGCTGGTCGTCGACGGCTTGCGTGAACAGGTCTTCGGACAGTTCGTCTTCCGTTTCGTGGCTCACCCCATGGGCCGACACTCCGAGCGAAAGGAGTTCTTCTATCGCCTGTTCTCGATTTAGGAAGTCACCTTGGTCGACAAGGCGGTCGATGTCGCTGTCGATACGGTCGGGCAGCGTCACCTCAAACGTGACCATACAAGCAATCACAACCGCGGACAAATTAATTCTCGGGTCGAATTCGACTCTCACACGTTTCTCTAATTCCCCCTTCGTGAGAACGAAACGGTTCGGCGGGTTACGGTTACCTTCGACTCCGGGGAGTGCTCCTCGAATCCTCGAAAACGGTTTGCGTGTGTTCGTACTACGTGTGCTATGGCGACTCCGTGGGAACGTTGGCATCACGTGACCAAGGTCGATCCCGACAAATCACTTCGTAGTGGGGATACCTACGCCGCCATCGCCGACACGGGAACCGATGCCATCGTCGTCGGCGGCACTACGAACGTCACCGAATCGAACGCCCGGTCGATTCTCGACGCGCTCTCGTCCGCCGACGTTCCGGTGTTCGTAGAACCGACCTATCTGCCGACCGTGCCCCCGAACGACGCCTTTTCCGGCTACCTGATACCCATCGTCCTGAACGCGGGCGACACGACGTGGATAACGGGTGCGCACCACGAGTGGATTCGGTCGTCCGCGCGTATCGATTGGGAGCGAACGCACACCGAGGCGTACATCGTCCTGAACCCCGAGTCCGGGGTTGCGACGTATACGCGAGCGAATTGTGACCTCGCCATCGACGATATCGCCGCCTACGCCCGCCTCGCCGAGCACGTCCTCGACCAGAACATCGTCTATCTCGAATTTTCCGGGACGCTCGGCGACCCGAGCGTCGTCGCTGCGGCGCGAGATGCACTCACGGCCGCGAGTCTCTTCTACGGTGGCGGCATCCACGACTACGACTCGGCGTACGAGATGGCGCGCGTGGCTGATACGGTCGTTGTCGGCGATTTATTGCACGACGCCGGTCTCGAAGCGGTCGGGACCACGGTTCGCGGCGTCCGAGATGCAAACCGAACGTAACGACGGCGCGACGAGCGCCCGCGCTCGATCGTGTTCGGACGCCGAGGCGGAGTAACAGGCCCTGGCTCACGATCTCCGGCATGCGGCATTGAAAAAGCCGTGTCCATTATATAACGTGCCCCGATATGTATTGTCAATGGCACCGTCGTCTCCGACCATCGCGTTCCTGCACTCCGACGATCTCTCCTTCGAACAGCGGACGGCGTTCGACTGGGCCATCACCGAGTTGGGAACCGTCGAACGCGTTTCGTTCGCCGATTTGCGCGCGGGCGGCGATTTCGACGCGTACGACGTTCTCTGGTGGCACCGTGACACTCCCCTAGACCCGTCAGCTATCGCCGAGTTCGCCGACGCGTTCGCCGACTATTTCGAGCGCGGTGGCACCCTCCTGGTAACCCTCCACGCGCTGACCGCGGTCGAACCGCTCGACATCGATTCGGTCGCCCCGGATGCCGTCGGCACCGAACCGGTCGAAACGGCCGTTGGGCCGCTCTGGAAGTCCCAGTATGCCGACCATCCCGCCGTCGCGGCCTTCGACGATATCCGCTTCCATACCCGTGGCGACGGCGGTACGCAGCCGTATGCGCGGTACGTCGACGTCCTCCCGGAACGCGCGGACGTGCTCGCTGGCACGTATCGGGGAGATGTCGACCACCCGAACGAAGTGTCCGTCGTCCAGTGGAAACCCGGTGACGGCACCGTCCTCGGCGTCGGCGCGAACGTCGAGTTCGACGCGCCCGGCGCGGATGGCGGCCGCGAGACGTTCCTCGCGGGCTGTCTGCGCTTCCTCGGTTCGGGCGCCGAGGACGGACTCGTCGGCCGCCCGAAGGCCGCCGCCGACCTCGCCGCGATGCGCACCGCCTTCCGCGGCGACCACGACCGCCCGCGCTATCACTTCGCACCGCCCGCGAACTGGTTGAACGACCCGAACGGCCTCGTCGAGTGGAACGGCACGTATCACGCCTTCTACCAGTACAACCCGGGCGGGCCCTACCACAACACCATCCACTGGGGGCACGCGACGAGCGAGGACCTCCTCCACTGGGAAGACCACCCGGTCGCGCTCACGCCCGACCTCGACGGCCCGGACCGCGACGGCTGTTGGTCGGGCTGTACGGTCGACGACGACGGCACCGCTCGAATCCTCTACACGGGCGGTCGCGGAAATCGCCAACTCCCGTGTCTCGCAACCGCCGTTGACGACACCCTCGACGTCTGGGCGAAAGAACCCGCCAATCCCGTCGTAACGGACACACCGGTCGAACTCGACATCCTCTCGACCGACCACTGGGAGGCGGAGTTCCGCGACCACTGCGTCTGGCGCGAAAACGGCTCGTGGTATCAGCTCATCGGCTCCAGCATCGAGGGCGTCGGCGGGACGGTGCTCCGCTATCGGTCGGACGACCTTCGGGATTGGACCTACCTCGGGCCGCTGCTCACGGGCAACTGGGAGGGCGCTGGCCACATGTGGGAGTGTCCCGAACTCCTCGACCTCGGAGAGCGGTCCCTCCTCCACGTCTCGAACTACGAGAGCGTGCTGTACTTCCTCGGAAACGTCCGCGACGGGCGCTTCGAGCGCGAGGAGTTCGGCCACCTCGATTACGGCGACTTTTACGCGCCACAGACGCTCCACGATGCGTCGGGGCGTCCGCTCACGTTCGGGTGGCTGAAGGAGGCGCGCAGCGAGCGCGCGCAGTGGGACGCAGGATGGTCGGGCGCGCTCTCGCTCCCCCGCGTCCTCAGCGTCGAGGACGGCGAACTCCGCCAGCGTCCCGCGGCCGAGGTCACGTCACTTCGGAGCGGACATCACGGGTTCGAGTCGTTCGGGCTCTCCGACGGCCAGCGCGAAGTCCTCCCGACCCGCGGACGGTCGCTCGAACTCTCGCTCTCCCTCGACCTCGGGACCGCCGACGAGGTGGGCGTCGTCCTCCGCGAGACCGTGGACGGCGAGGAACGGACGCCGCTCCACGTTCGCCGGGGCGAACTCATCCTCGAACGGTCGACGTCGAGCCTCCACCCGGAAACGGCGGACGACCCGATACGGATGCCGCTCGACGGCGACGACCGAATCGACCTTCGGGTGTTCGTCGACGGGTCCATCGTCGAAGTGTTCGCAAACGAGCGGCGCTGTCTCACGGGGCGAATCTACCCGACCCGCGCGGACGCCGACGGCGTTTCGCTCTACGCTGCGGGCGGCGACGCCCGTATCGTCTCCCTCGACGCGTGGGAACTCGACGTCTCCGCCGCCCCGTCCGTGGATGTCGGTTCGACGGCCGAGGTGGGAGACGACTGATTCAGTAGTAGCCCCTATCGCTGTCGTCGCCGCCGTCGCTTTCTTCGTTCCCGTCGTCCGTCGCCCGGTAGCGAACGCGGTCGGGTGCGGCCAGCGACTCGCGTTCGAGCGGAATCCGTCCGTAGCCGAGTTCGCCCCAGATACGGGTTCGATTACCCGCGACCTGCAGGCGGAGCGTCGGCGCGTACGTCCCGCCGAAGCGACGGAATTGCTCCGCCTCCGGGAGGAAGGCGACGTCATCGAGTGAGAGTCCGTTGAGGTCGAAGTAGTTGAAAAAGGACGTGACGAGGATTTCGTCGCCGTGCCCGAACGCCAGCCACGAGTACGCCTGAAACGGGGCGTTCTCGGGATTCGAGACGACCAGCCCCGTCTCGTTTAGCGGTTCGTAGGGACCGAAGAGGGAGTCCGCGACGAAACCGTAGAGGGCGTCGAACCCGCTACAACCGGGCGCGAACGTGTGCTGATGGCTCGGCGTGAAGAGGTAGTAGCGCCCGTTCCGGACGACGACGTGCGGCCGTTCGAGTTCCTGATTGACGCGCTCGGCGTCGAGGAGCGGATCGAGGACCTCCCAGTCCGTCGGGTCGCCCGTCTCCGAGTACGCGATGCCGATACAGCCGTTGTACGTCCGCTCGGGGTCGGGGTCGTCGATGGGCGTGTTCCCCTCGAAGAGGAGGTACGTCTCCTCCGTTTCGGGGTCCTCGAAGAACCACGGGTCGCGGAACGTGTATATCGGCCCGTCCTGTCGCATCGACTGCTCCTGCGTCTGGTAGCGCTCGCCGTCCGGTTCCAAGAGCACCGAGTGGTCCCACGGGCCGTCGATACGAAGGCCGTCTCCGTCCGTCGAGACGGTACCGCCCGCGCCGACGCATATCCGCTGTTCGTAGGTGAGTTCTGGTTCGTCACGGTGGCCCGCGGCGGTGTAGTAGGCGTACACGGTGCCGTCGTCGAGGAGGGCGGACCCAGCCCACTGGCGGGAACCGAACGCCTCGCCCTCGGGGAAGACCGGCCCGCCGTAGGTCCACTCCCGCCCGTCCGTCGAGTAGAAGTACCGGATACGCGCTTCGTCGTGGCGTTTTCCGGGAAGAAGAGACGACGACGCGGAGAGCGAGAACGCGATTCGATAGCCGTCCACCTCGGCGATGGACCCGTCGCGTTCGCGGAGAAACCAGGTGTCCCAGAGGTGATACTCGTCGCTGATCCGCCGCTCGGGGGGATAGATTATCGGTGCGGTGGTGTCGGGGGTCCGGCGGAGTCGAGAAGCGTGGTCGCGCGTCCACTTGGAGCGCGGCATCCGTTGTTCGTGGCGGCGAGACATACTCACCTCCAGTTTTCGCGTAGACGACTAAAGTTTCACTCCTCTCCGTCCGCAATTGTACCATCTCCCGACAATCACGCCCTTGGAACGGATTCGGCCGACGCATCCACCGAGAGCGGCGAACCTCGGGGCGCGTTCCGCTCCCCGGTATCGAAACTCAGTACCCGTGTTCGGACGAATCGGTGCCTCCGGTGAACGCGTCCCGAACGGTGGCGACGGTACGTCCGGTGAGCCGACGGACGTTCTCGCGGCGGCGGATGAACAGCCACCCGCCGAGCAGCACGTAGACGACGGTGTAGGCGTGCAGCAAGGTGAGGCTCAACGAGGCTGCCGTCGGTTCCGAGACGAGTTGAAGCACGCCGAACTCCAACACCACCTGTGAGGCGAACAGCACGAGCAGCGTGAGCGCCTCGCGGACGTCTATCTCGAAGTTCACGAGGACGCCGAGCGCGAAGAAACTCTGTGCGGCGGTGATCCATATCTCCGCCGCCTGCTTCTCGTCGAACGCGAGCGTGCCGACGCTCCCCGAAGCGATACTGTAGACGACGGCGAGCGTGCCGATGAGCAGCGTCCACTGGTTCAGTTTCGAGGAGATGAGCGCGTTGAACCCCGCCGTCGAACGGGCCTTGTTCACCAGATAGAGGACGACGATTAGTTCGGGCGATTCGGAGGCCAGCGGTGCAATCCACTGGATCATGAAGAACTCCGGGATACCGAACGACGTCCCGAGCGTCTCCAACCCGTGAGCGAACGGATGGACCGCCTCGAATATCATGTACCCGGAGTACGCGAAGAGGCCGAACACGGCCGCGACCCGCGCTCCCTTCGAGAACGATTGAAGATAAGCGGGAACGCCGACGTGGGCGGTGTCCTCCTCGACGTCGTTCCTGATGATGACGCCGATGTAGAGCACGTACAGGCCGACCAGGATCAGCGTGTCACCGATACCGATTCCGCTTCCGAGCGGGATGAAAAACGCGTACACCGTCGCCGCGAGCAGGAACGTTATTTCGAGGGAGATGTTGCGATCTATTTTGACGGCATCGGTGAGCGACCCCGGCCGCTGGACGACCGACGAGTCACCGGACCGTGTTGCGCGGTAGATGGTGTAGAGCGCGATTCCGGACCACCCGAGACCGATGAGGATTCGGTTCGCGCCGGTCATGTTGGCGACGGCGAGGTTGGCGTCGTGACAGGCTTGTGCGAGCGTTCCCGGTTCGGCGTTGGCTATCGCGCTCCCCGAAAGCTGACCGCAGGCCTGTGCCGTCGCCCCGTTCGCCCCCGCGTTCCACGCGTAGTAGGCGTCGACGGCGTACTCGGGTGCGACGGCGAGAATCGCCAAAATCGCGATCGCGAACGCCCGCGGAACGTCCTTTTCGGCCGTTTCGGCACCCCACGCCAGCATGAACGAAGCGCCGACGATGGCGAGACCGGTCATTCCGACAACAATGACGGTCGAAAGACCGGATACCTCCTGAATGATTCCCGTGACGAGCCACGGCAGAGTCAGGGCGAACACGGCACTGATCGCGAGAAGCGGCTGTTTCTTCATACTGTCTGTAATTCCATCCGTGGTCTAAAAACACGTGATAACTCCAATGACGCCGATTTGTGGCGATAGAAGCGCTGAAACGACGATACACTCGTTTTCGGGCTTATTCCCGTATTTGGGGGATAGAAGACTCCTTGACGGCTATAACGGGAGATACGGCGATAGCGAGCGGTGAGCGGTCCGTTCGCCGCCGCCTTCAGCCCCGCCCGCCCCGTAACGGATGTCGTCTAAATTTCACGTGTCTGAAACGGTCGGCGACGTGACCATCAGTTTCGCACGAAGGCGACCCTTTTTATTGGTGGTCGAACATACGCCGAATATGCCAAGTGAACCCCAATTCGAGGTGTACGAGGACAGCGCGGGCGAGTGGCGCTGGCGCCTCGTCGTCGCGAACCGGAACATCATCGCGGACAGCGGCGAGGGATACTCGTCGAAACAGGGTGCCAAGCGGGGTATCGAGAGCGTCAAAAACAACGCGCCCGTCGCGCGGGTCGTGGAAAAGTGATACACTTCGGATTTCGGCCTACTCTCCCTCTGCCCAGACGTGTCTGAATTTCCCGCTTTTAGGGTCACGTCGTGGCGGTTCAGCTCCTCTCTCGAGGTGGATATCCGTGACCGATTGAGTGTTCAGAAATGCTCCGAGTTTCCGCTCAGTCTCCTCCCACACCGCCTGTTCATCGGTGTCATCCGTTACCGCCAGGCGAACTCGAAGGGAACGGGAATCGGTTTGGACGATTTGTGTTCGACGGACTCCCGGGATTTCCTCAACGACGCTCGAAATGGCGAGAGGAAATATCGGGACGCTTCCCTCTTCCTCGGTATCGAAGTGGAGAACGTCACCCTGTCTTCCCTCGATTTCTATCACCGGGAACGGACTACCACACTGACATGGTTCGTCGTACATCGTGACGCTATCGCCGAGGTCGTACCGGACGATGGGTTGGATACGATTTGCGAGGTTCGTCAGTAGGACCGTTTCGGAGGGCGTCCCTCGTTCGACCGGTTGGTAGTTCTCGTCGACGGGTTCGAGAACAACCCAATCGGTGTTCGCGTGAAGGTTGCCGTAATCGCATTCGCTGGCGAGGGAATAGAACTCCGTCGCGCCGTAGTTCTCCCGGACGGGACAGTCGAACGCTCGGCTCAACTCGCCTTTTTCAACATCCGAAACGGATTCACCGCTCGGTGTGATGAACGCTGGCGTTAGTTGCAACCGTCCATCGGCTTGTTCGTGTGCAAGTTCTTTGAGCACCGTCGCGTACCCGACGAGAATCGCTGGTTGGTAGGCATTGAGGTCCGCCACCAACTCGGAAAGCGGTCGTTTCGGGGAGAACAACCGTATTCGGGTGCGGAGAAATGGCCGTTCGCGCTGGAATAGGGCGACTCCCGACGCGGCCGCGTAGTGTCCCCCGGTGACGGCGATCTCCGCCGTCTTGAAGTTGTGGCGTACGAGTTTGTGCATGGTTTCGATATCGAGAAACGCGGGAAGCGACCAACGATCACCCACCGCATCGGTTGCGGTCAGAGCGTACTCATCTTGGAGAAAAATCCCTGGTCGGCCAGTCGTCCCGGACGTCGTCCACACCGGATACTGTCCGAGGAAGCGATGACCGATTTTCGATGGGTCCCCGACGAACGCATCGACTTCGTCTCGCGTCACGGCGGTATCGGTAACCACGTCGTCGAAGTTGTCCATCAGCATCGGCTTGGTCACCGGCGGCAGTGCTTCGAGGGTAGTAATCGGCCGCTCGACGCCACGATACTGCCGTTTGTAAAATCGGGACTGTCGGACGACGAACGTGAGTAGTTCTTCGAGTCGTCGCTTTTGTCGCGCTTCTATCTCGCTACGCGTGGCTCGTTTCGCCCGGAAGGCCTTGAGTCGAATCCGTAGCTTCTTCAGTGTGTTCAATTCGTACATGTTTCATCAGCTCGTAAGCAAGCCGGAGCGAGCGTCCCACGGTTTCGTCTCGCATCATTGGCTACGGGTTTCGTTCGAGCAAATACGATGTTCCGCTCTGGGATACGTTGGGAGCAATGTTATAGCAACCGAGTGGTTCCAAGCGGGTGAGAACCCCAACAACTGTTATCCTCGTCGCTAGCCGAGTGCTAGTGAGCGTGAGTCACAATGACCCTATCCGGAGCCCCATCGTGGGCACGGCGGCGGAAGGCGGCCTTGGATTCGATACCACCGGTCGAACGGACGGTTGAGGACGGAACCCTCCGCGTCACGCGACGGTTTCGCGGCCTCACAATCGAACAGGCCATGGGATATCTCGAACATCTCGGCGGCGAACGGCGCGGCGAGACCGAAATCGAGGGGGACGAATGGCAGGCGCGCCTCTCGGCTCGGCGGGTTCCCGTGGGACCGTCGTACCGACTGACGGAAGTGACGATCACGTGGACCGGACGGGAGGACGTTCTCGAACCCATCATCCTCCAGTTTCGCCTCAAGGCGTTCCGCGCGCCGGGCTGAGCGGTCCGCCCAGTGGTCGCCCGTCGGTTCGGGTCCCGTGACTCCGGCGGATTCGGGGACCGCGTTCGACTACTGAACCAACACCCTCATTCGAACACTCGCACAACACCCACCCAATGCGCCGCCGAACGTTCCTCCGAACTGGCACGGCACTTGCAGGGGGGTCCCTCCTCACCGGCTGTCTGGACTCGCTCGGATTCGAAAAACGATCCGCGTGGCGTGACCCGCCGAGAGTGAAAAACCGTCCCGCCGCGGTCTATCATCCCGCGTACATGGAGGGAATGAAGATGTACGGGATGGGTACGGATGGGGACCTCCGCTTCGCGCTAATGTACTCGTACCCGCATCGGTTCTGGAACGTCACCGGCCAATCGAACTCCAAGGTCGTCGTGCAACCGGACGACACGCTCCACATGATGGTCTCCACGTGGGACGCGAAAACGGAGACGACCATCCCGGCGGACGTTCAACTCACCATCGAAAAAGGCGGGAAGACGGTCGATAAACGGGCTCCGTGGCCGATGCTTTCGCAGAATATGGGGTTTCACTACGGGGACAACGTTTCACTCGACGGCAACGGCTCGTACAGCGCGACTGTCAGGGTCGGGTCGGTCGGCGTGCGCCGAACCGGGTCGCTCGCGTCCCGACTGTCGGACGGCGCGTCGGCGACCATCGATTTCGAATTCGACACGGACCAGATATACGACGTCGAGTATCGGGAGTTCGGCGAAAAGCAGGGGAGCCGCGATGCCCTCGACCCGATGTCGATGACGGTCCCGGTCGGTCGAGCGCCCGCACCGGCATCGCTGCCGGGAACGCTCGTCGGGACGAAACCGTCCGGCGACGCGAAGTTCGTCGTGACCGTCATCGAGGGGGAGAATCGCTTCGCCGACGGCGGGAAATCGTATCTCGCAGTGTCGCCGAGAACGCCGTACAACCGCATCGTGTTGCCGCGGATGTCCCTCTCGATGGAACTCCTGCGAAACGGGACGACGGTATCGAAGGGGACGCTCACCCCCGCCCTCGACGCGGCCCTCGATACCCACTACGGTGCTCCCGTCGGGGACGTGCGGTCCGGCGACACGCTTCGAATCTCGGTCGATTCGCCGCCGCAACTCGCCCGGCACGACGGGTACGAGACGGCGTTCATGGAAATGCCGCCGATGGAGTTCACGGTCTGATCACGACACGAACGCCGGACTCGCCGTCGGAAGCGAGACGAGCCACAGGCTGATAATCGTGTAGCCGATCATCACGAGGATGAACGGGTACTGGCTCCGAATCGCTTGCAGTCGGCTCGGAAACGTCGCGTACGCCTGCGAGTGGGCGACCCAGACGGCGAGCAGGTGACCGACGAGGACGAACCCGATGACGAGGCCGCCGAACCACTCCGGGAGGGTCAGGACGACCGGATTCGCCGGGGGAGAGAGCGGCGAGACGACCGCGGGGACGAGCGACGGGAGGAGCGAGACGAAGAACCCGAAGTAGTGTGCGAGGTGGTAGCCGACGGCGATGGCGAGCAGCGGCGGTGCGAAGCGGAGGGCGATGGTCCGGGGCGGAAGGTAGGTCTCCCCCGTCCGTCGGGTGACGCGGGACGCGAACCCGAAGGCTCCGAGGAAGAGGGCGTACCCGAGAACGAAGAGCAGTGCGTAGACCATGAGCGGGGGAACACCCGCATCGACGACGGCTGTGATGAACGACACGCCGGTCGACGTCGTGACGAACCCGCTGAACGTGAGTTCCCAGATGAGCGCGACGACGAAGGCGATGTCGGCGGTGGTCGCGACGGCCCCGGACTCGCGGAGGTCGAATCCGGGCGGGCGGAGCGTCACGCCGTCCGCGGACCAGCGGAGCGGGGCAACTTGCCCGTAGAAGTGGAACGTGACCGACACCGGGTCGGCGTTCGAAAACCACGACTCGGGCGTGTAGACGACCGCCCCAACGAGCGTGATGACTGTGTACGCACAAATCGCCGTCGCGAGCATGGCCGGAACCTTGTTGACCGGCATGACCGTTTCGAGCCACACCAGCAGCAACAGCCCGCCGACCGCGGGCCACCGGCCGACGCGGGACGGATACGTACGGCCGAGCGTGGGGAGTCGTCGCGCTATCGTCCGCCACGGGTTCAGCGCGGGCCACACGTTTCCGACGAGATAGACGACCATCGTCAGCCCCGCGCGGACGCCCCCGAACACGAGGATGATGGCGACGTTCACGGTCGGGATTTGCGGCCCGACGAAGCCGCGATAGATGATGATTGCGAGCCCCGCGACGCCGAGGAGTTGTGCGAGATAGAGAGCGCCTCGCCGAATCGGAGCCCACGTCGGGACGGCTTTTTGCCAGTCGTGCATCGACCGGATGAACGAACGGTCGGTGACGACGCTCGCCAAGATGGCCGACGCACCGATCACCGCGCCGCCGGTCGCCAAGTACAACCACTGTGGCACCGCAATCGTCCGACTCGACGCGTCCGAAAGCGCGACCGCCGCGTTGCTCGCGGCAACCTCGTCGATGACCGCGATACTCAGGAGAAACCCGAGTACGGCGATTACGAGCGACCGGGAGAGCGCGTCGCGGGGAACGTCACTAGAGGACATCGAATAGAGGAGGTTCGGAACCGTCGCTGTTGTAGTTGTCGGATGCGGAGCACGGGCGATGCTCGCGGGACACATCCGTCCCCCGTCGCGGTTGCCGACATCAAAACCCTCTCCACGGTTCGTCGCAAATATTTCCGTACAACCTGAATGAAACGTCTTCGAACCCTCCAAGAGTCCCCCGCAACGACCGTCATCTTCGCGAGCACCCTCGTCGCGGTGATGGGCGTCTCGCTCATCAGCCCCGCCCTCCCCGCTGTGCAGGACGCGTGGAACATCACGGAGGCACAGGCGAGTCTGTTGCTCTCCGCGTTCACCCTTCCGGGGGTGTTTTTGACCGTCCCGATAGGGATGGTCGCGGACAGAATCGGTCGCAAACGAATCCTCATCCCGTCGCTCGTCGTCTTCGGTCTCAGCGGCTCCGCTATCGTCCTGCTCTCGAACTTCGAGGCGATACTCGTCCTCCGAGCCATCCAAGGCGCCGCCAGCAGCGCCATCGCGACGCTCACTGTCACGCTGCTGGGCGACCTCTTTACGGGTGAGAAACGCCGAACGCTGATCGGAATGAACGCGGCGATTCTCGCGGTCGGTGCCGCGGGGTATCCGCTCCTCGGCGGGGGACTGGCGACCCTCTCGTGGATGGCACCGTTCGTCTGCTTCCTCCTCGGCGTCGTCGTCGCACTCCCCGGCATCGTCTTTCTCGAAGAACCGTCCGATACCGGAACGGACGCCGATACCAGCATCCACGAGTTCGTGACCGGTCCGACGTCGATGCGGCCCTATCTGGTCCTCTACACCGCGATATTCGGCATCTTCCTCCTCCTCTACGGTGCCCAACTCACGGTCGTGCCGTTCATCCTCGCCAACTCCTACCAGTACTCGTCGGGTGTTATCGGGGTCCTCCTCGGCTTACCCGCCGTGATGATGGGCCTGACGGCCGTGCAGGGCGACCGGTTGCTCCGGTCGTTTTCGAGTTTCCAGTCCATCGCGCTCGGCTTCACGAGTTACGGCATCGGTCTCGTCATGGTGTCGGTCGCGGATTCGGTCTACGTCGTCGCCGGAGCGCTCTTGCTGTTCGGTTTGGGGCAAGGACTCGCCGAACCGATAACGGACACCGCGCTGAACGAACTCGCACCGGACGAGTTCCGGGGGAGCATCATGAGCATTCGGACCACCGTCCTCCGCCTCGGAACCACCGTCGGTCCGCCGCTGTTCGTCGGGGTCGCCACGCTCGTCGGATATTCGCGAACGCTGCTCGTCGGTGGGTTCGCCGCCCTCCTCGTCGGCCTCGGCTGGTTGCTGGTCCGAAGCACACGGACGCGACCGGTCGTGCTTTCGGAACAATAGGCGACGTTAGCGAGTTCTCCTCTCCCGTGGGAGGAACGCGGCGGAAGCGACCAGCGACGAACATCCCGGTATCTCGGGGCGACGTAACTATTGTAACTGCATCTGGCTCGCGTGTTCGATTGCAACGTCGGCAATCTCGTTGATGCTGGCGTTCGAGCGGTCCGCGAGTACTCGAAGCAACATTCCCAATTGGGCGACGGTCATCTCCTGTAGTTCCTCGTTCCCGTCGGTGTCGTTCCCGAAGAAGTACTGTTGTTCGCCGTTCTCGTGAACGAGACCGACGTAGACAGATGTGAGTTCGTCTTCGGTAACCGCGTTCGCCGCTCGTTCCTGCAACTCCTCGAACTGAGGGTCTTCCATCGTCCGAAGGACGTCCCGAGCTTCCGTTAAACTACTGCCACGAAACGTCACCCGACTTTTTCACACGCCTCCCCTCACCACCCGCACTTCCGATACTGTCCGCGTCCAGTTCGGCTCCCCATCACTCTGAGCGCCCTCTGTCCTCATCGTCCTCGCGTCGCCCACGATAATCCGGTAATGAGTCGTCCTGCATGACGGCGGTGCGGCCGCCGTCCGCCACGAGGGATGCCCCCGTTACGAACGCGGCGTCGGAACTCGCGAGGAAGGAAACCACTCCGGCGACGTCCTCCGGGGTGCCGATGCGCCCGACGGGGTGGATGGATTCGAGGTGGTCGCGGTACTCCTCATCCATCTCCTCCATCGTACGGTCGATGGCGACCCATCCGGGATTGACGGTGTTGACGCGAACGTCGGGACCGAAATCGAGCGCCATCGAGCGTGTCATCCCGTCGACACCGGCTTTCACCGCGTTGTACGGGAACATCGCAGGCATCGTCAGTCGCGCGTGGTTCGAGGAGACGTTGACGATGCTCCCCTCGTCCATGTGCTCGCGGGTGTGCTTCGCACAGAGCCAGTACGAGCGAAAATCCGTCTCCACGACGAACGCCCAGTCGTCCATCGTCGCCTCGTCCGCCGCGGTGTTCGTCTCGACGCCCGCGTTGTTCACCAGCACGTCGAGACCCCCGTACTCCTCCGCGGTGGCCTCGACGAGCGCCGCGATGTCGTCGGGGTCGCGCATGTCCGCGCGAACGAACGTCGCGGTCCCGCCCGCCGCGTCGATAGCCGCGACGGTCTCCTCGCCGTCCGCTCGGGTTCGACCGGTGACGACGACGTTCGCGCCCTCGCGGGCGAACCGTTTTGCGATTCCCTCGCCGATACCGCGGGTCGACCCGGTGACGAGTACCGTCTCGCCCTCGAAGCGACGGACGCCATCGACGGGGGTTCGTGACTCCTGCATCCGTCACCACTCCGCGACGCTGCCGTCCTCGTGTCGCCAGACGGGGTTGTGCCAATCGACGTTCCCCGCCTTCGCTCGGACGTGCTCTTCGTCGATGTCGATGCCGAGTCCCGGCCCGTCCGGGAGGTCCACGTACCCGTCGCGGTACTCGAACACGGAAGCGTCGGCGAGGTAGTCGAGCACGTCGCTCGTCTCGTTGTAGTGGATGTCGAGGCTCTGCTCTTGGATGAGGGCGTTCGGCGAGACGGCGTCCACCTGAATGCACGACGCCAGCGCGATTGGCCCGAGCGGGCAGTGTGGTGCCATCGCCACGTCGTACGCCTCGGCCATGTCGGCTATCTTCTTCACCTCGGTGATTCCCCCCGCGTGGCTCAAATCCGGCTGGATGACGTCCACGCTCCCGTTCCGGAAGACCTCCTTGAAATCCCACCGACTGAACATGCGTTCGCCGGTGGCGATGGGGATGGTCGTGTGACGGGCGATTTCGGGTAAGACGTCGTTGTGCTCCGGGAGAACCGGTTCCTCGATGAACATCGGTTCGTGGGGTTCGAGCGCCTTCGCCAGCCGCTTCGCCATCGGCTTCGAGACGCGGCCGTGGAAGTCGACGCCGATGTCCACCTCGTCCCCGACGGCATCACGGACGGCCGCCAAGCGGGCGACGGCCTCGTCGATGGTCGCTGGCGAATCCACGCGCCGCAGTTCCGCCGTGGCGTTCATCTTCAGCGCGGTGAATCCGGCGTCCACCTTTTCGCGGGCGGCATCCGCCACTCGGTTCGGGCGGTCGCCGCCGACCCACTGATAGACGCGGATGCGGTCGCGGGCCGACCCTCCGAGCAAGTCGTACACGGGCGCGCCGAACCGCTTTCCTTTGATGTCCCAGAGCGCTTGGTCGATGCCCGCGATAGCCGACATGAGGACGGGACCGCCGCGGTAGAAGCCGCCGCGATACATCGTCTGCCAGTGGTCCTCTATCGAATCGGGCGATTTTCCGAGGAGGTAGGTGTCGAACAGTTCTTCGACCGCGGCACGGACGGTGTGCGCCCGCCCCTCGACCACGGGTTCGCCCCAGCCGACCACCCCGTCGCTCGTCTCCACCCTGAGGAACAACCACCGCGGCGGTACCTCGTAGAGTTCGTAGTCGACGATTCGGCCGCTCATTTCGGCTCCTCGTCCCTCGCGCGAAGATTCGGGTTGTACGTTCCGTTCAGCATGTTTCGCCGTTTCACACCGAGTTTACTGTTCGTCATCGCTTACAATACCATAGACCAGAAACTAGAGAAACTTAGTTATTTGGGAGAAAGGGGAGATATGTGTCGATTTTCACACTGAATGTGGAATACGACGGCGAATTTAAAGAAAATATCCGTAACCGGGTTAGAGTACTATATCACGATGCGTTCATCGATGGTGAACGAGCTACATCGATTGCTGGCGTGCCATCTCCGCCGCTACCGGTGAATTCGTTGGTATCGACCGGTTTCAGTCGAATCCGTGACGCTATTTTCTCACCGACTACCGAGCGCATCTGTTCACTATCGATGAACGATTTTTTGTGTCCGTACCGACATCCACGATTATGCCAAACTATCCGGTCGGTGCCACCGCGACGACGTTCGAAATCATCGACTCCCTGGCGACGCTCGAACGGGCCGGTGTCACCCAACTCGCCAACCGACTCGGACGCTCGAAAGGCAGCGTTCACAACCATCTCGCCACCCTCGAACGACTCGGGTACGTCATCAACGAGGACGGACGATACCGACTCGGCCTGCGCTTCCTCGAACTCGGAACGGGCGTCCGGGACACCGACTCGCTGTACCGCGTCGCCCGGCCGGAGATAGACCGCCTCGCGGACGCTAGCGGTGAGACGGCGAGTCTCGTCATCGAAGAGAACGGCGACGCCGTTTTCGTGTACAGAGCGGGCGACGACGCCGGTTTCGCGCTCCAAGACGGGAGTCGGGTTCCCCTGCACGCTTGCGCCGCGGGAAAGGCCATCCTCGCCCATCGTCCGCCCGAGAGTCTCGATTCGCTCCTCGACGGGGACACGCCGACACCGACGGACCGCACGATAACGTCGCGCGCGTCGCTGATCCGGGAACTACGGACCGTCCGCGACCACGGACTCGCGTTCGACCGGGGTGAACTCGACCCCGACCGACGCGCCGTCGGGGCGGCGATTCTGACCGACGACGGTCGCGCCGTCGGTGCCGTTACTGTCTCCGGCACCGCTCCAGGAATGAGCGGCAAACGCCTCGAAGAGGACATGCCGGGCCTCGTTCTCGGCGCGACAAACAGAATTACGGCCGAACACCAAACACGCGAATGAAATCGTTTGCTCACGGTGAATCTCGACATACGTGGCGATTCTATGCGTTCTCTCGCGGTATCACGGCACTTCGATAACCGTCGTCCGAATCGGCGAGCGAATGTGTTCACTATCGGTGAACGACCTTCCGTCGTCACCCGAGCAGGATACGTGTCGAATCGTCAGTTCGATTCCCGGCGGAATGCGTTCGAATCCTTCCGATCTCTCGATTTCTCATCGCGTCGGAGTACCCGTGGGATACCATTTTACGTGTGTTCTTCGTTGCTATACACCATGGAAACTCGACCGCTCGGAGAAACTGGCCACGAAAGTTCGATTCTCACGTTCGGCACCATCGCGCTCGACTTCCTCGACCAACCGGAAGCGAATCGGATGGTCGAGGACGTCCTCGATGCTGGCGTCAACCACTTCGACGTCGCGCCGACGTACGGCGACGCCGAGTTGAAACTCGCGCCGAAGCTCGCCGAACACCGCGATGAGATATTCTTGGGCTGTAAGACCCAAGAGCGCACCTACTACGGCGCGTGGGGCGAACTCCACCGCTCGCTCGACCGACTCGACACCGACTACATCGACCTGTATCAGTTCCACGCGCTCACCCGGTACGACGAACTCGACACCGTTACCGGCGACTACACCCCCGAGATGGCCCAAGACCACGACGAAGGGGCGCTTGCCGCGTTCAAGGAGGCGAAAGAGGAGGGACTCATCGGCCACATCGGACTCACGAGCCACGGCGACCCGAGCGTGATTCGGACCGCGATAAAACGCATCCCCGAACTGGAGACGGTGATGTTCCCGCTCAACTACACCTTAGATGCGAAGGAAGGCCCGGAGTACGATTATCGGTCGGTGTTGGACCTCGCCCGGGAACGCGGCCTCGGAACGCTGTGTATCAAAGCCTTCGCCGAGGAGCCGTGGCCGGAGGACCTCCCCAGAGACGAACGACCGTACGAAACGTGGTACCGACCGTACGACACTCCCGACGAAATCGAAACGTGTCTGCGCTACGCGCTCTCGCAAGGGATGACCTCGATACCGAGCGCGGGAGACCCGCGACTCGCCCCGATGATAGTGGACGCCGCACGGAATTTCGAGGAGATGGACGCCGCCGAACAGGAGCGGCTTCGTGACGACGCACGGGATGCCGACTCTCCCGTTCCGAGTCCGTGAAAGCGGTCTCCTCCCGGTGCGGACGTCCCCGGTATCGACACCGGAGAGCAGCGAGCGTCGGCCGACGGTCGTCTACCGCGGGGAATGGGAACAGTTATACCCCCGTCCTTCAAGGCTCTGTCAATGCCTGCTGCGCGTTGTAACCACTGCGGCTTACAGATGATTTCGTCTTCGTACCCGAAGGCGATGAAGTGGTACCACGACCATCTCCGTGAGAACCATCCGAAGGTCTGGCTCCGCGCCTAAATACGGAGGTCTGCGTACGAACGGCCGCCCGGTTCGGTGAGAAACGTCTTCTCCTCCCTGCTCATTCTGACGAACGTACGTTCGAGGAGCGTCCCTTTCGCATTTCATTGACGGCGGCGAGTACGTACAGCAACCCGACGATGCGAGTCCAGGGGTACACCCACGGTTTCCACTCGCACTCGGCCGCATCGACGTACACGAGTTCGGACCCGTAGTTGACGTAGGCGCGCGGGTACAACAGTGCCAGAACGCCGATGACACCGAGGAATCGCTTGAGCCGCGAATACGAGGCGTCGCTTCGCCACACGAGCGTCACGAAGGCGAGTCCCTCGACCCGTGCAATGGGAACGATCCACGACTGCAACTCACAGTCGTCCGGGTTGTCGAGCGCGAGCCGCTCGGCGCGTTCGATGAGCGCCTCCGGTGAGAGAAGTTCGATGAGGCCGATTACCGAGAGTATCGTGCGGAACATGCACGAACGAGTTGGACGCCCAACATGATGAATCCCGCTCCTCAATTCGAAATCGGTCCTCGAACGCTGCTATCGTCCGGCCGTCTCCGAACCCGACTCGACGGACGCTCACGCTTCGCTCTCGGATTCAGCGCGTGCGTCGGGTTCGTCGAGTCGCGTCGAGCACCACTGGCAGAATTCCAACTCCGGTTCGGCCGACCGGCCACAGTGCGGACAGGCCCGCTCCGTCCCTGATTCGCCGTCGGACGGCGAGTTGGGACCCGCTCGGTGTGCGAGCAAGTAGGCGTCCGCGATGCTGATTGAGGTCACCGCGAAGATGGGAACGAGTTCCGCGGTCGGAAACTGCGCACTCGTTGTGAGCGCCTGCAACGTCGCTTCGGGCGTCACGAAGGTCGCTACTCCGAGGTCGACCGAAAGCCACGCGACCGCCCGTCGCCACCGGCCCAAGTACGCGTGTCCCAATCCGGTCACGACTACGCCGAGGACGACCGCTAGCCACGGCCGCTTCTGTGAGTGACCATACCCCATGCGCTTACTGAATAATTAGTCAGTATTGAGTCTTTTGTTTGAATCCGCCGCTTCCCTCGCTCACGACCTCGAATTCGGATTACGGTTCGCCGACGGACTGAGGGTTCGTACCCATCGGTCGGTGCTCGATTCGGTCGATGGTCGCCCGCCAGTAGCGTTCGACGTCGTCCGGTAGTCCCCAGCCGACTTCGGCCTTGACCGGAATCCGACGCCCGTTGCGTTCCCGGTAGTCCCGGAAGTGGCCCGTCCACGATTCGTAACGCTCGTCCTCCATGCGATAGCGCTCCGCGGTGACGCGTTCGATTTCGTCGTGCTCGTTGAAATGAAAGACGACCGAAGCGGACGCGGACCGGTGTTCGAGCGTCGCCCTCGCGGACCGGCCGTCGATGGCCTCCCATTCGACGCCCTGTGCGGGGAGGAGCGCGGTCGGATACCAGACGGCTTCGGCGAGATAGCGAAGGAGTTCGCCCGCATCCATCTCGGGTGACGGACCGGCGTTCGCGACCGGAACCCCCCCGACCAGCCACGCACGGAGCACCCCGTCGCCGCCCTCGTAACAGTCGAGGACGCGCGCGGGAACCCGCGGAAGGACGTCGATGTTCGCATCCCAAACGAACCCCGGGGGCCGCGTGGTCACGTATTGGTCCGCGACGAGCGGTCGCCACGCGGAGTCCGGCCCGCCGAGTCGGAACTCCCCGCGTTGGTGCAGTCTGACGACCTGTACGTGTGGCTGGCCGTCCTCCAAGACGTGGGTGAAATACCGTCGGACGGGAGCGGGCAGGTCCTCGATGTCGTCCCGCGAGAACCGTCCGTCGCGCGGTTCGCTGTCCGACAGGAGTTCGTCGACGTGCGTTTCGATTTCGTCTTCGATGCGACGGTTACCGAGCGCGACGGCGGCGATGGCGGCGGCCACCGCTGCGAGGGCGAACGCGATGACCGCGCCGAGGCGGACCCGAATACGGTTCGACACGGACCCGTCGTCTTCACCAGGATTGCGCTGTCGAGTTCGGATGTCAGGGAAAACCACGTTTTCGAGACTCACAACGGCGTCGGGGTACGTAGGTGTACCTCCGAGACGGCCGTGAACCACCACGAACTCTTCGCTCGCGGCGTCCGCCCTCAGGGAACACGTGCGGACGGCGCTCGACCGACCGGCCGCCCGTGAGTGACCGTCCCGTCGCGGTCCGTGGGTCGGGAATTCGCCCCGTCAAATATACTGGACAATTTATACTTTTTCGAAACCATCTGGAACACATGGATGGGACGGAAAGCCGATTGAATCGGTCCGATTCCGACGAGACGGGGCTGTCGAGAGCGGGTGCCGCCATGTTCCTTGCCGGAGGGATTTCGTTCATGGGCATCATCACAGGGGAGGCCCTCTATCCGGACTACTCGACCAGACAGGACATCAGCGACCTCGGTTCCACGCAACCGCCGAACCCTATCATCCACGAGCCGTCGGCGACCATCTTCAACAGCACGATGCTCGTGACGGGTGCACTGCTTCTCGTCGCCGCCTACTTCCTCCACCGGTCCACGGGACGGCGCGTCCTCACGATACCCCTCGCCGTGTTCGGGTTCGGGGTCTTCGGCGTCGGCGTGTTCCCCGGCAACGTCGTTCCGTGGCACGGCCTCTTCGCCCTGCTCACGTTCTTCAGCGGCGGCATCACCGTCGTTCTCTCCTCTCGGGTCGTCACGCGCCCGTTCAATTACCTCTGCCTGCTGTTCGGCGTGGTATCGTTGGCGACGCTGCTGAGCGTGTTCGTCCTGCAGGAAGCGAATCCGCTGAACGTCCTCGGGTCCGGCGGCGTCGAACGGTGGGTGGCGTACCCGCTGTTGCTCTGGGTCACCGGGTTCGGCGGATATCTGCTGGGAGACCCCGACATCGGTTCGTGAACCCCGCCTCGACCCAAACATCCAACTATCCGTCCCTCGTCTCTGTGCGAAGATGCCGCTATTTCGACGAACCGTCTCCGATTCACGGTTCCACCGCGAACCGACCGTCCGCTTCGTCACCCACCGATGAGTTCCGTTACGTCCAGCGAAACGACCCCGACAGAATGGCACAGCGTTCCGGAAGAACGCGTCTTCGAGGCGCTCGACTCGGACGAAAACGGGCTCTCGACCGACGAAGCGAACGAACGACTGTCGGAGTTCGGACCGAACCGGATTCGGGAGGACGAGGCCGTCTCGCCGTACGAACTCTTTCTCTCCCAGTTCCAGGACTTTCTCATCTACCTGTTGATTCTCGCGGCGCTCCTTTCCGTAGCCGTCGGACTCCTTCCGGGTGCCACCCCCAGATACGAGGAGGCCGGACTCATCCTCCTCATCCTGCTCGCGAACGGCGTTTTCGGGTTCTTCCAAGATTACCGCGCCGAGATGTCCATTAAGGCGCTCCGGGAACTCTCCACGCCGAACTCGACCGTTCTCCGCGACGGAGAGAAGGTGACTATCGACGCCGAGGATGTCGTACCGGGGGATATCGTCGTCATCGAGCAGGGCGACGCCATCCCCGCGGACGCTCGACTCGTGGAGGTGACGGCGCTCGAAACCAACGAATCGGCCCTCACCGGGGAGAGCACCACCGTCGCGAAGGGGACGGACCCCGTTCCCCCGGAGACGCCGCTGGCCGAGCGGGACGACATGGTGTTCATGAACACCACCGCCATCAAGGGACGGGGGAGGGCCGTCGTCGTCGAAACGGGGATGGACACCCAGGTGGGCGACATCGCGACCGAAATACAGGAAGCCGAGACGAGGGAGACGCCGTTTCAGAAGGAGGTGGACGCGCTCGGAAAGCGTATCGGAATCGGCATCGTCGGGCTGATCCTCGTCATCGCGGTGGCGCAGTTCGTCTTCACCGCGGCGGGTTGGCTGTCGATTTTGCTGACCGGCATCACGCTGGCCGTCGCGGCGGTCCCCGAGGGATTACCGGCGGTCGTGACGCTGACGCTCGCGATGGGGTCGCGCAAGATACTCAACCGCGACGCACTGGTGCGGCGACTCCCCGTGGTCGAAAGCCTCGGGTCGGTCGACGTCATCGTGAGCGACAAGACGGGGACGCTCACCGAGAATCAGATGACGGTCAAGCGGGTGTACACCGCGGGGACGAACGGAACCGTCACGGGAACCGGCCTCTCGACGGCGGGCGAGTTTCGTCACGAGGGCGACGATGCCGACCGCGAACGACTGGAACCGCTCCTGACCTGCGGGGCCTACTGCAACGACGCCGAACGAGCGCCGGATTTCGCCGACGACCCGTACTACGGTGACCCGACCGAAATCGCCCTGCTGGTGTCGGCCGCGAAGGCGGGAATCGACCCCGAGCACGAACGACTGCGCGAGATACCGTTCTCCTCGGAACGCAAACGGATGACCGTCATCGCCCGCGAATTTCCCTCGGCGCTCTCGGATACGGACGGGTTCGATGCCGCTACGCCAACGGCCTACATGAAGGGTGCCCCGGAGGTCGTTCTCGACCGGTGTAACCGCGTTCTGGAGGATGACGGCGTTCGGGAACTCACGGCGGCGAAACGGGAGGAAGTCCTCGACCGCAACCGGGCGTTCGGTTCGGACGCCCTCCGGGTGCTCGGCTTCGCCGTTCGCCCGGTCGAGGACCCCGAGGACGACCCGGAATGCGTCGAGCGGGACATGATTTTCGTGGGACTGCAGGGGATGATAGACCCGCCACGGGCGGAGGTTTCGGAGGCCATCGAGGACTGTCGGAACGCCGGTATCCGGGTCGTCATGGCGACCGGGGACAACGTTCAGACGGCCGGTGCCATCGCCCGGACCATCGGATTCGGTTCGGAGGAGGCCGTGGACGGGACGACGGTCGATACGCTCTCGGACGAGGCCCTTTGCGAGGTCGTCGAGAACGTCGACGTCTTCGCCCGCGTGTCCCCGCACCACAAGGTTCGAATTCTGAAAGCGCTGCAGGAGAACGGACACAACGTCGCCATGACGGGCGATGGGGTCAACGACGCGCCCGCGCTCCGCAACGCCGACGTCGGCATCGCGATGGGGACCCGCGGCACCGACGTCGCTCAACAGGCCTCCGATATGGTCCTTCAGGACGACAACTTCGTCACCATCCGCGACGCCATCGCGGAGGGCCGCGCCATTTTCGACAACATCCGAAAGTTCGTGAACCTGCTGCTGTCGGCCAACGCCGGGGAAGTGCTCACCGTCTTCCTCGGCGTTCTCGTCGGGAGCTTCTTCTTCCCGGGGCTGTTCGCGTCGGAATCGGACGCCCTCATCCTGACGCCCGTGATGCTCCTGTGGATCAACGTGGTGACCGACGGCCTTCCAGCGCTCGCGCTCGGCACCGACCCCAAGGCGTCTAACGTCCTCGAACGCCCGCCGCGAGGTGGCGACGAGTCGGTCATCGACCGACGAATGGTCGCTTCGATACTCACCATCGGACTCACGATGACGGTCGTCGGACTGGGACTCTTCTTCTACGGACTGCAGGCCGTTCGCGACATCACGACGGCACAGACGCTCCTGTTCACGTTCATCGTCACCATCGAAATGATAGTCATTCAGGTCATCCGGTCGCGGTTCGACCAACCGCTCCTCTCGAATCGGTGGTTGATAGCCGCCGTCGCCGTGTCGTTCGGCCTCCAACTGGTCGTCCTGTACACGTCGCTGCACACCCTGTTCGACGTGCGCTCCATCTCGGTTCGGGCGTGGGAACTGATAGCGCTCGGGTCGGTCGTATTCCTCCTCGTTATCGGCCTCGTCGAGCGCGCCGTCGATTGACCCGTCGGTATCGCTATTGCGTGCGAACTCGTACCATGCATATGACGAAGCGAATCCTCGTCCCCATCGACGGGTCGCCGCTCTCGTCGAAGGCGCTCGAAGTGGCGCTGTCCGACTATCCGGACGCCGACGTGACGGTCCTGCACGTCATGGACCCCATCGGGTCCGGGTTCAACATCGTCGAGGTGATGCGACCGAAGTTCCGGGACGGTGCCCCGCCGGGGTCCGTCTCGATAGAGTACTGGAACGAGTGGTACGAGTCGGCCCGAGCAAAGACGACGGAA
Source organism: Haladaptatus sp. SPP-AMP-3 (assembly GCF_049568665.1). Lineage (NCBI taxonomy): Archaea > Methanobacteriati > Methanobacteriota > Halobacteria > Halobacteriales > Haladaptataceae > Haladaptatus > Haladaptatus sp. SPP-AMP-3. The sequence continues at coordinate 226,069 of NZ_CP145901.1, read as the reverse complement.
CTGTTCGATAAGGCACAGGAAATCGCGGACGAATTCGACGTCACGCTACGAACCGAGACCGAGTTCGGCGAACCGAAACACGTCATCGTCGAGTACGCCGAGGAGCACGATGCGGACCGCATCGTCCTCGGCAGCCACGGGCGGGCCGGTGCCACCCGGCTCGTCCTCGGAAGCGTCGCCGAGACGGTCACCCGCCGGGCATCGATGCCCGTCCTCGTCGTGAAATAGCTCCGCTATCCGTCGCTCGATACCCTCATTCGAGAGCGTACACGAGCGCCTCGTACGGCCGCAAGTCGAACTCCCGTATCGAGTCGCGGGACGCCGACTCGTAGTTGCCGATCAGCTTCTCCCAGCGGTCGTAGCTAACGTCGTTCGGAAGCCGAAACGTCGGCTCCCCGTCGAAGAAGTTCAGGACGACGAGGAGCGACCGCGACCCGTCCGTCGGCGTCCGAAGGTACGCGTATATCTCGGGGTGGTCGTCCAGCAGTTGCGCGTAGCGCCCGTACACCATGACGGGGGTGGAGTGACGGAGGTCGATGAGGCGACGGTAGTACTGCAATACAGAATCCTCGTCGTCGCGTTCCCGTTCGACGTTGACCTCGGGGTAGTTCTCACAGACCTTGATCCACGGTTCGCCGTCGGTGAACCCGGCGTTCCGTTCGTCCGACCACGGTATCGGCGTGCGGGCGTTGTCTCGGCTCCAGAAATCGACCGCCTCCCGAATCTGGTCGAACGTCGAAACGCCCCCGCTCCGCAACGCCAACATGACCTGTTGGATGGTCTCCTCGTCCCGATACTCGTCGAGTCGCTCGAAGGTCGGGTTCGTCATCCCGAGTTCGTCCCCCTGATAGACGAACGGGGTTCCGCGCAGCGTGAAGAGGTACGTCGCCAGCATCTTCGCGGATTCGACTCTGTACGTTCCCTCGTCGCCGAACCGCGAGACCATTCGGGGCTGGTCGTGGTTGCCGAGGAACAGGCTGTTCCACGAGTGCTCGCTGACGCCCCGCTGCCACGCCGCGGTCGCGTCGCGGAGTTCGTCGAGGTCCCAGTCGTCGAAGTCCCACGGTCCCGTATCCCCTCTGTCGATGTGTAAGTGTTGGAACGTGAATACCATGTCGAGGCCGTCCTCGTAGAACCGTCGCGCCTCCTCGACCGTGATGTGGGACGTCTCCCCCACGGTCATGATGTCGTACTCGCTGAGCACCCGGTCGTACATCTCCCGGACGTACTCGTGGACCCGCGGTCCGTCGATGAAGTACTCTCTCCCCCGTGGGGTCGAATCTGGGTCGCCGTCGGGGAGCGCCGTCGGTTTCGAAATGAGGTTGATGACGTCGAAGCGAAATCCGTCGCAGTCCTTTTCGAGCCACCAGCGGAGCACCTCGAAGATGTCCTCCCTGACGGCCGGGTTTCGCCAGTTCAGGTCCGGTTGTTTCTGGTCGAACAGGTGCAGATACCACGCCTCGCGGCGCTCGTCGTAACTCCACGCCGGGCCACCGAAAAACGACTCCCAGTTGTTCGGTGGGCTATCCGGGTCGCCGTCGACCCACCAGTAGTACTCGCGGTAGGGGTCCACCCCTCGCCGCGACTTGCGGAACCACTCGTGTTCGTCGGACGTGTGGTTCGTCACCATGTCCATGATGAGGCGAATCCCTCGCTCGTGGAGTTCGTCGCGCAGCGCCTCCCAATCCTCCATCGTCCCGTAATCGGAGTGTATCGACCGGTACTCTCGAACGTCGTAGCCGCCGTCGACGAGCGGCGAATCGTACACCGGGTTGAGCCAGACGACATCGACGCCAAGCTCGTCGAGATAATCCACCTTTTCGCGGATGCCTCGCAAGTCGCCGATGCCGTCCGCGTCCGAGTTGTAGAAGCTCCGAGGATAGATTTGGTAGACGACGGCTTCCTTCCACCACGCACTGTCGCGCCCCATGGTGGCTGTTCACCCTCATGTGCCTTGAGAGCGGCGACGAGCGCCATCTACTCTCTTTGTCCGTTCGCCACTGACCGACAGTACCGACGTCCGTCAGTTCGCGGCGCAGTTGTTCGGCCCCAGTTCGAGGGACTCGACGTCGCCGCCGGGTTGTTCTTTCCCCCAGTTGATTTGCTTTATCTCGTTGTAGTTCGCGGGTTCGTCGGCGAGGCTCTCGACGATGGTCTCGACGAAGGCCGTCTCGTCGTCGGCCTCGACGTAGCTGAGGAGTTCGTTGGTCGTCTCCTCCTGCAGGTTTTCGAGGTTCGTGGCGAGCGGGCGCATCTCCTCGTCGCTGAAGTGACCGGGGAGGACGAGCGTCTCGTCGTCGCGGTCGGTGAGGCGGTCGAGGCTGTCGAACAGTTCGCTCGCGGCCTCGCGTACGGCGTCCTCGTCCCCGTCTTCGAGGTCCGGCCGACCGACGCTCCGGAGGAACAGCGTGTCCCCCGAGAGGAGCGCGTCGCCGAACTCGAAGGAGACGCTCCCCGGCGTGTGGCCGGGCGTGTACACGACGTCGAGGGAGCGGTCGCCGACGGAAATCGCGTCGCCGTCTTCGATTTCGACCACTTCTTCGAGTTCGCCCGCGTCGTCGTCGTGGAGGTAGTACGGAACGTCGAGTTCGCCGGAGAGTCGTCGTGCGCCGGAAACGTGGTCCGCGTGCGCGTGTGTGTCCGCGACGCCGACGATATCGAGGTTCCGCTCGTCCGCGACGGTCAGATACTCGTCGATGTACTGGGTCGGGTCGACGACGACGGCCTCGTCCTCGTCGTGGACGAGGTAGGAAACGCACCCCGTTCCGGGGCGGACGACCTGAACGACGCCATCCGCCACGTCGAGGTCGTACTGACGGTGGACGCGGCCCCAGCCGTTCATCCCATCTTCGATGGATTCGGCGTCGTAGCCGTGCTCTCGGAGGAACTCGGCGGCGCGCGCCGACGTGATTCCACCGACGCAGACGACGGCTATCTCCTCGTCTTTGGGAATCTCGTCGAGATTGTCTTCGAGCGAGGAGTAATCGAATTCGAGGAGTTCGTCGTAGATGGGCAGGTTCGTACTGTCCGAAATTTGCCACTCCTCGTAGTCCTCTTCCCGTCGGACGTCGAGGACGTACAGGTCCTCGGCGTCGTCGTCCTGTACGCGTCGTGCGACCGTGGACGGCTCGAAGTTAGTATTGCTCATCTCACACAATACTATTTGCTCTATCGACTTAAACGCAATGGCATCGGTGATACACGCGGTCCGTCGCCTAGCGGTGTGCTATGGAACGGCGCGAAACGAAAGAGAGAACCGGGGTTTGAGAGGTTCGAGGTTCCGGACGATGCCGCGTTTCGTTCGGAATCGCGGCGACCGTCCGGTGGTAAGCGTGGTCTTCGATTTCAGTTGGTGAGCGCTTCTTCGCTGGCCGCGCAGTTGTTGGGGCCGAGTTCGAGCTCGAAGGCTTCCTCGTCGTCGGGGTCCTGCTGACCGAGGTTCGTGGCGATGATGTCCTCGTAGTTCGCCGGTCGCGGCGGCATGTCCGCGACGATGAAGTCGACGAACTCGTCTTCGTCCATCGTGAGCGCGTCCATGCGCTCCGTGAGGTCGCCGAGTTCAGCGGTGTACGTGCCGTCGTCGTTCGGGGTCGCCGCGTCGCTGAAGTGGGCGGGCGCGATGGCCGTGTCGTCCGACAGCGGCAGGACCTTCTCGTTGAGGCTCTCGTAGAGGATTTTCGCGGCGTTCTTCGCTGCCTCGGGGTCTTCGAGGTCCGGGCGCGCGACGCTCTCCGTGAACAGGCCGTCGCCGGTGAACAGCACGTCGCCGACGTGGTACGCGGTCATGCCGCTCGTGTGGCCGGGCGTGTGAACGACGCCGATTTCGACGTCACCGACGGTGAGCGAGTCGCCGTCTCGAACGGTTTCGTAGGGCTGGTCGTACTCGACGCCGCGGTCGACCGCGGGCTTCGGGAGCACCGCTTTCGCGTCCGTCGCCGCCGCGACGTCACGAATCCCGGAGATGTGGTCCGCGTGGACGTGCGTGTCGATGGCGTACTTCAGGTCCGCGCCGAACACGCGTGCGTCCTGGATGTACTCCTGCGAGAACGCGCGGAGGGGGTCGATGACCGCCGCTTCGCCGTCGGAGACGACGAGGTAGGCGAGACAGCCGCTCGACGGCCGTCGGTACTGTGCGATGGTCGCGTCGACGTCCACGTCGAGTTCCGTGTACTCGTAGATGCGCGCCCATCCCTTCATGCCGCGTTCGAGGTGTTCGACGTCGTAGCCGTCGTCTTCGAGGTGTTCCGCGACGAGTTCGCTGGAGCCGCCCTTCGCACAGAGGACGGTGATGCGCTGGTCGTCCGGGAGGTCGTCGTGGAGGTCCTCCGGGATGCCGTCCAGCAGTTCGAAGTAGGGGTAGTTGACGATGCCGACGGTCTCCCCGTCGATGTGCCACTCCTCGAAGTCGCCCTCGGAACGCGCGTCGAGGATAAAGACGTCCTCGCCCGCGTCGATGCGGTCTTTGAGTTCTTCGGGAGTGGTCGCTGCGACCGGTTCGTCGGTGGTTGCTTCGGTCATTGTCACTCTCGTCTATCTCCCGCTACCAAATAAGGCTTTTCATGGTTATCCGCATATCACACAATACTATCAGGTCAAACACCGTCTTTAGGATGATATAGTGATAATCGTGCGTGTATTGGGGGATGGTTGTGCCCGATGTACGAACTACTATCGATACGTTTTTCATACCCCATCCAGTATTGGGTGATGACGTCAATACTATGACCGAGTACGAAATCACGGAAACACTCGATGTGAAGGGGCAGAACTGCCCGATGCCCGTCGTCAAAACGAAGCAGAGTATCGACCAGCTCTCCGAAGGGGAAGTCCTCGAAGTACTCGCTACGGACCCCGGCAGCATGAGCGACCTTGGTGGCTGGGCCGACACGACCGATGGCGTCGAACTCTTCGACCAACAGGAAGGCAACGACGTGTACAAACACTACGTCCGCAAAACGGAGTGAATCTCTATGGATAAAATCGGAATCATCGTCGACAACGACAGCCCGAAAAGTCTCGCAATGGCGGTCAACCTCGGACACACGGCAATCGCGTCCGAAACCGAAGTCCTCGTCTACTTCACCTTCGACGGACTGACCCATCTCCTCGAAGGCGAACAGGACCTCTCCGAAATCGAGGACCTGCTCGACGCCGGAATGCCGAATCCCTACGACCTCCTCGACATGCTCGTCTCCGACGGCGGCGATCTCGTCACGACCGTCGCCTGTACGACGACGCTCGATATGCTCCAGTGGGACGAGGACGCGATAGACGACTCCCTCACCACCAAGTTCGCTGGCGCGGCGACGTTCCTCGAAGAGGTCGAGGACGCGGATCAGGTGTTCACGTTCTAACGACGAACCGACCACCTCACCGACACACTCACCCCGGACGGCGCAGCGCATCCCGTCGATTCCCCCTCAACCCCCACCCTCGACGTCGGTCGGTCGCTCGAAGCGTGCCATATACTTCCACCGACCGACGCCGAACGGGATGGCGCTTCGAAGCGCTTCCATCTCCTTCGAAGACCTCCGATTTCTTCGATTTTATCTGTCTCGCGCGCGTACCCTTAGGTATGGCCGACTGGACCGCGGAACTGGAGCAAGAGCGGGCGGAAAAGGACGAGTTCTTCGCAAAACACCCTCGCTCGCCGATTCCCGTCGGCGAGCGCGAGTCCTTCGACGGTCTCGACTACTACCCGCCGGACGAGGACCTTCGGTTCGAACTCGAACTGGCCGTGTTCGACGACCACGAGGAGATAACCGTCGAGACGACGCAGGACGGCGCACAGGGATATCTCCGATGGGGCGAGTTCCGATTCACCGTCGGCGGAGCGGAGTGTACGCTGACCGCATTCAAGGCGGAACAGGGGGAAGAGCGGCTGTGGGTTCCGTTCCGCGACGAGACGAACGGAGAGGAAACGTACCCGGCGGGTCGGTACCTCGACCTCGAATCCGAAGACCGCACCGCCGACGGGAAGTGGGTCCTCGACTTCAACCGCGCGTACAGCCCGTTCTGTGCGTACTCCGAAGCCTACGAGTGTCCCCTCGTTCCGATGGAGAACTGGTTGGACGTTTCCATCGAAGCGGGCGAACGGTTCTACGAGCACTGACGGGAACGGTCGTCGTTTTTCCCGAGCGCCCCAAAGGATTCAGTAGTCAGCCCACCGAAGGGGTATCCATGACGGGGGAGGAGTGGGACACATCGGTCACTCGGCGCGGATTTCTCTTCGGTTCCACGGGGGTCGTGGCGGCCGGGGCGACCGGAGCGTCCGGAACGGCGGCAGCACAGAACGAAAGCGGCGGAAATCAGAGCGGTGGCGGAAACCAGAGCGGCGGAAACGCGAGCGGGGGTGGCGGCGGCGGACCGACGCAGACGGTCCAAGTGGGTCCCGGCGGGGACCTCATCTTCGACCCCGATTCGATGACGATATCGCCGGGAACGACCTTGGAGTTCGTGTGGGACTCGGACAACCACAACATCTTCGTCGAAAGCCAACCCGACGGCGGCAACTGGGATGGCACGCCGGGTGGTCAGAGCAAGGTGTACAACACCGGCTACACCTACTCTCACACGTTCAACACGGCGGGGGACTACGAGTACTACTGCGTGCCGCACAAGAGCGCTGGCATGACCGGTTCCATCACGGTCGGTGCCGCGTCAGGGCCGTCGGAACCCGCGATATCGAACGACGCGAAGACGCTCGGTCTCGCCACGACCGGTGCACTGGCGTTCACGCTCGGGATAGGGTACTTCTTCCTGAAGTACGGCGGGGACTACGGCGAGTCCTGAGACCGCCGTTCCCGGGCGGTCGGTTACCGCGAGCACCGCCGACACGGACCCGACCGGGACCCACCTTCAAGTGGTTGAATCGCAAGGATTCAGGGAAGGACGCCGCTTCGCTTCGTCCCGAACGCCCGTCCCAGCCCACGCATGATAGAAATCGACGGTACCGTCGGTGGCGGTCAACTGCTACGAACGGCGCTTAGCCTCTCGGCCGTCACCGAAACGCCGTTTCGAATGACCGACGTTCGGGGGTCCCGTCCGAATCCGGGCCTCAAACCACAGCACGTCACCGCGGCCGATGTCGTGGCGACCATCTGCGCCGCCGACGTCGCGGGCGCACGACTCGACTCGTCGACGCTGACTTTCCGACCGGGAACCGTTCGCCTCGACCCGATGGCCGTGGACATCGGCACCGCGGGGAGCATCACCCTTCTCTTGGACACCGTGCTTCCGATAGCGATGGCGGCCGACGAACCGTTCCGGATGACTGCCGTCGGCGGAACCGACGTGAAGTGGGCACCGACGATGGCGTACTTCAGACGCGCGAAACTGCCGCTCCTCGCCCGGTGTGGTCTTGACGCCGACGTCGACTGTACGAAAACCGGCTTCTATCCCGCGGGCGGCGGGGAGGCGATACTGCGGACGACTCCGAGGGCGCTCTCGCCGCTGGAAATCGAGCGGCGGGGCGAACTCGAACGAGTCGAAATCCGTTCGAAAGCGGCGACGGAACTCGCGGACCGGGCGGTCGCGGAGCGACAGGCGGAACGCGCGCGGAAACGGCTCGACGACGCGGGCTGTGCGGCCGAGATACGGCGCGCGGAATACGTCTCCACCCGCTCGCTCGGCTCGTCGCTGTTGTTGTGCGCGGTGTACGACCAGTCGGTCGCCGGGTTCGATTCGGTGGGCGAACGCGGGCGAACCTCGGAGGAAGTCGCGGACGACGCGTTCCGCCGGTTCGAAGAGTTCCACGCCGGTGGTGCTCCAGTGGACGAGTACATGGCAGACCAGGTGATGACCGCCCTCGCGCTCGTCGGTGGGGCCGTCCGTATCCCGACCGTCACCCCACACGTCCGAACGAATCTGGCCGTCATCGAGAAGTTCGAGAGCGATATGTCCCTCACCAGCCGTGATGACGGTACGATTCTGCTCGAAGCGTCGCCGCATCCCGCCGTGCGGACCTGACGTGGGACAGCACAGTCCGTGCCCGTTCACCGCCGATGACCGAACGGCAACAGGTACACCGGGTCGAGTTCGGCGGGTAAATCGAGGGTCCTCTTTACACTCTCATCGGAAAACGCGCCGACGGGACAGGTACACAAGTCGTGCGCCTCGCACACGACCTGGACGTTTTCGGCGACGTGCCCGGCCTCCATGTACACGTACCGCGTTCCGTGGTCGGGGTACTCCCGTCTCGTTCGCTCGAAATCGGCGGCGACGACGAGCACCGCGGGGGCGTCCCGCACGACCGCCTGCCCGCTCGCTGCGCTCGTGAGTGCCGACCGAACGGAGGCGTCGCGTATCCGTTCGAGGGAGTGGCTCGGCGGGTCGTACCGGAAGACGCCGGGCGGGAGCGCTTTCGCTCCGTCGGGACCGACGTCCAAAAAGAGTGTGAGCGGATAGGTGGCCCCGGCGCTCGGTGCGGCGCGCATCTCGATGCCGTCCCTCGTGTGCGTCACGCCTTGTGCCGCCCACAGGACGCGCGACGCGTCCTCCCGCGACACGGGTGCCGCGCCGAACGACCGCCGACTGGCCCGCCCCGCGATGGCGCGGTCGACGCTGACCGTCCCATCTAGTTCGGGTTCGGGAAGTGTGATGGAACTCATCGAACGCTGTTCGGGACGCGTGCGGAAATAGCCTCGTCCGTCATTCCCGATGGTGAACCGTGAGCACCGGCACGTCGCTCGTTCGGACGGTCCGTTCCGTGACGCTGCCGATGAGATACCGGTCGAGTCCGGTTCGGCCGTGCGTTCCCATCGTCACGAGGTCGATATCCTGCTCCGGGACGTACTCCCGAATCACGCTCGACGGAATGCCGTGCTCGACGTGCGTCGTGACGTCGAGCCCGCGGTCTTTCGCTCGTTCGGCGACCCCCTCGACCGACCGCTCGCGTGCCTCTTCCACGACGTCCAACAGCCGCGGCGTCCACGAATCCGTCTCGTACATGCCGGTCAACTGGCGCACGTCGACCACCGAGAGCGCGTGGACGGTGGCCCCGTAGCGCTCCGCGATTGAGAGCCCGTGCTCGACCGCACCGGCGGCCGCATCGCTGCCGTCGGTCGGGAGCAAAATCGCGTCGTAACTCGTCTCGCTTTCCGCCGCCTCGCGGGAGGTGAGGACGGGAACGTCGCTCGTTCGTACCACGCGTTCGGTGACGCTGCCGAGCAGATACCGGTCGAGTCCGGTACGGCCGTGCGTCCCCATGGAAACGAGGTCGATACCCCGCTCGTCGACGAAGGACCGAATCGCCTCGGATGGGATTCCGTGTTCGACCACGCGCTCGGACTGCACGTTCGCATCGGCGGCGAGCTCCGCCAGTTCGTCGACCGCCTCCTCGGCGCGGTCTTCGAGCGCCTCCCTGTGTTCTCGAATGTCTCGGTCGATATCGACGAGTCGCGCGCTGTACGCCCGCTCGTCGACGACGCTCAACAGATGCACTCGGGAATCGAACGCGCGTGCGAGGGTCAACCCGTGGCGGGCACCCGCGGTGGCACCTCGACTGCCGTCGGTCGGAATGAGTATGTCATCGTACATGGACCGTCGCTCACCTCTGTCCGTCACTCCGAACCGACTTAACTGATTGCCGACACCGGTTCCCGGCGCGCTGATTTCGTCGCGTCACCGACCGCACATTTGCACGATTGTTTAAGATAATCCCGCCCCTCTCTAGCAGACGACCATGGCACAGCAAGAAGTCCAGCAAGAACTCGCGGTCGACCGGTACACGCTCGGCCTCGTGGGACCGGACCAGGAGTGGGCGGGCACCGTCGCGGACGGGGGAACTATCAAAACACACACGCCACCGGCGTGTTGGGGACCGATGATAACGCCCGAGTTCAGAGGGGGTCACGAAGTCACCCGCCCGATTCGCGTCGAAAACGCGGAGGTCGGCGACGCCATCGCGCTGAAGATAAAGAATATCGAGGTGACGAGCATCGCGACGAGCACCGGCAGCATGCGCGAACGCGAGGGCGCGTTCGGCGACGACCCGTTCGTGGACCACGAGTGCCCGGAGTGCGGGACGAAGTGGCCCGAGAGCGTCGTCGAGGGGACGGGCGAGGAGTCGATAAAGTGCGCCGAATGCGGGGCCAACGCCTCCTCGTTCGGCTTCGAGTACGGGTACACGGTCGCCTTCGACGACGACCGGACGGTGGGACTCACCGTCGGCGAGGAGGGTGCCGACGACTTGGCCCACCGGGCCGACGAGGCGATGGCGCTGCCCGAACACTCCCGCCAGCACCCCATCCTCCTCTACGAACCGTCGGAGATGCCGGGGACGCTCGGCCACCTCCGTCCGTTCATCGGGAACGTCGGGACGACGCCGCCCATCGAGATGCCGGATTCCCACAACGCGGGCGACTTCGGCCAGTTCCTCATCGGCGCGGACCACGATTGGGGACTCGCCGACGAGGACGAACTCGCGGAGCGCACCGACGGCCACATGGACATCAACGCCGTCCGCGAGGGTGCCGTCCTCGTCTGCCCCGTCAAAATCGACGGCGGCGGCGTGTACGTCGGCGACATGCACGCGAATCAGGGCGACGGCGAACTCTCGCTTCACACGACGGACGTGAGCGGACGGGCCGAGTTCGAGGTCGAAGTCATCGAGGGCCTCGACATCGACGGCCCGCTTCTGTTGCCGAACGAGGAGGACCTGCCGTACGTCAGCAAACCCTACACGGACCGAGAGATGGAACGCGGCGAACGCCTCGCCGACGAGTACGACGTCGGAGCGATAGCCGAGACGGGACCGATACAGGTCGTCGGCAGCGGCGCGACCATCAACGACGCGACGGACAACGCCTTCGAACGCGCGGGCGCGCTCCTCGACATGACCGAAGGGGAGGTACGCGCTCGGTGTACGTTCACCGGCGGCGTCGAAATCGGACGCCTTCCCGGCGTCGTCCAACTGACGATGCTCGCGCCGATGGACCGCCTCGAAGAGCGCGGCCTCGCCGACCTGGTTCGCGCACAGTACGACCGCTGAGCGTTCTCCCACTTCCGAGCGTCCCTCGATTTTCCGCGATTCGTCCGGGACCCGTCCCGTGAAACGGAATTCGTCCCGCTGCGCTCCGTCGGTCGGTTCACCCTATCCGTCGGTAGGTCTACCCTGTCCGTCGGTACCTCCGCCCTGTACGGCGGGAAACACCGTCACTTCCGCGTCGGCCGGGCACGCATCGCCTATCTCGACCCGCTCCCCGTTCACGGAGATACGGGCGCTGGTTCGGAGGCTCCCATCGTCGTCGAACAACTGGGTCTCCGCTCGGGGATAGCGCTCGACGAAGGCGACGAGCGCGTCCTCGACGGTTCCCCCGTCGAACGCCACCGAAACCGTCTTTTCCCCCGTCGCGCTCCGAAGCGGGCCGTACACGGTGAGTCGCATGTCGTCCCCTACGGGAACGTGGCGGAAATGGACACCGCTGTCGAAAGTCGGTTTCTCCACCCATAGTTAACCCACTGAAGAACGTGTATCCCGGACGATGGTTTCCGGGGGGATTCAGGCGGCGGGGAGTCTCGAATCGCATCTTTTCACGCTTCTCGCCGTGTTCGTCATCGCGGGGGTCGTCGGGACGTTCACGACGAAAGTCGTTCGCATCCCGTACACCGTCGGCCTCGTTCTGGCGGGATTGACCGTCTCCGTCCTCGACCTTCCGCTGACGACGCCGCTCTCGAACCAACTCATTCTGCTCGTCATCCTGCCGACGTTGATATTTCAGAGCGCGATGAACATCGACACCGAACAGCTACGCGAGGACGTCGTTCCGATTTTGGTGCTCGCAGTCGTCGGCCTCGTCGCGTCGGTCGCCATCGTCGGTGTCGCCGGTTCGCAACTGCTCGGACTCTCCGTGGCCGTCGCCCTTCTTCTCGGTGCGATTGCGATGCCGACCGACCCCGTTTCGGTCGTCGCCCTGTTCGAGGACCTCGGCGCACCGGAACGGCTGTCGGTGCTCACCGAAGGGGAGAGCATTCTGAACGACGGCGTCGGCATCGTGCTGTACTCCGTCCTCCTCTCTGTCCTCCTCGAAGCACGCGTTCGAGACGTCACCGCCACCGAGCTGATCACGCCCGCGCTCGTCGTCAGGGACGTCGGGTTCGGCATCGTCGTCTCGATGGTCGGCGGCGCGTTCATCGGCCTGGTCGCCGGGTACGTCGCCTATCGCCTCCTCATCCTCGTGGACCAACCGATGACGGGAATCGTCTTCACCGTCGTCCTCGCGTACGGGGTGTACGTCCTCGCGGAGCACCTCGACGTTAGCGGCGTCATCGCCGTGTTGGGTGCCGGTCTCGTCGTCGGCACGCACGGAACCCGTGACGCGGTGAGCGCGCGAACGCGGCTGACGCTCGGAACGGTCTGGGCGAGCGCGGCGTTCATCGCAAACACCGTCATCTTCGTCGCCATCGGTGTCGCAACCCCGCTCGACCTGCTCGAACGGTACGCCGGTGAGATTCTGGTCGCCGTCGTCCTCGTCTTTCTGGCGCGAGCGGTCGTCGTCTATCCGCTCGTCGCGTTGCTGAACAGGCGATTCACGAGCACGATTCCCCGGTCGTACCAGCACGTTATGGTCTGGAGCGGCATCCACGCCTCCGTCCCTATCGCGCTCGTGCTCGGGCTACCGCGAAGCCTTCCGGTAGCCCTCCGGGAGGAACTCTCCGCGATCGTGTTCGGCGTGGCCGCGGTCACCCTCGTCGTCAACGGCCTGACGATGGGACGGCTCATCGAGCGACTCGGAATCGTCATCACCTCTGCGGCCGAACGCCGGTACGAACTCCTCATGGGGCGGTTGCACGGCGTCAACGCCGCCCTCGCGGGTGCCGAAGAACTCCACGAACGGGACGACATCTCCGCGGAGATATACGAAAACATCGACACGCGATACACGTCCCAGAAACGGCGGTTGAATCGCGCCATCTCGACGTTGCTCGACGAACATCCACATCTGCGAGAGAAGGAGGGACTCACCGCGGAAGCCGAGGTCGTTCGATACGAAATCGTCGGCATCAAGGCGGCGATGGAACGGGGCATCGTCAGCACCGAGGTCGGCAATCGGCTCCTCGAAGAGACGGAACGGCGGCTCGAACACATCGACGACAGCCAGTACGCGCTCGAAACCGAGGACGAGAGTCACGACGAAACGTGACCCGCGGGCCGACCCCGCGTCGAGCGCTCCCCCGACCCTGCATCAGTTGCCGCCGAGGACGCGCTTGAACAGCGTGAACGTGAGGAGGGTGAAGAACAACCCGTTCAACATCCCCTGACTCGCGGCGAGCACCCGCGCCACGTGCCCGAGCGGGTTGATGTCCCCGTAGCCCACCGTGCTGAAGCTGATGTAGCTGTAGTACACGGTGTCGAAGAGGATTTCCGGTGACGACTTCCCGACCTCCGCCGGGTGGAAGACGCTGCCCGCCTGCGTCAGGAACGGCCCGCCGAGCGCGTAGAGGATGCCGAACAGCGCGGGCAGGAGGAAAGTGAGCGCGGCGATTCGCGGCAGTCGGTTCCCGTAGCCGCAGGTTATCTGCATGAAGAAGTTGAGCGTGACGCTCGCGGCCTTCTTGCCCCGCGCCCACGTGTTCAGCGAGTACTCGTTGAGGATGATGTCGAGGTTCTTCTTGCGGTTGTAGTAGTAGTGTTTGAACTCGAACTCCCTGCTCGTCGGCGTATCGCCGACCGCATCGGCGCTCTCCTGTGCCTTTCGGTACGTCTCCTCGATTATCTCGTTGTTCATCTCGACGGCGAACTGGCCGGTGGCGCTGTTCCCGACGAAATCGTGAATCGTCCAGTCGTTGCGTTCGAGGTACACGTGGTGGTTGCTGAAATCGAAGTGATCGAAGTCGGTGAGGCAGAACCGGAAGTGGTCGAGGAGTTTGTGTTCGTTCCCCTCGCCGTCCAGTTGGACGCTGCCGACGGTCGCGCGCGTGAAGTCGTACGGAATCGCGTTGCCGCCGACCTGCGTGATGGTCCCGCCGTTGACCGTCGCGTCGGTGAAGTCGATGTACGTCTCGCGGTCGCCGCCGAGCAGACGGAAGTTCGCAGTCTCGTGGACGACCGCGCGGCGGAAGTCACAGGACCCGTGGAACGTCGCGTCCCAGAACGAGACGTTGGTGAAGTTCGCTGCCTCGAACTCCGCGTCGTCGCGGAACGTCGCCTCCTTGAACGACGCGTTCTCCTCCATGTGGCGCGCCTCGCCTTCGAACACCGCCCCGCGAAACTCCGCCGGGCCGTCGAATGTCGCGCCGCGGAAACTCGCATCCTCGTTGAACCGCGCTTCGTCGAACCGCGCGCGGCCATTGAACGCGACGCTTTCGAACGTCGCGTCCCCCTTGAACTCGGTTTCGACGGCGACGATATCGTCGCCGACGGTGCTCCCGGTTAAATCGACCTCCTGTTCGAACACCGCACCGTCGAGCTGTATCTCCCCGGCGACCTGTAGGCGCTGGCAGTCGGTGCGCGCCCGAAACGTCGCGCGGTCGAAGTTGACCGACCGTTTGAACGTCGTCCCCTCGAAGTCCGAAAACCGGAAGCGCGCGAGCTTGAAATCCGCTTCGCCCTCGAAGGTCGCCCCTTCGAACGTCACGTCGTCGTTCGTCGTCCGACTGCCGCCGTTGAACTCGACGCCGCGGAATTCGGCCAACTGCATGAATCGAACGTCGGTGAAACTCACGTCGTCGTCGAACCGCGCTTCGTCGAAGTCGGCCATCCGGTGAAACGTCACGCCGTCGAAGCGGGCGTCGCCGCTGAAGTTGACGTGCTCGAAGTCGGACCCGGCGGTGAACTCCGCCCCTTCGAACGTGACGTAATCGAACGTCGCCTGTCGGAAACTCGCGTCGTCGCGGAACGTCGCGTCCGCGAACGAGATGTGGTCGTCGAGGACGTGACTGCTGCCGCTGGTTTCGACGTTGCGGAAGTGCGCGACGCCGTTGAACGTCGCGTCGGCGAAACTCGTGTCCGAGCGAAACACCGTCTCGTCGCAGTCGATGTCGCCCTGAAACACGGCACCCTCGAACCGCACGTCCTGTTCGAACGTCGCCTCGTCCGTCGTGACGTTCTCCCGCACCGTCAGCTCTCTCGCATCGACGGTGCCCGTGACGACCGAATCCTCGAACTTGAGACGGCCGATGCTCGCCTCGCGGAGGATGAGTCCTTGGTCGAGGCGACCGTGGGTCAAATCCAGTCCGTCGATGCTCGCGTGCTGGAAGTTGAGGACGTGGTTCGTCGTTCCGTTGACGTCCTGGTACGTGAGCGAGAGATGTGGCAGGTCCGCCCCGACGTACTCGTTGACGCGGGTGTCCGCCGATTGGAGGTTCGACCGGAGGATTTCGACGATATCGTCGGCCGTGACGTCGTGTGTCGCGCGCTCGTTCCGACTCATGTGGAACACGCAGTATTCGCTTTCCGGGTGGGCCTCGTGCGGGCACTCCCACGTGGTCTGCAGTTGCGCGTCCGTCTGCGTCGCCGGGTCGAACGTGTATCGACAGGTCGTTGACGACATCAGCGCCGGTTGTGGCTCATTTCTCGACATAGCTGTGTAGCGTCCGTGTACCGCCCCATCGACCGTCTGTCGGGACGGGGCGGATGGTTCGTACTTCCTTCATTTATTAGGCATTAGATATATAGTTTATGTAGAACGCGCGCTTCAATCCAGGACCGAACGTCGTTCTTCCGGCGACAGTTCGGCGTGAACCGCGTTCGGAGAGCAGTGTTCGCACTCGCGCGCCGGGTTGGTGCTCCGGTCGTACGTCCGCACGGGTCTGCCGAACAGGAAGAACGCCTCCATCTGGTGTCGCTCGATGATGGCGTCGGCCGCCGCCCCGCAGTTGGGACACCACTCCTCGTCGTCGTCCGCCGGAACCTGAAACGTCACTTTTCTCCGGCCGAATCCCGCGTTCGAGTAGGCTTCGCTCCGGGACATTTCGATGAGGTCCTCGGTGGGATACGGTTCGGCGTCGATTTCGTTGTCGAATCCGGCGTCCGAAACGACGTCGGTCGTGAGATACGGGCCGACGTGGACGGTGTTGTCGTAGCCGACGAAGTGGACCGAGAGGTCGGCGCTCCGTCCCGTGACCGTCACGTCGTGGCCGTGCCCGACGAGGTAGAGTTCGAGGTCGGTTCGCGCCCCCGTCACCTCGATTTCGTGTTCCATGCCGACCGCGTAGACGCCGACCGACGGGTCGCTCGCGCTCCCCGACTGCTGCCAGCCGAGCGTCGAAACGTCGTACTCGTCCGGCGTCGCCGTCGGCGACACGCCGTCGGAATAGACGTTCTCCGCGCCGGGGGCCGAGAACCCGCCGTCGACCGCATCGGCGGCGATGAACACGTCCTCGGCGTCGATGATGCGAACGTCGCCGTCGGCGCGTTCGACGTAGCCGTCCTCGATGTCCCCACGAATCGTCGTTTCCGCGTCTGCGACGTCGCCGTCGCCATCGACGGCGTGGTGGGTGAAGACGTACTCCGCGTTGCGAACGTCGAAATCGCCGCCGACGCTATCGCTCGCCACGAACACGTCGGCGGGGTCCCGGAGTTCGACCGGGGGTCGGTTCGAGCCGTTGAGCGTGATATCTCCACTGTACGTCGTCTGTGTTCGGTTGTTTGCCATCGTGTGTCACTCCGTTGGGTGTCGGTTCGCGACACCGGCCGGTGTCGCGGGTGGTTCGTGCCGTCGAATCAGTTCCGTCTCGGTGTAGAGGGCGAGGCCGTGTTCCGGGTAGGTGTGGTACGTCTCGTATCCGGCGTCGCCGACCAGAATCGTCGTCCACGCGTCGGGGCCGAATCGGTAGGCGACCGTCGCCGCGTCCGGGCCGGGAAACGCGCTCATGGGTCGTCCTTCGACGACGGTCGTCGCGCCGACGCGCTCGCCGCCGAACCGGAACTCCCGCTCGACGGCGGTCGAAAGCGGCGTCTCGTGCGCCGTCTCCGAGGAGATGGAGTTACAGGAACACAGTTCGTGGAACCCGAGTTCCGGGAGGCCGACGTAGTGCGACTCGCCGATGACGGTGAACACCGCCGGGCGGTCGAGGAGCGTGTCGGGATGGACTGTCTTCACGTCGAGCGACGCGAGGTCGGGCGCGTCGCTGGTGTACCCGAAGTACAGCGTCGTGGGCGTGTCGGCCGTGTCGTGCGTGTTGGAGGGCATGGTTAGGTGTCGATGAGGATGTCGTAGTTCGGGTGGAAGATGGTGTTCACCCGGACGCCGCGGTAGTGGGGCACCGGTTGCCAGCGGCGGTCGCGGTACCGGTCGGCGTATCGGTTCACGTACGCGGTTCCGTTTTCGACGCCGAGCGGCCGTCGGTCGCCGGGTGCGAACACGTAAAACCGCTCGATGCGTTCGGTCTCGCCGTCGCTGTCGATGTCTTCCCACGCCCAGTACGGCAGTTGGCGGGTGAACCCGGCGGCACCGACCGTGTTGACGAACGCCTTGTGGTGTTCGGGGTAGCTGTCAGCAGAATACGTCCACGTCACCAGCACGCCGTCCGAGGTGAGGTGGCGACGCACCGAACCGTAGAACTCCTTCGAGTAGAGTTTGAGCAGGTCGTCGTTCGTCGCTCCGGGGATGTCGAGGAGCACGAGGTCGTACCGCTCGTCCGTCTTCCGGAGGTACTGGTAGCCGTCGGCGATGGTCGTGTTCAGCCGCTCGTATTCGTAGGAATCGTGGTGCCACCGGCTGAAGAACGGGTCGTTTTTCGTCCGGTTCATGAACTCGGCGTCGAGGTCCACCTGATCGACGGTGACGTCGTACTTCCGAAGGTGGTCGATGGCGACCCAATCGCCGCCGCCGACGACGAGCACCTTCGTCTCCGGGCCGTGTTCGAACATCGACATCGGGACGTCGACCAACCCGTTGTGATAGCTGTCCGCCCAGCTATCGCACATCTGTATCGCGGAGCCGAGTCGGAGACACCGTTCGGTGTCGCCGGTGAAGTACGGATTCGGCCCGGCACCGGTCCACGTACGCTTGTACCGGATGACGTGCTGGTACGGCGTCGTCTCCTGCGAGACGACCTGGGCCCGCATCGCGCCCGGTTGATACTCGTTTTCGATGTGTTGTTCGAGGTAGAGCTCCGAGAGCCGTTCGTCCGCCGCGTCGTGTTTTGCGACGACGCCGCCGTACGAGACGGTCAACAGCAGGCAGACGACGAGGAGCACCGTCGGAACCCGACGGACGAGCGGCGCTCGAACGTCGAGCGGCGTCCACGACCACTCGCCGAAGCGGACGATGAAGACAAGCGCCGCGACCGCGTTGAGCAGCGCGAGGACGAATATCGTCGGGATGAGTCCCCAGCCGGGATAGAGCACTCTGGCGTACAGCACCGCTCCGGCGAGGCCGCCGACGTAATCCATCGCCAACACGACCGAGAGGCCGCTCCGCGTTCCCGTCTTTCGCTCTACGTCCCAGAAGAGACGGAGGACGGCGATGACGCTCCCGTGCACCCGTCCGCCGAGGCGACGGAGCCACGCGGGGGCCGCTTCCCCGTCGTCTCCGAGTTCGTCCACCATGTGCGTCAACAAGGGGAGTTCGAACCCGGAGAGGAACCCGACGGCGACGACGGGGAGACGCGCGACGACCCAGAGCAGTTCCGCCGGGACGGCCGGGGGAATACGCACGCTGTTGAGGCCGATGACGAGCAGGAATCCCGCCGGGGCGACGGCGGCGAGGAACACTTCCGTCCGGAAGAAGTTCCCGCCGTGAGTGTCGGGATTCAGGTCGTCGGAGAGCGCGGCACCGATGCCGAGGCTGAAGAAGTACAGTCCGACGGTGATGACGTACTGGGTCACCGTCTCGCCGTACATCACCGTCAGCAGTTCGGAGTAGACGAACTCGTAGACGAAGCTACAGAACGACACGACGAACGTGAGTGCGAGGAACGTCGTTGTTCCGGTTCGCCTCTTAGCCATGTATCGCGGGGGTGTGGGGTACCATTGCGTTTCCGTTGATAGTCGTGTTGCGGACCGCGGACGCGTTCAGATGCGCGGCGACACTTTCCACTCTTCGTCGATGTTGAACCCATCGCCGATGCCGCTGTCGATTTCGAGGTCGAAACACTCCCAGCGGAAGTTGTGATTGCCGTCGGCGTCCATGACGTTCGCACCGACGCGATACCAGCCGTCCTGCGAGATGCCGCTCCGACCCGAAACGTCGTATTCGACGGTGCCGCTCGGATTCCGGAACGTCTTGTCCCACGGGACCGCCCCGGCGTCCGGCGCGTCGTCCTGCATTTGCGCGGTGCTGCCGAGGTAGGCGATACCGAGCGTGGCGATTGCGACCTGATACCTGGTCACGTCGTCGTCGTGGTCGTCGTACCAGTCGTCGGCGTAGCCGCCGCCGTGATACCACGCGTAGCCGTGGCCGGTTCGCGGGGCGGACGAGTAGCTCCCCGAGCCGCGACCGGTCGCACCCCGGCCGCCGCCACCGCCGTTCTTGCCTTTGGCGCTGGCGATTCCGACGGGGCTCAACATCCCGGCGGACCCCTGATTCCCGTCGTACCGGGACATGAGCCAGGGGTCGTCGACGAGGTCGATGACGAGCGACCCGGATTGCATCTCGAAGTTCGTGATGACGCTCGATTTCCGTGGAGGGGGGGAGGAGTCGCTACCGAGGCATCCACTCAACGCGGCAACTGCTCCGATTCCGGAGGCGAGGACGAATTGACGACGGCGCATAGTTTTCTATTCAGCTATAGAAATTAGACAACTCCATAATCTATCTTGTGGTTTAGTTTATGACTATGGTACTCATCGGTCGGGAAAAGGGCTAAGCCGAGCGACACCTTGACCGACGCGTTCGTCACTGTCTCGGCCGCTTGCTGGTAACTCTCCCCCGACGCCTACACCGGCGGCGCTTCTTCCCGACCGACCGCGTACCCCGCTTCTCGAAGCGCCGTCACGAACCGGTCGGGTGCGAACAGTTCGTGGAGGTGCCCCACCCCGGCGCTCGTACCGTCGTCCCACAACCGTCGGACGGTCGTGGTGGCGACCAACGCCGTCGCTCGAGCCTGATTCGGGCCGCGAACCCATCGAACGAACCGTTTCCGTCGCCCGTTCGCGGTTCCGACGACTTCCGTCTGGACGACTGACTCGGCCGCGCCGAACGGCGCGCGGTCGATGAGCGACGCGAGGCGGTCGGCCCCGACGAGCGACACGAACGGTCGTGCGAGTCCATGTCGCGTCGTCGCGGCGACGTATTCGGTCAGTAGCCGCGAATCGTAACAGAGTCGCGTCTCGACCGACGGAATGTCCGTCGTCCGCGCGAGGACGTGCTGGTCGGCGAGGTTCGCGCGGTACGCCCGACGGCGACCCCACCCCGACAGGACGACCGTCCGCGGGTCCGTGAACGCCTGAACGGGCGTCCGTCGCCCCTCGCGTTTCACCGCGAAGTCGGTGCTGGCCGCCCCGACCGTCCATTCGAGGCTGTCCGGACCGAACGACTCGCCCACTCCCAGCAGGAGGGTGATGTCCGCTCGGTCCACCGTTTCGAGCGCTCCGGCGCTCTCGGCGACGAACAGGTTCGTCATGCCGGGCGACAGGCCGACGCTGAGGACGCCCGACGCGCCCGTCTCACGGGCCATGTTGTCGAGCGCTTCTATCTCCCGAAGGTGCGTATCCGTCGGTGACACGTCCACGTAGTCGATTCCCCGCTCCAGACACGCGGCGGCGAACGCCGGACCGCCTTGGTCGAGGCACACGACGACCGTGGAAACGCCGTCGAGAACGTCGTCGAAGGTCTCGGGGGCATCGGTATCCGCGACACCGGGCCGGAGTCCTTCGACCGACGCCGCGAACCGCTTCGCTTTCTCGGCCGTTCGTCCGGCGGCGACGACCCGCCCCGGCGCGTCCGCGACGAGTCGGGTGCTGACGACGCGACCAACCGCGCCGTAACCGCCAACGACGAGTACGTCTCCCGGCATCGTCACCGGTCGCTCGGACGGATTTCGACTCCGCCGCGGTCGTTCGATTCGTCGAGCGGGTCGGTCGGACGCCGATTTCTCTCTCCGGAGGGTACCATCGGACTTCGTGTCGGAATCGTGCCGACGTCGTTCATCTCGTTTTCCCGTTCTCGGCCAACTGTTATTACTGTAGCTGCTAAAAGTGGGCCATAATTATAACAAATATAGTAAAATAGTACGGTTTGGTTAATAATAAGTGCCGGGAACGACGACTTTTCTCCCGGTTCATCGACGCTCGACGGGCGAACGCTCTCCCCCGATTTTTGCCGTTCGACCGGCTCACCGACTCTGACCGGTCGTATCGCGTGGTCCCGTCGATTCAGCCGGTAAAATCAGCCGTTGTTCGCACGGAGATATGTGTCGGATTTTCAGAAGGATTCTTGACGACGGCTGTCGTCCGCTTGGTGAATGAGTGATACGTCCACGTCGACGTCCGGGTTCGACCTTCGGTCATCGGCCGACCTCGTCGCGGTGGACGTGTGTTCGGTTCTCGCGGCCGGGTCGCCGTTCGTCCCGTTTCTCGGTGCACAACCGATTCGACTCGTTCTGACGCTTCCCCTCGTCCTCTTCTTTCCCGGCTACGTCCTACTCTCCGCGCTGTTTCCGCCCGGGGACGGAACGACCGACGATACCCGACTCGACGGATTCGAGCGCGTCGGATTCTCCGTCGTGGCGAGCGTGCTCGTCGTCGCGGCGGTCGCGCTGGGTCTCGACGGGTCGGGCGTCGGCATCCGGCCCGTTCCGGTGCTGTTCTCGACCGCCGGGTTCACCCTCCTCGTCTCGGTGGTCGCGGCCGCGCGTCGGCGCCCCGAGCGCCGCTCCGTCGGCTTCCCGTCCCCGAAGCGCACGCTCCGCCGTTTCCGGATTCGGAGGGCGGAAACGCGTCTCGACAGCGTGCTGAACGTCGTGTTAGTTTTGCTTCTCGTCGCCGCGCTCGTCAGCATCGGCACGGCGCTCGGCGGACTCGGGCGGACGGAATCGTACACCGAGTTCTACCTCAGTACCGGAAACTCGTCCACGGCCGCTCCGTCCGCGGGTGTCGCGGCCCCCGATTTCGACGGCAGTATCGGCATCGAAAACCACGAACACAGTCGGGTTCGCTACACGGTCGTCGTGCAACACCAGCGCGTCCGACCGAACGACCCGATGTCGATTCGAACGCGGCGGACCCTCACGACGCGCCGCGTCACGCTCGACGCTGGCGATAGTCGCACCATCCCGTACGCCGTTCCGTCGTCGGTTGGCGGTCCCCACCAGCGCGTCGTGTTCCTGCTGTACGAGGGGGCCGTGCCGCCGACGCCGACCGTCGAGAACGCGGATCAGGAGATTCACCTCTGGGCGACTCGGACCGCGAACCGCTCCGAAACGACGCGGGGACGGGGGTAGTCGGTGGGCTACAGACGACACCTGCTCCGTCGATGGTCGCGCCGCGATGCGCTCGCCGTCCTCGTCGTCGTCGTGGCCGTCGCGTTCCTCACGGGCACGACCCTCGTCGTCCTCGCCGCCGGTGCGCAGACGACCTCCATGGCGAAAGAGTACACGACCGAGGGCCACGCGACTTTCTACCCGACCGTTTCGAGCGCCCGCGCCGCGGCGGACGGCGAAGCGGTGGTTCTCCCCACGGCGACGGTCGAGGGGGCGGACGGTACCGACACCCGTGTCGTCGGCGTCGCCTGTCCGCAAGCGACGTCGTTCGACCGCCGGTCGTCAGTCACGATTCCCTGTCCGCCGGAGTCCGGGGGGGTGACGGGCGACGTCGCGTCGGAAACGAAGCGCGTTGTTCGCGGGCGGGACGCTCGACTGTCGCTGTCGGTTCGCCCTCGACACGCGCCGGAGTCGGTCCTGCCGCCGCGGTGGTACGTGGCGAACGAGTCGGTGGTCGAGCGGCTCGGCACGACGGGTGCGTTCGTCGTCGAACACGCGTCAGCCGCCTCCTCCGCCTCCGTCCCGCCCGGCGGCGTTCCGCTCCGGTCGGCGCTCGCGTTCTTCCTCGCCGGGATGCGGCAGGTCGTCACCGTCCTCGGGTTGACGGCGGCGGGGGCGGGCGTCCTCGTCGGCGTCACCGTCTACGGCGTCACGCGGATGCACACCTACGACCGGCGGCGGACGATTTTCGTCGCCCGAGCCACGGGGGACCGTCCGACCCGGATTCGCCGCCTGTACGCGCTCAGGTCGGGGGCGCTGACCGCTATCGGTACCGCCCTCGGGTACGCCGTCGGCGTCGTCGTGACGCGGACGGCCGTCAACGCCGCCGTGTACCTGCACATGCCGACGTCGCTCTCGATTCGCGTCTCCCCTCGCGCCGCGGCGATACTCCTGCCGCTGTACGGCGTCGTCGTCGTAATCGGCGCGTTCGCCGGGTATCTCGCCGCACGCGCCTGTACTCGCGGGCCACCCGTCCGGTCGCTGTCCCCGCGAGGTGGGTCGGGGTGGAGCGCCCGTCTCGCCGATTCGCTCTCCCGCGGTCGGTCCCTCGCCCTGCTCGACTGGCGAATTCTCGTTCCGAGCGTCGCGCCCCTCGCGGCGTTCTGTCTGGTCGTCGTCCTCGTCGCGTCCATCGCGGGCGTCGTCACGCCGATGGTCCGAACCGGCGGGACGACGGTCGCCCAACCGGGCGCGTCGCATCCGATAGACAGCCGCGTTCCCGAGAGCTACGCGACGGCGCTCCGCGACCACGGAACCGCGGCCAGCCCCGAAATCCTCGCGTTCGCCGTCCGCGACGGCCGACCGATGTTGGTTCGCGGGGCGAACTACGGGCCGTTCGAACGCGTCTCGAACGCGACCCTCGCCCGCGGGCGGCGGCCCGACGACCCCGGCGAAGCCGTCATCGGTGCCGACCTCGCCCGTACCCTCGGCGTGACGACGAACGACTCGCTCACCCTCGGCGGCAGCACGGTTCCGGGCGTGACCCGCGTCGAAATCGTCGGCGAGTATCGCGCGCCGGGTCCCTTCGACGACCAACTGGTCGTCTCGCTCGAAACGGCTCGCCACCTCGCCCGCGTGGACCGCGGGATGGTGCAGGTGATTCGGACCACGGCGACCGTCGCCACCGACCGCGACACGGCCGTCGTCGGCGTCTCGACGCCCGAACGGGTCCCGCGAAACGCCACCGTCCCCGTTCGGGTGCAGATCGAAAACCTCGGTTCGTCCCGCGTGACCCGAACCCTAACCGTCGAAATCGACGGCAGAACGCGCGCTACCTCCGTCACGCTCGGGCCGCACGAACATCGGGAGGTCGCGGTCCGGGTTCGGGCGACGCGACTCGGCCGTCATCGGATTTCGGTCGGCGGGCAGACCCGTTCGATTCGCGTCGTTCCGCGCGACGCCATCGAACTACGCGGCCTTCCGGCGCGAGCGCCGCCCGGTAGCACTCCCCTCGTCAGCGTACTCGGCGTCGGCGGCGCACCGGTTTCCGACGCGACGGTTTCGGTCGGCGGGCGGACGGTGCGGACCGGTTCGAACGGCACCGCACGGGTCCGACTCGACGCGACGGGGAACGCGACCGTTCGCGCCGCGCACGGCGGACGGACGGCGCGCGAGACGGTGACGGTTTCGCGCGACGCGCCGCGCTCCCTCTCCGCCCGCGTTCGGGTTCGGCCGTCGAAGCCGTCCCTCCTCACCCGTCCCACCGCCCTCCTTACCCTGACCAATCCGTGGAACGACACCCTCTCGAAGACGGTGACGCTCGTCGCCGACGGCGAGCGGGCCACCCGCCGGGTCACGCTCGAACCGGGCGCGCGAACGACGGTGAGCGTCGGTCTCGGTCGCCAAACGCCCGGGTCGCACACGGTTCGGGTGACCGCCGACGGACGGGAACTGGGAACGGCGACCTACCGCGTCACGGGCGACGACCGAATCGCCACCGCGCTCGCCAGCAGCGGGGCCAGCGGCGAGACGGGCATCGGCCGCGCGATTTCGACGGCGTTCGGCAACCTCAACCTCCTCGTCGCCGTCCTCGTCTGCTTGGCCGGGCTGATGACCGTCGGGAGCACGACGGCGACCGTCGCCTACACCGTCCACTCGCGCCGACGCGTGTTCGGCGTCCATCGAGCGACGGGGGCGTCGCCGCTCGGTCTCCTCCGAACCGTCCTCGTGGACGCGGCCGTCGTCGGCGCGGTCGCAACCGTCGTGGCGCTCGCGCTCGCGCTCGGCGTGCTCTCGCTGTTGGCGAACCGCGACCTGCTCGTGCTCTACGGCATCCGCATTCCGCCGGTCTTGAACCCGCGCGTCGTCGCCGGTGCCGTGGTCGGCGGCGTCGGCGTCATGTGTCTCAGCGCCGTCCTCGCCGTCGCGGCGCTCACGACCGCGCAACCGGGAGCGCTCCTGTCGGCGGTTCCCCGACACGCACGCGACCCCGATACCGGGGGTGACGCGGATGACTGACCGCCGTCGCTACCTGCTCGTCGGCCTCGCGGTGTTCCTCGTCGGCGCGGCGATGCGGACGCTCCCGCTCCACTGGACGTCCCTGCCGTACAACGTCGACGGCTACCACTTCGCCGCGCTGGCGCGAAAGGCCGGTACCGCGGGGCACCTCGCCGCCGCCGGTCGGTTTCTCAACCCCGACGAGTACGTCTTCGCCGCGTACCTGACCGGGGTGAGTCAGGCGACCGGCGCGAGTCCGCTCGCCGTCTCGCAGTTCCTCGTCGCGGTCATCGGGACGGTTCCCGCGCTCGTCGTCGTGAGCGTCGTTCGCCGGGTCTGTACTCGGCGCGACTGGAAGCCGTCGCACACGCGGTTCGCGGCCGCCCTCGCCGGGTTGGCGTTGGCCGCCGAGGGCGTCTACCTCGGTCGTTCGGCCGCCGTCAGCAGCGAGATGCTCGGCCACGCGCTCGTCCTCGTGACCGTCATCGCGTTCTACCGGGCGCTTCGGACCGAACGACCGGCGTGGATGGCGCTGACGCTCGTGTCCGTCGCGTTCCTGCCGTTCACGCACAACCTCGGCGCGATGGTCGCCGCGCTCGCGTTGCTCGCCGTGTTCGTCCGCTCGCTCCGACGACCGACGACGCGCCGGGTCGCGTTCGGCGTCGTCGTCCTCGTCGGTTTCTGGACGTTCACGGTGGCATACTACCAGGTCACGGGATTGGCGGAGGCCAGCTACGTCTCCTCGCTTCCCGGCCTGTTTCTCGCGTGGGTGGTCTTCCTCGTCGCGTTCGTCTCGCTGCTCCCGTCCGTGGGAACGACCGTCCAGCGCCTCGTTCCGGCGGGCCTCATCGTCGGCGTGGTGACGCTGTTGGTCGCCAACCACTTTCTTCCCATCTTCCCCGGCACGGCCGGTACCGATGCGCTCCAACTCGCGCTGTTGCTCCCGGCCGCGGGTATCGGTCTGCTGGCCGCGTGGGGGTTGCCGCGGGCGTCCGACGCGAGGGGACCCGCCGTCGTCGTCGGTTCCCTCCTCGTCGCCCCGCTCGTCCTCATCGGATTCGCGCTGACCGGTTCCCTCACGCACGAGTACGAGTCGCTCGCCGTCCGAAGTCAGATATTCACCCACTTCACCATGTGCGCGCTCGCGGCGCTGGCGGCCGTCGATGTCGGCGTCCGTCGCACGTCGAAAACCGCGGTTCGGACCGCCGCCCGTCGACTCGCGGTTCCGCTTCTCGCGCTCTGTGTGGTCGCGAGCGTTCCGGTCGCCTTCGCGGGTCTGCACGCCACGTCCGCTCAACCGACGGTAACGCCGTCCGAGTTCGCCACCGCGACGTTCGCCTCGAACGAGATCGACGGCGGGTGGGTCGGCGACGGACACGTGGTCATCCTCTCGACGAACTACTACCCGGCCCGGGCCGACGCGCGATACACGCCGCTGTACGGGTGGCTCCACGGGAACGGACCGCCGCCGAACTGCCCGGTCGTCGCACAGCGGTCGTGGACGACGGTCGGGGCGCAACTGTTCCCGTCGTCCCCGACCGCGGTCACGACGCGCCGCTACGACCGCTGGGTCGCCCGGCGAAACGTCGTCTACTCGGCACACGGGCGCGACCCGCTCGTCATCACCACGCCGCGCGGGAGCGGCGCCTGTTCCGTCGATACCGGTCGCGGTCCCGCGGCGGGGCTGTCCGCCACCGGAAGCGGTCGCGGAAACGTCACTCGACGGTGACGCTCTTGGCGAGGTTTCGCGGTTTGTCGATGTCGCGTCCGAGGTGGTCGGCCGTGTGGTACGCGAGCAGTTGGTACTGCACGTTGACGAGTATCGGCGCGAGCGTGCGATTCGTCCGCGGAATCGTCAGCACCTCGTCCGCGAAGCGGTCGACGGACGACACGCCGTCGGTGACGGCCACGAGCGGCGCGCCGCGCGCTTTCACCTCCTTCGCGTTGGCGACCGTCTTCTTGGCGGTTTCGTCGTCGCCGACTACGGAGACGAAGACGGGCGTGTCCTCCGTCACGAGCGCGAGCGGCCCGTGTTTGAGTTCGCCCGCGGCGAACCCCTCCGCGTGCTCGTAGGTTATCTCCTTCATCTTGAGCGCGCCCTCCAACGCGACGGGATACTGCAACCCGCGGCCGATGAAGAAGTAGCTGGAACTGTCCGCGAGTCGCCGGGCCGTCGTCGCCGACGCTGTCGTCTCGAGGAGACGTTGGACGTGCCCCGGCAGTTCGGTGAGCGCCGAAACGAACCGCTCCGTCTCGGCGCTCGGCCCACCGGCCGACTGGAGCGCGAACAGCACGAGCGTGACGAGTTGGCTGGCGAACGTCTTGGTCGCCGCGACGCTGATTTCCGGTCCCGACCGGATGTAGAGCGCGTCGTCGCACTCGCGCGCCGCGGTGCTGTCCACGACGTTCGTCAGCGCGAGCGTGCGCGCACCCTCCGCGGTGGCCGTTCGGAGCGCACCGAGCGTGTCCGCCGTCTCGCCGCTCTGGGTGACGCCGACGACCAGCGTCCCGTCCCGTACCGGTGGCGGGGACAGCGCGTACTCGCTCGCCAGATACGCCTGCGCCGGGATTCCCCGCTTTCGCAACAGCTTCGCTCCGTAGAGCGCCGCGTGATAGCTCGTTCCGCACGCGACGAGGTGGACGGACTCAGGACGGTAGCCGTCCTCGATGGCGTCGAGCGAGACGGAATCGCCCATCGAGAATCGGTTACGGAGGCACTCGCGCAGCGCGTTCGACTGTTCGTGAATCTCCTTTCGCATGTAGTGGTCGTGGCTACCCTTGGTAACCGACTCCGCGTCCCACTCGATTTCCGTCCCCGTCTTCGACTGCGGCGTGCCGTTCCCATCGACGATGGTGTACCCGTCGTCGGTGAGGAATGCGAACTCCCCGTCGTGTAGGTGGACGACGGTATCGGTGTGCCCGACGAGCGCGGTCACGTCGCTCGCAACGTACGTCCCGTCGCCGACGCCGAGGACGAGCGACGAATCCTTTTTCGTCGCCATCACTCGGTCGTGGTCGTCGAATATGACCGCGAGCGCGTAGCTTCCGTCCAACTTTTCGACCGCACGGCGGAACGCGTCCCGCCGCGTCGCTCCGGTGTCCAAGTAGTGACCGATGAGGTGCGGGACGACTTCCGTGTCCGTCTCGCTCTCGAACTCGTGGCCTAACGCCCGCAACTCGTCGCGGAGGAGTTGGTAGTTCTCGATGATGCCGTTGTGCACGACCGCGACCCGGCCCGCACAGTCCGTGTGCGGGTGTGCGTTCTCGTCCGACGGCTTTCCGTGCGTGCTCCATCGCGTGTGACCGATACCTGCCGCGCCGCCGCGGTCGAACTCCGAATCGACCGTCCCGACGAGTTCGTCGAGGTCCCCTTCGCGCTTGACGACTCGGATAGCGGAGTCGCTGACCGCCAATCCCGTCGAGTCGTAGCCGCGATACTCCAACTTCGACAGTCCGTTCAGCAACGTCGGAACCATGTCGCCGCCGTCCCCCGCACACCCGATGATGCCACACATAGAACGGTCACCTCCAGTGGGCGGCGTTTGCTCGTTCCATCGACGCTCTCTCGTCTTCGCTTTCCCCGATCGATTTCGACGCTTCTTCGCGCTCCGGCGGTTGTGTCGTGTGAACGCGGCGCCCACTAGCGGTCTGTCGTCCATCGAGCCATGACGGTATCATATATATCACGGCCCTCCTAAGTGGGCACCTTTATTTGTTATTTAGAGGGTTCCGACGGTCTAACCTGGATATCTTGACGCTATCTGGAGGCCGCTCGTCTCCCCTCGTGACCGCTCCGGGATGGCGGGACCACGAGTCGGGGCGAATGCGGCCACTTCGACGTTACATCCCGTCGCAGCGGTCGATAAGGACGTTACGACCGGTCTATCTCGAACGTACCGTTCGTCGTGACGTGCGTTCATCCGTTCGAACCGTTGTTCGTCCGACGTAACGAATCCGTTCCGCGGAAATCGCCGCGTAAAACGGGTTGTGTATGGTGAATTTACAGTACCATTTCATTTCTCCACACTGGATGAACTGTTCTTCGTTCATCGTGCCATTCTGTTCCCGATGGACCGGCCCGTCTCGGATTCGAGCGATATACTCCGCCGTTGATTCGTCACGATAGCCGATAGCTTTGTAAGGACCATCGTCGCATCACCGGTGATGACCGGAGCGCGTTTACAGGCGGTACCGTGCGAAACGCGCGTGGGGGCCGTTCTCGGACCGGGCGGGACCGACAGACGATGGCGAGCGACCGGGACGAGGATAGCGTCCTCGGGGTGTGAGGAGCGACAGTGAACGGACGCGGCTCACCCCGTGCCCCGACCGCCGCACTGCTCGTCCTGTCGATACTCGTTCTCGTCACGATAGCCGCCGGAAGCGTTAGTTCGACCCGCGATTTCGGCGCGTACAATCCCACGTGGGACGGGACTTCGACCCTTCGCGGGTGGATAGACCGCGCCGGGGGCGGACCGAACGTCGTGCTCGAACCGTCGCGGTATCGTACGCTTCGCGCGAACGGGACGGTCGCCTTCGTCGTCGCCCCGCAGTCGGATTCGCGGGGGATGGCCTTGCGCCGGTTCGTCCGTCGCGGCGGCACCGTCGTCGTGATGGACGACCGTGCGAACCGAAGCAACGACCTCCTCGCGTCGCTCGGCGCGGACGCCCGAATCGACGGGGCCGCCCTCCGCGACGAACGACACAACTACCACTCACCAGCCATGCCAATCGCAACCACCGCAAACACGACCGCCGCGAACGATTCGCTCGTCGCAACGGCGGACCGACTGACGCTCAACTACGGAACCGCTATCCGACCGAACGGGGCGACTACGCTCGCCGCCACGTCCGACTTCGGCTACCGCGACGTGAACGGCAACGGGACGCTCGACGGGACCGAACACCTCGACAGCTATCCCGTTGCGACGGTCGAGACCGTCGGCGACGGGCGAGTCGTCGTCGTCGGCGACCCGAGCATCGCCATCAACTCGATGCTCTCCCGTCCGGGCAACGAACGCTTCGTTCGGGACCTGCTCGCCGCACACGACCGCGCCGTCTTCGATTACGCGCACGGCGAAGCGCCGCCACCGTTCGCCCTCGTGCTCGTCGTCCTTCGGCGGTCGCTCGCGGCACAGCTCGCCCTCGTCGGCGCGCTCGCCCTCGTCGCCCTCGCTGTGCGCCACCCGGAGCCGATTTCGAACGCTGTTTCCCGGCTGTCGGCGCGCGTCGGCTGGAGCCGCCGGTTCGGGACGAACGCCGACGCGTCCGCCGTGTCCGTCGATGCCGACGAGTTGGCCGCCGCCATCGAACGTCGGTATCCGTCGTGGTCGCGGGACCGCATCGAGCGCGTCGTCGCCGCCAGTCGCGCCGCGCAAACGGGGGGTGAGGACGGTGACTGACGCCGAGGCGCTGTACGACTCGATTCTGACGGAGGTCGGCCACGTGCTCATCGGGAAGGAACCCCTCGTCGAACACCTCACGGTTTCCTTGCTGACCGGCGGCCACGTCCTGCTCGAAGGCGTCCCCGGCATCGCAAAGACCATGGTCGCGAATCTCTTCGCGGGGGCGACCGGCCTCTCGCACAGCCGGATTCAGATGACACCCGACCTGCTGCCCGCCGATATCACCGGCACCCACGTCTATCGGGAGGGGACCGGCGAGTTCACGCTCCAGAAGGGGTCCATCTTCGCCAACCTCGTCGTCGCCGACGAGATCAACCGCGCCACGCCGAAAACCCAGAGCGCGTTCCTCGAAGCGATGGAAGAAGAGCACGTGACCATCAACGGCGAGACGCTCTCGCTTCCCGACCCGTTCATGGTCATCGCCACGCAGAACCCCATCGACATGGAGGGCACCTACCAACTCCCGGAGGCCCAGCGCGACCGGTTCCAACAGAAAGTCGTGGTCGACCTCCCGTCCGCCGACGAAGAGCGGGAACTGCTCGACCGCATCGATGCGAACCCGAACCTCGGGCCGGACGACGTAGCGCAGGTCGTGACGACCGACGTCATCGACGATGCGCGACGCGAGGTCGCCGAGGTCCACGTCGCTCCGGAGATAAAAACGTACATCCGGCGGCTCGTCGAGGCGGTTCGAACGCACGGGGCGGTCGAGTACGGCGGCTCTCCGCGTGCATCGATAGCGTTCCTCCAGACCGCGAAGGCGCGCGCCGCGATTCACGGCCGTTCCTACGTGGTACCCGACGACGTGAAGTTTCACCTTCGTTCCGTGCTCATCCACCGGGTGGTGCTCGACGCGGACGCGGAGTTACGCGAGACGACGGTGACGGACGTGCTCGATTCCGTCGAGGAGTCTATCGACCCGCCGGGAAGCACGATGGACGAACTCGTCCCGACCCCCGACGGCGGGTACCAGGAGGGTGACGACCGGCAGGACGACGGGGACCAGCAGGACGACCACGAGCGGGGGGACGACGACCAGCAGACGGACGACGACGTCTGATCACTCGCCCCAGCGAAGTTCGACGAGGGAGTCGGCGTCGCCGGTGGATTCGACGTGTTCGACGCGGACCGGTTCGTCGAGCGTGGCGGCCAGCCCCACCGCGAAAAGCGAGACGACCGGGTGGTCGAACCGGTCGAGCGAGCCGTACGACTGCCCGGACACGGACACGGTGAGGCGATTTTCGTCCTCGACCGCGGCCGAGGCCGCATCGACGATGCCGAGGGTTTCGACGGCTTCCGCCAGTCCGTTACCGAGGTCACCCGGCGTCCGTCCCACCTCGTCGGGTATCGACCGTCGAACGGAGTCGAGGAGGGACGCGCCGCTCGGGTGGAGCGCGACGCCGTGTTCGTCCGCCCCGTCCGAAATCACGAACAGGGAGTCCGAATCCGGGAGCGACGGCCGGTCGTCGTCCGTCGCCCGCGTGACGAACAACACGACCGACGGCGTTCCCGAGACGTCGGTGGGAACGTACGTCGGCGAGCCGTCCAACCCCAGTTCGGCGACGAGCGACGATTCGTTGGCCGCCAGCGTACCGTAGACCGCTTCGCTGACGCTCGCGGGGAGCACCCGCGTCGGTTCGAGGGAGTAAACCAGCGTCGCGGTGAACAACCCGGTCGCACCGAGCACGAGGAGAATCGTTCGCACGGACGGTAGGACCGCCGCCCCGCCGACCGCGACCAGTCCCACGACCGCGAGGCCGACCGCGGCGTTTCGGTTTCTGATCCGCCGAACGCGGGCGTACTCCTCCCGGAGCGCCGCGTTCTCCTCGCGGAGTATCTCGACTTCCGCCTTCAGCCGGAATCGCTCGTCCTCTCCGGGCGAATCGCGCTCCACGTCCGGTCGGGGTGGCTCGCTGCTCATCGAACGTCACCCCGCGTGACCGCGCGGCCGTACCGGGAGACCAGCACCGACGCGGTACCGGCCGCGAAGACGACGATTGCCGCGACGGTCAGCGTACCGAGTTCGAGGAGGCCGACCCACGTCAGGCCGACACAGCAGGCGACGATGGCGGCGGTTTCGGATTTCCTCCGCGCGGTCGACGTCCGAACCGACGGCGACAACAGCGCGAGCGTCACCCCGAGTTCGACGACCGGGACCGTCCAGTCGAGGGCGTGGGGCGGATACAGCGCGACGACGGCGAGTTGCCCGCCGACGAACGCGTACACCGCCGGGGTGAACGCCCAGAGCGCGACCAGTGCGACCCCCGCGACCACCCCTTCCTCCCGGTGGGCGAACGCCAGCGCGCTCGCCGCCGCGACGACGGCGACTCCGCCGAATCGCGTTCGCACGTTCGATTCGAGCATGGTCAGACGCGCGCCTCCCGTGCAGAGGAGAGAACGGTTTCGAGCCTGTCTCCCGGTCCGACCTCGAAGGCCGACACCCGCGGATACGCGCCGAGTTTCCGTCGGAACCGCTCGAACGAGACGTATCTGCCGTACGTCTCGTCGAGATCCGTCAGGTCGGTCGGGTCGAACAACACGCGCGGCGCGAGAAACGCGTTCGCCCACGTCGCTTGCTGACTCGCGTGCCGAACGCAGTCTCGCACTTCGTGTCGGTGGGCGTCGGACGTGAGAACGACGGCAGAGACGTTCTCGGCGTGTCGCGTGAGTCCCCGCTCGACCGTCGAACGCAGGGGCGTGGCGTTCGCCCCCGCCCCGGTCGCGTTCGTCAGGAAGGGTCGGAGTCGCGCCGCGAACGCCGAGTCGTCCCCGCGGAGGGTTTTCCGCCGTCTGGACGCGACCGACCCGGACATTCGTTCGGTGGTTGCTCGCTCCTCGACCCTCTTTCCGTCGGCACCGCCCTCGGAACCTTCCGGGCCGAGCGAGTAGAGCGTCTCGCGGATGGCCGCGTAGTGCGTCGGCGTCGAACGGAACGGATGGCGTGCGGCTATCCCGTCGCGACCGACCGCGTACAGGGCGACCGAATCCGACCGTTCGTTGGCCTCTTCGACGAGTGTGAGCGCGACCTCCCGAAGATACGCGAACTGGGTTTCGCCCGGACGACCGTTCCCGACCGACGGCCGCCGGTCGATGAATATCACCACCTTGCGGTCGGCTTCGTTCTCGTACTCGCGGACGTGCGGATAGCTGAACCGAGCCGTCGCGTTCCAGTCGACGTGGCGGAGGCTATCGCCGGTCGTGTACTCTCGTATCTCGGCGGTCGCCTGTCCGCTCGTGTTTCGTTCCGCCTGCTGATTCCCGTACCTCGTCTGTGCCATTTTGCCGCCGCGCCCCACGTGAACGTTCCGCGGCGTTCGCTGCGTGACGGTCACCGTCGGTTCGTCGTCCCCGACCCATCGGGCGGTGAACAGTCCCAACTCGTCGGTGCTTTCGAGCACCGGGGGCCGAAACGAAACGGTTCCGGCGGTCGGAACCGTCACCGAATAGGTCGTCGTCGCGGTCGCCTCGTCCGCACCGAGTGTCGCGGTCCGGGCCGCCGCGCTCGCCCGGCGACTCGAAAGCGGCGGACGAGATTCGACGCCGAGGTCGAGTCGCGTGTCACGCGGTCCCTCGACGTCCACGCTCACCGATAGCGGCGTGTCCGTTCGAACGCTGTCGCGGGCGGGCGTCTGGGTGACGGTCGTTTCCTCGACCTGCCGCCGGAGTTCCGACGCGAAGGAGACGGAGCGAACGAGCGACCAACACGCGACGCCAACCGTGCCGAAGACGAGCGCCGGACGGTCGAGCAGCACCGCCAACACCGAAAAAGAGAGCCCGAACGAGACGACCATCCAGTGGCGACGAGTCGCGTGCATCGTCCTGAGGGTGAGCCGACGATGGCAGTTAACACATCTACATCGTTCTGGCGGTAAGCGGTCGTTTCCGTCGTCCGAGGTGGCGTCGCCATCGGTGCGCCGAGAATAGCCGTCCGCCGTCGAGTCAGCGCTCGCGTTCCCGCGCGGCTAGCCCCCTCATACCGTCGCTAACGGTCGTCCGGTTTTAAGACCCGCTCCGGCTTACGTCGGCGTCAGCGTGGCGGCCGTAACGCCGGACAGCCGTCGGGTCGTCGCCCGACGACCCGGCCGACGGTCCGCCGGGACCCGAGTTCCATGAACCGTTCGAGATACGTGCTGGCAGTGGCGGTAGTCGCCACCCTCGTCGTCTCGTCGGCCGTCGGCGGTGGACAATCGACGGTCACGACGTCGCCCGAGCGACGCGTCGCCGAAAACGGGGCGAACGGGTCCATCGCCGCGAACGAGTCCGTCGACGGTCGGACGACGGCGACCGTTCCGCGCCACCGGGACCCCGACCGAGTGCAACAACGGGGCGATTCGGCGGCGGTCGAACGGTGGCTCCGGGAACGACTCGCCCATCGGCTCGGCAACAGCATGGTGCGGGTCAAACGGGGGCAGTACGAGAAGGCGCGCGGCATCGTCGGCGACCGGTTCTCGAAACAGCTCGGTCAGTACGTCGAGGTCCAGCAATCGGCGCCGGGGAACGCGAACCACACGGAGCAGTTCCGGCGGGGTAAGAAGAGTCAACGGCGGTTCATCGATTCGGTGCAGGACTATCGCCGGACGTACAAGCAGTACCGGAAGGCGCGTCGGAACGGAAACACGAAGCGCGCACGACAGCGGGCGCGGCGACTCGACCAACTGGCCGAACGGACGAACCAGTCGGGTACGTCCTTGAAATCGACGTATCGGAACGTCTCCGGGACGACGGGGGCCGACCTGAACCGCTCGTCGCGGCAGGTAACGACCATCTCACGGAACATCTCGACCACGCAGTCGGGCGTCGAGTCGGCCGTGTTCGAGCGGACGGAGTTGGACGTTACCGCGCAGTCGAACCACGTCTCCTTCCTCGACCCGATGAACTTGACCGGCGTGTTGACGACGGCGAACGGGAGTCGCGTCTCGAATCGCAACGTCACGCTCGACGTGGGGAACCGAACCGTCGAGACGCGGACGGACAATGACGGGCGGTTCACAGCCTCGTACCGCCCGACGACGCTTCCCCTGAACACGAAACGACTGACCGTCCGGTATCGCCCGCTGAACGAATCCGCCTACCTCGGATCGACCGACTCCGTGGCGGCGAACGTAACGCAGGTCGATTCGACGCTCGGACTGACGCGAACGCCGAACGAAACCCGATTCGGGAAGTCGGTCGCCGTCTCGGGAACCGTCGGCGCGAAGGGCGTCTCGGCGGGGGACGTCCCGGTCGTCGTCAGCATCGGCGACGAACGCATCGGGACGACGACGACGGGTCCGAACGGCACGTTCACCGTTCGAACCCGGATTCCGTCGTCGATTCGGGCCGGGAACCGAACGCTCCGGGCGACGGTCCCGCTCTCGAAGAAGGCCCTGTCGGGGGCGAACGCGACCCGTAAGCTCCGCGTGAAACGGACGAACACCTCGCTGTCGATGGACGCCGCTCGCAACGGCAGCCGCGTCGAGGCGCACGGGCGACTCCGAGTGCGGAACGATACCGCGGTGACCGGTGGCGCGGTCGTGATTCGGGTGAACGGCAATCGCGTCACGTCGGTCGAAACGGGGTCGAACGGGAGCTACAACGCGACGTTCGAGCTTCCGTCGTCGGTCGGCCCGGACCGGTCGGCGACCGTGGTCGCGGCGTACGAACCGTCATCGTCGAACCTCGAAAACGCACGGGTGAGCGACGTCGTGGAACCCGTCTCGAAACCCACCGGCCTGCTCGGTTGGATTTCGTTGCCGTGGGCCGGTGCGGCGCTGTTGACCCTCGTTTTCCTCCTCGGGACGGTCTTCGTGCGGTCGCGTCGGAGCGACGATGTAGACGGCGTAGGAGAGGGCGAGGGGACGTCCAGCGGCGAGGACGCGCGAGGCGATTCGCCGGACGGCGATATCGAGCAGGAACCGCCAGAGACGGAAGACGACGCGGCGAACGAACTGGACGCGCTCGACACCGCTCGGACGCGACTCTCGTCGGGCGACCACGAGCGAGCGGTCAAAATCGGTTACGCGGCGTTCCGTCGGTATCTCCTCCGGAACTACGACCTCACTCCGTCGTCGACGCCGCGCGAACTCCGAGACGCGGCCGAGTCGGTCGTCACCGACCGCGAATACCAGACGCTCGCCGACCTAACCGCGTGTTACGAGCGGGTCGTGTTCGCGTCGAACGGAATTTCGACGGACACCGTGTCCGTCCTGCTCGACGCCGCCGACGGCATCGTAACCGACGAACGAACGGACCAGAGGACGGAAGAACGGATGGACGAGGACACGGAACCGTGACCGACGCTCCCGCGGGTAGGTCGCCGCTATCGGGGTTCGCTCGATGGGGCCCGAACCGACGCCGACGGCCGTTCCGACGGCCGTCGGATTATGTTCCCGTTTCTCGTACGGCTCGGCGAGAAACGACGGAGAATCCCGTCGTACTGCCTCGTTTCGGACGTTTCACCGCCGTTACGCCCACAATCTTGAAGACGGAACGGATGGTTCCCTGACACTCAAATGAGACACGAACGCGAACACGCTCGCCACCTTCACGACGTCGAGGACGGCGTGGGCTGTACCGAAATCTGGGAACACCTGAGCGACCGCCGAACCGAGGCGGACGAATCGACCCACGAGGAGGGAAATCCATGACGATTCTCGTGACCGGCGGCGACGGCTACATCGGCTGGCCGACCGCGCTTCGCATCGCCGACCGAACAGACCAGCGCGTCGTCAGCGTCGACGACTGCGGGCGGCGTCGATGGGTCGAGGAGGTCGGCGGTCAGAGCGCCGTTCCGGTCGTCGACCCGAACGAACGCGTCGCCGCCGCGCGCGACCGACTCGGCGTCTCGAACCTCTCGTTCGTCGAGGGCGACCTGACGGAGAAGTCGTTCGTGGACGAACTCCTCCGAGTTCACGAACCGAACACTATCGTTCACACGGCCGCACAGCCGTCGGCGCCGTACTCGCAGATCAACGGCGAGCGCGCGAACTACACCCAGCACAATAACCTGCAATCGACGCGCAACCTCCTGTGGGGACTCGAAGAGAACGGCCTCACGGATACCCATTTCATCGAGACGACGACGACGGGCGTCTACGGCGCGCCCGCGTTTCCGATACCCGAAGGGGGCGCGATGATGGAGAACGGCGGCGAGCGCGACGAGGTGCCGTTCCCCGCGATGGCGGGCAGCTGGTACCATCTCACGAAATCCCACGACGCCGCGAACATGCGCCTCGCGCACAAGCAGTTCGGGATTCCCATCAGCGACGTTCGGACCGCCATCGTCTACGGTACCGAAACCGAGGAGACGCGGGGGTCCGGCCGACTGAAGACGCGCTTCGACTTCGACTACTACTTCGGCACCGTCGTCCACCGCTTCTGTGCGCAAGCGGCCGCGGGCTACCCGTTGACGGTGTACGGCAAGGGAGAACAGAGAAAACCCTTTGCCAGCCTCGAAGATACGGTCGAAGGACTCGCACGCCTCGCGCTCGGCGACGCGGACGACCGCTCCGAGAACTTCGTGGTGTACAACCAAGTGACCCGCGCCATCAGCATCGTCGAAATCGCCGAGACCATCGACGAGGTGGCGTCGGAGTTCGACTTCGACACGTCGGTCGAGCACTTCGAAAACCCGCGCGAGGAGAACGAAACCCACAAGATGGAGATAGAGAACGACCGCTACATGTCGCTCATCGGCGAGCAGCGACAGTCGTTCGAGGACGGGATTCGGGACGTGCTGCAGGCGCTTTCCCGCCACACGGACCGGATAGAATCGCACGAAGACAGGTTCGTTCCCGACGTGATTCGGGACGAAACCGAGTCGGTCCCGGCACAGTCGGATTAGAATCACCGCTGTTTCGATTTTTCGCGCCGGTCACGACCGCCGATAGGTTTCTACGTGTTCCGGTCGAGCACCGATACCGATGACTCTCGACCACCGGCGCCGGTTCGTCTACGGCCAACTCGGGCTGATGCTCGTCGCGGCCGCCACGCTCTCGATTCTGGGCGTGCTTTCGGGCGAGACGTTCTTCCTCGTCTCGTTCGTCGGCCTGCTGATGCTGCTCGAACTCACGTCACCGGCGCACGTCCGACCGCGATGGCAGCTGCGACTTCGTTGGATACTGCTCGCCGGTCTGTTGGGATTCGGTTACGTCGTCTTCACGCACGTTCAGCGCGCGTTTTCGGGCGGCCTGTCGTAGCGGGTTCGCCTGTCGTACCGGATTTCGCGACCCGACCGACGGAAAGCGGGACCTCCCGCTTATCGTTCCGCGTTCCCGTCGCTCGTGTCGGTGTCGGACGACTCGCGCGAGAGTCGAACCGGGAGCGAAAAGGAGAGCGTGTAGCTGGCCCAGTGCAGTTCGAACAACAGCCAGAGCACGACCACTCCCGCCAACGCGAGCGCCGCAATCGCGCTCACCGGCGTTATCCACACGGGAAACACGAAGAGGAGCGCGTGGAGTATCCGCGGCGGCAGGAGACTTATCCCGGTGTGCACCGCTTGCTCGGCCATCGACGCGACGACGTACGACGTCCCGTCCGTGGTCGAACCAGTGGCGTGCGGTTCGAGACCGAGCGCCTTCGCGCTCGTTCCGTTCGTGCTCTCGTCGCCGGTTCCGAGCCGCTCCGCCTCGTACGGTCCGGGGAACGACATCGACCAGACGATTTCGTTTTGCTTGTTGACCTCCAGCACTCGGTCCCCGTTGGAGTCGGTGATGAGCGTGTGACCGTTCGGCAGTCGGTCCGCGTCGCGGGGCCACTGCATCTTCGAATCGCTCCACGCCCACGTCCGGTTCCAGCTACCGTTCGTCCGCTGATACTCGACGGCACGGTTGTTCTCCGAGTCGGCAACGAGGAGCGCCGGTCCGCCGTTCGACTCGTTGATGTAGTCCGGGTTGTGCTGCTCGAAGAGCGTCTCGTGCCGGTCGTCGGCGCCGAGCGTCCAGTTGGACTTCATCCCCGTCGACCGATTGAGGAAGATGACCTGATCCTGATTGCGGACGCTGACCGCGATTCGTCCGTCGTGCAGTTGCTGGACGTTGTTGATGTGCGTCCAATCCCGCGGGAAGTTCCCGCCGCTCGCGTGCGAAAAGTTCTGCTCCGCCCGCCAGTACCACTCGATGTTGTCGGTGTTCGTGTCCACGATGTACACGCCGTCCGGCGGATTGATCTCCGCCACGAGGAGCTTCCCGTTCCCGAGGTAATCGACGTCGTGAATCGCGCTCGAACCGCGGGACGGGCGCACGTCCGACCAGATACGGGTTATCTTCCCCGTCGTCAGGTTGAGCCGTTCGACGACGCTCCGTCGGCATTTCACGGATGAATCACACTCGCTCTTGCTCACGTCGTCGGACGCCACGTAGAGGACGGTCATCTTCCCCTTCGCACTCGGGTCCACGTCGTGGTAGAAGTCGTGTGAGTCGTTGTAGTACAGCGTCTTTCCGCTCGGTCCGTATGCACCGATACGACCGCCACCGTACGCGTCCGACGTCACGACCGTCACCCCGTTGGCGGGCGGGACGGTTCTGTTTTCCATCCTCGCGCTCGACCATTCGGT
The DNA here is from genome assembly GCF_049568665.1 of Haladaptatus sp. SPP-AMP-3. Classification (NCBI taxonomy): domain Archaea; kingdom Methanobacteriati; phylum Methanobacteriota; class Halobacteria; order Halobacteriales; family Haladaptataceae; genus Haladaptatus; species Haladaptatus sp. SPP-AMP-3. Next base: position 185,833 of record NZ_CP145901.1, on the reverse strand, counting down.
CCCGCTCTGGAGATACGCGCTTGCAATCGGCGCGCTCAACACCAGTAAGACGAGAACGAACGCGATTCGAATGACGCGCCTCGATGGGACGTAGCTACGATACCCCGCACTCTCCTCGTTCGTGTCTGATTTCCCCCCGTCCATGCTGAATGACCAGATACTTTATTTAAATTATTAACTCTTATGACCGTCGTCGCTCGGTGGACAGGCACGCCCCCCCGCGGCGTACGGAGCCGAATCGGTGTTCGCTCACCCGCCAGCGAGAATCGCGGCGTACTCGTCCATCATCGAATCGACGTCGAAGTGTTCGACCGTGTACTCCCGCGCCATCCGACCGCGGGCGGCGAGGTCCTCCTCGGCGAGCGTCTCGATTCCGTCCGCCAGCGCGTCCGGGTCGTTCGGCGGGACGACGACGCCCCCGTGAACCAAATCCGAGACGCCACCGACGTCGGTGGCGACGACGGGCGTCTCACAGGCTTGGGCCTCCCGTATCGCCGCCGGTGGTCCCTCCGCCACCGACGCCAGCACGAACACGTCCGCCGCCAACAGGAACGGCCGAACGTCGTCCTGATATCCGGCGAACGTGACGGCATCCTGCATCCTCCGTCGTTCAACGAACCGTTCGTAGTCGGACCGCTTCGTCCCGTCGCCGACGAGCGTCAGATGGTAGTCCCGCGTCCCTCGCTCATGCAGTTCGACGAACGCTTCCAGCAGGTTCCGTACGCCCTTCACCGGGTCGAGGCGACCGACGTACACCAGTTCGATGGAATCCGTTCGCTCGAATTCGGCGGGCGACGTCGCGCCCGGCGCGTAGTGGTCGAGGTCGATTCCGGTCGAGATGACCGACGTTCTCCCCTCGGGCGCGAATCGGGTCAGTCCGTCGCGGACGTACTCCCCCTGACCGACCACGTTGTGGGCGGCCGAGAACGTGAGGCGGCCGACGGAGTGCGTGTAGACTTTCGATACCGCATCGATGAACCGGTCCCCGTAAAACCACTCGACGCCCACGAGGTTGTTCACGATGACGGTCGTCTCGACGTCGAACCGTCGCCCCAGTATCGCCGCTATCGAACACACCGGATAGAGGTAGCCGCCGATGACGAGTCTATCGAGCGTCGGTACGTCGTCCGTCAACAGCCGATAGAATCCCGGCGTCGGAAGCGTATAGCGGATTTTCGGGATGAAGCGTGCCGGATAGTATTTCACAGTGATGTTCTCTCCGGTCGGCGGATTCCCCCGCCCCTCTTCCGGTTGGTAGAACACGACTTCGTGTCCCGCCTCCGCTAACCGCGGCGCGAGTATTTGCGGGTGTCTGACCAAGACCGTCGGATTCAGTATTCCAATCTTCATGGATATTCGGTAGCGCCCGTGAATCGGCGGTACGGAGCGGCAAAAAGATTCGTCGAAAGTTACATCTCGAAGACGAACCAACTATGTCGGGTCCGCTCTCTAATCAATTCGAGAATACATAGGACGGATAGGTAGACAGGCCGATAGATTCGTAACCGTCTCGGTCGTGTCCTGAACGGACCGAGATGAATTTCCGCTCCGTCGTGACGCTTCGTTCTGCGGACGTGCTCAAGGTGATCACGATCGTCGCCAGTTGGATTTTGCTGGCGACGTCGATTTCCGTCCATCTGAACGGCCGACTGTACCCGTCCCTTACCGTCGGTGTCGGGGCCGTCACCGTGCTTTTCGTCGCGTACGTCGTTTCCGTCGGGTCGTTTCCGACGCGGTATCTGCTCGCGGCACTCGTCTGCCTCAGCGTCTACTACCGGGCACTCGTCGTGCTGTTTCCGAGTAGCTACGTCGGAGTGGACCCCGACAAGTACGCTGGCGTTATCGTTTCGCTGATGGAGACGGGTCGCGTGGTTAACCTCGACTTCCCGTTTTACGGCAAAGCTCCCTTTTTTCTCGTCTCGGGTGCCCTCACGGGAGACGTGATGGGCGTGGACGCGTTGCGGATGTTGGACGTGTACGCTTTCGTCTTCGGAGCCCTCTTTCCTCTCCTCGCGTACGTCGTCGCGCGCCGACTGTCGTCCGAGCGCGTCGGAATCTACGCCACGCTCTTGGTCGCCGTCGGTGCCGCGTCCGTCATCTACGCCACCAGTCCCCTCGCACAGACGCTCGCGGTCGGCCTCTGGATACCGTTCCTCGTCGTCTTCGGGCGATACCTCCGATACAAGCGAACCGTGGACCTCGTTCTGACGTTCCTCTTTACGGTTGCGATGGTGTACACGCACAAGCTAACGGCGCTCCTCGTGTTCGGTACGGTCGTCGGGAGTTCCGCCTTCATCCTGCTCCAGTCGAGGGAGTGGATGGACGACCCGATCAAACGGGCGACGACGCCATCGACCCTGCTGATGCTCACCGTTCTGTCGGGCGTGCTCGTCGTCGTCCAACTGACCATCATCACGGATTACATCGTCGGCGTTATCGGCCGATTCCTGCTGGCACTTCAGGTCACGTCGGTCGAAACCGTTCACGTCGTCCCGCGGGCGGCCACGCCCGTCGCCAGCGAACCGGTGAACTTCGTCCTCCGACGCGGGCACGGGTTGACGCTTGTTCCGCTCGCCGGAATCGCGTGGCTCGTTCTCGCGCGGCGGACGGATTCCCACGAAACTCGGGCCATTTTGGCCGGTATCGCCGTCTGTATCGCACTCACCGGAGTCGGTGCCGTGAGCGTTTCCGCGGTAAACCCGTCCCGGATGTACTTTTACATGGAACTGCTGTTGTTCGTCGTCGTGGCCGTGGCGGTCCTTCGCCGACACGTTCCGGGGCGGCGACGGAGCGTCGCCGTCCTCGCGGTCTTCCTCCTGCTGGTGACGTCGCAGTTGATAACCCCGCTCGTTGTTCCCGACCACCCGCAGGGCGAACGCCAGTATCTCACCGCCGAGGAAACCGCGGCGAAACGGTTCAGCACCCACGTTCCGGGGGACATCGCCACTGACTTCTTCTACGCGAAATCGACGGTTCGACTCCACAACCCGAGACCAACTCGACTCGACGACCCGAGTGCGGATACCTACATGTACATGGACGAGGAGCTGTTGAACCACACGACGTTGAACGAAGATACTAGATACATCGCTTACCGGACGCAGGTTCGCGTGTATCGCACGTACGGAGCGATGCAAGGTCGATGGGAGTTGACCTACGACCCCGAGCCGGGGTTCGACCGACGTCACGAACGCGTGTATTCGAACGGCGGCGTCGTCGTCTATCGGCGGTAAGCGGCGGTCTTCCCTACTCGTCACGCGCATCCGACCGCTGCGGCGTCGCCATTCGGCCGATCTCCCCAACCCGGTCGCACAGCGATTTGGTGAGGAACCGGGCGAACTCCGTCGGGTCGGGGCGGGTGTAGAGCGACCCGAGGTCCTCAACGGACGTTGGTTCGAACGAGGGATCATCGAGGCGCCGAACCGCCTCCGCGAGCATCGGGTCGGACGCCCGGTAGAGTCGCCCCAACACGTCCCCCCACGTCGTACAGTCCTCGATGGCAACGTCGTCCTCCACGACGATGCGTCCCGCGTCGAGTTCGTCGGTGATCCGTTGGAGCGTTACCCCGGCCGTCCCCTCGTCGTGAAGGTACTCCCAAAACCCGGCGGGACGGCCGCGATATCGTCGGAGGTTTCCGTGGTGGTAGCTCAACACGCCGTTGGTCGGGGCGGTCAAGGCGTCGCCGACGAGGATGCCGAACCCGTATCGCACCGCCACGTCGGTGTCGGCGAGGACCGAAACCGCTCCCGGCGGGAGTTCCGTACCGAACCCGTCCGTTTTCACGGGGGGACACCGGTAGTGGGCCACATCGCCCATATCGATAACCTCCGACACGTGTCGGCGCTCCCGATATCCCGGTGGAGCGATCGTTCGACGGAGCATCTTCGCCGCCTGCATCGATGTCCAAATCCCGTCGTTTCGGGCGATTTCGAGATATCGTCTGTAACCCGGCGGATTGGCGTTTTCGACCACCGTGGTCACGGTGGCATCGGTCTCCGCTTCCATCCGTTCGACGGGACGTGCCATCCACTCCTCCATTATTTCCCCGTCGATGAGGAGTCCGACCCGCATCTCAGCCCCCCTCCGCGTACCGGTCGGCACAGTCCCGGAGGGTGAGAATTTCGATGCCGTTTCGCCGCTGAAATAGCCCCGCCCGCTGCAGAAACTCGTCTATCAACGACCACTGTTCGTCGTTCGCCATGTTGTACAGGTGAGTCCACAAGTGAACGTGCGAATCCTCGATGAGCGCACGGTCCAACGAGGAGCGGAGGTAGCGGCGATGGATGCGCCGTCGAATTTGCTTCGGTATCGGACGAAATCCGGGATGGGTCGAGTGACGGCCTTCCGGCAGGAGCGCCGTCGTCAACGACGGCGGGCGCGTACTCGGCACTTCGACGATTTCGTTCCGCTCCCGCGGTTCGGCGACCGGATGGTCTCGTGTCAGCATGTGCCACGCATTGCCGGGAGCATGGTCGGACGGTTTGACGACGGGGACCCTCATCGCCCGGATTCCGTGCTTCGACAGGACCTCTCGTTGGACGGAGTGATGTCGTGGGGGGACTATCGACTCAGGCGTCGGTAAACCATGTCGCTCGTACAGTTCCTCTACTTGGTCGAGTTCCCAGTCGAGATGCTCGGCATCGAACCGCTCGGCTAGCAAGTGCGAGTACGTGTGCGTGCAAATCTCGTGCTCCGTCTCCGCGTTTTCGATTTCCTCGATCAGATCTGGGGCGTAGTACGTCGGGTGGGAATCGAGACACGACCCGGGTCCGATGGGCCACCAGTCGTCGTACGGGTCATCCTCCGGCGGAGCGTACTCCCGATGGAGGAGATAGCCGACCACGTCGAACGAGATGGGGATGTCGTATTCGTCGCAGGTGGACAGGAGTCGGCGCATCGCGCGCGTCTCGTGTGATCGTCCGTCGCTGATGTATTCGGATTCGGTTTCCATACCCTGTCTTCCCCACTGGAGTTCGAGTTCGATGCTCACGCTCATCGATGCGCTCATGACGCATCATTCACGCTAGTCGTTCGTAAAGTAATTGTGGCTGTACAGGCGTTCTGCGGAGGAAGGGCGACCGAACTCCGCACACGAGGTTACTCGCCGATGATGGTGGGCGCGTACCGACGACGCCGATTCGACGTTCGACCGATGCCGAAGTCGGATTTCTGCGACCGACGTCTACGACCGATGAGTGTCGAAATGCGTTCGATATCGGTCGAATTTTCGCCCGTCGTTACGCGGTGGGTTCCGTCGTCGGGAGATTTCCGTCCGTCTCACCCAACATGGTCAGCAACTCGGCTTTCGAAAGCCGTCGCGCGTCGGCCGACGTGTACTCCCCGGAGAGCGCGTTTCCGTCGGCCTCGGACGGCATCGACTCGTCGTTCGGATAGAGGACGAACCGGTCGCGCTCCTCGACGGCGTGTTTCACCTCGTCCTCGGATACGAGTTTTTCGTGGTAGCGCTCGGTCGGCCCGGACCCGACGACCCTCGTCGGGATTTCCGCGGGCTGATAGCCGAACTCCGACGCGTACTGCTCTCGAAGCGCGTCGGCTAGAGTTCCGACCTTGAACGCGGGCATCTTGCGGACGACGACTTCGCCGCCGGTGGTCGTCCCGAACGCCTCCACGACGAACTCCGCGGCGTCTCGCGGCCGCATGACGAACCGCGTCATCTCCGGGTCGGTCACGGTGATGGGTCCTCCTCGTCGAATCTGCTCTACGAACACCGGAACCACGGAGCCGCGCGTCCCGAGCACGTTGCCGAATCGGACGCAACCGAATCGAACGTTCTGTCCGTCCGCGCTCTCGTTCGCGGCGACGGTCAGTCGCTCGGAGAGCAACTTCGTCGCACCCATCGCCGAAACGGGGTTGGACGCTTTGTCCGTGCTGACGGCGATGACGGCTTCGACGTCGGTCTCCGTCGCGGCGCGAAGCACGTTTTCGGTCCCCTCGACGTTCGTTCTGACGGCTTGAAACGGGTCGCGTTCGACGATACCGACGTGTTTCAACGCCGCCGCGTGGAATACGACGTCGATTCCCTCCATCGCCTGTCTCATCTCGTGAAACTCGCGGACGTCCTTGTACGACGTCTCCAACCGACGCGGGTACTGTGCGCCCAGTTTCGTTTTCATCTCGTGCAGCCGCCCCTCGTCGTTGTCGATCACGCGAACCAACTCCGGGCCGTCCTGTAACACTCGCCGAACGAGCGACGATCCTATCGAACCGCATCCCCCCGTGATGAGTACTCGTTTACTACTCAAATCTGTCATCTTTGTCCCCCGATTGTCAAACTACTCACCATTACTTATCGGTTGTGCCCGCCACTTTCACTACGTACGACCATCGTTTTGACTAATTGTTTTTTGATCAGTCGGAAATCATTTCTCTTCTTCGAAAATTCAGGTATTTTATCGACCCGGTCATCCGGCGCTTCATACGCTCACGTCCGAGTGAACGACGTAGTTGGCGTAGACGTAGAGGAGCGCGAGCGGGAGATACGCGGCGAACACCCGGTCGAGGATGATGACGCTCGTGGCGACGCTCGGCGAGACACCCAACGCGACGAGCACCGTCGTCCCCGTCACCTCCGTGACTCCGATGCCCCCGATGGAGACGGGGAGCACGGTGACGGAGTAGATGAGCGTCGGGATGAGCAGGTAGCGAAGCGGCGACAACTCCAATCCCTGACTCGCACCGACGATGCCGAAGCGAACGCCGGAGAGGACGACGAAGGAGACGAACAGGAGCGCGACGGATTTGAGCTTGTTCGACGAGAGCAGGTCGTGTTGCATTTCGCCGACCGATGCAAGCAACTTCGGTGCCCTGTCCGTGACGAATCGCGGAAGGTCTACCCACCCCAGCAGGAACGCGAAGACCGGGAGCGCGAGATAGACGGTCGCGCTGGCGAGCAGCACGAGGGCGATGTTCCGTCCCAGGTATCGAAGGAGCACGAACAGCCCCGTCAGCGCGACGAGACCGTTGATGGCCGCTATCATCTGCAGTTGCACGCCCTTGATGACGAACGCGCGCCGGAGTTCGATACCCGTGTACTTGTTCAGGATGAGTGGCGTCGTCGCGAGCGAACCGAGTCTGGTCGGCAGAAACGAGTTGACGACGAAATCGACCGTATCCACCTTGAATATCGGCAGAAAGCGTACCGACTCGTGTTCCTCGTACAGCAACTGCAACGACCGGGACGTGAGGAAGATGGGCAACAGCACGACCGGTACGAGCACGACGAGGTAGGGGGCGCTGATTTCGAACATGGAGCGAAACGCCCGTTCGACCGGAAACTTCCACAGCAGGTAGCCGAACGACGCGACGGATACCAGTACCTTCAGCACCGTTCCGACGGACCGCCACCGCGAGTCGGTCTCCTCTCGGGTTTCCCCTGTCGTGTCGGCGTTTCCTCGGTCGCCTCGAGTCTTCTCGGTCATGTTGGAGTCTTCTCGGTTTTGTCGGGTTCCCTCGGTTACGTTCGAGTTTTCCTCGGTCATGTCGGGCATCCGTCGTGAGCGTTCATCGGAGATACGACCCCACGAGTGTCCGGGCGATACCCAGTCCGTAGCCAAGTTTCGGTTTCTTCGTCGTGCTGCCCTGCCGCCGTTCCACGGTCACGGGCACTTCCTTCATCCTGAGTCCGCTCTTTCGTACTTCCACCAGCAATTCGACTGCGCAAAACCGCTCTTCGACCCACGAAATTCGTTCGAACGCGTCGATGGTGAGCGCGCGGAAGCCGTTCGTCGCGTCCGTGATGGACGACTTCGTGAGGACGTTGATGAGCGTCGTGAACGCCCAGATGCCCCCGCGCCGGACCGGCCCGTTTTCGGACGCGTCGGTGCCGCGGTATCGGGACCCGATAACGTAGTCGGCCTCGCCGTCGAGAACAGGGCCGACGAGACGCTGCAGTTCGTCGCCGCGGTGTTGGCCGTCGGCGTCCATCCCGACCACCACTTCGGCGCGTTGTCGTCTTGCGATTTCGAACCCGGTTTTCAGGGAACTACACTGCCCCGTGTTGACGACGTGTTCGACCACGACGGCGTCCGTGGCACGGGCCGCGCGGACGGTTCCGTCCGACGACCCGTCGGAGACGACGAGGGGAACGACCGCGCGACCTCTGAGCGTTTCGGGGAGCGATTCGACCACCGCGCCGATGGTCTCGGCCTCGTTGTACGCCGGGATGACGACGTACACCGTGTCCTCGTCCGACCGCTCCATCGGCACGTCCCGTATCGCCAGTTCGCGGACGAGCGCGTTGAACCGTCGCCTGTTCCGGACAGCCTTGCGGCGTGAGACCCCGGCCGCGACGAGCGCGAGTACGATAGCGATACCGACCACGATTTCCACGAGTCCCACGTCGTTCAGCAGTCCCGCGATGCGGGGTGCGAACGCGACGGCGACGACGAGGAGCGCGCCGAGCAACGCCGCCCCTAATTCGTGCCTCTCGAAGCGGGTGCGGTAGCGTTCGAATCCGACGCCGAGCACACCGACGACGAGGACGAGATAGGCTACGCGAGGAATCATCGTGTCTCATCAACCACGCTCCGACGGATAACTCTTGATAGATATCTAACAACAACTCACCGCTAATTCCAAATCGGTGACGGGCCAGAACGATGGCGTGCTCGCCAAACGGTCGGCGAGTTCGGCGGTGGCAGGCGGTCGGTCGCGGACAACGACGCCGTCGCGTCCGACCCCGACCTCGCGGTGGACTCCCCGAAATTCACGTCGTACGAGGTGGTTCGCCGCAAACGTAATGTCGTTCGTCGTTGAGACTCGACGTAAAATGGGGGAGAAGATTCTCGTAGTGGAGCCAGCGCTGGGTGAACAGGCGCGTGAGAACGTCACGTCGGCGGTCGAACCCGTTCGGTTTCCGCGAGGGCCATTCGACGCGTCGTTCGAACGGAGACGGGGCGACGATGCGGGGACCACGGAGAGGAGATACCGATGAGCGACACGGACGCACCCGCGGAGACGCCGACCGTCAGTGTCACCGGCGCGGGCGGGTACGTCGGTAGTTGCGTCGTAAACGCCGTTCGAGAGCACCATCCCGAGTGGGAAATTCGCGCATTCGACAACTTCTACCGCGGCGAAATCCACCGCATCGGCGATACCGACGTGGAGTTCCTCGACGTTCGACGGCGCGACCGGCTCGAAAGCGCGTTGGACGGTTCGGACGTCGTGCTCCATCTCGCCGCCGCGAGCGACGTGGATTCGTGCCGCGACGACGAGGAATTCGCGCTCGAAACGAACGTTCACGGGACGACCAACGTCGCGTGGTTCTGCAAGCGAACGGGCGCCGGGTTGGCGTTTCCGTTCAGCATGGCCGTCCTCGGCGACCCCGAGGAGTTCCCGATAACCGTTGACGCGTCGCGGCGACCGATGAACTGGTACGGGGAGACGAAACTCGTCGGGGAGCGGACCATCGAATCGCTCGCGGCGGACTCGTTTCCGGCGCATTTGTTCCTCAAGGCCAACGTGTACGGCGAGCACACGGTAAACGACCGCGGCATCTCGCGCGGAATGGTCCTCGAGTTCTTCGTTCGGCGCGCGTTCGCGGACGAGCCGATTTCGGTGTACGAGCCGGGAACACAGGCGCGAAACTTCGTTCACGTGCGGGACGTCGCCGACGCCTACCGACGGAGTGCGGAGCGATTGGTGGACCGAAGCGATGCGGGTCGGACGGGCGTCTCGAAGTACGAGATTGCGAGCGACGAGGAGTGGACGGTCATGGAACTGGCCGAACTGGTCCAACGGACGGTCGCCGAGGAAGTGGGACGGGAACCGGACATCGAAGTCGTCGAAAACCCCCGCGGCGATGAGACGCTCGTCACCGATTTCGACGTGGACATCTCCGCCGCACGGCGGGAGTTGGGGTGGCAACCGGACCGCTCGATTCGGGAGTCCGTCGAACGCCTCGTCCGACGGCGTGCGGAGGGCTGAACGCATGCACGGACCATCAGAACCGCCGACGGTCGCGGTAACGGGGGCGACGGGATACATCGGGAGTCGCGTCGTCGAAGTGCTCAGAACCGCGCATCCCGAGTGGACCGTTCGGCCCCTCTCACACAACGAGAGCGGACCCGCCGTCGACGGCGGCATCGAACACGTCGACATTCGTGATAGGGACCGCTTAACCGACGCGCTGGACGGTTCGGATGTCATCGTCCACCTCGCCGCGGTCAGCGGCGTGAAGAACTGCGATGAGAACCCGGAACTCGCCTACGAAGTCAACGTACAGGGGACGAACAACGTCGCGTGGTTCTGCTGGCGGGAGACGACCGCCCTCGTGTTTCCGTTCAGCGTGGCCGTCCTCGGCACCCCGGAATCGATGCCGGTGACGGTCGATTCGGAACGGACGCCGATGAACTGGTACGGACGAACCAAGGTCCTCGGGGAGCGCGCGGTCCAAGTCTTCGCCCGCGGGTCGTTTCCGGCGCACCTGTTCCTCAAGTCGAACATCTACGGCGAACACACGGCGAACGGGGAACGGATCAGCAAGTCCACCGTCATCAACTTCTTCATCGAACGCGCGATGTCGGGCGAGTCCCTGCCGGTCTACGAACCGGGGACGCAGGCGCGAGATTACGTCCACGTGCGGGACGTCGGGGACGCATACCGTCGGAGCGTGGAACGGTTGATGGACGAACTCGGCGACGGAACCACTGGGACGAAGGGATACGAGATAGCGAGCGAGGAACAGATGGACGTGCTGTCGCTGGCCGAACTCGTCCAGCGGACGGTTGCGGACGAAACGGGTCGCTCCCCGGACATCGAACTGATAGAGAATCCCCGGAGCAACGAAACGCTCGTCACCGACTTCGACGTGGATACCACGAGGGCCGAACGGGAGTTGGGATGGCAGCCGGACCGCTCGATTCGAGAAACCGTCCGACGACTCGTCCGTCGAAAGGTCGAGGAGAGCTACTGATGAACGCGAACCCAGAGGTGCGTCCGTCGATACGCGTTTTTCGCCGAGGGCGACGCCGGAGCCCCCCCGCGATACAGGAGGAACTGGAGCCGAAGCCGTTCACCGGTCATCGTCGGTTCGAGACTGCGGTTTTCGACGACCGTTTGTCCCTGCCCGACGGAAACGCGGAACCGGTCGAGCCGCCGTTCGGCCGTGACCTGGGTCGCCCCGTTGTTCCGTTTCACCCGTTGTAAGAGGACGACGACGGTGTAGTTCGCGCGCTCGTACTCGTGGTTTCCGATTCCGACGCGGAGATGCTTCGCGTCTCCGGCGGTGAAGTTTTTCGGGTACGCGTCCGTGACCGTGTTCCCCGACGCGTTTTTCGTCCCGAGATAGAACTCGGTGAACCGCTCGTCGCTCCGCGGGGTCGTCGTCGTGTAGACGATTCCGGCGGCGGCGACGACGAGGCTGACGACGAGGATGACGTTCAGCGGCCGCACGTAGCTCGTCGCCGTCGAAACGTCGGGCGTGAAGTGCGCATACGCGTCCTCGATAGGGACCGACAACCGATCCGACTCCGGGAGCGCCCACTGGCGAACCGCTCCGGCGAGGGCACAGACGATGGTGAAGCCGCCGATAGCGAGGAGGCTCGGGTCAAGATTCAACCCCCACGGCGAGTAGCTGACGAGGTAGCCGATGAGCGGAACGACGGCCAGGCTAACCGCGATGGACAGCGTGATGCGCTCGATACCGTCGATACGCCGCGGAAAGCCGGTCGATGTTCCGTCTTCGTCGTCCCCTCCCTCGGATTCTCCATCTCCGCTCGCTTCGGGGAACAGCACCGCGACGAGGCCGTATCCCGGCAGGAAGAACAGGAACAGGAATCCGAACGACAGTCGAACCGGCGTCCAGATTCCTCCGGCGCGAACGACGCCGACCGTCACCAAGACGAGTGCGATGACGACGGCGAGGTCGGCGGGAAATCGGCGAACGCGTCGTGGAAGCAACTGCCACATATCGGACGTATCTATCATTGTCATCGTCGTGTGTCGATGCCGAACTCGTCGAACGGTGGTCGAACCGTTCGTGAACGGCGGTCGAATCGCTCGCTACCGCCTCGCCCGTCGCCGCGGGCGTACCGACGGCCCGACTCGGGAGCACTCACCTACGACGACGACCGAACTAAAGATTGGGGGCGTTCGCCTTACTGCCGTTCGCGGCGCGGGTCGGAGCCGAGCGGGAGGACGGACGCGACGCCCGGTGCACCGTCGGCCAGCCAGACGTAGACCGCCGCGACCACCAACGACAGTTCTATCGGGAAGTCGCCGGGTACGCCGACGACTGACGGACCAGAATTCGGCGACGAGAGCGGGAGAATCGGCCACAGAAGAAACGTCGCCCGTCCGTACCCACCGGCCAGCACCGGTAGGAGCACGTCCGCGAACGGGTGTGACACGTAGCCCACGGCGAAGGCGGCCCAGCGGGACCGGTGTCCGTTTCGTCGGCAGATGCCGTAGGTAACGGCGAGCAGCACGCTCGCGGTCAGCAGCGAGTGTGCGAGCGACCGTCCCGTCGGGAGGACGCCGACCCACCACGCGAGCGGTTTGTCCATCAAATCGGGAAACTGCGTCCCGACGGCCAACGCGATTACGTCGGTGCCGGTCGGCGGACGGGTCGTTCTCGTCCGTCGAAGTCCCGAGTAGGCGAGGTACCCCACCGCCAGATGTCCCCACGGCCACATACCGACCGCCTCGACGGGACGTTCCTTAACCGCTCTGGGGTGAGCCGTGACGACGGATACTCGCTCTGCGGGCGCACGACCATCGAGCGCGTCGAGGCGACCCCAGATTCGACAATTCTCGTGAGACGTATTCGACATCTCTCGTGGAGCGTACTCAACAGCCCTTGCGGAACTTGTATAGGTTGTAGAGCGCTGTACCGCGTTGGATGAGTCGCTGTTTCCGTTGTTCCGGTAGGTCGCTGTTCCGAACTCGTTCGACACCCCGTTCGTACGTCGCACGGAGTTCCCCGCACGACATCGATCCGAGTTGCGACGCCGACGGTTGCTGTGACTGTGTTTGCGAGAGACGGTGCGAGTCGGCCATCGGTTGCCCTCGTCCGACGGCCGTTCCGGCGAGTCCGGTCACGAGCAGACTGGACGCGACGAGGACGACGAGCGCGTGTTTCAGTGCAGTTCTCATTTGTGACACGGGAGTCGAGACTCCCTTCCGGTGTGTCACTGAGTTACGGTTTCAAACCCGAGAACCGTTTTCAGGACGCGATTTCGTTTTCGGTTCCGTAACCGTCGTTCCGTCGAACGAACGTCACACATCCCACACACGGAATCCCGGTAATCGTGGTTACGCGGATGACGAATGGCGACCGTTCTCGTCCCGTCGACACCCCCGATGTCGAGTGAAAATTCCGGCGTCACTCGGCGATAGAAATCGTCGAAGGAGTGGCCGCTCCGGACGGTTACTCGACGGTAACGCTCTTGGCGAGGTTCCGCGGTTTGTCGATGTCGCGGCCTTTCTCCTTTGCGACGTGGTAGGCGAACAGCTGTAGATACACGTTCGCGACCACGGGTTCCATCAAGCCGATGGACGGAACGTCGAACGTCGTATCGAATACGGCGTTGGGTTCGTCGTCCGAAGTAACGCCGATAACGGGTGCCCCCCGCGATTCGACCTCCTTGACGTTGTGAAGCGTCTCGGACGCGTTCGTCTCGTCGGTGAGGACCGCGATGACCGGGGTTTCGTCCGTCACGAGCGCGAGCGGCCCGTGTTTGAGTTCGCCGCCCGCGAACCCTTCCGCGTGCTCGTAGGATATCTCCTTGAGTTTCAGCGCGCCTTCGAGCGCGACCGGATGGCCGAGTCGTCGCCCGATGAAGAAGAACGAATCGCTGTCGGCGAACGCCTTCGCCTCCCGTTGTACCGTCGGTTCGGCGTCGAGCACCTGTTGAATCGAACTGGGTACCGCGGACAACTCTTCGAGGATGCTCGCCCGCTCGTTCGAGGACAGAGCGTCCCGCTGTTGGCCGAGATACACCGTCACGAGCGTCAGCGTCGCCACCTGCGATACGAACGTCTTGGACGCCGCGACGCCGATTTCCGGCCCCGCGCGGATGTACACCGTGTCGTCCACCTCGCGCGTGACGGTCGAACCGACCGTGTTCGTCACCGCGAGCGTTCGAGCGCCCGCACCGGCGGCCTTGCGAAGCGCGCGGAGCGTGTCGGCGGTTTCGCCGCTCTGGGTGACCGCGACGACGAGCGTTCGCCACGGGTCGCGGTTCCCCTTGAACTCGTATTCGCTCGCGATGTGCACCGAGACGCGAACGTCGGCGTACTCCTCCAACAGCCCGGCGGCGTACAGTCCGGCGTAGTACGACGTTCCGCACGCGACGATCTGAATCTCGTCCAAGGAGCGACAGTACTCCTCCGACAGGGAGAGGTCGAGGTCCACCGTCCCGGCGAGTTCGTCGATACGCCCCGAGAGCGCCTGCCGTACCGCCCGCGGTTGTTCGTGTATCTCCTTTCGCATGTAGTGCTCGTAGCCCCCCTTCTCGGCCGCGTCGGCGTCCCACTCGACGGTTTGGGGCTCGCGCTCGACCACCTCGCCGTCGTTGACGATGGTCACTCCCTCCTCCGTGAGGCGTGCGATGTCGCCGTCTTCGAGGAACGTGACCGTTCGGGTGTGTTCGACGAAGGCCGTCACGTCGCTCCCGAGGAAGGTGGCGTCGTCGTCGTGGCCGATGACGAGGGGGCTGTCCTGTCGCGCCGCGACGATGCCGTCGTAGCCGACGGCCGTGACCGCGATGGCGAAACTCCCGGAGAGCTTCGAGACGACCCGTTCGACCGCTTCGCGGAGGTCCACGCCGTCTTCGTTCAGGGCCTCCTCGATGAGGTGGGCGATGACCTCGGTATCGGTCTCGCTGGTGAACTGGTGTTCGTCGAGGAGGTCCGCCTTGAACTCCTCGTAGTTGTCGATGATACCGTTGTGCACGACCGCTATCCGCTCCGTACAATCGGTGTGCGGGTGCGCGTTTCGCTCCGTGGGTGCCCCGTGCGTGCTCCATCGCGTGTGACCGATGCCGCAGGTGGCGTTCGACGTCGACGGAACGGTCAGGTTGTCTATCTCCCCGCTTCGCTTGTTCACCTCCAACGAGTCGTCGAGGAGGGCGATACCCGCGGAGTCGTAGCCGCGATATTCGAGGTTCTTCAGACACTGTGCGACGATGGTCGAGCAACTTTCGTTTCCGATGTAACCGGTGATTCCACACATGAACTATCCTCTCCGTACAACTGCACCGTCTTCGATTCGTTCACGAACGGTCGTTCCGCTCTCCACCGTTACCCCGTCACCCACGATAGCGCCCGGAAGGACCGTGACGTTGCCACTGATTCGAGCGTTGTCTCCGATGAGACCGCCGAACGTCACGTCGTGATGGACGGTATCGTCCAGCGTCACGTCCGTAACGCCGCCTTCGACGGTGGTGTTCGGTCCGATGGTCGCGTTCGCGCCGACGATGCAATCCCTGACGACCGCTCCCGGTTCGATGGTCGCGTCCGGGAAGACGACGGCATCCTCGACGACGGCGTTCGCGCAGACCGTCGCGTTCTCGCCGACCGACGTTCCCCTGCAGACGACCGCGCCGGCGCGCACCGTCACGTCCTCTCCCATCATCACGTCGTCGTGGACGACCGCGCTGGAAGCGACGTGTGCCGTCCGAGCGGTGTCGCCTTCGCCGATGGAATCTTGCTTGTCCAACACGTAGCCGTTGAGCCAGAGCAAGTCCCACGGGTGTGAGACGTCGCCCCAGAGGCCGTCGTAGGGAATCGCACGCAGCGGATGGTCTTCGACGTAGTTTCGCAACGTTCGCGTCAGCGCCAACTCCCCGCGACTTTCGGTTTGGCGAATCGCGGCGAAGATGTCCGGGCCGAACACGTACACACCGGCGTTGATCTGTTCCGACGTCGTCGTCCCCGGTATCGGTTTTTCGATGATGTCGGTGACGGTCTGCTTGTCGCGTTCGACCACGCCGAACCGACTCGGCGTTTCGACCCGCGTCGTCGCAAGCCCCGCCGCCCCCGTCTGTCGGTGGTCGTCGATGAGCTTTTCGACGGCGGACGGTTCGATATATCGGTCGCCGTTCATCGCGATGAAGTCCGACCCGATGTACGGTTCGGCCTGCAAGAGCGCGTGTCCGGTACCCAACTGTTTTTCCTGTACCGCGTACGTGATATCGACGTTCCACCGGCGACCGTCGCCGAAGTACGTCTGAATCCGTTCACGGTGATAGCCGACGACGAGGACGATTTCGTCCACACCCGCCGCGGCGATGGATTCGATTACCGACTCCAAGAGCGGCTTGTTGCCGACCGGGAGCATCGGTTTCGGGCGACGATTTGTGAGGGGTCGAAGTCGGGACCCTTCGCCAGCAGCGAGAACGACCGCTTTCATCGTCAGTAACACGCCGACCGGACAGTATATCACTTTTCATTGACAATCTGACCGGTTGGTTCTGCCGTGCCTCCGCAAAGTTCTTGGAACGGCGTCGGAAGATAATCGCCGTCGGAACCGAATTCAAGCCGAGAGACGTCTGGCAGTCCATCCGAATCGAACCCCCGTCGAGCGACGGACACCGCGTTCATTCGGCCATCGCTGACCGGCGCTATCCCCGTTAGGTCGCTCTTGTCCCCGGGTTTCTTCCCATCCTAACCCCATCCCACCTCGATGACTGGCCGACGCGTGGCATCTCTCGATGTCCGATTCGAAGCGACCGCAACGACCCGTTTCGCGTTTACACCCGACGGTCGGTACGCTTTTTAGGATGACCTTGTAACAGTATCGACGACCACCGATCGGTTTGGTGATCGAAATTTTCCCTACAACGGGTTTTATGATTCCTCGCCGAGACCATACGGTCCGATGACGGCCAACACGATTCGCGGAGTCGTACGAATAGTCGACACTAACGTCAATCCCAGCACCGGTGCCAACACTAACGTCAATCCCAGCACCGGAGTCAGCACGAAATCGGCGTCGGTCCTTTCGGTGGTGAACTGAATGGAGGAGATAAGCGCGGACGCCGCACCGCCGAGCATCGGCCCGTTCTCGCAAGCAGTCCGTGACGGCGACCGGATTTACGTCTCCGGACAGGGCCCCGTCGACCCGGCGTCCGGCGATATCGTCGGCGATACCATCGGCGAGCAGACGACCCGGACGCTCGAAAACATCGACGCCGTTCTCGCGGCGGCGGGTCGCTCGCTGGACGACGTGGTGAAGGCGACCGTGTTCGTTCAAGACATGGACGACTACGACGAGATAAACGAGGTGTACGCGGAACACTTCTCCGCGCCGTATCCCGCCCGGAGCGCCGTGCAGGTCGAGGACTTGCCCATCGACATCGGCGTCGAAATCGAGGTCGTCGCGAGCGCCCGCGGGGAGGAGTGACGGCGTGAGAGCGGTTGCAGTCCGTCGCGGCGAGTCGGGTCCGCAACTGGTGGACGTTCCGAAACCGGACCCCGAGTCCGGCGAAGCGCTGGTTCGGACCCTCCGGGTCGGCATCGACGGCACGGACCACGAAGTCATCGAGGGAACCCACGGCGGCTTCCCCGACGGGTCGGACTACCAAATCCTCGGCCACGAGGCGGTCGGCGTCGTGGCGGACCCGAACGGAACTCGATTCGAAGCCGGAGACCTCGTGGTCCCGACCGTCCGCCGACCGGTGGGCGAGCCGAACGACTACTTCGCCCGCGGCGAACCGGACGTGGCACCCGACGGCACCTACCTCGAACGTGGCATCGTCGGCGCGCACGGCTACATGGCTGACTTCTTCACCAGTCCCGCGGAGTTCCTCGTCTCCGTCCCCGACGCGTTCGCGGAGACCGGATTTCTGGTCGAACCCGTCAGCAACTCTGAGAAGGCCATCGAGTACGCCTACGCCTCGCGCTCGGCGTTCGAGTGGCAACCGGAGAGCGCGCTCGTGCTCGGCAACGGCCCGCTCGGCCTGCTCACGCTGGCCATGCTCGTGAATCACGACGACTTCGAGCGGACCTACTGCCTCGGCCGCCGCGACAGGCCGGACCCGACCATCGACATCATCGAGGCGTTGGGCGCGACGTACGTCGATTCGCGCGAGACGTCCGTTTCGGAGGTTGCGAACGGCCACGAACCGATGGATTTCGTCTACGAGGCGACGGGCTACGCGCCCCACGCCTTCGAGACGATACGGGCGCTCGCGCCGAACGGCGTCGCCGCGCTGCTCGGCATCCCCGGTGACCACACGTTCGAAATCGACGGTGGGGACCTCCACCGCGAGCTGGTCCTCCAGAACAAGGCGCTCGTCGGCAGCGTCAACTCGAACGTCCGCCACTTCGAGGCGGCGAAGGAGTCGCTCGCGGCGTTTCCCGACTGGTTCACCGAGAAGCTGATTACGGGCGTGTACACCCCGGAAAACGCCGAAAAGGCCTTCGAAACCGGTGACGGCGTTATCAAGACCGTCGTCGAGTTCGATACGATGTAGAATCCCGCGCTGGCGACCCCGAGGTAGGATGTTCGCCGAGATAGGACGTTCGACACCACCTTCGTCGCGTCGTTTCCTCGCTCGGTTCTCTCCCACGTTTTTCGTCGCGTCGTTCCTCGTTCGTTTCCCACCTCCGGTTTATCGGCAATGACCGTTGTTGCTGGCGGCGTTCATACCGCGACCGCACCGCCCTCGACCCTCCCCATCGACTCCTTCGCGTTCGCTCAGTTGTCCCTCGCGCGCGTTTCTCGCACGCGCCGACCGCAAACGGGCCTCCCACTCACGCCGACCGTCCGCCGCCGTGTCACTCCTCGACGTGTGCGACGATTCGCTCGACGGCGTAGTCCGCCTCCTCGTCCGTGAGGCACATCGGGTTCACGGTGAACTCGCCCGCCGGAAGCGCGTCCGCGCCGACGAAGACGCGGGGTTCCTCGCGTCGGAGGCCGCCAACGATGTCCGTCGCGGTGACGCCCGCCACTTCCGGGTCGACGAAGACCACGACCTCGGGCGCGACGGCGGTCTTGTCGTCGGCCGTGAGCGACGGTTCGAGGCCGTCCATCTCGTCGAGTTCGGCGGCGATTCGACGAGAGCGTTCGAGCCACTCCTCGATTGCGGCGTCGTGGTCCTCCTCCACGAAGAGTTGAAGAGCGCGGATGAGACCGACGAGTTCCTCCTTGCCGACCTTCATCGAGCGTCCGATTCCCTGCCGCGGGACGCCGCCGAGTCGCCCCGGATGGACGAGTTTCGGGGCCGGTTCCCACACCGCCTCGGCCGCGTGCATGTCGAGGTGCTGGGCGGCGACGGACTCGATGAGGTCCGCGCCTCCGGCGAGGATGCCGGTGGTTTGGGGGCCGCGAATGGCCTTTCCGCCGCTGAATGCCACGAGGTCGGCACCCGCGTCGATAAAGGCCGAGAGGTTGCTCGTCGGCGGGAGTTCGGCGGCGGCGTCCACGATGACCGGGACGCCCTCGTCGTGTGCGATGTCGCACACGACGTCGAGCGGCGGTTCGGTGTACGACTTCTCGACGTAGGCCACCGCCGCCGTGTTCTCGCCGATGGCGTCGGCGATTTCCCACGGTTCGACGTTGCGCGACCCGGTGCCGAGGTGGCGGTCGTTGGTTCCCACGTCCACGATTCGCGCGCCGACGGCGCGGAGCGCGTGGTCGTAGCCCGTCCGGTGCGTTCGCGGCATGACGATTTCGTCCGGCACGCCCTCCGTCTCGGGCAGTCGCGCCATCGCGCCGATGTCGTCGCCCGCGATGCAGGCGGCCGCGCCGAGCGCCAGCGCGCTCGACGCTCCGGCGGTGACGTACCCCGCGTCCGCGCCCGTCACCTCGGCTACCAACTCGCTCGCCTCGGCCTGCAGGTCGGAGAGGCGGACGAACGCCTCGGACGCGCGGGCCATGGCATCCATCGCTTCGGGCCGGATTCGACTGCCGCCGATTCGCGTCTTCGTCCCCGTCGCGTTGACGACGTGCGGAACGCCCAACTCCTCGTAGATGGTTTCGTTCGACATACGATACCTTCCCATGGCACGGAACAAATAGGTTCGTCGTTCGTGTCTCGAATGATTCGAGTCGGTTGCAGATCGCCATCCCGGGAACTCCGCGCGTTGGGTATCGTACCTGTACCCGGTCGCACTGTATCTGGTCGCACCTGTACTCGAACGCGGACGAAACGGCCGACAACCTCGGCACAGGAGAGCATACGCGACGCGGGAACCTGGCGGCGTTCATACCGCAACCGCACTCCTCGTCCCTCCCCAACCTCCTCGCTCGTTCCCACGGGAACGTCACTCGTCCCTCGCACGGGTCGCTCACGTCGTTCGCTCCCGCGCGCCGACCGTGAACTCCGGGTCACTGTGGGTGGGTGAATCCCTCTTCGATTGCTCCCCGCCGCTTTCGTTCTACCCCGCCGCGTCGATACGTTCATGGTCGATGGCTGTGCATTGATACCACGCCACGACCATGCCAGACATCGAACGCGGAGCGAGCTATTTCGGCGTACAGGACCCCGAACACGCGGCGACCGACCTCGAACGACTACGCGAGGAGGGACTGACCGCCGTCCTCCACACCTTCAGCGAGCGCGACCAAGCGTTCTACCGCGAGACGATGCAGGATATCGTCGCCGCGAGTCGCGACCAGTCGTTGTCGGTTTACGTCAACCCGTGGGCCGTCGGCGGCGTCTTCGGCGGCGAGGAGTTCTCTCGGTTCGTCGCGCACAATCCCGACAGTCGGCAGGTCCTCAACACCGGGGAGCGCGTGCCCGCCGCCTGCTTCAACGACCCGGCGTTCCGCGAGTTCATGCGCGAGTGGACGCGCGACGCCGCCGGACTCGACGCGGACGTACTCTTCTGGGACGAACCCCACTGGCACGACGTCCACTGGTACGGCGACGACCATCCCCGCGACGTGTGGTGCTGCCGCTGTGAACACTGCCGCGACGGATTCCGCGAGGAGTACGGCGAACCGATGCCAGCGACCGAAACGGAGGCCGTCTCGTCGTTCCGGGAGGAGTCGATGCTCGACTTCCTCGACGAGATGATGGCGCTGGCACACGAGGCGGGCGCGGAAAACGCGGTCTGTCTCATGCCCACCGGGTCGGCCGACCACGGGCCGCGCAATTGGGCGCGACTCGCGGAGAACGAGCACATCGACGTGCTCGCCACTGACCCGTACTGGGACGCGTTCGCGGAGGACACCGACCCGGCGGAGTTCGTCTCGCGGTTCGGCGAGGAACTGGTCGAACTCGCGGACGAAAACGACCTCCGGAGCCAGTTGTGGATTCAGGGCTTCGGCCTGTCCGGCGATTCGGCGACCGAGGAGGTCCGGACGGCCACGCGAACCGCGCTCGACCTCGGTGCCGACAGCGTGTTCATGTGGGGCTACGACGGCTGTCGGACCATCTCGGAAATCGCGTGTGAAGACCCAATGGGCGTCTGGAACGCGTATCTGGACGAAGTGAACTGACTAACAAACGCGGTCGAGAACCCGCTTCCAGAGCGTCGGCAGGCCGTCCCACGACAGAAGCCCGTCGGGTGCCCAGTGGGGCGCACAGTCCGTCGCGTAGGCGAACGAACTCCCGTCCCCGAAGTCCCCGACGGCGAGAAACGGGTCGCCCCGCACCGTCGCCCACACCTCCGCGTCCGGTTTCGCCGTCGTCCGATTGTAGCCGAGGACGTGCGGCCACTCGTCGGGCAGGTCGGCGTCCGGCACGCCCTCGTTTCGCGGCACCGCTCCGTCGGGCGTTTCCACGCGGTCGTCGCCCGCCGCGATTTCGACCGGAAGCACGTCGCCGACCGGCGTGTGTCCGTAGCGCGCTTGCCCGCCTTTTCCCGCGAAACTCATGTAGCCGCCGACCATGCCGAGCGCGCCGCCGTCCTGAACCCAGTCGGCGAGGAGCGCACAGCGGTCGACGTCCGTGTCGCCGCCCGCCACTTGTTCCGTTATCTGGAGCGTGTCCGCGCCGACGTCGCTCAGAATAACGAGGTCGTACTCGTCGAGCGCGTCGGTCGTCCGCGGAAACGATTCGGCGGCGACGTGACACGGCTGATACGTGACCGACGCGCCGACCGATTCGAGCGTCTCGATGAACCGGTCCGCCGCCTCCCCGTACTGGCTGTCGCGCATGACGTTTCTCCCCTTTATTTCGAACTGTACCGTCACCCACGACTCACCGGCGAGCAGGACGTTCGTCATCGGTTGACGCGTCAAACCGCCGCCTCATAACCCTGTCGTTCGCGTCAGAACGGGAACAGTCGCGCCTTCGCCTCGTCCGTCAGCGGCGCGCCGTGCTCGCTCACTTCGAACGCCTCGGCGTAGCGAACCTCCTCGCCCGCCGAGCCGTATCGCTCGACGAGGCCGTCGCGGTAGCGGTCCGCGACGGTCGCAAGCGCTTCCACGTGCGGCAGGCCGCCGCTTCGCAACCAGTCGAACCGCTCGTCCGGGTCGTCGGGGACGTCATCCAGCACGCCCTCGACGTACGGCAGCCACTCGTACAGTTGGGAGCCGTGGCGGTCGAGCATCTCGAACTTCCGGTCCGCGGCGTCGTCGATATCGACCACCACGTCCGGGGAAAAGGGATACGGGCGCTCGAAGGTGTCGCTCAGGTAGGCGAACACGGGATTCGAGTCGAGTGCAGGCGTCGCCGGGCAGACGTTCGGCACCGCGACGAGGTAGGCGGCGTCGCGCACGAGTTGCGCCGTGTAGCGGTGGTCGGGGTGGTAATCGTTCGGTCGATGGGTGAGCACGAGGTCGGGTCGAAACTCGCGGATGCGACGGATGAGTCGGTCGCGGTTGTCCAGCGACGGTTCGAGCCGACCGTCCGGGATGTCGAACTGCTCGAACTCGGCTCCGGCAACGGATGCCGCGGCGTTCGCTTCGGCGCGACGGCGGCGGACCAGTTCCGCGCCGCCGAGTTCGTGGTGTCCGGCCTCTCCGTTCGTCATCGAGACGAACAACACGTCGTGGCCGTCGTCCGCATATTTGCACGCGACGCCGCCCGCTTTGAGGTCGCAATCGTCGGGGTGCGCGCCGACGACGATAACCCGTACCGTATCCGAAGTCATCGATGTGACAGATAACGCTCGGACGCATAAGTTCTCCGGACGCGGAACCCGATTTCGCCGCCGTGCGGACTTATTTGTAGGTGGCCTTCGAGGATGTGGTATGTCGGTGACGAACGTGTCAGCCATCCCTGTAGAGATGGGTGTCAAACCGCTCGAGGACGAACTCGGATTGGCTCCCTACGTGAGCAACCACGACCAAGTGACGTCGGTCACGCGAATGCTCGTGAAGATCGAAACGGACGACGGCGTGACGGGGTGGGGCGAGATGCTCGTCGGGATGAAGTCCGCCGCGGTGACGAAGGCGGTCGTGGACGACGTTATCGCCCCGGAACTCGTCGGCCGCGAGGTGGGCGAAATACGGGATTTCGTCGACTCGTTCTACTTCCCCTATGTGAAAGTTCGGCCGTTCCTCGGAGCCGTCGAAACCGCGCTCTGGGACGCCTTCGGTAAGACGGTGGGCGTCCCAGTCCACCAACTGCTCGGCGGGAAGACCCGCGAGTCGGTGGACATCGCCACCTGCCTCGGTATCCTCTCGCCGGAGGAGTCGCGGACCTACGCCCGACGCGCCGTCGAGCACGGCTTTTCGACGCTGAAGACGAAGGCCGGGCCGGACTGGCGCGAGGACGTCGAGCGAATCCGCGCGATGCACGACGAGGTGGACGGCGAACTCGAATTCCGACTCGACCCAAATCAGGGCTGGTCGTTCGAGGACGCGGTTCGGGTCGCCACCCGACTCGAAGAGGAGGGCATCCTCCTGCAGTACCTCGAACAGCCGGTTCGCATCGACACCTACGGGACGTACGCCTCGCTCCGCAACCGCGTGCGGACGCCCGTCGCGGTCAACGAGGACACGTACTTCCCGCGCAACCTCCGCTTTTTGCTGCAGGCCGACGCCATCGACGTGGCCGTCGTGGACCTCGTGCCCGCTGGCGGCATCCTCGCCGTGCGCGAACAGGTCGCCATGGCGGCCAACGCGGGCGTCTCGGTGTCCCACCACTGCGGCTTCGACCTCGGCGTCAAGACCGCGGCGATGCTCCACACCGTCGCGAGCACGCCCGGCATCAACCTCCCGCCGGACAGCACCTACTACGGCTGGGACGACTACATCATCGAGGACCCGTTCGAGGTCGATAACGGAGCGCTCCGGGTTCCTGACGGGCCGGGGCTCGGGGTGACGGTGGACGAGGAAAAGGTCGAACGGTACCGGTGCGACTGAGGTTCAGTCCCCTTCTGCGGTATCGCGGGACGTTGCGGTTTTTCCGGCAGGTGCGTCGTCCGAGAGCGGTTCGCTCTCCCAGTAGGCGTGGTCTGCTTCGTTTCGGAAGCAGGCCGTCCGCCGACCGTCGCCCTCGTGGTCGGCGAGCGATGGACACGATTCCGTACACGCCGTCCGCGCCTCGGGACAGCGCGTGTGGAACCGACACCCGGACGGCGGGTCCACGGGGTCGGGGATGTCGAGTGTGCGAATCGGCGGCTCCGGCACGCTCTCGGACCGATTCCTGAGGTCGGAGGTCGCCCAGAGAAGTACCTTCGTGTACGGATGCTGTGGGTCGTGGATTATCTGTTCGGGCGTCCCGATTTCCACGAGTTCGCCGAGATACATGATACCGATGCGGCCGTTCGCCCGCTGGGTGAGGTGCTTGGCGTTGGCGAGGTCGTGCGAGATGTACAGGTACGAGGTGTTGAACTGGTCCTGCAGTTCGAGCATGAGGTCCATCATCTCGGCGCGAAGCGACACGTCCAGCGCGCTGATGGCCTCGTCGGCGAGGATGAGGTCCGGGTTCATCAGCAAGGCCCGGATGAGCGCCACGCGCTGTTGTTCCCCTCCGGAGAGTTGATGCGGATAGCGTTTGGCGTAATCCTCCGCCGGGGCCATCCCCACGTATTCGAGTAGCCCGTAGATGCGGGCGCGTCGGTCCGCCTCGCTCATCTCCGGTTGCCAGTGTTTCAGCGGGTCGGCGAGGCTCGACTCGACGGTGTAGTTCGAGTTCAGCGAACTGCCGGGGTCTTGATGAATCATCTGGAGCGAGCGGCGTATCTCCGCCGCAGAGTACTCGCCAGCGGACTTTTTTCCGTCGAACAGGCCGCCGGATTCCTTGGTTTCCCACACGTCCTGACCTCGGTACAATACCTTCCCCTCCGTCGGGCGCTGGACGCCGATGGCCGTCTTGCCGAGCGTCGTCTTTCCACACCCGGACTCGCCGACGAGTGCGACGATGTCGTTCTCGTAGATGTCGAGGCTCACGTCGTCCACGGCGTGAACGGTTTCCGACCCGGCGAGGCCGAACAACCGTTCTTTCTCGAAGTGGACGCTCACGTTCTGCAGCGAGAGGAGCGGGTCGCCGCGGCGGTCGGTCATCGTCGTTCACCTCCGCTGGCGTCGGTGGCGTCCGCCGCGTCTGCCGACTTCGGCGGTTCGTCGAGCAACAGCGGGACCGTCTCGCGGGCCTCTTCGGGGTAGAAGCAGGCCACCTTGTGACCCTCGTCCACGTCGCGGAGGTGGGGACTTTCGGCCTCGCACGTCCCGTCGGCCAGCGGACAGCGCGGGTTGAACGAACAGCCGTTCGGGAGCGAGACGGGGTCGGGACTCGACCCTTCGATTCCCTCGATGTCCATCGCCCGGTCGGAGATGTTCGGGACGGCGTTGAGCAGGGCGCGGGTGTAGGGGTGGGCGGCGTCGTCGAGGAGTTCGTCGGTCGGGCCGAGCTCCACGAGGTCGAAGGCGTACATCACGGCGAGGCGGTCGGCGAGGTCGGCGACGAGCGGCAGGTCGTGGGTGACGAACACCATCGTCAGGTCGTACTTCTCCTGGAGGTCCTCCAGCATGCTGATGATGGACCGCTGCATCAGCAGGTCGAGCGCCGCGGTCGGTTCGTCCATCACGACGACGTTCGGGTCGAGGACGAGGCCGAGGGCGATGAGCGCCCGCTGTTTCATCCCGCCGGATAGCTCGTGCGGGTGTGAACGTAACACCTGCTCGGTCGGCAGGTAGAGGTCCGCGAGGAGTTCGCGCGCAAACTCCATTCCCTCCGAGACGTCCGCGCCGTGTGCGCGAAGCGTCTCCTCGAAGTGACTACCGATGGTCATCGTCGGGTTGAACGCGCTCTGGGCACCTTGGATGACGAACGAAATCTCGTTCCAGCGGAGCTTCGTCAGTTCCTCGCGGGAGAGGGATAGCACGTCCACCGGTTCGCCGCCGTCCGGTGGATGGTAGATGACTTCCCCGTCCACCTGTCCCGGCGAGACGATGGCGTCCAGCATCGCGGAAGCGAGCATCGACTTGCCGGACCCGCTCTCGCCGACGACGCCGAGGACCTCGCCCGCGTGGACGTCGATACTGACGTCCCGAAGGACGCGGGAGTCCCCGCGGTCCATGCTGAACGAGACGCTGGCGTCCCGGACTTCCAGGATGACGTCTTCCTCGGTCGGCGTGTCGGTGTCCGCCGTGGACCGGAATTCGGCTGCCATCGGAGTCACCTCCGGCCGCCGGTTTCGCGGAACCGGTCGGTGTGTCGCGGTCGGTCGATGCGTTGCTCTTGGTCGGCGTGTGTTGCTCTGTCGTCGTGTTTGATATCGGCAGTGGTCATGGATTCGTGTGGTGCGTATCGAGTCATCAGTTGTACCCTATCAAGCGAAGTCCGAGGTGACCGAGGATGGCGTAGACGAACGCGCTCGTCCCCCAGATGGCGAACATCCCGGCGAGAACGGCGTGCGTCAGCGAGGGGAGGAGATACCCCGAGAGGAGGACGGCCAACAGCCAACAGACGACCCCCAACGCGACGATGAACGCGAGGAACGACCGCCTGATGGCGAGCAGGAGGGACACCGCCCGCCCGTTCTCGCCCGTGACCGAGGTGCTCATTCGTCACCTCCGGCGGTTTCGTGGCGCGCGCGAAGGCGGACGTTGAACACCCGGTCGAGCCCCTGCGCGAGCAGGATGAATCCGAGCGAGATGAGGATGATGAGCGCCATCGGCACCAGCAACCAGTGTATCTGGTCGGGGTTCGTCAGGTTCGCTTGGTTGTACGCGTCGTTCATCATCAATCCCCAATTCAGGTTCGAGCGGGGGAGGATACCGAGGAAGTACAACCCGACGGACTCGAAGATTATCTTCCGGGCGCTGGTCGCGAAGTTGACCGAGATGTACGGCATCAGGTTCGAAACCACGTCCTTGCGGAGGATGTGAAGCTCCGACAGGCCCATGATGCGCGAGGCTTCGGTGAACGCCTCCTCGCGGATGCTCAACACTTGCGAACGAACCGTCCGCGCCAACTTCGGCCAGTTGTCGATGCCGAGGATGAGGCCGACGACGAGGGGGCTTTCCGGTTGGTAGATGCTCGCCAGCACGATGACCAGCGCGATGCCGGGAATGGTGAGAACGACGTCCGTGAGCGTCATCAACGCGGAGTCGGTGCGGCCGCCGCGGTAGCCCGCAACGGTGCCGATGAGCGTTCCGAGACAGACCGACAGCAACGCACCGGCGAGGATCATCTCCAGCATCGCGGGCGTCGCGTGGACGACCTGTTTCAGAATCGACTTCCCCATCACGTTGGTTCCGAGCGGATACGCCCAGTCTTGGAACGGCGAGAGGTATATCGGTCCCTCCATCACGGTGGCTTTCTCGACGAGGACGATGCCGAACGGTGCCGCGGCGATGACGCCCATGACGACGAAGCCGAGGAGGATGAGCGACCCGACGAGCGCCCGCCAGTCGTTCAACAGCACCGCGATGGGCGCGTAGACGTGCCGCTCGAACGACCGCCGGGCCTTCTCGCGTCCCGTCAGTTCGGGGACGTTCGACGTTTGCGTGAAGATGCTCTCGTCCATCGGGGCGGAACCGGACCGACTGTTCGTCCCGCCGTCGGTTCGTGCGGATTCGTCGTCGGTTCGGCGAGGGGTGTCGGCGTGCGGCGTTTCGGCGTCGTCATTCTCAGTAGGCTTCACGTTCGCTCCCTCCTTTGACGCGGGGGTCGATGACGCCGTACGTCAGGTCGGCGATGAGGATTCCCAACAGCGTGATGCTGGTGAAGAAGATGAACGACCCCATGATGAGCGGGTAATCTCGGTTCAACAGCGCGTTGTACGTCACGAGGCCCATCGCGGGGTAGTTGAAGATGGTTTCGAGGATGATGCTGCTCCCGAAGATGCCCGCGATGCCCATCATGATGCTCGTGTAGACGGGCAACAGCGCGTTGCGGCCGACGTAGCGGATGGCGATTCGGCCCTGACTGATGCCGCGGAGTCGGGCGACGCGGATGTAGCCTTCGCCCATCTCGCGGATGCAGTTCCCCCGAAACGCCAGTGCACCGCCGAATCCGGCGATGAACGAGGAGAACACGGGAAGGATGGCGTGTTTGACGACGCCGACGATGAACGGGAGGTTCAGTCCGGCCGTCGTGTTCGGGTCCATCCGTCCGCCGCTCGGCAACCAACCGAGGGAGAACGAGAAGACGATGAGCGAGAGGATGGCGACGATGTAGTACGGAACGGTCGTGTTGGCGATGGAGAATATCGTCATCCCGGTGTCGAACGTACCGCCTTCGTTGTACGCCATGACCGCGCCGAGCAGCAGGCTGACCGTCGTCCCGAGCGCGAGGCCGTAGATGCTGATGAACAGCGACCACGGCATCGCCTCGAACAGGATGTCGAAGACGGGTCGGTTCTTAAAAATCGACCGTCCGAAGTCCTGATAGACGATGATGTTCCGGAGGTAGTCGTAGTACGCGACGTACCACGGTTTGGACGGGTCGATACCCGTGTACGTCTGCACCATCGCGTTGATGCGTTCCATCTGCTGTGGCGACGGACTGCTTCCCTGTTCTATCATCTGTTGCATCAGATGATTTCTCACCATCTCGACGGGGCCGAACGGTAACATCCGGTACAGGGCGAACGTCACCGTCAGCGCCAGCAGGAACACCAGCACTGACTGCCCGATCCGCTTCGAATAATACATCGTGCTACTGTGCTTGTGTTTTTCCCACCGCAATAAAGGTATGGGAGAGATTCTCTGTAACGGCCGGTTTCATTACCTCTGCGGCCCAGTGCGAGGTATGGCGCTTCTCACGCGACTCCGCGGCCTATTCGGAGACGACTCGGACGACACCGAGACGTACCAGTGTATCAGATGCGGCGCGACGTTCGACCGAGAGTTCTACGAGTGTCCCGTCTGTGGGGTCGCTCACGCCGTCGCCCGAATCGACGACGATGAGGAGTCGGGGCGAAACGTTTAATTCCTGACGTGCGAGTGACCCGAACGAATGTCTCACGCACCCACCGTCTTCGATTACGTCTGCTCGAACGCCGATAAGTTCGCCATGCTGCTGGCGTTCGAGTGTCTGGCCTGTTTCCTCTCGATACTTCTCTTTTTCTGGTCGAAACCGGGAACGGCAGCACACGTCGTGTCCGTCCTCAACGTCCTCGGTGCGGGCGCGCTCGGCGTCGGAACGGCGGCGCTCCTCGTGAAATGTCATCGGACCTGAGGACCGAAAAACCGTGAGTGGGATGACAGCGGCGGGGCGGTCACTTCGTTTTCGCGCTGATGTGCCCTTTCATCAGGAACTCGATAGCGTTCGTGAAGTGTTCGTTCTTCGCCTTCTCGGAGTGGCCGGTGTCGTCGTCCCCGGTCGGGAAGTCGAACTTGTTCTGGTTGCCCCAGTACACCCTCGTCTCGTCGTAAAAGCCGATGTGCGGGACCTGCCAGTTGGTGTACCACATGAGTTTCTTCGTGAGGCCCTTGACCTCCTTCGTGGACTGGGTTTGGGACATGATGTTACCCCACTTGACGGGATACAACGTCTGTTTTGCGCCGCCGTTGCCCGTCTGTCCGACGTTCTTCGGGAACTTCGGTCGGATCGGTTGGTTCAGCTTCTTGCTCCGTGACCGGGAGAGGTCGGGCGTTCGGCGATCGACGCTACAATCGCCGCTCGGCTCCTTTACGTTCACTACTTCGTCGAACTTACCGAGACCGGCCACGCTGACGGTCGAATACGCGCTCGCCGGGTGTGACGTCTTCGAGAACCAGTTGACCATGTCGAAGTCGTGGGTGTCTGTCCACCGCTTCCAGAACCCGCTGCTCGACGGAATGATGAGTTCGTTGCCGAAGCCGAACTCCTTGAGTTTGGGACTCAGGTACTTCCCGATGGTCTCGTAGATGGTCCACGGCGGCGTCAGGTAGGTGAGTCCCTCGACGCGACTGCCGTCCGGTCCGGCCCAGACGTCGCCGTCCTTCGTGTAGCCCGCGTCCTTGAGAACCTGTTTCGCCTTCTCGGGCTTCGACGTGCGACCGTAGTCGATGAGCTTGTTCTGGAACCCCTTGCTCGTCCACTGATTCCCGGTGCTCGCGGACATTCCGGTTACGGTGTCTCGGGCTTTGTAGTTCAGTCCCTGCGTGCTCTTGATGACTTTTACGAGTTCGTCGTGGTCCATGAGGTACGCGATGGCCCGACGAACGGGGCGGCGAGCGAGGTGTTCGTTGTTCCAATTCATGGCCAACTTCACGATGCTGGACGTACCGAACTGGTTGAATACGTCGACGTTGCCGTTGGACTTGGCCTGATTTATCGTCTTGTCCCCCATGTCGAGCTGGCCCGCGTTGAGCGCCTGAATCGCCTTCTGTTTCTCCGAGATGAGATGCCAGTTGAACGTCTTCAGGTTCGTCCAGTCGGCGCGGGGGTGGTCCTCGTACTTCTCGTGGACGGCGTTGGTCGGCGAGAGCTGTTTCGGCTTCCACAACCCACAGCCGAGACCCTTTTCGGTGAGGTCGTTCAGCGTGATGGTCGTCGAAGTCAGCTCCTTCGTCACCTTCTCCACGGCGCTCTGACCGCCCGCGTCCTCGTACTTGTCGAGCCACGATTTGAAATAATCGTGCTTGGCGGGAACGGTGTAGTACGCGGATGCCGTCTTCTGCAACGACGGATTGGCCGGTCCCGCGAGATGGTGTTTGAGCGTGTGTTTATCGACCACCTCCCAGCTATCGTCCGTCTCGTCCGGACCGTAGCTCTCCTTGTAGTCGGTGATGACCGCGGCGGTGCGGAAGTCTTGAGCGGTGACGGGCGTCCCGTCCCACCACGTGTACTCGTCGTTGAGTTTTATCTCGACCTCACAGCCGCTCCCTTTGATGTTGATTTCGTCCGCGAGGAAGTACATCGGGTCTCCCTTGGCGTTGGGCCAAACCAACGACTCCCACCACATGTTGTCCATCCAGAACTCGGTGTTCTTCGTATCAGTGAAGGGGTTGATATTGGCCTTGCTGGGTTGCCAACTGACCGGCGCGCGCATGTGCAGTTCGGTCGTGACGGGCGTCCCGTTTTTCCCGTTGGAACCGCTCGAATCGTCACCGGGGGTCCCCGACATCGTTACGTCCGGGTCGTTGGGGTTGCTGCCGCCGCAACCGGCCAGTCCGGCCATCGTCGCGCTGCCGCCGAGCGCGAGCCACTGTCGCCGCGTCAGCGAAGCTCTCTCAGGCTCACCGCTAGCACCGTGGTTGCTGTTAACCATGCTCGGTTCGATTTTAAAATGAACATAGAAAAATGTTTGGGTTAGTGACGCTCTGCTTCGGAGAACGACTCGTCGTCGGGATACAAACCGTTTTGTGGTCCGGGAACAGGTGGAGCGTATGGAAACCAGTACGGACCAGCGGAGTAACGACGTCGCCATCGTCACCGGTGCGGCGAAGGGTATCGGCCGAGCTATCGCGGAGCGATTCGCGGCCGCCGACACCACCGTCATCGTCGCGGACGTGGACGCGGACGGCGGCGAGGAAACGGTCGCCCGCATCGAGGAGAGCGGCGGGACGGCCGAATTCGTCGGGACGGACGTCAGCGATTCGGCGGACGTGTCCGCCATGGTCGAAGCGACGACGGAGCGCCACGGGAGCGTGGACGTCCTCGTGAACAACGCGGGCGGGTCGTTCGACGACGGCAACGTCGCCGACGTGACCGACGCCACGTGGGAGCGCATCATCGACGTGAACCTGAAGGGCCAGTTCCTCTGCGCTCGGGAGGTCCTCCCGGCGATGGTCGAATCGGGCGGCGGGTCGATGGTCCACGTCTCGTCCATCAACGCGAAACTCGGCATCGGCCTCGCCTCCTACTCCGCCGCGAAGAACGGCATCATCGCTCTCTCCCGACTCATCGCCACGCAGTACGGCCGCCACGGCGTCCGCTCAAACGCCGTCTGTCCGGGGAGCATCATCACCGACGCGTCGAGCGAGAAGCTGACCACCGAGGGGCCGGTCCGCGAGGAGTGGCTGAACCAGTATCCAGTCGGTCGATTCGGGCGACCCGAGGACGTGGCCGAGGCCGCGTTCTACCTCACGTCCGAGAAGGCGTCGTTCGTCACCGGCACGGAACTCGTCGTTGACGGCGGTCTCTCCGCCGGTCTCGACCAGCGGTTGGAGACGATGATGTACGACATCGACGAACCGCCGACGCGGAATTACGACGATAACTGACGTCGCTCCCGTTCGGCGAACGGAAGTATAAGTAGCGGGACGAGAAACAGCGGGGAGATGACCACCGAGTGCCGCCGACTCACCGACTACGACAGCGTTTTCGCCGGAATCGACGTTTGGAATCGCTCCCATCCGGATTTTTCGATTCCCGATAGGCTCGTCACACAGAACGTCTTCGCCCCGTTCGACGGCATCGACGTAACCGCGTGGGGTGTCTTCGAAGACGACGAATTCGTCGGATTCGCGCTCGGAAAGCGACTCGTTGAGTCGATTCCCGACTACACGGGCCGCGAGTTGGGATGGCTCAGCCTGTTCGCGGTGGACGGGGAAGCGGGAGACGCAACATCGGTCGCCAGCAACCTGCTCGCCACCGTGGAAGGAGAGATGGCAGAGCGGGGCGTGACCCGCGTTCGTTTCGGCGGGGACCCAGGTCACTTCCTCCCCGGCGTCCCGAGCGAGTGTTTGGACCTCGAAGCGACCCTCCGGGACGCCGGATTCTCTGTCGGCAGGACGTTTCACGACGTTCTGGCCGACCTCAACGAGTACGAATCCCCGGACAGAATCGCGGCGGTGAGAGACACGTGGCCGGACCTGACGCTCGAACGGGTCGGCGCGGACGCGGATACGCTGTTGGATTTCCTGTCCGACCAGTTCCCCGGTCGCTGGCAGTACGAGGCCGAGAACTTCACGCGAGTGCCGGGCGGCGGCGACGACTACTGGCTCCTCAGAAACGAGGGAACACCGGTCGGGTTCGTTCGGACTAACACACTCGAATCAGGATACCGCGGTGGCAACGTCAACTGGGCGGGGAGGCTCGACGGTGACGTTTGCGGTCTCGGGCCGCTCGGCGTCCACGAGGCGTACCGCGGCCGCGGGTTGGGGTTGTGGCTGGTCGCCACGCTGGCCGAGCGCTACCGCGATGCGGGCTACGACCGGATGGTCATCGATTGGACGGACCTCGTGGACTACTACGCCAAACTCGGTTTCGAGCCGTGGCTGGCCTACGAGACGTTCACGAAGGAAATCGAGGGGGTGACGGCGTGACCGAGCGCGTCGTCGTCGGCCTCATGTCGGGCACGTCGCTCGACGGCGTCGATGCGGCCTGCTGTCGGATTCGGAGGGACGGCGAGACGATACGCGACTACGACGTGACCGTCGAATCGTTCGTCACGCGGGAGTACGACTCGGCCTTCCGCGAGCGACTCGAACGCGTCTGCTCGGACGAAGGGTCCGTCGCCGAGGCCTGTCGGCTGAACGTCGCGCTCGCGGCGGTCTTCGCGGACGCGGCGGAATCGGCGGCAGACGCCGCGAACCTCGATATCTCGGCCGTGGACGCCATCGGGTCGCACGGCCAGACGATTCGTCACGAACCGGAGCCACGACGACTGCCGGTGGGCGACGACCGACGCCGTTCGACGCTCCAGATCGGCGACGGGAGTTACATCGCCGAGCGAACCGGCGTCACGACGGTCGCTGACTTTCGCACCGCGGACGTGGCGGTCGGCGGACACGGTGCGCCGCTGGTTCCGTTCGCCGACCTCGCCCTGTTCGCCGACGACGAGTCGTTCCGCGTCGCACAGAACGTAGGCGGCATCGGGAACTGCACCGCGTTGCCGCCCGGAGCGGAGCGCGAGGACGTGACCGCCTTCGACACGGGACCCGGAAACATGGTCATCGACGGCGTCGTGGAACTCCTGACGGACGGCGAGCGGACGTACGACCGCGACGGTCGCATGGCCCGCGAGGGGACGGTCCACGACGCGATACTCGACGATGCGTTGGACGAGCCATACTTCCGTGCGGAACCGCCGAAGTCCACCGGACGGGAGCAGTTCGGCCGCTCGTACGCACGGGAGTTCGTCGCCGCCTGCCGGGAGCGAAACTGCACGGACGAGGACGTCGTGGCGACGGCGACGGCGTTGACGGCCCGCTCCATCGCCGACGCGTACCGGCGATTTCTCCCGAACGCGCCGGACGAAATCGTCGTCTCGGGCGGCGGGGCGTACAACCCCGTGCTCCTCGACATGCTCGACGCCGCAGTGAGCGCCCCGGTCCGAACCATCGACGAGTACGGCGTCGGAAGCGACGCAAAAGAGGCCGCCGCGTTCGCCCTGCTCGCCGCGGCGGCGCTGGACGGTGTGCCGAACAACGTCCCCGACGCGACCGGTGCGGTCCGACCGGTCGTCATGGGCAAGCGCTGCCCGCCGACGTGAGCGCCCGTCGCTCCGTCTCGTCCCCTTTTTCGACCGTTCGATTCGCCGCGGTATTCTCGCTCCACGAACCCTCGGCTTTCGATTCCGTCGAACCGCGTACCACTGGTTTTCCTCCTCTCAGCGGTCATGCGGACTGCTATCTTCGTTTCCATCGGTCGAGAGGGGAGCTTCGGCGGACCCGAAATCGCCCCCGATTCGTCACGAAAATATATGAGTTACAACTCGTCGAGAAGTGAGCCGAACACACGATTCGCATCCCCGTTACAGACATAGCTCCGTAATGGGATTGTTCGAGCGGGGAACGCCGTATTCGTCCACGAGAGGTATTCGCACACGCGGTGTGCCGTCGTTTCTTCTCTCCCGAATGTGTTCCTCCCGCGAATACGACGTGAAATCCTCTGACACCGTTCTAAAACGGCGCTTCGAGACCGCTCCGTTCCGTTTCGGCTGTGTCGAAACGATATCCAGTGTCCGACGCGAGGTGGTCGCGTTTCGAGAACGACGAAAATCCGGTCGGACGAAACCGGGCGGAGAATGGGTGGGGGAACGGATGGAGAACGGACGAAAACGGGGGGAGCGGGTTGAAACGGCGGTCCTTACGCGGAATCAACGACACCGGGGAGGTCGATGAGGTCCGCGAGCGACTCCACCTCGTAGGTCGGGTCCTCCGGGAGGTCGTAGCCATCGCGGTGTGGTCGTCGGATGAACGCCGAATCGAGCCCCGCGCGGTGGGCGGCGCGAACGTCACAGGCGCTGTCGCCGACGTAGAGGCCGTCGGTCACGTCGAGGTCGGCCATCGCCTGCTCGATGTAGTACGTCTCGGGTTTGGTCTGCTCGAATCCCTCGACCGTCGGTTCACGGCCGTAGGCCGTCTCGAACAGGTGGTCGAAGTCGAACCGGTCGAGCATGTACTCGATGGTCGCGTGTTGGTTGCTGCTGACGACCCCCATGTCGTGATGCGCGGCGAGGTCCGAGAGGACCGTACAGTCGTCGTAGGGGACCCGCTCGCCACGGTCCATCATCCCGGATTGGAGGCGCGACGTGTTCGCCTCGCGCTCCGGCCAGAACCGCCCGAAATCGATGCCGAGGTCGTCGCACGCACGCCGCATCTCGTCGATAGTTCCCCCGGCGATGAAGGCGTCCACGTGGGCGTCCTCGGGCGACACGTCGAACGCGTCGAACGTCTCCACGACGGCCTGCCGGTAGACCGTCGGGTGGTCGGGATGGAACGCGAGGAGGACGCCATCCACGTCGAACAACAGCGAATCGTAGGTCATCGAGTCGTTCTTTGCGTCGGCGACCACAAATAGGTTGTTCACCGCGGACGGACCGGACGGAGGGATTAAGACGGTTCGCTCCCCTCGTCCACGGGAATGAGAGGCTCCACAGGAGGCGACTCGCTCGACGCGGTTCTCGCGCGCGGGTTGGAGGAAGGCGTCTATCCCGGTGCCGCGGCGGCGGTCGGGACGGCGGACGGTATCGATGCGGTCGGCGTCGTCGGCGAACGCGACCCCGAGCGCGGCGCGGCGATGACCCGCGAGACGATTTTCGACGGCGCGTCGCTGACGAAACCGGTCGTGACGGCGACGACGGCGCTCTCGCTCGTCGAATCGGGCGCCATCACCTTGTCGGACGAACTCCGACGGCACGTCCCGTCCCTCGACGGCTATCGGCGCGGCGACGTTCGGCTACTCGAACTGCTGACCCACAGTTCCGGCTTTCAGCCGTATTCGTTCGCGGAATCGTGGGAGTCGCCGAGCGACGTGCTGGCGGGCCTTCGAAACCGGTCGATACTCGAAGCCGAACCCGGCAGTCGAAACGAGTACAGTTGTCTCAACTTCGTCCATCTGGCCGAGGCGCTCAGGGGCGCGACCGACCGCTCACTCGGCGAACTCGCGGAGCGGCACGTGTTCGGTCCCGCCGGGATGGAAACCTCCCGACTCGGGCCGTTGGAAGACGTCTCGAACGTCGCCGCGACCTACGACCGCGAGTACCGCGGCCGCATCCTCCGCGGAGAAGTCCACGACCCGCTCGGCTGGGCCATGAACGGCCAGAGCGGGAATGCGGGTCTGTTCACGACGGTCGACGACCTCGCGGCGTTCGCGCGGGCGTACCTCGCCGCGGACGGAACGCTGCTCTCTTCGGCCACCGTCGAGCGGTTGCAGGACGACTGGGTGCCGGACCTCGATACCCGCCACAGCCTCGGGTGGCGACTCGCCGACGGGACGTATCCCGCGCCGAACTGGTCGCGCGTCGGACTCGGACACACGGGTTACACCGGCACTTCGCTGTGGCTCGACCACGCCCGCGACCGGTTCGCCGTCCTGCTCACGAACCAGGTCTACGACGGGAAAGACAC
Source organism: Haladaptatus sp. SPP-AMP-3 (assembly GCF_049568665.1). Classification (NCBI taxonomy): domain Archaea; kingdom Methanobacteriati; phylum Methanobacteriota; class Halobacteria; order Halobacteriales; family Haladaptataceae; genus Haladaptatus; species Haladaptatus sp. SPP-AMP-3. The sequence continues at coordinate 148,800 of NZ_CP145901.1, read as the reverse complement.
CGGTCTCATCCGCTTCCGCGAGCGGTTTCACGCGATGGTCGCCGCCGGGCGTTTCGACTGATTCGACGTCCCGTTCGCGCCGCGGCCGGGGAATATTTATTACACGGCGCCGACGTTGGCTGGTATGGTCGCAGTCTGGAGCTATCCGTGGCGTTTACTCTCGCAGCCCCCCGAGACGACGAGACGGGAACTCGCCGAACTGGGCGTGACGAGCGTCACCGTCGCCGCACACTATCACTCCATCAGAACCCTCGAACCGCGTTCTTCCGACGGTCTGTTCGAATCGTACGAAGGCGGGTGCTACTTTCGCCCCGACCCGGAGTCGTTCGCCGATACGCCCATCGACCCGCCCGTGAACGAAATCGACGGCCATCCCGAGCCGTTCGGCGAGGTCGTCGAGCGGTTGACCGAGGCGGATATCGACGTGACGGCGTGGTTGGTCTGTTTCCACAACACGAACCTCGGCGCGTCGAACCCGGAGTATCGCGTCGAAAGCGCCTTCGGCGACCCCCACGACCACGCGTTCTGTCCGTCCCATCCCGAGGTTCACGACTACTTCGAGGGCGTCGTGCGCTCGCTCGCCGAGTACGATATCGCCGCCATCAACCTCGAATCGCTCGGCTTTCCGAACGCCTTCCACGGCCACGGTGCCGCGTTCGGCCACTCGAAAAACCACGTCGTCCGCGGCAAGCCGGAAGAAGTCCTCCTCTCGCAGTGTTTCTGTTCGGCCTGCCGAACGCGGGCGGCGAGCCACGAGGTGAATTTCGAACGCGCCCGTGAGGTCGTCCAGTCGCTCGCCCGCGACGTGCTTCGGACGCCGACTCCCCAAATCGAATCGCTCTCCCGACTCGCGGAGGAGTATCCCGTTCTCGCCGACCTCTTCGACTTCCGCGCGTCGGTCATCGACTCGTTCCTCGAACGCATCGCGGCGGCTAGCGGCGACGTGGAGCTAACCTACTCGGCGTCGGACGGCCTCGGGCGCGACCCGAACGACGGATGGCCCGCGGGTGTCGTCCTCGACCGCGTTCGCACTCATCTGGACCGCATCGTCGCGCTCTGTTACACCGACGACCGCGACCTCGCTCGCCGTCGCGTGCGGGGGTATCGGGAGGCGGTCGAACTACCGGTCGATGTCGGCCTCACCCTCGACCCCGCCGTCATCGGTTCGGAAGCGGAGTGGCGGCGATTCGTGACCGACGTCGGCGACCTCGGCGACGAACTTCGCGTCTACAACCACGCGCTGTTGACCGAGGACCACCTCGACTGGTTCGACGTCGCCGCCGCGCCACTCGGTGAGTGAGTGGGTTATCGAATGGATGAGCGAGAGGCGAACAGGGGAAGAAGTGAAATAAAATCTCGCCCCCATGATGTAATTATATTGATACCTATCATCTCGCACACGGGGTTTTTTAAGGGGGTACCGCATTGCCGAAGATATGGTAACACTCGGCGTAGAACGGTTGCTGAACGACCGTTTCGAGACGGTCGATGGAGAACGATTGGGACTCATCACGAACCCGTCGGGAACCGACAGCAACCTCACCACCACGATAGACCTCCTCGATGCCCGCGAGGAGTTCGATCTCCGGAAGCTGTTCGGGCCTGAACACGGGATTCGGGGTGACGCGCAAGCGGGCGTGAAGGTCGAGGACAGCATCGACGAGCGCACCGGTCTTCCGGTGAAGAGCCTCTACGGGGACCAGAAACAGCTAACCCCCGAGATGATGGACGGCATCGACACCGTTATTTACGATATGCAAGACGTCGGGTGCCGGTTTTACACGCTCATCTACACGCTGGGCTACGCGCTGAAAGGGGTCGCGGAGGCCGGAAAACGGATGGTCGTCCTCGACCGGCCGAATCCCATCTCGCCGCTATCCGTCGCGGGCAACCGAATCGACGACGAGGTGGCCTCGTTCGTCGGCGCGTACGAACTCCCCATCGTCCACGGGATGACCGTCGGCGAACTGGCGACCTACTTCAACGGCGAGTTCGACGTGGGCGCGGACGTGGAGGTCGTGGAGATGCGCGACTGGTCGCGGTCGGATTGGTTTTCGGATACCGGCCTCCCGTGGGTGTACCCGTCGCCGAACATGCCGACGCCGGGAACGGCCACGTTATATCCCGGCATGTGCTTTTTCGAGGGTACCAACCTCTCGGAGGGGCGCGGGACGACGAAGCCGTTCGAACTCGTCGGCGCGCCGTGGATAGACGCGGACGACTGGGCGGCGGAGCTTTCGAACCAAGGGCTGGAGGGCGTCGCCTTCCGCCCGGCGTACTTCTCGCCGACGTTCTCCAAACACGAGCGCGAGAACGTGACGGGCGTCCAGATACACGTCCTCGACCGGGACGCCATCGACCCCGTGACGGTCGGTCTGACGGTCCTCTCTTCGGCGTTCACGGCATACGACGACTGCGAGTGGATAGCCTACGACGACGAGTTCTTCATCGACAAGCTGGCGGGCGGGAGCTATCTCCGCGAGACGATAGACGCCGCCGACGAGTCGTCCGAACCGCGTGACATCGCCGAAACCATCGCGGACAGGTGGGAAGACGACCGGACGGAATTCCTCGACGTGCGAGAAGATTACAGGCGGTACTGATACCGATGAGTTCGACAACCGAACCCGAGTCGGCGGAATCGACGAACCCACCCGCCACTCACACGGATTTCGAGGTGGACGTGTCGTCCCTGTCGCTCCCCGAGAAGGTCGGGCAGTTGTTCATCGCGGGCTTCGACGGGACGACGCCCACCGCGGCGATAGAAGAACTCGTCTCCGAGCGCCACCTCGGCGGCGTCATCTACTTCAGCCGGAACGTCGAATCGCCGGGACAGCTTCGGACTCTCTCGCGCACGTTACAGGGGTTCGTCCCCGACGGAAAGCCGTCCCTGCTACTGTCCATCGACCAGGAGGGCGGCCGAGTCGCGCGCCTCCCGTGGGGTACCGAACTGCCGAGCGCGATGGCATTGGGTGCGACGGACGACCCCGAACTCGCGTCCCGCGCGGGGCGAGCTGTCGGGCGTGAACTGCGCGCGCTCGGCGTCGATATCGACCTCGCGCCGGTCCTCGACGTGAACAACAACCCCGACAACCCCGTCATCGGTGTTCGGTCGTTCGGCGAACGACCCGAGCGCGTCGCGGAACTGGGCGCGGCGTTCGCCGATGGGTTACAGGACGCGGGCGTCGTCGCCTGCGGGAAGCACTTTCCGGGACACGGCGACACCGCGGTCGATTCCCACCTCGACCTGCCGGTCATCGACCACGACCGGGAACGCCTCGACGCGGTGGAACTGAAACCGTTCCGGCGCGCCATCGACGCCGGTATCGGCGCGATAATGACGACGCACGTCGCGTTTCCGACCATCGCGGAGGACGCGGAGCGACCGGCGACGCTCTCCCCCCGCGTCGTCACCGACCTCCTTCGAGAGGAACTGGGGTTCGAGGGATTGGTCGTCACGGATTGCATGGAGATGGACGCCATCGCCGACGGGGTTGGAACCGTCGAAGGCTGTGTGCAAGCGGTCGAGGCCGGGTGCGACCAACTCTGTGTCTCGCACACACCGGCGAAACAGCGCGCCGCCATCGACGCCGTCATCGAAGCGGTCGAATCGGGGCGCATCGCCGAGTCCCACATCGACGCCGCGGTTCGGCGCGTCCTCCGCGCCAAACGGGTCTACGGAGCGGGCTACGTCGGCGGCGAGAACGAATGGAACGACGGCGCCGCGGAGTGCCGGGTCACCGCGCGGAAAGTCGCCGAACGTGGCGTCACGCTCGTCCGCGACGAGGCCGACGCGCTTCCGCTCGCCCAGCGCGTTTCTGTCTACGAGTTCGACGGCGGCCGCGCGTCGCCCGCGGAGGAGGCGTCCGGCCGCGGCGGCGCGTTCGCGTCGGCCCTGTCGGCGGCGGGCGTCGCCGTCGATGGCACCGTGCTCGCACCGGGGGAACTACCGGAGGAACGAACCGACTCGTCCCGCGAAACGGTGGTCTGTACGTCCGACGCCGCCTCGAATCCGGACCAAGCAGCGGTCGTCCGAGCCCTGCAAGAGGCGGGCGCGAACCCTATCGTCGTTGCAACGCGGAACCCGTACGACCTCTCGGCGATGCCGAACGTGGAGACGTACCTGACGACGTACGACGACACGCCCGCGTCGCTCGCCGCGGCGGCGGAACTGCTGGCCGGGAAGGGAACCCCGTCCGGGCGATTGCCGGTGACGATACCGGACGATGACTAGTAATACTGAATGGTAGTACTAAATGTTAATACTGGGTAGTATCTCTAGACGGCAATATCTGGGAGTATTTTCCTCCGGAAAACCGAGGAGTCCGTGTTAGACGTCTTAACCGCTGTATTCGGACGTTCTACGTTTCGGCGACCAGCGATTCTCCAAGTATTACTGACGAGTCATACCGGGACGATGAGAGTGACGAGACGCGAAAGCGGAGAACGGTATCGTCGTTAGCGCGCCTGTTCGGAGACGTTCCGGAACACGTCCGCCAGTTCGTCGGTCAATCGGTCGAGGAGTTCCTCTCCCTTTTCCGCGTTCGCCAGTTTCGGGTCGCCGATGGCCCCGGTGTCCGAGTACTCCTCGAACGGCCGGTACGTCGCAAGCGGGCCGCCGTCGAGCAGGTCCTTGGTGCCGCGGTCGTACGGTTCGTCGAGATACTCCGCGTCCGCGTCCTCCATCCGAACGAGTTCGGGGTAGAGGTGGAGCATCAGCGAGGTTTCGAACTCGCCGCCGTGGGACATGCCGCCGGGTTCGCTCTCTCGAACCTCGTCGACGAACGGTTCGGCGAGTTGGAAGTACGTTAGCCCCGCGACTTCGACATCCGGATGGGATTTTCCGACGACGCTGACGGCGTTGCCGATGGCGGCCGCGTTGCCGCCGTGACCGTTGACGAAGCAGAGTCCGTCGAACCCGTTTTCGAGCGCGGTATCGGCCACGTCCGCCAGCGCATCGAGGAGGTCGTCGAGTTCGAGCGAGATGGTCCCGCCGAGCGAGAGGTGATGTGGCGAAAACCCCGACCAGACCGGCGGCGTGACGAGGATGGGAACGTCGTCGTCGGCGCGTTCGGCACCGCGATGGGCCACCGCGTCGGCCAGCAGGGTGTCGGTCGAAACCGGGAGGTGGTGGCCGTGCTGTTCGATACTGCCGACGGGAACGACGAGAACCGACCCGTCGGCGGCCCCGACGTCTCGGATTTCGCGCCGAGTCTTCGCCGCCCACGCGACGGCGGACAGACGCATCGCTGCAGTCATAGCGAACAGTGCTCGCGTCGGTCGTATAACGGTTGGGGTCCCGTCAAAGGGGACGGACGGTGAATTCTGAGCGTATATATTTCTTAGCAATTCACATAAAATTTATTCATTCTCGAACCGTCGTTGGTGACGTATGTCGAACGGCGAGAAACATGTACCGAAACGCATCGGCCGAAAAATAACTACCGACGCATCGAGACGCGAGTTCCTCAAGGGGACCGGCGCACTGGCGGTGACCGGGACGCTCGGTGTCGAAATCGCCTCGGCACACGGCGATTACGGCAACCGGGTCGTCGGCTATTACCCCTCCTACGCGGGCGAATACACCCCCGCGGACATCCCCTTCGACAAACTCACTCACATGAACTTCGCCTTCCTCGACGTCCGATCGGACGGCACGGTCAGCGTGGCCGATTCCGCCGACGAAGCCCTCCTCGGCGAGTTGGCGACCTACGACGACACAGGAACCGTGTTCCTCCTCTCCATCAGCGCCGGGTGGTACTCGGGGACGTTCTCGGACGCCGCATCGACCGCGGCACGACGCCGACGATTCGCCACGACGGCCGTCGACGTCATGGAACGGTACGGCTTCGACGGTCTCGACCTCGACTGGGAGTTCCCGGACGGGTCTGTTCGTTCGGAGGACCCCCACAACTTCACACTACTCTTGAAAGCGTGTCGTGACGAACTCGACGCTCGATTCGGCTCGTGGACGCACTTGACGATGGCCGGGTCTCCCAACCCGAATATCGTGGACGATGCGTACGAAGTCGGTACCATCAGCGAGTATCTCGACCACGTGAACGTCATGACCTACGATTATCACGGAAGTTGGAGCAGCGAGACGAATTTCAACGCGCCGTTCGAAGCGCCGACCGCATCGTCGGATTTCGACACCAAACACCACATGCAGTATTGGGCGGACAAATCAATAGCGAAGGACAAACTCGTCATGGGAATGCCGTTTTACGGGCGGTCCTACTCGGGCGTGGCGTCCACCAACGACGGGTTGTTCAACTCCTTCGACTCGTCTACGTCGGTGACGTACTCCGAAGTCGTGGAGAACCTCAAGCCGCAGTCGGATTACGAGTACCACTGGCACTCCGACGCGAAGGTACCGTGGCTGTACTCGGCCGCCGAAAACATGTTCGTCTCCTACGACGACGTGTCGTCCATCTCCAACAAAGCCTCGTTCGTGAAGACCAACGGATACGGCGGCGGGATGTGTTGGGAGCTTTCCCAAGACTCCAGCAACACCCTCATCACCGAGATGCACGATACGCTCCACGCCTGAGCGTGTGCGGAGAACGAACGGGAGAGATGTGGACGGAAGTGATGCGGACGGAAGGGATACGGGCGGGAACGGTGTTCGACGCCCGCGCTACGCGTGTGCAAGCTTCAGTTCGATGATGTTCTTCGCGCTCCGGAGGCCGTCCAAGAGTCGGTCGCGGACGTCGCCCTCGACTCTGCTCGCCGGGCCGGAAACGCTGATGGCCCCGATGACCTGTCCGTTTTCGTTCTTGATGGCGACCGCGAGACAGCGCACGCCGCGGACGCGCTCCTCGTCATCGACGGCGTAGCCTCGCTCTCGGACCGCCGCCAGTTCGCCGCGGAGTTCGTCGCGGTCGGTTATCGTCTTCGATGTCTGGGCGGGCAACCCACGACGGTCGAAAATCGATTCGGTCTTGCTCTCCGGGAGGAACGCGAGGATGGCCTTCCCGAGCGCGGTGGCGTGGAGCGGGACGCGTGTTCCGGGATGCGTATCGAGCGGGATGGCGTTTCCACCCTGTGCGTTGTAGATGTACACGCCCATGCCGTCCTCCTCGACGAGGAGGTTCGCCGATTCCTCGGTTTCGGACGCCAGCTCGTCGATTTCGGGGCTGGCGACTTCGTACACCTTGCGCCGGGAGCGGGCGTACTCCCCGAAATCGAGGAACTGGAGGCTCACGTGATACGTGTTCCCGTCCCTGACCACGTACCCCCGCTGCACGAGCGTTCGGAGGTGGTTGTGCACCGTGCTGTCGGGGAGGTCGAGGTGGGCGGCGATTTCCGTGAGGCGAGCACCGTCGAGTTCGCGCAGCGCGTCGATGATGTCGAGCGACCGCGCTGTCGTCCTGACGGGCGTGGTGGATTCGCGAGTCATTGCCCTCTTCGTCCGTTTTTTCCCGGAGGGGAGTTATATAACTTCCCTCGTCCTCGACTGACGCCAACCGGGACTCCGGGGGCCGATACTTCCATACGACTGCCGACTGTAGCCGGGCGTGACGATGCCTGCAAGACAAGCCGACACGACGTGGCAAGGAGGAAAGGACGGAAGCGGCGACTTCGAAACGGAGAGCGGCCAGATAGAGGGAACGTTCCGGTTCCCGACCCGCTTCGAGGACGAACCCGGAACGAACCCCGAGGAACTCATCGGCGCGGCCCACTCCGGCTGTTTCTCGATGCAACTGACGGCGTTCCTCGAAGAGGAGGGCTACACGCCGGACAGCCTCCAGACGGAGGCGGACGTGCACCTCGAACCAGCGGACGGGGGCGGCTTCGAGATTCCGCGCATCGACCTGACGCTGACGGCGGAGATTCCCGACATCGACGAAGAGACATTCGACAACCTCGCGCAGAACGCCAAGGAGAACTGCCCGGTTTCAAAGGCGCTCGCCGGACCGGACATCACGCTCGACGCGACGCTGGAGAGCTAACGACCGCGACCCGTTTTTCGGCGACGTCGGTGGTGTCGTGTTTCCCCCGATGATCGATTCCATAGGAAATTTAACACTCCGCGCAAACGGTGCAGTCATGGTACACTGCCCCGACTGCGGTGCGACCCTCGAAACGGAGTCGGACGTCGATTTCGTGGAGATGGACGCCACGACCGGCTTTTTCGCGGCCTCCAAACGGTTCTACGTCGTGAACTGCGCCGACTGCGGCGCGACTATCGGAAGCGGCGTCGCTGGTGCGAAGGCCGGTGGCGGTGCTTGAAAGAAAAAAGCTATAGGTTAGTTATCACAATTCGGGGTATGGTACACTGCCCCGAATGTCAAGCGGAACTCTCCGAAAAGTCCGACGTCGAATTCGTGGAGATGGACGCCACGACGGGTTTCTTCGCGGCCTCGAAACGGTTTTACTTAGTCGCCTGTAACGAGTGCGGCGCAGCCATCGGCGGCGGCGTGGCGGGCGCGAAGGCCTGAATTGGCTGTCTCTCATTCCGACCGCGAACCGACGTTCGACGACGACCACATTGGTATTATCATCCAGTAACACCAAATAGGAAATACGGAAATACTGACCGGTATTACTGTCTAGAAATACTTCGACGGGGCTGGTCGTCCGTTTCGACGCTCGGTATCTCTTACCCGTTGGAAACCGAGTCCGATACCGTGTAGAACGCTGTTCCCTCCATGAGACGGCGCTGCGTTCGAGAGACCGTCACGGAGCGAACGGAATCCGACTCGATGCCGACCGAAACGGTCATCGTCCCCCGCGGATGCCCGAGCGTTACTTCGGTTCCGCTCGCGGCCGCGACCTCGTTCGGAATCGTTCCGGGGAGCAGTGCCGCCGCCGCCGTACACGCGCCGCCGGTCACGGCGTAAATCGGATGGAGGTACTGCATGCTCATGATGCGCGCCGTGAGGTCGATACGTTCCGTATCGACTCGACCGTTTTCCGTCTCGTACGACTGCGGTTCGGAGACGAACGCGAGCTTCGGATAGCCCGGCGACTCCCGCGCCGCACCGTCGGGGTCATCGACGAGTCCGAGTTCCGCGCAGACGTGCGCTCGAATCCGTTCGATTCGTTCGAGGAGCGGTCCATCCGTATCGACGACGGACGGCCCTTCCGTCCCGTCGAGACCGAGGTCCCTCGCTCGAACGAACGCGACGGGCGTCGTCACGTCCAACACCGTCGCGTCGATACGCTCGTGTTCGGTTTCGACCGTGACCGTCGGCCCCCCCAGCGGAAAGAGCGACCCCGTTTTCGACCCACCCGGATCGAGAAACGTCGTATCGACCCGCGCGCCGGTCCCGGGGACGCCCTCGATGGAGAACGAACCGGTCGATACCGCGCGCGTCCCGTCCACCGGGAAGGATTGTTCCAGTTTCGTCTCCGTGTTCGTGTTGTAGAGGGTGAGCGAGACGCGACCGTCCGCGTCGGGAACGGCGTCGATGAGTCCCTCGTCGTACGCGAACGGCCCGATGGCCGTCGTCATGTTCCCGCAGTTCCCCCCGTAGTCGATGAGGGGTTCCGTGACGCCGACCTGTCCGAAGGTGTAGTTCACGTCCACGTCGGGCCGCGAACTCGGGGAGACGACCATGAGTTTCGAGGTCGTCGAGGTCGCGCCGCCGAGTCCATCGACCTGTCGCGGTTCGTGGCTTCCGAACACCGAGAGTATCGCCTCGTCGTGGTGTTCCGCCGGGAGTTCACCGCTCGCGATGAGGACTCCCTTGCTGGTTCCGCCCCGTACTAACGCACAGCGAATCGTCTCTTGATTCATTGATTTCTAAGATCGAAAAGTGATTTTATCGGTGGATCACTGGTTGGTTGCCCGACGATGCAGCTGGTGGAAGAGCGGTCGCACGTACGGCCCGACGACGACGAACAGGATCATCGCCACGAGCACGATGCGCAACGGCGTCGCGAGGAAGATGTCGAAACTGCCGCCGCTCAGTTGGAGCGACCGGTACAGGTTCTCCTCGGCTATCGGCCCGAGAATGAGTCCCAACAGGAACGCAACGAGCGAGTAGCCGTAGGAATCCATGAGATAGCCCACGATACCCATCACGAGGACGACGAACACGTCGATGTAGTTCGAGTGAAGTGAGTATGCTCCCAACACCGAGAGGCAGACGATGACCGGAATTATCAGGTCGGTGTTGACCGTCGTGATGTATCCCGCCCATCTAACGACGAGCAACCCGAAGACGATTATCACGACGCTGCAGACGACGAGCGTGGCGAAAATCGAGTAGGTCAGTCCTATCTGTTCGTCGAACAGCGCGGGGCCGGGCCGCAATCCGTGAAGCATGAGCGCGCCGATGAGCACCGCGGTCGTCGTGCTTCCCGGAATGCCGAACGTCAGCGTCGGAATCAGCGCGCCGCTGACGGTCGCGTTGTTCGCGGACTCGGTTGCGATCACCCCGTCCTCGACGCCGGTTCCGAACGCGTCCGGGTCCGTGCTCGACCGTTTCGCTTCTCCGTAGGCGATGAACGTCGAGACCGACCCGCCGGACCCGGGAATCGCACCGACCAAGAGGCCGATGCTGGACGATTTTATCAACGTCAGCGGTTTCGAGAGCACGTCCGAGATACCCGATTTCACGCTCCCGCTCAGGCTCACGTCGCCGTCGCGGGAGATGCTACCGTCCCGGAGACTGAGCCGGAGCATCTCGGAGATGGCGAAGATGCCGATGAGCGCGGCGACGAAGTTAACGCCGTCGTAGAGTCCGAGCATCCCGAAGGTGTATCGCTCCGACACCGACATCGGCGCGACGCCGATGGTGGCGATGAGCGCACCGAACCCGCCCGCCATCACGTCCTTGAGGAAGGACCCGTCGGAGACGACGATGATGAGCGAGAGGCCGAAGACCGCTATCAGGAAGTACTCCGGCGTCCCGAACATCAGCACCAACGAGACCATCACCGGCATCAGGAGGATGATCACGATGGCGCCGAAGAGGTCGCCGAGTCCCGAGGAGAGGGCCGAAATCGTCAGCGCGTCTATCGCGCGCCCTTGTTTCGTCATCGGATAGCCCTCTATCGCCGTCGCGGCGGCCGAGGAGTCTCCGGGAACGTTGAACAGAATCGACGAGATGCTGCCGCCGTACATCACGCCGTTGTAAATCGCCATGAGGAAGATGATGGCGCTCGTGCTTCCCATCCCCAGCGTGAACGGCATCGCTATCGCGACGGTGAGCGCACCGCCGACGCCGGGCAACGCGCCGCCGATGATGCCGATGAGGACGCCGAGCAGGATGAGCAGGACGTTCGGCCACGCGAATATCGTCTTCGTCGCCTCGACGAGGATGCCAACGTCCGCCATCAGAATCCCCCCGTCAGCAGGTCGAGGTTCATGAGCGTCATGAATCCGTAGGCGACCCCCGTCATGACCGCGGTGAGAAGCGCCGTCCGCCAGAGCGGTTGGCGGTTGTACAGGAGGTACAGGAAGACGAACGGCGGCGTCAACCAGAACAACCCGACGAGGAACCCGCCGAGGACGTACCCGGCGATCAGGAACCCGAGGACGAGCATCGATTCCAGCGACGCTTCTTCGTCGTCGTTCGCCTCCGACTGCCCACCGCTCAGTACGACCGATTCGCTCCGCTCGACGCCGATATTCAGCCGCGTTACCGCCAGCCGAAGCGCACCGGCGACGAGTACCGTTCCGGCTGCGAGTCTGGGGAACAGCCGCGCCGAAGCGGTGAACCCGGCGGCGGTAACGAACATGTATCCGGCGACGGCGATGAGGAATCCGAAGAACACCGGCCCGCCGTCGACCTCTCGGAGGAACTCGGCGAGCGGCGTCACCGGACTTCGTTCGAGGGTCTTCGATCGCTCTTCGTTGCTCATGGTTGTACGTGCGTATCAGCCGATTCCGCGGCGATTTTCCCGTAGACGGCCGCGTTGGTCTGTGCCGTTCCACCGGGGTAGTTGTCGTAGAACAGTTCTCCCGTGCTGTTCCCCGCGGCGAACAGGCCGGGAATCGACCTGTCGCGGGTGTCGATGACCGTCGCGTCGGTGTCGATTTTCACCCCCCCGAAACTGAAGGTGATGCCGCCGGTCACCGCGTAGGCGTAGTACGGCGGTTCGTCTATCGGAATCGCCCAGTTCGATTTTTCGAGGGGCAGTCCGTCCGTCGCGTTGCCGTCCAGCGTTTTCGGGTCGAACTCGCCCGGGTCGCACGCGTCGTTGAACGCCCGAACCGTCTCCGCACCGACCGCGGGGTCGCTACAGCCGACCTCCGAGAGGAGGCTTTCGAGGTCGTTCGCACGAACCGGGTCGGACGGACCGGTTGCCCGCACCATTTCCTGTGTCTTCGAGTCGAGGACGATGTACGCGACGTGATTCGGCTGTTCGAAGATGAGGCGACCGAACTTCGCGTACGTGTGCGCTCTGGCGTCCTCTCCTTCGTCGACGAATCGCTCGCCATGGTCGTTGAGGATGGCACCGTACTGATAGCCGTCGACGCGATTCGCGCCGCCTTCGACGTCCGGCGACGCCGCGTCGATGAGCGCCATGTGTGCGCCGCCCCACTGACCGACGAGGTTCGCGCCTGCCGACTCGGCCATCATCAGGGCCTCCCCGGTGTTGTACCGACTGCCGCGGACGCTCATCTCGTCGTAGCCGGGGCCGTAGTAGCGAACCCGTTTCTCGTCGCTGGAGCCGTAATCGCCCGCCGCGAGGATGACCGCGCCGACCTCGAAATTCACCCGTCCGTCCGCCGTTCGTGCGGTGAGTCCGTCGATTTCGCCGGTCGGAGAGCGGTGCAGCGACTCCGCTTCCGTCTCGAACCAGAAGTCCGCACCTTCGTCCTCGGCGGCGGCGGTGAGGGTCTCGACGTACTCCTCCCCGTCGAACCACGTTCGAGCGGCGGTGTATCCCACAGCGAGCGGTTCCATCTGCCAGTCCACACCGGCCGCGGTCAACCACTCGACGGTATCCCCGGCGTTCTCGACGAGGGTGTCGGTCAACTCGTCGTCGGCTTTGCCGCTCGTCTGGCTCATGATGTCCCGTCGGAAGTCCGCCGTCGTGTAGTCGTCCACGGCGAACTCGTAACCGTACTGTTCGAGGTCCGTTCCGACCGACGGGACGCGGAAGGATTCGCTGAATCGGGTGTGCCCACCCTGGCGCTCCTTCGGCGCTTTCTCCAGGACTGCGACCGAGTTGCCGAGTTCCGCGGCGCGAAGACCAGCGACGAGTCCCGCGGTTCCGCTCCCCACCACGGCGACGTCGTAATCGTACGTATCCAGATAATCTTCTGTCATTGTGTAGGTGTGTGTGCGTTATTCGTTCGCGATTTTGTCCAGATCGACTTTCTTCGGAATCGTCTCGATGGAGTCGTTCAGCGCCTTTTTGGCCTTCTCGTGGCCGCCGAACTCGACGATGTTTCCCGTCTTCTCGGACCACTGTTGCACCGAATCCTTCTTCAGGGCCGATTTCACACCCTCTTCGAGCGTGTCTCGTTTCTCCGTCTCCGCTCCCTTCGGGAGGAACATACAGCGGGTCAGCTGCCCGATGTAGTCGATGCTCGGGAGCCCCTCGTCCGAGGGTGACGGGGCGTCCTTGAACACGTTGCTTCCCTCGCTCGAAAGGATGGCCACGGGTTCCAGATCGCCGGATTCGACGGCGCTCATCGCGGCTGTGTCGGTCGTCGCGACGACCGGGACCTCGCCGGAGATGGCGGCTTTGATCGCCGGACCGCCGCCGTCGTATCCGATGTACTTCTGGTACTGCAGGTCGTATTCCGCCTTCATCACGTTCGCCGCGACGTGAACGATGCCGCCGCGAGCCAGCCCGGCGAACTTCGAGAGGTCGCCGTTCTTATACCGCTTCGTCAAATCCTTCATCCCCTCTATCTTGAGGTCCGGGCGTGCGAAAACGGCGTACGGCGTCCGGGCGTACGTCGCCACCGGAACGAGGTTCGTGATGTCCCAACTCGGGTCGTGGACGAGGTAGGAGATCGGCGTCGACGGAGGATTGAAACCCCCGAACGTGTAGCCGTCGGATTTCTCCCGCAGTATCTCGCCGGTACCCTTCAGCGACGCCGCTCCGGGGACGTTTTCGATGGCGATGTCGGTGTCGAGTTCGTCGCCAATCGCGGGGACGACCTTGCGAGCGTAGGTGTCGGTCCCGCCGCCTTGGCTGAAGGGGACGATGTAGGTCATATCCTTGCTCGGGTAGGAACCGCCGCCGCCGCTACTCGTACAGCCCGCGAGAAGGGCGCTACTTGCCACCGTTCCTGCTATGAACTGTCGCCGTGAGACACGGTTCTTGTTACCAGTCATCAACAGACACGGCCTTCTCGAACTAGTATTTAATAATTACGTTCCAACTACCGAATCATCGGCGAAGGAGCAATTCGAATATCGTGAAAGGGCGACCGGTTTCCGTCTCGCGACGGTCGTCCGTTACTGATATTTGAGGTCCAACTCGATTTCGTTGGCGACGCCGAGGACGAGGTTGGGTACTTCCTCGTCGTACCAGTCGCCGGTGAGACGATGCGCCGGTCCGGAGAAGCTGATAGCGCCGATGGGGTTCGACTCGTACGGCTGTATCGGCGCGCCGACCGCTCGAAGTCCCGTTATGGACTCCTGTTCGCTCGTCGCGTAGCCCATCTCTCGAATCGAGTGGAGTTCGTCGGACAGTTCCTCGCGGTCCGTGACGGTGTGCTGGGTGTACTCGGGCATTCCCCACCGATCGAGGATTTGGTGGACGCGTTCCTCGGGAAGGGTAGCGAGAATCGCCTTCCCGGCCGAACTCGCGTGGAGGTGAATCTTCTTTCCGATGTGGGCATCGACGTGGACGGCGTTTTCGCCGATAGACGTGTGGATATAGTAGCCACGACCGTTCTCCTCGACGATGAACTGAACGCGCTCGCCGGTCTGCTCGGCCAAGTCGTCCAGTTTTCCGATGATGAAGTCGTACTCGCGTTTTCGCTTGCGAGCGTGACCACCTTTGTTCAAGAATTCCAGACCAACGTGGTACTCCCCGTCGTCGACGGTGAGGTAACCACGATTTTCGAGCGTTTTCACGTAGCCGTGGACCGTACTCTGTGCGAGGTCGAATTCCCGAGCGAGTTCTTGAACGTCCGAACCGTCGGACCGCTGAATCGCATCGACGATATCGATGGCGGTCTCGACGGTTTTCAGCGGACGACTCGGGGAGGAATCACCCACCATCGTCACGCAGTACCAATGCCGCGTATTTACGTTTTGTGAATGCGTGAATATAGACGCAAAACGGATTGAAACGCGTGAATTCGACGATATACGCCATTGAGTGTGGTGTTCAGTAGTTCACGATATGTGTGACGGTATTGTTTAGTTATTCACTCAAGATACGCGTATTGATTCCTATTATACGTATACTGTCCTTGTATCTTCAGCATGTGTTCAGATATGATCGGTGCGGCGCACGTTTGGACGGAACGGCCGTTACAGATATCGAATAGGGGTACTAGTATTTATTCCGACCAATTCAGCCCCGTATCCGCACACTCTATTTTATTTTCATACTTTAAATTTCTAATATAATATTTACTATTTAGAAATTAATCGCGCGCGGTTTCCACGACGCACACGAGCCACGCGACCGACGTCCGACCCCGACGAGCGAAAAAATCAGTTCGTTTTCACAACCAAACGCTATGATGCCGCATCCCGAAGGCAACCCCATGGGAGACGACCGAACGCCGATCACGGTGGTAACGGGCTGTCTCGGGGCGGGCAAAACGACGCTGATAAATCACGTCCTCCGCGACCCGGGGGACCGACGGGTCGCGGTCGTGGTCAACGACGTGGGCGAGATGAACGTCGATACCGAGCTGATACAGGGGGAAACCGACGACGTAATCGACCTCTCCAACGGCTGTATCTGTTGTCAGCTACAGGACGACCTCCGCTCGACCCTTTCCAGACTCGACGACCGCGAGTTCGACTGCCTCCTCATCGAAGCGTCGGGCGTGAGCGAGCCCATCCCGCTCGCGCGGACGCTGCTCGGGATGGACGACGAAACGCCCGACCCGACCGAGGAGTACCGACTCGACACCGTTGTCTCGGTCGTCGATACGGTCGGATTCGCCAACGCGTTCGACGCGGAAACGGGGCAGTTGAGCGACCAAGTGGCGGACGGACAGCGGCCGCTGACCGACGTCTTGGTCGAAACCGTCGAGTTCTGCGACCTGCTGTTGCTGAACAAGTGTGACGCCGTTTCCGACGAGTCCCTCGACGAAGTGGCGGCCCTCGTGCGGGAACTGCAACCGAACGCGGACATGATTCGAACGACGTACTCGGAGGTTCCCGCGGACGAAATCCTCGACACCGGACGGTTCGATTTCGACGACGCGCGCCAATCGCCGGGCTGGAAACGCGCGCTGGCGAGAGGTGAGGACGAGCACGACCACGAGGGGAACCACATCCACGCGGACCACGACCATGACGACCGCGGAGGGCACGCACACGATACAGGGGAATCCGTCGCCGACCGCATCGAAACCGTCGTCTACGAGCGAGAGCGCCCGTTCCACCCGGAGCGGTTGAACGCGTGGCTGGACGACTGGGACGGAAATCTCGCCAGAACCAAGGGCATCTGTTGGATCGCCGGATGGGACGACAACGCCATGGGATTGAATCAGGCCGGACCCTCGGTTCGTTGTGGCCCCCTTGGGGAGTGGTCCCCGGACGAGCGGGAGACCCGTCTCGTGCTCATCGGCACCGACATCGACGAGACGGAGGTGACCGCCGAACTCGACCGCTGTCTCGTCGAGGACGAAGAGACGGAATCCCCGCTCGCCGAGAGCGGACCGTTCCCGCGACGGTGACTACGCGAGTTGGTCGCGGAGGTCGTCCCACGATTCGTGGAACCCGTACTCGTCGTCGCCGCCGGAACCGACGGCGCGTTGATACACGTCGTCGTAGGCGAGGAGTTGGGTCCAGCCTTCCTCGCGAACGGAACAGTATTGACACATCGTCCCACGAAAGGCGCCGAAACGGTATAATGCTTTGCGAGAACGACCTCCGGTCGGGCGTCCGAACCGGTCGCGTTCGTCGTGATTTCGGGGCGAATCGTTTTGTGGGTACCGTTCGGTGGTACGACCATGACCGTACTCGATGCGTTCGACCTGCGGGACCGGACGGCCATCGTCACCGGCGGCAATCGCGGTATCGGCTGCGCCATTGCGACCGCGCTGGCCGACGTCGGCGCGAACGTCGTCGTTGCGAATCGGAGCGCGGCGTCGGGCGAAACCGTCGCGGACGAACTTGCTAACACGACGGGCGTCGAAACCCTCGCGGTCGAATGCGACGTGACCGACGAGGACGATGTGGCGGCGATGGTCGAAGCGACCGTCGAACGGTTCGGCGGGATAGACGTGCTCGTGAACAACGCCGGAATCGTCGTCCACGAGGCGGCGGAAACGATGTCGCTCGACGAGTGGCACGCGGTCATCGAGACGAATCTCACGGGCGCGTTCCTCTGCTCGCGCGCCGCGGGCCGCGAGATGATGGGGGACGGCGGCGGCGTCATTCTCAACGTCTCGTCGATGTCGGCGTTCATCGCGAACCATCCCCAGCGACAGGTGGCCTACAACGCCTCGAAGGCCGGATTAGAAGGCTTCAAGAATCAACTCGCCTCCGAATGGGCGGAACACGGCATCCGCGTGAACAATCTGGCACCGGGCTACGTCGCCACCGACAACGCGGACCAAGGTGCGGAAGTCGCGGAGAACGCCGTCGATATCTGGACGGGCGAGATGTTGCAGGACGAGATGGCGTCGCCGGAGATGCTCGGCCCGACGGCGGTGTATCTGGCGAGCGACGCCTCCGCGTACATGACCGGCGAGACCATCGTCCTCGACGGCGGCTACACCGTCCGGTAATCGATACGCCACCGGAATCCGCGAACGAATTTTATACCCGTTCCGTCTCTACTCGGGTGTACGCCGATGTCACAGACCCCATCCCCGGACCACCACATACCTACCCGAGACGAGCACATTCACACGAGTTGGAGCCGAGACCACGACCCGATTCGAACGGTCGAATCGGGCGACGTGGTGCGCTTCGACTGTCGGGACGCGACGAACGGCCGCCTCGACGCGGACTCGAACGTCGAGGACGTCGCCGCCCTCGCGGGGACGCTCCCCGGCCACGCCCTGACCGGTCCCGTCGACGTCGCGGACGCGCGACCCGGCGACGTGCTCGCGGTGGACCTCCTCTCGTTCGACCACGAGGGCATCGGCTTCTCGTACTTTTACGGCGGCGACGAGGGAACCGGACTGCTCCCCGAGGAGTTCCCCGACCCGGGGCTGCACGTCTGGGACCTCGACGGCGACGTCGGCCACTTCGTGAACGGAATCGACGTCCCGCTCGCGCCCTTCCCAGGCAACCTCGGCGTCGCGCCCGCCGACGGCGGGGAGCACAGCACGACGCCCCCGCGCCGCGTCGGCGGCAATCTCGACGTGAAGCACCTGACCGCGGGCTCGACGCTGTACCTGCCGGTCGAAGTCGCGGGCGCGCGGTTCAGCATCGGCGATTGCCACGGCGCGCAGGGCGACGGCGAAGTGTGCGTCACGGGCATCGAAGCGCCGATGACGGTGACGGCCCGCCTCCGACTCGTCTCGGGCATGGACATCGAGCAACCGCAGTTCGAGACGGACGGGCCGTTTTCGGCGAGCGACGGCGGCCGGGTGTACGCCACGACCGGCATCAGCGACGACCTGATGGACGCCAGCAAGAAGGCGATTCGACACATGATTTCGCACCTCCACCGAACCCGCGGCTTGACGCGCTCGGAGGCGTACCTGCTGTGTTCCGCCGTCGTGGACCTCAAAATCAACGAAGTCGTGGACGCCCCCAACTGGGTCGTCTCGGCGTATCTCCCGCAATCGGTATTCCCGGAGTAAGTCCACCCTACTCCTCGAACCGCCGTCGAAGCGCGTCGCGGTCGATGTCGTCCCGCCGAACGTAGTCGTTCTCGCTGATATCGTAAAGGCGCGATTCGTTGATGTCGAGGTTCCGTTCCTCGATGGCGTCCTCGACCTTCGTCCCGTCCACCCGTTCGGTCACGACGTCCTCCCGGGAGACGCCGTGTCTGGCGAGCTCCGTAAGAACCGTCTCCGCGTCCTTGAGCGATTTTCGCGTCCGGCGACGGCCGCTGACCGACCCGAACGACCCCGCAACCTCTTCCCCCTCGCCGACGCGCGAGGAAAGCACGTCCCGAACCTCGGTTCGGAGGGTTTCGACCTGCCCCTTGACGTCCGAAAAGAGCGCGTACATGTCCGCGAGTTCCGCCGTCGAGCGATCCTCGAAATCGGGCGTCCCCGCGTCGCCGAGCATCGTCGCCAGCGACCCGATGGCGTCGATACGGGGTCGAACGTCGGGATTCGTCGCTTCTCGGGACTGCATCTCGCTGCCGGGATGGCCACCCCTCTCGTCACCGTTCTTCCGTTCGCGTCCGTTCTCCCGTTCGCTTCTCGCTCGCTCGCGCTCCCGCTCGCTCGCGTCGTACCCGTCGAGCGGAATCGTCTCGCGCTCGAACGACTCCCCGCGGACGGTGAACAAACTCACGAGGGGTTCGTCCTCGTCGTCGCGCACCCGCGCGGCGTCGGTGGTTCCGGTGTAGTAGACACAGAGGTCGTCGCCCTCCCATTCGACCGCGCGGTCGGTTCCGCCACAGAGGAACGCATCGACCCAGCCGTCGATGTGCTCGATGGCCAGTTCGTAGGCCTCGACGTCCGCGCCGTACTCCGAGTACGGCGGGGAAACCGCTTGGTGGATGCAACACAGTTTGGGACCGTGCTCTTCGGGGTCTTCGAGGCGAATCTCCCCATTCCACGCCCCGGCGTCTCGCCGGTGGTCGATGCCGTACAGGGCGACCGACTCGTCGATAGTCGTCGGCGTGGTCCCGAGGCGACGCACGCCAGCCGTTTCGGTCAGCGCATCGAGCGCGTCGGTATCCTCGACCTCGTTTCGACCCGTGACGACGAAGAACGGGATGTCGCGTCGGTGCAGTCGCTCCAGTCGCTCGCGACAGGCGGCGTTCACCTCGTCTGAGGGTGTCGCGCTCGAAAACAGGTTCCCGGTGTGGACGACCGCATCGACGGCCGCGCCGACGGCGACGTCCACCGCCTTCGCGAAGCCATCGAGACCGTGAACGCCGTCCACGTCGCTCTCCCCTCCGGGTTTGAGGTGCGAATCGCTCACGTGCAGGACGGTCGTGGCGGAGCGGCGGTCCGATGCGGTAGACGCGGACTTCGGCGAGGAGAAGCCCGCATCCGATTCGGGCGTCCCGTCCGATGCTTCCCCTTCACGGACGAGCGATTCGGTCGTCTCGACGTGGGTCGAAAGCGCCTCGCGCTGGCGTTCGTCGAACCGTTTCGATTGCAGGTGCTCGGCGAGCGCGCTCGCCTCCGCGTCCGCCATCTCGACGTCGCCGTTCGGTCGGGCCAAATCGTCTCCGGTCTCGACGGGGCTATCCGTCGCGGAGGGGAGCGACGCGTCTCCGGCGTAGACGAGCGCCCGAAAGCAGTTCCACGGGACGATATCCCCTTCGTCGTATCCGAGTTCGTCCCGGAGGAGCCGCTCCGCGGCGGGCGTCACGCTGAACTGATACCGACCGCTGCTGAACGACCCCGCCAACTTCCACGCCCCCTCGTTGTCGCGGGTGAGTTCCGGTGGTTTCGCCATCGTTCGATGTACGATATCGTATGACTCTGCTACTAATAAATCGTTCTCACGGACGAAACCGGAACGGTCCGCCACAACCTCTAACAGACGGCGGGTTGACCCGTTCGTATGGTACGAGCCTCGACGATAGTCCTCCTCGCTGGTATCGTCCTCCTGTTCGTCCCCATCCCGCCGGTGGCGACGGTGCTCGGCGTCATCGTAATCCTCATCGGCGTCGCGCTTCGCCTGCTCACCGGAAGTTAGGTGAGTTCGGGCGCTCGGCTTGTCGAGGGGTGTAGTGCTCGGCCTACCGAGGGGTCAACTCCGCCGCCTCGGCGAGCAGTTCGTGCGACCGGAGTTCGTCCTCGGGGTCGGCGAACTGGTTCTGGACGATAATTTCATCGACGCCGGTCTGGGCCGCCATCTGGTCTAGCAGGTCGCGGACCGTCTCGGGACTCCCCGAGACTTGGCGGGGCCAATCGCCCGGAGTGAGGGTGTTCGGCGTCGGGTCCGGGACGTGTCCGAGTTCGTCGATGGCCGTCTCGACCGAGTGAATCGGCGGGCGGTCTATCTGCCCGCGACGCAACCGCTGGCGGTTCGCTTCGGGGACCGAACGAAGTCGTGCGGCCTCCTCGTCCGTCTCCGCGCAGGTGACGTTCGCGGCGAGCATGCCGTGCGGTTCGTCCGGGCCAGCGCCCATGTCGGACGGTTGGAAGTGGTCCCGGTACACCTCGAACGCCCGCACGGCGGGTTTGGGTCGGATGAACGCCGCGAAGCAGTATCGAAGCCCTAAATCACCCGCGATGGCGGCGCTCGATGGACTGGAGCCGAGCACCCACACGTCGGGGATGCTCTCGCGGGACCGCGC
Source organism: Haladaptatus sp. SPP-AMP-3 (assembly GCF_049568665.1). Classification (NCBI taxonomy): domain Archaea; kingdom Methanobacteriati; phylum Methanobacteriota; class Halobacteria; order Halobacteriales; family Haladaptataceae; genus Haladaptatus; species Haladaptatus sp. SPP-AMP-3. Next base: position 127,302 of record NZ_CP145901.1, on the reverse strand, counting down.
CAGCGAGAGCTCGCTGAACCGGTGGTCGTCGTCGAACCCGTCGTAGAGGTGCGCGGCGACCTCTTCTATCTTCCCGGCGTGGTCGGTCGGTTGCCGTCGTTCGCTCCGGTCGTCCTGTAACGCGAAGTCGGAGACGGGGTTGCCCGTCGCCCTTCCCAGTCCGCAATCGATACGACCGGGGGCGAGGGCGTCGAGCACGCCGAACGACTCGGCCACCTTGTACGGGCTGTAGTGGTTGAGCAACACCGTCCCCGACCCGATGCGGATGTCCGAGGTGTGGGCGGCGAGATTTCCCATCAGTACCTCGGGGGTCGTGCTTGCCAACCGGTCGGTGAAATCGTGGTGTTCGGCGACCCAGAAGCGGGAGTAGCCGAGTTCCTCGGCGTGACGCGCGCGCTCTATCGTGTTTTCGAACGCTTCCGTCGCCGTTCCGCCCTCCGGTATCGGTGCGAGGTCGACGAGCGATAAGTCCATGCCCGTGTTTACGAACCGGTACCCATAACGGTGACTACCCCGGAAGTCCGAACCGGTTGAACACGGTATCGTCCGCAGCCACCGCCCGCATCACCGTCCGAACATTCGACGGAGGCGGTCGAGTAGGCCGTCGTTCGTGCCGAGTTCGCGGGCGAGTTCGTCGAGTTCGTCGTCGGAGAACTTCGGGTTGTGGCGCGCCTCGCGGAGCCACCCGTTCCACTCCTCGTCCGTGAGCGTGCCTCGGGAGTCGCCTTCCCACTGTTCGACCAGCGCCTCCCGGTCGGAAAACGGGACATCCATTCCGCTGTTCCCCCAGTACAGGGGAGAGAGTTCGAACTCGTACTCGTCGTCGTCCACGAACCGGAGCCGGTACGGATAGCCGTCGTAGAGGATGATGTCGTCCTCGGTTACCTCCTCTCCGTTCGGGAGCGTGAGCGTCCGTGTCATCGCGTCGGGGTGAGCTACGGGACGCACCCTTTTCCGTGTTCCGTGCACCGCACCGCGGCGGTGGGGAAAGGGACTCACGGGACCCGATGTGGGGTGCAATCTGTTTCGATGATACGCGAGGTGTTCCGAGTCGAGACCTACGAAACGATTTCGGCGGGTGTGAACAGCGAAACGTCGTCACGCTCGTCGGCAGTGGCTCGAAGCCCGTCCGAAAACCCGGATCGACAGAAACAGCAGTAGTGGTACGCCGGTTCGGTGCCGTTTTCCGGCGTCCACCGAACCTGTGCCGCACTCCGCTCTAGGTCCGCCAGGTCACCTTCGTTCATCTCCCGAGACGTGTACTTACATTCACCGGCGACGAGTGTGCCATCGCTTCCGAGACCGACGACGTCAAGTTCGTGCTGCCGATGCCACCAGTATCCGATTCCTCGGTACGTCTTCGGAATTAGCGACGGAAGTGCTTCCTGGCAGATTATCTCGAACATCGACCCCATGTAATCGGAGAACGACGGCTCGACCGACCGCTCGTACGCGTCATCACCGAGTTGAACGAGCGTTCCTTCCTGACCGTAGACGTACCGAAACCAGAAACGGAAGAGCGGTTCGTTCAATCGATATCGGCTCTTGCGCGTCGCGTTGGGGTCGGCCGTCACCGGGATATCTCGCTCGACCAACCGGAGGCGACGAAGTTTCGAGAGATACGATCCGAGCGTGTTCGAATCGACGCCCGCGAAGTTTGCGATTTCGTTTGCTTCACGCTTTCCGGTCGCTATCGCCCGGAGAATGGTGTAGTACGTCTGCGGTTCTCGGATTCCGAACTCCGTCCGGAGCAGGAACTCCGGCTCGTTGTGGAGGACGCCGTGTTCCGAGAGCACGTGAGACTGGATGTTTGCAGGAAGCGATACGGAGGGGGTGAGTGCTCGCAAGTAATACGGGGTCCCACCGAAGACGCCCCGATATCGAAGTATCGTATCCGGATCGTCCGTGGGATAGAATCGGCGCGCGTTCTCCAGCGAGAGCGGCGGGAGGTCGATTGCGGCCGTGCGGCGACCGTACAGGGGACTCCCTCCACCGAGGACCTTCTCCTCCATGACGCTTATCGACGAACCGACGAGGACGAGCGTCATCGCCGTGTTTTCGAGGTGCAAATCCCAGACGCGCTGAATCTTCGATGGAAGCGCGTCGTCCGACTGGACGAGATACGGAAACTCGTCGAGGACGACGACCGCGTTCTCCCGACCGAGCGCACGCAACAGGGCCTCCCAGTCACGTTGGATGTCGTCTAAGAGGGGAAACGTCTCACTCGCCGTCTCGACGAAATTAGCGAGTTGCACCTCCGGCGTCTCCTCGGTTGCCTGCCAGTAAACGGCACCGTCAGTCTCTCGTATCGCCTCGCGGACGAGTGCGCTCTTCCCGAGTCGTCGGCGACCGTAGATGACGATCAGGTCGGCGGTGTCGCTTCGAAACCGTGACTGCAACGTATCGAGCTCTTGCTCGCGGTTGACGAAACGCGGTGGGTTCATGCGTCGATTACGAGACGACGGTAGATAATGCTGGCGATTATCTAAATCACGATTTTACTAACCTCGATTTTACTAATCTGGGTAAAACGCGATTCGGTACGTTTCGTTGACGACGCGAAGGGGACGCACGTCGGGTGAAGAGGGTCGTTTCGTTGAGCATGCAGGCTCAAGCCTTAGACGGGTTCGGCGGCAGTGTCCAAACACAATGTTCGGTCTCGGTCCACTCACCATCGGCAAGAAGGCGGCGAAGTTCGGCTACAAACGATACGGGATACCGGGCGCGGTGATGGCCGGTAGCGCGGGCGCGGTCGGGTACATCGCGGTCCGACGCGCGGTCAAAGCGGCGGTCGAACGAAAGGACGTCAGCGGAGCCATCGACGCCGGGACGATTCAATCGGCGGTGGACGAGAAGGGAATCGACGCGATAACGGACCGCGAAACGCTCGAATCCGCCATCGACGAGGAAAAACTCGGCACGGACGTCGATATCGACGAGGTACAGTCTACGACGGAGGAGGAGACGGACGAACTCAACGAAACCGCGGAGACGGACGAGGACAGCGCTTCTGACGCCGACGGCGGAGACGAGTCCGAGTCGTAGACTGGGAGCCGTGACGACCGGCGTCTCGTCGCCCGTTCGTCAGTCCGATTCGAGCCACGCCTTGTACGAATACCGGTCCGCGGACAGCGATTCGCCGATGTCGATATCGAGTCTGATTTGATACTCCTTTTCGGTGTGCGCCGGGACGATCACGTTTTCCGATTCCTCGTACGTGCTGCCGCCATCGACTTTCACTTGCGCCCAGAACGTGCCCGATTTCGTCTCGTCCGAATCGTTGCGCACGCTCGCGGTGACGACGACGTTTCCGAATCCCGTGACCCGAGAGTCAGTGGTCGTCACTTCGAGGGACCCCGTGAGTTTCGAGACGACACCGCTACAGCCGGAAAGGGTCGTCACACCGCCACAGACGAGTAAACCGCCGGTGCGGAGCAGGTCGCGTCGTTGCATGGTCTATCGCTCCCGAAGAACAACGGACACATAATTTTTCCGTCCCGTCTCCGCGGCGACCCCAAAAAAGAGATCGTTGGGCGCGGAATTCCGCGTCGAGCGCTTCAGCTGAAGTCGATGAGGGGTTTGATGATCCCTTCCTCTTTCGTGTCCATGAGCTGAAACGCATCGTCGATGTCCTCGAAGTCGAACCGATGGGTCGTCATCCGCGTCGGGTCCACCTTTCCCTCATCGAGCAACCGAAGCAGGCGACGGAGTCGGAGGCGACCGCCGGGACAGAGCGACGTCACGATGTCCTTCTCGGCCATGCCGACCCCCCACGCGTCCCGTGGGATGTCCACGAACTCCCCTTCGCCGTGGTAACCGACGTTGGAGACGACGCCGCCGGGTTTGGTGACTTCGATACACTGTTTGAACGTGGCGTTCGACCCCAGAGCTTCGATGGCGGCGTCTACGCCCTCCCCGCCGGTCAAGTCCGTGATGGCGTCGACGGTATCGACCTCGGTGTAATCGACCACCTCGTCTGCGCCGTAGAACTCGGCGAGTTCTTGGCGCTTTGGAACGCTTTCGACGGCGATGACCTGCCCCGCCCCGCGGAGCGCGGCCCCCTTCGTTGCCATCAACCCGACCGGCCCTTGGGCGAACACCGCGACCGTCCCGCCGATTGGAATATCCGCCCGTTCAGCCGCGCCGAAGCCGGTACTCATCATGTCCGTAACGTACACCGCGGCCTCGTCGCTGACGCCGGACGGGATGTGAGCCATGTTCGCGTCGGCCTCGTTCACGTGGAAGAACTCGGCGAACACGCCGTCCTTGACGTTGGCGAACTTCCACCCGCCGAGGGCCTCGTTCGATTGCGACGGATGGCCGTCCTGTGCGGCCGGGGACCCCCAATCCGGGGTGATAGCGCCGACGGCGACGCGGTCGCCGGGTTCGAATTGCTCGACCTCGCTCCCGACCGATTCGACCACACCCACGGCCTCGTGGCCGAGCGTGATGTCCTCGCGTTCGCCGATTGCCCCGCCGACGGTGTGCACGTCGGAGGTACACACCAGCCCCTTCGTCGGCCGAACGATGGCGTCGTTCGGTCCCGCTTCCGGTTCGTCCTTCTCGATAACGTCGGTTTCGCCGATGGAACGCATCACGTACGCTTGCATGAATATCCCCCGGCACCACTTCCACGTCCACCCACTTCAATGGAATTACCGAGTTCGGGAATGGGGGTTCGGATACGTGGTCTCGAGCAATATTTAAACAATTGAAGTGGTTCTCGCGACAATAAGAGAAATCGAGTCGGCGGCAGACGGCAGAGTAATCGAACGTCGTGACGGTTCAGTCGTCGGACGCCGATTCCGCCGTCTCGACGAACGACCGCCGTTCGCTCATCTCCCCGACGGAGAGGTGACAGGAGATTTGGTGACCGCTGTCTCCCTCCTTTTCCTCCAGCGCCGGTTCGGTCCGCTCACAGACGTCGCCGATTTTCTTCGGACACCGGGTCTGGAACGGGCACCCGGACGGCGGATTCAGCGGACTCGGAACGCTCCCTTCGAGGAGGATGCGGTCGGTCTCCCGCGACGGATTGGCGTGCGGAACCGCCGACAGCAGGCTCTCGGTGTAGGGGTGGAACGGGGCCGAGAACACCTGTTCGACCGTGCCGAACTCGGCTATCTTGCCGAGGTACATCACGGCGATGCGGTCACAGATGTGTCGGACGACGCCGATGTTGTGAGAGATGAACAGGTACGACAGCCCGTACTCCGCCTGAATCTCGTCGAGCAGGTTCAGAATCTGGGCCTGGACGGACACGTCCAGCGCCGACACCGGTTCGTCACAGACGATGAGTTTCGGTTCCACTGCCAGCGCGTGCGCGATGGCGATGCGCTGTTGTTGCCCGCCCGAGAACTGGTGGGGATACTTGTGGAGCGCGTCGGGCGAGAGGCCGACGCGCGTCAGCAACTCGCGGGTTCGCTCCTGCTTTTCCTCGCCGGTCGCGATGTCGTGTTTCTCCATCGCTCGGCCGATGATCTGACCCACGGTCTTTCGTGGATTGAGCGAACTCTGCGGGTCCTGGAATATCATCTGCATCTCGCGGCGGAGGCTCCGCACCTCCGACCCGCTCATCTCGTGGATGGGTTGCCCCTCGAAGTACACCTCGCCGTCGGTCGGTTCGAGGAGTTTGAGCGCCGTGCGCGCGACGGTCGATTTGCCACACCCGCTCTCGCCGACGAGACCGACCGTCTCGCCCTGGTAAATCTCGAAGTCGATGCCGTCGACCGCCTTGACGGCCCGTCGTTCGAGCGTCGGCATACCGCCGTCCGAGCGCGTGAGCGTGAGATCGCCGAAGAACCCGTCGCCGGACGGGAAGTGCTTTTTCAGGTTTTTCACCGCGAACAGCGGTTCGCCGCTCCGGTCGATGCGTTTCCGCTCGCCGCTCGATTCGTCGGGGGTGTATCCCTGCCTGAGGTCGATTTCGTCCGTGCGGATACACGCCGCACGCGACGTCGTTCCCGCGGCCGGTTCGAGCGGGGGATTGCCGCCGGTCCGACAGGCCTCGGTCGCGTACTCACACCGGGGCGCGAAGTTACAGCCGCGGGGCAGGTCGGTGAGGTCCGGCATCGACCCGGCCAGCGTCGGCAGGTCGTCGTACTCCACGTCCGTCTGCGGAATCGAGTCGATGAGGCCGCGCGTGTACGGATGCTGGGGACTGTCGAATAACTCGTCGAGTTCCGCCGTCTCGACGAGGTTCCCCGCATACATCACGCCGACGTGGTCGCACGTCTGGGCGACGACGCCGAGATTGTGCGTTATCATCAGGATGGCCATCCCCTTTTCCTCCTGGAGTTCGTTCAGGAGGTCGAGGATTTTCGCCTGCGTCGTCACGTCGAGCGCCGTCGTCGGCTCGTCCGCGATTATCAGGTCCGGCTTGCAGGACAGGCCGATGGCGATGAGCACGCGCTGGCGCATCCCGCCCGAGAACTCGTGCGGGTAGTCGCCGAACCGCTCGGCCGCGTCCGGGATTTCAACGTCGCGCATGACGTCGATGGCCTGTTCGCGCGCCGACCCGCGGTCGCCGCCCTGATGGTGCAGTATCGTCTCGACGATCTGCTCGCCGACCGTGAGTACCGGATTCAGCGACGACATGGGGTCCTGCGGGATGAGCGCGATTTTGTTCCCGCGGACGGACCGCATTTCCGCTTCGGAGAGGCCCAACAGGTCCTCGCCGTCGAAGACGACTTCGCCGCCGGTGATTTCGCCGGGGCTATCGACGAGTTGGAGCAGCGAGCGCGCGGTGACGCTCTTTCCGGCCCCGCTTTCGCCGACCAATCCCATTGTCTCGCCCGAATCGAGGGCGAACGATACGTCGTTGGCGGCGACGACCGTCCCGTCCTCCGTCAGGAACTCCGTCCTGAGGTCTCGAACGTCGAGGAGGGGGGCGGACCCGCCGTCCGCGTCGTTTCCGTTCATTCTATCGAATCCACCTTGGGGTCGAGCACGTCTCGCAGGCCGTCGCCGAGCAGGTTGAACCCGATGACGGTGACGGCGATGGCGATACCGGGAAAAATGATGATCCACGGCGCGGTTTGCATGAACCCGCTCCCGTTGTTTATCATCAATCCCCACGACGGCGTCGGCGGTTGCGCGCCGAGGCCGAGGAACGACAGGCTCGCCTCCGCGAGCATGGCGAAGGCGATGTTCAGCGACCCCTGCACGAGCAGCGGGGCCGAACAGTTCGGCAGCACCTCGCGGAAGATGATGTGCGAATTGTTCTCCCCGCGGGCGATGGCCGACTCGACGTACGCCTCGTTTCGCTCGGAGAGCGTCGCGCTCCGGGCGACGCGAGCGATGTACGGCGTGTAGACGAACGCCAGCGCGATGATGACGTTCGTGAGTTCGGGGCCGAGGACGACCATCAACGTCAACGCGAGCAGGATGGGCGGGAAGGACATCGCGGCGTCCATGAACCGCATCAGCAGTTCGTCGATGATGCCGCCGTAGTAACCGGACACCAGTCCGATTATCGTCCCGACGAGGAGCGCGCCGGTGATGGCACCGAAGCCGACCTTCAGCGAAATCCGACTGCCCATCACGACGCGGCTGAAGATGTCACGGCCGAGGTCGTCGGTTCCGAACGGGTGGTCCATCGACGGCGATTGCGTGCGGTCGGCGACCGACGTGTGCGAAATCGAGTACGGGGCGATGAACGGCGCGAAAATCGCCACTACGACGAGCGACAGCACGATGACGAGTCCGATCATCGCCTTGGTGTTGTTCCTGAACTGCCGCGCGAATCGCTGGAAGCGTTCTATTCGCGCGGACGTGACCGTCGAATTCGAGTTCGACGTCGAAGTCGCCATTATTCGTCACCCCCGTAGCGAATCCGCGGGTCGAAGTAGCCGTAGAGGATGTCGGCCGCGAGGTTCGAGAGCATGTACATCAGCGCGACGACGACGATGCATCCCTGCAACAGGGGGATGTCGCGGCTCTGGATGGCGGTCAGCGTCAGCCTGCCGATGCCCGGCCAGAAGAACACCTGCTCCAGCACGACGACGCCGCCGAACGCGTAGCTGAACTGGAACGCGATGACCGTGATGACGGGGATGATGGCGTTCCGGAGCGCGTGCTTGAGGACGATGACCCGCTGGGTCATCCCCTTCGAGCGCGCCAGTTTGATGTACTCCTCCGACATGACTTCGAGCATCGACGAGCGAGTCATCCGCATGATGTAGGCGGTGAGGGCGAACCCCATCGCCGACGCCGGGAGGACGAGGTGGGTCAGCGTTCCCACCGGGTCCTCGCTCGGCGGGACGTAGCCCCCCGTCGGGAAGATGTTCAGCCAGACGGCGAAGACGAGGATGAACACGAGTCCCCACAGGAAGATGGGGATGGAGACGCCGACGAACCCGAACATCGACGCGAACAGGTCCGGAAGCTCGTTCTGTTTCACCGCGGCGATGACGCCGAGCGGCAGCGCCAGGACGACCGCGATGAGCGTCGCCGCTCCGGCGAGGAGGAGCGACTTCGGGAGTTTCTCCATGATGAGCGCCATGACCGGGTCGCCGAAGCGGAGCGACGTTCCCATGTCGCCCCGAACGAGTCCGAACACCCAGTCCACGTATTGGACGTACAACGGCTTGTCGAGCCCCATCTGTGCTTGGAGCGCCTGAATCGACTTGTCGGTGGCGTTCGGTCCGAGGATGAGCAACGCGACGTCCCCCGGAAGAATCGTCGTCACGATGAACGTGATCATCGTCACGAACAGGAGGGTTAGCACCATGAACCCCAACCGCCTCAGTAGATAATTAGACATTGACATGGTGGGTCACCGAGTTATCCGTCGAGCCAGTTGTCGTCGAACCGAAGCGTCGAGCCGTCCGGCGTGCCGATTTTTCCTTTGTAGTCCGTCGAACCGGCGTACAGGTTCGCCTGCCACCAGAGCAGGAGGTGCCCCGCGCGGTCCTCGTGGAGGATTTCGGTCGCCTCGTGGTACAGTTCGGCGCGCTTGTCCTCGTCGTACATGTGGCGGGCCTTCTCGACGAGTTTGTTGTATTCGTCGTTGTTCCAGCCGGTGAAGAAGAACGCGCCGTCGGGGTGGAGGAACTTGTAGAACGACACGTCCGGGTAGGTCAGCGCGAGGTACGAACTGGTCGTCGCCTCGAAGTTCTGCTTGCTGTAGACGTCCGAGAGCCACGTACTCCACGTGATCTTCTGGATGTTGAGGTTGATGCCGACCTCGGACGCTTGGTCCGAGATGACCTTCGCACCCTGCACCTGCGTCGGGTAGGACTGCGGAATCTTGAACGAAACCGAGAAGCCGTCGGGCATACCCGCCTTCTTCAGGTGTTCTCTGGCCTTATCGAGGTCACGCCCCCGCGGTTTGATGTCGGGGTTCACCCACTTGCTGCCGGGCGCGGCGGGCGTCGCCGTCGTCTTGCCGGTGCCGTAGAGCGCCGCCTCGCTGATTTTCTCCTTGTCGAGCGCGTAATCGAGCGCGAGGCGGGCGTGTTTGTCGTCGAACGGCTTTTTGTTGCAGTTCAACCCGAGGTAGACGAGCGCCTTCGGGAACTGCTTCTCGAAGCGGACGGACGAATCGTTCTTGAGCGATTCGACGTCCTTCGGCGGGACGCCGTTGACGAAATCGTACTCGCCCGCGCGGAACGACTGTAGCCGCACGTTCGGGTCCGTGATCTCGCTCTTGACGATTTTGTCGAGGAACGGGCCGTTCTCGTCGCTGGCGTTCCAGTAGTCGTCGAACTTCGTCATCGTGAACGACGTCTCCACCTCGTGGCTCTCGAACTGGTACGGCCCCGTTCCGATGGGTTCCTTGATCTTCTTCTTTTGCGCCTGTTTCTCGGGGACGATGTGCATCTCACCGGTCGACATCCGCGAGAGGAACGGCGCGAACGGTTCGGACAACTGCACGACGAAGGTCTGGTCGTCGGGGTTGTCCATCGAGTCCACGAAGTCGAAGAACCCGGTGGCGAGGTACTCGCCGTTCGCGATGCGCTCGTAGGTCGCGAGAACGTCTTTGGACGTCATCTCGCTGCCGTCGTGGAATTTCACTCCCTTCTGCAGGGTGAACTCCAGTTTCGTGTTGTCGTCGGAGGTCGTCCAGTCCTTCGCGAGATGGGGTTTCAGCGAGTAGTCGGGAGCCAACCGGATGAGCGGTTCGGTGATGTTTTCGAGCACGCGGTTGGTCGCGGCGGCGCTTTCGAGGTGCGGGTCGAGTCCCTGCACGGGCACGGCACCGCCCCATTGGAGCGTGCCGCCCATCTTCGCGTTTCCGTCTCCGTTTCCGCCGCCGGAACCGTCCGAGTCTCCTCCGCCGAGACAACCGGCGAGCGCGACGGGAACACCGGTCGCCGTCGCGGCGAGGAACGCCCGGCGGTCGACGCGTCCGTGACCGGCCGTATCGCTATTATTTTCATTCTTGCGGCTATTGCTATCGCTTGGCATAGAATAGCGCACTCAACCGTCCGTGATAAAGATTATGAAAAAACCGATACGATAGTTGGATTTCTGAAGTGAAGCGGGGAGCCAAACCTGTAAGCCGAATGCCCGATTGGGAAACAGTCAAATAGGCGGGTGGGCCACTTGCCTTGGTACGCATGCAGGTACGCGAGCAACGGCTACGACGTGACATCGAGGCCAACGCGGCGTTCGGGTCGGTCGCGGTCGAAAACGGCCACGGTCGAACCGTCCTCACCGGAACCGAGGCGGACAGGGAGGCACGAGAGTATTTTTGCGAGCGATTGCGGGACGCCGGTCTCGACGTTCGCGTGGACGGCGTTGGAAACATCGTCGGCCGGTGGACGCCCCGGAGCGCGGACCCCGACGCGGCCGCGGTCGCCGCCGGAAGCCACCTCGATTCGGTCCCGGAGGGCGGCATCTTCGACGGGCCGCTCGGCGTCTACTCCGCGCTGGAAGCGGTTCGGGCGATGCAGGACGCGGGCGTCGAACCGGCGCGCCCGATCGAAGTCGTCTGTTTCACCGAGGAGGAGGGCCAGCGGTTCGACGGCGGGTTGCTCGGTTCCGCCGTCGCCGCGGGGGAGATGAGCCTCGAAACGGCGCTCGCGCTCGAAGACGAAGCGGGCGTGACGCTCGAAACAGCCCTCGGCGACATCGGGTTCCTCGGCGAGGGGCGCGTGGCGGCCGACGAGTGGCACGCATGGCTGGAACTTCACATCGAACAGAGCGAGCGCCTCGAAGGGGCCGGAATCCCCGCCGGAATCGTGACGACGATAACGGGACTCTCCCGGTGTGCCATCGAAATCATCGGCGAAGCGAACCACGCCGGGTCGACGTTGATGGACGACCGGTCGGACGCCCTCGCCGGGGCGAGCGAGTTCGTTCTCGACGTCGAACGCGCCGCGCGTGAACGCGTCGAAGCCGAATCGGACACGGCGGTCGCCACCGTCGGCAAACTCGACGTGGGACCGGGCGCACCGAACGTCATTCCGGGACGGACGGAACTGACCCTCGATGTCCGCGACATAGAACAGGAGTCCATCGAGTACGTCGTGGACCGAGCGAAGCGGAGCCTCGACCGCATCGAAACCGAGCGCGACGTGACGACCGCGTTCGAGCGGCCGTGGAACCGTCACCCCGTTCCGATGAGCGACCGCTGTCGCGCCGCGTTGGAGGCCGCCGGGGAGACCGCGAACATCGACACGTTGTCCCTGCACTCGGGTGCCGCCCACGACACCATGCACGTTGCGAATGTCACGGACGCTGGCTTGCTTTTCGCCCCGTCGCGGGACGGCATTTCCCACAATCCGCTGGAGTGGACCGAGTGGGAGGATTGTGCCGCATCGACGCGCATCCTCGCTGGTGCGCTATCGCGGCTCGCCGACGCTGCCGAATAACGGCGTTCTCGAACGAGCAAATCGGACTGTTCTCCGACAGAAGACCGAAAATCGAGCGTTTCAGCCTATCCCCGACGAGATTCTCGTTCGAACACCTCCCGCGGAAAGTACGCTCTATCCGCACAACAGCCCTGATAAGCGGTTTTCGACCGATTTCAGTCCGTTCTCTCGTCGCTTCGGTCGTTATTCCTATCGAGAACAGTGGATGGATTCGGAATCAACCACACAGGGCGTGAAACGCTTGTTTTCCACGGGATAGCAGTATCCGTTTCAGATAACGGGTAACACAACTCGCAGACGGACTAAATGTCCTCAGTCAGTTTGCACGTATTTTGAACGGAAGCCCAAAAATGATGAACTGCTGTGACTCCAATATCGGCCGTTCGAGCCGAAATCGAGGACTTCGAGAATCGGCCCGGTCGTCTATCGGTTTCGACCCCGATAGCCGCTATCGATTCTTGATTTCGGAAATCTTTGCTCCATATACAAACGCTTTTATCGCTCTATTTGGTATCGGTTAGCATGGCAAATTCGACCGAAACCGGCTCGTCGCGGACCCTAAAGACGGTCACGCGGGCGTTCGACGTGATTCAGGCGCTGGAGGAATTGGACGGCGCGCGCGTCACGGAACTCGCCGACCATCTCGGGATGTCGAAAAGCGCCGTCTACAATCACCTCACGACGCTTCGGGAGAACAAGTTCGTCGTCCAGGAGGGAACCACCTACTCGCTGTCGTTGCAGTTCCTCCTCCTCGGCGAGTACGTTCGCAACCAGAACAAACTGTACAGCATCGGAAAGCCCGAAATAGAAAGCTTGGCCGACGAAACGGGGGAGTACGCCCACCTCGCAACCGAACAGCACGGTCTCAGCGTGAACCTGTACAAGGTGCGAGGCGAGAAAGCGGTCGGGAGCAACTATCAGACGAGCAAACTGCAGAAGCCGGACTATCTCCACTTCTCGGCGACCGGGAAGTCGATTCTCGCATCGCTCCCGCCCGAACGCGTGGACGCCATCATCGACCGCTACGGACTGGTTCGTAAGACGGAAAACACCATCACCGACCGAGAGGAACTGGATTCGGAACTCGAACAGATCCGAGAGCGGGGGTACGCGTACAACGACGAGGAGGAGATAGAGGGCCTCAAAGCCATCGGCGCGCCGGTGCTCGACAGGAACGGTCGCGTCCTCGGGTCGGTGAGCGTTTCCGGACCGACCAACCGGATGAACGAAACGGAGTATCACGACATGATCGTCGAGAAAGTGACGAACGCGGCGAACGTCATCGAGGTGAACATCAACATGGCGGAGCGAGAGGCGGACCATCCGAAGTTCATCTGACGATACCCGTCTCCGTTCGCGCCGAGAGCGATGTCCGTAATAGAACCATTACAGAATTACGGCTGTAATGGTGGGTACACCGCGGTGGCTCCGGACGACATCGTACAAGATCAATGAACCACATTTGGCTATGCCAACTAATGAGTCGGAAGAGGGTCCCGACTGTCGGAGCGCGATACGGTCGGCGTGCTGTCAGCCCCGAAAAGTAAAGCGGTGAAAAACGGAGTTTTCGGAGCACCTATCAACGAAACGCCGAAAAGGTCCGTCGGAAACGTGACCGCGGAACGTTCGCAATCGGGACGCTCGAACGCGGTCATCGACGAGACGACTGCGGTCGTCGCACGGGAGATATCTTGAAAGCCGTTACAGCGACCGAATTCGGTGGTGTCGACTCGCTCCGTATAGAATCCGCTCCGAAGACGGAACCCGCAGCGGACGAAGTGTTGGTCCGTGTCCGTGCGTCCGGTGGTGGCGGCCACATCGCGGTCCAACTCGCGCGGTGGAACGACGCTCACGTCATCGGAACCGCGTCCGGACCCAACGCAGAGTTCGTGAACGGAACAGGTGTCGACGAGCACGTCAACTACAAGGAAGAACGGTTCGAGGACGTCGTCGACACCGTCAATGTCGTCGTCGTCGATGCAGTTGGCGGGGACGCACTCCGGCGGTCACTAGAGGTGCTCCGGCCGGGCGGGTACGTCGCCAAGCTTCCCTGTCCGCTCACCGGGGAGGAGACGACGCTGTTCGACGAACACGGGTCCGACGGGTCGTATCCGGTCGTGGGGTGGAAACCGGAGCAGCTACGCACCCTCTCCCGACTCATCGATGCGGGAATCGTGGACCGTTCGCGTCGGCCACGTGTTCCCGCTGGACGCGGTGAGGGAGGCACACGAACTGAGCCGGTCACGCCACGCCAAGGGAAAATCGTTCTCGAACTATAACTGTGCTGCCCAATCGAATATTTTTACCAAACACTTATAGGAATATATTGTGGTACGATGGGGTTGCCGTTTCTACGGACGGAACGGGTCGAGTACCGCGAAGCCGTTCGAAAGGGCTTCGCTAACTCGAGATTACGAGGTGTCGGTGTCGTCTCGGTCCACGTGGCTAGCGGCGGTTCACCGCAACTCATTTTGGATTTATATCATCGAAGAAAGTATTATGTGTGGGGGGAAGAAACGGTTCGCGTCGCAACGCGCGCTGTCGGGGATTGGCGAGATGTGACGGAAAACCGAACCGAAGACGTCTCCTAATATCGCACCCAACATAGCCACACATCTATATATTTGAATATAATATATAGTTTAGGAAGTTTTTATAGTCTCCACTGGAAATATGGGGATATGGAGACACGGAAAGTGCAGATCACGGGTGGGTCGACGTACACCGTTTCCCTTCCGAAGGGATGGGCGACGGAGAACGAGGTATCTGAAGGCAGTGCGCTCGGTATCTACCCGGACGAGTACACCCTCATCCTCACGCCGAATCATCGCAACGAAGCCCTCGAAGGGCACCTCGACGGCACCGGTCGTAGCGGTGACGAACTCGTTCGCACTGTAATCGCCATGTACGTGAGCGGGTTCGACGTCATCACGATCGAAACGAGCCGTATCACGGCCGACGACCGACGCGCCATCCGTACGGCCACGCGGACGCTCGCAGGTTTCGAGGTGATCAAAGAGGGGGACAGAACGTTCGTCGTGCAAGTTCTCTTCGACTCCTCCCAGTTTTCTCTCACCAACGCGGTCGAGCGGATGCACGTCATCGCCCTCGAAATGTTGAAAGACGCGATACGTGCACTCACCGACCCCGACGACGCGCTCGCACAGGACGTCATCGACCGCGACGACGACGTCGATAGACTGTGGTTCGTCGTCTCACGGCTGTTCCGAAAGACGCTCCGAACGCCCGCCGCGGTCGAGGAACTCGGCATCCCACGGGAGGTCTGTTTCGACCTCTTCACCGGCGCCCGCCAACTCGAACGCATCGCCGACCACGCGGCGAAGATCGGTCGCGTCGTCGTCGAACTCGATTCAGTCCCCGAACCCGTATCGGCATCGGTCGTGGAACTCCTCGAAGAAGCAGAACGCATCATCGAGACCGCCACGGAGGCCCTCCTCGCCGACGACCGTGAAAACGCCGTTCGACTGGCGAACGAGGCTCGCCACGCGGTTTCGGAAGTTGACCGGCACGGCCGCGCTATCGATGACCACCTCCGCGACCTCGGTCCCCGCCAAGCCCAGCAACTCCGACTGAGCATCGACTCCCTGTCGCGGTGTGCCGACTACGGTGGGAACATCGCCGAGGCGGCGCTGCAAAAGGCCGCTCCGCGGCCGTAGCTCACGGGTATCAAATAGTACAATTTCTGTTCCGACGCCTCGGCGGTTGCCCGTCAGTTATTCCGGTTCCACTCCTCGACGCCTGCCTCGGCGACTTCGCGGTCCTGTTCGACCGCGCCGCCGGAAACGCCGAACGCACCGACGACCTCGCCGTCGCGTTCGAGGGGATAGCCGCCGCCGAAGACGACGATTCGGTTGTCGTCCGTCGTCTGGAGTCCGTAGAGCGAGTTCCCCGGTTCCGACGCTTCGGCCAGTTCGTGCGTCGGCATCTCCAGCGCGGCGGCCGTGTAGGCCTTGTTCCGCGAGATGTTTACCGACGCGAGCCACGCGCCGTCCATCCGATGTTGGGCGACGAGGTTTCCTTCGTCGTTCGCAACCGTGATCACCATCGGATTCTCTATCTCGTTCGCTTTCTGTTCTGCGGCTTCGATGAGCGTCTTGGCTTCGGAAAGTGAAATCGATTCCATCGTGAATAATTCCATGGAGGAAGGGAATAACGATTCACCACGGTATAGAAACACCATTAAATGCGGTTACGTAAATCGGATAGTCGGGGAGAATGTAACCTATCTCGGTTACATCGCGTCGTCGAGCGCGATGGGAGAAACGCGGTTGGAGAACGCGATTGATGCGGAAAACGGTCGGATAAGAGGCGATTTGACGACGGAATCGAACGCCGGTTCAGGGTTCGAGCAGCACTTTCGTGAACCCTTCCTCGCGGTCGTCGAATCGGTCGTACATCTCGGGGGCTTGTTCCAACCCGACGCGGTGAGAGACCACGAAGCTGGGGTCGGCACGGCCGGAGATGATGAGGTCGCGGAGTTCCCGGTTGTACTCCTTGACGTTACATTGGCCGGTACCCAGGCGTTGGCCCTTCTCGAAGAGCTTTCCGAAGTCGATACCGAGACGGCCCTGTGCGGCCATCTCGTCCGGTGCGCCGGGGTCTTCCGGAACGTACAACCCGATGATTCCGAGCTTTCCGGTGGGGCGGACGGTCCTGATCAGCTGATTGAGAACGACCGCGGGGTTCTCTCGTGCCGGGTCGTACGCATCGTCGGCCTGTTTGTCCGGGTCGACCGCCTGATAGCCGACCGCATCGACGCCTTTGTCCACTTCGCCGCCGTGTTCGTCGATTATCTGTTCGACGGGGTTGCCCGCTTCGAAGTTGATGGGCGTCGCATCGCAGTGCTCCTCGGCGAGGTCGAGGCGGCTCTCCACGCGGTCGACGACGTAAATCTCCGATGCACCTTTGATTTTGGCGCTGTAGGCGGCCATCAGCCCGACCGGGCCGCCGCCGAAGATGGCGACCGACTCGCCGGGTTGAAGGTTCGCCAGTTCCGTCCCGTGCCATCCCGTCGGGAAGATGTCCGCGAGCAGCGCGAAGGAGTCCTCGTGTTCGTCGCCGTCGGGGAGTTTCAGCGCATTAAAGTCCGCGAACGGTACGCGCATGCGGTCCGCCTGCCCGCCCTTGTACGGCCCCATGCCGACGTATCCGTACGCGCCACCCGCCGGTACGCTCCCGGTGTCGTTCACGGTCTGGCAAAAGCCCGTGTACCCGTTCTCGCAGTTCTCGCAGAACCCACACGCGACGTTGAACGGAATCGAAACGCGGTCGCCGACCGAGAGGGATTCGACGCCCTCCCCAACCTCGTCGACGATGCCCATCGGTTCGTGCCCGAAGACGAGGCCGGAGTCGGCCGCCGTCCGCCCCTCGTACATGTGGAGGTCGGAGCCGCAGATACAGGTCGTCGTGACGTCGATGATGACGTCGTTGGGGTTCTCTAGCTTCGGTTCCTCGACTTCCTCCACGGCGACCTCGTGTTCGCCCTTGTAAACTACGGCGTCCATTGACATTTGGTATACAACCTCCCGTTAACCACGAACGCAAAGCCACATATAATCGCGTCTGTGGACAGTAACATGTTTAAAAGGAATTTAGAAATAATCCGGCCGGAATCCGTCTTCGAGACGATCGTTTCGTTCCGCGTTCTCGGCGGGCGACGAGGTGATGAAGACGGGTGGGAACGTTGCGGAACGCGAATGTCCACAGCAGAGACGGAAGAGTCCATTCGTCTCGCCGACCTTCAAAAACATCCGGCGTGAGACACCCGAAAAACTACGCCGGACAGCGTATGTAATCTGTTCACACATGTCGGAGCAACTCGAAGGGAGAAATTCGACGGTCGAAGCGGCGATCGAAAACGAGCGCGACAGACAGGAATCGACGCTGGGGATGATCGCCTCGGAGAATCACGTCTCCGAGGCGGTGATGAACGCACAGGGAAGCGTCTTCACGAACAAGTACGCGGAAGGCTACCCCGGCGGCCGGTACTACGGCGGTTGTGAGCACGCGAACACCGTCGAGGAGTTGGCGGTCGAACGCGCCAAACGGCTCTGGGGTGCCGAGCACGTCAACGTGCAACCCCACTCCGGGACACAGGCGAACATGGGCGTCTACTTCGCAATGTTGGACCCCGGCGACCGAATCCTATCCCTCTCGCTGAGTCACGGCGGCCACCTCTCCCACGGCCACTCGGTGAACTTCTCCGGGCAGTTGTACGAGGTCGAACAGTACGAAGTCGACCCCGAAACCGGCTATATAGATTACGAGGAGTTCGCTGCCCACGCACGGGAATTCGACCCCGACCTCATCGTCAGCGGGTCGTCGGCGTATCCGCGGGAGTTCGACTTCGAACGGTTCGCCGCCGTCGCCGAGGAGGTGGATGCCTACCATCTCGCGGACATCGCCCATATCACGGGACTGGTCGCGGCGGGCGAACACGCGAATCCCGTTCCGCACGCCGATTTCGTCACCGGGTCGACGCACAAGACGATTCGTGCGGGACGGGGCGGAATCATCATGTGCGACGAGGAGCACGCCGATGCCGTCGATTCGGCGGTCTTCCCGGGCGCACAGGGCGGTCCGCTCGTGCACAACATCGCGGGCAAAGCGGCCGGATTCGGCGAGGCGCTCGAACCCGAGTTCGGGGAGTACGCGACGCGGGTCGTCGAGAACGCCAAAACGCTGGCGTCGGTGCTTCGAGAGCGCGGATTCTCGCTCGTCTCCGGCGGGACGGACAAACATCTCGTCCTCGTCGATCTTCGTGACTCGCACCTGGATCTCACCGGAAAGGAGGCCGAAACCGCACTCGACCGCGTCGGCATCGTCGTCAACAAGAACACCGTTCCCGGGGAGAGTCGGTCGCCGATGGTGACGAGCGGCATCCGAATCGGCACGCCCGCCGTTACCACTCGCGGGTTCGACGAGGAGGCGATGCGAACCGTCGCAGAAACGATTGCGGACGTGTTGGATGCGCCCGACGACGAGGCCGTCCTCGAACGGGCGCGCGGAGACGTTAACCGTCTCTGTCAGGAGTTCCCGATTTACGAGTGAAAGAACGAGGATTGGAAAACGGAATTTTTCTGTTCGGCTCGAAAGGAATGGACGTCAGTCGTCCTCGTCGCTCTCGGCGGGACGGACGGACGCCGCACCGCTCGTCCCGCCGCCACTGCTACTCCGACCGCCGAGTAGCGTATCGTCGTCTCGGATGGACGCCCCCTCCTGAACGAGGACGCGTCCTTTGAAACTGCTGAACTCTTTCACCATGCCGTACACGCCGATGAGACCGATGATGGCGACCGGTCCGCCGGTGATGATGGCGGCCTGTTGGAGCGCGTTCGTGCCGCCGATGACGATGAGGACGGCGGCGACGAGCCCCTGAAGGACGCCCCAGATGAGGCGGTTGAGTTCCGAGGGGTTCTCCTCGCCGCCGGTGGTCAGCATCGCGATGCCGAGCGTCGAGGAGTCGGCCGACGTGACGAAGAACGTGATGACCAGCAGGAAGAACAAGCCCGACAGCAGGGCACCCGCTGGAAGCGCTCCGAACAACGGATAGCCGGAGACTGCTTCGTTTCCACCGTAGTTCGTGAGGACGCCGAGGATGTCCGCTTGACCGAGTTGTTGCATCCGCATCGACATCCCGCCGATGACGAGGAACCACGGAACCGTGGCCAGCGTCGTGGCGATGACACCGACGAACGTCACTTCGCGGATGGTTCGCCCGTACGAAATCCGCGCGAGGAAGATGCCCGAGAAGGGAGCCCACGAGAACCACCACGCCCAGTAGAAGATAGTCCAACTTCCGAGGAACGACGAATCGGTCGCCGCTCCGGTGAACAGGCTCATCTTGACGAACTGGTCGAAGTACTGGCCGATGGCTTGCGTTCCCAGGTTGAGCACGAACGATGCCATCCCGTTGTAGATGCCGATGAAGAAGACCAGCACCCCGAGTAGGACGAACACGATGACGTTCAGTTGGGAGAGCCGCTTGATACCCTTCTCGACGCCGCTGATAACGGAGAGCGTGAACACCGTGGTCACGCCGATGATGACGAGGATGATGCCGAGGTCGCCGAGTTGGACGCCGAAGATGTCGAGCGGGAGTGCCGACGCCGACGCCGACGGCGTTCGGACCGACCCGAACTGGTAGTCCATCCCCATCAGCAACTGCTGGCCGATGAATCCAAGCGACGTGGCGATGCCGCCCATCGTCCCGAACACCGCGATGAGGTCGACGAGTCGCGCGAAGTAGCTGTCGTCGAGGTTATCGACGCCGACGAGCGGCGCGATGACCGTCGAGAATTTGAACGGCGCACCCTTCTTGTGCGCGAAGTAGCCGATGGGCACGCCGACGATGAGGTAGGCCGCCCACGCCGAGATTCCCCAGTGGAAGAACGTGTACTGGAGCGACCCCAGCATGCGCTGTTTCGCCGGGGCGTCAGTACCCGCGAGTGGGGTTCCGCTCCCGTAGTGGAAGATGGCTTCGGCGGGACCCCAGAACACGATTCCGGCGGCGATTCCGGCGGAGAAGAACATCGCAAAATAAGAGAGGAAGTCGTGTCTCGGTTCCGCGTCGGGGGGACCGAGTTTGATCTTTCCCCACGGGCCGAAGATGAGGAACGTCGTGAAGCCGACGAATATCAGCATCGCCCAGAGGTAGAACCACGAGAAGTTGGTCCACAACCAGTCGTTGATGGCTTCCATGGTGGTTCCTGCTTGGTCCGGGCCGACGAGTAAGACGTATCCGAGGAACGTTACCGCGGTTAGAATCCCGAATCCGAACACAAGCGGATCTATTTCGTCTACGAACTCGCGTACGATTCCTTGTTCTTGGCTCATGTTTCGCTCATATGATCTCCTGCTAGTGTTTTCTGTACCGCACGGAACAGCGAAGCGGCCGTCCGTTCGAGCAGTTGACGACGAAATCTCCGACGCTCGACGACGTGTCGTTTGAACTCGACGGTGATTTCCCAACCCGTTGTTGTCTCGTTGTCGTTCGATGTCCCGACGTCGTGAGTCGAGGATGCGGATTCGAATTCAAATTCAGCACCAGATCCGTGTTCCGAGACACCATGACACAATACCACATACTTCTCTCTTGAGAATCGATAATAATAGCTCGTGTTTCTATGCTGTGGTGTATTTAATGGACGGACAAAAATTTAATCACCGAAGTATTTTACAGCAACGTCATCGAACGCACTACGAACGAAAGCGAGAACTCCTCGATTTCGACGATGGCGGGCACGCGTCCGAAACCGACTCAGGAGTTGACGTGGATGACCTCGTAGGAGTGACTGCGGATCGAACGGATGATGTTCCCCGCCTGCCCGGCACCGCTCGTCTCCACCTGGAAGACGAGGTAGGCCTCGCCGACGTCCAGTTCCGGTGCCGAGCGGTCGTGCCGGACGTTGCGAATGTTCGCCCCGTGGTCCGCGATGATGCCGGACACCTCCTGCATCTCCCCGGGTTGGTCGTGGATGCGCACCCGAAGCCGAAGGAGTTGCTCGCGGTTCGTCAACGCGTGCACCAACACGGTTTGCAGCATCGTCATATCGAGGTTTCCACCACAGAGCAGCGGCATCACCGTCTCCCCCTCGACGTCGAGGGCCTCGCCCATGACGGCCGCGACCGAGGCCGCACCGGCACCTTCGACCACCTGTTTCGCCCGTTCGAGGAGGAAGAGAACCGCACGCGCGATTTGGCTGTCGGTCACGGTGACGATTTCGTCGACGTGCTGTTCGATGAGCGAGAGGGTCAACTCGGAGATGCCGCCGGTCGCGATGCCGTCCGCGATGGTGTCCACCGAATCGAGCGTTTTCGGAATCCCTTTGTCAAGACTGTCGGGGACGGTCGCCGCGCCCGTCGCCTGGACGCCGACGATACGCGTCTCGGGGGACAGTTCGGCGAAAGCCATCGCGATACCCGAGATGAGGCCGCCGCCGCCGATGGGAACGACCACGGTATCGACGGTCGAGAGGTCCTCGTACATCTCGACGCCGAGCGTGCCCTGTCCGGCGATGATGGCCGGGTCGTCGTACGCGTGGATGAGTTCCGCGGAGCCGTCCTCGGCGAGGGACTGTGCGTGATTCATCGCCTCGCGGAAGTCCTGTCCGACGAGTTCCACCTCGCCGCCGTAGCCCCTCGTCGCGTCGATTTTCGTCTGCGGGGCGGTTTTGGGCATCACGATGGTCGAATCGATGCCGAGTTTCGTCGCCGCGAGCGCGACGCCCTGCGCGTGATTACCGGCGCTCGCGGCGACGACGCGCTCGGTGTCCGTCCCCACCACGTCGCGCTCGATTTTGTTGTACGCGCCGCGGGTTTTGAACGACCCCGTCCACTGGAGATGCTCCATCTTCAGGTGCACCTCGCCGCCGGTTCGGTCGTCGAGCGACGTGCTCCGTTCGACTGGCGTCCGCTTCACGACGGACGGGTCGTCGAGTCGTTCGATGGCCTGTTCGATGTCCGAAAAGGAGAGTCGTTCCGTCGTGTTGGTAGTCATCTGTGTGGTCGTCGTCGTGCACCGCAATGACAGGTACGGTTTGGCGCGAGGGTCCGCCCCGAACGGTTCGATATCTGTGTCGTCATCGTGACACTCGAATCAGCGCAAAATCTTCTCCCGGTCGGGGTCGAACAGCGGTTCGTTCCGCACCGTCGCCGGGAACCGCTCGCCTTCGTACTCCACCTCGACGGACTGCCCGGCGTCGGTGTAGTCGGTCGGCAGATAGGCGTACGCGATACCGGCGTCGATGGTGTAGCCGTAGTCGGCGCGGGTGGTGTAGCCCAGAATCTCGTCGCCGTCGACGATGGGGTGGCCCGTATCGACAACCGCGCCCGGTTCGTCGAGGGTCACGGGAACGAGCCGTCGTTCGATGCCCGACTCTTTGGCTTCGGCCAACGCTTCCTTTCCGATGAAGTCGGTCTCCATGTCCACCGCAAAGGAGAGGTTCGCCTCGTAGGGGTTGTACTCGGGCGAGATGTCGGTTCCCCACAACCGGAACCCTTTCTCCATGCTCATCGAGTTGAGCGTCGCATCGCCCATCGCGAGGACGCCGTGCTCCTCGCCAGCGTCCCAGACCGCGTCCCACAGTTGCGCACCGTACTCCTGCGGGGCGTACAGCTCCCAGCCGAGTTCGCCGACGAACGAGACGCGGAGCATCGTCACCGGAACGCCCCCGACGTGCGTCTCCTGACAGGAGAAGAAGGGGAAGGCGTCGTGCGAAATGTCCGTCTCGACCAACCCTTCGAGGGTCTTGCGCGCGTTGGGTCCCCAGACGCCGAGGCCGCACCGAGCGGAGGTCCGGTCGATGACCTCGACGGTGCCGTCGTCGGGGGCGTGGTCGCGAATCCAGCGGCCCTGCGTCGTCCCCGAACTGCCGCCGCCGGTCAGAATCAGGAACCGGTCCCCGCCGAGCCGGGAGACGGTCAGGTCGGCCAGTATGCCCCCGTCCTCGTTGAGCATCGTCGTATAGCGCACCCGCCCCGGCGACACGTCGATGTCGTTCGAGAGGAGTCCCTGCAGGAACCGCTCCGAACCGGACCCGCGCACTTCGATGGCGGTGAAGGAGGTGAGGTCGTACAGCCCAACCCGGTCGCGGACCGCTTGGTGTTCCGCCCCGTGTGCCTTCGACCAGTTGCGACCGATCCACCCCGGTCTGTCGGGGACGTCGTACTCGTCGAGCAGCGCCTCGTTCGCTTCGTACCACTGCGGCGACTCCCAGCCGTCGCTCGCGTAGAACTCCGCGTCGAGGTCCTGCTGACGCGGATAGTACGGACTTCGACGCAAGCCGCGTCGTTTCTTCGGCTGGTTACGGGGATGGGTGAGCTGATAGACCTCGCGATACTGCTGTGCGGCCCGGTCGCGGACGAATCCGTCGGCACCGTGGTGGCCTTGGAACCGGTCGATGGACGCGCCGGTCGCGTCCACGCGCTCGCCGTCGAGTCGCGGCGTGCCGTTTTCCATCCACTCGGCGATGACGTTCCCGACGCCGCCCGATTGGGTCACCCAGACGGCGAGCGCCCACCAGAGGCCGTCGATGTCCTCGGTTTCGCCGAGAATCGGCATCCCGTCGGTGGTGAAACAGAACATCCCGTTCATTTCGGTTTCCCAGTCGCACTCCTCGAACGCGGGAATCAGTTCGCTCGCGGCGTCGAACGCCGGTTGCTCGTGGTCGGGATGCGTGTTCTCGACGAAGTGTTCGGCCGTGAACTCGCGGAGCGACGGGTACTCCAGTCCGAGGTCGTCCAGTTTGTCCGGGCCGTAGATGTCCTCGGGTTCGACGAGGAGGGGGTCGTGGTTGTACGACCCGATGCCGTAGGCGTCGCCGTGCTGGCGGAAGTACAGCGAGCGGTCCTGATGGCGGAGTATCGGCTGTTCGATTTCGCGCTCGGCACCGGCCAGTTCGTCGATGGAATCCGAGACGAGATACTGGTGGGCGCAGGGTTTGAGGGGCACGTCGACGTCGACCATCTCGCCGAACAGCGGCCCCCAGATGTTCGTGGCCAGGAGCACCTCGTCGGCCTCGATGCGGCCGTGTTCGGTCACGACGGAATCGATTTCCCCGTCGTCTGTTTCGAGGTCGACGACCTTCGTGTTCCCGTAGAACTCGGCTCCGCGTTCGCGCGCCAGATTCGCCATCGCCTCCGAGGCCTCGACCGCGTGGGCCTTCCCGTCGGAGGGGACGTGGAACCCGCCGTGGATGACGTCCGCGTTCATCTGGGGGACGCGCTCTGCGACCGCCGACGGGGAGAGCAGTTCCCCGTCCTCGACGCCGAACGAGCGGGACCACTCGCGCTTGCGTTTGAGGAACTCCCACCGGTCTTCCGTGTAGGCCACCTCGATACCGCCGCACTTCCGGAAGCCGCCGAGGTCGTCGTAGAGTTCCCGCGTGTACTGGGCCATCTCGGACATCAACTTGTTACCGGCGGTCTGAAACACCAGACCGGGGGCGTGCGAGGTCGAGCCACCCGTTTCGAACAGCGGCCCTTGGTCGACGACGACGACGTCCTCGCGGCCGAGTTCGGTCAAGTGGTACGCCGCGCTACAGCCGACACACCCGGCACCCACGACGAGCGTCCCGGCTTCGTCGGGAAGTATGCTACTTGTACTCATTTACCACATTAACATCGACGGGAACGTGTGAAAAGGGTCATTGTGAGATAGCACAGGTATTGAAAAAAGGTCACCCCTCGATTCGGCGGGGACGCCTCTTCAATCGAACCGGTCCAACTCGAACATGTCTATCGGATGGTCGGTCTCTCCCTCGACGGCGAGGTCTGCGAGGATTTCGCCGATGACGCTCGCGAACTTGAATCCGTGACCCGAGAACCCGGCCCCGACCGCGACCTGCGGATGGTCCGGAAGGGTATCGAGGATGAAGTGTTCGTCCGGCGAGTTGGTGAACATGCACGTCGCCAGTCGCATGGTCTGGCCCGCCGCCTCCGGGAAGTACCTCTCCGTGAAATCGCGCAAGAGCCGTTCGTCGGCGGGACCCGGTTCGGTGTTCCATTCGTCGGGGTCGACCTGTTCGTCGAGGTGATGGTACTTGCCGAGTTTGAACCCGGGAACGCCGTAGATGGGAAGGCCGTAGAACCGCCCCTCCGGCGAACTGATGTTCCACACGGGAAGCGAGTCGGGTTCGAACAGCGACGGCGTTTCGGGTTGGAACCACGCGAGGACCTGCCGTTCGGGGATGGCGAGGCCCTCCAGCGCGTCCGCGAGTTTGTAGTTCCACGCACCGGCGGCGAGCACGAGGCTGTCGGCTTCGTAGGACGCGTTCGCGGTTTCGACTCGCACGCCGCCGTCCGGCGTCTCCGTCCAGTCGAGGACCTGCTGTCGGGCGCGAACGTCAGCGCCCTCTTGCTGTGCGGCTTCGACGTGGCCGATGATGGACTCCTCGGGGACGATGAACCCGCCGTCCGGTTGGTACAGCGCCTTGTACTCGTCCGGGAGTCGATAACCGGGGAACCGCTCGTTCAGTTCCGCGCCGGTGAGGATTTCGTGTGGGATATCGTGTTCCTCACAGGAGCGCAGCGAGCCCTCGAAGACGATGTTCCCCTCGGGAGCGGCGTCGATTGACCCGGTCCGGTGGATGACGGGCCTGCCCGTCCGCTCGGCCAAATCGTCCCACAGCTCGTAGGCCCGCTCGATGAGCGGGATGTAGGACGGGTGTTCGTAGTACGCGCGGCGGATGATACGCGTGATGCCGTGCGACGAGCCATGCGTGTGCGGAATATCGAACCGTTCCAATCCGAGGACGTCGAAACCGCGTCGGGCCAGGTGGTACGTGGCCGCACTCCCCATTCCACCGACGCCGATGACGATGACGTCCCTTCGATTGTTACTGTCACTCATACCCACCAACGATGTTTCGAATCGACCATCTTCAGAGTTTTCCCCGGAAAAAACGAGCGAATTGGCGGGGGTATCGACAGGAACTGGCGTCCCCGAACCGGAGCGCGAACACCGGTACACTTGAATGGGGGAGCTATCTGTGGTTCATTTTTATACCCCAAGGACGAGACAAGTTGTCACATGACACGATGGAACGACGGAACGGATCAGGTCGAAGCGGTCAGCCCGGACATCACCGACGAAACGAACGCCCTCCCGGCGGAGTACTTCACCAGCCCGGACGTCTTCGAGATGGAGAAGGAGAAGGTGTTCTCGCGGTACTGGGTGTACGCGGGCCACGCCAACAGCATTCCCGAGGTCGGGGACTTCTTCACCCGGACGGTGGGCGATAAGCAGGTCATCGTCCTTCGAGACGACGAGGACGACGTTCGCGCGTTTTACAACGTCTGTGCCCACCGCGGGTCGAAGATAGTCGACGACACGCCGATGACCGACCCCGGCAACATGAGTCGGATTCAGTGTCCGTACCACCTCTGGACGTACGACCTCGACGGGGACCTCTCGACGACGCCGAAGAGCTTCGAGGAGGCCAGTCTCAATCCCGACTTGGGCGACGAGGACGTGTCGGAACTGGACGCCGAGAGGAACGGTCTCATGGAGGTCTCGACCGACCGCATCGGACCGCTGGTGTTCGTCAACTTCGACGCCGACCCGATGCCGCTGTCCGAACAGGCCGGAAAGATGGCGACGGAACTCGAAGCGCTCCCGCTCGACGAGTACGAACACGCCGCACGATTCGTCTCGGAGGTCGAGTGCAACTGGAAGACGTTCGGGGGGAACTACTCCGAGTGTGACCACTGCCAGGCGAACCACCAGGACTGGATAACGGGAATCCAGCTCAACGACTCCGAACTCGAAGTGAACGACTACCACTGGGTGCTCCACTACACCCACGAGGAGGACGTGGACGACGACCTTCGAATTCACGACGAGCACGAGGCGAAGTTCTACTACATGTGGCCGAACTTCACGGTGAACATGTACGGCACCGCGGACGGCTACGGCACGTACATTATCGACCCCATCGACGAGGAGCGTTTCCAGCTCATCGCCGATTACTTCTTCAGGGACGCGGAGATGACCGACGAGGAGTTGGAGTTCGTGCGAACGAGTCGCCAACTGCAGGAGGAGGACTTCGAACTGGTCGAGCGACAGTACGAAGGGCTGCAATCGGGTGCGCTCGCGCAGGCCCAACTCGGACCGAACGAGCACACGCTGCACAAATTCCACCGACTGGCCCAAGAGGCCTACAACGCCTAACCACCGATGACAGAACAGGAACGAACACCCTTCGTCGCCAGCTGTCCCAACTGTGGGGAACGAACGGAAACGGAAACGCCCAACGAAGTGATAGCGTTCTACAGACGCCACCGGGCACTCACGGGCCACGACGTCGAGTGGGAGATCGTCGACGACGAGTCGGTTCGGAAAACGACGGAAGGCGCCGACCTCAAAGCCGTCGTGCTCGAACTCGGCGAGGACTACGAGGATGGAGTTCCGCTCGGCCTCGTAACGGCGGCGATGGGCGAGCAGGGCCGAACCGTCGGCGAAACGCTCGACGACCTCCGCGAGCTACGGATGACTGGTCACGTGTGGGAGCCAAAAGACGACCACGTGAGCGCGTTTTGAACAGGGAGTGAACGCCGCCGCGGTTCGGCCGCGACTGAACCGGATTCAGGGTTCGCTCAAATCGAGTACGGGAGGACGGTGCGAAGACCGGATGGTTTCCACTGCGAAAACCACCGTGGTACCGAATGTTTAACATGGATGCCAACGAGAGTGGGACACGTAGCAAATCAACGCATTACAACCCACTATGACGTTTATTTCACACGTCACGGTTCAACACCCGGACCTCGCGCTGGCACCCACGATAGAGGCGGTATCGAACGTCGCTATCAAAGTCGTCCCGACGACGGGAACCGACCCCGAGACGGGGATGTTCTTCTTCCTCGTCGAGGCGGACAATGGGGACTTCGAGCCGTTCGAGAACGAATTGGGGGACGACTCGACGGTCGACCGATGGGAGATGGTCGCCGACCACGGGGACACCCGCATCTATCGCCTCTGTTATACGCCCGGCACGAAACTGGTCACGCCGAAGACCACCGAGGTGGGCGGGATGATGCTCGAAGCGCGGTCGGTGAGGCAGGGGTGGCTCCTCCGAGTCCAATTGCCCGACCGAAAGTCGCTGTCGAAACTGTGGAGCTACTGCCGGGAGGAAGGCATCTCGTTCGAACTCGACCGGCTGTACCAACAGGAGAGCCTCACCGCCGACGGGAAATCGCTGACCGAGGCGCAGCGAAAGGCCCTGTTGACCGCGTTCGAGGAGGGATATTTCGAGGAACCGCGACAGACCTCCCACAAAGCGCTCGCCGAACAGTTGGACATCTCCTCGACGGCGGTCGGCGGCCGAATCAGGCGCGGAACGTCGCGGCTCATCGAGACGACGCTCGTGCAGGACGAGTAGCGGTCGAGGTTCGACTGATTTATCACGAAAAATCGAACGACGGCGCGTGGGCCACATCATTCAGGTGCGTTCGTCCACACGGGAACGTATGGACGAACCATCGCAAATCGGACTCGGAACCTACAAAAATACCGACCCGGAACGGTGTTCGAAGATCGTCTCCACCGCGCTGGAGATGGGATACCGTCACATCGACACCGCACAGGCCTACGACAACGAGACGTACGTCGGCGAAGGTATCGAACACGCGGACGTCGACCGCGACGACGTGTTTTTGGCGACGAAGGTGTGGGACGATACACTCGCGTACGACGACGTGCTCTCCAGCACGGACGAGAGTCTCGACAGACTCGGCGTCGAGGGGCTGGACCTGCTGTACGTCCACTGGCCGCGCGACACGTACGACGCCGAGGAGACCCTTCCGGCGTTCGACGAACTTCACGACGAGGGGACGATCGAGCACGTCGGCCTGAGCAACTTCACGCCGGAACAACTCGACGAGGCGCGCGACACGCTCGACGCGCCGATATTCGCCCATCAGGTCGAGATGCACCCCCTTCTCCAGCAGGAGGAACTCCACGAGTACGCCCGCGAGGACGACCACTGGCTCGTCGCCTACGCGCCGATAGCCCGCGGGGAGGTGACCCACGTCGACGAGATCCAGGAGGTCGCGGAGAAACACGATACGACACCCCATCAGGTGTCGCTGGCATGGCTCGCCGCGAAGAAGAACGTGGTCGCCATCCCGAAGACATCGAGCGAGGACCATCTTCAGGAGAACTTCGAAGCGCAGGAACTTGCGTTAGATGAGGACGACATCGAGGTGATAGACGCCATCGAACGCGAAGAGCGTCTCATCGACCCAGACGACGCACCGTGGAACCAGTGACGCACGATTGAATCGGTCGTTCGCCGTTTAGCTTTCGTCGAAAAGTAGTGTCGAACGAGGCGCGGAGGGGCTACCATCTCGACGACAAGTCGACGGATTAATAATAAATATTTAGTCTATATCTCGGATAGGTTCTGATGTCAGGTTTGACTCGGATAGACGAAACCCTTTGATAATCAACCAAAATGCGAGAATAACTTCTTGTAAGACCAATGGTGCCGATAACGCGATGAATTCGCGGGATATCACGCTGATAATCGAAAAGAGGATTAAAAAGCTAGCTACTATCCCCAGTATATTTCCAACAAAACCGAAGATGGATAACCACCTCGGGATCAGTTTTGTCTTGTAAAACACATAGTATAAAATCAAGTTACCCAAGCCCGTAGACGACATTACGCCAACATGGTTCACTAAGTCGCGTCCCAGTCGCAATAATTCTCCAAAAGTTTGAATATACAATCGGTCGGTAGTTGCAGCAGTTACATATTCCTGGCTCAAGAATACAAACAATGGTAGAAGTATCACGCCGATTAGTTGAAATACTTGAGCAATTATCCGAAACCCGACGAACCCGATCGCTAAACTTTCGCTGTACTTACTCACGATTGGATACAAAAGAAGCGCAAATCCCAGATATATCGGAATTAAAATAAATTGGAACAATGCTCCCATCAGCACTCGATTCTGGTTTTCAGAGGCTTCGGTGAGATAATTCGGACTCTCCACAGCGGGGACGATACTAAACACTCCCACAATAATTCCGAGAAGAATCAGAATCCCCGAAAACAGTGCGATCTTTCTGCCTTTATACATCTTTTTCATCTTCATAATATTCTCCTCATATTTATATTTATAAACTCTTTGACCAGCGTTCTCGATTCGAAGTAAAGACACTCCCTACGACGATGAAATGACTTTCAATGAGCTATCCCGTGTGTTATCGACTCGACAAAATCACCTCCGGTGCGACGACACTCGGTCAATACGAACCCGTACTCCCGTCCAGAGCGAGTGAGAAGAACACCTTTGGGACTCCCCGACGGATGATCGTTCGCCATGGAAACCGACGATGCTGAAGCCACGGTCCGTGAGTACTACGAATCGCTTCGTCGAAGTGAGCCGCTCTACCCGTATTTCGCGGAGGACGACGAACTGGTCAAGTTCGGAATCTCGGAGCAACTCGTCGGGTACGAGGCCGTCGCGGAGGGGTTGCGCGAGCAGACCCGTCAGTCGGATGACTGGACGGTGGCGAGTCACGAACTGCGAGTGACTCAACGCGACCGTCATGCATGGTTCAGCGACACGGTTGCTATGGCGTGGACGGACACGACGAGTGGGACGCGTCGCGGGTTCGATACCCGGTGGAGCGGTACGTTGGCCAGACGAGAGGACGGCTGGAAGTTCGTCGGGATGCACGTGAGCGCTCCGCACCAGTTCTAAGCCGCTCACGACGACTTCGAAATCAATCGGTGATAAAGAAGTGGGCGTCGAGACTGTTGATCGACGGTGTCGGCGTGACGATGTTCGAAAGCGTATCGTACGTTACCATGCCGATATCCGCGAGTCGCGGAACGTCGACGTGATGGAGTGTCAGACGAGTTCGTCGCTCGTCGGAACGGGTCGGCCCGCGCCCCTCCGCGTTGGCTTTTTCGCGAGCCAGAACGGAGGCGAGTTCTGACAACTGCACCGAACCGTGGTCTTGGAGATACGTGAGGACGGCACGACGTCGCCAGTGTGTGATCACGGACGCCATCTCGGACGATGACGGGTCGAACACGGTTACATCAGTTCCTTCGTCACGAAGTGTGGAGTTCGAGTTCATGTGTGATTCGCCCCGAGTCACTGTCGATGGCACCGAACGGTCGTTTCGGCGGTGCCGCGAGTGACCAGGTCACATGAGTGGAGGAACGACTGGAGGTTATGATTTCTCACCGATGTCTCAAAACACTCTATGTCGGGTAAAACCGGTCGGCCGCGGACTGCGGGCAGAGCGAGGTAAAAATTACGAAGTCTTCGAGTCGATTAGGATGCCGACTACGCCGATGGCGACGGGTCGTTTCCGCCGCTCAGAATCCGGTCAACTAAGTCATCGAGGTCGGGTACTTTTTGACCGTTCGGATCCTCTTGCGGGAGGTCTTCATCTGGTGTCATCAGTATTACCTCCGATAAGGGTTTGTGCTTCCGGAAAGTTAACAGTTGGCTCGGTGCGGAAACGTCCCCTATCGTCAGGCGGGGCGAACGAATCCAATTCGAGAGCGGTCACAATCGCCTCATTCCCCTCCGTCGGGTGATTCGGTAGATGAGTCGGTTTTCGATTGTTCGGTATCGACTGTATCAGAGGCAGTCGTATCCTCACTCGTTTTCCCGTCCGGATCCGGAATCGGGTCCGCGGCGGTTGCGAACGGCGTTAACTCCCGGCCGTGGAGAAGGTCCGGAAGGATGATTCGTGCGCTGTGAACCAGCAGTACCAACAGGAGCGGTCCGAGGAACAATCCGTACCATCCGAAGAGGAGCGGGCCGAGAATGTAGGCGAACAAGACGAGGCCGACGTGGAGATTCCGACCGGAGATGTACGGCCGCAACAGCAGTTCGGTCACACCGTCGACGATAACCGCGGCAACCAGTAGGAATGCGATCGGAAACCAGATCGATTGAGGGGAGGTCACCAGGGAGCGACCCGCGAGGTAGAGGCCTATCGGTACGTACACGATCTTCATACCTACGACGGGAATTAGACTGCCGAGTCCGGTCAAGAGCCCCAAGAGGACCGCCGCGGGAATGCCCACTTGGGGCGGTGCGATGCTATCGAGTGCCGTGTAGGTAATGGCCGCAACGACGGCGACGACGAACGCGTTCAGAATGTTTCCGAAATAAATCGTTTCGAGGTCGGTGTCGACCTCCGTCAAATAAGCGTGCGTCGCGCTGTTCTCCCCGCTGATCTGTGATGAAAACCAACCAGCGAGTTTTTGGTCGTCTCGGAGGAGATAGAACGCGATAATGAGCGCGATGAAGACGTGTATGAGTCCGGATGCGGCGGCACCGAGATAGCCACCGGCCGACGTCACTACCCCGCTCGCCGTTCGAGGATCGAGATACTGCGTGAGTTGTTGAGGATTCGAAAGGATTTGATTGATTGCGTCTTGGGGGTTTTGCTGTCCAAGAACTGTCTGTATGTACGGTCCCAATACGGACTCGTACTGCTGGAGATCGATTCCCGCGAGTTCGCTCAATTGCTGGATACTCACGAACACCGTGTACGCGATGAGGAGGATTCCGGGGAACGCAAGCACTCCCAACGCAAGCCCTGCTGCGAGGCTACGTGGTTGTACGCGATGGCTCAACCTTCGGTAAATCGGCCGCGTCGCGTAGTAGACGAACAGGCCGAGGACGATCGTTCCGACGTACGAGTAGAGGATAAACGCGATAATCAAGCCGAGTACACCGAAGATGAGCCACCAGGCGACCCGCTCACGATTCTGTGTGGGGTCGAAGTTCATGTGTCAAAGCTCGGGAAGACTCGCTCTAAAGTCCTTTGCCCAATATGTGAATGGTTCGTGAGGGAACCGAACGGAAGGAACGTCATACTTGCGAGTAATCGATTTTTCCTTCGTCTTCGCTCATTCGTATCCAGTAAAGACGAGTGTACGGAATGTGCAGATACCCGTCTTCTTCGAGATTCACTCTGATACCCTCTACTCGACCGGAGTCGGAGATGGCATCCGCATCGATTTCGCGTTCGTTGGTTCCGTCCGGTCCGTCGTACACTATTTTCGCCATACTCTACAGTCAAGCCCCAGTTCAATAAGCGTGATTTCCACCGACATCCGCTTTGGCAAGTAGAGATCGGCCGAGGTTTTCGCTCGATACGACGAGTGGTTAATATCCGAGCAATAAAACAGAAGACGGATGTCGTCCCCGTCTATCGATACTGCTGGCAGACCGAATTTATCCCTTCCTCGAGGTCGATTTCCGGCTCCCAGCCGGTTTCCGCGTGCATCTGGGAGTAATCCGCCATCGTATCGTGGACGTATACCGAGTCCGGAATCGGATTGTCGATGAATTCCGGTTCGATGTCCGTACCGAGTTCGTCGTTGAGCAGGTCGACGAGGTCGTTGAACGAGATCTGCCTCCCGGTACCAAGGTTGTAGACGCCTGTGAGTTGGTGCTCCGCCGCGAGAACGAGTCCGCGGACGATGTCGTCGACGTGGGTGAAGTCACGCGTCTGCGTGCCATCCCCGAACAGAACAGGAGCCTCATCGTTCGCCATATCGTCGGCGAACTGCGCGATGACGTTAGCGTACTCCTGTTTGTGCTCTTCCGCGCCGCCGTAGCCCTGATACACCGAGAAAAAGCGCATGCCAGCCATGTTCATATCGTAGTGGTTGGCGAAGTACTCGGCGTACTTTTCGCGCGCGAGTTTCGATGCTTCATAGCCGGTGTTGACGGTGACGTCCATCGAGACGGGCGATGGCTCAGTACGGTCTCCGTAAATGGAGGATGTAGAGGCGTAGACGACGGTATCACAGCCATCGTCACGTGCTTGTTCGACGGTGTTGACGAAGCCTTCGACGTTCACTCGGGCCCCCTTGGTCGGGTTTTCCTCGTGCATCTTATACGAGGAGAGGGCAGCGATGTGAAACACGACATCCACGTCGGTCGGCAGGTCGTCATCGAGAACACTCTGTTCGTGGAACTCGACGGCGTCATCGAGATTTTCGGGTGTCCCGAGATAACCGTCGTCGACGACGACGACGTCGTTTTCGAGAGCGAGACTGTTTGCGAGATTCGAGCCGATGAACCCTGCACCACCGGTAACGAGAACGCGCTTATCTGTTAGTTGCATTTGCAACACGATATCTTTATTCCTATCAAGTATTGACTTATAGTGTTCGGTTGGCGGAGAGAGGCGGAGAGATGTAGGGATGGACAGTCACCAAGAAAATCTGATGCCGAGGTAACATCATCTCAAATCAAAAACCGTCTTCTTCAAGCCCGATAAGCTCAATCACCGGAAAAACACGGAAGCGCGATGCCAACAGCCCTTATCTCGAGAGCGCTATCGTTTCGTTCCATAACGTCCCTCTGGTCGAATTTTTGTGCTGCACTGGTCAAGTCCGGTCGAGCGCCGACACCACCACCGATATTTGACCGCTTCAGAGGCGAGAAAATCCGAATACCACAGTGCTGTGGACAATGGTACTGTCGAAGCCGACTACACAGTCACAATAAGGACGAAAGCCCCTCGTCCAACGGAATCGTCGGTTCGTAGCCTAACTTCTCCGTGGCTTTCGAGATGTCGGCCTCGCTTTCGTCGATGTCCCCCGGACGCGGGTCCGTGTGAACGATATCGGACGACGACGCCGAAACGTCACGGATCGTCTCGGCGAGTTCGCGTATCGTAACGCTGTCGCCGGTACCGATGTTGTACGCTTCGCCGACGTGTTCCGTCGTCGCGGCCAGTAGATTGGCCCGGACGATATCGTCGACGTGGACGAAATCACGCGTCTGCTCGCCGTCGCCGTCTACGGTTATCGGGTCGCCGTTCGTCGCTTGGCGTTTGAAGATGCTGATGACGCCGCTGTAATCGCCGCTCGACTGTCGCGGCCCGTAGATGTTGAAGTACCTGAGGGCGACGGTTTCTAGCCCGTACAGTTCCTCGTAGAGGCGAGCGTAGTGGTCGAGCGCGGATTTCTGCAAGCCGTAGGGTGACGACGGCGAAAACGGTTCGTCTTCGGAAATCGGAACTTCGGTCGGCTGTCCGTAAATCGCACAACTCGATGCGAGGACGACGCGAGCGTCGAGGTCCCGCGCTCGCTCGAGAAGAGCGAGCGTCGCGTCGAGATTTACTTCGTTCGCGCGCATCGGCTCCTCCACGGACTGCTGGACGCTCACGACACCCGCTTCGTGGAATATCAGGTCGACGTTCTCGGTTGCGCGGTCGAGGGTCTCGGAATCGCGGATATCACCTTCGATGAGTGTCGCCGCTTCGTTTACGTTGGAGCGCTTTCCGGTGCTGAAGTCGTCGAGGATTCGAACGTCGTTCTCCTGAACGAGCGCATCGACGAGGTGACTGCCGACGAATCCCGCACCTCCGGTGACGAGGACTGTTTTGGAGACTGGTGTTTGGACCATTCATCTTTTTATGAAGTAGCCTCTATTAAATCCGTTTCTACTGTAGGATTGCCTGGACGGTGGGGTTACGGTACGGTAGCGACTCCAGAAGTCGAGGGCTACGTACCGAAGCGACGATGGTGCGAGGCGGTCTTATGCGGACGGGCTGGCCACTTCTTCGTCCGTGAGTCGCTCTTCTGCCTCGTCGCGGTCCTCGGGATACCCGACGTCGATACGCCAGCCGTCCATGCGAATCGCGTCGATGGTGCGACCGCTTCTGATGAGGAGGTCG
This sequence comes from Haladaptatus sp. SPP-AMP-3, assembly GCF_049568665.1. NCBI lineage: Archaea > Methanobacteriati > Methanobacteriota > Halobacteria > Halobacteriales > Haladaptataceae > Haladaptatus > Haladaptatus sp. SPP-AMP-3. Next base: position 91,290 of record NZ_CP145901.1, on the reverse strand, counting down.
ATGGCCTCGCTGATCTCGTACTCGCCGCGGTTCGAGGGCTGCACGAGATGGCAGGCGTGGAAAATAGCGGGCGTGAACGTGTAGAACCCGGTCATCACCAGGTTCGATGGTGGGTCGTCCGGCTTTTCGACGACATCTGTGATTTCGCCGTAGTCGTTGGTGTCACAGACTCCGAATCGGCTGGCGTCCTCGTATGGCACTTCCTCGGTGAGGAACGCGGCGTCCGCGCGGTCCTCCTGTTGCCGACGAACCACGTCTTCGAGATTCGCCTGGAAGATGTTGTCGCCCAGAATCAGCATGAAGTCGTCGTCGATGTGCTCCTCGACGGTCAACAGCGCGTGTGCGAGTCCCTTCTGTTCCCGCTGATGGGTGTACGTGATGGGAATCCCGTCGAACTCGTCGTCGTAGTAGCTGATGATGTCTTCTTTGCGATAGCCGACGACGACGATGAACTCCTCCGCGCCGAGTTCCGCGAGTTGCTCGAAGCAGTGGGTGACGATGGGTTTGCCGTTCACTTCGACCAATCCTTTCGGCTTGTCGTCGGTGAGCGGTCGAAGGCGGGTACCTTTGCCAGCTGCCAGGACTACAGCTTTCATACTTTTGAACGGGGATGCCAGTCATAAATACTTTTAGACCGAAGCATATGCGAAGGTTCAAGGAAACCGGGATTAGTACCGTTCCTAATGGAACTTAGCATCGTCGGGAGTGGCTACGTGGGAACGACCGTCGCCGCCTGTTTCGCCGACCTCGGACACTCGGTCACCAACATCGACATCGACGAGGACATCGTCGAACGACTCAACGACGGTCGGGCACCCATCCACGAACCCGGATTGGACGAACTCGTCGCCGAACACGGGGGAGACCGACTCACGGCGACGACCGACTACGGTGCGGTCCGCGAGACGGATGCGACGTTCCTCGCATTGCCGACCCCTTCCCGCGCGGACGGTAGTATCGACACGTCGATAATCGAGGCGGGAGCCCGTTCGCTCGGCGAGGCCTTGGGGTCGAAGGACGACTACCATCTCGTCGTCGTCAAGAGCACGGTCGTTCCCGGAACGACGGAGGACGTCCTCGGGTCCATCATCGAAGATGCGTCGAACAAGGACCGAGGGGAGGATTTCGACGTGGCGATGAACCCCGAGTTCCTCCGTGAAGGAAGTGCGGTCGAGGATTTCCTCGGACCGGACAAGGTGGTCCTGGGAACGGAGAACGAGCGTGCGAACGAACGGCTGTCGGCAGTTTTCGAACCGCTCGTCGAGTCGTCCGCTCCCGCCGTCGTCGAAACCGGCATCCGCGAGGCGGAGATGATAAAGTACGCGAACAACGCGTTCCTCGCGACGAAGGTCAGCCTCGTCAACGAACTCGGAAATATCTGCAAAGAGTACGACGTGGACGCCTACGAGGTCATGGACGCCATCGGTCTCGACGACCGTATCGGCGAGCGATTCCTTCGCAGCGGCGTCGGCTGGGGAGGCAGCTGCTTCCCGAAGGACACGGCCGCGTTGGTCGCCGCCGCACACGAGGAGGGATACGAACCGTCGCTCGTCGAAGCCGCCATCGAAGTGAACGAAAAACAACCGAAGCGGTTGCTCGAACTGCTCGAAGAGCACGTTCCCCTTCAGGGCAAGCGCATCGCGGTACTCGGACTCGCGTTCAAACCGGGGACCGACGACGTTCGCAACTCCCGTGCGATTCCGGTCATCGAAGCCCTCCAAAACCGCGGTGCGACCGTCGTGGCCTACGACCCCGTGGCGACCGAAAACATGCGCGAACAGTTCCCCGATATCGAGTATACCGAATCCGCCACGGCGGCTCTCGATGGCGCGGACGGGGCACTCGTCGTGACGGATTGGGACGAGTTCGCCGCGTTGGACGACGAATTCGAATCGATGACGGACCGGGTCGTCGTGGACGGGCGTCGAATCATCGAACGACGCGAGGGAATCACGTACGAAGGTCTCACGTGGTGACATCGGTGAAATAATCGGGATACTCCACCGCGACGCGCAATTTGGATGGTTTATTTTCCGATGATTTTTGGCACAGTTTGAGCAGATATATTTTGAACAGGTCCTAAATTATTAATACATGTTTTCCCAATAGCCCACAAGTTTTTATTATCTCTGTTCGTTGCTTGTAGATGACTACGATTCGAGAAAGTTCTTCAAAACATGAGTTCTCATAAATTGATGGATGACGGGCGGATTGACTTGGGGATTCTAAAACAAAATCTGTTCTCCTTCGAAGCGCTGTTCACCCTCTTTCTCTTCGTGGGTTTGTATAAACAAGCCCCGATATTGGATAGGGTACCGGGGAATTTGACGGCCATTCTGGCGGTGATTTCAGCTATCGTCGGCGGATACGTGTTGATAACGAAAGCGGAACGACCGCCGAGAAGCGGACTGGTTCTGACTGTCCTCTTGGGGGCGTTCATCTGCTACGCGTTGTTGAGCAACCTCTGGACACCGAGTTCCGAGTATGCGACATCGAAGTCGCTAGAACTCGCCACCGTCACGTTCTGGTCGCTAGGTGCCCCGGCCCTCATCATATCGAAATCCAGGAGACGACTGCGACGCTTTTTGACCGCCACCGTCATCTTTTCCGTCGTTATCGCGGCGATATCGATCTTTCAATTCGTCGTCGTGGCGGGTGAAAGCCAACTCAGACCGTTCGATGCCACGTATCTCCTCGTCGGGAGGGTCATCGGGATTGCGTTCCTCATCACGGTGGCGTACACGCTGTACGAAGCGTCATCGAAGATGCAACGGCGAGTGGGAATCGCCCTCAGTGGCTTGTTCGGATTCATCCTGCTCGTGAACGGGGCGCGTGGCCCACTGCTCGCATCTTTCGGTGCGGGTCTCTGGCTGGGAATCGGATATTTCGACCTGTCCAAGTCCCCGCGGGAATTGGCCCAGACGGACCTCGCGAAAAAAATCGGAGCGGTTGTACTGATAGGCGCTATCGTCTTCGTCGTCCTGCTCTATCTCGACGAACTCCCGAACACCATCCAGCGCATCGTCGCAACACTCTCCGGCAAAAGCACGGGGTCGGTAGAAGGACGAGTCGACTACTATCTGGCGTCGATACCGATGTGGCTGTCGGCGCCAGCTTTCGGCCACGGCATCGGAAGTTGGCCGATTCTGTACGGTATGGGCGATGTGAAGTACTACCCGCACAACATCGTCTTGGAAATTCTCGTCGAATTCGGACTCTTCGGTCTGTTGCTGTTCGGTTCGTTGTTCGGTTGCGCCGCGTACTTGCTACTCGCGCCGAAACGGCCGCTCCATCGCGACCCGTATCGGATTCTGTTCGTCGCGCTACTCCTGTTTATGGGGTTCAACGCGTTCGTGACGTCCGATATCCCCGATAATCGCTATCTCTTCACGATGCTGGGGCTGACGGCGTACTGCTATCGAGCGACGTCCGTCAGGACGCTGAAAAATAGGAATGACAGCCACTATTGAATGAACCATCGATACGCCAACCGCGACGAGATAACTATCGATGGAGTTTAGGAAACTTGATTGAAGCACTAACATCAGGGAATCGTTGGTCGATACATGAAGAACAATATCGCTAAATTCGCCTCCATCGCCTTTGTCGGCGGGATTGTCGGTCGGGGTCTTCGATACGCGATAAACGTCGTCATCGCACAGGGCTTGGGACCTGACGCGTTGGGACTGTTCGCGTTCGGAATGGTCGTCATGAAGGCCGGAAGCATTCCCGCCCGCCTCGGACTGGACACGGCGGTACAGAAGTTCATTCCGATATATCGAAACGACGAGGAGACGTCGAAGGTGAGCGGGACGGCGCTCCTCGGGTTGGTGACCCCCCTCGTCATCGGGTCGGGTCTCTCGCTGCTCCTGTATTTCAATCGAGGGGCCATCAGCGCCTTCACGGGCAACCGGTTCGGGTCCGCGGTACAGTTGTTCATCGTCGGGATACCGTTGTTCTCGACGATGATGGTCGCGAGCAACGCGACAAAGGGACTCAAGGAGACGAAATATTTCGTTTACACGCGCGACATCGGCCAATCGACCGTCGCCTTCCTCCTCGTGGTTGTCGGCGCGTTCGTCCTCGACGACCTCCGGCTAACTATTCTGGGCTACGTCGTCTCGTTAGGGGTCGGCGTCTTTCTCGCGGTCTTCTTCCTCTTGCGACGCGGCGTCATCTCCCTCGACGTCCGTCCCCAGTTCGAATTCACGGAGATATTCCTCGTCTCCATGCCGCTCACCGTCGCGCTCGTCACGCAGTATCTGGTCTCGTGGACGGACATCCTGATGTTGGGTTTCTTCGTTTCACCCGCGAGGGTCGGGTGGTATCAGGCGGCGTATCAAACGTCGATGTTGCTACTCGTGGTCCTGCAGGCCGCGAGTTCGATATTCCCGTCGCTCGCCGCCGACCTGTATCACAACGGCGAGAAAGACCGGCTGGAAATGGTGTACACGGTCGTCACGAAATGGGTCTCCTTTTTCACCGTGTTAGGGCTGATATTCCTCGCGACGTATGCCGGGCCGGTGCTCCGAATATTCGGAACGTCGACGGAATCGGCCCGTCTCGCCTTGGTCATCCTGGCGTTCGGGCAGACGACGGCGGCGATGGTCGGACCGTCCGGCTACCTGCTCATCATGTCCGGGTACGAAAAGCTGCAGATGATCAACTCCGTGGCCGTCTGTGCGATGAACATCGGTCTGAATTTCGTCCTCATTCGCCAGTTCGGTATCGTCGGCGCGGCCGCCGCGACGAGTAGTTCCATCGCGACGCTCAACGTCCTTCGTCTCGTCGAGGTTCGGTATCTCCTCGGGATTCAGCCGTACTCCCGACGGTTTTGGAAAGGGGTAATCGGCATCCTCGTGAGTTCCATCGTGTTGGTCGGCGGCCGTCTGATGGGAATCGATAGTTTACTCGGTACCGTCCTTATCGGTGCGGTCGCACTCGGCGTCTTCGGCGTCGTCGTGTATCTGCTCGGCTTCGAGAACGACAAAGTGCTCGTCGAGGCGATAGATTAGTATAATCTGAATTTAGTATAGTTTCGAGCGTATCTGAAGACAAAAGATATATCGTTCGCACGGAACCGTATTCAACTGTGACCTCCGTCTGTATCCTCACAACGGTTCATACGCCCTTCGACACCCGTATTTTTCATAAACAGGCCCGGACGCTCGTCGATGCCGGGTACGAGGTGGAACTGCTCTGCCACCACGACGAAGACACCACGAAGGACGGAATACGGATAACCACACTCGGCACCGTGGACTCCCGAGTCGAGCGGTGGTCCCACCTCGTGAAGATGTATCAGATGGCGATAGAGGCCGACGCGGACGTCTATCACTTCCACGACCCGGAACTTCTCACGGTCGGTATCCTGCTGAGTCTTCGAACGGATTCGAAGGTCGTCTACGACGTTCACGAGGATTACGCCGATGCGATTCGGGTGCGAGAGTGGATACCGGACGAAATAAAGCCCGTTCTCGCTCGCGTATTTCCACAGATTCAATCGCAGTTGGCGCGAGCGATGGACAGCATCGTGACAGCGGACCTGCCGACCGCGAACCAGTTCGCGAACCGTGGCCACGATTCGGTCGTCACGGTTCGGAACTTCCCACGCCTCGAAAACGTCGAATTCGGGGAGGTGGACGGAGAGAACGATTCGGAATACACCCTCGCCTACGTCGGTGGTCTCGACAGCGAACGCGGTCTCCAGCGGATGTTGAAACTGACGCATAAGCTTCGCCAGCACGATATCGACGTCACCCTCCGACTCATCGGTCCGTTCCAGAACGACGACGTGGAGCGGAACGCCAAATCGTACATCCGCCGTCACGACCTCGAATCCGCCGTCGAACTCCTCGGCTACGTCGATTACGAGGACATGTTCGCCTACCTTTACCAGTCGGACCTCGGCCTCGTGCTGGTCGATACGGAGCGATTCGAACGGAACGTTCCCACGAAGATGTTCGAGTATATGTACGCCGAACTGCCCGTCGTCGCGACGAAAAGCGGGTCCACCGAGCGATATTTGGATTCGGACGACAGCATCTTCGTCTCCGAATCCCTTCGAAAGTCGGACATAGATGCAGTCGCGGAGCTCCTGCGAGACGAAGAAAAACGAAGCGAGATGGGAGACGCGGGACGTCAGAGAGTCGTCGACGAGTACTGTTGGGAAGAGGAGAAAGACAATCTCGTGGAGCTGTACGATGAATTAACTCATTAACAACGGTTACGAATAATCCTAGTCCCCCACATCTATATTCCTGTATTCCCAACTCCTATTTAATGGTAGATTTCGGCCGATATAACGCGTCTAACGTGAAAAAGCTCCTCCAAAATCCGCGCATGTCCGTGGGCGAATGCAGAAAAGTCGGAATAGCGGTCAACAAGAAGGTCCATCAAAAAGCGGGAGGCGATATCGGCGTCGACGTCATGAACGAAGATTGGGATACGCTGGTCATACTCGACGGAACGCGATACGACACCTTCGCGGAAAACAACGTTCTGGACGGGAAACTGGAGTTTCGACGGTCGAGAGGGAGCCAAAGTTCGGAGTTCATCCAAGGGAACTTTTCCGGCGAGGAACTTCACGACACGGTATACGTGACCGCGAACCCCTACGTCACGGAGTTGGAGGACGGCGTGTTTCACTCCGTCATCAACCTCCTCACGGAGTGGGACGATGACCTTCAAACCGTCGTCCCCGAAACGGTCGTCGATGCGGCGATGGACGCCTACGAGCGGTACCCGGACAAGCGTCTCATCGTCCACTTCATGCAGCCCCATTACCCCTTCATCGGCGAGAAGGGACGGAGTATGAACCACCGAGGATTCGCACCGAACGACGACTCGAACCTCCGTAGCGACCGGTCCATCTGGAACGAACTCCAGTACGACATCTCCGAGGACACGCCCGCCGAGGTAAAGGAGGCCTACGAGGAGAACCTCCGACTGGTGTTCCCGCACGTGCAGAAACTCATCGACGAGATCCCGGGAAAGACCGTCGTCAGCGCGGACCACGGGAACCTGTTAGGAGACAGACTGTCCCCGATTCCGGTACGGGCGTACGGACATCCGCGCGGCCTCCGCGCTCCCGAACTCGTCAAAGTGCCGTGGCTCGTCGTCGAGGGCGAAACCAGACGGGACATCAAATCGGACTCGCCGGAGGAGGAAGACCAATCGTCGCTCGACGAGGATATGGTCGAAGACAGGCTACAGGCGCTCGGTTACAAATGAGAAAACGGACGAAACGAAGCGAGGCCTGACAGCGATTATCCTGTTCTGTCCGCCGTTTCCCACGTGACGATGTTTTGGCCTTTCAGGAATTTCCACAGTCCGAGGACCATCCCGACGTTGGAGACGATGAAATAGTACGTGACGTGTACCGGTCCGGGTATCGCCACGTCGTATCGCTCCGAAACCCATCCCAGGACGGCAGAGAAGTAAAAGAGGACCTGTACGGCGAACGAAAGCGTGTAAATCGGGTTGGCGTCGAGGAGCAGAAGGACGGCGTTTGCGACGAACGCGGTTCCGAGCAGGAGCGGGGACAACCAGCGGAGGATTTTGTGCGAGATGAACTGGAAGGCAAATCGGGGATACCGAAGCGGGTTGAGGAGTTCCGTGAACTCCGTGACCGTGTTCCAACAGCGGGTCACGATTCGAATCCGTCGGGACATCTCGGACTCGACCGACTCGCCGGTTCGCTCCCACGCGACTGCGTCGTCAGCGTAATCGATTTTCTCGCCGTTGCTGACGACGGCGAGCGGTTCGGCGAAATCGCTGATACCGCCCGGTGAAAGGGGAACGTACGACGAGCGTCGAACGGCGTAGATGGAACCGTTTCCGGTGACGAGGGAGTGAAACCGGGCTTCGAGCTTTTTGATGGCTTGCTCGTAGCGCCAGTACAGCGACTCACCTTCGACGTCGCTGTCGTCCGAGTAGCGGAGTTCGCCGACGACGCATCCCACGCCATCGGAGAACCGAGCGATCAACCGTTTGATTGCGGCGGGTTCGTACATGCTGTTCGCGTCCGAATAGACGATGAAGTCCGAATCGAGCCTCGACGTGACTTGGTTTTGGCATTCCGTCTTCCCGACGCGCCCCTCGATTCGCATCAGTTCGACGCCCTCGTCGGCGTACCCTTTCACGAGGTCGTCGGTCCTGTCCGACGACGCATCGGAAAAGACGACGATATCGAACTTGTCGTCGGGATAGTCCAGTTCGAGGCTGTTTTCTATCTTCTCCTCGATGACGTCCTCCTCGTTGTACGCCGCGATGACGAGCGTCGTGGAAGGCCATTCCGATGGGGACCGTACGGGTGGACGGTCGCTCGTGAACGCGCGAAGTAACGCGGGATAGAAGAGATACGTCTGTAGAATTCCGAGCGAACTCGCCCAGAATATAACTAACGCCGCAATTGATAGTAGTTCCATTTGTCTCTACGGATTCGTGTGTGCGGGAGGAATAAAAAACGATTGTTGCCGAACGTCTCGCGACGTTACTGAAGAAACACACGAGGGACACGATTCTCGGCGAAATCGGTTCGCGTCGGGGAACGCTCGAAACAGAACGAGAGGTCGAAGAAGAACGGCCCAACACACGTGCGATTTTTCGAACGGTCGGGAAACGCAGCACGCATCGTGTACAAAATTAGCGCGGTCTGACGTGGGTCGCTCGCTTACTGTTCTTCTTCTCCGCGGACGAGATGACCGACGTCCCCGACCACCTGCCAGAGTTGGCGGGTCACGATTTGGACGTCGAACCAGAACGACTGTCGACGGATGTACTCGACGTCGTACCGCAATTTTTTGGCTGGTTCGTGTCCGGTGGCGTCGCTGATTTGTGCGAGTCCGGTCAGGCCCGGCTTGATGAACCACCGCTTTCGCCATTCGACGACGCCGGTCTCGATGTCGGAATCCAGTTCCGGTCGCTCCGGGCGGGGTCCGACGACGCTCATATCTCCGATGAGAATGGACCAGAGCTGCGGGATTTCGTCCAGATGGGTCCGCCTGAGAATTCGACCGACGCGCGTGACCCGGGGATCGACCTCGCCCTTGTCCTCCTCGCTGACTTTGGCCCCTGTTTCGGCTTCCGCGTCAGTGACCATGCTCCGAAACTTGTACACTTGGAACGTGCCGCCGAACTCCGCGGTCCGAGCCTGACTGTAGAAGACCGGGCCGGGACTGTCGAGTTTAATTGTTAGTGCGATGACACCGAGGAGCGGCGCAAACGCGAGGAGGCTGGCCGCGGCGAACAACACGTCGAACATCCGTTTGAACACGTAATCTTGCCAGTCCCACGGTTCGAGGGCGACTTCGACGAGTTCGTCGTCCTCCGTCGCTTCCGTCTTCGTGAGAACACTATCGATGTGCCGACTGGGAGCTTTCGCCGTCACCCCGTGCTTGTGACACGTATCGAGTGCACCGAAGAACTCCGCTCGGTCCGTGGTCGAGAAGGCCAAGATGGCAGTGTCGACGCTGTTTTCGAGGATGACGTTTTCCAGGCGAGAGAGGCCGCCGAGACGTTCGACGCCCGGGAGCGGCTGTTCGGTCCCACCGTCCGTAACGACTCGTTCCAATTCGTGCTCGCGAACCTCGTTTCCACTCGGCGGCGAGACGTATCCTAATACGGGCGTGTTGATAGCTTTGAGAACGTCGGCGACGTAGCGAACGTCGTCACCAACGACGATTGCAGGCGCGTTGGTATCGGTCGGACGTCGGCGAATCGAGACGAATAGCGCCGGAAGGCCGACCCCGAGCAGTGCGGTGATGATGATGAGCGTCGAGCGAGGGAGACGGTACGAGTAGTCCGCGTAGCCGAGCGTGGCGAGCCCTAAAACGGCGATGAACAGTCGCTTTTCCGTGACTGAAATCGTGTCCAATACCCGTCGAGGACGAGGTTTGAACATGGGTATGAGGCTCGCCGTAACGACGAAGGCGGTGATGAGGCCCGCAATTCCGATCTTCGGTACCGGGAGTACCGTCGAATGAAGCTGATCGAGTACCGGAAAGCTCGTGGTAACGAACGATTGGACCGCGCGTTCGTTCGCGATGAGGACAGAAAGTACCACGAGCGAAATGGTTCCAGTAACGCTAGCGAAGCGATAGCGGAATGTGGAGAGCACTATTTGATTAAAGAGATATGCAATATCATAAATGCTACGTCCGATATTGACCAAAATAACCAGATTAAATACTAAATAAATGCAATATAGTGAGAAAAATACAAAATTAAATTGCCAAATAAGTCGTGGAATGGGACATTCAGTTTCTGCAGATGATAGTTCGAATCAGGAGTAAAGAGATACTGAAGAAGTGAAATGGTATCTTTACGGACGGTAGAGGCCTCATTACAATACCGTGTACGGTTGAGGAAATAGTATGGATGGGAGAGTCTTCCGGGCCGATAGGACACCTTCGACGGACGGTACCGTTCGATCGAGCGAACGGAGAGTGCCCCTGGTGACAAACAGATGAACTCGTTTTGGAGCGGATACCTCGTTGCAATACTCCTCTCGGCCGCCGTCTGGTTCGGAATCGTTCAGACACTGCTATTCGTCCTCTAAAGAATGCAGTCGTAGATTCTAGAGGCAACCGACCGGAAACGGTGGCTCGGTACGGCGGTGGCACGACACCGCTTGCCGGAACGCTCACAAGTTGACAAATCCCCCTCCTTGCGTTACGAACCATCAGACTTCGTATAAAAGAATGTATTGTTTAGGAACTATAACTCGAAGATGAGAAAATGACGAAAGACGAAGCCATGATTGCGGCCGGTATCCTTCTCGGGACGTTCGGAATCGGCTACGCATTCATCGGCTTTTGAATACCGAGAAAAACGGACCGCATAAGCGTTAGATTTCGACGCGCGGGAGCTTACACGACGAGGAGGAAGACACCACCCGCAATCGCTAGCGTCCCGATTCCGACACAGACCGCCCAGAAGGAAACATGTTCGACGACCCGCAACAACGCGTCGATCGTGATGTATCCGACGATGGCACTGGTTGCAAGCGCGATGAGTGCAACCGTGGGGGAGACGGAGGGGAGGCCACCGGTTTCGAGGACGACCAATGCGCCAGCACCCGCGGCCGCGGGAATGCTAAGCAGAAACGACAGTCGAAACGCGTCAGCGCCGTCGTATCCACGGAAGAGGAGGGTACCCGCTGTCGTTCCCGAGCGCGAAACACCCGGAAGGATGGCCAAACCCTGCATCCCGCCGACGAGAATCGCATCCGTCAATGTAGGAGTCTCCCGATTCCCTAACTCGAACCGGTCTGCAGAGTGGAGCAACACTCCGGTCCCGATTAGCAACACGCCGATGAGTGCGACGAATCCGCCACCGGCGAGTTCGGAGACGACTGCATCCAGGGTTTTGTAGGCGAGAATTCCAACGATACCTGACGCGAGCGTGGCGACAACGAGGAACGACAGTTCCGCCTGTCGATTCTCGAAGGCCGAATCGGGACGCCACCCCCGAAGCGAACCGAGGACGCCTTCGAGTTCCCCACGATAGTAGACGGTTGCGGCGATCGCGGTTCCGGCGTGGAGGAACAGTGAAAAGCGGAGTGCCGCTTCCGGTTGGCTTCCCATCGCGCGGAGGAACAGAGTGAGATTACCCTCGCTCGAAATCGGAAGCCACTCGAAAATGCCTTGGAGGATGCCCGCGACGAACGCGATCAGAACGGACTCGTCGACCATGTATGGGTGTCTCGGGCGAAGGAGAAAGGCGATTCGGTTTCCGGTTTGATCAGTTGATTTAATTTTCGTGCAAGTATGTTCCCCTATTTACCGTTCTTGAGATAGGAATTCGGCGAGAAAGAACCCTTATTATATGATAATAATTGTAGTGTGTAAAGATGCGAAAATCCCCCACCATCGGAAAACTCCATTGAAAGACCCAGAGGAGGTAGTCGAAGAGACGTATGTCTATTTAATGACTGTCCATCTGAACCCAACACTAATTACTCCGTGAGGACCAATGTGAAGTAGAAATGGCCATCGCTGGCTCGACTATCCCGGACTTCCCCGACTTCTCGGACTTTTGGATCGCGTTTTTACTTGCGAGCGTTATCTCTCTCTTCATGTGGGCGGCGATCATCAAGCTGATTTGAGGTCGGCGTCACGAAACACGGACGCGGGAAGAAACGAGTCGATTCTACCGTTCGTATCCGCAGATGAGGTAACCGAAGACCAGCATCGCGAGTATCGAGGCGACGGCGTTGTTGAACATCGTGTACACCGCAAACGTTTGGTGAACCGCGAATGCGAGGGCGAACCCGAGCATCGGTACGTCAACCGAGTCCCATCGAACGATGCCCTCGACGATACTACCGAGGACGATTACGAGATACGCTAACCCACCGACGATGCCGACTTGCAAGAAGATTTGGACGTACGAATTGTGGGGCGAATACCCGCGGAAGTGGGGGTCGGTGACGAACGGTTCGATAACGGCGTGCGTGTTGACAACTCCGTAGCCGAGGGCGGAGGGGGCGTTTTTAATGGCACGAAGTCCGGCCATCCAAAGCGGTGCTCGCCCGTGTGCATCTATCGGTCCGACCGCGAAGAGGATTGTGAGAAGTAAGACCGCGGATGCTAGCGCGAGCGGAACGACCGTAAACGGAACGCTCCGACGACCGAACAGAACGTACCCGGCGTACACGACGGTGGCCAACGCGAGGGCCAACCACGATGCACGTGCATGCGTCAGGTACGTGGCGAGTCCGTTGAGGAAGAACAGTACGGATGCAAGCGACACAAGGAGGAACCGCCGTTGGAAGACGTTTTCGACGGCAAGAACGAGCGCTGCAAACGCTCCGGAGAAGGTGAGGACGGCGAGGATATTCGGATTGTCGAGCACGGATTGCAGGTAGTGGAACTCCGTCCCGAGCAGTGGAATGGTGGCCGTGGCCTCGAAGAGTTTGGGCTGGAACCACCAGAGGTCGTACGACCCGATAACGTAGACGGGGAGTCCTATCACGACGAAAAACCCAGCGACGAGTGACAGACCCCAGAAGAAGACGTTCCGCGAGACGTACCTCGGGATGAAGAAGACGCTTACCCCGAAGAGTAACGCCATATAGACGACGAACGACGCTTTCGTCGAACCGGCGGCCATCGAATTGACGTGGAAAAAGAACACCCCTAGCATGAGGACGTACGCGGCCACGTATACCGCTCGACTTCGGAGGAACGCTACGATATCGTATCCGATGAACGGATAGGCTGCGTACAGAAGGAAGACCAAGGCAACGTGGAGGGTGCGTCCGTCGCCCGGGATGTACAGGTTGTGCTGTCGGAGGAGGACGAAGGTCAGAAGAATCAACAGAGACGTCTGTGCGACGTGTATCCACAGCCCACTATCGGTCCGATAGTACGTGTGCGCGAGCAACAAAAGGGGTGTAACATAGAGAAAGAGAAGGTCGAGATGAAACGAACCAAACCATTCTGGAGAATTCTGCGCTCTGTAAAGAATCCCGATGAAGAGAAGGGGAATCAGGAGAAGCTGAACGAGGGCGAACGGACGGAACTCACTCGTAAACGGGTTCAAAAACGAACGAGTAGAAGCGTTCTGATTGTCTTGTAAATTCATGGGGGCCATTCCGCGTTAGCTAAAATAGGTTTAGTACCATAGCATAAAAAGGATATTTATTTTTCCTTTTTAATAAAGTATATTGTATTTATGGATTCGAGCGTGTTTTTTGGTTCCGTGCATCGAGCCGGAGTGTTCGAAGGTCCCGTCCATCAACCGGACGAGAGAACGGAAAACGAGATGTCGTGGTCAGGGAGCGGTCGTAGCGAGCGATCGAACGAAGTGGGTCACTGTTCGGGGTGTACTTCCTCGTACGGTTGGATAATGACGAATCCACCCTCTTCGGCGAACTGAAGTTGGTACGACTCCCCGGAGGAGCGACCGATGAAGCTCTTGAGGTTCAAATCTCGCTTCGAACTCGGAGAGACGTTGCTACTCCACGCGACCGTCGCACTGGGGTCGGTGCTGACCGGCGTCGGGACGACGAGCGGTTCGCCGTGCGTGGTAATCGCGATATATCCCGGTCCCGAGAGATACACGTTGAACAGACCGCCGGAGGTCGCTCCGGCGATGCTGCTCATCATCTTAATGTCCCAACTGACGCTGTCCTCGAACGCCAGCACGTCGTTGCCGTTAACGCTGATCTCGTCGTCGGCGTTCAGTTCGAGCAGTTGGACCTCTTTGCCTTGGTCGGCCAGATACAGATGGCCGGTCCCCGTCGCCTTCATCATCACCGCGCCTTCTCCGGTGGCTTTCTGTTTCAGCATCCCTTTCAGTCCACCGGCGGACTTCTGTTCAAACGAGATTTCGCCGGTGTAGCCGACCATCGACCCGGCTCGGGCCATGACGCTCCCGTCCACCGAAACGTCGAGTAGCTTCGAACTTTCCAGTTCGAACGTGTTTTGCGTCTCGTTCGGTGCGTGGGAGGTTACAAATTCGTCGAGATTCATCGATTGATACCCAAGCGAAGTATCTAATCACATTCGTTTGTAGTTACCGTCCGAAATTTGACCACGTTGTGAAACGAGTTCACTATGTGGAACGAATTCACTCGTACCATCGTCGTTTCCGCATCCTTCCCCGGTGGTGCAAAACGAAAAAGCTCGACGGTCTCAGAAGACGCCCGGGAAAATAACGTAGACGAACAGCATCGTCAGGATGCCAGTCATGGTCGCATAGTAGGCCAGCGGAAGGAGTTCGAGTCGGATGACGCGTCCTTCCTGTCCGACGAGGCCGACGACCGCGAGGGCCGCGACCACGTTGTGAACCGCGATGAGGTTTCCAATCGCACCGCCGACGGCCTGTGCGCCGATGAGGACGGTGCGCGGGACGGCGAGATTCTCGGCGACGTTGTACTGAAACGTCCCGAACAGGATGTCGCTCACCGTGTTTGAACCTGCGAGGAACGCGCCGAACGCGCCCACGAGCGACGCGAAGAACGGATAGACGCCACCGGCGAAGTTCGCCGTCGCGTCGGAAAGGACGACCAGCATGCTGTCGATGTCCGCCGCTTTGCCGGATTGAATCATGATCTGAACCGTCGCCACCGCGAACAGCAACGCGATGACAGCGGGGATGACATTCTCGGCCGTTTCGACCCACGAATCCTTGATCTGGCGTCCGTTCATGCCGTGTAGCGGAATGGTGAGCAGGTGAACGAACACGAACACCGCCCCCGGGAGGTAGAGTAGTGCGAAGTCGTTATCGAGGCCAGTTCCGAGGATGTTCGTCCACTTGAGGACGAGCGTACTGGTCAAGAAGTCGGTCAGTGGCGTCCAGACGCGGGTAAGAACGAGCAGCGCCGCCAGCAGCGCGTACGGCGTCCACGCCTTCCAAAGGGACATCTGTTTCGTCACGACGCCACCGTCGGCGGCGACTGGAGTGTCGCTCGGGGATGTCTCACCGGGCTCGATGTCGCCGACCCAGTGTTCCGGCCAGAGTTCCTGTGGTGCGAAATCCCACTCTTCGTCGGGGTGGAAGAACCCGGCTTTTAGCGCGCTGACGGTGAACACCATGCCGCTCATCGCGCCGATGAGGCCAGGGAACGTCGGTCCGAGGAAGTACGCGGTCAGCCAGTACGGAACCGCAAACGTAAACCACGCGAACAAGGTGAGCGGGAGCACTTCGAGCGCGGGTTTGATGGAACGTTCCTCGCCGAAAAACCGCGTCATCATGGCGACGCCGATAAACGGTAACAGCATCCCGACGATAACGTGGAACGACGCGGCCCACACGCCGATTTGGGCAACCCAGCCGGGGACCGTCGTTCCCGCGGGCGTCGCCACGTTCGCCGTCGCGAAGGTGTCCTGCAATCCGATGATGAGCGGCGTCCCCACCGCGCCGAAGGTGATGGCCATCAGGTTTCCGGTGAGTGCGACCACGACCGCCGCGAGCGGTGGGAAGCCGAGACCAACCAAGAGCGGACCGACGACGGCCGCTGGCGTTCCGAAACCAGCGGCGGCCTCGATGAACGACCCCATCAGGAAGACGAGCAGGACCACCTGAACGCGTCGGTCCTCGCTGATGGAGGTGAATCCGGCGTTGATGGTATCGAAGGCGCCGGTTTGTTTCAGGGTGTACAACAGGAGAATCGCACCGAAGACGATCCAGAGGATGTTCGTCGCGGTGATGAAGCCGTTGATGGTCGCGGCCGCGACCCACCTCGGCGTCATACCCCAGCTCACGAAGCCGACGACGACGGCGGACAGCCACGCGAGCGGCATCGCCCGTGTGGCGGGCCAAAACCGTCCGATCATGAGGTATGCGATGACTACCAGCGGCAGGACCGCGAGAACTATTTCGAGGGCACTCACCATCGCGACCCACCACCTAGCTTCGTCTTCGTTAGCTGGGTCGGTCGTTCCTCGGCGCTCCTTCCAGCCGGTCTGTTTATCGATACGGCGTCCGAACTCGGACGGTATCGTCTCTGCCGTGTCATCGCTACTCCCCGTTGGTCGGTACCACCTGCCATGGACCGTAGGTCCACAGAACAGGGTATATAATTAACGTTTTCTCTAATAATATTAATATAAAAAATTGGGAACGGCCGGGTGCCGTGAGGACGATTCCGGAGGTGTTCTTCGAATCCGACACGAGGGGGCGACCGTCCGCCGAACGACGACGCTATCACTCGGGCGTAATGGGTTCTCCGGTCTTGTGCACCAAACCGGCACTAAAGGAGAAGATTCCTCGACATCCGGCGTCCATCATCATCTATCATTGTACACCCGTCAGACATATTTCAATGATATTCAAAAATGTATTTATCGATACTGCCGGTACAGAGGGAATATGTCTTACGATAACCCATCAATGAACACTATCGGGCAGCCGATCTGCGGGCGCACTGACGAAGACTCGAACGGGCCGTGTCAGTGCGTCGTCCCGTTTCCGGGGAGGCCCTGTCCCCATCACCGGGAATAAGCGTTTCACCGTCCGCTCATAGCACTACTTGGACGATTCGAACTCGATGAGAAGTCTATGCGTTCGCGATTTTCGATCGACCCCTCGAAATCACACCGAGGCTCGCTATTACCAGGTCGAGGGAAAGAATCGACAGTTACTGCGGTGGTAGACGGAACGTCAGGGACGCTTCCAGGCCGACCCGAGTGAGGAAGGAAGCCGATCACAATTCTCGGACGACGATTTCTCCGTCCCGACTGATGGTAACGTTCAGGCTACCGACCCAGAAGGAGGATTTCCACTTTTGCTGTCGATTGAGCATCGAGAAGTGATCGTCGATATCGTGACGGCAACGCTGATGAACGAGCGATTCCGCTTCGTCTCGAGAACCGTCGGTGACGAATGTGATAATATCGATGAGACACTCCGTAAGTGTCGTCTCACCGTCGATATCGTACTCGAACCGATATTCGTGGACGAACATTCGCTTATCTATGGAATCGTCCACTATCGATTCAGCGTTGATTGAAGCGGAGTTGGACATAGCTACATTCTTCGGTTGCACAATAATAAGTATGCGGCATATACTACCAAGAAAGAATCAATTGAAATATTGTGAACGACGGTAAACGTGGTGGTGGTTTCGGAGGACGATGACCTCACGGTCCCAGAGATATCAATTACAGCGGTCGTTCTCCGTCTCCTCGTCCGTATCCTCCGAACCGTCTGTCGAGTCGTCAGCGTCGGATTCGTCCCCGTTGGATTCGTTTCCGTTCGAATCTTCATCGTCCGTCTCATCCCCGCCCGATGCATCGTCATCAGCGGGCGATTCGTCCGCCGTGATTCGATAGAGGATTTCGTCCCGGGTGTATCCATCACTCTCGTACCAAAACGGATCGACGTCGTGCGGTGACGATGAAACGAGCAGCGACCCGTCCACCGCGACCGGTGTCGTCGCTGTGAGTCCATCGAAATTGTCCGTCTGCTCGGTCCGGGCGGGGAGTCGAAGACTCCACGTGGGTTCGCCGGAGGCCGGGTCGATGGCAAGCACGACCGCTTCGTCCGTCCCGTCATCGACCGCTCGTCTACCGCCGACGTAGACGATGCCGTCGCCGACCGACAGGCCGGACAGGGCCGAAAGGGGTTCGACGCTCCACCGTTCTTTACCGCTGGTCGCGTCCAACGCGGTCGCCCTATGGGTATTCTCCTCTTCGGTGACGACCAACAACTGCTCGTCACCGAGTGCGAACTGACCGAATTCGCCCTCGATCGATGTGGACCACTGGCTGGCTCCATCGCCGACGGACCACGAGTGAACGGTCCCCTCTGTGGTGCCGTACGCGGAGCCGTCGGCGACCATTTCGATGGACCCTTCGACGCTCCACTTTTTGCTCCCGTCTGACGCATCTACCGCGGTGCCGTCAGTAGTGTAGACGGTTCCGTCGGCGTACGCCACGTCACCCTCCACACCCCCGGTTTTCCACACGGTATCACCGGTGGCGGGGTCGAGCGCGTACGCCGACCCGGTAGAGACGTTCGTCGTGAGGAGCCCCTCATCCGCGAGTATCGGTTGTGTCCACACCGGTTGGCCGTACGTTACGTAGTCGGTACGCGTCCACGCAACCTCCCCGGTTTCGATGTCCAGGGCGAAGACCCCGCCGTCATCCGGGTCCGGGGATTCCGGAGCCGACGTGAGGAAATAGACCCTGTCAGTGCCGACGGTGGGCGTATGCGGTGCGGGGGTCGTTTGTTTCCATTTTTCGGTGCCGGTTTGGAGGTCGTACGCGGCAACGAACCCGGCCGTCGCGCCCGGACCATCGCTTTCCCGGACGGCGAGATACACCGTGTCGTCGGCGACGACGGGCTCGCCGATACTACCGTCCGGATTCGTCCATTCGATCACATCGAGGTTTCCGGCGTCCGTCGGCCCACCCATGCGAGTGGCACCTGTCCGGCCGTTGGTTCCACGATAGAGCGACCACCCAGCAGGAGGGTCGTCCGTCTCGGTGCCGTCCGTCTCCTCTGCGAGTACGATGTTTCCACCAATTCCGAGTGCAGTTGCGGTGACGCCGACTCCCTTCAGGAAGGTTCGTCGTGTATTGTTATTCATGCAACAATTACCGGAAGACAATTGCATATGATAAGTTTTGTGGACATGTATTTGAAAATAAATAAATAATCCATCCGAAACGTGAGAAGTTATTTTAACTCTCAATGAAAATGGATATGATGTATTCATTTAATGATTTGGCAAAGGGTCGGGATAAAAACGATAGACGTTCACTATCCTGTACGATACGCGTTGTATCCTAAAGTGATCATGCGAGTCGAGGCCGAGAACGGAGCAACCGAGTCAACGTATCGTTGACAAGCCACGACTCCGGGAACCGACCGAGCGAGGTCGAATCCGGTACCGGGTGGCACAGTTCGGACCGGAACGCGTCCCGCATTTTAAGACGGTGAAAGGTGAACATTCGCTAACCGGTTTGGTGACTTCGAGACGAGTTTCCCGACGTGAGTGGCTGGCGTCGTCGCTCGCCGTCGCTGCGGCCGCTACCGGCGGCTGTCTCGATACCGCACTCGTCGATGAGAACGCGGGGTCGATCGACCGTCCGGCCCGAACGAAGGTTGGAACCCCGCTTCGACTCCGAGTGAGTGGCTTCGAACCACGGACCGTCGTGACTCTTGAGTGTGAAGCCACCGATGAAGCGGGCCGCGACTATACGGGTTCGTGGTCGCTTCGAACGGACGAGAGCGGCGCGGCGACGCTCGTAAACGAGGATTTCACCAACAACGCACCGAAGTCGAATTGGTATGGATCCGAGCGAGGCCGCCGGATAGCGGAACGGTTGACGGTCTCGATGATCCTTCACCGTCTCTCCTTCGAGAGCCTCTTTGCATCGTCGCCAAATTTCTTCATGGGAAGTCGGAATTCTGTCACACTCTCGTTCCACGCCCACTCCGGGCTCTTCGGCACTTCGACGCCGTCCCGCTCACAGTCGCGCGTACTCGTCGACCCGGGAGTTTCACGACGGTCGGTCGAAGCGAACGGACTGGTCGGATGGCTGTACGAACCGGCAACGCGGGGACCGCATCCGGGAATCGTTGCACTCCACGGCGCGTCGGCCTCCGTTCCGCATCGGTTGAGCGAGATGTTGGCGACACACGGGTACGCGACCCTTGCACTGCAGTACTTCGACGCGCCGGGACTGCCGGAATCGCTCGAACGAATCCCGCTCGAATACTTCGATACCGCGATTCGGTGGCTGACGGGGCGGCCGACGGTTCACGACACGGGAATCGGTTTATTCGGAATCTCACGCGGCGTCGAGGCCGCGTTACTGACGGCAACGGGGTACGACGGGCCGGTGGCGGTAATCGGGTACTCCGGCGGCGGTGTCGTCCGGCACGGAGTCGCCGGAGTACCCCCGACGAGATACATCGACCGCCCCGCCTGGACTCGCAACGGCTCTCCGGTTGCGAACCCGGACGCCATTCGAGCGACGTTCGACGCGATCGAAGATCACGGTCGACACGACTGTCGCGCCGCATTGCTCCCGAACGCGATTCGGTCACGGACTCCGGAGCGGCTTCTCGAGCAGGCACTCGTTCCCGTCGAGGAGATAGACGGGCCCGTGTTACTGTTCGCTGGCGGGGACGACCAGCAGTGGCCATCGACCGCGGTGGCGGCGCTGACGGTCGACCGGTTGCGCCGACGAGACCATCCTCGCCCGTTTGGCCTTCGGACGTACTGCAATTCGGGACACATCTTTGGAGTGCCCTACGCCGATTACACCGGTGTCCCGACGAACGATACCAACGGGGGAAGCCCGAAAGCGAATGCACGGGCCGCGGCGGACTCCTGGCCGACAGTCCTCGATTATCTGGAGAATGGGCTGAGATAAGTGATATTTCATCCGGTAACGATGGTTCAAAGCACGGGCATGGGGACAAGACGAACGGACTGACCGAACTGGTTGACAAGCCCGGCTACGCAGTCGCAGTAACCGATTTGCTCAGCCACGGAACGAGGATATCCGCTAGCCGTCGGTGGGCGACGGCGTACGAGATGGTCGCCCGTGAGTCCCCTTGCTGGCCGCGATACGAACCGAATTCAGTGTGGTTCATTCCGGTGATTTCGCGGAACGTCGCGTTCTGCGGAAGGAGATTCCTACTCTCACGGTAGGCCTCCCGGTCCAAAACGGTATCCCTGCTGCCAGAGACGGTCAGTACGTCTATCGGACGTTCGCTCACGTTGGTATCGCAATACGACGCGAACTGCACCAGTCCTCGGACGTCGTGTGAGCTCGCATATCGACAAGCGGCAACGCCCCCGAGCGAATGTCCGCCGACGAACCACGTCCGAATCCCGGAATACCGAGACCTGACTTCCCCCGCAGCGCCCACATCGAGAAGGGCGACGTTGAACGGCATTTTCGGGACGAAGACCGTCACGTTGGCACGTCGTACTAACGGTGCGAGAGAGGCATAGTAGGCATCCGGTGCAACGCGCGCGCCGGGATAGAAAACGAGTCCGACGGTCGAAGTCCCGTTCGTGGGGGAAAGAACCGTCACGCCATCCGTTTTCGAAATCGAGACGTGTGGGTCGTTTGCCACCGACTGCACCGAGGCCGACGTCCCGTGATGTGGAAGCGAGAAGTACACCGCGACACCACCGACGACGATGAGGATGAGCGCCAGAAGGATACCGACTCCCACCTTCCAGCGACGGCTGGTCAATCGTCGTAGTCCGCTCTCGACCATTGTACCGTAGAATGAACGTGATCGAGGGGAGTAAGTATTCGCCTTCAGGAACCGGCGGCCGATACGTCGAAGTTCACAAACCGAATTCCGTGTCGGCGTGAAACGGTCAGTCTCGTCGAGTATGGTTGCTTCCGCCCGGTATCGTTCGTCTATGTCGAGCGTGGTGTTCGGTCGATGCGGGGCTATTGCGTCTCGAAGAGGGTATCGTATTGGTCGAGGAGGTGACGGATAGATTCCTCGGTCGGCGGAACTCCCTCGCGCATGAAACACCCCGCGACAGTGTTCGCGAGGATGAGTGACGTCCCGTCGGACAGCCCCTCTGCGTGGCCGAGCGTCAGCCCCGTATCGAAGTGAGCATCGGAGTTCGTGACCTGTTCGGGGTCCGGTCTGGGTGCTCGCGCGGTCACGATACCGGATTCTCGGGCGAGCGCCGCCTCGAGAAGCGTGTGGACCACGAATTTGGAAACACCGATTTCGTCACGGAGGGTCATGGCCGTGTTCGAAAGCGAACTGTCCGTCCTTTCCTCGTCGAGGACCGTGAGAAGACGCTTTGCTTGTGTCCGGTTCGTCGTAACCGTCACGGGAACGACGTCGTCGAGGGCGCGGAGGGACTGGAGCCCGTCTTTGACGAGGTCCGGTGACATCTGCTGGATGTCCGCGGGCGAGATGACGACCGAGTCCGGCGGGTGTTCGAGGAGCGGCCAAATCTCGTCCCGAAATCCATCCCAAACGGACGGAAGCGACGGAATATTCGACCACGACCCGAAACCGAGGACGGTCGTCCCGTCGACGGACTCCGCGAGCGTCTCGGTACCGATATCCTCGACCACCGTGTCCCAATCCACTTGGTCGAAGTTCGGCTCGCGGAGGATGAGCTTCCCATCTTCGAACAGGATGTAATCGGCGAAGGTCGGCTCGCCCGCACTGAGGACATCGTGGGTCGAGAACACGTCTTCGAACACGGAATGTATCGGGTCGCCGAACGTTCCAAAGACGGTGAGGTCGTACCCGAAGTCGTCGAAAACTTGCCCGAGATGGACCGTGTGTCCACCGGGAATCGTTTCGGTGGGGACCCACTCGATGACCGGGACGCTGTCGCTCGCCTCGAATTCGATGAGTAACTCTTTCAGGTCGCCGAACTTTCGCATCGATTCGTAATCACGGGACCCGTTCCGTTCCTCGACGAATTCACGCATTCGGTCGACGAACGCATCCATCCCGAGTGCGATTCGACCGTCGCCGAACTCCTCGGGAATCTCTTCTCGACACCGCCGGAGGTGACGTTCCGTTTCGTCGTCGATGGTGGCGGGATGGTCCTTCCCGCTCTTTTCCCAAACGGTGAGACGACGTGCTTGGTAGTCTTCGTACGTCGCTTTCCACCCGCCGACGGTAACGACGTCAGCTGTGCCGGAATCGTATTCCGGGTCGAGTTCGACTTTGAGCGTCGCTCTGATGTCGAATTCGGTAAAGTAATACCCGGCGACCGTTCCACGCTTCGTCACCGCTTCACCGGTTCCGGTATCGTAGCCCTCGAATTCCACCTCGAAGGACTCGAGCGCCCGTTCTCGTGTCACGCGTTTGAGGTCGGAAAGACAGTCTTTGAGTCGGATGTATTCCTTCGGGAACGTGGGCCAATCGGGTTCGCCCGTCGGGTTCACCGGGCGAGCGAGCGGCCAGATGGAATCGGAGAGGAATCTATCAAAAAGGAATCCTAGCTCCGGGTTCGTGATGTAGAATCCCTGCATTTCGGACGTCATCTTCCGTTTCGAGCCGTGAGTCCAGTAGAATGCGCGTTCCCGATCCGCGCTCACCATGAGCGGTTCGTTGGAGGTGACCCCGTGAATGTCGTCTGCAAGGGCCGAGAGTGATTCGTCCAAGTAGATATCGTCGCCGTCGACATCGTCTTCGGGCAGGTCGGAAACGATGAGGCGAGAATGAACGTCGGAGGGCAGAGCCGTCAGGTCGTCTCGAAATGTGTCCAGGTGTTTCCGCGGAAGAAGGAGAAAGAGGCTATCCTCCGCCGATTCGATCACCTTTCGTATGTATTTCTCGATGGTCGGTTCGCTCTTGAACAGCGCGACACCGCCCTCGACTTCCTCGACCGCTTCGTGTAGTTCGTCGAGTCGTTCCTCCGTTCGCGTTATCTGTTGCTTGATGGGCGAGAGCGCTTCGGACGGGTCGATGGCGTAGGCTTTCCGCGGATAGTCGTCGATGACCTCGACGAATCCCTCGTTCCGAAGGTCACTGACGGTGTCGTAGACTCGCTGTTTCGGGACGCCGCTCGACTCCGAGATTTCCGTCATCGACTGCTTTCCGCCGCGGATAAGAGCGAGGTACACACTGGCCTCGTACTGAGACATCCCGATGTTCTCCTCGAGCGTCTCCTGGAGAACCGTGTCTTCCGCCTCGACCTGATCGTCCATGCGTCTACAATATTACCACATCCTAAAGGCAGTTTCGAGATGCATCACACGGCGAAATATTTTCAAGTAAAATTTTATAAAATAATATATTTATTTCCGTCTACGTCACGTAAATCGCTTGAATATCACACAAGCACGCGATAATCCTCACACGAGCGCAGGTCTCGTCCCGGTCGATACGATACCGAACGGACGGTGAAGACGAAGCGGGGGTGCTCACACGGCCGCCGGTGCCGAAGCCCGCCCGTTTTCGTCCGTGTACGTGTCGAACTCGTCGGTGACGATGACGTGCAACGAGAAGGCGATTCCAGCGAACAGGAGGGGGAACGCGACCATGAGCAACGCGGTCACGGCGAAGGTGACGACCGTGAGAAGCGCCATCGAGAGCACGGCAGTCGGGTGGGAAGCGACCCACCGAATCCCGTAGCGAAGCGCACTCACCGGAGAGACGCCCCTCGCCATGGCACTGAACGTTGGAACCAACACCAACGCGGAATACATCGCAATATACCCGGCGATGAGCGCGATGATTTCGCCGAGCAGCATGCTCCGCGAGAGCGCCGGAATTCCGTAGAGAACCGAGATACCGCCGAAGACAACCGGGACGCCGCTGAAGATGACGCTCGCAACGCCGTTCCGTCGGAGAACCGACCCCAAGCGCGAGGCATCCACCGCGTTCCGCTCCGACCGCAGGTCCTGAACGGCCGCATACGCGAGCAGCGTCGCGGGTCCGACCGTGATGACCGGAAGCAGACAAATGACCCACGCGACGCTCAGGACGACCAATCGAAGTGCGTTGCCGTAGACGAAGCTCGGCACCGCCGTGAGCGCGCTACGAAACGCGATTTGGTCCGTCGTTTCGGCCATGTGTTATCCCGTCCCCGCTTGCATCTGGACGCTCGAGATGAGTTTGTCCTGGAATAGGAGGAAGACGATGAACAACGGCATCGAGGCGAGCGCGAGCGACGTCATGATGAGGTTCGGCGAGAGCGCGTTCACCGAGCGGAGCGTGACGACGCCGATGGGGAGCGTGAAGAGCGCATCGTCGTTCAGAACGATGAGTGGCCAGAGGAACTGATTCCAACTCCAGATGAACACGAACAGCCCCAACGCGGTCAGGATGGGCGTCGATAGCGGGAGAATCATGTGCGTGTAGATACGCACCGACGAGAATCCGTCGAGCCGCGCCGCTTCCTCCAGTTCCTTCGGGATATCGCGGAAGAACTGCACGAGCAAGAATACGCCGAGCGGTCCGGCCGCGAACGGCAGGATGATGGCCCAGTAGGAGTTGATGAGCCCGAGGTCGTTGACCAACGTGTAGAGCGGAATGATGTTCACGTATCCGGGAATCATGAAGCTGGCCATGATGACGCCCAGCACGATGCTTCGCCCGGGCCACTCCAACCGCGTGATGGAGTAGGCGATCATCGAGTCGACGACCAACACGATGAACGTCGTGATAGAGGAGATTAACAGCGTGTTGAACGCCCACTGGTAGATGATGGGCTCTTCGATGAGGTATCGCTTCCAAATCGCGAACGTGATTTCCGGCGGGACGAGGTGAAATCCACCCTGCGAGATGAACTTCATCGGCGTCACCGATAGCTGGAACATCCGCCAGTACGGGATGAAGAACAGTGCGGCCAGCCCGTACATGACGACGTACAATCCGATGCGGTAGAGCCGTTCGCTGTCGAAATATTCGGCCTGTGATTCGTCGGCGGTAGTATCTGTATTACTCATTGTTCGTCCCCACGATGACGTAGTTCAGAATCGAGACGCCGACCAGGATAGCCAACAGCGTGTATCCCACCGCTGCGCCGAAGCCGAGGTCGCGCGTTTCGAATCCGAGTTGATAGAGGTACAAGACGAGTGTCTGTGTGTGTCCGGCCGGACCGCCCTTGGTCATGATGTACGGCTGGCCGAATATCTGGAACTGGAAGATAGTCGATGCGACCAGCACGAACAGGACGGCGTTTTTCATGTGCGGAAGCGTGATGTCCCAGAACATACGCCACGGCCCCGCGCCGTCGAGACGCGCCGCTTCGTAGAGTCGAGAGGGAACGTTCTGGCGCGCCGCGAGCAACACGGCGAAGTAGAACCCGGATTGCCACCACACGGTCGTGACGACGATGACGGGCATCGCCCAGAACTTCGAGTTTAGGGGCGACCCATCGAAGAGCCAGCCGAGCAACAGCGTCCCGATGCCGTTCTGTGCGAACATCTGGAGCCAGACGATACCGACGACCGAAACGGTGAGCACGTACGGGCTGAAGTAGATGAACTGGAGGATTCGGCTCCCCTTCAGTTCCTTGTTCAACCCCAGTGCGAGCACCATGCTCACGACGAGGATGAGCGGAACGGTCATCGCGACGAACTGAATGGTGTTCCAGAACGCGTTCCAGAACATCGGGTCGTTCAACAAGCGAGCGTAGTTCGCCGCCCCGACGAACGTCGACTGCGACGGGTCGAGGAAGTTCCACTCGAAGAGGCTCATGTAGAGCCCCTTCAGCAGCGGATACAGCAAAAAGACGCTGAACAACAGCAAGTACGGGGCCGCAAACAGGATCCCAGCGAGAAGCTGGCGTGTCGACTGACTTCCGACCTGCTCTCGGATGGACCCGAATCGCCCCGCGGTTGTAGATGTATCGACGTTACTCATGATGAACCACCTACTGCCGATCTAAGGCTTGCTGGAGCGACGTCGCACTGTTTTTCACACCCTTCTTCACGGACGTATTGTGAAGATACATGTCGATGAACGGACCCCAGAACTTGTCGCTGTTGATGTGAATTCCGGTCCGTGGCTGGTACCGAACCTGTTTGTCCTTCACCATTTCGTACATGGTCGAGATGGTGTCGAACTCCGTCCAGAGCTTCGTGTTCTTGACTTTCTTCGAGGTCGCCACGGATTTCGCGGCCGGGAGGTGACCGCCAGCGGACGCCCACAGGGTGTTGTTTTGGGTCGCGAATTCCGCGAACTCGACGGCCGCTTTCTTCTCCTCCTCGGTGTGGTTCGAGTTCGTCGGGAAGTACAGCGAATTCGACTCGGCCCATGCAACGTCGTCGCCCTCTCCGGGGAACATGAACGGTTTCTGGAACGTAAAGGAGAGATCGGACGGAATTTCGCCGTTCTCGTTTTCGAAGTTGTTGACCGACCACGTTCCGGCGATGAACATGCCGAGTTTGCCCGAGACGAAATCCTCCACGCGCGCGGATTCGCTCTGGAACTTCTGGGAGTCCCAGCCGAGCTTCCCGGTGATGTCGGTCATGAGCTGGGCCGTTTCCATCCCTTTCTCGTTGTCGAATGCGACTTTGTAGTCCCCCGGCTCACCGGTGAGGACGTTACCGCCCGCTTGCGTGAGGGCGATGATGTATGCGCGGTACGCCGCTTGCCCCGCTTTCCAGTTGATGAACGAGAAGGGACGAGCGTCGGTTTTCTTTTTGATGGTGTTCGCAGCGTTCGAGAACGAATCCCAGTCGGAAAAGTCCGGGTCGACACCCGCTTTCTCGAGGACTTTGTCGTTCGTGTACAGCCCCTTGCCGTGAACGTCGATGGGAAGTGCGTAGGTGTCCCCGTCTATCTTGGTGTTCTCGCGTGCGATATCGAAGTACGCGCTCTTCGACTTCGACGAGAGGTAATCGTCGATGGGGTCCGTTATCGGTTTGAGATGCCGACCGTACGAGGCGTAGTAACTGGCGATGTGCGGTGCATTTCCGGAGTTGACGGCGGTAAACAGTTTGTTGAGGAAGCTTCCGAACGGAACGCTTTGCGCGTTGATGTGGATACCGTTGTCCTTTTTGTTGAATTCGTCGACCAGTTCCGTCATCTCCTTCTTTTCCTGCGCCCCGAAGTACATCCAGTAATCCACGTTGACATCACCGGATTTCCCCGAGTTATCCGAATCCGACCCGCCACCGCCGGTGAGTCCGCTACACCCCGCGAGCGCGGTCGTCAACACCGCACCACCCGTCCCGATAGCGTGGCGACGAGAGATTCGGTTTCCGTTCGATTCGGTCGTGTTGGCGTCGTTCTGCGTCATTGTATCGATTTCCGTTTTCGGTTCGTAGTCGAGCGTTCGTCACACGGTTCTGCAGATTCCATCCGCGGCGGCCGGTGGAGTCCCGTCGACCATCCCGCTCATGCAGGTGCCGACGAGTCGGGTCGTTCTTGAAGCGGCCGCTCACGGAGCAATAAATTCTCACCGGTGCGTTTATCGAACACGTGGATGTGTTCCGCCGGGAGGTCGAGAGCGACCGTCGTTCCGCTGTCGTATCGGACGTTTCCGTCGACGCGGACCGTCCATTCGTCGTCCCCCTGCGAGAGATACAGGTAGTTATCGCTCCCTTCGTGTTCGAGGACGTCGAGTCGCGCTCGAATCGGGGCCGACTGGTCCGTCGTCGCTTCGATGTGTTCGGGGCGAATGCCGAGGACGAACTCGTCGCTCGTTCCGTTCTCGCGGATCTGTTGTGCCCACTCCGATGAGATGTCGTACTCGAAGCTCGGGGCGACGAGCGTCGTTCCCTGGAGTGAAACGTCGAAGAAGTTCATCGACGGCGAGCCGATGAAATCCGCGACGAATCGGTTCGTCGGTCTCGCGTACACTTCCTCGGGCGTTCCGACCTGCTGAATCGTTCCATCTCGGAGGATGACGATGCGGTCGGACATCGTCATCGCCTCCGTCTGGTCGTGGGTAACGTAGACGGACGTGGTTTCGAGTTCGTTCTGAATCCGCTGAAGCTCCGTTCGCATGTGGAGTCGCAGTTTCGCATCGAGATTCGACAGCGGTTCGTCGAAGAGGAACACTTCGGGCTGACGGACGATGGCGCGGCCGGTCGCGACGCGCTGTTGTTGTCCCCCGGAGAGATTGTTGGGCTTCTTATCGAGGTGCTCCTCGATGCCCATCATCTCCGCCGTCTCCTCGACGCGACGACGGATTTCGTCGCTACCGAGGTCGGTCGTCAACTTGAGACCGTAGGACATGTTCTTCCGCACGCTCATGTGCGGGTACAGCGCGTAGTTCTGGAAGACCATCGCGACGCCTCGATGCTGCGGCGGGACGTCGTTGATAACCGTCTCACCGATCTGAATACTGCCGCCGGTGATGTCCTCCAACCCGGCGATCATTCTGAGCAGCGTCGACTTCCCCGAGCCAGATGGTCCGACGATGGTCAGAAATTCTCCATCGCTCACGTCGAGACTGACATCGTCGACAGCGGTGACCGTCCCCGTGTCACCGTTGTACTCTTTTCGCACCTGATGTATCGATATGCTACCCATTAACATCATTGTCTTTCACCCTACTACTTGAACGTTTCTTAACTACAGTGATTAATCTTTAATTTAGATTCGTTGACATAGCGCCGACCGGTCGAAAAAGAACCCGTGCTTCGTCAGGGCGTTGCCGTATCCAGCTCCCAAACCTCGAGCGAATCGACGACCACGTCTTTCCGCGTTGCGAAGAGATCGACGTTGACGCTGTCCGAGCGTGTCGGATAGATGCGACTGGTGAGACACTGCGCGTCGTTCGCGAAGACCTCGAGCACGGAGCGGTCGAGGAAGACGTGTAAACGAATCGTCCCATCCTCCTCGAGTTGAATCGGCATCGTCTGTGAAGCGTCGTTGGTGTTCGGATTGGTACTCGAATCGCTTCGGTCGACGGTGAGCAATCGACGCGGGACGTCACAGCGAACGACGGTTCGCTCGGTGTCGTCCGGTGATTGCCGGAGGACGATACCGAACTCGTGGACGTCCCGTGCATCGACGGTGAGTTCGACCTCCAACGTGTCACCCGATATCCCCTCCAGATATCCCGTTTCGGACGGTGTGACTCGGATATCCTCGTATCGGTGACATTCGTCACGCAGTTGTGTGATTTCTTCCGCCACCGTGATGCGAGGATACTGCTCGTCCGTCATCGTAACGACCCGAGGGAGTGACATCAAGCCCGACCAGCCAGCGTCCCACCGTTCCTCGCTGTCTCTGTCTTCTTTCACCCAACCGAACGAGATGGTCCGTCCCCGGTTGTCTTCAAAGGACTGTGGCGCATAGAAGGAGCCGTAATCTAGTATTCCCCGATGCGTCGGATCAAATCGGTGTGCCGTCTCGTCATACTCCCCAGTGAAGTAGACGACGTTTCGATAATCTGAAACGTGCAGGAGGGCCCCCTCGTCGAATCGAAGGAGTTCCGGACACTCCCATACCGGTCCCGTCTCCCGCCAATCGCCGACGAGGAGTGGATAGCAAAACTCCCAATCCCGGAGGTCCTGAGATTTGAATAGAAGCGCCGTTCCACCTTCATCTTCGACCCCCGACCCGATGAGTTGGTACCACGTGTCGTCGACGTTGTAGACGCAGTGGTCACGAAACTCCGCGCTCCAGTCGACGGTAGAGAGGACGTCGACCGACCGTGGAACGGATTTGATGATCGGATTCGATGGCTCCTTCTCCCACGAACGAAGACCGTCGTCCTCCGAGGTCGCTAGACACGGCAGTTGGTCCTCGTGTTGCCCACCGGTGTACAACAGCCGAGGGGTTCCGTCGTCGTCGATAAAGCATCCTGACCAACAACCGTGTTCATCCGGTCCCTCCGGGGTCGGCGTGAGGGCGATCGGTTCGTCCGTCCAATGAACGAGGTCGTCGCTGACCGCATGGCCCCAGTGTATCGACCCGTGGAACGGTCCTGCCGGATTGTACTGATAGAACAAGTGATAGCGACCGTTCCACTGAACGAGGCCGTTCGGGTCGTTGAGCCAGTTCGCTGGCGGAGTGAAATGATACGCTGGCCGGTGGCGGGTGTCCCGTACGACCTCACGCATCGCCTCGAACTCCGCTTCGCCTTTCGGACGCCCCAACGTCGGCGGTACGTCTCCATCGCCCGCGAGATAGGACAGTGCGTTTTCGAGCAACCGTAGACGGGAAGACGAATGCGGGTCCTCGTCCGCGGACGCGTGCAGTCCGTGCCCGATACCGATGACGCGTCCCGCACCGACCCGCCAATGGAGGAGCGATTTCCGAGCGGGATGCCGCCGTGCGGATTCGACACTCGCGGCCAGTACGTCGCCGTCGTGCGGCGAGCGCTTTTCGTACCGAACGACGAGTCCCTCCGACCGGGACGTCGTGAGGAGTTCCGGTTCATCGAACCCCTCGAAGACGGGATGGTCTTCGTGGAGGGTTCGTATCAAAAATCCGCTGGAATCCATCGACCGTCGACGAACGACATCGGGACGCTGCGTTTCGATGTCCAGGGAGACGGCGGCGAGGACGGCACCGTGACTCAGGAGAAGACCCCCACCGGATTCGACGAACGACCGTATCTCTTCGGACGCTTCGGTTCCGTCATCGAGTGGTTCCTCGCTGTGCCACCACAGAACGTCGTACGCGCCCAAATCGGTCTCCGCGATATCGCCGAGCGAAAGCAACTCCGGTCTCGACGCCGTCGTCTCCCATCCGTGCGACTGCAGTGTTTTTTCGCCGTCTTCGGCGACGATGTACGCGACGGACTGTTGGCACTTACCATCACCATCGGTAACACGGCCATTAATATTCATCACTCCAGTGGTTATTTTGATGGGGGTTAATGGTTCCGCATGGTTCTAGATATGTGACACCGATATCGTTTTGGAAAAGAGAATCGACCGAGAACGAGTTCAATCGTCCTCAATAAGAACGGAGGTGGATATAGTAATAATATACAGTATACTGAGTAGTAATACGAAACGGTTGCAACTCAGAGGTAGGTCCAGAGGTCTCGCTCAGGAACTCACTATAATTCCTCGAAGACGACCGAAGACTAATCTTGATTCGTTACCGTTCCACACGCCAAGAGAATACAAATTCGGGTCAGGGATGGATAAACGGAACGAGATATACAGATTGGTATTTTTGGTAGATGTAAACAGAATTGTACAATAAGAACTAAATTTATGTTCTCCAACTAGTTCTTGCTATTATTTTTTGTCTGGTGTTTCAAGATATAGCCGAAAATTACCAACGAGATTCGCTTCGGTTTATCGACTCCCACATCTTCGAAACAGTTCGGAAATCGTCGGAATTGGGGTGAACATTTGAACGGTCTCCCAGCATTTTACTCCCCCCACCATTGGAGTAACTCGATGGCGCGACAGACCTCAACGCGACGCACGTTCATGAAATCAGTATCTGCGGCGACGGTCGGACTCGGGGTGGTCGGAACCGCGAACGCAACACCGTCCGTCGGCGGTGTTCCGGTTCCGGACGACACGGACGACCTCACGTACGCGACGATGGGAACGGATGCGGACAACCAGACGGCGACCGTCTTTGGCAACTTCAAGTGCCCGTACACGCAGAATTTCGTCAACAACAACCTCAAGGACGTTATCGACGAGTACGTCACCACGGGCCAGCTCAACGTCGAATTTCGCGCGCTCGCCTATCAGCCACCGGGGACGACCTCCCACGGCTCATCGACGTACTATATCTCCAGCAGCGACCCGCGGATTTCGGAAGTCGCACTGAGTGCGTGGAACGAGCGACCGGCCGAGTACTGGGACTTCTTCGAGACGATGTTCGACGAACTCGTTTCGGGGACGGTTACCTACGGGGAGATGCGAAACCATCTCGAATCGGCAGGCGTCGGCGACCGCTCTGAAATCGTCGGTAACGCGAAAGATGGTGACTACGACAGCGCAGTCGAACGAACGGCCGACATCGGCGGTACCGTCGGCGTTTCGTTCACCCCCACGTTCGAACTCGGCGGAGATACGACGCCCCCCCACCACGACGCGGATTCTCTCCTCGATTGGATCGGCTCTCGTCTCACCGGGTCCTCGTCTTCCGACGCTTCGTCTTCGTCGACGACAGAAAGGACGATCACCATCGACGGAACCGGGACGGAACGATGGAGCGAGTACGAACTCAGCGTGGACGGGACGGTCGAAAAGAGCACGGCGATGGACGCTTCGAAGGACTGGTCCGATAAACTCTCGGGGACGACCGTCAACGGCAAAGTCGGTCCCTGGCGGGACAGTTACACCATCACGGGAGAGATCACCCACTTTAGCATCGACGACGGTGCAGTCGTCTACCGAGATGGGGAAACGGTCGAACCGCACCAGCTAAGATAGAGAAGCGAACTGACGGCCGTTTTCGGTGTCAATACGTACGGGATCGCTCGAACCGAGTCGAACCAGTCCGGATTTGCGTTCGATGTACCTTCTGCCAGTAGTATCCACTGTCCTCGTCTTCGGTGAGAGCGAAAATAGTTACCTCTCCAGATACTTTCTTATTTTCTAAGAGTACCACAAAGCATTTACCGAACGTCGATCACGGTTCTAACGTTGCGTGGTTGCAAAGCGGGCTTGAACAGTCCCCGGGTCTGGCGCCATCACTCCTGATCCACCCAACCACGCCATTGCTTCCCGTCGAGATACGAACGCCGGTAGCGACGGCTCCCCATCAAAGAAGTTCGATATGCGCTGTGGACACATTCTCGAAACGGAATCGAACTCCGGGAACGTCCGAAGCCGACGGAAATAGTCCCCCGTTCGTCCCAAATATCGTCCGCATCGCCGATTATATTCCAGCGGAAGGTGCGACCGAGTGAACCGCTCCGACCTGTCCCGTCTGTAGACGCCTGACGTAGCCGACTTTCTGTCCGCCGATCGGGATAATAAGCGGCAAAACGTTGATCAACTCCGACTAGGCTACCGTGGAGCGGCATCGTGACCGTTGTGTCAGCGACTTTCGGAACTGAGGGGGAACCGCGAAGAACGACGGATAACAGGGACGCGAACAGATCGATGTAGCAAGGTGATACTTTTTCGAAGGACAGAATATAATGATAGTTGATGAATTGGATGGATGATAGAAGTGACCAATATCCGCTCAATAAATTTAATGGTGGTGATTTTATGACGTTTATATACAACGGATAGTTTCCGTCATAAAATGATTCAAAAATGTGGTGGAGAAATTGGCGGCGACACGACATATTCTAGACACATATACGTACTGAAAAAGAACTTATCGTGTTAGACTTCAAATAGCAATCCGAGTGCTCAAAGAGAAAGCATACTGTCCACGATGCGAAAAAGAACAGCCAGTGGTTGCAACTGTGAGCTGGCAATCGGATATGTGTCGAGTGTGTAGTGCGTCCATCGAGACCGAGGAATCAGACACCTAGAGGAGGCGGTCGGACGCCGAGATGACCAAATAGCGACGGTATCGACGATACGAGCGACGTATTGGGTACATCGACACTACCATTGCTAGTCGGGGAGACTACCCTGCCGAAGACCCCCGTTAGGAGTGCACCACTATCGATGAGCGGGTCAGTTCTCCAGAAACCCGACGCGAAGTAAAATATCTCTCCGTTACTGGGTCAATCCAGCCCAATGGCGGAGCTCGATACGGTCTAGAATCCGGCGGGCCGTCGCAAGGGCTGCTAAGCCCGGATAATCAGCGTCGAGATCGGCATACAGATACACGGTGAACAGTTTCTCGTTCGACCGCTTGCGGCGCCGCAAGTGCGCTTGCTGGTCACGTATCAGCGCATCTATCCGTTCCTGAATCGACGTCAGCTGCTCACTCCGTTCGCCAAACGGGTACTCGGCCCGTTCGATTGCAGCGAGGTCCATACCGATTTCAGCCAGTGAACTACGAAGTCGTTCGAGTTGTTCCCGCTCTTTTGTCAGTACCGGGAACGCTTGTTGTCGGCTTTCGAGGGCTTCCTCGGTGGCGTCCTGCAGTTCGTCCATGAGGAGTTGTGACCACGTCGCTGACCCACCCGCCAAGCCGGCAGTCACTTCGGGACCGAATTCGTTTTCGATACTCTCGAGAACGGTTTCCTCGCCGTATTCGTCTTCCCAGTGGGAAACTGATAGCACTGTTTCGCGGTATGCAGTTCGAACGGCCCCCTGCAACGTCGGTGAACTTCGTGGTCGAGATTGAACGGCCCCTTGCAGCGACCCCCCACCGGTTTGGTACGGGTGTGGCGAAATCTCATCGAGTCGATCGAGAAAGTCCTCAAATGCGTCTGCTTCGGCTCGAATCTGGGATTCCTCTTTCTCGACGAGTTGCTGCGCTTCCGAAAGTTGGGTGTGATTGATGAGCTCTGTTCCACTTCGAGTCATTGTTAACCAGTACCATACTACCGAGGGCAACTATTATACATTATTGGCCGAAAACAAACAATGAATTATAATGGGCGGAACATGACTGATTTGGTGAAAAACATCCATCTGCGTCGCCCCGTACAACGGTGATGTCCACCGAATAAACGACAGGTGCTCGTCGATATCGAGCACATCCTCGTGGTGTTCACGGCCGTAAGTCGCATCGTCAAATCCTATCGCGGCTTCATGCCGGACGCGCCTTACGACTCGCTTGCTGTGCGTCATGTAGGTCGAATTCCGTCGCTGGGCCGATTGAGGACGAACCCCTCGACGGTGGAAACGTATCTCGATTTCGTGCAAAAAGGGGCGATACGCCGGACCTCCTTGATTCTCACCCCGTTTTCTGTCGGTATCAACGTCACCGGCGGGCATCAACCGCGGTGACGAGGTCGAACGCTTGCGATGAGTCGATGGTGGTGACCAGTCCGACGGCGAAGGCGGTCACGACTGTTCCACCAGTGAGTGAGACGGAAAACGTTCCGACGGAATCCGTCTCGCCTGCAGACGTTACACGAAGCGTGGAGGACCCGGTCGGGACGGTGAGATAGTCGCTGGCATCGCCGAAGCCGAGATTCGAAACGAGTCGCGTGCCATCCGCCGCCACGTCCACCGCTGGTGCATCCGGCGAGAGATGAATCACGCGAAGTCGAACCTCGTCGCTCGCCGAGACGGCATTATCGTCGACGTAAACCTCCGAGTCCGGGCTTTGCAGTCGACCCGTCGCTGCGACGGTGTAATCCGTCCCCGATTCGAGGGTCGCCTCTCGTCGGACGCTGCTCACTCGCGGTTGACCGACTGGTACCACTCGAATGGTGTGTTGGCCGGAAGCGAAGTCGAAGTACCGACTCACTCGTTCGTACGAGAGGTCGTTGATGATTCGGGTGCCGTCGACGAAGACGTCGACAGGTGGTCCCCCGGGAATGGCGTAGATTCCCCGAACGCGGGCCGTATCCGCTCCGTCGGTCGTCGTTTGCGCGGTCGTGACTCCACTGAAACCGGAAACACCCCCGAGACCGATGGCTTTGAGAACGTTTCGTCGTGTCTGTTGCATTTTCTCCCCCAGTCGTCCTTCGACGGCCGAGAACAAAATGCTGTTTCGATATATTCTCTGTCTGGATGTGGATTTATCGCTCTCTCTTCGCGTGATTCTGGAGGAGAGACGAACGGGGGTGGAATCGAACCACCGGGGCCACGAAGTGGCCGCCATCGACACGAGGTCGATGGTGCTTCTACCAACAAGCAACCCGTTCTCACCCCAATCTGTGTGGGAGAGACTGGTCGTGCCGGGATAGTGGGCACGACCTCGTTGGTGTCAGTATGACGTACAACACGGCGTTTGTTAGCGGTGCTCGAGCGTGTAGGGGACATGGCGACTCGGGAAGCATCCTACGACGCCCGCACTCCATCCAAGGACCGCATCCGGTATTGTTATGCGGTCCCTTCTGTTGAATTCGCTAACAGGAACACACCGAAACGGTCCCTGAACCGATACCCAATCGACCCAATCACGACTCGAGATTTCTTGTGGATATCCGCTGCCGAGGTAGACAACGGGGATGGTGGTTTATCACGGGGTCCAGAAAAGTTGCGAATTCTTATTACGTTGGACGCGGAAGGACAAATGCCATGTCACTCTCCGCCAAGGTTCGGCGGTGGTTGTCCGAGGATGAGAACACCGTTTACGAGTGCAGGCATTGCGGAACGACACTCATGTCTGCTACACAGCAGTGTCCCACCTGTGGCTCGACTGAAATAGTGACGTTCGACGTCTCCTGATTTCGATCGGTGTGGTAGCCAGCGTGACCATCGATTCCCGTCGTGGTGAACCCATTCAGCAACCGCAATAGAAGGAGAGGGCCAGTTCCGTGACCAGTTGGAGTAGTACTGAAGCTTCCACTTTGGAGGAAATGCCTCGGAATACAACTCGCATTAGCAACGAACAGATCAACTGGTTGTCAGACAGTACTATATGGAAGAGACGATTGGGAATCCCCCCGACACCGAACCGAGTGTACTGAGACCAGCAACACCACTAGAATAGCGTACCGCAATGTCGGTTTCACAGTCTTCCTCCAACGAACGGGTCGAACAGTGCGAAAATTGTGTGGCGAAAACCTCCCACAGCGTATGAGTCGAGTTGATCACGGAAAGCGGGAAGGAAACGAACGCCGCCTCCTCTCGGAAACCGTATCGAATCGCGGAATGTACACACTGTGGGACGAAAACCCGTCAGCGGATGCACGAGTAGGGGGAAAGTGTCCTCGCTGGCGGTCGAACCAACCAGCGGATGTCAGTCCCCCCCTTGAAGCCTCTCCGAGACACTTCGTCCCGTTTAGCTGTCGATGCGCTCGGTTGCGATATCGGCACCCTCGACGAGTGCCTCCAGTTTCGCCCACGCTATCTCCGGGCTCACCATTCCGAGTCCGGCCTGCGTGCCGAAGCCACAATCGGGCGCGGCGACCAGCGGCGTCGCGTCGTCGACCTCGTCGGCGACTCGTTCCAGACGGTCAGCGATGGTCTCGGGGTGGTCGATGATGTTCGTCTTCACGTCGACGACACCCGGAATCAGCGCCCAGCCGTCGGGGACCGGGTGTTCGGCGAACGCGCGGTACTCGTGCTGGTGGCGGGGGTTCGCCTGCTCGATGCTGAGCCCGGTGATATCGGCCTCGTAAATCTCCGGGAGCATCTCGACCAAATCCGTATCGAGATGGTGGGGACCCTCGTAACTCCCCCAACAGGTGTGAAGCCGAACCTGCTCCGCCGGGACGTTCGACAGCGCCTCGTTAAGCGCCTCGACGTGGAGGCGCGTCGCCGCTTTGACCTCCTCGAGGGGTTCATCCGCGTACGCCGCGGTGTGGCCAACGGTGAGGAGTTCGGGGGCGTCGATTTGGAGGGTCATCCCGGCATCGGCGACGAGTTCGTACTCCTCGGCCATCGCATCCGCGACGGCGAACAGAAACTCCTCGTAGGAGTCGTAGTAGTCATTGACGTGCGTGGCGGTGACGACGCTCGGCGACGCCGAAGTCATGAACGTCCCCTCGAAATCGGCGTCCACGGCGGTAAGCGCATCCTGGAACTCCGCGAGTTCGGTCTCGGCCTCGTCACGGCCGGTGTACTCGACGGGACCGGTGACGACGGGGTGCATCGAGAGGTCGATGACGTCCGTTTTGAACGTCTCGTCAGCGTAGTCGGGGAACTCCTGCAAGTCTGCCCAGAGTTCCTGTTCGCGCTTCCCCTCGATGCCGCTGAGGCGGTCCGCGACGTACCAGTTGAACGAAACACGGGACTGCTCGCCGTTGTTGGCGACGTCGATACCGACTTCGGCCTGACGCGCAACGACGTCGCGGGTCGCGTCCGCGACGGTCGCATCCCACTCGTCGGCGTCGACGGTCTCGCCGTCCTGGCGTCTCGTGAGTAGGTCCAGTAGCTCCGGAGGTCGAGGCAGGCTTCCGATGTGCGTCGTGCGAATCCGGTCGTCGTTTGCTGTCATTAGATACTCACATGAGTAATAATTCTCACCCATAAAATAACTCACGGTATTCGAAACGGATCGGTTCCTCTCGGCAGTGACCGGGTGAGAGTTGCGAGGAGGAGCCATTCGGATAGGGAACCCACCCAACCACTCATCGACGGGGGTCGCCTTGCCAATCCACAGTTGGAGTGACGAAGATGGATTATCCGGTCGCGATAGTCTGTGTCTGGGCCGAATTCGTCCCGAGCCGTCGCTCGATGAGCGCGAAGAGGAGGTCCAGCCCGATAGCGAGCAGCGCACCCGGAATCGCCCCCGCGAGGAGTTGTGGCGTGTCGAAGAGAGAGATGCCGGTTATCACCCACACCCCGAGTCCGCCACCGCCGATGAAGAACGCGAGATAGGCGGTGCCGACGTTGAGGACGGCGCTCGTCCGGATTCCCGCGAAGATGACGGGAAGCGCGAGCGGCAACTTGATCTTTCGCAGAATCTGGTTCTCCGTCATTCCCATGCCGCGGGCCGCCGCGACCGTACTCTCGTCGACGTCTTCGAGGCCAGCGACCGTGTTCGTAAGAATCGGCAACAGCGCGTAGGTGAACAGTCCGACGAGCGACGGGAGGAATCCGAGGCCGAGCAGGGGAAACACGAGGGCGATAATCGCGAGCGTCGGCACCGTCTGTGCGACGTTTCCGACGCTCATCACGACCCGTTTCACCTGCTTGTTTCGGGTGGCGAGGACACCCAACGGAATAGCGACGACGATAGCGAGTACGACCGACACGAGAACGAGCGCGAGGTGCTCCCGCAACAACGTGAGGAACGTATCGAAGTGCGAGAGGATATAGGTGAGCGCCGCATCGAGCGTTCCGAGGACGCTCATATTACGCACCCACCTCGGTCATAGACCGGTAGTCCCGGATATCCCGTTCGGTGACCCGTCCCACGACATCGCCGTCCTCGACCACACGGAGTGCTTCGGTGTCCGTTTCTATCATCCGAGAGAGCGCCACCTCGGCGCTATCGGTCGGCGACACGTGAACGTCAGCAACCGACGCCGCCTCGGCGTCCGACGTACCCCCGTCGACCGCGGCCGCCTGCGGTTCGCTGTCGACCGTTGCCGGGCGCATGATTTCCTCGACACGGGTTATCTGTAACTCCTTGAGCGCCCGATTGTCGCCGATGAACTCCCTGACGAAGTCGTTTGCGGGATTCTCCAGTATCTCCCGCGGCGTTCCGTACTGGACGAGTTCGCCCACGTCGAAGACCGCGATTTTATCGCCCATCTTCAACGCCTCGTTGATGTCGTGTGTAACGAAGAGGATGGTCGTGTCGATGCGTTCCTGAATTTCGAGGAACTCGTCCTGCAGTTCGGCTCTGGTGATGGGGTCGAGCGCGCCGAACGGTTCGTCCATCAAAATCACGTCCGGGTCGGCGGCGAGCGCACGCGCGACGCCGACTCGTTGCTGTTGCCCGCCGGACAGGGCGGACGGGTACTGGTTGCGGTACGTCGCGGGTGGAAGGCCCATCAGTTCGAGGAGTTCGTTCACGCGACCGTCGATTCGGTCTTCGTCCCAACCCCGAAGTTCGGGCACCGTCGCGACGTTCTCGCCGACGGTCATGTGGTCGAACAACCCGATTTCCTGAATGACGTAGCCGATGTCCCGTCGTAGCTCGACCTTCTCCAACTCTTGAATGTCCGTTCCGTCGTAGTAGACCGTCCCTTCGGTCGGTTCTTCGAGTCGATTGACCAGCGTCATCGTCGTCGTCTTCCCGCAGCCGGAAGGTCCGACGAAGACCGTCGTCGTCCCTCGCTCGACCTCGAACGTGATGTCCTCGATTGCGACCGTTTCGTCCGGGTAGACCTTCGTGACGTTCTCGAATGTTATCATGCTGGATGCCTCCTGTGTGGATTCGTGTGTGTCGTTCATGCTATCGACCGCCGAATGATGCGCGTGACGAGCGCCTGTTCAACGTCCTCTCCGTTTCGAAGCCGGAACAGCTGTTCCAACACGCCGAAACCGTAGTCGAACGCGAGTGCGAGCAGCGAGACCGCCACAGTCGAGACGACGATTGCCGCCGGATAGGCCTCGCTGATACCGTTGAAAATCGGGTCCCCGAGGTTGTTCGCCCCGATGAACGCGCCGATTGCGGCGATACCGATGAGGATGACGACCGCGTTGCGGACGCCAGCCATGATGACGGGTATCGCTTGGGGAAGTTGGATACGCTGGAGGCGCTGTCGTCGGGTCATACCCATCCCACGACCGGCTTCGATGGTCGCGGAATCAACCTGCGTGAGACCGACGTACGTGTTCCGAACGATGGGTAGCTGTGCGTAGAGAACCAGCGCGATGACGACCGGTATCTTCCCGATGCCGACAAGGGGGATGAGCAGGCCGAACAGGGCGATGCTCGGCACCGTCATGAGCATCCCCGCGGTCCAGAGGATGCCCTTCCCGAGCCGGTCGTCGAACGTGGCGAGGATTCCGAGCGGCACGCCGATGACTACCGCGAGCCACACCGAGTCGACGACGACGATGACGTGATTGATGAGTAGCTCCCAGAGGAGCGATTGGTTCTTCGTGAGATACTCCACGTAGCTTTCGAGCGCTAACGGCGTAACCGCGTGCGAGAGTGCGAGGTGGCTTTCGAACATCGATTTTAGATGACCTCCTTTCGCTGCAGATACTCTTTCGCGACCGTCTGTGGGTTCTTCTTCTCGATGGCCACCTGCTTGTTGAGGCGTCGCATCACGTCGGTCGTGAGCCCGTCGCTGGCCGCGTTCAGGATGGATCGAATCGACGGGTGGTTCTCCAACGTTTCGCTGTCCACCAACGGAGCCGCGTTGTAGACCGGGAAATATCCCTTGTCGTCGGTGAGTACGCGGAGACCGAACTGGAGGATTCGGGGGTCGGTGTTGAAGCCGACGCCGACGTCGGCAGACCCCTTGCCGATGACCTGATACAACAGGCCGGAGCCGATGTTGTTCACGGTGACGTTCCCGAGGTCGTCCGCGAACCCGTAATGCTCGCTCAGTCCCGGCCAGCCGTCGGCCCGACTCTGGAACTCGGCGTTCAGCGCGACTGTGAGGTTCGAACCGCCGTTCTGGAGGAACTGCGCGAAGTCGGAGAGGGTCTCGACGCCCGTCTTCTTCGCCCAGTCCGGGTTCGCCAGAATGACGTACGTGTTGTTGAGCTGTGCACGCTGAAGAAACGTCAGCCCGTGCTTCTGTTCGAACTCCGCCTTCACCTTTCGGTACAGCTTCTCGGGGTCGGAGATAACCGTGTCGTGTTGGGGCGGGAGCGTCTGCCACGCCGTCCCGGTGTACTCCCAGTACAACTGTACCTCGTCGGTATCGAGGGCACGAAAGTTCGTCGTCGTTCCACCGAGACCGACTTGGTCGGTGACGTTCAATTCGGTGTTCGCGGAGAGCGCCTCGTACGCGATGTAGCCCAGAACCTCCTGTTCGGTGAATCGCTTGGAGCTGACTTTGACCGACCCGCCACCGAGTTCGGTAGCGAGGGTGAGACAGCCCGAAAGCCCCCCGATACCGGCAGTAGCGGTGAGACCACCTCCTGCCGCGAGGAACCTTCGTCGTGTGACTGACTGTGGCATACCCCGTCTTTGTGCGAAGAGGGGCCTAATAATTGACCCGTATTAGTTCATCATTTATAAGACGAGACCAAATTACCCGGTCACGTTCGACGGAACGACGGTGACCGGAACGGTGGCGTTGAGTAGTATCCGCTGAAGCGTGCTTCCGAACACTGCCTTTCCGGTCGGACTACGCTTTCGTCCGTAGAGATACAGGCGCTCTACTCCCGCTTCATCGGCGACGGTGAGGATGCTGTCCGCCGTCGTCTCCGCCTGTTCCAGTCCTCGAACTTCGACGGACACGCCCGCGTCTTGGAGGGTTTCACGCGCCGCCACGATGCCCGACTTTCGTGCCGCGAGGTCGTCCACCGTCATCGACCCGCTCGAATCGATGTTCTCACGGGTGGACGAGAGTTCGTCCCCGTCGAACACGTGGAGCAAGAGGGCGGTGACGTCGCCCGATTCGACGGTTGCAGTGGCATCCGCGACGGCTTCCGCCCACGGTCGGTAATTGCGCAAGGGGAGCAGTATCGTCTCGCTCATATCGTATCGGACGGACTCCGATTCGATAGTCGATTCGTCGCACATGGTCGCCTATTAAATACTCCACCGAAGGCGACGGCGAGTGAGCATCGCCGATAGCTACTCCGACCGCACCTGAGTCCGTTCCCTGCTCTTCCGAACCGGGTTCTTGTCGCGTGCCCGTGCGAGCGCCGACGACGAGACGGACGCGGAGACGGCCACATTGCCGTCGGTCGTCTTTGCGACGATATCGCCGCGCGGTCCGGCGATACAGCTTTCACCGGCGTGGCGACGACCGGCCTGCGTTCCGACGTGATTCGACCCCACGACGTAGCAGGTGCCGTCGAGTGCCCGTGCGCGGCACAGCAACCGCCAATCGCGTTCGAACGACCGTCGCCACGCCGCGCTCACGGCGAGCAGGTCACAGTCCTCGCGTCCGTATTCGAGCGCCAGTTCGGGGAAGTTCAGGTCGTAACAGAGCAGTAATCCGAGCGTGCCGACCGGCGTCTCGACCGTAACGGGACCGGTTCCCACCTCGAAATGGTCCGCCTCCGCACCCCAGAGACGGCGTTTTCGATAGGTCGCCACGACGCCGTGTTCGTCGACGTACACGAGCGAGTTGTACACCGATTTTCCGTCCGCTTCCGGTAGCCCGACCACGAGCGCGACCCCGGACTCGCGCGCGACGGTTGAGAGTCGGTCCGTTATCGGCCCCGGAACCGGGGTGGCGGCGGTCGAAACGTCGGCGAGGTCGTAGCCGGTTACGCAGAGTTCGGGGAAAACGGCGAATTCGACGGTCT
This sequence comes from Haladaptatus sp. SPP-AMP-3, assembly GCF_049568665.1. Classification (NCBI taxonomy): domain Archaea; kingdom Methanobacteriati; phylum Methanobacteriota; class Halobacteria; order Halobacteriales; family Haladaptataceae; genus Haladaptatus; species Haladaptatus sp. SPP-AMP-3. Next base: position 47,629 of record NZ_CP145901.1, on the reverse strand, counting down.
CCGGCAATTCAGATGCCAGTACCGATATCGACTCGATGTTCGCGGCCGTCTCGCCGAGACTCGGCTCGAACTGACACGTGGCGACCCGCGAGGTCGTCATGGTTCCATCCCCGTACGGACTCGTTGCATGGTCGTTCGAAGCGACGCCATCACGGTAGCCCTTCGCACCTACATCTCAAGGTCTTTTATGGACTCCGAGAATTCGGGAGGGGATATATATCCGTTACAAGTTCGCCCTGACCTATAACGGGATTTCCCGAGTTGCTACTTCCAATCGATGACAAGACGACGAACGCAGCGGTCCACCGATGGCGCACCGACGCTCATCGACTGTGACATCCATCAGCGGTGGAAAGACGAATCGGAGGTTATCCGGTATCTCCCCGAGCAGTACAAAGACCGGGGACTGCAGGCACCGGAAATCCTCTACGACAACGTTGCGGAGTTCTCCCGACGCGACGCCATCCCGGACGACGGGAGCCATCCGGGGTCGGACATCCCGAAGATGAAAGAGCAACACCTCGACGAGTTCGGGGTCGATTACGCGATTCTGACGGGCAACTCGTACCTCAACCTCTCCGCACTCCCGAACGACGATTACGCGGCCGAGCTCGCCGTCGCGAGCAACGAGTGGGCCATCGACCGCTGGCTTTCGGAGGGTGGACCGTTCGTCGGCTCGCTGCTGGCGGCACCGCAGAAACCGAAGCGGATGGCAGAGATGATCCGAAACCTCGGACAGCATCCACGCGTCGTCCAAGTCGTGATGCCGATGGCCGCACAGCTCCCCTACGGACACGAGTACTACTGGCCGATGTACGAGGCCGCCGAGGAGATGGGGCTTCCGATAGCGCTCCACCCGTACACGGAGGGACACGGCGTCACCCGACCGCCGACCGGGGCGGGGTACCCGCGCACCTACTTCGAGTGGCACACACTCCTCGGCACCTACGCGATGGGCCAACTCGTGAGCCTCGTCGCTGAGGGCGTCCTGCCGTCGTTCCCGGACCTCGATTTCGTCGTCATCGAGGGGGGCCTCAGTTGGGTGCCGCACTTCCTCTGGCGGATGGACAAAGACTGGAAGGCGCTCCGCGCGCAAGTCCCCTACCTCGAAAAGCCGCCGAGCGAATACGTCAAAGATCAGGTTCGTTTCACCACCCAACCCATCGAAGAACCTGACGATCCAGAACACCTCCTCCAGATTCTGAAGATGATGAACGCCTCGGAGACGGTCATGTTCGCCAGCGACTATCCCCACTGGGACACGGATTCGCCGCTCTACGCACTCCCGCCGATGCCCGAGGAGATGGAGACGGGTGTGATGGCCGGAAACGCACAGGAACTCTACGGACTCCCGGACGACCCGGCGAGCCTTCCGACCAAGTGAGGTATCACATATGGAAAAACGATTCGAGATATGTCCGACGACGGAGCTACCGCCCGGAGAACGAACGATAACCGAGTTGAACGGCATCTCGGTGGGAGTGTTCAACGTCGATGGCGAGTACTACGCGCTGAAAAACGATTGTCCACACCAACGAGCGCCCCTGTGCATGGGGAAGGTGACCGGCACGACGTCCGTCGAGCGCACCGGCGAGGTAAATTGGGAGGACAACGGCCACATCCTGCGCTGTCCGTGGCACGGCTGGGAGTTCGACATCGAAACCGGCCGCTCCGTGTTCAATCCGCACAAGGTCCGCGCCCGGTCGTTCGAAGCCACGGTCGAATCGGTCGACGAGGACTCCGCGGACCATGAAGCCGACCGTCCGTCCACGCCCGATGAATGTGACTGCGGTTCGAGCGGCGACGAACCACCGGTCGAAACCTACGAGGTGACCGTCGAGGACGAAATCGTCGTCGTCTACCTCTGAGATGACCGCGAACACGATGGACACGACCGATGCGGTCGCGTTCGTCCACTCGGCCACGCTCCGCGAACTTCCATCGTCGGTCGAACGAGCGGTCAGAGTCCGCGTGCTCGACACGCTCGCCGCGATGACGGCGGGGTATCGACAGGACGGAATCGATATCGTCCGCCGGTACGCCCTCGACCGGTTCGGCGGCGAATCGACCGCGACGCTGTTCGACGGCAGCGGGACGAGGATACATCCGGAAGGTGCGACGCTCGCTAATTCGACGGCGGCGAACGCCCTCGATATCGACGACGGTCATCGGGAGGTGAAGGGGCACCCGGCCGCGGTCGTGGTCCCCGCGGCACTCGCCACTGCGGAATCCGTGGATGCGACCGTCGAGACGTTGCTCGATGCCGTCTACGTCGGCTACGAAATCGGCGTCCGGGCCGGACTGGCGATACACGAAATCGACGGTGTGTACACCGGAACCGGGTCGTGGGGTGCGGTGGGTGCCGCCGCGGCCGTCGCCCGCCTACGCGATTTTTCGCCAGAGAAAACCGCTCACGCGCTCGGAATCGCCGAGTATCACGCTCCACGGACACCCATCATGCGTGGCGTCGAACGGCCCGGTATGACGAAGGACGGTATCGGCTGGGGGGCGTACGTCGGCACCGTCTCGGCCCAACTCGCCGCGTCCGGTTTCACGGGGTCCGGGACGGTCTTCGACGAGGTTGATACCGGCGTCGTCGCCCCGTTCGGCGACGTCAATCACGTCACGGAGGCGTACCTCAAACCGTATCCGTGTTGCCGGTGGGTACAGCCCGGCGTCGAAGCCGCGTTGTCGCTGGCGGAGTCGACCGCTATCGACCCGACGAGCGTCGAGACGGTTCGCGTCCACACCTTCGAGGAGGCGACCCACCTCCGAACTCGGTCGCCCGATTCCCCGGAAGAAGCGCAGTACTCCTATCCGTTCCCGGTCGCGGCGGCGCTCGTCCGCGGGCAGTTCACGCAGGACGAACACACGTCGGACGTGCTATCCGACCCCGACATCCTGGCGCTTTCCGACGCCGTGGAACTGCGCGTCGATGAGGCGCTCGACGGACGGTTCCCCGGCGACTGTCTCGCTCGTCTCGAACTCGACACCGGGGACGAAACGTACGCCTCCGACGTCACCCGCCCACCGGGTGCACGAGAGCAACCCCTCGCCGACGACGTGCGACGGGAGAAAGCCCTCCGTCTCGTCACACCGACGCTACCGTCGTCGGCTATCGAAAAAACGGAGCGGCGTCTCCGTGATTCCGTCTCGGTTGCGACCCTCCTCGCCCCGTGGCGAACGTGATCGTCGTCCTGCTGCTTGTCGTCCCGCCGCTCGCGCACATCTCGTCGTGCTGCTGGCACAGGCGATTGCGATGCGGTAACGAAGAACACTTATAAAACCGGCACGCTGTCCTCAGTACGATGTTGACGTCCGAGGTGCGAGTCCGGTACGACGGCGATTGGACCGCCCAACTCGCCGAATACGATGTCTTCGGCGAATTTATCGCATCGACGTTTCGTAACCACCGGTATATCGGAATGTTGGCGCTGGAAACGAACGACTACGAGGAGACGCTCGACGTCATTCGGACGCACGAGATGGTCGATAGTATCGACGTCGTCGAACGGTACGAAACGTCCGAAGGTCGATTTGCGGCGACCGTATTGCTCCGCGGTCGTCTCACCGAACTCACGCCCTTCCAGGCGCTCATGTACGAGGGATACCTCCCCATCGGGCCGACGAAACTCGAGAACGGCTGTGAGTATTTCAATCTGCTTCTGGGTGACCGCGAGGAACTCGCGAAAGCCATCGAACTTCTCTCGGATTTCGGGAGCGTGTCGGTCGAACGCATCACCAGGGATTTCCGTCGGGAGGTCATGCCGAGTCGTGCAGAGTGGCAGGAACTGTTCGCATCGATTCCACCGCGACAACGCGAGTTTCTGAACACCGCGGTCGAGAGGGGCTATTTCGAAATCCCGCGGGAAGTGACGCTCGAAGAACTCGCCGACGAGATGGGAATCACGAAAACTACCGCATCGAACCACCTCCGAAAAGCCGAACACACGCTGATAACGTTCGTCCTTCCGTACATCAACCTCGCCGTCAGCGACGACTGACGCCGCTAATTTCCACGCGCGGGAAGTGGCTGTTAGTCGTCGGCACTTGACCGCGGATTCTGGTTGGATCACGAGATAGAGGCTCGTGAACGCTGACAGAGGATTCTTATTCGAAAACGCGCTCGATGAGAGCCATCTCCACGGGGTCCGAACGCGGCCGTCAGTTGTTCGACGGTGCCAACGCTTCGATGGTCCGCTCGGTCATCCCTTCGTCGGCGTTGCTCGGGATGGTCACCAGCGGTCGGGTGATGCAGTCGATGTCGGTGATCTGCTGAAACTGTTCACGGGCTTGTTCCGGCGTTCCCGCGACACCGAGCGCCTCGACCATCTCGTCGGTGACGTACTCGACGGCCGTCTCGCGGTCGCCCTCGCGCCACGCCTCGGCGACGGCGGCCGCCTCGTCCGGGAATCGACGTGCAACCGATCGCTCGTAGCCTCGACCGTTACCGACGTAGTAGGCGACGTGCCCCCGTATGGCGTCCTTGGCCGCCTCGACATCGTCGCTGACGGCAGCGGGGACGTACGGCGCGACATCGATGTCCTCATCGCGACCGGCTTCTGCCGCGTGGTCGGCGATGTACTCGAAGGCCTCCTCGAGGTCGGGGAATGGCACGTTGTGAGGAATCCAGCCGTCGCAGAGCCGTGCGACGACGCGCCGATTTGCGCGACCGAGCGCGGCGTGATAGATGGGTACGTCGACGTCTAGCGACGGGAAGTCCCGAACCGAAAAGACGTCGCCATCATACTCCACACGGCCCTCGTCACCGAGGAAAGCCCTGGTCAGTTCGATAGTCTCGTGCGCGCGTCGGATCGGGTTGGGGTCGTCCCACTCCACGCCGTGGAGGTCCTCGATGGCCTTTTTCGTCGACGTTCCGACGCCCAGCCGAAACCGACCGTCGGAGACCTGGTCGAGCGTGGCTGCCGTCATCGCCAAGACGGCGGGAGTCCGCGAGAAGACGTTGAGGATTGCCGTCCCGAGGTCGACCGTCTCGGTGTGGGTGGCGATATCGGTGAGCTGGACGACCGAGCTCGTCCCCCAGAGTTCGCCCAGCCAGAGCCCATCGTAGCCGAGTGCTTCGGCGCGAACGCCGAGTTCGGTCTGGTCGAGGGTCGTCACCTGTGGCAACAACAGATCGGTTGGCATGGTCTCTCCCACGTGCTGGCGAGTGAAAACAGGGCCGATGGTAGAGACGGGATTTCTCCGTCCAGTCAAGAATTCGATCGCGTTACATCGAACAGTCTGACTGGTAATACTGAATAGTCATACTTTCCAGTAAGACTATTTGGGGAGTGGTTCCTCATTAGAAGCCGCCAAGGACATTCTGCGGTCGACGCAAGATGCCGAACGGGTTCGCGGAACCGGATTCACGATACCCCGGAACGGTCGCAGGTCGCACGCCCGGGCCGGTCGGTCGTGAGCGAAGCAAAGGAGACGCCAGTGAGCAGTACTCACTGGAAGACGGTACGCGGCGCGCGGACATCTCGTTCACGTACATCAGAAAACCAAGGATATTGTTACCAACCCACGTGATTAATGGGGTCGTAGAACGCCTTATAGAGGGTATGTCAGACGTTCCACCGAACATTCAGCCACCGACGCCCGAGGAAATCCGCGAGAAAGCGGCCGAACACTATATCGACCTCACTGACGAGGAAGTCGAAGACTTCCGCGCAGCAATTCCGGGGATGCTCGAAGGCTACGAACGCCTCGACGAACTCGTCGAGCCGCGGCCGAGTCGGAAGTACACTGACCGAGAACCGGGATATCGACCGAGTGCCGAGGAAGACCCGCTAAATGCGTTTGTGACGAAATGCGAGGTCCGCGGTGCCGATTCCGGGCCACTCGCCGATTACGAAATCGGGGTGAAGGACAACGTCGCAGTCGCTGGCGTCGAGATGACGTGCGGTTCGAAGCTCTTCGAGGGCTATGTACCTTCGAGGGACGCTACAATCGTCACGCGCCTCCTCGACGCCGGTGGCACCATCACCGGAAAGATGAACATGGAGGATATGGCGTTCTCGGGGAGCGGTGAGTTGTCGGCGACGGGCCCCGTCTTGAACCCACGTGACCCGGAGTACATCGCTGGCGGCTCTTCGAGCGGGTCGATAGCAGCGGTCGTCAACGGCGACGTGGACGTGGCCATCGGCGGCGATCAGGGCGGGTCGATCCGTATCCCGGCGGCTTGGAGCGGCGGTGTCGGCCACAAACCGACCCACGGCCTCGTTCCCTACACGGGCATCGCGGGCCTCGGTCGCTCGTTCGACCACATCGGCCCGATGGCCACCACTGTCGGAGACTGTGCTCGTGTCCTCGATGTTATCGCTGGCGCGGACTCACTGGACCCGCGTCAAGGCCACGCCCCAACTGACGACTACACGAATGCACTCACGAACGACCCCGAAGACCTGACAATTGGCGTCGTCGAGGAAGGCTTCGGCCACGAACAGAGCGAATCAGGTGTCGACGAAATGGTTCGCGACGCGTTGGATCACTTCGCCGACGCTGGTGCCGAAGTGACAGACGTCTCGATTCCGATGCACAGGGATGGTTTGCCGATTTGGAACGGCATCGTCATCGAGGAGACGACGGCTACCGTCAACGCCGACGGTATCGGCCACTTCGGCGACGGACACTATGATACACAGTTCATGGACGCCTTCGGCAAGGCACGTCGCGTACAGGCCGATGACTACCTCACGACGGTCAAGTTGACGCTCGTCCTCGGTCAATACCTCGCTGACGAGTACCGTAGTCACTACTATGCGAAAGCGCAGAACCTCAGCCGGGCGTTAGCCGACGAATATGACGACGCACTCGCCGACGTTGACGTCCTGGCGATGCCGACTACCCCACAAACCGCCCACCGACAGGACGACGACTTGAGTCGCCTCGAAGTCATCGACCGTGCGCTCAACATGCTTTCGAATACGGCACCGTTCGACGTTACAGGTCATCCGGCGCTCTCTGTTCCCTGTGGAACGTCCGATGGCCTTCCGGTCGGTCTGATGTTCGTTGGTGAACGATTCGACGACGATACCGTTCTCCGCGTCGGTCACACATTCGAACAGCGACACGACTGGAAGGAGTTCCAAACGGAATCGGCGATGTGAGGTCGTTTACTCGTCCTCAAGTGCTGCGTAGATGGCGGCGTGACGGCGTCCGTCAAACGTTCCCATCTCCAGAGCCGTCTTGTGACGTTCGCCGTTGCCCTCAGCGGACTGACATCTCTCGCGCAGTCGACGGGCTTCTCATCAACCCCCGAAGAATCGGTGCTGGACGCCATCTCTGTTGTGAATGTACTCACTGTCCCCGGAGGTGCGACGAGCGCCTGCGCGGAAGTAGATACCACGAGAAAATTCCGTCAGTGACAAGACACGACGGAGGGCAAGAGACTATATTTAAATCCAGAAAAAGAGGTAAGTCGTAGTACATCTAGTACATATCATGGTATTAGATAACATGCCACAACTGGATGTCGGGATTCCGGAACTAACCCAAGTTGGGTTCGTTGTCGAAGATTTAGATGATGGGATGGATCGGTTTGGCGGATTGTTAGGTGTTGGGCCATGGGAGGTATATCGTTTCGAACCGCCGCGATTGACTGAGACGACATTTCGTGGAGAGGAACACGACTACTCGATGGCGTTAGCGATCACAGATTTAGCCGGAACGATGATCGAACTCATCGAACCCCTCGAGGGTGAGAGCCTCTACACCGAACACCTTGCCGAACACGGTGAGGGGCTCCATCACATCGCGTGTTTCGCCTTCGATGACACGGAGGCGGTTATCGATGAGTTCGAGGATGCGGGGATGGGTGTCATCCAAAGTGGCAACTTCAACGGTACCGAGTACTGGTACTTCGATACCGCGGCGGAACTGAACGGCGTTATTTTCGAGACGGCCGCAAATCTCGAGGCGCTTCCTGCGCCCGATCGAGCGTATCCCGAGTGAGGGTCGCAATTGGCGGAGTTTTGACCATCATCGAATGTGATGCCACGAAGGACACATAATAACGAGAATTCAGAACACTTCACCCCATCTAAAGAACCTTCGACAGTCGATATGAGGTAGCTTACGGAGAGCCCTCGGTAACGGGGTACCCGATGCGTTCGTTCATGTACCCTGTTCCGGTATCCACACTTTGTTCCTCTTCGAGTTTTATCTCGACGCCGCTGCCCGAGAGCTTCCGATACCGAAGGTTCACCGTGTCCGACCCGTTGAATGTCTGCATACCGGCGATAAACTGCGGTTGGTCGTACTGGTAGTCGAACGTAAGGTTCGTCCAATTCTTGTCGACCGTCGTTCCAGGTTGCTGGACTTCGAACGGTCGTCCGTTTAGATGACTTTTTGCGAGATCCCGAGGTTGTCGATATACCGGTCACCGTCCAGTGCGATAAAATTCGCCTCGATGTATAGTTCGACCTGTAGGAGCATAACCCATTCCGAGATAGACTGGTGGTCGGGTGGAATGAATGGCGGAAAGAACCGTTCCCACCTAGTCGTCACCGGCGTTCTTGATGCCTTCCCAATTATATTTAATAGACTATATAATCTTTATAACCCTCAGAACGGAATGGCTAGTTGGTAGTGGGAGGCTACCACGGTAATAGATAACAACACCCCCATGACAACAGTGCACCAACAACGGTCTAATGAGACGGACACGCACCAAGAGTCAGAACCATATGCAGTGGTGGTTGCCACAAAACGAGAGGATATAGTGGTCGTTCTGCGTGGGTTATCGGCAGACCGAGCGGAACGGATCACCACTCGAAAAAATCGAGAGATGAGCGGGGAATCTTCGACTCATGCATTACCAGAAAAGGAATTGAGGGGAACGAACTACAACGACCACCAGATAGTTACATCGTTGTAGTTCAGTTCTGTTGAGACCCTCTGGCGTATACAAAACCTTGGGGCTTGACCCCGAGGCTTTCACGTGGACTCCAGTTCTAACCGCTAAGAGCAGTAGGCGAATATTCGCCATTCGCGTACAGCGTCCCGTAATTCAATCGAACATCTATAGATACACTCTTGTCGTTCGCGTTTTGCCGACGTTGACATGAGTCAACGCTCGTGTGCACCAGAACGCTCCGTGCTTGAGGCGTTCGACCCCGCTATTGACGCCTTCAATCAAACAACGACTCCCTTTTTGGATGAGGTTCGCAGTGTGGTCGGCAGCAATCACCGTACGAGGATTTTAACAAGACAAAGATAGGAAATTCCTGTGTAGTCAATGATACTCAAGGAGATCGTCTTTTGTGATTGCTTCGGCATCGCGTTCAGCAGCACGCATCGCCGGATCATCAACTATCCCAACGATATCCGCTGCACTGCGATCCGCTGTTTGTTCTGCAAGCGTTTCAAAATCCTCGTCATCGAGATTTGATGGTAATTCACGGAGTCGTACGCGGAAAATCAGCTTCCGTGCCTCCTTGTCAGGAAGGTCAACCTCGTATAGGATTGCAGGCGAGACTACTACGCCCTTGAAGGCGTGGATGAATCGCCGTCTTCGGGTACTTTCACTGTACGGTACTGTCTTAGGTACTTTTCCCGTGTCCCTGTGGCCGTCAATCCGATGGCACCCCATCGAATGCTGACAGTCCGAAAACTAGCAGTTGGCTAAGTTTTCATATAATCAAATAAGTAACATATATGATAGATATAATAACATAAAATAACCATGTGCCACCAAGTCTCGTCCGCTGTCCGAACGAGAGAGGTGTAACGGTACTGTGGCAGTGCCAGCACCTCGTTGAGGTTCGAACCATAACCGTCCCAACGAACCGCCCAGTGGTGGCCGTGGGAGGATGTCACTCTAAGGGCTATCGTCCTCCTCTCCGATGTCTCGTTCGTCGTCCCCCCGACCGACTCCGACGGAACTAGTCGAACGCAGGTAGCCGAGTTCCAGCGCGACCTCCCAGCGTTTGTCAAAGAATCCGGCGGCCCGACAGGCGTTCCACGACTGGAAACGAATCGAATCATCGAAGACGGCGTAGTCCGGCGTGGCCTTCTGTGTCGGTATCCAGTTGCGAACGCGCGTGAGTTGGACGCCCGCAATCGACGTGCCGGTTTCGACCTGCACAAGCTTGTCGTGGTGTTCGGGGTTCGGGTAGACGAATTCGACACCAAGATCACCGGAGTAGTCGTGGCCGGCGATGCTGGCGTGGCCATCGTGCACGTCGATAGGGAACCCGTCTTCGAGTCGCTTGTAGACCGCGTTCGAGGACGGACGGCCAAACAGCACGAGGTTGTACTCGGCCATTACCGACCTATCGACGGCAGTATCCGGAATCACGGTGGCTGGTGCCCGCGCGCGTTCGACAAGGCGCTGTGAGCGAATGTTCGCGAGATTACGGTTGACGGTGGTTTCGACGTCACTCCCCTGTGTCCCGTAGACGAGACGGTAGGGGTCGTGGTGGATCTCCTTCAGCGGACCGTACTGGTCCGGGCTCTTCCGGAGAGCGTTCCGTGGTCCCCGTCTCCAACGGCCACCGCGTGAGGCTGACGGACCATTCTCGAGGTTCACGATGATACGTTTTCGACCCCCGCTTCCGGGCAGCTTCACCGTCTTACCGTTCACCGTCGCGGTCGGTTTCCCGCGAACGCGGACGGGAGCCTCCCTGAACACTTGCGGATCGATGGAGAGGATGGCAACGTTCTCAGTGGCGATTCGGAGTCCGTCGCTCGATATCTCGGCGTCTACGCGCGTCGGGGCGTGAACCGTCTCTTGTTCGAGGACAGCGACCCAGTATTTTCGATGTTCGATTCGAAGATTCGTTGTGAACAGATGGACGTGAGCAGGATAGCGGTCCCGAGTGGTTGAACGCAGGAAGGTTCGGAGGTCGGGGTGGTTCACCGAATCGTTACCCTCGCCGATGCCCGCGTCCCACCAATGGGATTGCCCGGGCACTTCGAGATACGCCACGTCTACTTCGGTGGAGTCGGGCGTCGAGTACCGCTCGCCGACTTCGCCCTTCACGGAGAGGCCGCGATTTGACAGCGCCCGGAGATAAGTTCGAGGGTGGAGCGACGGAACAGATGTGTCCGCGCCGCCGTGGAGTGCGAATATCGGGAGGGTGCCGTCCACGGCGTTCTCGGTCTTCGGCAGCGCGAGGTTCTTCTGAAGACTGCTCTCGGCGACCGTCTTGAGTCGCGGGAAAGTATGGAGTTTGTCGTGGTCGAACGGAACCGTGAGGTACGTCTCATGGTCGGTCCACCCGGCAGAGGGTGCGAGCCCGGCGAACCGGTCGGGATTCGTCAGGCCAACGTGCCACGTGCCGTGACCACCCATCGAGTGTCCTGTGAGATAGATGCCCGTCTCGTCGATGTCGAAGCGGTCTTTCATCACAGCCATCGCTTCTAAGTCGTCGAGTCTGCCGAGGTCCTCGTGGTCGTAGTTCACTGGGCCGCGAGCACTCGGTGCGACGATGTAGGCGCCGTCGCGCTGGACATTCGCTCCGGCCTGGTTGATCGCGGGGACGTTCGCACCATGTAGGGAGACGACAAGTTCGAACGGACCGCCCGCATCGGGGTTCGTCGGTTCCTTGATGCCCATCGTCTGGACGCTCTCGTCGTGTTCAGAGACGAATGTCGTCTGCCAGCGGGCCTCGTTGGTGCGCCGGATTCGAAGCGGAATCGCTCGCTCGTCTCGCTCCTCGCCAACCGAGACGAGAGCCGTCGTCCCCGACGAGGCGGCTTCAACGGTGAACGTGCCGCCGCCTGTCTTCTGTGCCCTGTCGCTTCTCGCCAGGTCTGCCGTCTCGGTGCTAGTCATCGCCAACCCGGGAACCGTCTCCTGCTCGACGGAGGCGAGACTCGCGCCCTGTTCCGATATCCGCCCCTTCGTCACGACTCGCGTCTCGATTCGTCGGGTTTCGAACGGTGCGAGCGGGGGGTCCACGGCGACGGTCTGGGCTTCCAACAGGTCGCTATCGGGTGCGAACTGCAGCGTCGGTGATTGCTCTTCGCCGGTCGTGTTCGTCACGCGAACAGAGGCAGGACGGTCGGTGCTCTTTCCTTCTCGGAGGTCTGGCAGGATGACGTTCTGTGGGGTTCCGCGGAACGAAGCGAGTTCGTTCACTTCGACCGGGGTGCGCGGCGACCGGAACTTGACCGAGACGGATCCGCTGCCAAAGGTGATGGTATTCTTCAACAGGAGGTAGTTCGTCCCGGACTCCAACACGACGCCCTGGGGTGGTTCCTCGTAGCGCGTTCCGTTGAGCCACGCGACCGACGCGTCTGTCTCCAACATGGCGCGTCGCGTTTCGGGAACGTCGAAAGTGGCGACAGCATAGCCAGCCGAGTAGAGTACTCCACCCACGCCGAACCAGTCTTGAAAGTCGTCGAAGGCACCTGGTTCGCCGGTCAACGGCGTCAAGTCGCCTCCAGTCGGGTCGATACGCTCACCGAAATCGAGCGGGACCGAAGACTCACCCTCGGTGAGACCAACGCGCTCCCACGTTACCGTCGCACCGCCCGCGAACGCTGACTGAAACCGTTGGCCGTCGTCGGGTGTTCGTTCGCCTGTAGCGTAAGCTGATTCACTCCCGTTCGGAAACAACCACCCAGTCTCGACGCCGCGTCGTTGATACTGGAACGGGCCGACCACGTCCCACTCGGTCGGCGTGAATGATTCCTCGATTGCTGGTACATTCGGCGCGTTCGTGTTCGAATCCCCCTCTTTGGCGGTTGCAGGTCCGACCGCGGCCAGCGCGGCCGCCCCTGCGACTGATTGCGTAAACGCCCGCCGAGTGAGTTCCTGCTCCGTCACCTCTATCTTTGAATGGCTGCTATTCTCTGTCACAGAGTTTTAATTCTATTATAGATATAAAAATATTATCGGAATTAGAGATAATTGCGCACTGTGGGGAAATTTATTCATTACTGTTGTACCCCTGTCCCTCGTGGAAATACCCATAGTGACTAGCCTACTGTTCAGAAGTTAATAACACGCCGGCGTCTTCGTCTATGTCTCCCCCAAACAGGACCGCCAACACGAAGAGCAAGCCAACAACTGCCAGCACCGTTCTGATAGCCAATGCAACTGTTTTTCCCATATCTGCTGACTTCTCCACGTCTGGGATAAGCTTTCTGGAAAAAGTGATATTGGGGGTTAGAATCCCGTGGTACCGTCGAGGAGATGGTCTTCGACGACGTTCTCGTCGAGTTCGATGCCAAGGCCGGGAGCTTCCGGGACCTCGATGTATCCATCCTGGATGAGGGGGTCGTCGCGGACGAAGAGGTCGTTCCACCACTCCACCTCCAGGGCGTGGTATTCCAAGACATCGAAGTTTGGGACTGCGGCGCCTAGGTGGACGCACGCCATCGTCCCGACGGGGCTACACACGTTGTGCGGGAACATCAGGATATAGTTTTCCTCTGCACGGTCAGCGACCCGCATTGTCTCCGCCAGCCCGCCGACTGTCGTTGGGTCGGGGGTGACGACGTCCACGCCGTGTTCGTAAATGAGGTCGGTGAGTTCGAACACGCGGAAACGGTTCTCTCCTGTGACATCCTCCCCGCCGTAAACAGCGGGGTCTCCTTGCTACTGCACTGATGAGTTCTGGTAAGCTATCCCCTCGTGGATTCCCTGTGGTTGACTTCCCCCCTATGCTCTTTCCCGCCAGACAAATCGATAGGGGTGTGAGTGTGGTCTTTGGATTACCGTCAGGATATATTCGCCCATCACGTCTAGAGAGTGCTATCCTCAATTTCGTCGTTTTTCACCTCATTAATTTCATAGTATCCGTCCATGGATTCCTTTACAATGAACAAATCGATAGAGGTGCGTCTCTCCAGCTACTCAATCGGAGTCGGACACCTTAACAAATGTAGAATCTCGAGATTTAGATGGGTGGCCGATCTGTTCGACATTGAGAAAGTAGTAGATTCCTAGTGTGAATTGCCAGTTCCAATTTACTCGTTAGAGTCTCTCCTGTGTTTGGTCGATCTCTCTTGGTTAGTTTTCTATACCACCCATCAGCACCCGGTACGTCGTGTCCGTATTCTCATGTGGAATCGACTCATCTTGTTGTGAGCGAACACTCAACCCGCGAGCCAGCGTTTTGTTTCACTTCCGCTCTGGCTGGCTGACTTCTTTATCAATCGCCTTCGAAAGAATAACTGCAATCGTCGTAACCCAGCACACAGCGTGGCTCCTGTGCCCCTACCCATCCTGCCATGCCGTGTGCTCTCCTTGCATCATCAGACCACCAACGAGGCAACTGTGTGTCATTATGTCCCAAGGATTTACGTCGGTAGTCAGTGTCTGTGAGTATACCGATGATTTCGAACCGGCAATCACCACTCACACCACTTGTGCAAGAATCGCTCGATGCACTCGCGAAGGGACTGCCGAGTGAGGGGGAGCTCACGTATGAGCACGCGTACGCGATTCTCAAGGAGCAGGAGGAGCTTGCCCAGCCCGTGGCCGAAGATATCATCGAACGACTCTACATGTGAGGCCACATCTACGAAGTCGAAGGAAAGATTCGGCTGACGGATTATCAACCTGAATAGCAAGCATTGACTCGGTGATACAGCCGCATTCGGCGCTCGAATTCGACGGTCCTCCACTTACTTACGACTTGTTTCGAATCCCTCGATAATTGTCGCTGCCGTCGTCCGGATTCGTCCAAGTCGATTGTGAATCACGTTCGCATCATCGTCCTGCCATGCTGCGAGGTAGAACGCTGAGCCACTCGTGTCCAATCTGACGTACCGACCGACGATGTACGCGACGGCTTCTGCTTCGACTTCGCGTTTCGATCGCTCACACTCATCGTCAACATCGAAGTGCAGCAGTGCGTGCGCGTATTCGTGGATCAACGTTACAGCGAGATCCGCCTGATTTACCCGATCTTTCACTTCGACGATGGGCTGGAGATCGTACAGACTTCGCTGTTTGCAGACACCCTTTGCTTCTCCGTGTTCCCAGTCGTCAGCGTCGACGATACGAACCGTCACACTGAGCTCATCGGCTGCCTCTTGGAAGGGAGACACGAGATTTTCAGCATTTCCGGTTGCTTCGGTCTCCAATTCGGGAAGTGGTTCTCCCTCCGTCTGAGACACATCGAATACAGCCGTGGGTTTGAATCCGACGAGTCCTTTCGACCACGCTTCAGGCGGCAATTTGTCATATTCACACTCACTCTGCTCGTGGTAGCTCGGTGAGTTCTCACATTCGGGACACTGTTTCGTGATGATGGGTGCCCAGATCCAGATTCCGTTCTCGCCTTCCTGGACGTGACGATCGAACTCAGTTCGCCAGGTGCTGTACCCTGCGACCTTTGTCGCGTTTGGACACTGCAGGGTAATCAGGAGCGTGTTCCGATGGGAGTAGTCATGGAATTTCGACTGGACATCTAGCCACTGTTGGAACTGTTGACTCGTTCTCGCCTCGTCAGTCAATGTAGTGAGGTCGTCGATCCAGTGTTCGATCGTGCTGTGCATCTCGTCACGTCGGGTGTCGTACTCGTCGAACGACACCGCTGAGAAGTCACTCGTCGCCATGAGTTCGTACTGGAGCACTCCACTTCGGACTGCCCCGCACCCTTTCGGGGCCAAAAAAACTGCTGTGTCCGAACGAGATACATCGGGCTTCGATCGCTTCTTCAGCACAGACGTGCGTCGGGTTTATAGAAGCCATCCGCCGGTTCAGCGCCGCTGTTTGCCGGGGTGGCCTACTCAATGATGCGCAATTCGTCGTCGACATCGTAGAGATACCTGCGGAGCAACAACATCTCGAGCAGATCGTCAGCCTGCCTCCTCAAGTGAGTGGCTGGTAGACAGGACACCCCACTCATCGCGTCACCCGGGTGGGAAATACACGCTCTGGTCGCCCGCGACCTCCTCCAACTGGTTTTGATGCCGATGCGTGAAATAGCAGTCGTAGCTGCAGTACCCACAAATCATTCCCGTATCGTATTCGGCAACGAACGGTCCACACTCGGTCGTCCAGACATTCGTTCCACACTCGGTACAAGCTGGGTTCTCGAGATCATCCGGTGATGGGCCTTGATATTCGAGGGCGAATCCATCCGTCTGTGGCGTCGACTCAGGCCAAATGCCGTGTGCTTGCCAGAAATCACGAACACGACCGAGGCTGTGGCGGACGGTCTTTCGGATCGTCACATGATTGGCGTTGCGACCACTGTCGTCCCAGCCATCGGACGTCCAGAACTCGCCGAACTGCGCACCTCGATGCAACCCGTTCCAATCCATTCCGACGATGTCAGCTGGTGGGTCGCCCGATAGCGTCGGTTGCGTGAGTTGGTCGATGACGGCCAACTGTTTGGGTGGGCTTCCGCCAAGGATGTGGACACGGCGTCCCCGCCAGTCGACCGGATCGGAGAATTCGTGAGCGAGTTTGTCGGCGTACCCGCGAGAGTAGCCGAGGACAATATCATCTGGAATGGCTTCGATTGCCGCTCGGCATTTCGGGACGATAACGAACTCCGTGTTGGGAACGCTCGCTTCGAAATCTCGAATCGTGTCAACGTACGTCCGTGCCTCTGTAGTGTCGTAGGCGTCACCGATGACGCCAACCGCGGGTTCATACTCGAAGACACGGTCGATGTATCGGTCAAGATCTGGATTTCGAAAATCGTTGTCGAGCATCCCTACTGGACACTCGAGATCAATGAATTGCGATTGTTGGTACGTACAGTCCTCGCGAAACCCCGGGAGATATCCGAGATGCAATGCGTCGATGGCGAACGGAACGCGATGGAGAAACGCCACGTACTCTGCCTGCCGTGCGTCGGCGTACGTTTTTGTAGTGCTATTGCTGGTCGTCGCTGAGTGGTCGTGAATCGACACTGAGAGTCACCTGCAGGACGAGTGCGCCCCGCAGCTCTCCTGGGGCGAAAAAACCAGGTCTGTGACTCTTAACCAACACAGGCTAGAGAATCGGCAGAATGTTGGTTAATTCTCGCACAGGCGACGGTCTTCACGAACAGTTTCGACTGGTCGCTGACTGCCAATTGTTCTCCGTCTGGCCGGACATCAACGCCGAACTGATTTTCCTTCGAAAAATCGGCTCTCGGGGACGCTATTCGGGCTCGTCCGGTTGAATCTGCCGCACGTCATCGGCAAGCTCGTGAACGTACGCTCGAAGCGTCTCCATGTCTTCACGCGCCTCGTCCAACGTTCTTGCCTTTACTTTGGCCGTGATCTTGTCCTGATCTCGCGTGCCAGTTCCACGAGAGAGCTTCACCGTGAGTGAAACACCGACGTCAGTCCGTTCAACGTACTCCGTCTCTGGTGATCGCTGGCAATTTGGATTCGATTCGACGTCTGTCTCTGGTACTGGGTTGGTCTCTGTCATGTGTACTCCGCGAGTGTCTTTGTCTGCCCTCGCACCCTTTTAGGGGGTGAAAAACCGTTCTTTTCGCTTGACTCGTAAAGGAGGACAGTTGCTCGACTTAACCAACGTCGCTCATAATAGAACCGCACTGTTGGTTAATTTCTGAATGAGGGGTGTAGCTGCTGGTTGCTTAATAGTGGACGTCTGCCGGGATGATCCACACCTGCTCATCAGCACTGAGTACATGATCGAGGTGTTCACGATTTCGAATCGCGTCGCCGAATTCGGTGTATAGATAAAGCGACGGTCCACGATACGCGCCAAGATTGTAACAGGCGTGTCGGGAGAGATCTTTATCATGCATGAGTTCATCGTCACTGAACTCGGTGACCGCAGTTCTCACTCGTTCGAGATTCCGTTCGAACTCTTGCCTGGTTGCCTCCCAGCCACGTTCTAAGAGTTTTTCGCCGTCGTCTGAGTCGACTGGTGCGACGACCGGAAGGTCGCCCCACCGAGCCTTCCCTGCGACGGACGATCTCTCGTCATCGAACAAAACATAGTAATCAAAGATGGCAGTATTGTCGGGACCAGCGCCGACGAGCCGGTCGAACGCCGCTTTTCCGCATGCAAGTGCAGTATCTTCTGTCGATGCTTCCACGAGTGCGTAAATTACCTGGTGCATATCGGTCACCTCGCCGACGCATTGGTTCGACACAACTCTATCACACAACACTTCATCTGTGCGCCGGCACCCATCGCCGGCGCCAAAAAAATCCTCCTGCAAGAAGCGTAGATTCATACGTGATTCGCACTACTCCTCCTGAAGTTCACACTGATCAAATCGCACAGGACCAGCACGGAAAGCCACCAAACCAATTGCAGATTTTCATGCCCAGAATGCTTTGATTCGGTCGTCTAAGTCTTCCAGAATTCGTGAAAGTACATCCCGCCAATCGCGTGCATAGTCTGCATCGGTACCCGGTGTCGTTGCATTCGGTGGTGGGTGGAAATGGGAGCGGGTATTGTGGCTGTTCGGATGTCGATCCCACCGGCACTCCCACTGGTCACCGTCCGTGTATTGTTCGGAGTAGTGGACGTTGAAATCGTTTGTCTCGTACCACCGAATCTGGAGATACGCACGACCGATGGCTGCCGGAAAGTATCCCAGATCATACTCTGCCACGACCGAGCTCGGCGCATACTCTGGCTGAAACACGATCTCTGTGAATCGATGGCTGTGTCTAAGACGCTGTCCGATTTGTTCAAGAACCTCGGTATCGACCCCACCGACGTTCTCCGCGACGGTATCGTCATCACCTGCCTGGTCTTCAGGCATCGACTGTTGCCCCACCACTTGACGGATGACCGTTCTGGCGCGCCGCATCTAACAACTCTGCACGCTGCTCAAGTGTCTTCCACTCACTCACCGCTTCCCACAGCTCTTCGACCGATGATTCTCCACTCTCATCTACGAGCGAGACATCGTCCGGACTGCTGGTGTCGAAACGCGCTCGATATTCTTCGAGTTGCGCCATCGTCTCTTTGAGTTCCTCGACGATTTCGCTCTCCGAATACTGTTCTCGAATCCGTTCGATTCTGCGCCACCGCAGATACGACTCGTTCCGCTCATACCTCACAGGCCGTCCCGGAATCTCGCGTGTCATCCCCATCGAAGTGAACCATTCCAGGTAGTCTCGTGCGGTTTCAGTATCGCAGTCAGCTTGTGCTGCGATTTCAGCTACTTTTGTTGGGGTACGAAGTTGCAAGATGACTCCGAGAAGTCGTTCTCGCGTTGGGCCACCTTTTAGAACCTCTTCGGGTGCATCCCAATTGGTAAAATCGGGGGGTTCCTCGTTCGGTTCTCGAACATCGTCGGGGGTGTCGGTCAAATCCATCACTATCCACCGTGTGTTTTCTAAGCTAAGGTGATTATCGGTCATATATCTATCGTACACTGAATTATTTCTGTCTTACTTTCTTCATAGATATTTACGTGGGAATTGAATGGAGTACTAGCGTATAGGACAGCTCCAATTCGACGATCGAATACCCTCTGCCAACGCATGCGACTACAAGTTGTGGCACCGTTTGATTCGCCGGTACCCTCCGCCGGTGCCGACACAATCCTCCTGCAAGAAGCGCAGACTCATACGTAATTCACACTACTCTTCCGGGAGATCGCGACACCCGGATCGCACACAGGGCCAACACGGAAACCCACCAAGCCCATCACAGTCACAGTCCGCTGGCTGATCCGTGTCACTGTCTTCTACATGGGTTTCAGCTTCCGTCTCGATCTGTGTTCCACCATCTGCAACAAGGGAGTGGTCTGTCGCCGCTTGCAGGAGTGGTGTTCGAATCGCAACGCCAACCCGATGTTTGCATGCCCCATCATAGCGGTCGTCCGCAGGACACTCACAGGCAATCGGTATTCCATTGTGAACAGTGACGAGATATTCATGATCGGCTGGATTCGCATGGCTCGTATTGCGAACGAACACACCCCTCGTTGTGAGTGAAAATTCGAGGGCTTCGTATTGGGCGCGCTTTGCAACTCGGTTCGTGAACGTCAATTCTGAGAGGACGTTTTTACTGGACATACTCACTCCACGAGGCACATCTGCTGTGCCCCGCACCCCTCCGGGGGCGAAAAAATGCCTGCGGTCAGGTCACACTGTCAATTAACAAGCACGCTTAACACGATTCACAGCCGATATCTTGTGTCTGTGATTAGTATATTATACTAACTCAGTCCCGTTCGATGCCTTGCCCGTCGAGAACCGGACTTTCGGAAATCCAAATCGGAAACGGATGGAGCGGTGTCGGATTCCACCGCCCTTGCCGAACGTTCTGATCCTGATCGACCACGGTAGAGTCGCGTCCAACTGCGACAGCCGAAGCAGAATTGAGCTATCGACACCTTGGTTCCAGCAGTCCGTCGGATCGCTGTGGAACTCATCACAAATGTATCGGCCAATTCGTTCGACATCAGCGCGTCCTCATCGAGATTTGGTGCACAAAATGTAGGACCCTGCGTGGCCGAATGGTCAGAGACAGCGTGAGTTTCCGGTTGGGTTTCTATGGGTGATATGACCCCGTCTCCACCACCAATGGAGAGCGAGTGTTCCACCCTTTGCTGCGCTGCCCAGCACGGTAGTCACTCGGACTGGTCGATGTTGATTCGTTCTGTATTGGAATATTCGGAAGCGACTCTGGCTTGCCTAAGGGGATCTTGGTAGTCGTGTTTACCCGCAATGAGTCAAACCAGCCATATTGAAGAAGGATGGGACGCGTATCGACGAGCGCTTCGACCGACTGATCAAGCAGTCTTTGATCGACTCTTCGAGTATGCCCAGCTACATACTGATCCCAGCACGGTTTACAAACCCCTGTTCGTCGAGACGCCGGTCCTAATCTCGATTCTGATCGAACAGCAGCGACAACTCGACGACTTGGCGGATCGACTCGATCATGTAGAGGACGATTTGAACAATCGGGGATGAGGCGATGGTGTACAAAATCGACTACGTCAACGGCGACGTGCACACCTGGTCGGTGATCGAGACGGGGGTGAGTTGCGAGATCGATGAATCGTATACGCCGACAATCTACGTGTCTGTGCATGGTGATGGCGACTTTTCGACGGCACGTGCTGCACTTCGTGATCATCCTGCCGTTGCGCAAGTTGCTGTGGTTGATGAACGCGTGAGTTTTCGCCACGACCTCGAGCAAGTACTCCGAGTAGATGTGGTCGACCTCAAGGCGGTGAATTCGGTGGCACGAATGGTGAGTAAATGGGGTTCACCTGGTGCATATCGCTGTTACAACGTCGATTTCTTGCGAGAGTTCCGCTACTGTCTCGAAGAGGAAATTGACCCACTGCCGACCCACGAACTCTCGCAGATGCAGATTGCCGTCTCGGAGACGGAACTCGTGAGTGAGCGGGTTACAGAACTCACGATTGACAATGAGACGGTGACTGGGAGTGGGGATGACGTGCTAACCACACTGTCGGCTCGTGTTGAGCGTGTTGACCCCGACGTTCTGTTCTTAAATACGAGCGATCTCATTCCAGTTCTGTTCCAGCAGGCTGACCGACTTGGTGTGGAGTTTCAGCTTGGGCGACGTCCGGGGTGGCAGCAGTTGGCGGGCGAATCAACCTACGAAAGCTATGGACAAGTCGGGCACTCACCGGCACGGTACAATCTCCCTGGTCGAGTGATCATCGATGGCTCGAATACGTTTATGTGGAATCAGACGAATCTCGATGGCTGTTTGTATCTCGTCGAGCAGTCGGGCAAACCACTGCAGGAATTGGCCTGGTCGTCGATTGGAATCATTCTGACCGGGATTCAGATCCAGGAAGCACGAGTTTCAAAGAAGAAGGAGGACTATTCGCAATCGACGCGGAGTGTGGCGGCACTGGAGCGAGCGTCTGATTTGGGGTTAGCGCATGCGCCTGGTCAAAGTGTGTCGTATGTGGTGGTGGATGATTCGAAAAAATCGCGTGAATGGGTGCTGTTGGAGAGTGAGGAATCAGACGAGTATGATGTCGGGTTTTATCGAGAGTTGTTGGTTCGTGCTGCGGCGAGTGTATTATCACCGCTTGGGTGGCGTGAGAAGCGTATTGAGCAGGATCTAGGACAGTATACCGAATCTAGTTTGGCATCGTTCGGATAACGAATCTCATTAATCTTCGCTTAGGGCGTGCATTTCTTCACCGGCATTGTCTAGTTAAGCTCCTCCTCGACAGGCGTTCGGCTTTCAAGCGGTTGATGCAGTCTCTGATGGATATAGTAATGTACAAACTGTTCAATCCATCGCTGAACGCTCGGCCGACTGCCCACCCACGGCGTATAGAAGCGGTCGATCCGCTGTTTGAGCGTGTTTTCGATCAGGTTTCGCTCTGTGTAGTCGAGCCCACCGCTCAACCCAATTCGAAAGAGGGCAGTTCGATAGCTGTAACCATCAATGAGAGACTCGGCGTCCGAGAAATCGTGTTTTTCAGCTAATCTAGACAGAAACGCAGCCGCCGAATCAGTGCCATGCTGATCAAACACTTCGAGACCGAGCAGCAGTTTTGTTTCGGTGTCTATTGCAATGTACACCCAAGACCACTCGCCGTTAATCTTGACAGCGGTTTCGTCCACCGCGACCCGCGTTGGCATCACCGACGGCGGGTCGAAGAAGCTGTCAGATACCCGACGGACCCATTGAAAAATCACTTGGTGAGGCCGTTTCACGCCGAGGAGCGCGAGAATCGCTTTTGTTTCTCTGAGTGAATAACCGATCGTGTGAAGCCAGACGGCAAACGCCCTGACGGGCGTCGCCGTCCGCTCATTCTCCTAAGTTTCTTCTAAATCCGCGTTTAAGCCATTGCTGAGGAGTTCTTCGAGCGTCATGGACACATATGACAGGAACTCCTCACCTTCTCAAACTGGCCTAACTAGACAGTGCCATTCTTTCTAGTTTGCCACCGCATTCAGGGCAAACAATATGCGGGCTCATCGCGCTTGCGGTTTCTTTGCACCGATCCACCGAGACAGAGGTGAGTTGAGTGCAACCGATTTGTTTCGACCAAATAAATTTTTCAACAATGACGTTCGTCCTATTCATCATATGTGTCGTAGACACACTATATATTTTAATATCAAAATATCACTGATTGGTTTACAACTGCTTTCTACCAGATTTGAAATCAAGCTTTATTCAAATTTTAACTCGATAAGTGGTGAGGAGATAGTCATTCTAATGAAGATCGAAGATGTGCCACAAGACCAGATAGACCGCCGATAGCTGTGAGCACACCCAACCCCGGCTGACCATCAGAGGATGTCGTTTTGGTTGTATTTGTACTGGTTAAGCTACTAGATGTTGTCCTCCTGTTAGCTTCTGTTGTCTGTATTGTAGACGAACCAGATTTGGTGGTATTGGTAATGGTTGATTGAGTAGTGGAACTCGTATCCGTTTTCGTAGAGGTTGTTCCTGAATTCGTTGAGCTTGTTGTGGTTTGCGTAGTGGTAGAGTCCATATCTTCCCCCAGAACATGGAAGTTTCCGTACTCGGTGTACATCCAATCCGTAGTTGAGTTCATTGGATATGTTACCGTGTATATTTTCCCATTAGCAACAACCGGAGAATTAGCTGCAGGGCCATATTCGTCAAAATTCCAGCTGCCAAAATCATGACGCCATTGACGTGTGCCAGATTCGGCATCTAACGCTAAAACGACCGCGTTCCCTGTTTCAGTGTCTATATCACTTCGGCCGCCAGCATAGAGAGTCCCATCGCCTACAGACAGGGCTCCCGAGATCGTTGCATTTGCATCATATGACCAGACTTCCTCTCCATTGCTTACATTGAGTGCCCTGATGGTATTCCCAGTATGGAATAGGACGTGTTCACCTGTGATTGTGAGTCGAGGATTCGACCAAGTGACTTCTGTTTCAACTGTATATGACCATTGGACTGCCCCATCATTAATGGATCGAGCTTTTATAATTACTTCAGAGCTACCATTATTCTTTACAGCGTAAACCCTTTCCTCTGATACAGTTTGTAGCTTCTCTTTCTCACTGGATACATTCCATAACACAGACCCATTGTCAGCATTCAATGCGACGCCATTTTCGTAGAAAAGAGTATTATCTGCAAAACATGCTGGTCCACTGGCTACATCAGTTTGCCATATTGCATCACCAGTGTCCCAATCATGTTCGCTAGCATGACTTGAACCGCTAGCGAACAGGCGACTATTTACGATTAAGGGATTTGTAATACCAAATGATTCCTCCTTATTCCACCTTTCTTTTCCAGTTGAGGTATCAAGAGCGAAAAAACCTGATGAATTAGATGACTTTGATCCATTGGTGTCAAAATATAATACACCATTCTCATATGTTGGTGTTCTTGGTGGAGAGATTCCATCAAATTTCCAGACTTCCTTTTGTGTTTTTGGATTATAAGCAGCTACATAGCCGCTACCAGATGATGGTGTTTGTTGTGTTGTTACAGCTAAATACAAGAGTTCATTACCGACAATTGGTTCGACTGAACTCATTCCTCCATTTAAATCGAATGACCATTCCGTTGTAATATTTGTCTCAGGACCACTGTCAGAGGTTGTACCGGTGCGACCTACGTTTCCCCGAAAGGTTGTCCATGGGTCACTTGATTCTCTAGCCTCTGCTATCGAAAGACCAAATCCCGATCTAATCCCAGCTGCTGTACCAAGAATACCAACACCTTTGATGAAGCTTCGTCGAGTATTTTTACTCATATAAATATAATTTATATTATGGAATATAAATTTTGTGATAAAAACTTATTCGCTGAAATTTATCGGGTCAAGGAAGGGTTTCCTTACTATTACCAGATTTACTTTCTAAATTACCCAATACAAAAAAGTTGGAGTAGAGTAGATATTCATAGTCAAGCATTGAACCAGCAGGATACGTAGTTGTGTATATTTTTCCGCCAGCGACGACAGGGGTTCCCGCAGCAGGTGGCTCCTCTGGAGAGGTTTCAAGCGACCCGGTGTCAAGTAAATGAACCCATTTGAGATCTCCTGTGGCCACATCAATCGCGTAGATAAGTGCTTTACCTACACCAGGTTTGGATGGTAGCATGTACCGACCACCTATATAAACGGTATCGTTAGCAGCAGTTGGTCTACTGAAAAATTCACCAGCTAACTCTTGTGTCCATTGCGTTGATCCGTTTTCAGGATTGAGTGCTATCACAGTGTCCTCTTCACTTGAATCAAAGAGAATAAGAGAGTTATCTGTGACTGCAAAGCGTTTATCTACTGTTGCTGTATTTTCGAGACCACGTGTCCAATCAATTGATCCATCTGCTACTAATCGAGATTCAAGTGTCACTGTATCATCGCTACCGTCGATGTACCCTATTTTGAGGTAGTAGACTCGCTTGTTTGAGACAATATGATTGGCATATGTAGCGGCTTTATCACCAATATCCCATCTTACTGACCCATCCGACGAGTTCAAGGCTTTCCCATCACTAAAGAAGAGAACCCCATCCCCATAACTTAGTGCACCATCACTGCCGTCAGTTAGCGTACCGATACCTGGTGTTCTCCAGATCGTCTCACCAGTTTGTTTATTAAGTGCTACTGCACCGTCTTCATTTGCTGTAAAGACTTGATCCTCTACAACAAGTGGGGAAATCCAACGAAGATCATCAGTACGACTCCACTCTATGCTTCCGTCATTAATATCGAGAGCATAAAGCCCCCCGTTATTCGCTTCTGGGCTTTCTGGTACGTTGGTAGCGACATACAGCAAGTCATCGTCAACGGACGGAGTTTTTGGTGATGGAAGATCAGACTGCTTCCATTTTAGATCACCTGTCTCACGATCGTAACCAGCGATATAACCCGCACTCTCTTCAGAATTACCATTTGTTGTAATTGAGAGGTATATTGCGTCATTAGTTACAATTGGCTCCTTATGTAGCATGCTACCATCCAAATCCAATTTCCGATCTGTTGTTGCATATGGTTTTGGTCCGTCACCAGAAATGGCACCAGTCCGATTTGGATTTGACCGAACTGTTGTCCACTCGTTGTTAACAATTGGATCCTCACTATCAGACTCCTTTGCAACAATATTGCCGGTTTCAATCGCAGCCGCACTCAATGTAAGACCGACTGTTTTTAAAAAAGTACGTCGGTTGTTTCTCTGATTTTCTAATTGAAGTTGCTTCTTCATTAATTAGCTCATATAATAAAAATATATAATATATGCTTTTTGGTTCCGATCTCAAGAGACTAAAATAGGAAAAATTTTATATTGAGGAAAATGAATTCCTTTTATCTCATGAAAACACTCATTAACAAAATTAATAGCAAGAAACATAGTATTTTGATAAGTTGTGTGAAAGAATATCATAGCTTCCTCATCTCTACAATTTCATGGGTGGAAAACACAGAAGAAAATATAGGTGAAAAATGGATCCCATATTCAGAAAAAAGCAGGCACTTGATTGACTATTGGGGTATGTCTGAATGACAACATATAATATTGTCGAGGAAGGAGCAGATGACAGTGGTGACACCCCGATCGATAGCGTATTGAATAATATTGCCAGAGAGGACACTACGATAGTCTTCCCCTCAGGAACGTACAAACTCAATGAACTCCTTGTTCAGTCAGGTGTTGACAACCTTCAACTCATTGCACCTAACGGTGCTCGCCTGGTTCCCGGCCAGTCAGGAGATAACATCCGGTGGATCGATGTATACTCACAAGGATTCGTCATGGATGGATTCGAACTGGATATGCGTAATACGCCAGTGCCACCATTTGTTCGGATGAACTACGAATCTGGGGATTGGGAACTCAAGCGATTGGTTACTCGTGGAAAGGTACGGGCTGCCACAGACTCAAATATTAGGTCTGGTAACTCAAGTGAGGCTCGAACCTATTTTAGACTCTCCTCGGCAGAGGGTACTCGTGGTCTTTTACAGGACTGTTATTTCCATGAGGGGGCATGTGAACCCGATGAAGCGAGTAACCGCCGAGCTATCCTTGTTGAATCAGGAAAGGGTGAACTCGTGTTTAATCGCTGTTGGTTCGAACTCTGGGGTGAAAACACAATATACGCGAAGAATCCTGAAGGCCCTATGAAGGTTTACAATTGTTTTCAGCGAAATACTCAGAACGGGATGCGCTTAGGTGGGAATACCGAAGTTCGCAACTGTGTCTCAATTAAGGATGATAAACATCCAATTCAAGCTTGGTCTGGTGGATCACTTCAGCGTGGTGTGAACGCAGAAGGTTCGGTTCCAACTGATTCATCACGAGGTGTCAGTAGCTATAAGGGAACAATTACTATTGCTGATAGTGATTTCTATCATCGTTATCCAGAAACCTCTTGTGGGGGGCCAATCACAGGGCCAACACCGGTCGAGCGAATTGACGTACAAAATGTCAGAATCAGCTATAACTCTGAAAAAAGCCACGACGCAATCTATACGTTACCCGGTCGTATGAATGATGGGGATATTGCTAATCTCGAATATCTTAAGTTGCAAAATATCCAAGTCGAGAATGATCATCCATACACATATGCTGTTTCCATCGATCAGACACCCGATGAATGGGGCACGGTCTCAGGTGTGTTAGGTGGGTCCGGAAAACAGACGGATTCATCGTATGTTCGAGACCAGATGGTTACAAACGGTGACCCGACATCTCCTGATACACGACCACCGCTCCCACCTGCACCACCGCTTGGAGAGGTCCCACTCCAATCAGCACAGCTAGTTCGTATTGACAATACTGGGAATGACACCGCTGCATCCTTCCAAATTACTGCTGGTACGTATGTTCTCCCAGCGGGTGATAACGGAGCAACTGTGGCAATGGATTGGGGGCCAGATGACTCACCAGTGCGACCACCAGATTCACAGCAGGCTACCGGATCGGTTCCACCAGGAGAGGTGTATGCCTTTTACGTCACCGATGGTATTGTTTCGACTAGTGGTAGTGGATCTGCAACATGGAGTGTTGATGGAACGCCGTATTCTCCAGGTGATGTGCTTGCAACAAATACGCTGACTACCGATCAGACATCCGAAGACCAATGGCACTACGTTGAAGCAAGTGATCAATCGACTGGTGTTGTTGTTGCGAAACCTCTCTCATACTATGGCGCTGAACCAGCACATGTTCGGCTTCAAAATGATATCACTGGTGGGTTTGAGTATAAATTGGAAGAATGGTACTATCTTGATGGCTCTCACACTACAGAAACGTTTAACACGCTTGCTGTATCGCCTGCGGAATATAATCTCCAATTGGACAATGGTTCACCATACCAAGTAAAATCCGGGACGGTGATCGCAGACGATGAATTTACATCGGTACCTCTTGATGATTTCTTCGGTTCGACACAACCCGTCGTTCTAACGCAAGCAGAAACATTCGACGGTATTGATCCGATCGTCACACGAGTCGCTGATCTGACGGATGATTCATTTAACGTAAGAGTTCAAGAAGAAGGAAATGAAAACCACACTATAGAAACAGTTGGATATATCGCACTCCAACCCGACATTGGGTATCTCAATGGTAGACCATTCGAAGCGCAACAGACAGCGCAAGTAGTTTCTGACGAATGGACACGCATTGAGTTCCAACAACGGTATCAAAGACCGCAATTCGTTGCCGATCTCCAAACATACCATGGTCTTGATACGGCAGCGCTTCGCTACCGCAATCTTACCAGTACAGGTGTCGAAGTAAAAGTCGAAGAGACACAAAGCAACGATGAAGAAACAGACCACGCTACCGAAGTGATGGGATATGCTGTCTTTGGAGAGCCAACAATCTTAACGGACACAATTTCCAGTAATCAGCCGAACCGTGATTATTGGCACCAGGCTCAATTAGATTCACAGTCGCATCGTGTGATAATTGCAAAACCTCTTTCGGGTAATGGTGGTGACCCAACTCATGTTCGATTACAAAATGTTACTACTGATAGCTTCGAATACAAGCTAGAGGAGTGGAAATATCTCGACGGAGGGCACACAGATGAAGTATTCCATATGATGGCTGTGGAACCTACAGAGCAGGAATTACTACTAGATGATGGCACTTCCTATCGCGTAAAAGCTGGAACAACATCCATATCTAGTGGTTTCATCAACGTTTCGCTAGGAAGTACCTTTGGAACAGAAAGGCCGGTTGTCTTCACACAGGCTCAAACATTCAACGAAGCTAACCCAATCATCACCCGGCTCCGAAACGTCTCTAGTAGTTCGTTCGATGTGCGCCTCCAAGAGGAGGAGGCCAAGGGTGGACACACGACTGAAACCGTTGGCTATGTTGCACTTCAACAAACAAGTGGGCAGATCAACGGGAGACCGTTTGAAGTCCAGCAAATCGGAATCTCGATCGATAATAATTGGGCGCAGCTTACCTTCGACCAGCAATACGACCAACCTAAGTTCATCGGTGGCATGCAGACATTCAAGGGTCCTGATACGGCCAGCCTTCGCTATCGGAATCTTACCGGTACCGGTGTGGAGGTCAAAATTGAAGAGGAACAAAGTGTCGATACTGAGGTATGGCATGCCTCTGAGACAATAGGGTACGCTGTCTTCGAAAACTCAGTATAACTTAAGCAGGATTCTTTCGCTCCTTCTTTGCCTAGCTAAGCGTCCGTTCCCATCGTCGGAAATGGGTCTCTAACGACACCAATCTATTTCGTTCAGACAGCGGTACGCAACACCAGTCTTAGTGCTTCGGCTATCTGGGTGCAAGAGTGTCGAAGTAGTTCTCTCACGACTCGTCTTTAGTTCGTGCAGCAGCGAGTGTTGTCACCACTTAGGTGGCGTGAGTCGGACATTGAGCAATTCCTTTCGAGTCATGACGAAATTAGCCTCAAATCGTATCTCTAATGACCACAGGATAGAGGCTGGATCAGTTGCACACCTTCTCTTCTAACGAACCACAAATTACGGCCTCGCTAGAAAGCTCCAATCGATATCCGATTTCGTCGGTTGTGCTGGTTGCAGAACACGAATCAAGCCAGCCACGAACGTACACAGGAGATAGGTAGGTTGTTCAGTACACAGAAAACAGGTCTCAGATCAGAACTGAACAGGTGGCCAACCAGTTCTCACCGCCATTCTGTCTGGAATTTATGTTATTTTAGAGATATTAATTTGTAGGAGTCCGTCGTATGGAGTGCGAGTCGGGTGGGGCAGTGCTGTGGGCATCGTGCGGAGGAAAGAGAGACACCAACCATGAGTAACGAGACACACGCCACGACGGCTGACGCAGAATCGAATTCTAACCCGCTGCAGGCAACCCGCCGCACCGCGCTTCGCGGGGCAAGCCTCGCCAGCTTACTTGCGATGGGCGTCGGTAGTGCCAGTGCTCGCCAAAACACATCGACACAGACTACCAACCCAGCGAGCAACAGACGCCAGAAGATGACGAGTCAGTCCCGGTGACGTGGGAGAACTACCCACGCGCCAACTGTCATGCTGCGTTCCAGGCAACCGTCGACAGGGATGGGTTCGGACAGCTCTATAATTACAGAGAGATAACCCCTGTCACGGACCAGTTGGACATCGAGCCAAATCGTGACACGATTTACTCACTCGGGGTGTTCGATCTGACCGAGCCAGTCTCTATCACGCTCCCAGACAGTGGTGACCGCTACCAGTCTATGAGTGTCCAGAACGAGGATCAATACGTGAGAAAGTTCGCCACCGACGCCGGCGAGTACACGATCACACAAGAGATGGTCGGGACTCGGTATGCTGGCGTCCTAATCCGCATGTTTGTCGACCCGAACGACCCGGTCGATCTGGACCAAGTCCGGCAACTCCAGGACGTGATTGGCGTCGAACAAGCATCGGCTGGCTCGTTTGAGATCCCCAACTGGGATCCATAATCGTTCGAACAACTCGACGAGGCGATGACAACGGTCTATAGAACGCTCGAGGACTTCTTGGGCGCGTGTGGTGACGTCGGCGAGGTCGACCCCGTGAAATTTTTCATCGCCAGTACGGGAGGGTGGGCCGGCCCCCCGCAGCCATCGGAAGCGCTCTTCCTCCAACGGATTCCCTCCCAGAATGACGGCGAGACGTCATACACACTCACCGTCAAGAATGTCCCGGTCGACGCGTTCTGTTCGGTCACCGTCTACAACCGTGATCTCTTCCTCGAGGAGAACGAGTTCGACGCGTACACGGTCAACAACGTGACCGCAGAGCGAGCCGATGACGGCAGCGTCACGATCCATTTCGGTGGCGATCCCGACCAGCCGAACTTCCTCTACACCCCAGAAGGATGGCACTATATGGTCCGGCTCTACCAACCGCGTGAGCCAATCATCAACGGGAGTTATCAGTTCCCCAAAGCTCAGCCGGTCGAGTGAGGCGAATGTGCGGATATTTTCTGTGATTGCTCCTGGCAATCGGTTTGCTGCACATTACAATGTCGTAATAAGGGGGTTTGGCCGAGGCAACCCCCCTTGTTTTGCAGAAAATAACGTACTCTACCGTACCCAACTAACTAGTACCACCATGTGTCACCGGCAATGCGGTGTGAATCTCGTGTAGTGGCGTGGTTCGAAAGGGGTTCGACGAACCTTCGTGAGTACAACGCTCTAATTAGCGCCCTCCGTTCTCTATTTCCGCGTTGGTTTCGTGGGCGCGCATCCATCCCGCTATTTCGGGATGGGCGAACGTGATTTCGATGTGGAGACCACCGACGCCCATTGCATCGTCCACACACAACGTCCGTGACTCTTTGTAGGTCACTCCGGGCACACGCTCGTCCGTCTCTTCCATCACCCGATAGCCGTCGTTCTTGTATGCACAGCCGTAGTGCGTTGCGACTTCCCGATAGCCAAACCGTCGACCATCACGTCGTTCGTCTTGGCAACGTTCTTCGCGTGCTCGAGGACGTCGAGATACTTGTCCTCGACGTGCTGGGTATTTATCTGCGTTAAAATGAAGCAAACGCCGATGCTTACAGGTTCGATAACGTTGTCTATGAATCGTCGATGATTTCTTCCGGTGAGCGCGCTCCTGCTTCAATGAGTTTCTTGTCGAACGAGACTAATGTCGTGTCTTGGCTCTCGGCACACGCTAAAATAAGGCAGTCCATCGGATAGAGCAGTGTTTCCTGATGTCGTTTATTTGCAGCAAGCATATCGGACGCATCCGGAACGACAATTTCAACCTGGGATGTAACTCGTCGTTCTAATTCGGCCACACGCTCCTGTTTGAGTTGCTTCTTTTTGCCAAGAACACTCCGCAACTCCATCACATTCAGTAGCGAGGTATAGAAGTCCGCCTCGTGGTTCAAGAAGTCGACTGCAACATCTCCTCGGTTGGGTTCGTCTGTAAGTGCCGCTATGAAAATATTCGTATCGACAAAATACCTCATTCGCGTTCCCGTAGCTCTCGAACCGCAGCAACAGAATCCACGTCCAGTTCGCTTGCTTCGCCAGCAAGCGCGTCACCTAATCGCTCTTTTTCATCGGTGGTTTTTGTCAGCTCCGTGAAGTCGCTCGCTAAGATACTCATTACATAGCCATTTGTGTGCCAGCCTAAGAAACCTTCCCCGTATTTGCGAACCAGACGTAGCACTCAAGCAATCACGGGATTTCGGTGTCCCGCTCCGACCACAGACGCGGTGGCCGGTACCCGCTCTCCCCCTCCCGCTGGCTTCTAGCCGATAGATGCCGATACAACTACCATACTCACAAGTAGCCATACGGCGTCTGTCCCGAACTGTGTCAATTCGGGACGTCCACGACCACGGTTGTGTGGGGGTTCGTGTTAGAGTCGTGACCTTCTCGGGTGTGATTTCGTCCCGACCACGCTACTCTCCGGCACCTCCGTCTGTGGTCGGGCTATCGTCCGCGTCCGTGTTCTCTTTCAAAACCTCACCGGGAAGCTCCACATCGGCTTTCAACACGAGACGAGTCTCCTGGTAGTTCAGTCCGTCTTTGGATCGCTGGCGTTTGATTTTTCCAAGCCGATTCTTCGAGAGTTCGCACATTGCGTCCATTGTCCGCCGTGCGAGTTCCTGGCTGTACTTCTTGCTCACGCCACACTCTTTCAGGCGAATCCACTCAGCAAGATCGGAGGCATCGAGATAGGCACGGATCTCGCCACTGCCGGTCGACCAGAGCGAATACCGACTGGCATCGTCACGTTCGCGCCACACCTTGGCTGCGAGTTCGTCGGGCTTGCGATTGGTTACGGACGCCAGCATCTCGTCATCATAGCGAGCCAGTCGCTGGATCGGCAAGAGATCGGCTGTCGAATGCGCAACGGCACCACCGCGACCGAGGGCATCTTCCTCACCGGGGAGTCGGAAGTAGGTCTTGCCGTCGTCTTTGGTAATGCGTTCGAGTCTGTTCCCTGCAACGGTGATTCGGTCTTCGTCGACGTTTTCGGCGAGTAAGTGGACGCCTTTCTCGAACTCACGAGCTTGGAGTTCATCGATTCGTTCGTCGCAGGCCTGCGTTTTGCGGGTAATGGCCGTCCGATGGGCTTTTGCGTCGTCTACTTTGTTCGCTAGATCCGCTACTCGCTCTTCGAGTTCCTCGATCTGGGTGTCTTTCTGTTCGAGATCGGCATGGAGATCCGAGATGTGTTCGTCTTTCTCGGCCACATCTGCTTCGAGGTCGTCGATACGGTCGGTAAGCGTCCGGACATGGTCTGCGAGGTCGCTGACCGATACGTCACCAGCGAAACTACTGGCTGCTCCGGAAACAGTGGTGTTACTCATTGGCACGCACCTCCGTTCTGACTGCCGTGTCGTCTGCTGGTGCCGAAAGCCGAGGGTAATGGGCGATGGTGGTAAGTGACCCGATACAGCGGGCAATGGTGTCACTGAGAGTGTGCGTGTATTCGATGACCGTCATGGGAGAATCGGACTGGAAAGCCGTACAGTGGTAGATAGCGTGCTGTGCAGTCGTTCTTAGTGGTGTCGTCAGAACAAGCTGTGGTGCGTGGGTGGTCGATGGACGTGTCTCCCTCACCGTGAGAATCGTCCGGGGTCGTTTGGTCACCGTGATGCGAACGCAATCACCTGCCGAGAGCTGGTGGGTAAGTACGTTGGTGTCGCGTGGATTCAACGGCCGCGGGATGATCGCACGCTGGCTGGTCGTCATTCCTGCTCACCCGCCGTTGGGGTGGTGATGGCCTCGATACGCACATCAGTGCGGAGCCAGCTGTACCGGCCATCGGGTGTTCGCTCGTAGTGATCGAGTTTGGTCTCGGTGTGGTCGATCTCGTCGTAGTACCGGTACTGCAGTCGATAACGGTCATTGCAAGCAGTGGCGAAGTACAGCGTATATTCGCCCGGCTCGGGTCCACGGCAGGTGAATTCAGGTTCGCGGTGGTCGCACTGATAGACGATCCCCGTGAGTGTGCAGTTTGAGGTAGTGATTTGGATGCGATCGGTTGGATCGAGACTGAGAATCATCTCTGTGCGTGGCGAGTGGTTAGTCATTGAACCTCACCCCTCCACGGGTGTGAAAAACTTGGCTTCGTCTGTCGGTGGATGGTGGTTGGTAGGTGCTGCGGCTCTCGGACGGGACACTTTTGTCCCATGTTCTCGAATATATACATGGCTTCTCGGTAGAGAGCCAACTCGGATTCGTGTTCACGGCACGAATCCACTACATTCCTTTCGGAGGCAGTGAATTCCGAGTGAGCTCTTGGTGTATCCTAACAACTCTATCCTAATAAAATTGTAGCTCATATAGGCTACTACAGTATCTTTTATAGGTGACTATTTTCTATTATCGACGCGACTAAACGTGCTACCAGAATTGTCGCGGATATGCGTCCGCGGGTCTCATGGATGACGAACGCTGATGATACTATCCTTGAGTTTTTCGAGGATCATGCCATCGCCCTTCCCCCTGCAGCTGTTGCCTATAACATCGACTTCTCCTACTCTCACGTCCGCAATCGGATGCGAACACTCGCAGACCACGACCTTCTGCAGAAGGTTGACGAAGAAAAGGGCTACTACGAAATCACTAACCAGGGGATCGCGTACCTTGCTGGTGAACTCGAAGCGAAGGAATTAGAGTTAAATTCGGAAAAGTAGAAATACCCAGATTTGGGAGCAGAGGATTTTTCTGTGAGTCAATTCATATATTTTCAGCCAATCTCAGTGGTTATGGCTGCGCGCGCAGCGAGGCGAGCACGGAGCGGAGGGTGGGGCGGTGGGGCTTGGGTCGGTTCGGCATTAGCAAAAAAGAAGACCGCATTAGCTGGCTACGCGTCCCACCACCGACCGCGCTCAGGGAAATGCAGGGCCGACCACCCAGTGACGGCCACCGAGACGCGTCCCTCGTACCAGTTCTTTGCAACTGATCGCAACTGCACCCTCTCACCTTCCTCGACCATCGTCTTCCGCGACGCTCGCCACACGGTGAATTTGATGCGACCACTGTCGTCTTCGATCAGTCCAACTTGCTGGATCTTCGGACTCCCAGGAGTCCACAGCTGGGTAACTTGCCCCTCGATGCTCACCTCCTTCCGATTCACGTCCTGCACATCCGCGATCGGAATCACCTGCCCGGGGGCCGTCCGCAATTCTTCATACACACCCACAACTGCACCCATTATGCCTGTCTCATCCACGACGCGTTCAGCTAACCGCCGACTGATCGCTGCTCTTGACCATCCTTCAAGCTTTTCCGCTAACCGCATCGCCTGCTTGTTCACTGCCGCTAACTTCTCCTGAGCTAACTCCTCGCGGGGATCCCCTCTCTCCGGGTCACACCACGGATCTACACTTGCCGCTCGCTCCTGGAACGCACAGCGCCGCTCTCGACTCACTGCTTTCGATGCTCGCCGACACTGCACTTCCCGTTTCGAATCTTGTGATCGATCCCATCGCTCACGCGTTCGTGTGATTTCTTTCTCTCGTGCCACCATTCGCTCTTCTGCCGCCAACGTCAATCCACGTCCGACCCCATCTGGATGATTCGTATCGACTTTCCCTTGGATCGTCTGCTCAACCGATGGCCGCAGCTCAGGTGTTTTTTCAACGCCCTCGAATTTCTCTTCGCTACATTCAATCGCCTGTTCATCAACCGAAACTTTTTGACCGATCGTCTGTTTACTACTCATTGGAATACTCCAAAATTCCGAAGGCGCGTCCACTACCGCGTCTTTTCCGACACTCGCCACTACACGAGTCACATCTCTCCACTACACGAACTCAATCCGACTCCTGCGCGCTCGCTTGCGCCTTCGCGAGCGTCCCCTGGGCGCGAAGCGAGCGCGCGTTTTCGAAGGGACACGACCAGCACCGCGCGGCGATCCGCCCGACGCGAGCGACCAGCACGCAAGCCGGTTTCGTGTCCGTCGACCAGCGGGAGACGCAACCGAAAGCGCGCTTGGTGCTGGCGTCGAAACCAGATGCCCGGAACGGCCGCAGGCCGCACGCCCGGACTGGTCGGTCGCGAGCGACGCGGAGGGCGGCACGCGGCGAGCGGGGCGTGCCGTTCACGAATCACCAGTTAAACAGTGAGTACCAAATCTCGACTACCCGAATCGGGTGGGGACTGAAAGGGGCCGTGCGCTCGTCGAGCGAGCCGACGTAAGCACCGCAACGATGTGAGGAGCGCAGCGAGGCGCAGCCGTCGAGCGCGCGGGGGCTTTCGAGGTGATACTGTACCGCCCGGCGGCGGTTGATCCCACCAGAAAACGTATGCCATGGCTGTGTCGACACCTAACATGGCTCCACTGACGCGTCGCTCCCTCCTTCGACAGATGACGATTGGGGGTGGGATAGTGAGTGTGAGCGGCTGCATCGCTCCGACTATCCCAGGACTTTCGAACGGGAAGGGCATTCCCAAACCGTTCACAAACGACGCATACAAAGCGAGCTACGTCCCAGACGGTCGTTGGGGAGTTGAAGGCCATGATGGGGGACGAACCAGCTCTGCTGCGTCGACACTCCCACACGGCGATGTTGGCGTCGCGTGGCTTCGCCGTCCAGGCACGGACCCTCACGGAGCGACGCCACCAATTGTCGGTCCGAATCGTGTCTATATCGGCTATACTGAATCAGCAACAGACGCTAACAACCCAGACGCCTATCTTGCTGGGTTCGATGCGAAAACTGGCGCCCAGCAACTCGAAAAACATCTCGACACGGGTCGAACTGTGGGGCTCGCAGTGGCTGGTGACAGACTACTTGCTGTAACCCGAAGCTCAAACTACGACCAGGCAACCCTGACGGCTCTCACCCGGAATGGTGCGATCCAGTGGACCGACACGCTTCCAGACGTGACTGGCTCGCCAGCAGTTATGAACGGAACGTGTTACCTAGCAACGCGAGACGAGGAGAACGCAGTGTATGCCTATTCGCTCGATGGCACCCAACAGTGGCGAACATCTATCGATGGGGAGTGCTACACGGCGACCTGTGCGGATCGCGACGGTGTCTATGTCGGGTTAACCGACGGGGGTATCGCGGCGCTTGATGCGACCACTGGTGAGCAACGGTGGAGCAAACAGATCGCCACACCAGTTGAGTGTTGTCCGGTCATTCAGGCCACCCCCACGGTAGCCGACGGGCGTCTGTACGTCCCGGGCCTCGCTGGGGAACTCGTCGCAGCTGATACCGCCAATGGAACCGTTCTGTGGCGGACGACCATCGGCGACGAAGACGACGGCAACGCGATTCCCTCACCAGCAGTCACGGCGGACACTGCGTACGTACAGACCTATCACGGAGGGCTCGTTGCAATCGATATTGCAGACGGGTCGATTCGCTGGCGATCAGCCGAGAAGGAGGACAATCAACCCCCCGCTGCCGGTGACGGTGGTGTGGTCGTCCCACAGAATGACTCGGTTGTTGCCTACGAGACGAGTGACAGCCAGGCGTGGACGATTAAAATCCCGGTCCCCGACATCGGGATGGCGGGCTACATCATGGATACAGAAGTCGCCCTGGCACACGGGATGTGCTACGTTGGGGTCGCTGATGGTCGGCTCTATGCAATTGGTGCTCGTGAGTAGTCTGATCGTTCGGATGCCGATTTTGCTTCGAGATCACGAGGTCCCAACGGCTTCCTCCGCACTGTGAAAGACCACTTCGGCGTCTTCAACAGGGCTGCCATCCATATCTACTGCCAGTCTAACCACAAAGAAATCCGTCCCGCTTGCTGGTGCAAATTGACCTTCTCAATATGCTCTGAATATGATAAATGACGATGAAAGCCGGCGATTGTACTGCTCGCGATACTGGGGTACCACTCGACTCAATCCATGGTAGTATGTCCTCACTTGACCCACGACGACTGTACGCACTCTGCTCAAAATATACAATTGTTGAAACAATCGGGTGGTAGTGACTGCGACCTCCTTCACGAGGGATCGTCCATTGGTTGACCCCCCATTGTTGTTCTTTGTTGTCGGGTCGCCACCTCTCTCTGTACGGTTCCAAATGCTCCATTTTCTTTGCTCCACAACATTGATACTTCCGTGATTGTCGCGATCTTCGCCCTCCCTCGCAATTCAGCAATTACATACTCTCCACCTGCACCCCTGTACCCCACTATTACTTTGGAAGATTTTGGAGGTACAGATCGGCCTTTGGCAGCTTTAAAATTGCGTATAGATCCGTAGGGCTGGTTTCCGGCCGTAAAATCCAGCCTTAGGATCATCGAGAGCAGTTCTAAATCGTAAATGAAGCCTTACAGCTACTCAAACCGCTAATAACACCACTTTTCGATCTACCATCCAATTATGTAATTCATCCAACCTTAGGCTTCAAATTTCTTGTTACTATTCCAACCTTAGGATTTGGGGGGTCAAAACCGCTGAGGAGCCGAAAATCCTTGCATAGAAGAGCTACATCCAGCCTTAGGTTTGCAGCATTGTCGCCAACTGGGAAACAATAACTGACATTTGACTATTTTGTGGTAGAGTAGTCCATTTCCGGTTCAATTAGTTCCCAATGTCGATTGACTATCGAGCTGCTCGTACATTTCGTCCAGGAACGGAAGACTGCCGTAGATCGAGTATGGACACTGGTCGCGCCCGATGCAGTAGCGTTGCATATCATCGTTCGAACAATTCATTGGAAGAGGAATCTCGCCGTCGATCTCGTTCTCAAGTTCGTATCGAATCTGGTACTCCGTTGTCTCTTCATCGTACCAGGACCACCGGGAAAACAGGTCTTTCACACCACTGATGAATTCTGCTGTGCTTGCGTCTCGATACTGGGGCAACCACCATGCCATCCGCACGAGATTAAACAGGTCTTTGCGGACCGGTTTTTTCTCCTGGAGCCGTTCGTCCATCGCCGCCAGGCAGGGAAGTTCAAAGAGGTCCTCGAGATCGTCGATATGAATCGGTTGTGCACCATCGCTGTACTCGGTAAGTGTATAGCGATTTTGCCAGGCCTGTTCGACAGTTACGCTCGCGTGATTTTGCATCGCGGAGAGGATGTTCCCGAGGCTTCGTGGGGTCGAAATCGCGTCACAGGCGTGTTGTTCCCACAGTTGATCGGGCTCATAGGCGTCCAATGCATCATAGAGTTCTCGTGCTGTCTGCGATTTGCCCAGCTGCGCCGTGTCAGCGTCCGCCGCCTTGACAGCGTTGACGATCGTCAGCAAATCCCGCTTCTGTCGGCTCCAGTTCTTCCAGAGGCGATGAGTTTGCCCAGCGGCGAAAAAGCGGTCGATCCGCTCGGTAATCGCCGACTCATTTGCCGTCAGCCAACTTCGTTGCTCGGGCGTGAGCGCTTCTTCTTGAGCTGTGAGTAGTCGTCCAAATGCATCCTCGGCATACGATCGATACTTCCGCATAAAATCCGAGACTGGGACGTAGAGGTGGTTGTCTGCGACGTGTGCCTGGATTTCGCCCTGTTGGTCGCCGTCACGATCTGTCCGTGCCAAGCATTTCCGCGAGGCAGCGACGAGTGGAATCTCAAGATAGTATCCGTCACCGAACGCAGGGCGTGTCGTGATGTCTGTACAGACGCGTCCAGAGTGAGGACCGTCTTCACCAGGCTTTTTCGCATAGAGAATTTCGGCGATCTCCTGATGCAGGGTGAAATCATCATACTCGCGAATGAGCGAGCCGATGTTGTTCACATAGAGTTCCCGCAAATCCTCAAGAAGTGCGAGATGACGCGGGGGTGTCTCTTCGAGTTTCGGGTGATCCATGATACAGACCGCACCAAGAGTGGTAAGGACTGCGAGCATTCCTGGATCATCAACATAGGGTCGCTCTGCGGCCTTCCGACGTGTGCTTGGCGCAAATGCATCGCACGTGAATCGCTCGATATCTGCAAGCAACTTCTCTGTTTCTTGCGTACCGTCGACCATCCAGCGCTGATATCCACGTTCAAACAACTGTGTCAACTGGTACTGATCTTCATCACGCGGCAGTGCCGCCACTCGATACGCCATATACTCGTCGTTTAGTGGTGTCGTTCGGCTCATGTCGTGAGAAAACTGGGGGTAGCTTCGGTTCGGAAGTCGAAATCCGGACTCTCGATCGGTTGGACGATACGCGAGACATCAGCGTGCAGCGAGTATGGCAGTCGCAGTACGCGGCGACGGTCAGCCGTGACAACCGGATCGATGGGGATCTCGTATTCTTCGAGCAGCAGGTCGTTGATCACTTCCCGACTCTGTTCGTCGTAGCGATGTTTGTGGTCAGTATCAAGCAGATAGACGTGACATCCCTGTCCCGAGTACACGACCATCGTTTCCGTGGCTGCAAAGTCGTCCTCGAAGATTTCCTGGACAGCAAATCCGTATTCGAGAGCCTGCTCGATATCCGCAAATGCGTAGGGGTAGCCCTCGGGTGCGCTGTCGAGAATGCCGGCATCGCGAAGCTGGTCAGATCCGACTAATTCCGTGGACTCGGCGGTCGTTTCTGTCTGAGGCACAACTCGTTGTTCCGCAATATCTTTCGCGTCGATATCGACGGCAAGCACCCACGGACGCTCCCAGTGGTCAAGTGCATAATAGACCGCGTTCGGTCGGGGCTCGGGCCGTTCGAGGAGATCCTGATCGGCAAGTGCATAGTTACTTCCGTGGAACGGATCGTGCCGAGCTGGATACTGGATGAACTCGACCAGCTCGTCTAGTGAGTCGAAGTGTTGTGCGATTCGATCTCCTGAGTTGCTTGTCTGCCACGTCTCCCGCCGGATGAACGTTCGATCGGGTGTATTCTGCTTCCGAACGGGATATGGCTCGCGGAATGCGAGAGCGTATTCCTTCGGTCCCTGGACAGTAATAAACGACGGCAGCACGTCGGTTTTCCCTGGGAATGACTCCGTGTAGTAGGTATGAAGCTCGTCGCGAGTTGCTTCGCGCCACGTCGACATCATCGCTCTGTGTCAACCTCCGTTTTGAGACTCCGGAACGTATTCACAGCGGTCATGCCGGGGATTGCCTTTTGGCTGAGAGCGGCGCGAAGCGCACTGACGGTCTGTTTCTGGGTGGCAGTCAGCGAAAGATCGAGCGGACCAGTCTCGATGAGCGTGTCAATCACATCGGTAGCACACGCTCGATCTTCGAAGGCCCACGCAGCGTTTGCATCGGCCTTCGCGAGCTTTTCGTAATCAGCGACCACGGCGTCCGTGTTATGACTCGTCGTTTCAACTTCGCCGACCCAACAGAGGTCGTCTGAGGCGTCAAATCCTGCAACGTCGAAAATAGTCCCCGAGTCGTGCTGATAGTAGCGTTCAGTTCGATCGACATCCTGGTACTGGACAAGCCACTGTTCAAGAAACACGACACCGGCTTTGTGCGGGGTTTTCTCGCCAAGATCACCAATTCCCGGGTTCACAGCCAGTGATCGGTCGAGGAAGGTTCGCCCGGCTGGCAACACGGTGTAGTACGTCTGCCGGAAGGCACGATGCTTCTCGAGGAACCCCTTCTGTATGAGTGTCTCCACGTTGAGAGTGGAGAACGGCTCGTCGAAATCGGCCATACTCTCTGTGAGTGAGTACTCCTCAAGCTGGTGGTTCATCGCATCGAGAACAAGGCCCAAGAATGCTGCCTCATCGCGTGTCACACCCTCTGCTCGGAGCGTTGTATCGGGAATGTTCGTCGTTGCGTCGCTGAAACGACCTGCTGCCGTCGTATCGTGAGTCTGTGTCTGTTCGGGTTCTGGACGTGGCTCTGATGTCTCTTCCTCCGACGAGACGGATTTAGCAGGCTCATCGAGCGATGCAAACTCTTGGATAGAGATTTCGATGCCGTAGTCTTCGGCATGGGCTGCGATTTTCCGGAGTCGATCGAGGAGGTCACTCGTGGAATCAGTCGTTTTGTGCGCTCGACGAGCGGCAACGAAGACCTCGTCTTTCGACGCAAACTGACAGCAGGCGCTCGCTCGTCGCTCCTCAGACGCCGTATATTCGGTGCCACAGAGATCACAGATGTAGCCATCGGTCTCCGTATCGTAGTGAACGTGCTCGGAGAGTGCAGCATCATCGGGTTCGTCTCCCGTGTTATTCGTGTCTGTCGGCTCTTCGCCACTAGGTCCATTTTGGGTACCCGTTTCTGTCTGCTCGGACGACTGGGAGTTCGGTGTGTCGTCGGGTGGTGACTGCTCCGTCGTCGGAGCGCCGAACATGGAAGCATCTCCGAAATCCTGTTCGTCACTCGGTCGGTCGCTGGCCGGTGTGTCTCCCATACCCGTTGGGACCTCACCGTCTGCGGCTGTGCCTGTGTCGTCACTCACACCTTCTGTACCGAAGAAGGGTGTCTCGGTTGGCGTGCCACCGTCGGCAGCTTCAGTGTCGGCTGTGTGCTCTTGAGACCCGTCTGTGCCTGCAGTGTTCGCATCACTCATCTCTGCAAGCGTGTCCCGTGCATCGTCATGCCCAATCTCGTTCGGACGATTGGGGATACTGCATTCGGTCTGGGTTCGTCGTCTGACCTGCGGACGGGCCATCTCTTCAAAGAGGTGGCGTGCGTCACCGGCGAGTGGCTCATCACTTTCCGGGTGGCCTTCTGGAATTGGCAACGGAGCAAGCGAGAATGTCGTCGGATCGGTTTTGCCAAAACCGGGACTCGGGAGTTGCACGATCCACTCGCCAGACGGCAATCGTTGTATCCGCTTGCTGAGATCCTGCTTAGATAAATTCTCATGAGCCATTGATTTCGCGAGCTCATCGTCAACCTCGATATTCCCGATGATTTTCGTCTTCACGTTGTTCAAAATCTCCTTATACGGTCGATTTGACCGACTGTGATCATTCACTTGGTCGGGGTACTGCATGATCAGGCCAAGGCTCACGCCGAATCCTCGTCCTTGGGGCAAAAACTCCTCATAGACGAGTTCAGAGGTCGCAACCGCTGCTGCCTCTTCAATAATAACGTT
Organism: Haladaptatus sp. SPP-AMP-3; assembly: GCF_049568665.1. Lineage (NCBI taxonomy): Archaea > Methanobacteriati > Methanobacteriota > Halobacteria > Halobacteriales > Haladaptataceae > Haladaptatus > Haladaptatus sp. SPP-AMP-3. The sequence continues at coordinate 4,433 of NZ_CP145901.1, read as the reverse complement.
CGCAATCTTCTCGTCACTGCCCATTGGTTCTTCCTCGCCTGTCCTGCTCTCATCGGACCATCCTTGTGCGGCATCCCAGAGGTTGCTCAGCAGAACCATCGTCAACGCGTTGCGCGAGTCGGTACGCAACTCACCGATGTCGAACAGAATCACCGCATCTTCATCGAGAAAATACCGAAAGTCGAAGACGTTCTCGGTGTATTCGTTGGCTTCGTCGTCCCACTCAGGAACGTGATTGAAGATCTGATAGAGGTGTTCGAGTTCGACCAGTTTGTTCAATCGATTCGCAGCCCCACCCATTGACTGCTGGAATTGCGCCTCGTCCAACTCACATTGCTGGAGTAACGCCCGCTCGATGTGGGCATTCTCTGCACAAATTTCCGGGATGATGCGTTCATGGCGCATCTGATAGACGGCCTCAATGAGCGTATCGAGACTAAACGCATCTTGCCCGTATTCCTTGTCAAACAGCGCTTTGATCAAGAACGTCAGGATCTCGTTCGCAACGAACGCTCGATCGTGCGTTTCTTTCCCGAGAATCAGCCGCATGACTTCGTGAAAGTGCTCGACGGTATCCTGGATTGCATCTTCGCGGCGCCGCCCCATTGCAAGCTTAGGACGGATATCGAAAAACGAGAACGCTGGAAGCATCTCCGGCGCATCAAAGTGATAGACGTTGTCCAGCATGCCGAATTTCGCGTAATGGGCTTTGAGGTAGTTTTCAACCATTGCATCGCCTTTCGACTCAAGTAACACTGTTGGACCGCCGACGTGCTCACTCAGTGTGAGCATGTCATTCTGGACGCTTTTGGACTTGCCCGAGCCAGTCGAGGCAGCGCGAATGTAGTGTGTAACGAGTGTCGATATGTGGGCATAAACCGCGTCATCAAGGGGTTGGTTTCGATCTTTGAGCGGCAGCCCAATCGCCATGCCGGGTGCTGATAATCGGTCTAACATCTCCGGTGCTGGGAGTGCCAACGGCTGGCGGAGCCGCTCTTTGCCACGAGTCCCACGAGCGCCCTCAGTGGTCAGTGTATGGGCACTCGGTACAGCCACGAAATTGGCGAGTTCGTCCGCATTCAAAATGAGCTGCGAGCGTTTGCGCCCTTGGCGAGAGATGTTGAGTGACCGATCGAGCAGCCGTTTGAGCTCTTTCTTTGCTGGATCGCGAATATTGGTCAGTCCCTTCGCGAGACGGCTCCCGTCGAGTTCATAGTACGCTCCATCGAGATGATTGAACGCGTTCGCAAGTGCGTCGACCTCACTCTGCACCGTTCCAATAGTCGTCTCGGTAGCGTCAGAGGGTGGAACTCCCGCTGCACGCATGTTTACGAGAAACGTTTGGGACGGGTTTTTCTGGTCGATGAGTGCCTGCCGGGAGGCAGCTCCTCCACTTGTGGCGTTTGGTGACTGTTGGATATTCTCCCCGATCTGCGGTGCGTCTCGGCCACGCCGTCGATCGCGAATCTCTTCTTCGTCATAGCCCCGAAGCATATCTCTGAAATTGGTCTTCGTGGTCTGGACGAACCCATCACGTTTCGTCTGAATATTCTCTTTGCGAGTGTTGGCCGCTTTCTCCCAGTCCGCATACCGAGTGAAGAGCACTTGCAAAACGGTGGGGGCACTCGCTTTTGCAAGCCGCTCGACGGCCGTCGCAAGCGGGGCTTTCGCCGATGCACTGTCACCATTATGTGTTGCGTGGAGCTGGGAATACTGTGTGAGCGGCGTCATCCAATCATCAGTGCGGGTTGCCACGCCCTGCCACCGAGCCGCGATTGGCGACCGGTTCAATAGTTCCGATCGCGCATCACCGATCGGCTGGAACTCGACAGTATCTTCGTCGGTATCCGTATCGGGTTCCCTGGTGGATGGCCCGAGAAGTTCGTCGGGAAGTACGAGTTCTTCCTCTGAAAGATTGTAACTCGCCGGATATGCAGTAGTCAACTCCGAGCGGACCGTCGACAAGAGCGATTCGTCAGTGGCACCGAGATAGAAGCGCACCGGCGTTTGGTTCCCCTGTGTGAGTGCGAGAAACTCGAACGTTGGGGCATTCTTCTGAGGGAGATATTTGACTTTCCAGCCAGATTTGAGCTTGCGTAGGCCGGCGAGACGAGAGATGATATCGGAGGGGGTAACACGTTCGTGGGCTGGTTCAATTCGAATGTAGCGACGTGTGCTGGTCATGGGTGGTGAATTGGTTCCTGTAATTTCGTGCGTTAGCTGGTCGGTGTGGATTCGCGGGCCTGTTCGAGCAGTGATTGAGGAATGTCGTACTCTGCGGCGCGTCCGTCCGCAAGCAGGTAGGAGACATCGCCTGTGTCGAGCGCATTCTGCTCGATGAGATACTCCCACGGGTCGAGATCCTCATCGAGGACGTGGACGGCAAACTCATCCACGTGGAGCTGGATACGCTTCTTCCAGTCGTTGACGAGCAACAAGCTCTCCGAGTGGGTCCCGTCTTCACCCGTCTGTGCGGAAGCGATGAACCGCTGTTCGTTGTGCGTCAGATCGTGAGCGGAAATCATCTCCTCGCTCACCGATTCGTGCCGGAAGATTTGCTTGATGTTGCAGAGATTGTAGATTTCGCGGGCTTTCTCCAGTGCGTCCGCGGACTGTTCAGTGGACTCAACGAGGAATTCATCCACCGTTTGGGAGATCAGCGTCAGTCCGGTGTTGAAGTGGCGACTATGCCGGATGAACAAGTCGATCAAATCCGTCGTGGCTGCTCGGCGCAACAGATAGTGTGCTTCGTCAATCGTCACCTGTGTACGCCGATCACTGCTTTGAGCCCGCTGGTAGATCCAGTCGAACATGACGTGCATAAACAGCGGCGCTTGTCCCGTATCGGAGAACATGGACATATCGATGGTCACAAGCCGATTGTCGAGTTCGACGTTCGTCCGGCCGTTCAGATTCGCGTTCTCGCCGCCTTCCTGGAAGGCTTCGAGTCCGAGCAACAGTTGGTAGGCTAGCCGCTCGTCCGTCTCTCGGAACCGATCAGCGATGTCCTGGACTTTCGAGGCAACTCGTCGTTTGTCGGCATCAGGATGATAGTCGAGGAACTCAGTGGGATCATCGCCATCGGTGATGTGTTCGAGAATATCGATGATATCCCCGATAATTGGACTCGTGTTCTCGTGGGTTACTGGATCCTCGGTGATTCCGTACTGGTAATAGGAAAGCAAGACAGCACGCCGAAGAATCCCCTCTTGCTCATTTGAAAGCGCTTGGCCATCACCCGATGCAAAATGTAGTCGGAATAACTCCATGACCGACCGGTACTTCTTGAGGAACGGATCTTCAACGACGTCGTCGATCCCACGACGGATTTCGAGTGGGTTGATCGTGTTCTCACCACCAAAGCGGATGACTTGCCCACCAAGATCCTCTGCAAAGTCGACGAAATCCGCCAGTGGATCCAGGACGAGAAGCTCGATTTCGGGATCCATCATCATTCGATGGAACATCTCATACTTCTCGGCGAACGTCTTCCCCGAACCCATTTCACCGGCAATCACTTTCGAATACGAGGAGAATCGATAGCGATCGAGGAGAACCGGAGTATGTGTCCCGTCGAACCCGTAGTAGACGCCCTCGTTATCCGCCAACGCTGGCTCAATGAAGGGGAACATGGTCGCGACAGCTGTCTCTTGCATCAATTGGGTCGCCTTGATCGGATCATTTCCGAGCGGTGCAAGCGCATCCTGTGACTCGACCTGGCGTTTCTCGAGTGGGACGGCTTCTGTATTGGCCTTAGCAATGATCTCGAGTGCACGCTCGGTCGCCTCGTTCAATTCCTGCTTTGAATCGGCAATGATCTCGAAATAGATGGCAAACGTGAACAGCTTCGTCTCCCCTCGGATGATATCCCAAATGAGATCGGAGACGGCCTCATGATCAGATTCGAGTTCGTGGGTATCACTCTGATTCTTTTCGTCTTTCCGATACAGACGAGCGCGGAGTTGTGTGAGTCGATTGCGGAGTTTCCGCAGAATCTCATGGGAATCACGCGGCCGAATGTGCTGTGTGACTCGGATGTTATCGTGCGTTGTATAGAGGTCATCAAGCCACCCGAGCGGAACACGCTCCGGATAGCCGTGGATGGTCATCGTGCGCACGTACTGGCCACCACGAACCATGTACCCCGATTCTAGAAGCCCTGAGTGCTCGGAGATCTCGTGTGGGGCGATGATATCCCGGTCGGCCAGTGACTGTTCAGTCTCGTCTTGAAGAACGCCAAGACGAATCTCACCGTCCTCGGCAGTTTCGAGTTCGAGCAGATGTTTCGCTTGGGCCTGGATATTTTCCTTCGAGAGTTCGTCGCCATTCGCTTCGAGAATAGCAGTCGCTCGGTCGAAGACCTCATCATCCATCTCATCGAGCCCAGGCTCACTCTCCAACCCTGGAATGAGCGACCGGAGGCGAGAGCCCAT
>NZ_CP145899.1:0-80984 GCF_049568665.1 Haladaptatus sp. SPP-AMP-3 | reverse complement strand
ACAAAACCGCAAAACCGTCCAAACAATATAAAACCGCGTCAGACGTTCACAAATAAACCACTAAAACGGCGGTACAGGAGCTAAGAATGGCAGATATCATATAATCCAAACTGTCAGAACTGGCAAAACTAGTTTGGCGGTACAAACTACCGGAGGGAAACGGATGTCTCTGGGGAGGTTCGGACGGTTTTGATAGTTTGGACAACGGTGATTATTTTGTCGGTTGTGACAGTTCTGCTAGTTCGATCGGGTCGGACAGGATCAGTGGTGGTAACGAGTGGAATAGAAAGCAGTGAGACCGCTCGGACAGGAGAGATAGTTTTGATGGTTTTGATGAGATAGCCAGTTTTGACGAGATGGGCGGGAAAGAGTTTGACGCGTACGATAGCGCCGTTCGACGGCGGGGCCGACGTGCGAACGAAGCCACTACCGATGGCGACAACACAGCGACCACGCACCGAGTTCAGACGGGGCGCTGTCGCCGTGCAACCGCGATGATGAGCGTTCCGACGGCGAGCACCAACACCCCGATTGCGACCAGTATCAGCGGTGCGTTCACGCCGGGAACGAAATTCTCGAAGAGGAGCACGGCACCGATCAGGAACAGAGCCGCACCCACCCAGAATCGCCCTGTTTGTCCCAACATCCCGCTAGCAATTCGGTCGGTATGAGCATAAAAAGAGCGGCGGACAGATGCCTGGCAGAGGGATGAGCGGGAGACGGGTGACTGGTACACTGGCCACATCGGAACCCACTTATCTACACTCGAAATTCAATCGGTATGAACCGACGACAGTTCGTCGCCGCGATCGGCGTCACGGCGCTCGGTGGCTGTTCGGCGCTCAACGGGGACGACGAGGTTGCGACGCCGACGTCCGGTCCAGAAGGCGGAACGACCACGGTAGAGATGAAAACCGATGGGAACGGGTCGTACTTCGACCCGATCGGGTTGTACCTCAAACCGGGCGATAGCGTGACGTTCGTCGTGAAGGGTGGCAACCACTCGGCGTCGGCCTACCACCCGGACAACATCTACGCCGAAACCACTCGGATTCCCGAGAATGCCCCCGCGTGGGGAAGCAAAGTCCTCCAAAAAGGCGAGTCGTACGAACACACGTTCAACGCCGTCGGAACGCACGATTACTACTGTATTCCGCACAAGCCGCTCGGAATGGTCGGGCGCATCGTCGTCGGAAAACCGGGCGGCCCTGCCGACGGCAGTATGCCACCGGACGGTGAGGTACCAAAGACGAAGTCGATCCTCGAAGAGGGGTCGGTGTCGTACGACGAATTTAGCGGGTGAAAGCGTGACCGCAACCGAGGAAAACACCAGTCCCCCTCTCGACGAGTGACCCGCCCTCGGATAGTCCCAGTGGTCGCTCCCAGAACCGTCCGTCGTACCGACTGGTGTCCGAGACAATCGGGGTTCAGGGCGTTCACCGATAACGCAAAAAAACTGCTACCGAGTTTTTTCACGATTAGTATTTGACGGGTGAGAACGGAGACAAAATGCTCCGTCCGATTCCGCACGTCATCGTATGCGATGATGTCTCAAGGAAATACTATAGGGGTTCGGTCATTAGTTGTCGTCGGGATGAAAAAACAAGAGCTTATTCATCTGCACGGACTGCTTTCGGAAGTACGAAACCGGTTTGAGACACAGACCGATTCTACTTTCGACCTCTCGGCATACGACGAACAAACGACGCGGCCAACTTCTATCCACCATTCGAAAAACGACCACCGAGAAGCAGTGCTCAAACTGGCAAACGATCTCACGACGAGTATGACGAGCGAGGAGACCGAAACGGTCGCCCCTCACGCCGACTAATTCCTACACAGAAGTATCGGAGAACTGGACGAGACGCGAGCGATAGCTATCGGTACTGAATCCTCACCGGAGTGAACACGAGAACGACCGCATTTCATCGCTAGCAAACCGACGCCGGGTTGACTGGGGAAATTTTGATGGCCGATGAAGACAGCAGCGGAGCGAGACCACCGAGGAGAAATTAGTATATCGGAATGGGGTTTAAAGAAGGTGGAAATCAGCGCCGTCATTCGATTTTTCCGAGATAGACGGGGCTTCCGCTTAGATTCGTAATGGGAAGTGAGTTGGTATCGGGGGGAGAGCGGACCTGCCAGGAACGAATCGGACGACTGGCCGAAAATCTCGAAGTAAAATAAAATCGAGGAATCGTCGTGGTTTGAATGATAATCAGAGTATGAATTCGGTTCAGATTTCAGAGAAGTATACCGATGTCGGTTGACGACAGGCGTGTTACACCGGGATGTCACAGATATATGAAATCGAAATTTCAGCTTCGAAATATACGCGATAGAAGCTGGCTACCATACGTTGATGGAGTTTGAAACGATCTGAAACCATCTGAAATAGATTTCTGGGTTTAAGGTAATCCGGCTACAAATTTCGCTCATAGAAGGGTGTACAGATAGATTGGTCGGATTGGCCGTCAAACATCGACCGTGCGGTAATTGGCTGAAATCGGAAGAATAAGGTACTATCGCCGGTCGTACAAGGTATCCCTTCAGCGAAGAAAACAATGATTGAAGCAGTTCGTGTCCTCTTCGTACCCCCGACTGACGACGAAAGAGTGATAACGACGCTTCGAGAGCGGTCGGACGTCCACGTCGAAACCGCAACGACACCCATCTCCGACGAGATACTCGAGCTGGCTGATTGCGTTGTCTGTACGACTACGCACGATACGGATGTGATGTCGTTTTTCGAGGACGTTCGACGGTCGTCTCCGTCCACCACATGCCTTCTCGTTTCCGAGAGGGTGGACGAGACCGTCCGAGACGTTCTCGACAGGGAGTTAGCGGAGTGGATTCCTTTCGCGGGCGAGGGACAGGCGTTAGTGCAGCGGGTAAACCGTCTCGGGAATCGAATACGTCATCGCAAGCGGCTCTCGGCGGTACAGGATTCACTGAAACGGCTGATGGACGCCGAAACGGAAGACAGAGTGGCCGAGACGACCGTCGACGTAGCACAGACGGACCTCGACTACTCGGCCGCTATCGTCGCGCGATACGATAGCGAACAAGGCGCGCTTCGGCCGGTCGCGTGGGAAGGCGTCTCCGAACCCGACGAACGGCTGTTCGACACCGACGGAGGATTGGGCTGGCGGGCCTTTCTGGAGGGCGAACGGCGTACCGAGCACAGTGACGACGAAGCGGACGATACTCGTCAGATCGCCTTTCCACTCGGTCGGCACGGAACGTTGATAGTCGCCGAGGAGACGCGGACCGACGCCAACGGAACGAAGGCGACGTTGGCTGAGATGCTGATTTCGAACGCCGAAACGGCGTTCAGCCGTCTCGACCGCGAGTGGGAACTCACCACGCAAGAGGCGGCGCTATCGGAAACGGAGACTGCGCTCGAACGCACCCAACGTCGAGAAGCGGTGGTTCGAGACATCCTCGTTGCACTCGTCGAAGCGGATACCAGGAGCGATATCGAACACGACGTCTGTAAACGGTTGACGAACTCGTCCCCGTATCGGTTCGCATGGATCGGCGAGTACGACGCGACGACCGACGAACTCACCGGACGGACGTGGGTCGGCGACGAACAGACATTTCTCGACGAACTCTCGGAGACAAACAGCGAAACCGCCCAAACGACCGCATGGCGGGCAGTTCGGACACGAAAACCGGCAATCGACGACGACTTGCTCGGCGACCCACCGTACGAAACATGGCGACAGGAAGCTCTGAAGCGAGGATACCGGGCCGCGGTTAGCGTTCCGCTCATTTACGGTGGAAGCGTCTACGGCGTCCTCACCGTCTACGTCGGTGACCCGGACGTGTTCAACGACGCGGAACAAGCGCTGCTCGAAGATATCGGAAAAGGTGTCGGGTACGCCATCAACGCCGTCGAGAGCAAAAAAGCACTAGTCAGCGACAGTGCCGTCGAATTGGAGTTTCGAGTATGTGACCCGCAGTTCACGCTCATCAAGTTCGTTCAGATGGCCGACTGTCGCTTCGAGTTCGAGAGCGTCATCCGCGAGACGGACGATACGCTTCGACTATTTTTCACGACGGAGGGAACCACTCCGGAATCGGTGGTCTCGTTTTCCGACCAGTCACTCGTTATTAATGACATTCGACACGTCACGGGAGACGGCGAGCGGGATTTGTTCGAATGTACGGTAACGGGGTCAAACGTGATTTCCCTGTTGCTCGACCACGGTGCAGTTCCGAAGGCTGCGACCGCGGAAGGTTCGGAAGCGAGACTCACGGTCGAACTTCCACAGACGGCCGACGTTCGGCGCTTCGTCGAGACGTTTCAAAATCACTACGACAACACGGAGCTCATCGCTCGACGAAAACGAAACCGACCGGTACAGACGGAACAGGACTTTCGAGCGCAGTTACGACACAGACTTACCGACCGTCAGTCGGAAGCGCTGGAAACGGCGTACTGGAGTGGGTTCTTCGAATGGCCACGCGAAAGTACCGGGCAGGAAATCGCCGAATCGCTCGGCGTCTCACAGCCGACGTTCAACCGTCATCTGCGTGCGTCGGAACGAAACTTGCTGACCGCGCTGTTCGAAGACCGATGAATGTCAGACCGAATTTATACATATTGAAGGTTGGGGGGAAACTGGCTACAAATATAGCTATAACATCCATCAGTCGGCCGTTAATTATATACAAAAGAGATGAGCGGAGAATCCAACAATGTCACTAATCAGCCACACTCTGACAGTTTGACGAAATCGACATCAATGGTGACGAACAGCGACGAAACGGGTATCAAGCGGCAACTGTATAACATTATCGCCGAAGTATCTCTCTCAGGCCCGGACCTGCTTCTTTCTCCGACTATCAAATCCATCACCGACGTCACCATCGAAACCGAACACCTGACCGGAACGACGCCGAAGCACCTCTTCATCTCGGTCCGCGGTGAAGATTTCGAGACGTTCGAGCGAGAACTACAGCAAGACTACACGGTCACCAATCCGGTGTTAGTCGAAACGTACGAAGGTCGTCGCGTGTACCGACTCGAACCGATTTCTACTGTCGAGCTCATCGCGCCACGATGTCCCGAACTCGACGCTCGGATTCTCGACGTGGAGAGCGGTGATGGCGGCTGGGTCGTCCGAATGCAGATACCGACTCGACAAGCGCTCGTTTCGTTCCGGGAATACTGCCTGGAAAACGACGTAACGTTTCGCGTCAACCAACTCGGGAACGCGACGGATCACGAGGAGACGGACGTCGTAGGGCTGACTGAAAAACAAAAGCAACTACTTCGGATGGCCTTCGAGTGCGGGTACTACGAGATTCCACGTCGAATCTCACAGAACGAACTCGCGCACGAACTCGACATTTCCACGTCGGCGATTTCGCAGCGACTCCGCAGGGATACGGAGCAACTCATCGGGAGCGCGTTGGCCGTCAAGAAGAAAGACAACTGAGAGGGCCTGACGTCCCCAACCGCCGTTGATTCGGGTCTTAAAGCGTACACGGTTGAAGCCGTACGCTTTGGGGAGGATGATACGAAGTACTGCTCGATGTCAGGGGATGTCAAGCACACGGTGGCCGCATGAATCCTATCGGTCACCTCGGAATCGTACTGTTAGTGTTCGGATTCGTCGTTTTCGGTCTCGTCGCGCGGGATGAAACACGGGCGGCGAAGATCGTAGTCGTAACGGCGCTCCCGATGGGACTCGCACCCGATATCGACCTTCGCATCACACAACTCGCACATCGAGGACTGACGCATACCATCTGGGCCGCGTTTCTCGCGGGAGGGGTACTCGCCCTTGTCGCGTTCCGTTTCGAACCGCTCGCGCTCGCCGGAAAAAGTGAAGAGACGTTTTACGGATTCGTCACCGGATTCGGTGGCAGCTGTTGTCACCTCGCTGGGGATGTAATCACACCGATGGGTATCAAACCGCTGTATCCGCTACTTGAGAAACCACACACGTTCGATCTCGTCTACGCGAGCAACCAATCAGCGAACCTCGCGCTCCTCGTCTCCGGCGTGATAACGTTCCAGATAGCGGTCCGACAAGCGCGGATTGCCGACCCGATTCCCGCCTACACCCTAGGATTCATTCACCGCGACTTGGGGTTCGAATCCGAATCAGGAACGGATATCGAGACGTAAACCGTACGGGGATTTGTTTGACGGGGATGGAAGAGGGGGAAGGGAGAGAATGGGGAAAAGGAGGGGGAAGGGAGAGAATGGAGGAAGTGAGGAGAGAAGCGAAAACAATAGTAAACAATCCGGTAATTATTCAAATTTTCAATCGAATGGTCAGCGGTAAAAGATGAAGAGAAAATTATATAATTAGATAGAGATGTGTGGTAAGCAAGAACAGAGCGATGAGCGGGAACGATGGACAAGGATGCTTCGTAACGCGGGACACGCGAACGGTTGAGTCGATGGAAGCGGAAGCGAACACCAAAGCGGAAGTAAGCATCAAAACGGAAGCGAACGTCGAAACGTGTTCCTACTGCGGTTCGAGGGTCGAGACCGGCCGATGGCATCCCGTGGTCGCCGGTGACGATGGAACCGGATTTCGGATTCGCGCGTTCTGTGACAAGCGATGCCGAGAGCGATGGCGAGAGTAAAGGGAAGCAGCGTTCGATTTGCTACAGGGTTCACTCCTCGGTATTCGATTGAATTCACTCCTCGGTAACGAGAACCTTTTTCACCACTTTCGGATCTTCGAGAAGTCTGTGTTCGGTGTAGCTACCCTCCGCACTCCCGCCGCTTTGACGTGCCTGTTCGATAACATCGAGGAACGCCTGTTCGCGGAGCAAATCCCGAACTCGGCGGGTCGAAAGCGGGTCACTGTCCATCTGTCGGCAGACCTGTTCGTACACTTCGTACACCCGACTCGTTCGGAACGCGTCCACGTCGGGGTTATCCAGTGAGAGAATTGCAAGCGCCTGCAGCGCGTATTTCGAGTGTGGCGTCGCGCCGCGGATGAGCTCGCGGAATCGGTCGTTTTCCGCGCGTTCGCGGGCCTTCTTCACGTACTCCTCTCGGACCCGTTCGGCGTTTTCTGCCTGTGCAAGTTCGCCTGCGTATCGGAGGATGTCGATAGCCTTGCGAGCGTCCCCGTGTTCCTGTGCGGCCTGTGCAGCCGCGAGCGGAATCGTCCCCGGTTCCAAAACCCCCTGTTTGAACGCGTCGCTACGAGCCTCCATGATGGCTCGCAGTTGATTTGCGTCGTACGGCGGAAAGACGAATTCGCGCTCACAGAGGCTCGATTTGACCCGCTCGTCCATCCGATCCTTGTATTTGATCTTGTTACTGATGCCGATGACGCCGAGTTTGCAGTTTTGGAGTTTTCCCGCTTCACCCGCACGAGAGAGTTGCATCAGGATGTCGTCGTTCTCCAATTTGTCGATTTCGTCGAGGATTATCACGACCACATCGTACAAGTAGTCGAGGATCCGCCACAGGCGCTTGTAGTACGTCGAGGTAGAGATACCCTTGTCGGGAATCGAGATGTCCGTGTCCGGGGTGTTGGTCGTACTCGCAATCGTCTGGACGGCCTGCGTCTCGGTGCTATCTTGAGCGCAGTCCACGTAGGCGACGCCGACGGTGACTCCTTCCTCGTCCGCTTCATCGACGAGGCGACGGGAAACGTGCTTTGCACAGAGTGATTTTCCGGTTCCCGTCTTCCCATACAACAGGACGTTGCTCGGGGATTGGTTAAACAGCGCGGGATTCAGAGCGTTTGCGAGAGCAGAGATTTCGTCATCTCGACCGACGATTCGACCGTGAGTCGGAAGATGATTTATTTCGAGGAGTTCCTTTTTCGCGAAGATGAGGTCCTCCCGAGAGAAGAGTTCGTCCGAGTCGGCGTCGCTCATGGACACCACGTTTCCAGTGAAATCCCTTTACTGTTCCGGGCGTAACACGGATGGCAGTCAACCCGGAGAAGACGCTCACCGGGACGGAAATCGGGGCGTTCCCCTGAGTCCGGTCTGTTACCTCCGCGGTCCGTTACCCACGGATTACTATCGTAGGGATGGGAAGCGATAGCATAGCGATGGCACGAGGACGTAGAGGCATCAGGTGAGGACAACACCAAGTGCGATGATTCCGATCCCGATGATTGTCGACCGTTGTTTTGGATCATATTGATATTTGTTGGGCCCACACATATTGGCCAGAGCTCATTTTGGTCGATGGGTTGGCTAGCTGAGCCGAGACACACACACCACGTTTCCAGTGAAATGGGTTGAAAGGGTAGGTGGAGAGAAGGAGAAGCAGGACCATGTTGCCGCTAAAATATGGCAAACTGAAATCATAAAATGGAAAGTGATAGAATGATTTATGTATATCGGTAGTGTTAAAGTCCATTGAGTTAATCACTATAATAGAAACCCGTGATATCTATCACGGGTTACCGTACCCGAAATAAGGGTTCTATTTCTCGTGACGCGTTTTTCACCGTCTCAGGTCAGATTTCACCGGAAACGTGGTGTGTGCCTCTAACAGAACGAGTGTATCAGCGCGGTTCTCCGGTTCGAGAACTATCGAGTTCTCCGCCTGTTCGTCCACTGGGTTCGTTTCCACGTCCGTCCCATCCACACTACGCTCCCACACACCACGTTTCCAGTGAAATCCCCCGCGACGTAACACACCTCATTTCCGGTGAATTATCGTGTTTCAGTCCTTCCCGTGTTCTGATTTAGGAGTCTCTCATTACGGGCCGGACGTGTTCGAACGATAACCACGTTTAATCACTACCCATCTTTGACGATATCTGTCTTCCCCGAGGACACCACACTTCCAGTGAAATCGGTCTGCTCACCGCCTGTACTGCCGATCTGTCCGTCTGGACTCGTTCTTACGCTTCGGCAGTGTCGTGTTTTCACTTCGTGGTGCTCTCCCTTTTGAGAGACCACGTTTCCAGTGTAAATTCTCCTTTCAACGGAGTTTTCCACCAGTGTATTTTGACCTCGCTTTCTGGCTTTCTCCTCGATATTCCGTCTCTCCCCTGTTCTAAAATCGTATTTTAGAATCCTCAGTTTTCACTGGAAATGCGGTGTCCCCGGAATCCCCCCATGATTCCCAACGCTTCCCCCATAATTCTCAACGTCTCATTAATTTCACAATCTAAAAGCTCGTACTTTCTCTCATAGACAAATATATGTCATTTCTACCTGGTCATACTCCATTTGACCCCCATTTCATCTGCACCCCACCCACCCTTTCATCCCATTTCACTGGAAACGTGGTGTGTGTGTCTCTGTGCTACTTGTTAACCCACAACATCGGATAAAACTGGACGTTTAATTCCTATACCTCCTAATTGCTGACCGCATGTCCTACTCCTAGAAAGCCACCCCGTTCTTAACTTTGACATACGGCACGTCCATTTTCTACTTCCGAGAATCGTCCGAAACGTAGCGATCCGCGATGAGGACGCTTCCGACCCCGAGAATACTGCCTGCACCGACGTCCGTCGCCCAATGGATTCCGAGATACATCGTGGCGACGATGATACTCGCCGACATGGGAATCGCAACGAGCGTCCATCGGGGATACGAGTCCCGGGTTTGGTACGCCAACAGGGCAGAACTGACGGACAGAGACGTATGGAGGGAGGGAAAGACGTTCGTGTTCGCGTTTACCTGTCCGGTCAGTATCTGTGATTCGGGATACGTCGAGTAGAGTAGCGGATGAACGACGTCCGGTATCAGGTTCCGAGGGCCATAGGAAATGAACAGGATGTAGCAGACGAGCCCGAGACCGTAGTTCACCGCGAACGCGACCGCCGCCTTCTTCAACGGCTTACTGTCCTCGAGCGCGAAGTAGGCGACGAACGGGAACACGAGGATGAACACGTACCCGTAGATGTACATGAACGAGAAGTACGTCGTCAACTCCGGTCGTGCGATCGATTGGACCGTTCCGACGAAGTTGCCCTCGATTGCGTAAATCCGACTAGTGATATTCCAGCCGATGAGCCACGACAGTTCGGGACCGAACTCGCGAGCGACCTTGTTCACCACGAGAACACCGAACAACAGGCCGAAGTGTGGATACACCTCGAACAGTCGCTCTCTAAACTGTTCTCTCGCGCGCGTAAGTCCCGTCCGTCCGACCACAACCGTCGTCGCCACGCCGAGCATTAGTAACTCCCCGACGAGCACGAAACCGGTGATTTCGGCTAAGCTCACGCTCTATTCCTCTCGTATTTTTCGTTCATTGGTTTTTCCGTGTCTCATACCTTCGACGTTCGTCCGTCGTCGGTGACGAATCTCGGTCCGATTTCTCATCGTTGCAGCAACTCTCCGTCGTTGGTATATCGATACCCCGCGTCTTTGAACGCCTTCTTCGCGTTTTTCACGTTGAGATTTCCGTCCTTTCCGGGGTACGGTAGCTCCGTGTCCGTTCCGTGCCATCTAAGTTTCGGCGCGAGCGAATCGTGCTGGGCTAACGGGCTCGTGGCTGGTTCGGCGTACTGGTTGAACACGCTATCGACGAGATATTTCTTGTCTAGCAGTTGCGCCACCGCTCGACGGAACCGAACGTTGCTGAACGGTGCCTTTCGGGCATTGAAACCGACGTGGTACAGCGACGATGACTTATCAACGTGTAACTGGACGTTCTCCGCACGACCGATACCGCGAACTTCTTTCGCGGTCACGCCAGTCGCGGTCCCGTCGGCTTCGTCGTTTAGCACGAGTTCGGTTGCCGCCGCTCCCGAGGGTACGACGCGGAATCGTAACGATTCGAATGCAGGACCACCCGCATACCGGTGTATATAGTCCGGCACTGGCGTCGAATCACCGTTCGAATCCAACATCTCGGTATCCGTCTCGATACGTCGGAGAAAATGGTGATCGAACCGCTCGAGCGTCAGAGACTCCTTCATCTTCGCATCCCTGAACTGCCATGGGCCGCTTCCGACGGGTTCCATGTTGCTCCAGACGAGCGCCTTCGTCGTCGTCGAGTCGGCTCTGAACCCGGCGATTTCAGCCTGCTCGTGCTTCGACTTCCAGACGTGTTTCGGTAGCACCGGCGTCGAAAACGCCTTCGTTGCGACCGTTCGACTGGCGTTCTCGAATCGAATTCGGACGGTTCGGTCATCGAGCGCCGTCGCCGACTTCACCAACGACACGGCGTCCCGAAACCGCGGTGCCGGAACAGGACTTTCGAGTGACCCGAGCGAGGTATCGGCGAGGAATTCGTAAGTGAACGCGACGTCTTCCGCCGTGAGCGCGGCACCGTCGTGCCACCACAATCCATCTCGGAGGTGGACGGTCGCTGTGGGCGCGCTCGTGGACGTCTGCCAGTCCCACGACTGTGCGAGCCACGGGCGGATCGCTCCATCTATCCGCCGTCCGAGGGAGTCGTACAGCAGGTCGAGTATCGTTTCGTCGCTTCGAAATTCGACCGCGAGCGGATTGAGGTTCACTGTGGGAGCCGAATCTTGGACGGTCATCCGGAGTGGTTTGCCGCCACCCCTCGCACCCGTCGCGCGTACGGAAAGATATCCAAAGACCGAGTGAATCGTCCCGTATCTTTCCCACCCGCTGAAACCGTCCGTTCTGGTCGCTCGGATCTCGTCGGGGAACGCGACGACGGAAAACGGTTGGTCGCGGGCGATCGCCTGCTGTAGCTTTCGAAGCGTTTTCTCCCGTTTGTTCCCGCTCTGCTTTCGCTGTGCCGTGAGCAGATCATCGACGCTGAGGTTGGCGTAACCGAACGGGTTTTGCCACCCGGTTTCGGCGTCGAATCGGGAATGGAGGAGCGTCCTGAGTTCGTCCGGGTCGTCGATACCGGGATGCTGTCCGACGTAGCAGTCGAACGACTGGTTCAGGAGCACGTCCCGCCATAGCTCGACGCGTCCCATCGGAACGACTCGGACGGCGATTCCGACCGAACGGAGCTGTTTGGCGAGGAACTGTGCGATACGGATTGGCCGTGGGTCCGCGTCCGCCGGGAGGGTCTTTATCGAGAGTGAGACCTGCGTTGGACTGTCGCGACTGACCAACGACCGGGCCTCCTCGATACAGCCGCTGCCGAGCGTCATCCCGAGCGCGGCGAGCAGTTCTCGCCGTCCCGTTTTCGATGTGGACTCCGCCACAGTACGTCGGTCGGATTCCGTGTGTGATGACATGGTGATGGGGTGTCCTCGTCACGCCGCTGGCGAACTGTCCCGTGATAGAGCCGAGATGAGAGTGATTGCTCGAACGAAACAGTATGGGTATTGTTATCTACGGAGAGACGGGCGTGCCGTTTTATTATTCATAACTTAACGTCTTTCTTCCCCTTTCCTTCTGAATGAGCTTTGAGAACACTTTCCATGACACCGATTCCACCACAAAATTAAGTATACTGTGACGTATTTTCTCGTACGTGTCTCTCCCGTTATCGTTCCATGGCTCCCGCTTTATGGTAGGATAGTCCTACACCGTTCATTTTGTGTTCAAACAGTCCTTGAACGGCTTAGCTACGCGATAATAAAAAGTATCCACGTACACGCTATGAAAAAGATGCCCTCCCCGAAGTCGTATCGTCCACGCGTGCCACCCGGTGCCGGTGTCGTCATCTCGTCGATGGCCCTCCCGGACTCTACCCGTGGGAACGGTACGTATGCGAATTGTACGCACAACGGCCAGAAAGAAAGTATAGGCGGCCGTCCATCTGTACGAGCAACGCCGCCCGTCCACGACCGAAGTTGGAGTGAAGCCTGATGTCACATGGTGTCAATGATCGACAGAAATGGGATGTCGTATCGAAGGTAGCTGAGTTAGCGAGCGACGAACGCGTCTGGCTCGCAACGGCGATGGGGACGGGAATCCTCGTGTATTTCACGTACCTGCTGGTTCATCCGTACCCGGCATACGGTGCCGGTCTCTATCTCAAAATCGCCAGTGAAATCAGCGCCCACGGGTACGGCCTTCCCGCTCGAATCCCGCTGTACACGAAGGACGGGGTTCCGTTCGGCTATCCGCCGCTGATGTACTACGTCTCGGCGATACTGATGGACGTGACCGGCGTCGGACCCATCACGCTCAGTCGGTTCCTCCCAGGTCTCGTGACGATCCTGTACCTCGTCCCGTTCTACTATCTCGCTCACGAGGTTCTCGACTCGACGCCGCGGGCCGGGTTCGCCACCCTCGTCCTCGCGGTGACGCCGCCGGTTCTCCAGTGGCACCTCTCCGCGGGTGGCATCGTACGCGCCCCCGCCTTCCTGTTCGTCGTGACCGGCGCGTACACCGGCATCAAGATGTTCAAAACCGAAGAGCGAAAGTGGCTCGTCGCCTCGGCTATCCTGTTCGGGTTGACGATTCTCACGCACCCCGTCTACACCGTGTTCTTCGGCACGACGTACCTGGTGATGTTCCTCTCCTTCAGCAGGACGCCGCGAGGCTTGCTGTACGGTGCGACCGTCGCCGCTGGCGGAATCGCCGTCGCGTCACCCTGGTGGCTTCAAATCGTCGCCATCCACGGTGCCGGCATCTTCACCGCCGCCTCGGGGACGCATACCGGTCTCGGCGGTGGAACCCACCGCTTGCTCAAGCAGTTCGTCTACCCGCTGGACATGAACTGGCCCATCGTGTTTTACATCGGGTCGTTCGCGGGTGCGGCGTACCTCATCGCAAAGCGTCGGTTGTTCCTCCCGCTGTGGATGGTGGCCGGTGCGTACATGCTCGGGAAGGTCCGGTTCCAGTTCCCCGCCGGTGCGATGATGACCGCCGTGTTGGTCTTCGAAGTCATCATCCCGCGGGTTCGAAGCTGGTCGGAGCGGACGCGATACTCGCGGTCGGCACCCTTCGCCGTCATCATCGTCATCACCGTCCTCGTTGCGGGCGTCGGCGTCTCGTTCGCCGGAAGCGGCCTCCACTCCCATCTGGGGAGCACGACCCAGCCATCGTTCGTGGACGACGACGATATGGCCGCGATGGAGTGGGCCCAGCAGAGTACGGCGTCGGATTCCGATTTCGTCGTTCTCGGTGACAGCGCCGAGTGGTTCCCCCTCATGACCGACCGCGCCATCCTCGTCGGGCCGTGGGGTGTCGAGTGGGAAGGCCACAACAACTATCGCCATCAGCTCGGCTTGTACAAGCGCACGTCACGCTGTCCGGGGAAAACCTGCTTGACGAAGAAGCTGATATCGAACGACATCAACCCCGACTACGTGTACATCCCGAAGGGACACTACACCGTCCGCGGAATCGACGAATATCAGAAACCGTGGATGCGCGAGCATCTCGTCGGCTCCGACCGGTACAAGCTCGTCTACGAGAACGAGGGCGCGATGATATTCCGCGTCCGAGAGCCGATGGAACCGACGAAGATACCGGAGGACGGACCGCAACCGGTGTAGCGATTCGAACCGGTATCGTAATTTGAATCCGTGTTGCGACTCGTTTTGACCGACTACCGAACGTATCTCTCTTTGTACCTCGCGTTGACGGTATGAAACACGTCCCGGTCCCTCTTCGATGGCTTCTCGCCGAAAGCCTTCGAATTGCCGCAATCCTTCTTCTCGCCTTTCTCGTCGGCGTGCTCATCGAGGAATCGATCGGTGCGTTCGGTCTCGAACTGTTGTACGGCATCCGGGATGAACTCGCCGCCGTCGTCCAGTACACCGGTATCGTCACCGCGATTCTGTACGCCGTCGTTCGCGGGACGGCGGTCGACTGATCTGACAGAAATAGTCGGCCTCGTCACCCGAGCAGCGTCGAGTACAGGAGCCAGACGTTGAGGACGATGATGAGCGCGATGACGATGCCGAGCACGCCCGTCGTCCGCGACGAGTTTCGGAACGACCCCATGATGCCTTCCTCCCGCGTGAACCAGAGGAGCGGGATGAGGACGAACGGGAGTTCGAAACTCAGCGCGACCTGCGAGGCGACGAGGACGGACGTCGGGTCGAAGCCAGCGATCACGATGGCCAAACTCGGCGCGAGCGTCACCGACCGTCGAATCCAGACGTTGATGTTGAGGTCGAGGAAGCCGTCCATCACCGTCTGACCGGCCATCGTCGCCACGAGTGACGAGGACAGACCCGCGGCGATGAGCGCGATGCCGAACGCCAAACTGGCGTTCGCACCGAACACGCCGGTGAGGGTAACGTACGCCTCGTTGAGCGTCTCGATGCCCGTGCCTTGAAGCGCGGCCGCCGCGACGATGAGCATCGCGGCGTTCACGAACATGGCTCCGAACAGCGCGACGACGGTATCGACGCTTTCCAGGATGTAGTGGCGGCGGTGGACCTCTTCCGTGTCCCCTTCGTCCTCGATGAGACGGCTCCGCCTATCCTGGACGATGTAGGGGTGAAGGTAGACGCTGTGGGGCATCACGGTGGCACCGAGTATCCCGATGGCGATGTAGAGGGCGTTCGTGTTCGGAATGCCCGGCGCGAGTCCGCTCGCTATCTGCCCACCCGTGGGTTTTGCGAGCACCATTTCGAACACGAACGCGAGCGCGATGATGCCGACGAAGGACATGATGACCAACTCGACCCACCGAAACCCGCGCTTGTGTGCGGTCCTGACGCCGAGGAGTGCAAACGAACTGGCTCCGGCGAGGATTGCACCCGCCCAGAGCGGGAGTTGGAAGATGAGACTGAACCCGATGGCCGCTCCGATTATCTCCGCCATGTCCGTCGCTATCATGGCGAGTTCCGCGGCGGCCCAGAGAACGAGGACGACGCGTCGGGGCAATCGCTCCCGACAGAGTTGTGCGACACCCTTCCCCGTCGCAATCCCGAGTTTCGCCGCGATTATCTGAATTCCCATCGCCATGAAACTGGCGAGGACGATGACCCAGAGGAGCGCCGGACCGAACTTCGCGCCGCCGGAAATGTTCGTCGCCCAGTTTCCGGGGTCCATGTATGCGACGCTGATGATGAATCCCGGTCCGAGGTAAGAGAGAATTTCACGGAACGAGTATTTCATCGAATCAGGCCTCCAGGACCAGTAGACGCCGATTTGCGGTCGTTCTCTATTCTACCCATGGGGTTTCCGCCTCCTGAATTTGACTCATCTAATTCTCAGTTTCGCATTCTCAAATATAACGTTGGTGTTTTCACCACCATGTTGCCACGACCGTTCGAACGTCCGGTTCATCGGTCGTCCCGTTCGCTGCCCGTCTTCGGATTCGATTTCGATCTGGATTCCGCGTTACCGTCGGATTCCCTCGCGCGGACCGTCAATACCGGGACGTTCGACCGGCGAACGACGTTCTCGGTGACGCTCCCGAGAATCCCCCGTGCGACGCCGCTTCGGCCGCGAGTTGCGATCACGATGAGGTCGATTCCGTTTTCGACGGCGTACTCGACGATGGTCTCGTGTGGGACGCCTTTCAGAACGTGGCCCTCGATAGGACACCCGCTCTTTCGCCCCTCAAGTATCGCAGTTTCGATGACGGACTCTCCCGGAGGATTGTGCACGTCGGTTAGCACGTTGTCGAGTCCGAGTGGACTGTTCGTCGTATCGAAGACGTAAACGACGTGGATAGTCGCGTCGAACTGCTCCGTGAGACGAAAGGCGTGTTTCAGCGCGCTCGTCGCTCCGGCACTCCCGTCCGTCGGCACGAGTATTTGCTTGTACATCCTCGTTCGCTCGTTCTTATAGACAATCGGTGCCATGCGTGATATGCTCTCGTGCTATTTTCCTTGCTACCCCCGTTCTGTTCTTCTCCCCGCCCCGTTCTGCTCTTCATCCTGTCCCGTTTTACTATTCTCCCGCTACCTTCGCTATCCTCGATTTGATGCCGATAAACTGTCCACCGAATTGGCAAAAACGTCCTTCTCACGGCTCCTCCGCGTCGAACGGTTTTCAACGAAGGGAACCCTTTTGGCCGTCCCGACTGTCGTACGAATCAATGTTCGGAACCAGCGGAATTCGTGGCCCCGTCGGTGACGTCGTCACCGGAGACCTCGCACTATCGGTCGGCCGAGCGCTCGCCGCGACCGGCGCGGAGCGCGTCGTCATCGGACGCGACCCCCGCGACAGCGGTCGATTTCTCGCGGACGCCCTCTCGGCCGGTCTTCGTGAATGCGGCGCGGACGTCGTGAACATCGGTCTCGCCTCGACGCCGACCGTCGCCCGAAGCGTCGAATGGAAGGACGCCGACGCTGGCGTCTCCATCACCGCCTCGCACAACCCGCCGACCGACAACGGAATCAAACTCTGGAACCCCTCCGGGCAGGCGTTCGACGCCGACCAGCGCGCGGAGATCACCCGCGTCATCGAAGACGAAGCGTTCGACCTCGCGAACTGGGACGAGACCGGCGAGGAAACGAAGTGGGACGGTGCACACGATGCACACGTCGAAACCCTCGCCGAGGCCGTCTCCTCCGACCTCTCCGCCGCCGACCTCTCCGTCGTGGTGGACGTGGGCAACGGAGCGGGGGCCGTCACCGCCGACGCGCTCTACGAACTCGGGTGCGACGTGGAGACGCTGAACGCCCAACCCGACGGTCGGTTCCCCGCCCGCCCCAGCGAACCCACCGCGGAAAACTGCCAGTCGCTCTGTGACCACGTGACCGCAACCGGTGCCGACCTCGGTATCGCCCACGACGGCGACGCGGACCGCATGATGGCCGTGGACGAAAACGGCGACTTCCTCTCCGGCGACGTGCTCCTCACCCTCTTTGCTCGTCAGCACGCCGGAGACGGCGAAACGATCGCCACGCCCGTCGACACCAGCCTCATCGTGGAGGACGTGCTAGCCGAACAGGGAGCGGACGTGGTACGGACGCAGGTCGGCGACGTGTTCGTCGCGGAGCGCGCGACCGAACCCGGCGTCGTTTTCGGCGGCGAGCAGTCCGGCGCGTGGATTTGGGCCGACCAGACGCTCTGCCCCGACGGACCGCTCGCGGCCTGTCGTCTCGCCGAACTCGTCGCCGAGAACGGTCCGCTGTCGGAACTCGCCGCCGACGTCGGCGAGTATCCGATTCGCCGGAAAAACGTACACGTTGACGACAAAACCGGCTTGATGGAATCCCTCTCGGAAGCCGTCACCGACCGCTACGCGGACGCCACCACCATCGACGGCGTGCGCGTAACGCTCGACGAAGGGTGGTTCCTCATCCGCGCCAGCGGAACCGAACCGCTGGTTCGAATCGCCGCCGAAGCCCGCGACCCCGACGCCGCGGACGACGTGTTCGAGACGGCGGACGCCTTCGTCGCCGAGTACGCGGAATAGCTGCCCACCGTTTGTTCCTCATCTCTTTTGTGTTCGAATTGGCTGATGGTCTATGGGATTTTGAAAACCTCAAACTATCCTAGGAAATTCATAGAAAGTGCAAGATGAATGAATATGTTCAAAACATATACAATAATATTAAATTATATTAAATTATTATAAGAAAATTAAAATCAAAAAATATTTATACAATAGTAAATTGATTGAACATAATGGATAAAAATAGAAAAAATCTAACTAGAAGAAACGTACTGAAAGGGATCGGGACTGGGGCAGCTGTTCTCACTGCGACGGGTTTGAGCGGAACCACTGTTGGTCAGTCGCTTCCGTATAAAACTCTTCGTGGAACGATTCAGGATCCGATTTCGATCGACGAAATCAAATCTATTAGAAAATCTTTTGCGAATAAACACTCGCAGACCGAGAGAGGGGAGCCAAATCATGCCTTCCTTGATCCGTTTGACCCGTTCGGTGACGGACTGATAATCGGCTACAACGTGTTACCTACCGACGGAACGCCGAAAGAGCAGTACGTCGCAATGCCAAACCCCTCAACGAGGGCCAGTGAAGGTACGATAAGTGCGGAGTCGACGACAAGGCCGAAGTCAACGAATGAGCGCCTCCACCAGAAAGCCGATGAACTGCTGACCCGGGAACTTCAGACAGCACAAACTGATACCATCACCACCAGTTCGACGTATGATATCGACTGGTCGGATTGGTACAGTTTCGGCAGCACTGACGTCTATTATCAGGGTTTTGATGGAGATGCGGATTATAACACGAAACCCGGTAACGTGGAGTTCACGATCGACATCAGGCGCTCCTCTGATAACCCACGAATCGGAGCACGATCTAAAATTCGGATGGAGCCGGGAAGACAAGTGTGTAATGCGGGATACAGCGATTACTGCACTGATGAGGTAGTTCAGACAGGATGGCGCAACCGTCACGCGATCGTCTACCACGACTGGGATCAAAATGTCAACAATACTCCTACCGATGATCTGATCGTCGGAACCGATCCAGCAGGGCAAGTTGACGATATCACTACGACTCGAACCGCAACGTTGAGCCTCAATATCGCGGAGGATCCGTCGTTGACGCTCGGCTACAGCAGTAGTGTGAGTTTCCCAGCTGCTGTGTTGATTGACAAAACAACGAAGAAGACCGGCCGCTCCAAGCATAAGTTCCAAGTCAACAGTCCAACTAGCTACTCATCAAAAAACAATGCTGTGTTTGAGGTCGGAAGCGCAGCGAAATATCAGACGAACTGTGGTGACTTCTACAAACAGCAGTATTTCGAGTTTACTGCCGACTTCATGTGGAATTTGAAGAACGTTGCTCCGCTTATTGATTGGGTAAATGAGGAAAAACAAAGCAAATCGTTTAGTTACTACACATACTGCTAGTAATCATCATGGTCTCGAAACGACCCTCCAGAAGGACCATACTCGTTAGCGGTGGTACCCTAATTGGTCTCGGAATTGCTGGGAGTTCTATCTGGTCTTTCGACTCTGACGACGATCAGATTGGACCCGGTGGACTTACGATAGGAACGGTTCCGAAAGGAAGCGATCCGCTCATCTGGGTCGATACGGACGCAGTTAAAACCGCGGCACAGAAAGCGACTGTCAGTACCCTGCTTGATGCGAGTACATTCGATGACCTTCCCGATGTATTCGTGGAAGGGTTCGACGAGAAGTCTCAGTCGGGAATCGATACGAACGATATTGCCGAACTAGTCCTCGTCGGTTCTGACACGCCCACAGATGGTGGTGCAATCGTCTGGGCTGACTGGAGTAAGGGTGATATCGTGGATCTTCTCGGGACAGACCAACAGATAAAGTCCGGGTCGTACGGAGACCATCCCATCCACACAGTTGGCAAAAAGAGCGTATCTCTCCTTACTGACACTTCCTTCGCACTCGGAACGACGACAGTAGTCAAAAGTATCGTCGATGCTCGAAACGGAGACGTTGGACCTGTCGGTGGCGATACGCTGGACAAGTTCGAAGGTACTGACCACGGAGCAGTTCGATTCTCGTTCAATCAACTCCCGCTGTCGTGTAAGATTCGGCCTGGACAGCGGTCAGCGGCGTACGACAAAGTCACGCAAGTAGTTGGAGCGACCCCGGCATCAGACGTTGCCATCCGACTCCGTTTGTTTGCCGCTTCGCGTAGCGCTGCGGATAAAGTGGCAACAGCAATCCGGGACGATCTTGGTATCCCTGGTAGTAACGATGATGCCGGAAATCTCGACCGAGAGTACCCTAACGAAGTTACCAACGACATCACCGTTAGACATGAAAGTGACTTCGTTACTATCGAATACGGTGGCGTTGCTGATGATACTGGTAAGCACGTACGTAACATCGTTAAAACCGTCTCGTGTCTCACTCTTTCTCCAGAAAAATAGTACTCGGTTTATCTCTCTACAAACTAGTTCTGGACACCAACTATCCCCTCACAGAGAATGTGACGTAGTGACTCTCGATCTGTATCATGACTTCCCATATCTTCACTAGTAAGTAGGATCGTACTCTTTCCTCGCATTTTCTCCATTAGCCTCTTTACGTTTAAGATCTTCCCGGGCGCTACCACCGCTCCCCATCTAGACATCGGGAAGGAAATGGATGACAGCTGTCCCAGCCGGCGTCTGCCACGGCGACGATGGGACATTTCTTACTACTAGATGGGACAAGTAATAAGTTTCGGCTCGCCGGATATCGTTTGTTTCAGCCCGTCTCACATATCTCGACTCTGTTCTTTCTTTCCGTCGTGTCCATCGTCTAATCTGACATTTGGTTCCCGGTTTACTCGGTGGATAATAATGGTCGTTCGGGATGATATCTCGATGATGCCCCTCCCCGATTGGAGTACTCGGTATCTCTCACTCGGCGTCTTCAGCACGACCGGGGTGGCCATCGCGTGGGTGCTCGACGAGACGGCCGTCATCTACGTCGCGTTCACGACCGTTCTCGCGTTCACGACGCTCGCACTGTTTCACGCCTATCGACTCCGCACCCAACCACCACGGGGAAAACTAGACCGCATCCCATGACACTACCCACGGCTTCGATACTCCTCGCGTCACCTACTCGACTGTGACGCTCTTCGCCAAGTTGCGCGGCTTGTCTATCGGACGGCCCAAGTTCTTCGCCGCGTAGTACGAGACCAACTGCAACTGAACGTTTGCGAGGAGTCCCGACCACATGGGATGCGTGTCCGGGATTTCGAGGAAGGCGTCGGATATCTTCTCCGCGGGATGGTCCGCGTGTGCCACCGAGACGATGGGCGCACCGCGTGCCTGTGCCTCCTCGGCGTTCTGGAGCGTCTTCTTGTCCTTGTCGCCGTTGAACAACGCGAAGACGGGCGTGTCAGGCGTCACGAGCGCGAGCGGCCCGTGCTTCAGCTCTCCGGAGGCGAAGCCTTCCGCGTGTTCGTAGGTGATTTCCTTGAACTTCAGCGCACCTTCCTTGGCGACCGCGTTGTTCAGCCCGCGGCCGATGAAGAAGAACGCCTCGCTGCCGGTGTACCTGCTCGCGATTCGCTTGGCGGTCGTGGAGTCGAGGACCGTTTGGACGTGCTCGGGCAGTTTCTGCAACTCCCGGAGCAGTTCCGCTTGGTCGTCCGGCGCATTCACCGTCTCGATATCCTCGGCGAGACGGAGCGAGAGGAGCGAGAGCATGACCGCTTGTGAGGAGAACGTCTTCGTGGCCGCCACGCCGATCTCCGGACCCGCACGGATGAACAACGCATCGTCGGCTTCGCGGGCCGCGGTCGAACCCATCACGTTCGTTACCGTAACGGTTCGTGCGCCACGCTCTTTCGCCCCGCGGAGCGCACCGAGCGTGTCCGCCGTCTCCCCGCTCTGCGTGACGGCGATGACGAGCGTGTTCTCGGTGATCGAACCGGTTGCCGAATCGACGTACTCGCTGGCACGGAACGCTTGTGCACGTATCCCCGTCTGATTGAGGAGCTGTTGTCCGTAGAGCGCCGCGTGGTACGACGTTCCGCAGGCGACGAACTGCACGTCGTCGACGTCCTCGAACGTTCCTTCGGGGAAGTCTTCGAGGATAACCTCGCTGTCTTCCACTCGCCCCTCGATGGTGTTGGTGAGTGCGTTCGGCTGGGTGTTGATCTCTTTGAGCATGTAATGCTCGTAGCCACCCTTTCCGGCGTCTTCGGGGTCCCAATCGATCCGTTCCACGTCCCGCGTGACCATGTTTCCTTCGAGGTCGGTCATCGTCACGCCGTTCGGTTCGAGGACGGCAATGTCACCGTCTTCGAAGTACACGACCCTGTCCGTGTGGTCGAGAAAGGCTGGCACGTCGCTGGCGAGGTAATACTCGTCGTTGTCCAGCCCGAGGATGAGCGGCGACCCCTGTCGGGCCGCGTAGATGGCGTGGACGCCATCGACGAGCGCGGCCACCGCGTAGCTTCCTTCGAGGTCATCGATGGTCTTGCGGAACGCATCCTCGATACTGGACGCATCCTGAAGATAGTATTCGAAGAGATGAGGGATGACTTCCGTGTCGGTGTCGCTCGTGAACTCGTGGCCGTCGCTTTCCAAGCGCTCTTTCAGTTCGGTGTAGTTTTCGATGATGCCGTTGTGAACGACGGCGACGTTTTCCGTCTCGCTCGTGTGCGGATGGGCGTTTTCGTCGGTTGGCGGGCCGTGCGTGCTCCAGCGCGTGTGGCCGATGCCGACGTTCCCCTTCGGGACGCTTCCGACAATGGCATCTTTCAGCTCCGATATCTGCCCTGAACGCTTGTAGACGGATATCCCCGACCCGTTCTGGACGGCGACTCCAGCGGAATCGTAGCCTCGATATTCGAGGTTTTCGAGTCCCGTTACGAGCTTCGTTATCGCATCACCTTCGCCGATGCGGGCAATGATTCCACACATCCTACGTCTCCTCCGTTCGTCCTGCGGGCTGTTCGTACTGTGGCTCCGGGCCGGTATGCGCTCCCGTATCGCGGACCAAGCCGGAACGAACTGCCGCACGTCCGTCTGGTGTGTCAGGGTAGTTCATGGGT
Organism: Haladaptatus sp. SPP-AMP-3; assembly: GCF_049568665.1. Lineage (NCBI taxonomy): Archaea > Methanobacteriati > Methanobacteriota > Halobacteria > Halobacteriales > Haladaptataceae > Haladaptatus > Haladaptatus sp. SPP-AMP-3. Next base: position 57,766 of record NZ_CP145899.1, on the reverse strand, counting down.
GTGTCCTATAGACCCGCCGCCCCAATCGCAGGAGACGACTGGCTCTTGTCTTCGACATTCCGCGCTAACCCCATTACTATAGACTGATTAAGGGGGTATCTTAGCAGGGATGTAAGACGAATGTATGAGTGCTTGCCGCCGTTCCCCCCCGTTCAAATGTGATTTCTACTACCTAAACCTTCATCCGATATGGGTGGAACGAGTGGAAAACCGGCGGTTTCAGCGACTTTTACTGCGGCTTCTCGGATGTGCTGTCCGTATTCCCGGGTTCCTGTCCGTAGAGGATGACAATGTTCTTCCGCCCGATGTTGATCTTGCTGATCTGCTTCCGATCTTCCATCTTCGAAAGGAGGCGACTCACTTTCGATTTCGACCAGCCGGTTCGTTCGATAATCTTTCCCTGTGGAAGCCGTCCGCTGTTCTCGTGCAGGAGTTGCAGCACGCGGTCCGCGTCCGTCGTCACCGTTCCGCCCTGAACCGGTGGCTCCGGTTCGGGTTCGTGACTCGCCTCGTCGCCACCTCCCAACACCATCGGGAGCCAATCCGTCCCGTTCCGTTGTACCAGCAACACCGTTCCGACGAGTAGACTGAGGAGGACGAGGTACAGACCGCCGGTGAGAACGCGACTGTTCGGATTCGTCCCGAAGCGGTGTTCGAATCCGTCGTTCAGACCGTCGCCGTCGCTATCTTTGTTCAGCGGGTTTGTCCCGATCGTGACTTCTTTTCCGTCTTTCAGTCCGTCCCCGTCGGTATCCGCTCTCGATGGGTTGGTGCCGAACTCCTTCTCTCGTCCGTCGTCTAATCCATCGCCGTCGGTGTCCGGTTTGGTTGGGTCCGTGACGCTTGCGACCTCTTCGCTGTCGCTCAGGCCGTCTCCGTCGGTATCCTTCTTCACGGGGTTAGTTCCGACGTCCACCTCCGCGACGTCGGTTAGTCCATCGCCGTCGGTGTCCGCCCGACTGACGTTCGTTCCGAGTTCCTTTTCGCGGCCATCGGTCAACCCATCCGCGTCCGTGTCCTTTCGGGTCGGGTTCGCACCGAGACTTATCTCTTGATAGTCACGGAGTCCGTCGCTGTCCGTATCCGCTTTCGTCGCGTTCGTCCCGTAGTTGTTCACCTCCTCCCCGTCTTCGATACCGTCCTTGTCCGAATCCTTGCTCGATACGTTGGTTCCTATCTCGATCTCCTTTTCGTTCGTCAGCCCATCGTCGTCATCGTCACCCGTTTTCACCATGACGTATACTGAAACAGTCTGCTGTGCGATGACGGTTCCACCGTTTTCGACCGTAACGACGGCTGTTTGAGCGCCATTGATCTTCGACGGAATGCTACCGAACGAGAAGTTGATACGCTCCACCCCGTCCGAGGAGAACGACGCGGCTTGGCACGTCGCGGTGTTCGTAGTCGTGGTATTGTTCGGCGCACGGAAACTCGTACAGATTTGGAACCTCCCGGAGCGGTTTCCGGTGTACACCGTCACGCTCTGGTTGTGTGGTTCGGATCGCCACAGGTAGGTCGTATTCGCCCCGCTTTCCGCGACACCCGACCCAGCGTACGTCACGCTTTGAATAGTGAGCTGGTTACCCGACGGTGTTGCACCGACGGAGGAGGCGGTGGCGAGGAGAAGCAGACAGACGGAGAAGACGGCTAGTTGCCTGTTTGTCATATTGATGTGAAGTCTAGCACCCTGTTTCGTGCGGTGAACCGTTCTATGTTTGGTATTTCCGCGCTCGGTATTTTTCCTTTGGGGTTGGATTTCTACTGCTTCTACCTTTTGTATTTAGCCTGTCTTACTAGTAGGTTACGACCGATATTTACCGTCTTTTCGGGAAATATCGCGAATAGAGATGTGTAAACATGAAAAACACTACTTGTATTAGTGCCAAACTAATACGGAAACGTATCCGTTTTCTCCACTTTGTTCGGTCGTTAGGCGAGCCGTTGTCCAAGCGTTAGCGTCCAGAACATTCCGAGAATCGCGAGACCAACCGTGCCGTGTGGGAGCAGTGCGAAGGGTGAAAATCCGAGCGTCGACCCGGCGAGAAGGGTCGCCCCGAGGCCGGATGCACCGAGGTAGTAGCGCTCCCATCGGGTCGGCTCGTCGTCGCTCCCGTCATCGCTCGTGTCGTCGGCCGTCGTCGGTTCCAAGTATTCGTACAGCACGTTCGCCGTTTCCGTCTTTGTGACCGTCCCGCGACTCTGGTCGTAGTCGATAACCCCTTCTTCGTCGAGTTTCGGCAGGTGGGACTGGTAGAGTGGAATGTACACGCGTTGGCGCTCGCTGGACGTAATCGCCTGAACGGTGCTATCGTTCTCCCACGCGGCGACCTGTTCCGCGAGGTCGCGCATCGAGACTTGTCCCTCCGTGTCGTGGAGGTACCGAAGAACGTTCCGTCGTCGCTCGTTCTGAAGGAGGTGATAGATCTGATCCTCGCTCAGTTCTACGGACGTCATGTCCGTGGAGTTAGACTGTTCTTCGACCTGTTGTGTCGTTGCGCTCATACATGCTGGATTTTTCGGGAAGGTAATAAACGGAGAAGCTACTCCCGGAAGTTGCAGCCAGTTTTCCACATTGTTCATTTTGATTTTCTTACTTTTCAGACCGTTGTATCGAGTTTATCACGGTTCCATCTTGCGATTTCTCACTTTCATGTATTTTCATACTGGATGTGATACGGTATCCTCCTCGGATATCGGATACCATCTCGGATGAGTGTGTTATCTCGAACGAGTGTATTCGTATTACGCGCCCGCGACTAGTCCCTTTAGATACTTGTTAGATGATTGTCTGTGATTCGAGATCTGTTCTTTGTCCCCGTTCCACAATGTACTCGCCCCGAAAAACAGCAATTCTGCGGTGCGAGGCCCTTAGTCAGTGTATAATAAAGCCTACAGGGTTTAATGGATTTCAACGAGGATCGCGTCCGACCGGAGAACCGAGGGTAAGCATCTACCTCCTCTTCCCCTCGCGACTGGTCTCCGGTGTCGGTCGGTAACGGAGAGCAACCGAATGGAGGACAATCACCCATGAACTCGACGATAGGAGACATCGACAGCCAGCGAGACTACGCTGGAAGTGACCAGAGTGACGTAAACGATAGCCGAGAAGCGACGATATGCGTCGTCGGTCTCGGCTACGTTGGACTCCCGTTGGCGGTCGGTTTCGACCAGGAAGGGTACAACGTCGTCGGCTTCGATATCGACGACAGCAAAGTCGAAACCCTTCGCGGCGGCATCGACACGACGGGCGACCTCGGCGACGACGCAATCGCCGAGAGCGAGATCACCTACACGAACGACCCCGAAGATATCACCCGCGCGGACTACGTGATGATCACGGTTCCGACGCCGGTGGACGAACACGACCAGCCGAACCTCGACTTCGTGAAGGCGGCCGGGCGGACGGTGGGCGACTACATGTCCCCCGACACGACCGTCATTCTCGAATCGACGGTCTTCCCGGGTGCGACCCGAGAAGCCCTCGTCCCTGCAATCGAGGAAGCGTCGGGACTGACGTGCGGCGAGGACTTCTTCGTCGGCTACTCGCCCGAGCGCGCGACGCCGGGCGACCCGGAGCACGGTCTCCGTGACGTGGTGAAAGTCGTCGGCGGAATGGACGACGACGTGCGCGACGACATCGCCGAACTGTACTCGACGGTCATCGACGCGGGTGTCCACAAGGCCGCGTCACTCGAAGTTGCGGAGGCGAGCAAAGTCGTGGAGAACGTCCAGCGCGACTTGAACATCGCCCTCGTGAACGAGTTGGCGATGGCCTTCGACAACATGGATATGGACATCGACACGCGTGCGGTGCTCGAAGCCGCTGGCACGAAGTGGAACTTCCACGACTATCGCCCCGGACTGGTCGGTGGACACTGCATCCCCGTCGACCCGTACTTCTTCATCCACCGGTCTAAGCAGGCCGGATTTTCCCCCAACCTCATCCAAAAAGGGCGCGACGTGAACGAGTCTATGCCCGCTCACGTCTCGAACATGATGATAAAGGAGCTGAATCAGGCCGGGAAAGCGCTCCGGGACAGCCGCGTCCTCATCTTCGGGATGACTTACAAACCGGATGTGGCCGACATCCGGACCTCGAAAGTGGACGGCATCATTCGACAGCTCCGCGAGTTCGACATCGAAACCGTCGGCTACGACCCGCACGGCGACAACGACCTCATGGGCGAGAAGTTTGGGATTCCGATTCTGGAGGACGAGGAGTTCTCCGTCGAGGGATTCGACGGCATCGTCCTCGCGACGCCCCACCACGAGTTCTACGACCTCGACTTGGCGGAGCTCGCGGCGGTGATGAACGACGACCCGTGCTTCGTGGACATCACGGGCGCGTTCAAGCCGGAGAAAGTAACCGACGCCGGATTCGCTTACCGGAGGGTGTAGATGTACGAAGGGCACACGATAGGCGTCGTCGTGCCCGCGTACAACGAAGAAGGGTTCGTTGGCGACGTCCTCGACTCGCTTCCCGACTTCGTAGACCGCGTCTATGCTGTCGACGACGCCTCGACTGACGGTACGTGGGACGAAATTAGAGCGCACGCGGCGCTCGAACGTGCGCCGCGTGCTGGCGAGAGCGACGACACCGACGGACAGGTCGTCGCTATCCAGCACGAAGTGAACAGAGGTGCTGGCGCGGCCATCAAGACGGGGTATCTCGCCGCCCGTGAGGACCAGACCGACATCACCGTCACCATCGACGCGGACGGCCAGATGGACCCCGGCATGATGACGCGGTTTCTCGACCCCATCGTGGCGGGAGACGCGGACTACGCGAAAGGGAATCGCCTTTCGAATCCCGAATTCCGCCACGAGATGCCGCGGTTCCGCCTGCTCGGCAATTGGATGCTGACGTGGTTGACGCGCATCGCCAGCGGCTACTGGGACGTGACGGACCCGCAGAACGGTTACACTGCGATTTCGCTCCCCGCGCTCGAAGCCATCGACCTCGAAGGGATGTACGAGTACTACGGCTACTGCAACGACATCCTCGTGAAACTGAACGTGGCCGGAATGCGCGTGACGGACGTGGATATGCCCGCGACCTACGGCGACGAGGAGAGTAGCATCGAGTACAACGACTACGTTCCGAAGGTGTCGCTCATGCTCCTCAGGAACTTCCTCTGGCGGCTCGGGTCGCGCTATCGCACCCATCCCCTCGGTATCGCCTACCTCGTCGGCATCGTTAGCGGCGTGGTTGGTATCGCGCTCGGCGTTCGGGCCGCTGGCGCGACGCTCACCGGCTCGGAGAGCGACGACGGCCGAAAGTCACTCACGTCGCTCGTCGTCGGCGTGGTCGGCATCATCGTCGGGGTCGTTCTCGACCGGAGGGAGAACACATGAAGGTGTTCGTCACCATTCAGCACCCGGCACACGTCCACTTCTTCCGCAACGCCATCGCGGAACTGGAGGCGGACGACCACGACGTGCACGTCTTCGCCCGCGAGAAGGAGATGGCGGTCGAACTCCTCCGGCGATACGATATCAGCCACGAAGTGCTGGCCGGTACCGCCTCGGGGCTGTCGCAACTGGCGCGAGTACAGGCGACCTACGAGGCACGTCTGCTCCGCCGCGCGGTCCAGTTGAAGCCCGACGTGATAACCGCTATCGGCGGCGTCGCGGCCGCGCACGTGGCGAAAGTCACGGGTGCACGGAGCGCCATCTTCTACGACACGGAACACGCGAAGCTCATCCAGAATCTCGCGTTCCCGTTCGCGGACGCCGTTTACACCCCTGATTGCTATACGAGAAACGTCGGCTCGAAACAGGTGCGGTATCCCGGGTATCACGAACTCGCGTATCTCCACCCCGACCGCTTCACCCCCGACCCGACGGTGGTCGAAGACCTCGGCCTCGACCCGGAAGAGACGTTCACCGTCCTTCGTCTCGTCGAGTGGGGTGCCTCACACGACGTTGGGCAGGGTGGATTCGACGACGTGCGCGACGTGGTGGAACGGTTGGAGGACGCCGGTTCCGAGGTGCTCATCACCTCGGAGCGGACGCTCCCCTCGTCGCTCGAATCGCGCAGGGCGACCGTTCCGCCCCATCGGATGCACGACCTACTCGCCTTCGCCGACCTGTTCGTCGGCGAGGGTGCGACGATGGCCGCGGAGAGCGCCGTTCTCGGCACCCCGGCCATCTACGTCAACACGCTCACGATGGGCTACACGGACGAACTGGACGAGCGCTACGAACTCCTGTTCAACTATCAGCAGGAGGACCGACACGCGCGAGCGCTCGAACAAGCAGTCTCCATCCTCGAAGGCGACGCCGACTGGCAGGAACGTCGGCAGCGACTGCTCGACGACAAGGTGGACACGACAGACGTCATTTTGCGTGCGATTACGGGCCGCTCCCGGAATGCACGCGGTCGGACGGCGCAGACCGGCGCGGAGGTTTAAATACGATGAACGAACCACGATTCGACGAACGGAGGCACTGATCGATGTTCGGGAGAATGTCCGGCTGGCTGAAACAGCGACGCTTCGACGTTGATGCCGCGATTATCGGCTTCGTAATCGCGCTCGGGCTGTTTCCGCTGCGGTTTTTCGCCTCACAGATATACATCAAGACGATTCCCATCGTCCTCGGACTGGGGTGTGCGCTCTACCTGCTCGCGGTTCGCAACGACCGCGAGACGATGAACGCGTATCCGTCCGTCTCACGGCTCGTGGCCCAGATACTGCCGACCATTGGTTTCCTAACGATGGCCGCGATGGTCGCCATCGCGCTGCACGCGGGTCAGCGGTCCCTGCTCTTCCACGTCCTTTCGGGCGCGACGGGGACGCTCATCATGCTGCAAATCCTGTTCGTCGACGACGAGGACTTCCTCCCGTCGCTCCTGCTGGTGCAGATACTCTCACTCGCGTTCGTCATCCGATTCATGGCGGTGTACACCACGCCGTCGTACATCGGAATCGACATCTGGACGCACATGACGCAGTTGGCGGGAGGCGTGCTCGAACAGCACTCCCTGTCCGCGATGAACGGGAACAAACACATTGCGGCACCGCTGTTCCATCTGCTCGTCGCGTCCTCGTCGATGTTGTACGACGTATCCCTCCGCAACGCGCTGTACCTTTCCATCGGGGTCGTGATGCCCATGACGATAGTGTTCGTCTACGGGGCGACGAAACTGCTCGTCCCGGCTCGATGGGCCGTGTTCGCGGCGATGCTCTACTCCGTCGGTGACTATTTCATCGAGTGGGGAATTCACCTCATCCCGACGAGCCACGGCCTGTTGTTCTTCGTCGCCATCGTCTACGCGCTCCTGCGCATCATGCGATTGGAGTACAACGCACGGGACTTCAGCCTGCTCGTGTTCCTCTCCATCGCCATCATCCTAACCCACCAAGTCTCGACGTTCATCATGCTCGTCGTGCTGTTCTCGGGACTGCTCGCCCAGTTCGTCCTCAAACTGGGACTCTTCCAGACGACCGCGCGTCGGCCGGGCGTGTATCGCAAGCTGGAGCCGGTCAACCTCGCGGGACTGCTCGCGTTCGACGTGGGACTTATCACCTTCATGTGGTCGTTCACCCCGTACAACGGGAACTCGTTCCTCGAAACCGTGCTGTTGTATCTCGAACAGACGCTGGTGTCGAGTGCGGGCCTGTTGAACCTCGCGAGCAACAACTCCCAATACATCTCCCTTCCCGCCCCGACGTTCATGCAGAAAGTGGCGACGTACGTCGATACGATGGGATTCCTCATCCTGTTCGGGTTGACGGTCGTCGGTTGTCTGTACGTCCTTCGGCGGAAGCGCATCTCGCATTCCGTGTTCACGCTCCTGTTCGCAACCGTCGTGATGACGGGGTTCACACTCGGACTGCCGATGTTCGGTATCCGTAATTTCATCCCGCAGCGATGGTTCGCGTTCCTCTACGCGCCGATGGCCATCCTCGCCGCTCTCGGCGTCGGGTATCTCGTCCACAATCTCAACCGAAACGTCGTCGTCGTGGCGTTGCTGGTCGTCGCGCTCGTCTATCCGAGCGTGATGGTGATGTCCAGTCACGGCGCTATCGACAGCCCCGTGTTCAAGGACGAGCAGGCGCGCTTGACGTACACGAAACCGGAAGTCGCCGCCGTCTACACCATCTCGGACATGACCGGTTCTCCCGACTCGGCGAACATCTTGTCGAGTCAAGTGATACACACGGACCACCCGTATCAGACGGTGTTTTCGAGAACGGGGTCGTATCCGGCGGCGGCGGCCAACCTCTCCGCCGACAATCGGGACGGACCGACGGACCACCCGATAACCGTTTACCGTCGGTATCAATCCACGGGGACGCCGAAGTTCGTCCTCGTGAAGCACGTCACGAAGGACGGCGAGCCGATAACCGCCACCGTTCCCGTTCGGCGGAAGGTGTCACAGCAACAGTTGTGTCGCCCCGACCAGAGCATCCTCTACAACAACAGCGACGTGATGCTCTGTGCCAACCGGACGATATAGAGAGCACCCGCTTCTTTCATTCTCCTAAAGAGAGCAACCCTTTTCTCACATCCTCTTGCATGCTGTATCATGCACGGAAAACGCGTCCTCGTCACCGGGGGTGCCGGATTTATCGGTTCGAATCTCGCCAATCACCTCGCCGAAGCGAACGACGTTATCGCCATCGACGACGGCTATCTCGGCACCGAAGAAAACCTCGACGAGGCGGTCGAATTCCACGAACGAAGCGTTCTCGAAGACGACCTGCCGACGGACGTGGACGTCGTCTTCCACCTCGCGGCGCTGTCGTCCTACGCGATGCACGAGGAGAACCCGACGAAGGGCGTTCGGGTGAACGTCGAGGGATTCGTCAACACCGTCGAACAGGCCCGAAAGGACGGCTGTGATACCGTCGTCTACGCGACGACCTCCTCCATCTACGGGAGTCGAACGGAACCGTCCCCGGAAGAGATGGACGTGGAAGCTCGAACCGGCTACGAGGCGTCCAAACTGGCCCGCGAACGCTACGCGGAATACTTCGCCCACCACTACGACATGAACATGGCCGGAATGCGGTTTTTTTCCGTGTATCAGGGCTACGGCGGCGCGGAAGAGCACAAGGGCGAGTTCGCCAACATCATCGCCCAGTTCGCCGACGACATCGCGAACGGTGACTCGCCGGAAATCTACGGTGACGGCGGTCAGACGCGCGATTTCACGTACGTCTCGGATATCGTCAGCGGTCTCGAACTCGCGGCCGAGAACGAACTCACCGGCGTCTACAACCTCGGTACGGGCGAAAGCTACGACTTCGATACCGTCGTCGAGTACATCAACGAGGAACTCGGGACCGACGTGGAACCGGTGTACGTCGAGAACCCCATCCCGGAGGACGTGTACGTCCACGACACGATGGCCGACGTGAGCAAGTTCACCGAAGCCACCGGCTGGGAACCGGAGATCACCTTCGAGGAAGGCGTCCGTCGCGTCTGCTCCCAGTACCAGTAATCCGTTTTCTTTCTTTTCGGCCGTCGTTCGAGACGACAGCGGTTCGTCGTGTGGGGTACGGGTTCCGACCTTTACGAGAAGAAGCCGCCGTCGTCGGTAGTCGTCGTGGTGGTTCCCGTCGTAGTGGTCCCCGTCGAAGTCGTCGTGGTGGTTCCCGTCGTAGTGGTCCCCGTCGAAGTCGTCGTGGCGGTGGTCGTGGTGGTGGTCGTCGATGGCGGTTGCGAACTCGTCGACGTCGTTTGCTGTTGTGTCGTCTGTTGTTGTTCCGTCGTTTGCCGTTGTGTCGTTTGCTGTTGTTCCGTCGTCTGTTGGTCGTCTCCGCCGTCGCTACTCGTTCCGCTGTCTGACCCCTGGTTATCGCCTCCCGCATCCGCCTGTTTCGAGAGCCCGCTCCGCGAGGAAACCCACGCGCGAGCCTTCGTGTACGGTTCGCCCGACGCAGACCCCTTGTACAGGAGGAGTTGGACGCGGACGTTCTCGCCGGTGAACGCCGGGTCGCCGGTGAGTTTCACCTGCTTTTTCTCCCCGGCATCGACCGTCACCTGCTCTTTGGCGAACTGGGCCTGCTCCGTGACCTCTCCTCCGTCGACCTGCTGGATGACCGCGACGACGGTGTACTTCGTCCGCTCTCGCTCGTGATTGTGAACGCTGACCGTCACGCCGTCAGCGGCGAGGTCGGTGTCGTACATCGTATTCGTATTGCTGTTCACGTCGTTCGTGTTGCTCACGTAGAATTCCGTGAACGCCTTCCCCTGTGGTGGGTTGAGCACCGCGAACCCGACGCTTGACGCCAACAGGAGGAACGCGATTACGATGCCGACGTTCAGCGCTACCGTTACGCCGCTTCCCGAACGGCCGCTCGGATTGAACAGCACGCCGGGTACCCCGGGCGAATATCGTCGCTCGGCCGGGACGCGCAGTCGCCGTATAAACGCGATAACTCCGAAAATCGCGGTGAACCCGACGATACCGTACAGAATCGGATGGACGCGAACGCCCCACGGCGTGAAGTTCGAAAGCGCGGCGATCATGGGGACGACGGCGACGCTGAGCGCCGCCGCGAGCGCCACTCGCTCGGGTCCGCCGACGGCGTACGCGGCGTCGTCGTTCCCCGATCCGAACGTCCGCGTTTCGCCCTCGCTGCCCTCCGGGAACAGTGCCGAGATGAGCACGTATCCCGGGAGAAAGACGACGAGCGGGAGTACGAGGGCGACACGTACCCGTCCACCGAGTTCAACATACGCCGCTACTCCGCCGACAGCGGTCAGCATAAGCGCTAGTACGAGGTCGAGAAACCACCAGCGGCTATTCGTACTCATTGACGTGAAAATCGACCGGAGCGGGTTTTATTATACGGCTCCTAATCAGTTCTCCGACCGTACTTCGTCGGCTCCGCGCCGCTTCGACCCCGCGTCGTCGGTTCCCTGTGCCTCGGTCGGCATGTGCAGAACGTCCGTCGGGTTGACCATGTTCTCCGAACACTGCGCGACCCAACCGACCATATCGTTGATCCGGAGCTTGTGACGCGACGGCAGGTCGTGAATCGTCTCGTTTTCGGGGAACAACCGCTGGTCCAAGTTGTAGCGGTCGTACACCTTCTGCCGGTCGGGCCACGCGGGTTGGAACTCCGTGATGAACGGGAGTTTTCGGCGCACGAACTGCTCCATCTGGGACAAGAACGTCGACGTGTACGGCCGATCCGGAGGACGGTGGCGGAACAGGTCCTCGTCCAACTGCCGAATCGCCCGGATGAACGTCGACGTGTTCCGGTACTCCGGCGGCGTTTGCAGGTGCCACTCCAGCAGTTCCGTGTCGGCCGCGATGAACGATTCGAGGTAGTTGTCCGCGAGGTGGGTCCGCGACGGAATCGTCGGCTGGTTCCGGATGCTGAACAGCGCGAGGGCGTTCTGCACGGAGTCGGTCCGCGTCCAGCAGCGGTCGAACTCCGAATCGATGGCTTGCCGGACGAACTTTCCGGCGGCGTCCGGGTCGGACGTGTACTTCTCCGCGACCTTCCTACTCCGCTCGGGGAGGTAGCCGAAGTTGTCGAGCGACGCCTCGACCGGGTCGGGGTCCGACTCCATCTTCTTGGTCGGGATGGTCTTGCCGAACAGTTTCAATTCGGTTCGCTTGTGGCCGAATCCCTTCAACAGCGTGTCGAACAACAGGGCGTGGTACATCGTGTCCACTTCCATCTCGCTGTTGTAGCCCGCGTGGTGGATGTGGATGGACTCCTTGATGCCCTGCGTGTCGCGCACCTTCTGTTCCCCGGGCGTGATGTACCGGTCGTTCGTCACCAGCGTCGTGTGGTCCACGTTGTACTGTTTCGCCAAGCGCCGGGCGACCTTCACCTCCTGTGCGTCCGGCATTCCGACGGTGTAGCTGTGGTCGAGGTCGGGGAGCTGTGACAGCAGCGTCCGCGAATCGTACCCCGCCGACAGCAACAGACCCTTCTTGCCCGGCTGACGCGAACGGAGTCGAATCGCACGCTGCATCCGGTCCGCGAGTTCGCTCGCGTAGTCCATCTCCCGCTCCTCGTAGACGAACCGGTCGAGTTCGCCCGCCTCGTCCGGGGTCAGATAGCCGTCGAACGGCGCGCGATGGAGCTCGTGAAACAGCGTTTTGTCGCCGAGGACGACGCCCATGTGGAGGAACTCGCCGACCGACTGTCGGCGCATCGTCGGGTTGTCGATGGTCTTTGCGACCTCCGCCGCATCGGACCCGAACACGCGCACGCCGGGGTCGTCGGTGTAGAAACACTCCCACGACCGGATGGAGTCGGTGAGCACGATGGTGTCCCCGTCGTGTTCGATGAACGCGAGGTACGACCCGTTGAGCGACCTGATGGCGTCCACTCCCTGTTCGGCGTACCGTTCCAACAGCCAGCGGGCGGGTTCGGACCAGCCGCGTTTGTTGGGGTACGCCTCTCCCCAGATGATACACGACCCGAGTTCGCCCGAGTACGAGGCACTTCGACCGGGAATTCCGAGTCCCGTATCTCGAATTCCGACGGTAGCAACGTCGCTCGTCACGATATCGTCGAACTCCCGCTCGGAGCGGAACCGTTCGAACTCGTCTCGATCACCGAAGACACCAAATATCTCTTTGTTCATCCTTCGTGCTCCTCCGTTGGGTCTGTGGGCGGTCGCTCCGTGCCACGGCGGCATCGGACTGCGCGCCGATTTCGTCTCGTGCCTTCCTCTCTCGCTCGTGTCACGGTTGGCTCTACTGCTGTCTATAGCGTCAATGAGGGTTAACTATACACAGTATAACATCAGGAAAATTGTGTTTAGGAGCCTCTAAAACCGTTTTCACTCCCCGACAGCACCGACCATCGTCCGGAACACGTCGCGGATTCCGTAGTTCCCCCACAGCTCCATGGCGACGATGGCGGCACCGTACACGACGACGCCCGTTGCGACCATGAGGGCGAACTTCGGGATACCGCCGATATGCACGTTCATTCCGACGAAGACCACGACGGCCACCATTCCGATGCTCGCCGCGAGCGGGTACAACAGGAGGCGAAGGAACTGCCTGTAGCTCCCTTCCACCTCGCGGACGGCGAGGTAGGTCGAAACCGGCTCGGAGAACAGAACGGAGTTGCCGACGATGACCGCGCTCGTTCCGATGACCCCGTACGCCGCGGTTGCCGGGTAGATGGTCAACAGGATGATGGCGAGCTTTCCGACCTGTATCTTGGTGGCGAGGTCGGGTTTGCCGACCGCCTGAAACAGCGGCCCGGTCGTCGCTCCGATGGACCGGAGCAGGCCCCACACCGCGAGCAACTGCATGATGGGAATCGCGGGCACCCACTCCGGACCGAGGAACGCGTGAACGAACGCGGGCGCGACCGCCACGATGCCCGCCGCCAACGGAATCGAGATGAACGTGGTCAGTTGCACCGTCTTGAAGAACGCGCGGCGGAGGTTCGCGGCGTCGTTCTGTAGCTTCGAGTACGTCGGGAAGATGACGCTCGTCAGCACCTTCGTCACCTCGGTCGCCGGGGCGTTCGACACCTTGTACGAGTACTGGTAGAGGCCGATAGCGGCGCTGCCGAGCAACCATCCGACGAACACGTCGTCCCCTTCCGTGATGAGGAAGACGATGATTCCCGACGCCGTGATCCACTTTCCGTACCCCACGAGTTCCCGCGTCTGGTTCATATCGATGCTCGGCCACGGTCGGTATCCGTGGAGGACGTACGACAGCGACGTCGCCACCACTACGCCCGCGATGTCGCCGACCACGAGCGACCACACGTTGCCCCAGAGCAACGCCAACCCGATGGTCACGCTCACCGCGGCGACCGCTTTGCCGACGAGGTAGACGAACTGCTTGTCGTAGTCCAAATCCTTGCGGAAGTAGACGATGCCGGGGTTCTGAATTCCGGTTATCAACGGCACCAACGACATCACCTGAATCACCTGCGTCGCTGGCGGTTGCGCGCCGAAGAAGTCGCGCGCGATGTACGGTGCCGCGAGGAACCCGATGGCGGCCAGTATCGTCCCGCGCACCGCCGATAGCGTCCACGCGGTGTCGAGGTACTCGTTGATGTTGTCCTCTTCTTTCTGGATGAGCGCCTGCTTGATGCCGAGGTTCGAAAAGCGGCGCATCGCCGCCAACGTCAACAGCGCGTATGCGACCAATCCGAACTGCACCGGAGTCAGAATGTTGGCGAGCACGACGAGTTTGACCAGTTGCAGGCCGCGTCCGATGACGTTCGCCATCGACGCCCAGATACCGCTCGTCACCGCACGACCCGAGATATCGTCACCCGGCGTCAGCGTCGCTTTCACCCACCGAAGTAGTTCGATCGGCGACCGTCCGCTCATCGTCTCTCCTCCTTCGTGTTCCGCCCGTTCGCGCTCGGTTCACCCGTCACACCCGCCGCTTCGCCGTCCGACGCATCGTCTGTGCCGCCGTCGGTGACCGCTTCCGCCGAGCCGTTCACCTTCGTGTCGTACGCATCGCTTTCGGGGAACCGCGTCTCGACCGGCCGGTCGTCGGTCGCCGACCGATACACCGCCGCCGTCCATTCGCCGACGACATCCCAGTCGAACGACATCGAGCGTTCCCGTGTTTGCCGTCCGATTTCGTCGAGGTCGAGCGTCGGTGCGCGTTTCATCGCCGCCCGAAGGTCGTTCGGGTCGTCAGGGTCGTACAACAGTTCGGTTTTCGGTCCGAGCACGTCGGGTAGACAGCCCAGTCGCGGCGCGATGACCGGCGTTCCGAACGACATGGCGAGGATGACGCTCCCGGACAGCACTTCGAAGGCGAATCGGACCGCGGCCACGTAGCTCCGCGTTCGCGTCCGCTCGATTACGGACTGGTGGAGCCAGTGAAAATGCAACACGTCCGGGTCGTTTCGTGCGACTCCGGAGAGAACGGGAGCGAGGCCGCTGGAACTCCCACGCGAGACGGAGACGCCGTGTGATTCGAGCGCATCCGCCAGCAGCAGTTGGTCCGGATTGTCGTCGTGGTTCGGAAGAAACAACGCGTTCATCGGTGTGATTTTGCATTCCTCTCGTACGCCGTATGTCGGCAACCGGTGCTCATCGAAACAGATACTCTTTGCGACCTTTGTTATGGGGCTGCTAAGTCGCCCGTCCGCCTCCGTCCTCCCGTTTATCGATGATATATATTTATCAGTCGACCTCCGATTGTGCTTTGTATGCGTGATTTGGAGCGATGGGCCGCCCAAAGCCGTCTGTGGAATTTCTGTAAGCAGGCGGGTATCGCGCCAGCGGTCGCGACACTCTACTGGCACGCGAAACTGGCACTCCATCTCTGGTCCGTCCCCGTGACCGTCGGGGGATATACGGTCGAATTCGCCACCGACTCTCGGACCGAATATTCCCGCGTGACATCGCTCGTCGGCGAACAACCCGTCATCGAGTCGCTGCTCAACGATGTCCGTGAATCGGACGTGGTGTACGACATCGGCGCCAACATCGGGACACACACCTGTTTCGTCGGGAAACGGCTCGATAGCGGCGTGGTCGTCGCGTTCGAACCGATGCCGACGAATGCGATTCGACTTCGACACAACCTCTCCGCGAACGTCCCCGTCAACCGATGGGATATCGCCGAGTTCGCCCTCTCGGACCAGGACGGTGCGGGCTCACTCGCCGTCGAGAGCCGAAACTACGGTGAGGGAAAACACGCCCTTTCGGTCGATGGCGAACTCGAAATCGACGTGTTTCAGGGGAAAACGCTGGTCGAGACGGGACGGTACCCCGAACCGGATATCCTCAAAATCGACGTCGAGGGTGCCGAACTCCAAGTTCTCCGTGGGTTCGACGACATCCTATCCGACGTTCGCGTCGTCTACGCGGAACTTCACCACGAGTTGAGCGAACAGTACGACTCCTCGACGGCGGAAATAGAAGCGTATCTCCGCGAACATGGGTTCGAAATCGAACGCCTCAGCGAGCGCTCGGACGCGTACCATATCCGCGCGGTAAACTTCCGAGGTACCGAGTCGAAGTGAGAGCGGGCGGTCGGTCGTTAGAACTCGTTGCCCCAGCCGTCGTATCCGTCGGCGCTGTTGTCCTCGATGCCGTTTTCGAGGTTGCACTTTTTGACGTAGACGTCCTCGGCCTCTGGTTTGAGCAACAGGCCGACGTCGCCGCGCCGCGACCGAGCGGAGACGCCTTCTATCCACGTTCCCGTCCCCTTGTCCGTTATCGGGCGGTCCTCCGAGACGTAGTCCCCCTCGTAGATGAGGCAGTTGTCTCCGGTGTTCGTCAAGGCGCGTCGGCCCCAGCCACCGCCGTAATCGACGTTGACGCCGCGGAAATCGCAGTTGTCGCGGTAGTTCTGGATGGCGCTTCGGGTCCCCTCGGTGGGCGATTCGCCGGTGATAGTAACGTCTTCGAGGTAAACGGGTTCGTCGCCATCGCGGATCTTGATGACCGGGCCGCCGCCGGTCTCGTGTTCCACGTGCGTGTGCTTGATGCGCGTCCGTCCGCCCGATCCTCGAATCGAGATTCCCGTACACGGGTCGTCGGTGTGAACGGCAACGGTACAGTTATCGATGTAGTTGTAGTTCGCACCCGCGGTAATCCAGATCGCCGGGCTATCCGAGACGTTCGTCTGGAAATCGACGTTCTGCGCGACGAGAAGGCTCCCGTCTTCCATGCGGAGGCCCCGTTGGGAAATCCCGTGCGGGTTCTCCTTGTCCACGATGATCGTCGCGTCCTTGATGTAGCTGTCGTGCCCTCCGAGACGTACGTTCGCGCCCGTGCTGTTCTGGAAGCGGCCCCCCTCGATCTGAATCGAGCCGGAACCGTGTGCGGCGTACAGGCCGTTGTCCGGGAAGCTGCCGAGGATGCAATCGCGGAAGGTGAGCGTCCCTTTGTTGTGATTCGAGAGGATTCCGGTCGGACCGCGCCACAGCGAATCGCTCGGCGTGTTTCCTTCCCACGCGGCGCCGTCGGGAGCGTGGAACCGTTCGACGAGTCCTTCGCCGTCGGAATCTGTGATGACGAACCGCCCCGGTCCCCACGTCCCGCTGTCGTGTTGGCCGAGGATTTCGATGTCCCGAACGATGAGGCCGTCGTCGATGGCGGCTTCGATGACGCGGATGCCGGTGTCGTCCGCCGTTTGGTCCACGGTGAACCCCTCGATTCGCAGGTCCGTTCCGGGGTCGTAGTCCACGCCCATTCGGAAGAGTCGGTAGTTTCCGTCGCCGTCGTCGTCGAAGTCGTGGTAGCTCGCCGGGACGAGTTCCGCGTTGTCCCCGGCCATCCCGAAGTTGTCGAAGCCGGTGAAACGGAACTGGTCGTCCATGTAATACCGCCCGGATGGGAAATAGAGGAGCGTATCGTCGTCCGCGTGTTCCCGAAGAACGGGTGTGATAGACTCGTTCCCGTCGTTGTCCGCCCCGACGTCCGTTATGTCAATGACCGTATCGTATTGGCCTTCGTAATCCGATTTGCTCGCAGAAGCAGACCCCATGACAGCGGCCGTCGCCGCGATTGCTCCGGTGAGCTTGAGATATGTTCTTCGACTCGTAATGCTTCGATTTTGCCTGTCTGACGCCATCAAAACACCCAAATAAATCCCTCATATTAATTATCTGGTGCCTAGTTCAGTCCCTCCCCGTTTTCCCGCTGTTGGAAACGTTGCAAACGGTGTTTCGTACCCGGATTTCCCACATGCACAATCATTGACATTGCGCCCTTAAGCGCCATATAAGAAAATACCTATGTCTGTTTGGATAGGGTAGCGATGAGACGACAGACACGACGCACGTTTCTGACGACCGTCGGTGCAGCCGGTACCGCTGGTCTCGCCGGTTGTTCCGGTGTTATCGGCAACGATAGCGATAACTCCTCCACGACGAGTAGCACTAGTGACAAAGACAACGGGACGAACACCAGCGGCGGCGGGGAAACCACGACCGAGGGTGGTGACGATGCCTCCGCCGGTCCACAGACCTTCGAGGGCTTCGAAAAACTCGGCCCGTGGAGCGCCGTCGACGGGCAGGGAAGCCTCAAGAAGAGCACGAAGATGAAATACGAAGGGTCACAGTCCGCCCACATCGTCGGCAGCAAGCAGACCAAGCAGGGGATGATCCACCGCGTAAACTTCGGTGACAATCCCGCCGACCTCAGCGGCAAGAACCTCTCCCTCGCGTTCAAGTGCACGTCACACGACTTCGTGAAGATCGCCGTGCAACTGTACGCGCCGGACCGCGGCCACATCGTCGAGATGAAACGGACGCTCTACGGGCCGAAGGGCAAGTGGGTTCGCGTCAACCTCGGTGTCACCAGCGAGATGGACCCGAAGAAGATCGATCTCTCGAAGGTTTACGAAGTCCGCATCATCGGTCGTTCGACGGACCCCAACACCCAGAAACCAATCGAGTTCTACGTGGACGACCTGAAAACTGTCCCCGCCCCCGACAAGGGGATGGTGATGCTCACGTTCGATGACGGTCTCGAATCGCAGTACACGAAGGCGTACAAGACCATGAAAAAGTACGGCTTCTCCGGCGTCGACGCCATCATCTCGGATGCCGTCTTCGACGACGGGTTCCTCAACCGAACCCAGATGAACGAGATGGTACAGGATGGTTGGGACATGATCTGTCATCCCAACACGCAGGCGACGCCGATGGACAAACGGCCGAAAAAAGAGCAGGAGAAGCTCATGAAGGAGTGCCAGCAGTGGCTCAAGAAGTACGGCTACGACGGTCACAAGTACATGGCCGTCCCGAAGAACGTCGTCGGGCCGAACACGTTCGACCTCGCGCAGAAGCACTTCGACCTGACGCTCTCGTTCGGCGCGTCGCCGAACGCGCTCCCGGCGATTAAGAAGAACACCATCATCTCGCGGATGTACGGTCAGAGTGACCTCAAGAACGTCAAACAGAAGATCGACCACGCCGCCAAGTACAAACAGCTCTCGCCGCTCCTGTTCCACAATATCGGCGGGAAGGGCGGCGTTCCCGAGAAGCGGTTCGAGAACATCCTGAAGTACATCAAAAACAAGAACGTCGAAGTGGTCACCATCACGGACCTGGAAGAGAAGGGAATGCTCATCTAAGCCCGCTCGACGCCTGTCATTCGCTTTCTCCGCCCATCCCCGCACGACTGTCGTGCGTCTCTTTTAGCCGCGGGCCGGAATTTCTCCGCCCGCGTTTCGACCCGCTGAACCGACGGTCGTTTGCTTTTCACCTCGCCGTCGTCCGTGACTCACCCGTGAGACGTCTCTCCGTCGTTCGTCCGTTTCCGTTCCGTCCACGTCGCGCACATCGCCCGCGACGACCGCGCCGCTTGGACGCCCGTGCTTCTCCCTCGGACTAAACGCCTGTCTCGCTCGCGTCTCTCGGTTGCTCACGTCACTCGGTTCTCGAACCCCTCGGGTACGGCGGTCGGGCAGTCTCGTTCAGTCCGAAAGCAAAAACAGCACCGTCGGTCCTCCTTTCGCCCTCGTTCATCGCTCATCCCGAACTCCCGTTCCCGCGGTTCCGGTCCGCGTTCTGGCTGAAGTCGTCGTTCGTATCGTCGCTCACAACCACGACGACGAATTCGTCGTCGTATTCGACGTGGAACCGCTACTCGTCGCCGAGGACGTCGTGTCCGTCGTCGACGATGTGGTGCCCGCCGTTGACGATGTGGTACCCGCCGTTGACCCCGTAGTCGTCGTGGACGACTGTGACGTCGTACTCGCGCTCCCCGTCGTTGTCGTACCGGTGGTAGTTGTTGTTGTCGATGGCGGTGTCGTGGTGGTCGTGGTCGTCGTTGTCGTACTGGTGGTAGTCGTGGTCGTCGGCGGTGTCGTGGTGGTGGTCGTACTGCTCGTCGTTGTGGTCGTGGGCGGCGGTGTGGTGGTCGTCGTCGTGGACGGTGGCGGGTTAGTATCCGTCGTGGTGGACGGCGGTGGACTCGTAGTCGTGGATGGTGGCGGATTGGTATCCGTTGTCGTCGGCGGCGACGTACTCGTCTTCTTCGTGGTGGATTTCGCTTGCGTCGTCTTCTGTTCGGTCGTCGATTTCGTCGGCGTCGTACCGTGCGTCGTTTCGGCCACCGTCGTTCCCGCAACCGTTTGCGTGTTGTTTATGGACGATCCTTGGTTCGCACCGCCGACTCCGCCGATTCCGCCGATTCCGGGGTCGAGGAACGCGTACCCGATCCCCGAGACGAACAGCAGAATGCCGGTGACGACCATCAGCTTCTGTATCGAGTCGGATGACATCGTATTTTCTCTCACTTTGGTCTGTAGTGTTTCGGCCCGCGAGCCGAGCGGTTCGGGGAACGACGAGAGCGTATCGAAGACCTCTCCGAAACCGAGCGCTCCCGTCGCGAACGCGAAGAACGTGAAGACGCCCAGTCCGAGCGGCGGGACGAGGACGAGCGCCAGCGGGACGTGGACCCCCGCGATGAGGGGGCGAACGTCGAGCACTCGCGCAAGAACGAAGATGGGGGGTGCCGACAGTATCGTCGTCCCCAAAATCCGACCCAGGCGGGCGTCCGATAGGGGGTCGAAGCCGACCTTTCGGGCGCTCCAGAGGTGGAAGACGAACATCGACCCGTAGCCGATACTCGTCGAAACGGCTGCTCCCTGCATCCCGTACCGTGGAATGAGCAGGAAGTTCAGGACGAAGTTTATGCCCGCCGCCGTCCCCGTGGCGATAATCGGGTATTTCAGGTCACCCTTCCCTTGCGAGATGGCGAGGATGGGTCGGGCGACCGCGAACCCGAGCGACCCCGGCAACAGCAAGAGCAGGGGTGTCACCGCGGGCAGGTACTTTGCACTGAAGTAGACCGGGACGGCGATGTTCGCGAGCGCCGCTAGACCCAACCCCATCACGCCGGTCAGGAGGAACGTGTAGCGGGTCGTCCGTGCCGACAACTCCGAGATGCGCTCGGTCTTCCCGTTCGACCACAGTTCGGACGTGGAGTGGACGAACACCGTCTGGAGCGCCATCGGAATGAACCACAGGAACTCCGCGAGTTTCAGCGCCGCGCGGTAGTACCCGACCTGTTCGTTGCTCCCCGACATTAGCTGGAGCATCAGGATGTCGACGTGGTACAGGGACATGAGGAGCAGGATGAGCACGATGGACAGCGAATTGAACGCGAGCATCCTGCGCCGCGGGAAGTCCTCCGGCGTCGACCGAAGGAAACTACGGAGCGACGTTCGTTTTATGATGAGCGCGAACCCGATGACCGCCACCATGGTCGCCGCGGCGATTTTCCCGGCCAACGCGCCGAGGACGGCGATTTCGAGCATTCCCCGGTTTCGCATGTAGTAGACGAGCGGCAGGGCGACGACGATGAACGTCACCCGCTGGACGACCTTCAGGGGTTCCGAGTATCGCTCCAAACCGAACCCCATCAGCGTCCGACGAGCGTACGCTTGGAACTGGCTCGCTATCGTCATCACCGTGAGGAGGTAGAAGTACAACTCGTACTCCGGGCCGAAAATCCACGCGACGACCCCGGTTCGCGTCGCGAGCGCGAGCAGTATCGCTCCTGCAACCGCGAGCACGAGCGCGAGTCGGAAGTAAAAGCCGACGACGTACTCCTCCCAGCAGTCCATCTCGTGCTCCTCGGCGATGAACTTCCGAACGCCGTCGGAGATGCCGGAGCTGACGAGTATCATGAACAGGGAGAACACCGACAGAACAGTGGTGTAGACGCCGATACCGGTCGGTCCGAGCAACCGATACAGTATCGGCGTCGTCATGATACCGATGACGAGTGTGAGAACTTTCGTCCCGGCGACCGAAAGGACGCCGCTCAGAATGCTTCGTTGCACGAAAGCCCCCCCGATGCAGTGCTCGTCATTCCAGTATCTATCATCACAGTGTTGCTAAAGGGACTTTATTATGAATCGGATAGAGACGGTTTTACGCGTATCCGAGGTCCTGTAATCGCTGCTCGACGTCGACTGACACGTCCTCTTCCATGTGTTCTCCCTCGTCGCCCTCGGTGATGCTCCGTCGTGCACCGTTCTGGTGAACGAGCCACGGGACCGTCGTCAGTTGCGGGATGTAGATGCCGTTCGGATGGCCGTACTCCGCCATCGGAATCGGCCGCGCGCGTTCGCCGAACGCTTCGCCGTGGTCCGCCGTCACGACGCTCTTGCCTTGGAGCGTCGAGAGCAGTTCCTCGACGTGCGGGAGCACCATCTCGACGTTCTCCTCGTAGGCCTGGTAGAGGACGCTGACCGGAACGTCCACTTCTCCGGCCATCACGCGGTTCCAGAAGTCGAGCGAGTCGAGGTCGAGGTGTTCTTTCCCCGTCGGTCCGATGAACGGATAGTGGGGTTGGATGAAGTGGACGACCAACCGCTTGTCCGGGTACTGCTCTGCGGCGTCCTTCGCGACGTCGACGACCGTTTCGGGGCGGACGGTTCGGAACTCGTCGTCCCAGCCCTCGTCCTGCCAGATGTTGATGACGTCGTGGAGTTGCACGTCTATCCGGTCGCGCTTCCGGTAGAGCTGGGGATTCGCGGTCACGTAGACGGTATCGCGGAGGTCGGCACCGTCGAAATACGTGGCGAGAAAGTCCGGTGTCGAACTCGATTTGGTTTGCCGTGACTGAAGCTCCCCGGGAAGCGTGTTGCACTTTTTGAAGGTATCGTAGCGGCAGGCGTCGAGAATAATGAGGTTGTCCCAGTCCTCGTCGAAGAATTCGACGGCGTCGGGACTCGGCTCCTTGCGCTTATAATAGTGCTTATTCAGCTCCCGAGTAACGAGATGTGGCTCCTTGATGCCACGTCGGACACGCCGAATCGTCTCCGTGATGTTCATGTACCGGAGAACAGGGTTCGTGTCTATATTATTATCCGTCCCTTAAGCCTTCTCCCGGCCGAATCAGGCGCTAAAGTCGTTCCCCCAGCCGCTTACGTCGTTGCTATCGTCGCGGATTCCGTCCACGATGTGGCTCTTTTTGACGTACGTATCGCTCGCCGATTCTGTCAGTCGGAGTCCCGGGAGGTCGCGCTCCGAGTTCGCATAAACCCCTTCTATCCACGAGCTGACGCCGTGGTCGATGATGGGGTACTCCTCGGAACGGAACTCCCCTTTGTAGACCAAGTTGTTTTCCCCGGTGTTGACCAACGCTCGGCGGCGGGACGACCCCAACTGCTTGACGTAGAGGTCCCGGAAGTTACACTCGTCCCGGTCGCATCGGACGGCCGCCCGCGCACTTTCGTCGCCGCCGTTTCCGACGAAGCGGCTGTTCTCGACGTGTACCGGGTCCTCGCCGTCCTGAATCCAGAGCGAGAAGCCGCCGGACGCTTCGTGGGTGAACGTGGAGTTCTTGATACGCGATTGGCGCGTGTCGTCCTGCAATCGGAGCGCGTGACAGACGTCGTTCCCGGATGTTTTGACGTTTAGACCGTCGACGTACAGCAATCCGACGTTCTTCGACTTGATGGCGTCGCCGTTCGGGTCCGAAACCGCCACGTCGCAGTCGATAATCCGCATGTATCCCGCGTTCTCCGCTCGGATGGCGTGTTGGTTACCGTGACCGCTGCTCTCGTTTACCGAGATGGTCGCGTTCTTGACGATGCTATCGCGCCCGCCGATTCGGATGCTCGCCGTTTGGCTGTTCTCGTAGTAGCCGCCGTCGACGATTATCTGACCCGACCCGTTGGCGGCGTAGAGACCGTTGTCCGGGAACCGACCGAGCTTGCAGTCCTTGAACGTGATGCTCCCCTTGTTGTAGCGGTTGCAGATGATGCCCGTCGGACCGCGCCACAGTTGGTCGGCCGGCGTATTTCCGCTCCACGCGCCGCCGTCCGCCGCGCTGAAGTTATCGACGAGTCCCTCACCGTTAGAATCGGTGATGACGAACCGCCCCGGCCCCCACGTCCCGCTGTCGTGCTGGCCGTTGACGGTGACGTCCCGGACGATGAGACCGTCGTCCATCGCTGTTTCGATGACGCGGACCCCGGTGTCGTCCGCCGTTTGGTCCACGGTGATGTTCTGGAATCGGAGGTCACGACCCGGGCTGTAGGCGATGCCGAGGCGGAAGAGGCGGTAATTCCAGTCGCCGCCGTCGTCGAAATCGTAGTAGTCGGCCGGAACGATGGTCGTGTCGTCTTCGCCGATGATGCCGAAGTTGTTGAAGCCGGTGAAGCGGAACTGTTCGTCCATGTAGTATCGACCACCGGGAAGATACAGAAGCGTGTCATCGTCGGCGTACTCCCGAAGCAGCGGCGTGATGGAATCGCCCTCGTTCGGGTCCGCACCCGCGTCGTCGACCATGTTGACGACCGTCCCGTAGTCGCTCGCGTACGGAATTTCGGCGCTCGCCGTCCCGGACATCGTTTGCGTCCCTATGGCAAATACCCCCGCGGCGGTTACCCCTTTCAAGAACGTTCGGCGCGTCGCTCCAATGGATGATTTCGAATCGTTAGTGTCGTGTATGTCGCTTTGATGAGTCATTCTGAATCCCAGAGTTTCCTGACAACCGTCGTGAGAGAGGAATACAACCCCGATTTACCGGATTCTCGGTACGTTGGCAGCCCTGACGGTCAACAATAATATCTACTAGTATCTTTCGGCCAAAGTCTGTGGCTTAGTAGTTCCATTCTTTAAGTAACCAACGTATGACAACTCATGTCACGAACTGGGTGACGACAAAAGGACGGAGAGACCGCTGTTCGGCTACGGAACGGTTCCGTAGCCGAACAGAATAATGATAAAAATTCAATAATAATTCAGATTAGACAGTTCTACAAATACAATACTGATGAGAATTAAACAATACTACAAATCCAACACGTCCGCGTGGAGGTGTGCGATATCCACGCAGACGCGTTCCCACGTGAACTGTTCGGCGTGCGCTTCGATTCCGTCGCGGTCCCAGTCCTTTCGGAGGGCGCGCACCACGGCGTCCGAAAGCGCGTCGTGGTCCTCCGGGCTATCGACGAGGAAACCGTGGTCCTCGGAGGTGACGGCCTCTTCGCTCCCGCCGTTTATCGTGGAGACGACGGGCGACCCGCACGCCATGGCTTCCAACTGCACGAGGCCGAAGCTTTCGCTGTAACTCGGAAGCACGAACGCGTCACAGGCGCTCATCCAGTACCGGAGGTCGTCGTTCGAGACGTACCCCAGCAACCGAACGTCGTTCTCCAATCCCAACTCCTCGATCTGCTCTTCGAGTTCCGAACGCATTCCGCCGTGACCGCCGATGGCGCAAACGACGTCGCCTTCCCGTTCGATAATCTCCGGCATCACGTCGATGAGGTGGTGGAATCCCTTGCGCTCCTTGAGATGTCCCAGCGCGAAGAGCAGGTTCGTGTCGTCCGCGATGCCGAGTTTCTTCTTCGCGTCGGCCTGTGGAACGCGTCGAAGGCGGTCCTGACTGAACCCGTTCGGGATGTAGAACACGTCGTCGTTGAACCGCCGAAGCGTGTCTTGGTCCTGCCGATTGACGCGAACGATGGCGTCGGCGGCGGCCCACGTTCGGTCGATTTTGTCGTTCGAGGATTCGAGTTGGTCCATGAACAGGTCGTGATTCTCGTGGACCGTGAGGACGAACGGAATCCCGAGGTCGCGCCGGAGGACGCGTGCGACGTACCCGGCGGTCCACGTCAGGTGGGCGTGAATCACGTCGAATTCGACGGGCACGTCGTCGAGGAGTTTCTTCACCTTTCGAGCGTGCTGGTCGCCGAGAAATCGACGGTGGAGGTCGAGCGGGAGATAGAGCAGCGGCGTGCTGATGACGGTAACGTTGTCCGGTTTGTCTTCTTCGTTTATCTTCGCGTCCTTGCTGAACGGCTTGGCGTACTCGACCGGCAGATAGCGCGAGACGTCGGCGAACCGGTTGTAGCGAACGAGGACGTACACCTCAGAGAAGTAGTCGGCGAGGACGTCGACCTGCCCCTTGACGAAGTGGTTGTAGCTGTGTGAGACGATGAGCAAGTTCTTGTCCGCTAGCGCATCCAAGTCGTGATTCCTGGGAACATCCCCGGAATCCGGCGGTTCGACGGCTTGCGCGCGCGTGTCGCTCGACATACGTGGTGAAAGGCATCCGTCGGTGTTTATTATCGGGTGACTAAGCGCGGTGGTGTTGCTCCGAAAACACGGGTTGCAACAGACCGGAACCACCCCTTGTCGGTCGTTCTGGTCCCCCTACTGAGTGTTTACGAGGTCTATAATTAACCCGGGAAGACGTGATACTCTATTCATGTTACCGGTGGAACTGGCTCATCGAGCGTGTGGAGGGGTACGGTATGAATACGGATAGGCTCCTCGCGGCGGGTATCGCGCTGTGCTGTATCTTCGCTATCGGGACCTCCGCTTCGACGCTCGGCGCGTCGGTCCACACCAAACCCGACGACGTAATCGATGTCAACTACAAGTCGCTTCCCATCAATCCGAACGACGCGGGCGAGTTGAAGCGGGAAGCCCAGTCGAAGGGATCACCGGCGTCATCGCAGTCGAATAAGCAGCAGGAGAATCAGCAGGCGAGCCAACAGCGGCAACAGCAATCCAGTGCGAACACGCAGAAACAGCAGTCGAAGTCGAAAGCCTCGTGGAAGCAGTTCGACTTCCTCGAAGACCTCCTCGCACTGCTCCGGAAGCTCATGCGCGCCCTCGTTTGGGTCGTTCC
Source organism: Haladaptatus sp. SPP-AMP-3 (assembly GCF_049568665.1). NCBI lineage: Archaea > Methanobacteriati > Methanobacteriota > Halobacteria > Halobacteriales > Haladaptataceae > Haladaptatus > Haladaptatus sp. SPP-AMP-3. Next base: position 31,231 of record NZ_CP145899.1, on the reverse strand, counting down.
GGCCGCCGTGCTCGTCGGGGGCGTCGCGGTCGGCGTCCGGTTCCGCGACCACCTGTTCGACGATTCGACGACCGAAACGATGTCCAGTAACGGCCCGGCGTCGCCACCAGCGCCGACTCCCGACCCGTCGAACGAAGTCGAGCGGGCGTGGTGGTCGATGGTCGAACGGTTCGGGGTGGACCGTCCGCACACTAAGACACCGGGAGAGTGTGCGCGGGAGGCGATAGATGCCGGTGGCGACGAGGACGCCGTTCGAACGCTGACGCGGACGTTCGAGGAGGTGCGCTACGGCGGTGAGCCGATCACCGACGACCGACTCGACCGAATCCATCACGATAGCGACAGATTCGGGAGTGAAACATGAAGGGTCGTCGAGTCACGCTCGGACTCGCTGGCACCGTCGCGCTCGTTCTCGCGGTCGCTGGGGGGGCGAACGCGGTGCCGGTTCGCTCGCTCGTCACCGCGCTCGGTAACGACTACCTGCTCGTCGTCGCCATCGGCGGGGTCGGCCTCCTCGTGGCAATACCCGTCCTCACGTCGGGGAGGGACGGTAACCTCGTTCAAGCCGACATGCCCGCACCGGAGCGCCCCGTCACCGTTCCGCCCGCCGGACACGATTTCGACGAAACCGTCGGGTCGTGGCGCTATCGACTTCCGCTCGTCGGTCGAAAGCGACGGCGTGCCGTCGAAGAACGTCTTCGAACGGCGGCAGTGGAAACGGTCATGCGCGCCGAAAACTGCTCCCGGAACGAGGCGAAACGCCTCGTCGAAACCGGGGAGTGGACAGACGACCCGACCGCCGCCGCGTATCTCGGCGGCTCCGACGTGCCCAGTTCGAGTGGGGGCCGCCGCGTCTCGTCCTTGCTTACCGGCCGGACGTGGCACCAACACTGCGCCCACCGAACCGCCGCGGAAATCTCAGACAAGGGTGAAGAGCTGTGACCGAAACGCACCGATGGCGGGGCGTCATCGCGCTTTCGCTCGCCGCGGGCGCGGTCGGTCTGGCAGTCGATAGACCGTCGATGCTCCTGCTCGCCGTCATCGGCGTCGTCTTCGCCGCCTATCCGCGTGTGGTTGCCGACCCGGAGCCGAAACTCCGACTCGAACGGCGGCTGAGCAACAGCACGCCGCGTCCCGGCGACGAAGTGACAGTCACGGTCACGGTGACGAACGAGGGTGGGTTCCTCCCCGACGTCCGAATCGTGGACGGCGTACCCGCGCTACTCTCCGTTTCCGGCGGGTCCCCGCGGGACGGCGCCGTCTTCTGGCCCGGTCGCTCGGTGCGTTTTTCCTACCGAATACAGGCCAAACACGGCAAACACCCGTTCGAACCCGCGACCGTCGTCGCCCGCGATTTGAGCGGCGCGCGGGAAGTCGAAACCACCGTGGCCGCGGATACGGAACTCGACTGCACCGCGACCGGTGCCGAGGGACCGCTCCGGGACAAAACGCTCGACCAAGTGGGCCGTATCGTCGCCCAGAAAGGCGGGAGCGGCATCGAATTCCACCGGATTCGGGAGTACCGCGCTGGCGACGCGATGCACCGCATCGACTGGAACCGCTACGCCCGAACCGGCTCCCTGACGACCGTCGAATACCGCGAGGAAAACGCCGCGACGGTCGTCGTCCTCGTCGATGCGCGGCAGGTCGCCTACCGAGCGACGACGGACGAACCCCACGCCGTCGCCTACAGCGTCTCCGCGGCCGAGCAGTTGCTCGCGTCGCTTCACCGCGACCGAAATCTCGTCGGCCTCGCGGCGTTCGGGTGCGAACAGTGCTGGTTGGAACCCGGCGCGGGGCGGTCGCATCGGGCCAACGCCCAGCGACTGTTAGCGACACATACGGCGTTCGCATCGCTCCCGCCGACGGAGGAGGCCGACCACGGCGAACAGGTCGAACAGCTTCGAACGCGCCTCCCCAGCGCGGCGCAGGTGGTGTTGCTCTCGCCGCTCTCCGACCAAACCATCGTCGAGACGGCGCGCCGCCTCGACGCGTACGGCCACCGGATAAGCGTCATCAGTCCCGACGTCACCGCCGACGAGAGCGTCGGGCAGCGTCTCGCGGGCGTCGAACGCGAAAATCGCCTCAGTGAGCTCCGAAAAGCGGACATCCCGGTCGTCGAGTGGGACCCGGAGACGCCGCTCGCCGCGGCGTTACTGGACCGACCGAGGAGGGTTCGAGCATGAGCGCGGGGGCGACGAGAACGACGACGGCCACGCAACGGCCGACGCGCGTTGCGAGCGGACTCGCGGTCTGTATCGCGCTGTTCGCGCTGTGGAAACTCGGTGCGTCGTCGCTTTCGCTCGCGTTGGAACTGCTCGGCGTGGCGGCGTTCGCCACTGGCGTCGGTCTGTGGCGACGCGACTGGCTCGTCTCCGGTTCGGTGATCGGATTCGTCGGTGTCGCCGGGTTCGCCGGGTCGCTCGGCGTCGCGTTCGCCGCGATTACCAAACTAAGCGGCTTCATCCGGCTGATTCCCGGGTTGATCGGCGTCATCGTTCTCGCGCTCGCGCTCGTCCCGGCGCGCGGAACGGGGTCCCGGGCGCTCGTCAAGGTGGGTACCGCGCTCGTCTTCATCGGCGTGCTGGCGTCCGGCATCTTCAACGCGGTCACGCTCGGGACGCTTCTGTTGGCCGGCGCCGCGACGGTCGTCGCGTGGGATGCGGGCGAGCACGCCATCAACGTCGGCGAACACCTCGGCCGGGGTCAGGACACGCGCGAAATCGAACTCGTTCACGTCGCGGGAACCGGTGTGGTCGCACTCGTCGCCGTCGAGGCGGCGACGTTCTCGGGCGGCGTCGGTCCGTCGGGACTCTCGCTGGCGTCTCTGGTGCTGTTGTTGGTCGCAATCGTCCTGCTCGCGGTGGCCCTCCACGATTAGCAAGTCGATAATAAAGCACGGAGAACGCTCACGATTGAGCAACAAATGGCACCGACTGTTAGCGTCATCGTGCCGACGTACAACCGCGCGGACGCCATCCCTCGAACCATCGAGAGCGTCCTCTCGCAGACGCTGGAGGACTTGGAACTCATCATCGTGGACGACGCATCGCAGGACGACACCGAGGAGGTCGTTGCATCCTACGACGACGACCGAATCCAGTTCGTCCAGCACGAGGAAAATCAGGGCGCGAGTGCCGCGCGAAACACCGGCATCGAACGGGCGAAAGGAGAGTACATGGCGTTTCTCGACTCGGACGACGTGTGGCTCCCCACCAAACTCGAAAAGCAGGTCCTCACGCTCGAACTGCGGTCCGACGAATGGGTCGCCGCGTACTGCAAGGCGGAAACCGTCCACCCAGACGGACAGAATCCGTTGGTGAAAGCCGCGACACAACTCATCTCACGCCGGAACAAGACCGAGGGTGCGGAAGGTGGGAAGGAACTCATCGGGCCGATGTTGAGCGATGACCTCCATACGAGCGCGGGCTCGACGCTCATCGTCGAGAGCGATATCGTCCGCGAAATCGACGGGTTCGACGAGTCGTTCTCCCGGTTTCAGGACCCGGAGTTCCTCATCCGCGTTCTCAAGCACGGGAAGCTCGCCTGCGTGAACGAGACCCTGCTGCTCCGATACGAAACGGGGTCGCCACCGGCCGATTCGGTCGCCAAAGCGGACGAACACTTCCGTCGGACGTTCTCCGAGGAAGTTGAACGGCTCGAACAGCAGGGAATCGACGTGACCGGCGCACATCATTACATTCTCGCCCGCCACTATTTGGATGAGGGTCAGTTCCGGACGGGGTTTCGATACCTGCGCCAGTCGCGTCGGCCGGAACCACGACAGCTTCCGGGACTGCTGTTGAACCTCTATAAGGGAGTCAAAACAAACATCGGATGACACAACCCCGATACGCACACTACTATCTGGCGCTCTCGGTACTCTCGACCCTCTTATTCGGCGGTAGCGTCTTCGATTTTGGTCCGTTGGGGATGCTGTCGCCGACGGAAACGACGGGGGTAGTGATCGTATCGTTCCTGGTACTGACTATTTTTCAGTCAATGACAAAAAGATAGACACTCCCACACATTTTTCGAATCTCACGAATGCTCTCCGAAGAAACATAAATTCGCGCTCAGTTCACTCTGTTCAAACCGTACAATCGCAAGACGTGAACGGAATGCAACGGCTCGCAAGAAAGCGAGAGAGTCGGTCTGATTTATGATGTGTCGCCGTATGCAATCCATCGAAGAATCATGAGCGCTACGACGCAAACTCTCTCTGAAGCCACGTCGTTGCCGAACGAGGATGAACCGGTCGCGCTGACGAAGGACAAAATCTTCCACATCCTCCAAACGCAACGTCGGCGACACGCACTCCGATACCTGAAAGAACACGACACGCCGGTCGAGATGCGCGACCTCGCAGAACAGGTCGCGGCGTGGGAAAACGATACGACCGTGCAGGCGCTCGCTTCGGACGAACGCCAGCGCGTGTACATAGCCCTGTACCAATCTCACCTCCCGAAACTCGACGAAGAAGGGATCATCGAGTACAACAAAAGTCGCGGCATCGTCGAACGCGGCCAGTTAGCTGACGAGTTCGACCCCTATCTCGAACCGACTGAAGGTACTGACGCCGACACTGACGTGTCGGAAACCGATATCGACATCGAATCGGAGAACAACCGCTGGTTCAGTTACTATCGGTGGGCGACCGCACTGAGCGCGGGAACGTTCGCGGCCGCGTGGCTGAACGCGCCGCTCATTTCCGCTGCCTCGACCAACGCTCTCGGTGCGTTCGTCGTCGGTCTCTACGCGATGATCTCCGCGATGCAATTCATACTTCGGTAAGGTTCCGGTCCCGGTCCGACCGATCCAGAACAGTCTGTTTTTATATGTGTTTTATCAAATATAAATGTATATGATTAACATTTGTCTGACACAGAACTATATGCCAAAGGAACTAAGCACCCCACTACGTAGTCGAAACAAATGTTCGGTCCCCGGAACCGTGACTGGTGGTCTATCTGCGCTATCCTTGTCGCTTTCCTCGTCGTCGGTGTCGCGTTGGTTCCGGCGTCAGTCGGAGGGAAAGACGAGGCGGATACCGGACGGATTATCTCGATAAATCGAACCGGTAACGCCGTCGTCACGACCACGAACGGCGTGACGTACGTCTGGCAATCGGAGAAGTACACCGCCGATGTCACATATCAGATAAACGCGAGCGAGGGAAAGTACTCGGTCTGTCTGTACGATAACCGTACCGGCAGCGACCCGGAGGAACTCGACTGTCAGAGCACGACGATCGGAAACGGTTCGAAAGCGACCGTCTCGCTCAACGGTTCCAACGCGACGAAAACCGGCGAGCGAACGCTCTACTTCCGCCTTCGACCGACCTTCGGGAGCAACGTCCCGACGTTCGACAGCCGCAGTATCAACCAGACGGTCATCACGAAAGGGGGCGACCTCGACCAGGACGGTCTGACGAACGAGTTCGAGGTTTCGAAAATACGAACGGACGATTGGCCGAAAGACGCGTTCAACGACCCGGACATGGACAGCGACGGCATCAACGACGGGGAAGAGATACACAAACGGAAGACGAACCCGATCAGCAACGACAGCGACGGCGACGGTCTCCTCGACGGAAAGGAGATCCTCGTCGGGACGAACCCGAGGAACGCGGACAGCGACGGTGATGGGATAGACGACGGAAAGGACCCGAAACCGATGAGCACCGCGGACACCACGTCGTCCACGACGATCGCGGGTGGGGGACAGGAAAAATCGGGGGGATTCTCCGGGTTACAATGGTTCCTTATCGGCCTCCTCGGATTCGCTATCGGCGGTGGTGCGGTGGCCTTCTGGCGGAACAACCACGATAACGACGACTCGAATGCGGACGCATCGATGCCGGTTTCCGGTGACACAGCACCACCGCCGACTGAACCGGAGGGGGACGACGAGGACGACATCCTCACGGACGAAGGGCTCGTTCTCAAGCTGCTCAACGAGAACCGCGGACGGATGAAACAAGTCGATATCGTCGACGAAACCGGGTGGTCGAAGTCGAAAGTCAGCAGACTGCTCTCCCGGATGGAAGAACGGGGCGACATCAACCGATTGCGCGTCGGTCGGGGGAACATTGTATACCTCGATGGCGCGAAACCCAGCGGCGCACGGTCGCCACACGAAGGAGATTCGTATAGCTGAATAGATATTTAAAAACCGCGCACAGGCAAGGGGGAACCGTTTCAACAATACAGAGTTTCGACACGGTTCCGTCCAGTTTCATCTCCTTAATCCCTGGATAATAATGGTGGTACCCTGTGATGGCGGAAACGATGTCGATAGACATGAGCAGTTCCCGGAACGCCGACGACAGCACGATGGCCGATACGCAGTGTCGCAATTGCGATTCGTTCGTGACGCCGCAGTTCGCCCGCGTGTTCGGGAACAACCGAAACGAGGTGTACGGGTGTTTCGAATGTATGACGGCGACCGAAGTGAAGAAAGGTCGCGCCAACGACCCGGTGGAAGCCAACCGCGCCCGTGAGGAAATGCGGTAGTGTCCGTTAGGCACCTTTTCTCCACCGCAGTTCTCTCGGACGCGAACGATGCGAGTGACTACTGAAACCGAATCGTAACGAAAAGCGCGGCGGATGTACTACTTGTCGCGAGAGACTTCCTCGTTCGGGCGTGTCATCGACCCCTCGGAGAGGGAGACACCGGGATAGAGGCTGGTGTTGATACCGGTTTTCACGTCGTCACCGACGACGACGCCGAACTTCCGTCGGCCCGTCGAAACGCGGTCACCCTTCACGGTGTGTTTTACCGACTCCCCGTCGTGGCGGAGATTGGCGACGTTCGTCCCCGCGCCGAAGTTCACGTCGCGGCCGAGGACGCTATCCCCGACGTACGAGAGGTGGCCGACCGTCGCACCGGGCGACATGACGCTGTTTTTGACTTCGACGCTGTGGCCGACTTTCGCATCCTCGTCCACGAGCGTCGCCCCGCGGATGTAGGCGTTCGGTCCGACGGACGCACCCGAACGGATGAGTGCCGGTCCCTCGATGACGACGCCGGATTTGACGGTGGCACCATCCTCGACGACGACGTTTCCGTCGAGCGTGGCTCGCTCGCTCACGTCCCCGCGGACGTCGCGTTCCAATTCGTCGAGTTTCCACTCGTTCGCTTCGAGCAGTTCCCACGGACGACCCACGTCGAGCCATCGCTCCACTTCGACGGCGGTGACGTCGTACTCCTCGATGACGCGTTCCACGACGTCCGTAATTTCGAACTCCCCGCGTTCGCTTTCGCCCACGTCGAGCCAGTCGCGCGCTTCCTCGGGGAAGACGTAGGCCCCCGTGTTGGCGAGGTTCGTCGGCGGGTCGTCCGGTTTCTCGACGATACCCGTCGCGCGCGCTCCGTCCGTGGAGATGACGCCGTAGTTCGAGGGGTCCTCGACGTGATACGTCCCGACCCCCGGACCGTTCGAGAGGAGTCGTTTCACAGCCGCGGTGTCATAGAGGTTGTCGCCGTTGAGGACGGCGAACGGGCCGTCGATGTGCTCGCGTGCCGCACGAACCGCGTCCGCGGTCCCGCGCTGTTCTTCCTGTACCGAGTATTTGACCGGGATACCGGCGTACTCCGCGCCGAAGTACTCCCGAACCGTATCAGCTTCGTACCCGACGACGAGGACGAGTTCGTCCGCACCCGCCTCGACGGCGGCGCGCGCGGTATGTGCGACGAGTGGTTCCTCTGCAACCGGCAACATGGGTTTCGGACACGATGCGGAAAGGGGTCGCATTCGTGTACCCTCACCCGCGGCCAGAACGATTGCCTGCATAGCAGTACCTTCCGCTAGAAGGCGTATAATTATTCACGGACTAACGTCGGGACTACAGTCGAGTCGTGGAGCGGTTCGACGAGAGGATGTCGCGAAACGGATTCGATTGCTCACGGGATGGCAGTTCCGACCAGACGTCCGTCCCCTCGTAGGTTCGACCGAACTCCACGTATTCACGGAGCAGCCACAGCGCGTGATTTTTCGACCCGAGTCCGGGGAGAAGCGTCCGCGTGACCCCCTTCCGAGCAACGAGGGCCTGCCACTCGTCGCCGACGCGACGACAGAACACCGACTCCTTCCCATCCGACCACTCGATGGCACCGTAGACGTTCCGCAGAAGCCGATAATCGCCGAGACGGGCCGGAATAGCGCCGTGGTATCCGTCCGCCTCCTTGACGACGTGGCTGGCGACCTGACTCATAGATATCCCTCGCTCGCGTCGTGGCACACCCGAATCATCTCTACCAACTCGTTTCGGAGAACAGGGGAAAGGTGTTGACCTTCGTGTCCCCATTCTTTATATAGGGGGACGATATATTGGCGTCCGTTCAACATAAAATGGCGAAAAACGCAAGACGTAGACCGTTTTTCTGCTGTCGGGCAGCGAATAGAACGGTGTGAAACCGTATTCCCCCTTTTTGGGTCTCGGGGAAAAAGGGAGGTGTAATGAGTGCGACCGAAAGCCGCCACGAGGTTTCCGACTTGGTTGATTCGTTCGTCGGCCTCGAAATCGAAGACCCCCTCCGCGTTACCGTCGCAGATGTCGATATCGATTGTCACGTTCACGACATCGACCGGACGAACGACCGATTCACCATCCTCGTGAAAACGTTCGCCGGAGACTATCTCCGCGTCGAAACCCAGTGGGCCGGTGGATGGCTCGACCCGCAAGTGGACCGACTCAAGCCGGTGGCGGAAGAGCGACAGCCGCTCGGCAAGCTACAGGACGTCGAAGCGGTGTGAAAAGGCGCCAGGGAGAGCGGCGTCGGGGTGAGCCGTTTGGAGGAGGACTGTTCTTATCGTTTGGCGAGCCGTGTGATTTCGACCATCAGGTCGATACCATCGGCACAGCGGAACGTCCACGCACGGTCGAAGCCGATGCCCGACCGAGAGGCACTACGGAGGAGGGATGACAGTTCGGTTTCGAACTCCGTTTCCCCCATCGTCGGGGCGTATTCGTCACAGGAATGCGTGGTGTCGGGATCACCCACGAGTCGCGTCACTTCGACCATGAGGTCAGGATGGTCATCGTCGTGACGGAACGTCCACGAGCGGTCGAAGGTGGCGCCACCGCGGCGGGCCGCAACTAAAAGGGTTTTCAATGAACCCTCGAATTCTTGGGGACCTGTCCAGAGAGCGGCACTGTCAGTTTGGCTCATTTTCGCTTTCCTCGATTTTGCCATCTCTTCGGGGGGTAATAAAAACAGAAACTCGTCGTGCACCGTTTCAGATAGTTTCAAACCGCGTAGGTTGCGGTTTGGGAGCCTGAAACCCGAAAACAGACACCTCGAAATTTACCGCCGAGGAGAGACGCGATCCAGCTGCTCAGTCAACAGTCCGTTGACGGATTGCGGGTTGGAAACGTTTTCGAACACGAGGTTGTCCGTCGTAACGCCCGCCGTGTGTATAGTTACCGTGCCATAGTCGAGGACGCGCTCCAAAACCGACTGTGAGAAGGCGGTGTTTCGAACCCGGTCGAGTCGTATCTGCGTGACGTCCTGCGCGAAGACGCCGCGTTTGTGATACACCTCTTCCGTCGTGAGGACGAACCACTCGCTTCGCCACCGAACGAAGGGGGGAATGGCGATGGCGAAACCGACCGGGATGAGGAGGACGCCGACCCAGCTGATCCCACCGAAGACGTTGCTTCCAACGACTCCCGCGCCGAGCAAGAGGAGGGCGATACCGAGGACGATGGGCGGGAGAACGAAATAGACGCTTCGATGACTGGCCCATAGTACCTCTTCGTTGGGCGTGAGGTGAAGCCACGGCACGTCGAAATCTCTTGCCATGATATGCCAGAACGAGAACGGCAAGCGTCTTTATGTTTTGCCGCGAATGCGGGGAAAATCGAACCGGAAACGATGACGAAGGCGATTCGATCACTCCTCACCCGTCGTCGGTGGCCGCGCTCCTCGCCGACGTGGCTCACGACGACAGTACGATTTTCCCGCTCGGTGACGTTCGATACACCGTGGGAGAGATGAGCACAGTTCGGGTCGCACTGGGACAGCGGAACTACACCGTGGGTGATATCGCGGGGAACGAACGAAAAATCGTGGACGACATCCACCGCGCACGCGAAGCGAACGCCGACCTCGTGGTGTTTTCGGAACTCGCACTAGTCGGCTACCCGCCGCAGGACCTCGTGAAACGGACGGCGTTCGTCGACACACAGCGCGAAGCGCTCGACCGAATCGCGGCGGAGACGACCGACATCACCGCCCTCGTCGGATTCGTGGCCCGAAATCCCGAGGCGTACGGGAAGGAGGTGCGAAACGCGGTCGCGGTCTGTCGGGATGGAAACGTGGTAGGCCGAACCGTAAAACGACTCCTCCCGACCTACGACGTGTTCGACGAGGACAGATTCTTCCAACCCGCGACGCGGCAACCGGTCCACGCGCTCCCCGACGGCACCGAACTCGGCGTGAGCGTCTGTGAGGACGCGTGGAACGAACCCGACGTGTGGGAGCGGCCGGAGTACGACGAAGACCCCATCGAGGACCTCGTTGACGCGGGAACGGACCTGCTCGTGAACTGCTCCGCGAGTCCGTTCTACGGCGGGAAAGGTGCGTTTCGGGAACGACTGTTCGGCGCACACGCGAAAGACCACGGCAAATGGCTCGTCTTCGTGAACCAAGTCGGGGCGAACGACGAACTCGTCTTCGACGGTCGGTCGTTCGTCGTCGCACCCGACGGGACGTTAGCCTGCCGACTCGCCGCCTTCGAGGAGGATTTCGCCGTCTACGACGTCCCACTCGATGTCGAGTCACCCCCGACGTACGACGTCGCCGACGAACCCACGACGGGCCCGGCCGAAATCCGGTCGGCACTCGCCCTCGGAATTCGGGATTACGTCCACAAGACGGGGTTCGGGAAAGTCGTCGTCGGTCTCTCGGGCGGTATCGACTCCTCGATAACGGCCGCGCTGGCCGCCGACGCGCTCGGCCCGGAGAACGTCCTCGGAGTCGGCATGCCGACCCGATACACCAGCGACGCGAGCGAAATCGACGCCCGCGAGCTCGCCGAAAACCTCGGCATCGACTTTCTCGACCTCCCGATAGAGGACACCTTCCAAGCGTTCGAGCGCGAGCTGACGCCGATTCTCGACGAAACGCCGGGCGTCACGGAGGAGAACGTACAGGCCCGAATCCGAGCGACGACGCTGATGGCGATCGCCAACGAACAGAGTCGTCTGCTCCTCGCCACGAGCAACCGGAGCGAACTCGCGGTGGGCTACACCACCCTCTACGGCGACATGTGCGGTGCGCTCGCTCCCATCGCCGACTGTCCGAAGACGTTCGTCTACGACCTCGCAAAACATCTGAACGAACGCGAGGAAACCATCCCCGAGCGCGTCATCGAGAAACCGCCCTCCGCCGAGCTTCGAGCGGACCAAACGGACGAGGACGACCTCCCGCCGTACGAGATACTCGATTCGATTCTCGCGGGATACGTGGACGAGGGGCAAACGACCGACGAACTGGTCGAATCAGGACACGACCGCGAGACGGTCGAGCGCGTGCTTTCGATGCTCCATCGCGCCGAGTACAAGCGCTTTCAGGCCGCCCCCGTGCTGAAGGTGTCGCCGAAGGCGTTCGGCGTCGGGTGGCGGTACCCGCTCGCGGCGAACTACGAGGGTGTACTGTCGAAGTGAGCGGAACGTGCTACGTCGTCTCGTTTCACTTTCACCGAACTTAGAAATGGTTTTTATACCCGTGTAGCGTAAATAAAGTTCGGTGAGGAGGCCGGTCCGTCCTTTGCATCGAGGAATGGTTGTATGAGAATCAGTAGTACAACGACGGGGGACTCTCCGTCAAACGATTCGAGAGACGAATCGCTCGCCGAACCGACGACGCGGTGTCGTCGGTTCGGCGAGTTGCTGAAGGTGTGGGGAAGCGCTATCGAGGTGTGGCTGAAAATCCTCGGGTTGCTGGTCGTCGGACTGGCGACGCTGTTGCGGTCGCTCCCGCTCCACTGATCCGGAAAGCGAGGGCGAATCGTTCCGTTACTTCCCGCCACGGAAGCGGGACACGAAGCCCGAGACGTACTGTGCGAGCGTCAACCCGAACACCAACCCGACGAGACCGAGCCCGCCCCAGAGGACGAGCGTCGAAGGAAGGTCGCCCGTCTCGGCGGGGGGCCGGACGTCACCCAATCCGTCGGACTCCTTCCCGGAGTTACCGTTGTCGTTCGAACCGCTAGCGGCCTTCCCGACGTACCCCGCATTATCCGAGTTTTGCAACGGCTCGAGGTTCGGCTTCGTGGTGGTCGTGACGTGTTCGTCCAACCACGGCGTCATCGACTGTCCGGCCACGTCGGCAACGATTTTCTCGAAGTCGGCGTAGGTGACCGTCCCGTCCCGTCGGTTCATCCGGTCGAACACGTCCATGAGACTCCGCTTTCCGTCCGTTGCCTTCTGTATCTTCTCGTCGAGCGCCCAGAGGGTGAGCGCGCCGCGGTAGTACGGAACCTCGCGGTTTGCCCACGTGTCCGGGTTCGAGAGCACGGACTCGTCGTACGGCTTCAACGAGAGCGTGTCTGCGACGGCGGATTTGGACGTCCGCCCCTGCTGCATGGCCAAGTCGGACGCGAAGTACGCGGCGCTCGCCTCGCGGAACCAGCTCATTCGGTCGCCGAGGTCGAACGACTGGCGCGTGTGGATGTACTCGTGCAGCCAGAGGTTCTGCGGGTCGTCGAGCCGAGCGGCCTCGTGTACCCACAGTTCGTCGTACTTCGGCGAGGCGTACCCGCCGCGCCATATCGGGTCGGGGAGGACGAACAGCAACACGTCGTCCGGAGCCTCCCCCGGAATCCGCTCGCTCGCCGCGGCGAGCGAGTCGAAAACGTTCCGCGGCGACTCGGCGGGTGCCGCGTCGGCGGCGACGATCATCCGGAATCGTTGCCCGTTCTCACGGCGGACGTGTTCGTCGTACTTGCCCACGTAGGTGAACGCCGACCCGAGAACACCGGCGTCGGCGAACGAGACGCTCCGCTTCGGATACTCGTCCTGAAACGGATGGAAGTAACTCCACTCGCCGTCTCCGCTCTCCCCCCACGCGACCGACACCCGCGGCGTCGGCGCGAGCGTCCAGTCGTCGGTGGCCGCGAACTCCCGGCCGCTCCGCGATTTCACGCTGGTGGTTATCGTCATCGAGGGCGATTCCGTCTCCCCGTCCCACCGGAGCGCGTGGTTTCCGTTCTTCGTGCTGTCGGCGACGAATCCCTCGGGGGACACCACGTTTCCGGTGTAATTGATGAGCCAGAATCGGTGTGCGTCATCCGGCGTCTCGAAATCGAGGTGGTACCGAACCACCCCGTGATCCGCCGGACGACGCTCGACGGAAATCGAAACTCGCGGCGGGCCCGACGACGATTGCGCCGTCGCTGGCGGGACGAACGTCCCGGCGACGAGCGACAGCACGAGTAGCAGTGCAACTGTCCTCCCGGAAACCAGACCCACAGACCCCATCGACAGTGCCGTCGAGAGGATGGCGTTTTGTTATACGTCGCCTGAAGCGAAACAGGGGACGTCAAACCCGTAGCGCGGCGTTACGAAGCAAGCAGATAGAAAGGAAAACATGTCTTGTGGCTAAGCACCGTTTCGCTCTGAATCCCCGCGGTTGGTATCGTCCATCAAGAGCCTAATTGAGTTGATTGTGGTTGTAGTGGTGTCCGAACCGCTGCAACCATCAACGAGTGCTCAACCGACTTCCTTACAAAATGAGTGAAAGCAGTCGATTCGAGCGTCACGGTCTGAAAACTTCTCCTCGAAATTCACACTGTCTTTCGCATCGTTCGATCGATCGTCGCATATCATCTCCACACCCAAACATTGATACAAAAATAATATATCCCATATCATAGTATACTATTTTAATTAATGGGGAAATCATACAGTCATCTAGCATTCGGTGCGATACTAATCCTCGCTTTGCTCGCGGGATTCTATGTGAATAGCACTCATGATTCCGTGAGACGTGACCGAAACATCACAGTCTCAACGTGCGCGTCATTACCCGACTACAACTACCAGCAGATACTCTCACGCGTCGAACGCATTAAAGGAATGCAACTGCGGCAAAATCTCTCGATGTGTATCGAAAGATTCCAGGGAGGGGTCGATACAACGCCAAATGGGGGACGGTTTGCACGCGTCGACGAGGCGGGTCTCACCTTCTTCGAACTCGACGCGACGATAAATTCGCGGCAACGATCATCACTTGGCCATACAACGTTTTCACCAAGTGGTGGGCCAATAGAGATCTATCTTGCGAACGAAACGGTCGTCGAAAACGTCACGTGGATCTCGTACGAAGGGCTTGTCACCCACGAACTGAGCGACGCCATCGAAGCATCAGAAGCGACTGCCGTTGACGGTTCTTCGAACGAGCGTGCAGCCACGATACGAACAACTGATGCGATTCTCGCCCGAGAGGCAGTCGCAAACGGCATCTCGCTGTACGTCTCGGATTTGTACATCGAACAATATGGAGGACATTTGAACGTTTCCGCATTGAACACCGATGATCGCAACTGGAAGCGCCAGGTGGTTCAGTCGGTGTACTACTCGGGGTATCGTTACAGCAAGCAAACAGACCAGCGAGCCACCCCAGAATCTGATCGACCAAATTCGACGGCACAGATTCTACATCCAGACGAGTCAATCCACGTTCATGGGTATCCATTGCGTCCGAACCTATCGATGAACTCACTGGACCACATCCAAACAGACCGCATCGGCGAGTTGTTCCTCCGAGAAACGTTTAGAAGTAAAGGCGTCAGTTCCGACCGTGCAACCACCGCCGCTGATGGATGGACGAACGATCGGATGGACTACTTTCGGGCGAACGACTCCACTATCGTTACATGGAGGGTTACATGGGAGAATACAGACGAAATGACTGAATTTCTCGAAACATATAACGAAGTCTACGATTACGAACGAGTCGATTCGCTTCGTTCAATCACATGTGGAAAACCAAGTCGCTATCTCACGACCTCCGAAAAAACGGTGACGGTTGTCTCCTGTAGTGATTAACAACGGGTGAGTGGGTCACAGCACTGACGTCTGCTGCCGAATGGTTGGTACAGTCGCAGGTGGTTGTGATAGTGTACGAGCGGCACAATTCGTCGGTGACTGCTCTCCCAACCGCCAATCCACGAATTGCGGAAACAGCTGGCCTGCATCTCGTGCGTGTATGTGTGCAAAACCATTATTCGGTGAGGCTTCAGTCGGTATCACCAACCCATCCGCTCAATCCAAATCGTTCGATGGT
Organism: Haladaptatus sp. SPP-AMP-3; assembly: GCF_049568665.1. Classification (NCBI taxonomy): domain Archaea; kingdom Methanobacteriati; phylum Methanobacteriota; class Halobacteria; order Halobacteriales; family Haladaptataceae; genus Haladaptatus; species Haladaptatus sp. SPP-AMP-3. Next base: position 15,937 of record NZ_CP145899.1, on the reverse strand, counting down.
AATCAGATAGCCAAACGTAAATCGCTCGCCTGCGATACCCGAAGCATGGACGACTTCGAGAGCCTCAAAGGCTTTTACGACCGCTACCCCGAGGAGTGGGCGGCGTGGCGCGAAATCGTGGACACCGTCGAGGAGACGGCCCGCGAGTTCGGCTTCCGCGAAATCGACGCCCCGAGCGTCGAACCGACCGACCTCTTCCGAGTGAAATCGGGCGACGAAATCGTCGAACAGACCTACAGCTTCGAGGACAAGGGCGGACGCGAGGTCACGCTCATTCCCGAGCAGACGCCGACCCGTTCGCGGTTGGTTCAACAGCGAAAAGACCTCGGAACGCCGATAAAGTGGTTCGACACCTCGAAACGCTGGCGCTACGAGGCGGTCCAGAAGGGCCGCGACCGCGAGTTCTTCCAGACCGACATCGACATCTTCGGCGTCGAATCGGTCGAGGCCGACGCCGAAATCATCGCCTGTGCGGCCACCATCTACGAGAAACTCGGCGTCGCCGACGCGGTGGAGTTCAGGCTGAACGACCGGCAACTGCTCGACGCCCTCCTCACGGCCATGGACGTGGAAGGGAGCAAGGACGTGATGCGCGTCATCGACAAGAAGGAGAAGCTCAGCCGCGAGGAGTTCCTCGACAACCTCGAACTCGAAGGCGTGGACCGCGCGACCGCCGAGGAGATCGACGAACTCACGGCCATCAGCGGCGAGATGGAGAGCGCGCTGGTCGAACTTTCGGACAAAGCGCCCGAGGGCGACGCGGCGGACGACGCCATCGAGCGGATGCACGACCTCTACGACGTGCTGTCGGCCTACGGCGTCGAGGATATGTGTACGTTCGACCTCTCCATCGTGCGCGGGATGGACTACTACACCGGCCTCGTCTTCGAGGCGTTTTCGACGGAGGGTGACCTCCGCGCGCTGTTCGGCGGCGGACGCTACGACCACCTCATCGAGCAGTTCGGAAGCCGCGAAGTGCCGGCCATCGGCTTCGCGTTCGGCTACTCCACGACGATGCACTTGCTCAAGGAACTGGGCGAGTGGCCCGACGAGGCGCTTTCGACCGACGCCTACGTGCTGACGATTTCGGATTCGGTGCGCGAAATCGGACTGGAGTACGCGAAGGGGTTGCGCAGTGCAGGACTGACCGTCGAAACCGACCTCACCGGACGAAGCGTCGGCGAGCAGTTCGGCTACGCCGACCGCATCAACGCCGAGTACACCGTCGTCGTGGGCGAGCGCGACCTGAACGAGGGCGTCGTAACCGTCCAGAACATGGATTCCGGCGAGGAAGAGCAGGTGCCGAAGGACGACGTCGTCGAGCACGTTCTCGACCGACTGTAAACCAACTCGGCCCGCTTTGGGCCGTTCCAGCGTTTCGTTTTTCAGTATTTTCGGTGTCTTCCACTCTCTACTCGAGGAGATGGTCCAGCGACGAGGGGAAGTAATTCGTCGTCAATACCACTAGATTATACCACGGGAGAATAAATCGTGGGACATGGCGTTCAGCGACCGACTGCTCGCGGCAGGCGACCGACTCTGGGAGGAACAGAAAGCACACCCGTTCGTCGTCGAACTGGCCGACGGAACGCTCGACCCGGCGGCGTTCCGCCACTGGGTCGAACAGGATTATCTATATCTCAAAGACTACGCCCGCGTATTCGCACTCGCCGGATGCAAGGCGCGCGACGAGGAGACGATGACCCACGCGTTCGACGTCGCTCACGCGATTCTCGCCGACGAGATGGACCTCCACCGGGCGTTCGCCGCCGAGTACGGAATCTCCCGCGGGGAACTCGAATCGGTGGAGAAGGCACCGACCTGCCTCGCGTACACGAACTACCTCCTTCGGATTGCCTACGAGGGAACCCTCGCCGAACTCGCGGCGGCCGTCTACCCTTGTGGACAGGGATACCTCGATATTGCAGATCACATGGCATCCATCGCGGACGGCGACCACCGTTACACGCCGTTCATCGAGAAGTACACGAGCGACGAGTTTCGGAACTCCGTCGCGTGGATGCGGACCTTCGTGGACCAGCAGGCCGAGGCGTCCCCCGGCATGCACGACGCGATGGAGGACGCGTTTCTGACCAGCACGCGCCTTGAAACGGCGTTCTGGGGCATGGCGTACGACCGCGAAACGTGGTCGAACACGAGATAGCGGACCCATCGAAGGGTCGCAATCAAAACTGTAAAAACTAGCAAAACTGGCAAAATTGTCAAAACCGTTCAAACAGTCCAAACCGCCAAATTCCGAATCCGCCGGAGCAATTTCGGACGTTCACTTTCACCCGACAGTGAATCGAAATGCGTCCGAAATGCGGGAAGAGGGAGGGTGAGCGGCGAGAACCGCGGGTCGTTTACTTTCGCCTCGGGTAAGAGTCGATATTTAGGACGGAATTATCGTACGGTACGATATGAGCGTACACGACATCGACGGACCGATTTCGAAGTGGCGCTACACCTGTCCGAACGGCCACACCAGTTGGGAACCGACGAACAGCCACTTTTGGTGTCACCAGTGTAGTCGATCATCCGGAACGGACGCCGAATTCTGGAAACTCCTGGACAGGAAGACGGGCGAACGACTCGCACGCGAAAAGGTGAGTATCCATGGCTAAGGCCGAGCGGGAGGACGCCGACGGCTCCGGACGCAGCGGTATCTGGAACCGACACAACCGTTCGAGTCGGCGCTGTCGCAATCCGAACTGCCGAAACGAACACGTCGACCCCACGTTCGCGCGAACGATGGGAACCGAGGACGGCATCGTTTTCGCCTGTCCGGAGTGTACCCGCTGGGCGGCCTTGAAGCGCGGAGCCGCCGCAGACCCGACTATCGACCACCGCGTCGATAGGGACTGGCGATAGCGTGTCCGGCGTTCGACGGGGCACGTCGAAACCACCGGCCTCGCCCACATCCCAAACAGTATCGCTTCACTTTCACCCCGGGTAAGAGCAAGCTCTTTTCAGGTGAACCACGTAGATTCGAGCGCGGGAGTACCCGCGGGGACGTGACCACCATCCCACACGAACCCGATTTTGTTTCCAGCACGGCGGGCGGTCACTCTTCGCCCGCTATTCGAAATCGATACCGGTGATTTCGAACCGCGAACCGCCGGTGCTTCCCTCCAACACGTCGATTTCCCAGCCGTGCGCTTCCACGATTTGCTGGACAATCGATAGGCCCAAACCGGTTCCGTTGTCCGTCGTGTACCCGCTCTGGAACACCAATTCGCGCTCGTCGTCCGAGATTCCGGGACCGTCGTCCACGATACAGACGCCGTTCGAGATACGTTTGACGTGAACGGTGACGTCCCGTCCGACGTGCTCGATGGCGTTCCGGAACAGGTTTTCGAACACCTGACTCAGCCTATCGATGTCCGCCGAAATCTCTTCTTCCACGTTCTCCAGCATCAACGTCGCCTCGGGCGGAGCGGCGCGTGACCACGCATCCTCGACGATATCGTGAAACTCCGTCACCTCCTTCTCCGCGAGCGCATCGGGTTTGCGCGCGAGGTCGAGCATTTCGTTTATCATCCGTTCCATTCGGTCGAGCGCACCGCTTACCTCGTCGAATGCGTCCCCGGAGTCTTCCGCCTTCGCAACGCGGAGATACCCCTGGGCGATACCGAGGGGGTTGCGAAGCTCGTGGGCGAGCATGCTGGCGAACTCGTCGAGACGCTCGTTTTGGCGCTGTAGTTCCTGCTTTCGGCGCTTGTGCTCGGTTACGTCCCGAATGATGCCGATGATTTCCGGGTTCTCCTCGTCGAAGCACATCCGCGTCGTGTTGATCTCGGCGTAGCGATTTTCCCCGTCCGGGGTCATGTACGTCACCGAGTACGGAGAGGAGTTTCCTCGCTTCCGTTCGCGCATATCCGCGGTGAGTTCGTCGATGGAATCGTTGGGGAACGCATCGATGTCTTCGAGCCGTTCGCCGAGAACAGCGGGTCGGTTGAACCCGGAAACGCGACAAAACGCGTCGTTTACCGACTGAATCCTCCCGTTCGCATCGAGGACGAACACGGGGTCGGGAGCCGTCTGGAACAGCGTTCGGAACCGTTGTTCACTCTGTTCTTTCTCGCGCTCGATTTCGACGGAAAGCCGCCGTCGTTCGAGCAGTCCGTCCAGACGGGCCTGTAACACCGCCTTCTCGATGGGTGTCGTGATAACCTCGTCGACGCCCTGCCACACTTCCGGCGTCCGCGCCGGGGAGGTCGTCGAGGTGACGAGGAGATAGGGGAGAAACGTCGGGAGAGACGCCTTCTTTTTGGCTTCGAGTTCGTCACGATAGCGACTGAACGACGCTTCGTCCACGATACACAGGTCGAACGACGTATCGACGCCGTGTTTCGGAAACACCACTTCGTACTCCGACGTGAGCCAGTCGGCCAACAAACGACGGTTTCGGCGGTGGTCGATAAGCAGAAGGATACTCCCCTTCGTGACCGACTCCTGACTGGATACTGACCGATTTTCGCTCATATTATCGTTCCCGTACGTAGTCGGCCAAACGGAGTCGTCGGAACGCGGAGTATCTCGAAGGAGATGACGCAAAACCCCTCGGGAGACGCGCCGTGGAGGCCAGTATCATAGATGTTATTTTCGTAGTGGATTCATGACCGAAATTCACACTTCAATCGACTATCCGACACGACCACACGTTCGGAACCCTTAGTCTCTGGACTCCGACGCGTTCCCTCCCTCCGCGGATTTCATGAGTTTAGACCCCGAGTCGTTGCGGTCGTGAAACTCCGCACGAAGGTCGTCGTCGTCCAACTCCATGGCCGTGGACGAAAGCTCGTTTCGAAGCGATGCTAACCGCGTCTCGAGTTCGGTGTAATCCTCGTTTTGCGACAACTCGTCCGATTCTTTGCGTTCTTCGAGTGCCGCTTTCTTCGATGACAGCGCAAGCAACTCCTGAACTTGCGAGTCGTACGTTGAGCGGGTTTCGAGCGACACGACGATTTCACGGAGCTGTTCCGGGTCGGAAACCGGTTTGCAGATGTAGGCATCGAATCCGAGTTCGAGAATGTCGAAATCGGGTTCGACCGCGGTCACCATCGCCACCCGACAGTCGAACCCCTGCTCGCGGATTTCGTCGAGGACCTCCTGTCCGGAGCGGTCGGGCATCCGACGGTCGAGGAGGACGATATCGACATCCTCGTCGATAGTCTCTAGCGCCTCGGTTCCGTTGTACGCCTTCCGGACTTCGTAGGAATCTTCGAGCCAGCGTGCGTGTAAGTCAGTGATAGCATGTTCGTCGTCAACGATGAGAACAGTTGGCTCGTCAGACATTGGTTGCGTTGAGATTCACTGCCGTTGCTATATCAAATGTAAGGTTGCGATACATACACCGACAGAGACTTCGAATATAATCCATAAACGACACTCACTCGTCTTGCAATCAATATACGGGTGGAGTCCATTTTTATAAAAGCTTTTCGGAAGTGGTTCTAAAGACAGCGGAAAGAAACCGAGTGAGCCGCCAATAACTACAATATTCCCGAACGTATGCCTCGGCTAGAGAAATGAGCGTTTTAACCGAGTTCACCGTGCCATCGGAGGAGTTCATCCTTCACGAGACGCTGGAGCGAATCTCCAATATCCATGTCGAAATAGAGCGCGTCGTTGCGGACAGTGAGTACGTGACACCGTACTTCTGGGCGAGTGGTGGATCGGTCGAGCGGTTCGAGCGTGCACTCGGCGAGGACGTAACCGTCGAGACGATGACGTTGCGCGAAAACCACGACAACGAACGGTTCTATCGCGTCTCGTGGCGGCAGCGCACGGGGACCGTCGGTCACGCCGTCTCGGAGTTGAAAGCTAGCATTCTGGAGGCGACGAGCGATGGAGACGACTGGTATCTCAAACTGTTGTTTCCGAGCGAGTCGTCGCTGACGGAGTTCCACGACTACTGCTCGAGCTACGACCTCTCGTTTCAGTTGACTCGAATGTACGAATCACGACATCCGAACGCGTTCGGGAAGTACGAAGTGACGCCGAAACAGCGGGAAGCACTGATAACGGCGCTCGATTCCGGCTACTTCAGCGTCCCTCGCGGAGCGACGTTGGAACACGTGGCAGAAGAACTCGACATATCACCGAACGCACTTTCGACACGATTACGTCGCGGGCATGCAAATCTTATCACGAACACACTGCGACACGAAGGATAGCACCTGCATTTGCAAGCCAATACTTTTTGACAACCGGGTAGCTAATAAGGGATGGTAATAGTCACACACTGGCTTTAGGGCAAGCTACTGTATGGCTTATAACGAATACGGGTTGTCACAACGGCTCGCAGGTATGAACAACGATAGATGGGTACGAGGCGACGGGGAAAACACGTGTACACCTCCATGTCTATCCGGACGTCTTGCGGAACATTCTCACGCTTGTGCCGAAAACGACGAGACAAAAACGGTTCGAATTTCTATAAAAAATCGACCAAAGATAATGGAACGGCTGGGGATTCAACGAACAAAGATACAAGCGTATATTAGAGGATAGTATAGGAGAGCAATACATTGATATCGAGTTCCAGTGTATTTAGCATGCAAAATAGCGTCGCTAATGTAAAAATAAAATTATATATTAGGAAATGTCATAAATGAACGTCCGCAAAATAGAAGAAGATCTCCAGGGAGCGTCAAACGTTCTCGTCCTCGCCCCTCTTACGCCTGATGGCAACCGAGCACACATGGAGCTCGTAGCTTCGACGCGACCCGAAAACGTCAGTCTCGCGGCCGTCACCTACACGCAACCGCCGGGACAGTGGCTCGGGGACTGGGAACGGAGCGTCGGAAGATCACCGCGAGAGGTTCGTTTCATCCACGCGAGCGGGATGGCACAGTCCGAAACGTACGACGAACAGACGTCCGACACCGTGACGACAAAGGTCGTCGACCCGACCGACCCGATGGAGATAATCGTCCCGTTGAGCGACCAGCTGAAGGAGTGGTCGGACGGGGAAACACAGCCGGTCGTCTCGGTACAGACGCTGACCGTCCTCCTCGAATACGTCGATTTCGATACCGCATTCCGATATCTCCACATACTCACTCACCGAATACAGGCCGCGGGGGGCATCGGGTATTTCCAAATGGACCCCGACATTCACGACCCCGAGACGACGAATACCCTGAAAACGCTGTTCGATGTCGTCGTCGAGATTTCCGACAACGGTGCCGAGTGGACGACCACACCAGCCTACTCTCCGGACGACGAGGCGAGCGAATCGAACGAAACCGAAGAGGCTACCGAGTCGACCGACCAGCGGAGCGACGGACCGCTCTCTTCCATCCGCTCCGTCCTGTCCGGGCTGTTCGAACGAAAGAAACCGGAAGATGAGGAAGAGGAAACGACCGTGGAAACCACCACGGAGGGATCACCCCAACAACCGGAACAAAAACAGGAACCCGAACAGCCACCGGTCGGAAACCTGGCCGACGAGGAGATGCTCACCGACGAAGAGAGAATTCGGTCGCTCCTCATCCAGTACGGCGGCCGGATGAAGCAGGCAGATATCACGACCGAAACTTCGTGGTCGAAATCGACCGTGAGCAGAAAACTCTCGAAGATGGAGGAAAACGACGAGATAACACGGGTACAAATCGGACGGGGGAATCTCGTCTTCCTCAACGGGTCCGAACCGGAAGCGTCGAAATCCCCGTTCGAAGCCTAATCCTGTTCGACGGCAAACGTGCTGGCGATAAGCTGTCGAGTTGCACGCCGGAGTTGTTGTGAAATCGCCGACGTAGAGACGCCGAGTTCCTCGGCGAGTTCGCCCTGTGAGATACCACGGGGCACGTCGTAGTAGCCCGATTGATACGCGGTGAGAACCGTGTCGCGCTGGCGACCGGTCAGCCGCGCGCCGTCGGGGTTCGTGTTCGGGTCCGCGTCGAACAGTTGCCGCACACGGAACGTGATTCCGTGCTCCAAACACGCTTCCCGGAGTTGGATGAGCGGTTCACGCGAGAGCATCTGGATACGGATTACCCACCCACCGGTGCCGCTCTTTACGTCGAGGACGCGAATACCGAGGTCGGCGGCGGTAGGGAGGAACGGAACGACATCCGATTCGGGCCGAATCCGATACACGCGCCGGTCGGCGGCGGCGGAGAAAAACGTCGCCGCACGGACGGTCGCATCCGTCTCGAGCGAGCGCTCGAACGAGGAAAAATCGTCTCCGACGACGGAAACAAACAGAAGCGAGCCGTCGGCCATCGGCGTTTCCTCCATCTGAATAGTCACCTCAGAGGACGATTCTATCGTCGGAACGAGAACGAGATGCCCATGTGAGACGAAAATCTCGGCAAAGAGAGTTCTCGATGGAGCGGAAAGAGCGAAATCGTCCTGTACAGCGCCCTTCGACGAGCCGTCCGGTTCGTTAAGAGGGCCATCGGAGTTAGATGCGCCATGTGCCATTGTCGAGGAACCCGAACTCGATTGTGGTATTTCATTACGTCACATTAAACTTTCGGGAATCGAACATGGGCTAAGATTCTACCAGAATGTCACAACGACCGTCGATTACGTGGGTCGTCGAATGACGCCCCGTCTTGCCCTTCGACACCGCTCGTGGATGGAGAACTGAGCACGAGGGGGATTGGAGTCATGAGCGCTAACGACCCTCGCGGCCGGATATTGTAAGACCCCGCCTCCGCGCTGGGCGTATCTTGCTACGTCTCGTTCCCTGTTTACTATAGGGCGATTAATCGAATCTTTTAATTTCATATTTTTAATGTTGAAAGCAATAGACGAGGGGATGAGAGAGGGACATCGTCCACAATTGTTTCAGCAGACATCTCGTACGACAATATAGACCAATCGAGGGATAGTACGACCAGTAATTGGACAATACCGGTCCGACAAGTGCAGACAGACGGGTCGTAGAAGGAACCGACCACCGTCGTAAAACCAGCCCTACAAGGTCAGAAAGCGGCGTTTTCTAGCGATGATGCCAAGAATAACGACATACACACGCATTCTAGTTCGCGTGTTTTTAGTATAAATGATAAGTACATGATCGAACAATTTATAGGTGTGCTAAGCGGTATAACAAGCAATCACAACCGTTCGCAACAAATTGGGAGCGCATTATTGGTTTATTACCTATTCTATCGATAATTCATCCGTCATGAGCGCTACAGAAGTTCACACCGACGATGGAGGAACGCATACCGTTCCGGAAGTAAGTGCCGAGACTGAGCTCTCAAAGGATAAAATCTTCCACCTCCTTCAAACGCCTCGTCGCCGTCACGTACTACGGTATCTCAAGGAACGCGACGGGACGGTCGAGATGCGCAACTTGGCAGAACAGGTCGCGGCGTGGGAGAACGACACGACCGTGCAGGCGCTCACCTCGGACGAACGCCAGCGCGTGTACATTCCACTCTATCAGTCACACCTGCCGAAACTCGACGAGGAAGGGATCATCGACTACGACCAGAGCCGCGGAACGGTCAAACGGACGAAGCTTGCGGACCAACTCGACCGGTATCTCACCGTCGAAGCGGAGGAAGCCGACCGCGAGGAAGTCGGTCGAGAACCACCGTGGGAATTTTACTACCTCGGCGTTTCGGTGTTCAGCACCATCGTCCTCGCCGGTGCTGTCCTTGGCATCCCCGTCCTCACCACGCTCCCGAGCGTCGCTATCGGCGGCGTCATCATCGCCATGTTTTCGTTCGTAACGCTCGCCCAATTCATGTCGGGGTGGACGGCGCGGGAAGAATAGACGGGACCGAAACGACAACGAATTGGACCAGAATGAACCTGTCAGTCAGCGTGTGATGTTAGCTGTTCTTCTTCCACTGCCATCGTATCAGTGAGGCAGTCAACGAGTGCGAAGATGGCCTCCTGATGGGCGGTTTTCGAATGATGTATCGATGTCGGTTTCACACCAGTTTGCTCGTACTCGGATAGGTCTACCGTTCGGCCACTCCGCTCCTCGTACTGGTTTCGAACCGCCGCGAGTAAGCCGTGAACGTGGATCAGCTCCTGTTTCTTCATATTGTAGCCACGTGATGACTCGTCGCATATATTATCTTTGGCCAAGAGTAAACGGATAGTTCGTAACGGATTACACGAACACGGTCATTATGATGAAACTTTGTAACGATGGCGGATTTGTCTAGTTTCAAACGGACCGTTTAATCCGTTTTCCATCGCCTGAGGAGGGCATTATCATGCACTTAACTAATACCCTGTAGACATAACATCGAGTCGAACATGTACGACCTGACTGGCTTCCAGCGAGACCTGTTGTACGTCATCAACGGGTTGACCGAACCACACGGACTCGCCATCAAAGAAGAGCTCGAAGATTACTACGAGAAGGACATCCACCACGGCCGGCTCTACCCGAACCTCGATACGTTGGTCGACAAAGGATTGGTCGAGAAGGGGCAAGTGGACCGTCGAACCAACTACTACACCCTCACCCGACGCGGACAGCGGGAGATCGAAGCGCGTCGTGAATGGGAATCGAAGTACGTCAGCGAGAAAGAAAGCGCCGAACTCGCGGACTAACGACCGACCCCTTTTCCCCCCTCACAGGTCGTTTGTACTTAAAACACGGAAATACTAACGCATACCTTTTGGGGGGTTCCTTTTCATACTCCATCTGATGGCCGTCGGGTAGAGACGGGAAACGCACACTATGCCGAGAAACCACGACATATCAAATCGGGTGGACGCTATCGAACGTTGCGCGTACTGTAAGGATTACGTCCCAGTAACACGCATCGAAATGGAGTTGGAGGAAAAGGGAACCTATCTCCAAGCGAGCGTAGATATCTGCGAAAACTGCCTAGAGAAATCGCGGTAACCGCGGGTAGCAATCACACGGGAAGCGAGTGAGTAACCGAAACGGACCAAAATGCGGGAGAACGAAGATCATAACAGCGAGACTGGGAACGTGGACCAAAAGCGGAAATCGAAAGGCGGCACCGGTAAACAGAACCGACCCGAGAACGGAAACGCTCAGATAGTACGTATTCCATTGACGCCTCTCATCCTCGGATTCGATGTCGGGGTCGCGGCCGACATCGAGGTAGCATTCTAACTGTGATACGAGGGGAGTTTGCTCCACGATACCGCGGTTTTTGTCGTAGTCGATGACCCCTTTTTCGTCGAGTTTCGGGAGGTGAGATTGGTACGACGGGATGTGCGCTCGCTGACGTTCGTCCGAGGTGGGCGCGTGGGCGGTCGTGTCGTTTTCCCACGCCGCGACCTGCTCCGCGAGGTCGCACATCTCGACCGGTCCGTCCGCATCCCCGAGATAGCGAATCGCGGCGCGGCGTCGCTGACTCTGTAGCAGGTGGAACGCGCCATCAGTCGATAGATCGTTTTCGACGGGCGGTTCGTCGACGGAAACCCGCCCGTCGGATTTGGTCGAGAGTTTCTCCCTCGCACTCATGACATTCACCACCAGAAACAGGAGCGATAATAAACCGGTGACGCGCCCGGTGACGCGCTCCCAGACCGTTTCGAACTGTTTCAAACGGTGAGAAGGACCGAAACTAGACGGGACGGCATTCCGAGTTTATGTAGGGTATGTACGTAGGAGAAATCGAAATGAGCCAGGCAAACCACATACCCGCCTGGGCAGCCTCTCCAGGGGAGTTCGAGCGAACCCTCGAAGTCCTCGTCTCCACGGCACGAGACAACGACGTCGAACTCGACCGTTCGTGGACGTTCCGCCACGAGAAATACGACGACGTGATGGTGGAGATAACGAGCCTCGCCCCGCGACCCGAACTAGCCGAGCCGACACCGAGTCAACCATCCGTATCCGAGGGGACGACAACCGACGATTTCGAGCTCGCGCTCGACGAACTGCTGATGAAAGGGCAAGACGAAGGAATGACGTTCGACCGCTCGTGGACGTTCCGAAATTCGAACCCCAACAGCAACGATACGATGGTCGAAATCTCGCGCTTGGCGAAGTCAGCGTGAAAGCTAAATTAGGCCATCGGCGGTACAGATAATAGAGACGTTAACCGAACCACGCCGCGGTCTACGTGTTTTCAGGATGAGGATATCTATGGTATCTGAAAGACACGCATGAGGTACCATCCGGGGATTTAAATGTTTGCATTGAGTATAGAACGTTGATGAAACGGTCCACTCGCCAACGGGAGCGCCGCGCGGAGCAAACCGAAACCGAGGAGGAGGAGGGGGTCACGGGATGTCCCGAGTGCGGGTCGAAAAACCTCGTTAACAGTGCGGACCAGTCCGAACTCGTCTGTGACGACTGTGGACTGGTCGTCGAAGAAGATCACGTCGACCGCGGGCCCGAGTGGCGCGCGTTCAACCACAGCGAGCGACAGAGCAAGTCGCGCGTGGGAGCGCCAACCACGCAGACGATGCACGACAAAGGACTGACCACGACCATCGACTGGAAGAACCAGGACGCGTACGGTCGGTCGCTGTCGTCGGAAAAACGAAGTCAGATGCACCGACTGCGCAAGTGGCAAGAGCGCATTCGGACGAAGGACGCGGGCGAGCGCAACTTGCAGTTCGCGCTCTCCGAAATCGACCGGATGGCGTCCGCGCTGGGTGTCCCACGGTCGGTACGCGAAGTCGCATCGGTTATCTACCGACGTGCATTGGCCGAAGACCTGATTCGCGGACGTTCCATCGAAGGCGTCGCAACGAGCACGCTGTACGCCGCCTGTCGGCAGGAGGGAATCCCACGAAGCCTCGAAGAAGTCGCGGAGGTCTCACGGGTGGATCAGAAGGAGATCGGTCGAACATATCGATACATCTCCCAAGAACTCGGCCTCGAAATGAAGCCGGTCGACCCGAAGCAGTACGTTCCTCGATTCTGTTCCGACCTCGGTGTCAGTGAAGAAGTGCAGTCCAAAGCGAACGAAATTATCGATACGACCGCGGAACAGGGGCTTCTCTCCGGGAAATCGCCGACCGGCTACGCCGCCGCCGCGATTTACGCCGCCTCACTGTTGTGTAACGAGAAGAAGACCCAGCGTGAAGTTGCCGACGTCGCACAGGTGACGGAAGTCACCATCCGCAACCGGTACCAAGAGCAGATCGAAGCGCTCGGTATCCACTAGACGTATAAGCACTTCACACATCCAGCCGAATTTTTACACACGGTCGTCGTCTTCGACTAGTCGCGAGACCGGTCGGCGCCGTCGGATTTCAGGGAATTCGACGAGCATAGACGCGTCCGTCATCGAACAGTGGATTCCGGTTGGATCCACCTAACTCGAATATCACGTGACGCCGTTTGAACATCGGACGCGAGACGATAGAAGTCGTGTGAACGTCTGGCATTCTCCATCTCCCTCGGGCGTGGCTGCTGGGGGAGAACACACTGTTGGATATTTCCATGCGAATCGGGACGGAGGTTCACTCCGTCACTTTTCGCCGGGACGAAGGATACCGACCAGTAAAACGTACTGAAAGACGTCAGGCACATTTCATCGAAAGCGAACGGAAACGCCCGCCCGGGAGGAGAACTTTCGTAGGAGGATGGTGACACGAGGTGGGATGCCGGCCCACGGCCATCGCCTCCGGCAACGCCGAGCGAGTCGGTTACCGTAACGCACATGGGACGCCCGTCTTGGGCGTACCGGAGACGAAAAGCGGTATCTACTTTGTTATACACCATCTAAATTATATGAAAGACAGGTATTCCGACACCGTTGTCGATATAGAGGATGTCAGAATCAATTATCATACGCGATATTTGCAAGCAAGTTTAAGCAGTTCGGTGACTGATTCGGCGTTATGATTGATATTATTGAACTCGTCGAGGACAATCTCGAATCGATGTTAAATTCTGGGGAGGTAGAATGCCCATCGGCGGAGTGTAACAATCGACGATTTCGTGTCGATATCTGGCAGGACGACGAGGGGGGAATCGTGGGCGATGCGTACTGCCGTAACTGTGACCTACAGATACGGTTGGACCTGTCAGACGAACCGATAGACGAGGCCGAATCCACGCTCAAAGAAGTCGAAGCCGAACTGCATCGATCGACGCCGCCCAAAACCGATGGAGAGCAGTTGGAGGCAGTCAAGTAACAACTTACCGACAATCAAATAATATTGTATTATTTCGCCACACTCTTTCCGACAGGTACTTATCTAACGGCCAAAAAGCAAGCATTGAGAGTCGCGGGAAAATTCAATTTGATTAATTATCGTCCCAAATAACAGCCAGAATAACACAATTATCTTCGACCAGAGGATTGATGTTATATAAGATTTATAATAGAATTCATAAATATTGTTCGGAGTAGGAAGTTTTATATCCTCTGTCAATGAATATCACACCATACTACCATGTCAGAGGCAGAAACCGTTAGTAACGTGGAAACCGCGCGCGATCTCACCGCGTTCCAACAAAACGTCCTGATAGTGCTCTCGGAGGAATCTCGATACGGTCTCGCGATCAAGCGCGAGCTCGAAGATTACTACGACGAGGAAGTAAATCACGGTCGCTTGTACCCCAACCTCGACACGCTCATCGAGCGTGGGCTGGTCGAGAAGAGCGAACTGGACAAGCGAACGAACGAGTACGCCATCACCGACGACGGAATCGCTGTCCTGCTCGACTCGTTCGAGTGGCGGTTCCAGAAGTTCATCACGAACGATGAACGCGGGGAAGAGATTCGAGCGCTCCTCGAATAGTAGCGGCGCTGCTTCTCACGGTCCTCGACCGTTTCCCGAACCGAAAAGCCACGGCGTTCGACACGGAGATTCCTAATTCACTCGAAACGGTCCAGGCGCTCCCGAATCGCCTCGCCGTCGATACCGTCGAGCGCCTCGAGACCGGCCTGAACGACCAGCGGATAGAAGTGGCGATTTTTCTCCAGTTCCTCGCCGACCGCTCGTTCGTAGGCGAGGTTAAGCTCCTTGTAGCGGAAGTTCAGCTCGGAGCGCTGCTCTTCGGGGAGATACATGTAGGTCCCGACGCGAGTCTCCTTGACGCTCTCAGATGCAGTGGAATCGGCTTCGTCGGTTCCATCGTCGGTTTCGGATGGGTCGGACGCCACATCCGTTTCACCTCCCGACACGGAGTCGGCCCGTTCGGTGGATTCGGACGCCGCGGACGGTTTGTCACGCTGCGCGCGACGGCGACGAAGACGGTCGGCACGGCTCTCGTCGCTCATGCCGACATCTCCATCGAATCGAACTGCCGTTCGAGGTCCTCGGCGATGGTGAGGAACACGGCGGTCATATCACACTCCTCCTCGACTTCGAACAGGGAACAACCGGCCGAGAACGCACGTTGGAGCGTCACCCGTTTTCTGACCTCCCAGACGGGAATGTCGGTGAACACATCGTCGAACCACGTGAGCATCGCATCCGCTTCGTTGGTCGTCTCGACGCGGTTGGCGACGAGTCCGAGGTCGTGGATCTGCGTGTCGTACTCCGCTTCGAGGACTTCCATCTGGTCGAACAGGATTTCCAATGCGCGCTTGCTCGTCGATTCCGCGAGCGCCGGAATGAGAACGTTTCCGGCGGCGAGTAGGGCGTTATCGGTGAGGTTTCCGAGATACGGCGGGCAGTCGATGATGATAACGTCGTAGTCAGCATCGAGCGCATCGAGGACCTGCGTCAGCCGTTCCCGACCGCGCATCGCCATGGTGAGCTCCGGCTCGACGCTGGTCATGTCGATGTTGCTCGGAAGCACGTCCATCTCCTCGTGGGAGACGATGAGCGAATCGACGTCCTCGCGCTCCTCGTGGTCGGTCAGCGTATCAAACAGGGTCGGTGGTTGTGCCTCGTACTCGGCCTCCAATCCGAGCCCTTCGGTGGCGTTCCCCTGTGGGTCGAGGTCGACGAAGAGCACGTCGTGTCCTCGCTGGTTCAACGCTCCCGCGACGTTGATCGCCACAGTCGTCTTCCCGACCCCGCCTTTCTGGTTCGAGACGGCGATTTTGGCTGTGTCGGACAT